>CAUROG010000016.1:0-87206 GCA_963526645.1 uncultured Pelosinus sp. | reverse complement strand
TCCCCCTCTATTCCCCTCTAGAGAGGGGTGGCACGCAAGTGACGGGGTGTGTCCGTCCTACGCAGAAGATTGCTTCGTCATACCTCCTCGCAATGACATCAAGGTGCTGCTCCCCCTCTATTCCCCTCTAGAGAGGGGTGGCACGCAAGTGACGGGGTGTGTCCGCTACCTACTTACAATCGCCCTTTCCATCCTTTCCAGCTACCAACGGACCAACTGTCTTAATCAAATACTGTAGAAAGTTATCCCGCAAATCAGGACGTTTTAGAGCAAACTCAATAGTGGCTTCTAGAAAACCTTGCTTATCCCCCACATCATAACGGCGCCCTTCAAAATTATAAGCAAATACAGAATGCTGTTCTATGGCCAAGGTACGTATGGCATCCGTTAACTGTATCTCTCCACCCTTTCCAGGAGGAGTATTTTCTAATATATTAAAAATCTCAGGCTGAAGAATATAACGTCCGAGCACCGCCAAGCGAGAAGGTGCCTCAGCCCTATCTGGCTTTTCCACCAAATCCACAGCCTGCCATATATTATTCCTAATTGCCTTCGGTTTTACAATACCATAATTACATACTTTGTCCTGAGGCACTTCCTGTACCCCTAAAATTGTACCAGGACAATCATCATAGACACTCATCATCTGCTTTAAACATGGTACACTCGCATCAATAATATCATCACCTAACAATACAGCAAACGGCTCATTCCCAACAAACTGTTTGGCACATAATACAGCATGCCCCAGCCCCTTAGCCTCTTTCTGCCGTACATAATGTATCGTAACATCTGCAATCTCTTCTACAAGATTTAGCAATTCATATTTCCCCTGCTCTTTGAGCAGCATCTCTAGTTCTACGGACCGATCAAAATGATCCTCAATGGACCGCTTATTCCGCCCCGTAATAATGAGAATCTCCTCAATTCCTGACTGAACCGCTTCTTCAATAATATATTGAATGGCTGGTTTATCCACAATCGGCAGCATCTCTTTTGGCTGAGCCTTCGTCGCCGGCAAAAACCTCGTCCCCATACCCGCCGCCGGAATAACCGCCTTCCTAACCTTACCCATACCCTTTACCATCTAAGCACCATCCTTAACAATTATATTTATACCAAATTATTCAATCCTTGATTACATTTCTGTCATTGCGTGAAGGCACGACGAAGCAATCTCCTCCCTACCAAGCTGATTGATCATATCTCCCCCCATTCCCCTCTAGAGAGGGGTGGCACGCAAGTGACGGGGTGTGTTTCAATACAAGCTAGCAATTCCCTAGTCTTCTCTTGCATCAAGGAAACATTGCCCCTACTCTCCACATTCAGCCGAATCAATGGCTCCGTATTGGACATCCGCAAATTAAATCGCCAATCCGCAAACTCTACACTTAATCCATCTGTATAATCAACAACAGCGTCTTCTGTTACGAACTGCTTTTCAATTTCAGCTACCACTAACTGAGCATCATTAACCCTACGGTTAATCTCTCCACTCACAGGAAACTTTTCCATCCGTGCCCCTACCAATTGAGACAAAGGCATATCTGACACACTCATATTCTCTGCCACTAATAACCAAGGTATCATACCACTATCACAATAAGCAAAATCCCTAAAGTAATGATGGGCTGACATCTCGCCACCATATACAGCATCTTCCAGGCGCATACGTTCCTTAATAAAAGCATGCCCCGTTTTACACAACACAGGGATACCGCCAGCTTCCTTTACCATTTCAATCGTATTCCAAGTCAAGCGAGGATCATGAATAATCTTTGCCCCAGCATATCGGCGCAAAAAAGCCTCTGCCAAACATCCTACAATATAATACCCCTCAATAAACTCACCCCGTTCATCAAATAAGAAACAACGATCAAAATCCCCATCCCAGGCAATCCCCAGATCAGCACCACTGTCTCGTACTACCTTGGCTGTAGCCTCCCGATTTTCAACTAATAAAGGATTGGGAATACCATGAGGAAAATTTCCATCTGGCGTATGATATACCTTGATGAACTCAAAGGGTAGTAGTGCCTCTAAAGCATCCAGCGCAGGTCCAGCACAGCCATTTCCTGCATTCACCACAATCTTTAAAGGCTTCAATGTAGAAATATCTACATAGGTAAGCAAATGATGAACATACTCTTTCATCACATCATGCTGCTCAACCTTACCCTTGGTAATTCCATCACATTTTCCCTGTGAAAAATCACCAGTAACCACCTGTTCTTCTATGTTTCTCAGACCAGTGTCACCGCTAATGGGTTTTGATTCTTTGCGCACCAGCTTTAACCCATTATAGTCCATAGGATTGTGACTAGCGGTTACCATAATGCCCCCATCTAACCCCAAGTGAGAAGTGGCAAAATAAACCATTTCTGTACCACACAATCCAATATCTACTACATCACAGCCTCTATCCGTAATCCCACGTATTAATGACTGTGTCAAGCTCTCACTGGATAATCGCACATCCCGCCCAACTACCACCCGCTTCGCAGCAAACTGATCCACAAAAGCCCAACCAATACGATAGGTCACTTCCTCATTGAGCTCATCAGGTACTCTGCCACGAATATCATAAGCTTTAAAGGCATCTCTTTTTATAACAATATCTTTAGTCAATAGACACCCCTCCTATCCACCTACATCATCTTTATTTTATTCCCAAAGAAGGTCATATATGCCAACTAACTTCGCCAAAATCCTATCCATGTCCTGCTGCTGCCCAAAGAGGCAAGAAAAAATCCCCTCTTAAGAGGGGTGGCACGTAGTGACGGGGTGTGTTCGTCTATAGCCACATCACGAATCATACCTTTGGCACAAGAACCAAAAACCACAAGCAATAAGGGCGTATCTCATCTTTTAAAAACTCTTTTGCCAAATTATGTCGCACCTTTATATAAGTATTATACCAACAATACCCCCAAAATAAAACAGCTGCAGCAAAAGCCACAGCTGATAAATTATAATTTCATTTTTAGACACTTGTTAGCAAACTCCGAGTAGTATTCTAAAGTTTCTAGCAAACCAGTGCTTTGTTCAACAGATATGACATCCAAGCTAGTAGTACCAATAACCTCTTTAACAATATTATTAAGCTGAGCATGATGATAGCCTCTAGCTAACATTTGGTCTTTCAATTTAGAAATTTGTTCTAACTGCTGATCCACAATATCATCTCCCTCACACTTCATAGATAGTTATATAAAATATATGCACAGTATAATACTGTTATTACCTTTATTAGGATATTATTTCCCAATTTTAGCAATATATTCTTTGAAGTTAAGGGAAATTAAGAAAAGGCTTTACTTGCATCAAACAGCTAACAGCAGGCAAAGCCTTAATTTTTGTTACGCAAATATTGAACATACAGCCAATACGTCCCACTTCCTATCATAGCCCCTGCTGTATCAAGTAATACATCGGAGATCTGCCCGCTTCTACCTGGGATAAAGGTTTGGTGTATTTCATCTGTTACAGCATAGAATAGGCAAAATAGTATGGTTAAAACATAAGCCCTGGAGCCTCTGATCCCTGTTTTTATAAGGGGCATAATTATGAATCCACCGAGCACGAAGTATATCCCAGCATGGGCAAACTTGCGTACTAAATGATTGAACCCTACTGCTAAACTACTGATTGTCTTAGCATCAATATCGACATGAACAATCCAAGCGATTGTGCCAATAATCGTTTCTGCTACCTTCCTACTAACACCTGAAGATTGATCTGCTGGTTGCGCAGATAAAACAAAGATCAGTACCAACCATAGGAACGTAGTTGCCCATAAAGCCACAGTTACTAATTTTGTTTTTTGTAATGTATTCATGATAATCCTTTGTAAAATACACATCTCATTTTCCCTTGAAAAGCAAATAAGACGGTGTACTTTGCTTCCACATTATACTTTGCCTTTATTATACCAAAAATACCCCAATTTAAAACTGCCCCAGCATGACATGGGCTCCTTATACGCAGCTAAAAATGAATAGGGCAAATCCTTTTCAAATCAAATTTCCTGATAAAAAATATCTAAACTAACCAAAGAACAGCTTACTACCCCACACTAGGGTAGCAAGCTGCTCTTTTTATCTGGTATCAATTCACAAAACAATATCATACCAGTATTTTTCTTATTGTTTCCCTATTAATTCCTGTTACCTCCGCCAGTTTTCTTCCTGACATTGGGGTATTCTCTTTCAGCCATAGAATCAATTCTTTACGATCTTCTAAGCATTCCGGTTTGGAAATGTCCGCTAGCGTAATTCCCTTAGCTTGCAAAAACTGCTCCATTTGCAGATGAACCTGCGCTTTTTTATTGTCATCCGTTCCATCATCTTCAATGAGCTTGTTGGCCGGCGCAGGGCGCTTTGCCAATGGTTGCTGATCGTCAGCAGGCGCTCCTTCTCTACACCAACGCTGTAGAATTCGCTCTGATAGGCCAATTATCTCACAAGCCTGCTTCTGACGGGCTCCACTTGCTACAGCTTCTTCTACCAGCTTGATGATGATTGCGCGATTTGCAGTGCTGGTTAAACTTCCTCGTCTGGAGATCCCCAAATCGCTTCGGCTTTTTTTCGTAGAACCAGGAATGCTGCCGTTTCAGCGAGAGCGGACTCCTTGCGTTGAAGTTCTTTCTTTACTTGCTTTAATTCTTTATCCTTATCTTTTTCACAACGTTGGGATAGTGCCAGTTCTTGGGCCACGCCGCCATTTGCCTGCATGCAGTTATCTTGCCATGACTTGATCTGCTCAACAAAGAGGCCCTTTTTACGGCAGTATTCTGCGATTTCGATTTCGCTAAGCGAGGCGGTCTCAACAACAATAAGGAACTTGTCGCGAGTGCTCCACTGTTCGCTTTGCTGCTCGCCTGCAGGAGCTGCAAAGCCCTTATCTCTAAGTTCCATTCGCCACTTCTTCAACGTGCCCTCTGGAATACCTGTTCTTGTTGAATCTGACTCAGCGATTGGTTATTGGGTGGTAACATCTTTGCCACGATGGATTGCTTTAGATCTTTAGAATAGCCATATCGGTTTTCCTCCTACGTCCTCGTTAAGTTAAGGATACTTGTTTTTACTCCCTACGACAACTATCCTAACACAGGGGGATAGCTTCATTCAGTTCTTTTAACGTAAAGTATCTCTGATTCTCAGTGCAGCGATAATCCATGTAGAAATAATGCCTACGGCACCTTTAACACTAGCCTTATCCTTAGGTTTTCGGACACGGGCTGGTATGACTGCTGTCCCATAATGTTCAGCCATTTCATGATAAGTTTTGTTGATTGTTGGTGTATGCCATGATACCTTTCCAACTCCTGTTTTCAAGTTATCAGGTACAAGTATTCTCGTAACGCCGCCAAAGAACTTATAGGCGTTTACATGAGCTGCTATCCAGCATTCTTGATTTTGAGATAAAAATGTTTCTACATATGTGTATTGACTACAGGATAGGGCTGCTACAAACACATAAACAGGCATGATCTCGCCAGTATCACGATCAACAATTTGAGCCGTTTGCCCTGCCAATCGACTTCAAGCTTTTCGCCAGGCTTATTGCCTAGGTGCATAGTAGCTTTTGTAGTATTGGCATACTTGCGATAATATTGGCAGAACTGGCTGTACATGAGTGGAATTTAATTAATTTGGCGACATTGCTGACAATATTCATCCCATAGAAGACTTAATGTAACACCGCTCTTTGCCATTTCTTTGCGAATGTACTCGCAGTCAGGGATTTTCCTAGTTGTAGGCAGATCCTTTTCTGGGAATAGGAGTGTTTGTAACTCGCCATTTGACATTTCCTTTTCAAACGGCCAAGATATACCGATTTCATCTGTACGCTTAATGACTGCAGAAACGGTATTGCGTGAGCACTGACAACTCGATGCGATGCCACGTTGACTTATTTCTTGGCTGAAAAGCCGAAGGATTTCACGATAATTGGTCAATCTAATGACCTCCCCTGAATTTATTTACACTGAAATAGTGCATAAATTCATTATACGAAATGTACAAGCAGTGGCTCTCGAGGAACATTGTGGTTCTATTTCATGCACATACGGCTCTCACAAATCGCACAAGTGGCTCAGTTTGAGAATATTATTCACCACTAACATTCCAGCGCCAAATAATATCATCCACTATTGGAATGTAATTTCCAGCCTAATTTTTCAGGTTAGAACTCTTTGGACTTTTGGTGGCACTCTGCTTATAACCTCCAGTAACTATATCCACACTTTTCAATCTCATTCTTATCTAATATACTCTTTACATCAATAATGACTTTCTCTTCTGCCTTATAGTTACCAAAAAGCCCATCTATTTCTTCCAAGCTGAAAGCCTTAAATTCATTATGCGCTACAGCAAAGACAAGACAATCCGCATCTCTTATCTCATTTAAGTCAACCAAATCCACACCATATTCATGCTTGACATCACCCGCATCTGCTTGTGGATCTACCACGATAGGCTCAATGCCATATTCATTCAATCGCTTAATAATATCTTCAACCTTTGAATTACGGATATCAGGACAGTTCTCTTTAAATGTGACTCCGAGTATAACCACCTTAGACTGTTTAACCACTTTATTGACAAGAATCAGTTTCTTGATGATCGCATCAGCTACAAACGCACCCATACCATCATTTATTTTTCTTCCAGCCAGAATGATTTGTGAATGGTATCCTAACTTCTCTGCTTCATATACAAAATAATACGGATCAATGCCAATACAATGACCGCCCACCAAGCCTGGATAGAATCTCAGTGCATTCCACTTTGTGTTCATTGCTTCTACAACTTCATTTGTATCAATACCCATGCGATCAAATACCATCGCAAGCTCATTCATAAAGGCAATGTTAATATCTCGTTGACTATTCTCAATCACTTTGGCTGCCTCGGCCACTTTGATTGAACTCACCCGGTAAATGCCAGCTTCAATGACGAGCTCATACACTTTGGAAATTTCCTCTAAAGATTCATCATCCATGCCTGACACGATTTTTTTAATATTTTCAAGCCTATGCACTTTATCGCCAGGATTAATACGTTCAGGAGAATATCCAACTTTGAAATCTAATCCACACTTTAATCCCGATTCTTTCTCAAGTATGGGAATGCATATATCCTCTGTTACACCAGGATAAACTGTCGATTCATAAACCACAATTGAACCCTTAGTAAGGTTTCTACCTAATCTAATGCTAGCACCTTCAACTGGTGCTAAATCAGGAGTTTTATCTGCGTTTATTGGAGTAGGCACAGCTATTATATGAAACTTTGCTTCCTTCAGTCTAGTTTCATCAGATGTGAAATCTACCATTGTTTGTTTAATTGTTTCATTTCCCACTTCATTTGTAGGATCAACGCCATTTTTGTATAATTCAATCTTCTTTTCATTCAAATCAAAACCAATCACGCTTACCTTTTTAGCTAATAAAACAGCCATCGGCATTCCTACATAACCTAGACCAACAACTGAAATTTTTTCCTCTTTATTTATTATTTTTTCATATAACATGACTACTCCTCCAAATTTTATTATTTCTCATAATTTATATCTTTATTTTCATCTTCAATTTCTTTTTCAATTTCTTTTATGAATTCGGAAAATTTTTCCCATTTCCTATCATCATTGCATAAAAAACTATTTACAATAGCATCTGAATCATCGCCACTCCAATTTATATTTACACCATTGCTAATTAAATTATCTTGCTTACGTTCTAAAAACAAATGAAAAAAAGCACCCATTTCTGAGATGATTGGAGGTCTACCATACCGTTTATATATAAGTTTAGCACACAACTTAGCTTCATCTTTCTCTTTTTTTATACGTCGCTCACAAAACGCGTCTAAACTCATGATGATTTTTGCAGGATTTCCAGCCACCACTACATTGCTCGGAACATCTTGTGTTACAATACTACCTGCCCCTATTATGACATTACTTCCAATTGTTACTCCTCCCAAAATGACTGCATTCATACCAATAAAACAATTATTTCCAATTGTTGTTGGACTACACTCTCCCACAATTTTATCAAAATATCTCCGTAAAACAGAATAACTAAAGTCATGTGTTAAAATAACGACACCTGAAGTTATTTTGCAATTACTTCCTATTTTTAACAAATATGGTCTAGTTATATCAATAGTTGTGTTTTTAGGAGAAAAGATTACAGTATTTTCTCCTACTTCAATTCCCTCTCCACGTAAATATTCTACATATCGCTCTCTACTATATGTGTTTGGCTCAATTATTTTTTTTATTTGAAGTTTTATTTGTTTCAATAACTTCATACATTTCACCTTACGCTTCCAAGTATTTTATTAACAATTTCTTTAAATATTTTTGTCCTACAAAATATCAATACATATATTACATTACAAACAATACACACTATAACAGTCTTACAGATTAGTCCCATAAGTCCATTTAATGTTATTAAATTTATTATGTATCTACAAACAAATCCATTAAAGAAAAGAATCACAAAATGCATTACTTGCTTAAAATAAAATTCTGCACATTTTTGATTCAAACCCTTCCGAATCACCAAAATCGGATCAACTATTCCAAAACTCAATGCTCTCGCTATGGATGTGGCTATAAAAATACCAACTAATCCAAACTCATTTCCCAATATTATTGCTAAAACAATATTTATTACAGAGGCGACTACAGGTGTAAACATTGCCTCCTTGAAAAATCCCATGGTGATACGATAACTCGATGGTGTAAAATTAATACCTGTAACATATACACGCAGTGCCATTGCAAAAACAATTATTTCTGATAACATATATGAATCCCCTAACCACAACTTGACAAGCGGATTCAGCAACAAAAACAGAGATATAGAAACAAATCCATAAATCCAATATGATATTAAATTTAATATTTCAAAAATATTCCTTTTCAAATTTATATCCGAACTTGCATTTAAGTTACCAATACTAGCCACTATACCATTCAAAGCTTTAGAAACTATTGTTTCAATAGTTGCAATTACAAGAATAAAGTTTGAACATACGCCCACAGCGGTTAAACCTAAAATACTTGAAATTATAACAGCGTCAGACGCATTTAAAATTATACTGCCTAATTTATACTGAAATAGAGCTCGAATATTAGCAAATATACTTTTTCTTTCGCTTCTATCTAATTTTACTGAACTATATTTTTTTAAATACAAATACGATTTATCAACCTTATTGTACAATATAAGGTCAGTTAACAGAGTACATACAATTTGTATCGCTAAATATATAATGTAGTTATGTGTCAGTAATAGAAATAAAGCCTGTAAAATTGTTTGCACAATATGTATTATCTGTTGCCAAACAACAACAACATAATCTTTCTGAGATGCAGTTAAAATTGCTTTTTTGTAAGAGAATAAATATGAGGTAACCGAATTTACTAAAAACATGACATAAATAATATTAATATTTTCTTGTATGTCTGGTTTACCTTTTATAATAAAATCTAAAAATGGTATTATAGCAATTCCAACAACAGCAACCACGACAGCTATATATCGATAAGCTGTACGATATAGATTCATCAATGCCGATATTTTCTTTTCATCATTATTGTGAATTGCTTGGTAAAGACTAAATATTATTGCGCTTCCAAGTCCTAACTCTGCAAATGAAAGAATAGTTATTATATTGCTAAAGAGCCCATTTAAACCTAAATATTCTATATTTAGTAAGTTAACAAATATTGTGCGATTAATAACAGTACTTACTAATCCTATAATTTGAACTCCTATACTTATAAAAAAGTTCTTGATTGAATTTCTAGTTCTCGATTCCTCCATCGATCTCCTCCACTTACAGATTGCTTTTCATTCTACTCATATCTCTTGCAGCTATCGAAATGCCTAAAACAAACATAATCGTATACGTATTGTCCAAATATGTATCTGATACCATAAGCCGAATCCACTCTTGTAAAAACAAGGACATCAACATAAACTTCACTGAAGATTCCGTTACATTTTTTATCGACTTAATACAAATAATAAAATATTTGAAAATCAATACTACTGTAAGTGGTATGCCTACCTGCATAAACATTTCAATAAATATATTATGAGGGAACGGATAGTTACCCCCAAAATTTTGTAATAATGTTCTATCCGCTCCAATACCATATCCTACTATAGGGTTTTCTTGTATAAGTAAAATACAATATTCCCATAAATCCGAACGAGTACTATCATTCGCTATTGAGTCATAAAGTAATCGACTCAATAGTGAACTTGAAGCAAAAGAAAGATCTAAGAATCTGCTTAAGTATGTCAATATTTCATCTTGATAACTTAATATCAATAAAAAGCACATGCCTATAATACACATAAATCCGAAATTGAAGCTTATTTTTTTACTATAATTTTGAAACCATAAAGCAATATATACACCAACAAGCGTTAATCCACACCCACGCGAAGTGAATATAATTGTTAAAATTGAAAGTATAATCGCTAAAATTAGAAACTGTTTTTGTTGTTTATTGCTATTCCAACGAAAAATAAGGGCAATAATTATAGGAGTTAATATATATCCCAGTTCCATGCTCTTTAATTGCAAAATAACATGATTAATCGGTTCTAGAATTAAAAGGATGCCTAATAAAAAGGCAATACCACCACTTATTTTTATAAATAGATTGAATTTTTTCATAGATCTACCAACTACAAAGCCCGAAAAACCTATAATAACTAATCTTCTTAGGTATTCCATCAAAGAGTCGACCGAATCAGAATTAAATAGACTACTGAATATCGCGACAGATGATAAAACCAGCAGCACTGTAAAGCTATCTTTTATACATCTTACATTCCTCAACATAAGCACCAATGAAACAATTACACCTACATACAGCATACCTGTTCCTAATATCAATCCAGCTATTTCTCCTACATATAAATCCATAATTCTTACTATAACTCTATAATAAAGAATATACGATGCTAGAAAGACTTGAATTACTTCTATAATACTAGATTCTTTTTTTTTTCTAATTGTTGATATCATTACTTTATTTCTCCAATAAATTTTATAACATTATCAAACGTTTTTAACCAATCAAATTTATTTTCCGCTACCATTCTCATCTCTGTTAAAATTTCTGGCTTATATGACGTATTTAATACAAACTCTACCACTGCACGTATATTTAAAGCTGTATCATCATCGGATACCGTGTGAACAAATTTGAAGCTCGTATAATCACTCTCGGAAGTACTTGTAACAAATGGAAGTCCACGACTACAATATTCCTTTGATTTTAGCGAGTCACATTTTTGGGTTGCATTGCACCGATGTGCTCCTAGTACTGATATGCCGACATCTGCTCTGTCAAAATAATCATCTAAATCATTCCCAGATTTAGGACCATCAAAAATAATATTTTTGTTTATATCTAATTTATCCGCAAGCATTTTTAATCTATCTAATTCGTCGCCGCTACCAATAACATGGAATTCTATATCGGGTTCGTTTTTAGTTCGCATAAACAAATAATCCCTTATACCATATAATACTCGATCATATCCATGCCAAATAGCAATATTTGCTACACCAATAATATAAATTTTTTCATTTTTATCATGTAACTTTCTTAATTTAACACTTGACATATCAACTCCATTAGCCGCCTTGATTGTCTGTGTCTTCCAAATAACTTCATAGTTATGAAAAGTAACAATTCTATGGACATACTTATGAATAAATGGTATTCCAAAAGAGTCATGCACCAATGCCAATAATCTTTTCAAAAACAAGCCATAGTGTTTTTTTGTTATTTCGCTCTTTACTCCAAGCCATCGCTGAATTGTGACAGGATAAGTTGGAATTTCCAACAATACTATACAGCCTTTATTATGTAATTTTTTATACAAGCTAAGTGCCTCAATAGAATATGATTCTATCCTAGAATAAAGTAACTCAATATCGTTTTCAAAAATAAAATCTTGAATATATTTATAAAATTTTTGATAATTTATACCGAAAATCCCCCTTTGAGGCTCATATGTAGCAATAATATCTACACCTTGAGTAATAACAAAAAGATTAGGGGTTTCAAAGTAGCCGAAATATATTTTTGCATTTATATTTGATAGCACCTTCACTTGTGCAAGGTTCTTTTTATACACGCCTAATCCCTTGGCAGAATTTTTAACAACATTGCTCACAAATAGAATCTTTTGCACATGGTCCTCCACTTTTTCTAATTTATAGACTCAGTATAAATATGTTCTAACTGGATTACTGCGTTATTTAAACTGTATCCTGTTTTCTCAAATTGCTTTATAATTTCGCTATTGCTTGGTCTTTTATAGACCACCAAAATTTTATCAACCCATGCGCCTATGGTTTTTTCATTAATAGGCAAAAAGTCTATAAGCCCTAATCCTATATCCGCCTCGCAGTCAATTCTGTCACTAAAAACGCAATGCAATCCTTTGGATTGAGCTTCTGCAGAAACCACCGGTAGTCCCTCAAAAAAAGATGGAAGAATAAAAACATTAAATAAATCAAGGTGTGCTGGAATATCAGATTGAATTCCTGCAAATACGATTTTTTCAAATATACCAAGATTACGCGCAAGGCATTCTATTTTCTTTTTCAATATACCATCACCAACAAGAATAAGTTTAGCATTGCTCTTTTGTTTCAACAGTGCAGAAAATACCTTTAATATATAAACATGATTCTTTTGACAAATAAAAGCTCCAATATGTCCAACAACAAAAGTGCCCTTATGAATACCATATTGCTGCTTTAACTGTCCCACCCTTTGCTCATTGCTTTCTAAAAAATGACGTAAATCTATTGCATTGCGAATAACCGTAAATTTTTTTTCACCAAAACAATATTTTCCGGCCTCTTCCCCACAAGCTAATAATACGTCTCCATACTTTCTTGCCAAAAAACGAAATATAGGCATGAAAAGTGAATGCTTTGGATTCGCACATTGAGTAGTATGAGCATGACATATTGTTTTTGCAGCTCCTAGTCTTTTACATAGAAAAGCAGTTACTCCCGTTAAATGTCCCTCATGTATATGAATAGCGTCATATTCTGTATTTCTTAGAACCTCTTTTAACTGTGCATTGTATTTTCCAATTCCAACCTGCCCAATTGTCTTAAAATAATAAATATTAGAACCGTTTGCAACAAGTTCATCATGAAAGACTTCATGTGACCCATGATTAATAAAATCAAAGCAAAATTTATTTTTATCCATATATGAATAGTAATTTAATACACATTTTGCAACACCTCCAAATCCCAAAGTAGGAACAATATGTAAAATTCTGATCATAGATTCTCCTACACTCCTTTGTTGTTCTACGCCAGCTTACTCTCTAATAATCCTTGCAGGATTTCCTACGATCGTAGCACCATCTGGCACATCTTTAATAACAACCGTTCCAGCACCTATTTTACAGTTTGCTCCAACTTTTACTGGACCAAGTATCAATGCATTAGCACCAATTAAAGTTCCATCCCCTATTACTGGAACTTGACTATAATTACTGCGTCCACCTATTGTAACATTTTGTGATATAACACAGTTATTCCCTATTATTGAATGGGGGTGTATTACGACACCTAATACATTATGAGGAAAACGACAATTTTCACCTATCATAGTTTCTGCTGGAATATCACATGCATAAATAACACGAAGATAAACTTCAAATAATTTCCTAACCACCTTGTTTTGAGTACAGTGCATTTTTTTATATATTGTATATACTCGATCCATAATATCACTTTCCTATCTAAATAGTTTTAAGACTGATTTATCAGGCATTAATCCAACAATCAAAGGTTTTATAATATATGGAAATCCAATATGTAAAATCCCCATATTTTTAAATCCTTTATACCTAATAATACTTTCACCGACTCTAAATTTATACTTTCTTTTGTTTTTGCTCATTTGATCATATCTATAAAAATACAAAACTTTATCTAAATTTATTCCACAACCACCTAGTGCATAAATACGCATAAACAAATCATAGTCTTGACCACGTCTAGTTTCCCATGCTATACGGTAGCCACCAACCTTTAATAATATATCTTTCTTAAATATTGTTGTTGCATGCATAAAAGGCAAACTCTTCACAAAGTCTTTTTTAGTCGGACATTGGATCTTTGGTCTACACTCGTCGTATAATCCTTGTGAATTGAATTTAATCAACCCTGTTGAAACAAAATCGATAGAATCATTTTTAGCCAAATAGCTGTATTGAATTTCTAACCTTGTTAAATCTGAATAGTCATCAGCATCTTGTATAGCTATAAATTCACCAGAAGCAATCTTCAAGCATCGATTACGAGAGAAAGCAGCGCCTTGATTCACCTGATTTCTCAGAAGTATTATCTTATTAACGTGAGCATATTCCTGCAAAATAGCATAAGTATCATCTGTGGAGTTATCATCACAAACAATAATTTCAATATCTTTGAAGGTTTGCTGAATAATTGAGTCTAAACATTCTCTAATATAATTTTCGCAATTATGTGCAGCAATAATAACTGAAATACTCAATTTTGTTTCGCCCCATTCCTATAGCTATTTACTAACATAATTCGATTTTTCACAAACTTTTCTCTATACACATCAGCAGAATACTTACTTGAAGCTATATTGTACGCATTTTCACTAATTATTTTATATTGTTCAGAACTTAAACTGATAGCTTTTTCTAAAGACTCTTTCAAAGAAAGTACTGATTTATATTCACATACGAGACCATTGTATCCATCTACAATAATATCTTTAGGTCCAATTATGTTACTTATAATTGAAGGGACCGCCATAGCTGCTGCCTCAATTATCACTGTTCCAAAGCCCTCTCTATAACTTGGAAGAACAAGGTAATCGAATAAAGAATAATACTTAAAAACGTCCCCCTTCTGTCCCAATAAATGAACTTTTTTTGAGTTTTGAACCCACAAAAGCAAATCTGATTCGATCTCATCCACTCCATCTAAAGGTCCAACAATAATCAACTCAATATCTTCTCTAGATATTGACCTAAATGCTTCTAATAATTCGTTAATTCCTTTATCCTTTACAACACGACCAACAAACCCAAAAGTAATTGCTTTATTATCAATATGTAAATCATTTATTAATTCTTTTTTCCAAGCTTCTTTCTTATTGATTGAAAACTTTGAAAGATCGACTCCACATGCGCTACCATTCCAAATTATTTCTCCTTTTCCGCTATCATATAGTTGTTCTTCGATTGCAAAATCAAGATTTGAAGGACTATCCGGCTGAACAATTGTTGATAGCGTGCATATTATCTTTTCAATGAGTTTAAATATTTTTCTTTTAATCCCTCCATAACCGATATAAAGAAGTCCCCATTGACAAAATACCCTTACTGGAACTTTAGCAAACCAGGCAGCAATCGCTGAATATAATCCTGCATTAGTACTGGCATATTGTACTATATCAAAATTATTTCTTTTGAAAATATTATACAATTGGATAGTATGTTTAATTGCATCAACTGGATTAACAACTCCACTCTTCATGTTGATTGGTATGTAATGCAGATTGTCGTGAGCACTTTTTTCTAAATCATAATCGTATTCACAAATAATTGTCGCTTCAAAATTATTTTTAGTAGCAAACTCAAGATTTCCTACCATAAATGATTTCATTGTTAGTGATCTAGTTGTAATAGCGCATATTTTAAGTTTTTCCATATACAAACCTCATGTACTAATTATTATCCAGAAATTCAGTATTTCTGATAGATTCTTGAAAATCTACTACACAATATGCATAGTTATAGTGTTCAGAAATTTCTTTCGAATAATAATCATCTGCAAATGCACGATTAATATAATGATTTTTATACAAAAGAAATCTAATAATCGGATTAAACAATTTTAGCGTAGTAATCTTTTTTTTATGCACTTTAGCTATTTCCTTCACCATCTTTAAGGTTGATATATACTCTCGATTTTGTGGATGGAAAATGCCATGATCACAATTATCTATTATCAACCTTATTAATTCACATAAATTGTCAATGTAAATCATGCTTCGAGTATTGTTATATGCTGGAAATACAGGACATAACCTAGCCAACTTTGACAGTTTAGGATAGTTCCCTTTACATCCTGCTCCATAAACAACGGGAGGTCTTATACTCACAACTTTAAAAATGTCTGTATTCATTTTCTGAATTGATGTATCAGCCTGTAGTTTACTATCTCCATAGAAATTCTTAGGCGATGGAGCAATGTATTTTGTAATCAGTTCACTAGTGTCACCATAAACATTCATAGAACTCAAATAAATAAACTGTGATACGCCTTCATGCTTTGCTTTTTCACATAGCTCTATAGCTAAATCTCTATTAACCTTGTAAAAGGTATCCTTCATATCTGGTGTTATCTTGATATGGGCAATGCCTGCTACATCAAATACAACATCGTATTTTGAAAAGTCATGTTCACGCCACTTATCACCCTCTACTGAAATTTTATCAATTTGATAATTATCTGCAAAATGATTCATATATTTTTCAAATGAAGTTCCTATATAACTGTTTTTCCCAGTTATTAGTATTTTCTTCATGCTAAGGCCTCACTTTATTTAGAAAAGGATTAACAAAACCACAATTAAACACATAATCCAATATTGATAGGTTCTGTATAAACTCGCCCCATCGCTGTTTGTATTCAAATGGTTGATAATCTGTGTATTTCAGATAAATCCCTTTGCTTTCATAATGCTCAGCCATTTGATAAGCTCTTGCACCATTACCCGATACATATACTGTTCCTCTTAAAGCTAAGCATATATCGATTACTCGCTCTTCTTTAGCTGAAGTTATATTTAACTCAGAAGATCTTATAAATTTCGTTTTGAATCCAAAATTTTCACAAATAAACTTATTAATAGCTATATTCATCTCAGCAAGGTTGAGATACGTCTTCAGCAGTAATTCATTGTACTTCGGATATATTTCTTTGAAATATTGTGCCTTACTATAATTAATCTCTAAAGTCTTTAGATGCTTTTCTTTCCACTTCAGTTCATCCTTAGTTCTTACCTCATTGATTTCATTGCCAAAAGAATAAGCAACCGGTATTTTCAATCGACACTCCCCTTGAGGCGTTTTTATTCTATTCCAATGATGCATGTTATCATTAGAAAACTGAACATCATCTAAAAACACAAATACCTCTGATTGATATATTTTATAGAAATAGCCCAGATATGGTATGTAATCCGGTTGATGTATTGATATAATCATTGCTAATCTCCTTGATGACGTAATAATATCTATTTTAATACTGACGTTCTTTTGATTGTCTTATTAATTACTTACTTGTTTACTTTCTTCTGTAGCAATTGCTTCTCCTCTTTATAAACATTTTTTTGTCTTAATACTGCTGAAAAGGTTTTGAAAAACACTATACTATCTAGTTTTAAAGACATATTTTCAACGTACTGTGCATCCATTTCAAATTGTAGTTCTCGCGATGCAATTGCCCTATAATCCATATCAACTGTACAAAATAGTCCTGGACGAACATCATACCTCTTTACATAAATTGTATTTGACTTATAAGGTACAAATTCTTCTTGAAGTATCGGACGGGGACCTATTATGCACATTTCACCTTTCAAGATATTAATCAACTGAGGTATTTCATCTAGGCTCGTCTTTCTTAGTAAAGACCCCACCTTAGTTATTCTTGGATCTCCGTCATATGAATTTGCGCCGCCAATCTGATAGGCGTTTTCAACCATTGTTCGGAACTTATAAACTGTAAATTCTTTCTGATTTTTCCCAAGTCTTATCTGCTTAAAAATTGCGATTCCCTTACTATCTGCTCTAATAATAATGGCAATAATAATCATCCAAGGAAACAATAATACTAATCCACAAAGCGATATAATAATACTCAGCAGTCTTTTTATATATTTTTTGTACATATATTAGACTCCCCCTCTACTAAAATCCACGACTGAATATACTTTCAAACCCCTCAGCATAAACCATTCCAGCTTACCTTCCACGCTAAGCTACTAGACTCTTTTATACTTCATTGCTTCTTGGTGGAGATAATCTCTCATAACCCCACGATATTGAGCTAGGGCCTCCATCTTTTATCAAAACTTGCTTCACCAACTTCAGTAAAATCGTTTGTAATAACTGTTAAAAATCACGAGTGCTAACACGGCGGTAATATAAACTCCCCGTGGCAACCCCGTGCCTCATTTCTCTTTTTAAAGCATTAATAATTTGCGGTAATTTATCAATACTGGTTTCTCTTAAAATTGCCCTGATTTAGTCATTGATTCTTCATCTGTTAGAGCTTTGCCATTTTAGTAGTTTCACTTTCCATAGAACGATATTTACAAATTGAAAAATATTATGATGATATCCAGGCCCTCTTTATTTAAAAATCACAGGTCCCTTAGATTCTAGCCTTACCCAGATAGCCGCAATTAATAAAACAGGCCATAATGTAAAAAGTAACAATAATGCCAATAAAATATCAGCAATTCGTTTTATTTTATAATCTTTTTTATTGCCGAAAGATACAAAAGCAACAGAAACATTTCGCCCAATTATACTGTTTTTCCTTACCACCAATAATTGTAGCTACTCTGCATTCAGTTGTTTTTTCTGTACTATACACTATATTTGATCGGTAAGGCTATCATGTGCTAATTCCTACTATTATTTTGCCTAGTCTGAAATGCGGGTTCTAAAAACGCTCTCAAAAGATTCTGCGTATTTTAATCCAGACTGACTGCCTCTATATGCTGCTATTGCTGCTATAGTTTCAACACTTCTAGGATGGGGATATGGTCTTATAACGCCCCTATAGGCAGACAAGGCTTTTATTTTTGTATCTACACCTTCACTACCGACTTCAACAAAGACATTGGGATTAAATTTATTCATTGCAGAATTCACTGCCCAATCTGTAGATGATAGTATTTCCATGTACAAGAATTCCTTTAACTGACCTATGCTTGGCTTCCTTTGATATAATCTAATTGCTGCCTGGCAAGCAATAGAAGTATGCATATGATCATTATTAGTGTCACATGGATGATGAGTAAAAACAACATCTGCCTTTGAAGTTTTGATAGCTTTTTCAATAAATTGCACAAGGTGTAAATGGGGTACTGTATTTAACTTTATGTTTGGAAAATCTCCCAGAAATACTTTATTAACGCCCAACAATTTCATAGAATGATTCATATCTTCTTCTAATTCATTATCCTCTGGTCTATATGCCCTTGCTAGCGCTTTACTGGCCATTATACATACATCTACTTTTTTTCCTTGACTAGTTAATTTATGTATTGTAGCTCCGGCTCCTAACACCTCATCGTCAGGATGGGCAACAACAATTAGGTATGACATTATTCTTTCATCTCCAATTTATAAAATGGTTACATTGACTCAAACATCAAAATTTACCGTCTTTGGTTATCACTTGTGCTACTTCTACTTTTACCATACTCGGAATATAAGACATATTTAAAACATTACTCCAACATAAATATGGGTACCCTCCGAAATAAAAACGTCATGGTCTAGCAATACGCCGCTTCTCACAGCAGCATTGGTATGCACCACTGCTTTAGGTAGGGCTACTGTTCCTTCTTCGACTACAGACTTACATAGGCTGTCGAATGGAACAGTGTTGGATTTTTATAACCAGAAGTTTTTAACTTCTTCAGCCATTCTACACGCAATTGATTGTTGCCAAAAGCTGCATAGGCATATTGCATTAACTGGTATAATCTCTGTAAGTACTGCATTTTCGTGCTTCAAGAAGACTATTTTCATTGTCGTCTAAGTAAATAATGTTAGTAAACTGCCCTGTTGTTGCATAGGCAGTCTCTTACATAACTCTGTCAAATCTCCGATGACGCCAACGATTAAATGTCTTTTCTATACAGTTTACTCACACCTGTTATGATAAAAACTTGGCTTGCGCCAAGTCCTTTAGAATGCTGCAGAAGCCTTAGTTTTTCTTATCCTGTTTATAAGAAAGCCATACTCCTTCTATGATCTTTCTGTTAGGGTTATAAAATCTCCCCATCAGTCCTGTTCGGATGATAAGTCAGTACTACTTCCTGCAGCACTTTTACTTAAATATCCACCACCACGGCGATTGCAGAATGTCACCTGACCAAGCTAACCAATCTCATTGCTAAAAATTACAATGAACATTATAGCAGAGATAAGGCCATACGGCTTCGTGAGCTTGCATAAATCCATTGGCAGTAACAGTCTTTATGTTGGCTTCTATATGCAACAAACCATTCGAATAATTAACAACCTACAAGAGGAAATTAACATTCTTGATAAGCATATTAAGGCTATTATTAAATATATTAATCCGCCGATTCTTACAATTTCCGGAATTTTTTATACAATTAGTGTAATCATTATTCCTGATTTCTGATTTTGCTACACCTGCGAAGCTTTTGGCTTTTGCTGGCCTTGAACAATCCACCTATCAGTCAGGTAAGTTTAACACTGGTAAGAATCGAATGGTTAAACGAGGATCTACCTACTTACGTTGGGCTTTCTTATACGATGCTAGGCTTGTTGCTATGCGTGATACTACTTTTTAAGGACTACTGCCTCAAAAAGAAAACAGAGGGCAAACATCACTATATTGCCATAAGCCATGTTGGTAAAAACTTGTTAGAGTTGTTTTCAATTTGTTCCTCAACTCTAACTATCTTTCAAATTTCCCCTTGCACCTTTTGCTGAAAATTAACAGCTTTAGATGTGTATTTGCATGCCTTTTTTAATACTAGAACTTTCTTTCTCTATTGACTTCATATAGTTAGTCTCTTATTAAATCATGTAAAGCTATTACCTTCAGACACTAAAGACTCTTCTACTCTCAACTCAAATCAGATACAGTCTGACAATGCACTATACGATCTGTTGACTGGCTCTTCACACTAAGCTTCGCATCTTTGTAACAGTATTTTTCTCTCGAATTTTGGTAAGTCGGCAATAAATTTTCAAGTGCCTGAATAACCTCATCCGAATGCTTGATTGCTTTCAAGTCTACAAGCCCTCGTTGCAATTTTTCCTCATCCACAACCTTCAAATTCGCCACAAAAATCTTCTCATGCTTAGTCGAAGCAGTCCCCTCCTCCGCAGTCAAAAGCTCTTCAAATAACTTTTCCCCTGGCCTAAGCCCGCTGTATTCTATTTTAATATCCTTATGTGGCACCAGTCCGGTCAGTTCAATCAGGTCACAGGCCATATCGACAATCTTAACTGGCTCACCCATATCTAAAACAAATACCTCCCCACCTTTGGCAATGGCACCTGCCTGGAGCACTAATTGGGATGCCTCAGGGATGGTCATGAAGTAACGCTCCATATCTGGATGAGTAATGGTAATAGGACCACCTTTGGCAATTTGTTTTTTAAATAAGGGTATTACACTGCCCCGGCTGCCAAGTACATTACCAAACCGTACGGCAACGAACTTAGTATCACTCTTTTTACTTAAACTTTGAATAATAAGTTCAGCCACACGTTTAGTAGCTCCCATTACACTCGTGGGATTCACTGCCTTATCTGTTGAAATCATGACAAAGGCTTCCGCACCAAACTGATCTGCAGCTTCCGCAACCGTTTTTGTACCAAATATATTATTACGAACAGCCTCTATAGGTTGCGATTCCATGAGTGGTACATGTTTGTGAGCTGCTGCATGGAATACTACTTGTGGTTTAAACTCTGCGAAGATGGCATGAATTCGCTCCTTATCCCGCACATCCGCAATGATAGGCTCCATGTTAAGATTCTTATACTTTCCCCTGAGTTCACTATTGATTTCATAAATACTATTTTCACCTTTTCCAAGGAGGGTTAAAGAACTTGGCGCCATCTTAGCGATCTGGCGGCAAAGTTCGGAACCAATGGACCCACCTGCACCAGTAATGAGTACTCGTTTTCCTTTTAGGTAGCCTGCAATTTGTTCCACGTCCAATTTGACGGGATCTCTTCCTAATAAATCTTCTACCTCTACATTTCTTAATTGTTGAACAGTAACATTGCCATCAATAAGTTCATAGATGCCGGGTAGAATTTTCAGTATGCACTTTGTCTGTTTGCATTCATGGATAATTTCCCGAATTACACTACCACCAGTTGACGGCATGGCTATAATAATTTCATCGATTCTGTGTTCACTGGCAATTCTCTTAATATCTTGTCTGTTACCCAATACTTTAACACCAAATAATCTTTGTTGTCTTTTGTATCGATCATCATCAATAAATCCGATGAGTTTTTTCGTATCACCATATCGATTGTTTATTTCTCTGGCAATGATAGCTCCTGCATCGCCAGCACCAATAATCAGGACTTTAACACACTGCTCCGCATGTTTTTGTCGCAAGTAATGCATAATGCGAAGAATCATCCTGCTGGCACCGATAAAACCTATATTGAATAGCCAACTTAAAATATGAATACTTCTAGGCAGTTTTGATCCAGTAAAATACATATACACAAACAGAATAAGAGAGCTGATTGTAACTGCACTACATATCGTCAATAATTCATTAATACTGGCATAACGCCACAAACGATTATACAAACCAAATATGTAAAATATACTAAGCCTAATAAAGATGATGCTCGGTAGATAAGTTAACACCATATGATAGTAACGAATATCAACTATACCTTCAAAGCGGATAAACAACACTAGAAAGGGTATTATAGAAACAATAACCATATCCACTAGCATCATTACACTTGAAATCAACTTACGCCTCACATAATACCCTCCATTTTTTCTATAATAGTTACTACCTTAAGGGCTACCCATTCTTCACCGACGGGGTAGTAATGCACTTTACTATTTCTTCCTATTACAAAAAATATAAAATAAAATTCAAAGGAAAAACAACAGAACTATAGATATTATTAATATGAAAAGGTGATATCATAGGAAAGTTCTGAGGTAAATATCTTATTTTGCTATTTTCTTAGCATCACTACCATAGTAATAGTAGTAATAAGCATGCTCTTCTTCGATCTCTACACGGTTGAGAATAACCCCTAATAAATGCCCATTGGCCTTGATCAGTAACTCTTTGGCTTTTTGGGCCATTTCGGGGCGCACAGAACCAGAGTTGACAACTAAAGTGACACCGTCTACTCTTGAAGCCAATACCGATGCATCGGTTACAGCAATGACTGGAGGAGCATCGATGATGACATAATCAGCTTGAGTTTTAAGGTAATTGATTAATTCCTGCATTTTAGCAGAACCCAATAGCTCTGATGGATTTGGTGGGATAGGTCCACTGGTCAAAACTCTAAGGTTGTCAATTTGTGTTTCTTGGATAAAGTGATCCGCCTCAATTTCCTCTACCAAAATGTTAGTGAGTCCACGATTTTTTTTGCCAAAAATTTTATGTTGTACAGGCTTCCTCAAATCACAATCCAAGAGAATCACTTTCTTCCCTGATTGAGCTAAGGCCACTGCCGTATTCGCAGTCGTTGTGGATTTACCTTCCCCTGGTCCTGAGCTGGTAAACATGATGGTTTTTAGTTCACCATCCGTTTTAGAAAATTGGATATTGGTTCTTAGGGTACGATATGCCTCAGCAATGGGGGATTTCGCATCTTCGTGTACAATTAGTTTGCGTGTTGTAGTCATATTTGCTCTCCCCTATTCCTATTACCTGTTACCATTTGTTTTATTTTAGTCCAGATTCCTGTGTTTTCTCCGATTGTAACTTTACTATCAAAGTCTGGAATGCTTCCCAAGACGGGAAGATCAAGATACTGTTGTACGTCATCTGCATTTCTAACCGTTTTATTCATATATTCTAGGAGGAAAGCGAGTCCAGTTCCAACAAATATACCTAAAATAGCGGCAATGACCACATTTAATGTTTTCTTGGGGCTAATCGGTTTTTCTGGCGCAATGGCTATGTCAATCACCTGTACATCTGTAGGCTCCATGACTTCACTGATCCGTGCTTCTTCATGCCGTTTTGCCAGCATAATGTAGATCTCTTGATTTACCGTAGTGTCTCGCATGACTTTTGCTAGGCCGTGCTCTTTGGCGGGAAGCTTATTCAATTCTTGCTCACTGCTATTGATAATATTCTTTATTGCTTGTTTTTGGGCTGCACGAGCAGCCAGTTCAGCCTCTGATTGAATCTGACTCTGCACCAGGCCTTGGTGAATCGGATTCATCGATGGTGCATCCGCACTAATGACACGGGAAATCTCACTACTCAATTTCCCATTGGTTTCATTAATGGCGGCTCGAGTTGCCATTATCTCTGGATGTTTTTCTGTATAGTTGGAAGATAAGCTAACTAACTTGACTTCTAACTCTGCTAGTTTGATTTTGTATTGCTGAATCAACGGACTGTCCGCGATAAAACCTGGTTTTTCTTTGCTCAATTGCTGTTTAGCAGTACCTAATCTTGCTTGCGCCGCTGACATGGCCACTGTGTTTTCAGCTGACAATTTATCAATCGCAGCAAATTTATCCACCATAGCCTTTGTCTCTTCATCTGGGGCTACGATTTTCTGTTCCCGCTTGTATTTTTCCAGAACCCCTTCGGCTTGCTCTAACTCTTTCTTAGATTCTTGCAATCGCTCACCGATGAATTCACGGATTGTTTTTTGTTCTGAACGTACCAGATAGGTCATTCGTTCATTAAAAGTATCTACTAGAGTATTGGCTACCAGCTGAGCCTCCTCCGGAGATTTCGCCGTTACTTTGACCTTTAGTATCTCCGTATCTTTCACAGGTTGGGTAGTAATACGCTTGAGCATTTGGTCATAGACAGGAATCTTTTTCTCATCTGTTTCATCCACATAGACTTTGTCAATCACTGCTTGTACCACAGTGCGGCTTTTGAGTATTTCCGCATAGGTGGACATGAGTTGTTTAGTCGCTCCTGAGTTTCCCATAGGCAAGTCACCCAGCAAGGAATTGGCAAGACCCTTGGGTTGCTTGATACGTAAATTGGTTTCCGCTTCATAAGTTGGTGGGATCAGAAGACTTATGATTACAGCAAGGGTTACCATGCCTAAAAATACTTTGATAATCATCCCACGACGTTTTTGGATTGTTTTTATTATATCTTTTAAATCTATTGTTGTTTCTTCCACAATCTTTCCTCCAAGCTCCTAATTAGCATCGATTATTCATCATTCATTCTTGTTAGTTGATATGTAGCTGAAATCCATGGGAGAATGTCGGATGCAAAATTAAGCTTACCGCTATCAGAAAGATAGACAACATCTCCGTCAGTAAGGGCATAATTCTGTGTCATATCACCTTTTGTTAACAAATTCAATAGGTTTACTTTGATAGGATTATTTTTTTGATCTTTACGTAAAATCATAACTTTCTTTTTCGCAGCATTTTTGGTATAACCCCCAGCCACCCCTATTGCATCAAGAAGGTTATGTTGTTTTTCCAACTCATATGCCCCTGGTTTGCTTACCTCACCCAATACGTAGACCCGGGTCGTGCGAAATTTAGAAATATTTACACTAACTTTAGGTTCCTTCACATACTGACTAAGGTGTTTCGTGAGTAAGTCTGCCAGTTGTCCAGAAGAAAGTCCTGTGACATACACCTCTCCAACAAGGGGAAAAGCAAGTTTTCCGTCGGGTCTTATTGCAACTTCTTTCATCTGCAATTCTTCATATCCCCACACTCCGATCGTAAGGATATCACCAGAATCTAAACGATATTCCTCTGCCCAAGCCACACTTACAGCTGTATTTACTACAAATATAGCTAAGATCAACATAATGATAACTCGTTTCACCAAAATACCTCCTGAGCGCCGTTGTTTAATATATTATCTAGTCAAGTATTATATTTCTATATTTAGATTAATTAATCCTTCCATTTTTACCATTTTTTTTTTACATTTATTACCAAACTGCAAATAGGCCTTTTAATAAAGGTTTCTTTACACTTATGCTAATAAAAAATAACTAAGCCGAAATAAAAAGAACTAAGGTTCATATGGAGTTAAAACTCTATCTGAACCTTAGTCCTTCTTATAATTTACCTTTGCATTTCTTAGAAAATTCACAATAATATTCGAGAGCCTCGATTAATTCACAGCTTTGTTCGAAAGTGATATTAGCTAAACCGACTTTACCAATCACTTCTTTTGTCATATCATTAAATTGAACCGGGTGGTAGCCAGCAGCCAGTAATTGTTGCTTTAGCTCCGAAATTCGTAGTAACTGCTTGTCCACAACATCAATCCCTTTACCAAATTATAGTTACTTAACCATAATTTATTATATCCTAGGACAATAGGACTGTAAAGGACTTTCATCTTAGCAAATTCTTTCATTTTTCCTTATTTTTTTCGTTTTTCGGTTTTAGGTCTAAAGTCCCACAAATAATTGCCTTATTTC
The DNA here is from genome assembly GCA_963526645.1 of uncultured Pelosinus sp. Classification (GTDB taxonomy): domain Bacteria; phylum Bacillota; class Negativicutes; order DSM-13327; family DSM-13327; genus Pelosinus. The sequence goes on along the minus strand of CAUROG010000016.1, from coordinate 60,703 downwards.
CATAGACGGCCTAGCCAACCCATAACTCCCTTACTTTTCTTAGGATACTGTATTTCACCAATCTCGGGACTGTTTACTTCTCTGCTATGAAGAATATGGTTTGGATTCTCAATTATGATATCCTGGGCTTTCTTTGACCCAATCAGCTCAGTAATTTTTGCCACTGCCGAGGTCAGTTTGGTATTGCGATTTCGTATGCGATGGGCATCAGAACCAAGAGCATGGATCATATTGTTAGCAAGGAATAATTCCGCTGTGGCCATCACCCTCTCTCCCATATGTCCGATGATACTCGTCCCATTCATTTGCGTTAATATACCTTTACGAATCCACTCTACCAGAATCTCTGGATTTTTAGCAAGCTCCGGATACCGTTCTGGATGTGCCAGAATGGGTGTTATACCTCTGGCTTGCAAGGTGAAAAAGAATTCATCTGTAAAACTTGGTATATGAGTTGCTGGCAGTTCCACCAATAGATAGCGACCACCATTAATACAATAGGCACCTGGTCCTTTTAGCAGATCTAAGATATCAAAGTGTATGGCAATCTCACCCCCAGGGAAAATCGGTAAGTTAATACCTGCCTTTTGAGCAGATTTTTGCAGGATATCACATTCCGTAAGAATTTTATCCCAAGTAGGTAGCCACTTTCCTTCTATTACATGAGGAGTAGCTACAATCCCCTTTGTACCATTCTCCATAGCAATTTGTAACATTGCTAAAGACATTTCCATATCCTTTGCGCCATCATCAATCCCCGGTAATATATGACTATGTAGATCAAACATTGCGAAATACTCCTTGCTGAATCATATTGTGATTCCTGTTTTTTAGTTGATTTTATAAAACTGATATGTCACTTTCTGACTAAGCTGCGCTGGCCCTTGACGATCGCGTTCCCATGTTTTGATTCCTACCGAGAACTTATGTGGGCTAACTAGTGCTTCTGTCTGCAGATACCATGGTTCTTCTTTTATGACCACGACCAAATCAGTACCACCCGTTTCTCCCCAGTTGGAAATATGGTGTTCATAATAATTGCGAACTTGGCCATTTTGCCAATAGGTACGTAGGCGTTCTGCCTTAATTTCGCCCACTAATACGCCATCTTCTGGCGCCTTTTTCTGTATACCACCTATCCTACCTGATGCTATTGGTATTTGCATAGCGAATCCTTCAGGGGTACGATCATAGTCAAAGGCCACCTTGCCCATGGCTTTCGTTGTGTGGTTCATGGGGAAAGTCACCATGACACCCGTGTAGGCAGGTTGATTCTGCAGTTTTTCATAGAGCAAACCAACAGTGTACCGTGTACCAGTGGTTCCTAAATATACATTATAACCATTCTCCTTACGTCCTAAGGGTTCTGGTCGTACTGCTAGGCCGCCTACATGGCTCTCAAAATGTAGTTTTCCAAAGTTCTGGCGATAAAAGAGATAGTCTTCTAGAAGACGAGAACCACCTTCCCTACCAAAATCCCAGTTAATCCCGCTTACATGTAATCCTAAACCAGATTTATGAGCATAGTCCAGTGTCAGCAGCTCTCCGCTATAACCCGTTTTCTCTCCACCTGTTAAATCGCCAATACCCGGTACCTGATCAAATACTGCAATAGCATCAGGATAAGGAAAATGTAGATACCTCATGTTACCAATACGTAAACTAGCACTCAGGGTACCTGTCTTATTTTCGTGAAATCCATAGCCCTCCAGATAGTTTTCATCAAAATGAGGATGAAAACCTCGCAGAGTATCTTGTTCACGGTTGGAACGGACAACTGTATGCCAGCGCATACCTGGGGCTAGGTCCATATCCCCCCTGAGTTGTAGATTACGGGTATGAAAGGTGTCAGTCCAGAGAAAAATTCCCACGCTGGCATCCCAAGTACCTTTTCCTTGGCCGAGATAGGGAAAGGACCAGCCTCTGTCTTGAGGCGTAGTGGCTGTTTGCTCGGCGTAGGTATTTATGCAGGGTACAATTAATAGTAGCAATAGGACAATGATATATTTAATAATAAATTTCATCTTGTTATTCCCTCCATATTATTTGGGGAGGCGACACACCCCGCCCTGTGGGCACCCCTCTCTAGAGGGGACTTTTGCATTTACGGACCAAGAACTTTATGACTAATATAAAAATGATAGCTGCCAATGTATCGAGGACTACATCGCCGAAGCAACTGCTGCGTCCTGGGACAAAGGTTTGGTGCCATTCGTCACAGGCAGCTGCTATAGATGCTAACTCCTAAAGTACCGAAGGCCACAATATGTCCTATTTTATGTAGAATAAAGTCAGGATGAAGTGAAATTATATAGGAAAAGTAACCTTGGGAGCCAATCTAGAAGGCATATTTTTGACCCCAATATTGTAGCCAAAGTGGAAGTTGGTCTTCTCTGATTAAATGAAGATTTGGAATATCGGATAGAAAGTAAATGATGATAATAACAGTCAGAACGATTAGCCAACGCCATATTTCTTTCATTGATTTTCCTCAACAGTCCAAAATGTAATTAATTTTCTCCATTCTATTCATGATAAATACTATTAACCCCTCTTATTGCAGCAAGAAAAACTCTCTAAACATCCCATAAAAATGTAAGAGTTACGAATATTGGCTATTTAAAAGATTTTCATAATCACTCATCCCATTCACACATTTATAGTCACCTCTAAAAATACTATAAATTGATTACTTTCGCCAAAATATATTTTTTCCCTGCAAACTCCATAAACAGTGTATTACTAATATTCTCACTCCATCTATCTGCTACATTTACATCATCCACTCTGAATAGTTTAGGGCTTTGTCTTGTTTGGCAAACTCACCCAGTGAACATATGCCTTCTATGTAGTTCGTGTTCCTCAGACCAGAGCTTTGCCGTCGACTTCCTTCAGATTCCACCACGGTGGACACCCTTGCCCTTGGCTAACGGTTGGCACTATCAACCCCCGTATCGGACTTGCACCGACTAGTAAGCGCCCATGCTGGGCGTACAAAAAGGACTCCGCTCGTAAAAACGAAACGGAGTCTCATGGGGCTACAGGCAAGGTTGTGGCTGAATGTGTTTTTCAGCTTCGCTATAGGGAAGCATGATCTACCTAGTATAGATCTACAATTCTGTCCTATATAGTGGTACTCATTTAGACTTTTGAATCGGAGTCGATTCAAATAATTTAAAATCAAATGCCTTGCTCATTTTAATAAAACCAGCACGATTGGGGTGCAAGAAATCACCAATCTTTCCATCAAGTGATCCATATGTGGAATTGGGAATAAAATCAGCTAACATTTGCGACGGTTTATTAGGATCTTTAACTGCTGCTTCGAAATCAACAATTCCGTCAAAGATTTTGGATGTACGAATAAAGTTGTTGACGGCTTGGCGCTTTTCATAAGTTTCTCGGGTATCATACTTTGTATTAGGTCTTCCCGCTGTTGGCGTAAGCGTAGCTCCAATAACTTTTATTCCTCGGATTTTAAGACCTTCTGCCACTTCTGTTAATCCTTGGATAACTTGTTCTGCAGTTTCATTGCCTGTAACAAGATCATTAATCCCCATATAGAGGATTACTGTCGAAACTCCGCTGACACCAAGCACATCTCGGTCCATCCTGTCTACCCCAGGCTCACCTACATCTGTCCTGGCTTTGCCGCCTGGTCCAATTTCCCTCCATATCCGATTACCGCCGATTCCTTGATTAATTACCGAGAAACGATCCCCAAATTCACCGTGAAGACGGCGGTAGAGCAACTGAGGCCAAGTATCATCACCGTTTATTGTCGAATAGTAACCATCGGTAATCGAATCGCCGAAGGCAACAATTGCCGTTGTTTTCACATCAGTAAATATGTCAATTCCATCTAAAAAGAACATGGACGTTGTACTAAATGGGAAAACAGCTTCATCTAAATTGCGAGCTTGATCACCGGAGTCTGGAGCTGATATATAGGACGTTCTAAAAGCCGTTCCATGGAAAGTCATTGGTCCCGTTCCTGATACTGAAAAGAGACTAATTGAGAGATTCATATCATCCCGAATTGCCGTCTTTGGCAAAACAATAGGATCACTAAAAACTCGCTCACCACTTGGAATAGTAACGCTCCCTTCCCCCTTAGAAAAGGATACCTCGCGGAGTGTTCCTTCCACGATACCGGCGCCTGTAGATTGTATGCCAACCGTCACACGGTTAAAGGTTACGGGTTGACTGCCGTAAACATTTGACAACCGAATCCGTATCGTATCACCTACTATTGTAGGATGAACAATCAATCTCATTGTTTGGTTTTTTAGCTCAGGGGGCGAACCAAGAAATACCGAACTAAGATCCGGCTGGGCTTTAGTTATACCATTGGGATATACCCCCTGAAGGGAAGTCCCATAAGTCGCTACCCAATGACTCTCTGCTGCCACAGGACTTATTGACATAAATAAATTTACAATAATTGCAACTAAAACGATGCTAGTTTTTAGGGCATTGCTTTTCATAGTCCTTTTGATAAACTGAAATGAACTCATAATATCCTCCCTCAAAGTATTAATTAATCTTACTCCGTTTCACCGATTAACAAGGATTGAAATCACTGCCTATGCACAATATTTCATTGTCAATAGCCTCAATATTCACTAAAGTTTGCTCAAATAGCCCAGACCCTACACATTAATAGTACGCTCTAAATCTGCCTCCCAGATTTTCTCTTTGTGATTGAAGGTTTTTACTATTATCTTATCTGGATATAGGTATAGTGAGTTACTCCAAATCCGCTCTCTATCCATATCCGTATTATGAATGTTAGTAACACGCCCACCAAAAACATTAATATTCGAAGCATAGCTTGGATTCTTAGGTGTGGTATGCGTATGGCCTGAAACCCATAGAATTATTTGCTGATTCTTATTTATGATTTCCTCGATATCCTTTTTAGGCTGGGCAATGAAATTATGCGTATTAATATTTTGATTATAAGAAAGCAAAGTCCCTACCAGTGGAGCATGAAAGAAAACAAGTGTTGGCGCGCTTGCGTTTTTTGCCAGCTCTTCCCTGAACCAGTTTAACTGTTTTTTTGATATTTCCGTTAGATGGGGAGATTCAAGACAGTCTGGAGACAAAAAGATAAGATTATAGCGCCCGATTTTCTTACTATAATATAGTTCGGTTAGTCCGAAAGTTTCTTTAAAGTAATCAAGCTTCGATTGCTGAGAGTAAGCGTTTGCACGAATAAGCTTGTCCTCAGCAGAATGGTAATCCTCGTATGTATAGTCATGGTTTCCAACTATAAAAGAGATTTCCTTATTAACCTGTCCAAAGAATTGCTTTGCATAATCGTACTCTTCTTCATTTCCAAATTGAGCCACGATATCGCCTAAGACGGTAATATGGTGTACATCATCCCATTCATTAATATCTTTTATTACATTCTTCTTGGCTTGAATAATTCTTTCTTGCTTGGCCAAATCTGGATTTCTGCTATAACGCACTGGCAAATGGGGATCTCCTAGTAAAACAATGCGATGGTAGTCAAGCCCCTTAGAGGAAGGATTAGCCAGTAGTATACTGCGATTTATCAATTTATCTAATAGGCCAATAGTTCCTCCGTATATCGCCAGTTTTCTTATAAAATCACGCCTATTCAAGTATTCTCTCTCCTCTTTTTAAAGCACACACATTAACAAATGTTTATGCTCAATAGTTTGGTGCCGATCACGTGGAGTAAAAACTTTGTCCCCTTTAGAAACAGGATATTATATATTGCCAATTTTCGAATGGGAAAAACAGGGCAATTCCCATCACCCTGTTTCGTAAATTGATTTATCCCATTTAATCCCACTAATTGACAAAGAACCTAAGAAGTTCAATTCATGATAATGAGTGTCTTGTTATTATAGTCTCTGTCTATCATATTGTCCTGAGAAACAAATCATAGCTTAACTACTGTATCTAATTCTTTCAGCATTGTATGGGTGCCGTGATCATAAGTTCTTATTTCTACACGATCGGGATACAAATATAATGATTTAGTCCACATCGTAGGATAATTTTTTCCTGAATTGTCTTTGTCGCTCAGATATCCCGAGCCTACCAAAGCAGGATTATGTATATTCTTGATGCCATGTTCACTATATGTATATACTTTTGCGTTATTACAGCTATTATTGTAAGCGCCTAAATGTAAATGCCCGGATACCCAAAGAAATACTTGAGGATTATTAGCTAATATTGATCGTACTTCATTTATTGGCTGAGCCATAAATTTAGAACTTCCTGGCCAATTATTGCCACCCCAGGTTCCTTCTAACGAGCCATGGAAAAAGATAATCGTTGGTTTATTTCTATTTCTCTCCAAATCTTCTTCTAACCAAATAAGCTGTTCAATCGACATCTCTGTTAAGTGAATAGAATCTAAACTATCCGGAGATAAATAAACCAAATGATAATTATCTAGATCCTCGGAAAAATATAATGCTTTCATTTTGAATGCTTTCCGGAAACGCTCTAGCTTAAATGCTCTTTCCTCAGGACCCGCCTGACCTTTATCACCATCACTACTTTGATCGGAATAAAGATAATCGTGATTGCCGGTAAGTGCATAGGTCGGCTTCTTGAGATTCGATAACAAATTTACCGCTGCATTTAATTCATTTGCATCTCCGGTATCTTTACAAATATCACCAACTATTGTTACGTGGTGTACATCATCCCAAGTGTTGATTTCGTTTAGCACTTGAATTTTCTTATTGTCAGTATCACTCGGAATGTGAATATCAGACAATACGACGATCCTTTTATAGTCACCACCCTGAGCTGCTGCTTTGCCCGTCACACTAAGCAAGCCTCCCAAAGCAACTGTACATACTGCTCCTGCGGATAACCGGATAAAATCTTTTCGGTTAATTTCTTTTTCCCAACTTAGTTTATCTTTAATATTCATATCAAACCTCTTTTAGAAATACCAAACCATATGGGCTCTGGTATATGCTGGTGCACTATCACCTTTTTTATATACTCCGCTATCACAAACTGCTTTTCTTCCAATGGATTGGAACAACGACAATTTCACGTTCTTTCTAAACATATATTCGCCCCAGATGACTGCCGTATCTAGTCCTATTGCATCCCTTGATGCCATACTTACGCTATTTACACCGTTTAGCTGCGTGCTGTATATATTACCCGGTTCAATCCTCATATAATCTAAACCAAGCGTATAACTTCCCGGCACATGACGGCTTACCCCTTTGTATTTGAACCGGGCGAATATTCCATCTGCCTTTTGATCCAGATTTTTATTGAAGTCGGCTGCAAGTGAAATATCTTGAGTCAGCTTTGTCTTGATACCAATCCCCCGCATTTCATAATTATCTCGCCCTTCACCTTCTACTTCGTTTAGCATCCACCCATACAGAGTTGTCTTATCGTTTAATTTCTGCCTTGCGCTAATCAGATACGCTTTTTCTAAATCTTTATGTTTTTCGACCATTGTCGTAGCTAGATTATTCCAATACTTACTATACGTATCTACCGCTGCCCAGTTACCATATGCCACAGTGACATTCTCTTTAGGTCCAAAACCTACTTTTACTCCGTCGAAATAACCGCCAGTTTCATCTGACCAATATTTAGTTGCGCCTAAATTATGCCCCATACGACCTAGGGTTAAGGAGTTTTGGCCCATAAATTTACTCTTTTTTACATTGAGATGTGTGATCGAAACCTGATCAGCCGCGTTAAAATCATCGTATCGTTCATCACCGGAACTAAAATCATTATTGCCCGCTGTATTTCTACCGGTTGTACCAAAAGGATTGTCAGCCATAAAGTTAAAATTCATGTTAAACGCCAAATCTTTACTAATACTATATTTGGTTCTTAACTTTAAACTCTGAGTAAGAGTAGTATGTTTTCCGGCATGTTGATCAATCCACTTAATACGCATATCGCCACTTACTTTAATTGCTTTGGTATTTTTAATTTCATTCTTAGCAATTTCTTTATTATCTGCCTGCAAAGTACCGATCTCTTGCTTTAAATGTGCTATACCGTCCTTCAGCCTTTGATATTCTATATCACTGGTATCCGGCTCAGTCGCATATACACTACCGGCAAAACCCAGGCTTAACGCCAAAGCGAATGTAGCTGTCAAACACTTCTTCATTATTTATCTCCTCAATTTCATTTCAATTTTTCGTGTTTTTACTAGAATCGCGTTGATAATGAAATAGAAGTATAATTATCTTCTTTTCCACCCGTTTCAGTATTTTTGGTTGAGAAGGATGTCTTACCTTCTATTAACAAATCATGACCAGCTGCCCATTGAATTCCTAAAACAGGTCCTTTAACACCATCCGCAACCAATGTAAGATCACTGGATAGCCTATTGCCGCAAAGAATTGAATAATATTCTATCCCTTTGTTATTAGTAATAGTATATGGAGCATCAACTCTACGGTAGTCAAGATTCATTCCAAAAGAGCCCGGCTTAGATATATCGGCTCCTTTATAGCGGAAACTTAGATAAAGAGCATCCTGTTTACCCGAAAAAGCATTGTTGGTCATATAATCGCCCAGCAAAGTAACCGTTTGATTTAATTTCGTACTTACACCAACACCGCGAAGGTCATGCCGGCCAGGTCTAGGTCCTTCGACTGCTGATGTAGAATCAGAAGTCATAAGTGCATTTGCCATGCTGCTGCTTACCTCTTTTAAATACATACCATGGAAAGTAGTCGCATTGCTGACTGGAATTTTAGCATTGATAAAGTAAGCATCTTCAATACCTTTGCTAAAATAATACGGAACTGCATTGCTACCATCAGGACGTGTTGCACTTGTCCCGCCTTTAACATACTCTGGATAGTCTTGAGCAGCCCCAAAATTAGCAAACCCTACGGTAAACCTTTTGTTAGCACCAAAATCTAGCTTAATCCCGTCAATACCACCGCTAGTATCTGCATCCGACCAAAATCCAGTTGCACCAAACGTCTGCCCAAACCTGCCTACTGTTGCTGTTTTAGCACCAAATAATGAATTATCCATTTCAACATAAACATCTGAAAGCCAATTATTATCCGCAGCGCCAAAATCAGCATATCTATAGCTTTCACGATTAAAAAGATTATCCGCATTTTTGGTTGTTAATCCAAACTCATTGTCATTCATGACATTCCAACGTGCATGGAAACGCACATCTTTTGCAATGTCATGATCCATGGAAATCCGTACTCTCTCTAGCATCTTGGAATCATTTCCATATGACGCATATTTAATACGAGCATCACCAGCGAACTCCCAGGCTGATTTTTTATCCTTAGCTTTTTCTTGAGCTTGAGACTTACGCTGTTCTACTTTTAAGCTGATGCTTAATGATGCAATCTCTTTTTTTAATTCGTCTATTTCTTTTTGCGTTGGAGCAGCATAACTTGTACCTGCAAAACTTAAAGAAATCGCAAGTGCCAAAGTTGCTGCCAAACATTTTTTCCCATGAATTTTCTGTTTTCTCATTTTTATCCTCCCACAATTTAAACTGTCAGCATTATACGATTGGGAATTTTATTGTCTTTTCTAATTCCTTTACTTCCGTATTTGTTCCATGATCAAACGTCCGTACCACAACCCGATCAGAATAAAGATATAGCGAATCTGTCCATAACGTTGGATACACTTTACCACCGCTGGAATCATTATCACTGACATACCCTCTGCCCCGCAATGCTGGATTATGTATATTCCTTACGTTATTTTTATCATAAGTATACACTTTCTCATCATTACAACTTCTATTGAAAGCACCCAGATGCAAATGACCGGATACCCATAAGAAAACTTGTGGATTACGTGATAATAAATCTCGTATTTCTGTTTTAGGTTGCGCCATAAAATTAGAACTTCCCGGCTGATTATTTCCACCCCAAGTTCCCTCTAACGAACCGTGGAAAAAAATAATCGTAGGTTTATGTTTATTTTTCTCCAAATCTTCTTCTAACCAAATAAGCTGTTCAATTGACATCTCTGTTAGATGAATAGTATCTAAGCTATCCGGAGATAAATAAACCAAATGATAATTATCTAAATCCTCGGAAAAATACAGGGCCTTCATATTAAATGCTTTCCGGAAACGCTCTAACTTAAACGCTCTTTCCTCCGGACCCGCCTGCCCTTTAGTGTCTTCATTGCTTTGATCAGAATAAAGATAATCGTGATTACCGGTAAGTACATAGGCCGGTTTCCTTAGATTGGACATGAAATTAACCGCTGCATCTAATTCCGCTTTATTTCCATGCTTTACGCACACATCACCAACTACTGTTACATGATGTACATCATCCCAAGTGTTGATTGCGCTTAGCACTTTCAGTTTCTGCTCTTCATTCCCGCTCGGTATATGGATATCAGCCAACATAACTATTCTCTTGTAATCACCCTGAGCTGCTGCCTTGCCCGTCATACTAAGCAAGCCTCCCAAAGCAACCGTGCATACTGCTCCTGCGGATAACCGGATAAAATCTTTTCGGCTAATTTCTTTTTCCCAACTTAGTTCATCTTTAATATTCATATCAAACCTCTTTTAGAAATACCAAACCATATGGGCTCTGGTATATGCTGGTGCACTATCACCTTTTTTATATACTCCGCTATCACAAACTGCTTTTCTTCCAATGGATTGGAACAACGACAATTTCACGTTCTTTCTAAACATATATTCGCCCCAGATGACTGCCGTATCTAGTCCTATTGCATCCCTTGATGCCATACTTACGCTATTTACACCGTTTAGCTGCGTGCTGTATATATTACCCGGTTCAATCCTCATATAATCTAAACCAAGCGTATAACTTCCCGGCACATGACGGCTTACCCCTTTGTATTTGAACCGGGCGAATATTCCATCTGCCTTTTGATCCAGATTTTTATTGAAGTCGGCTGCAAGTGAAATATCTTGAGTCAGCTTTGTCTTGATACCAATCCCCCGCATTTCATAATTATCTCGCCCTTCACCTTCTACTTCGTTTAGCATCCACCCATACAGAGTTGTCTTATCGTTTAATTTCTGCCTTGCGCTAATCAGATACGCTTTTTCTAAATCTTTATGTTTTTCGACCATTGTCGTAGCTAGATTATTCCAATACTTACTATACGTATCTACCGCTGCCCAGTTACCATATGCCACAGTGACATTCTCTTTAGGTCCAAAACCTACTTTTACTCCGTCGAAATAACCGCCAGTTTCATCTGACCAATATTTAGTTGCGCCTAAATTATGCCCCATACGACCTAGGGTTAAGGAGTTTTGGCCCATAAATTTACTCTTTTTTACATTGAGATGTGTGATCGAAACCTGATCAGCCGCGTTAAAATCATCGTATCGTTCATCACCGGAACTAAAATCATTATTGCCCGCTGTATTTCTACCGGTTGTACCAAAAGGATTGTCAGCCATAAAGTTAAAATTCATGTTAAACGCCAAATCTTTACTAATACTATATTTGGTTCTTAACTTTAAACTCTGAGTAAGAGTAGTATGTTTTCCGGCATGTTGATCAATCCACTTAATACGCATATCGCCACTTACTTTAATTGCTTTGGTATTTTTAATTTCATTCTTAGCAATTTCTTTATTATCTGCCTGCAAAGTACCGATCTCTTGCTTTAAATGTGCTATACCGTCCTTCAGCCTTTGATATTCTATATCACTGGTATCCGGCTCAGTCGCATATACACTACCGGCAAAACCCAGGCTTAACGCCAAAGCGAATGTAGCTGTCAAACACTTCTTCATTATTTATCTCCTCAATTTCATTTCAATTTTCCGTGTTTTTACTAAAACCGCGTTGATAATGAAATAGAAGTATAATTTGAAGCATCCTTAGTAGCTAAAGTACTAGACGCATAACCTTTCGAGCCTTCTTTCCAATATTTATAATCATAATAACTAAATGTATTGTTAAATGAATGCATTACATCAAGCTTTATATTTTTGCTCAACATATATTGGGTTCCAATAACAGGACCTTTAATACCATCACTGACCAATGTCATACTATTGGATGCATATGGACTAAACAACATGGAATTCATTCCGTAATAGGCATTTGCTGTAAAATTTGACCTTGTGGCCGCATCAATATCTCGGTAATCAAAATTCATACCGAAGGATCCTTTATCGCCCCATTTAGCGCCTTTATATCGCAGGCTAAGATATTTTGCGTGCTGATCAGGGTACTCCTGTCTTACATAATTATTTTTTGCATTTGCAACTGATGTTGACCCAGTACTAAGATATATACTGCTATTGGAAGTATTGGTAATATAATCTCCGACAAAAGTCAGATTTTTATGTAATTTAGCTGTAATGCCTATTCCGTGTAAATCATAATTACTGGCCTTATCATCATAGTAAGGAATATATGCATCTTCAGTTGCTCTCGTTATATCTTTCCCGGTTTTCTCTTTAAGAACCATTGCATGTAATTTAACTTTTCTATTTACAGGTAATTCCGCATTCATAAAATACGCTTCTTCTAATGGTTTAATTCTATAGTAATTTTCTGCTCTTGCATTAATAGCATTACTGCCTCCAAAATCCGGATAATCCAAAGCTGCACCAAAATTAGCAAAACCAATGTTTATCTTGGCTTTATTACCGTAAGTTAGCTTAACCCCATCAATTCCGCCAAAAGCATCTTCATCTGACCAAAAACCAGTAGCCCCAAATGTCTGACTAAATCGACCAATAACGGCATTTTGGGCACCAAGTACATCTTTAATTTTCAAATATGCCTCTGATACCAGTCCATTGTCTGATCCGTTTAAATCAGGATATACAGTATATGCATAAGCGTGATTGCTGTTATTGGTATTGATTCTGTAAGCAAAATGTTTGCTTAAACCAAATTCATTATCTTCCATTAGCGCCCACCGTGTGTGGAAACTGACCTTATCATTTATATCATGATCAAGGTTTAAACGAGCTCTTTGCAGAAAAGCTGTTTTCGCTTCACTTGACTCCCACTTCACACGAGTATCGGCACTAATATCCCAATTTTTCTTAGGATTTTTTTGTCTTTCTTTTTTTATAACCGTTTTTCCTTGTTCAGCTTTCAACTTTGTTTCTAGTACAAGAAGTTGTTGTTCAAGCTCTGCCAGTTGTTCTTCCTTTGTAGGCGCACCATAAACCGGCCCTGCCAAGTTTAGAGAAATCAACCCTGCTATTGTTAGACTTAAATACTTTTTCATATTCTTATGCTTCTTCATATTCATCCCCCAAATCATTTTTCGGTTCTTGATTGCTATTTCAAACTAACATTTTTTTATTATTTTTCAGGTTTCACACCTTTTGCAGGATCATTATATGGCATATTTTCCGGTCTAAGAGATGGTTGGGAAACTTCTATACCTTTTTCAATACACACTTCACGTAATAATGCAGGATTATCAGTAATAATTCCGTCCACTCCCATATCTATCAGCTCAATCATTGTATTACGATTATTAACTGTATATGGAATAATTTTCATTCCAAACGTATGAGCTTCGGCAATTACATCTCGTGTTACTAATTTATAACTTGGCGAAATTATATCGACTCCTATAGATTCAGCGGCTTGTACAAAACTGCCATCAAATTCATCAAGATCGATGCCCCCCATCCAAGGAGATTCCGCTTTCGTATACTTACCTCCGCCGGTTAAAGCTGATAAAGCAATATTACTATCTAATTTCTTCATTTCAATTAAAGTATTCCAATCAAAAGACTGGATAATTACCCTATCCTGCATTCCATTTTTTACTATAACGTCATGTAAAGCTTTAACAAACTTCTTTGCTGGAATGTTGTTTTTATGATCTTTATCGCTTGAATCAGGAAAGGATTTTGTTTCAATATTGAACATAACCTTGTTGTTACCATATGCTTTTACAAGTTTAAAAACTTCGTCTAACGTCGGATATTGGGCCCCTGGGAAATTCACCTGTAATTTGCCATGTTCCTTATAATATTGATGTGATGGGTTTATCCCACCGATATCGTATTTTTTTAATTCTCTCATCGTAAGTGTTCTAACGTCTTTTTCTTCATCTTGCTTAAGCCATTTACCATCAAGTTTAGTTAAATAATAGTACGTCTGCGGATTATGTGATACAAAAGCCACTCCATCAGCCGATATATATGTATCCATTTCAAGCGTTGTTACCCCAATTTCTAATGCATTAGCAAACGCATCTAAAGTATTTTCGGGGCGTAAATCACGACCACCGCGATGTGCCTCTAAGTCAAAACCTTCAATATTTGCTTTGGCTAATACTGGTGTAATATTAAATCCACACGCCAATACAGTAGTCGCTAACGCCAACAACAAAGCTTTTTGTATTTTCCTGATTTTTTTCAACATGTAATTCTCACTACTCCTTTTCTATTTGTACTTGAATTTATGAAAGTTTAACAAAAGTTCATTTGATTACCACTAGATAAGTTGTAAAGTGAAGTGACGTAAGACTATCTTTTTTTGTAGTCTACCATTTTGGCAAATCACCTAAATGGTGTCATTATCCATTTCATTTAGTTTTTACCAAGGGAATTGAAAACAAAAAATAATCATTGAGTTAAGAGAAATCAAAGTAAATAGCCTGAAATTTCAGACAAGCATCTACCCAAAGACATTTTATAACGACAATGATAAGGAGATTGTTCCTAAATAATTAAGATTTGCCTGTCCAAAAAGATAATAAAAAAAGGTTTATAGGTAAGTAAAATTATACATAAAAATTAAAAACGATAATGGCAGTAAGCTCTTAAACTTCAAGGAAACGGAGCAATTGATACTTCCTCCTGAGAGTGTGAAACTCGATAACACTTCCTGTCATCGCACTACCTTTGTCCATTTTCTATAAGGTGTCTAGTTAAGTCACTTTATTGAAAGTCATAGAATTCAGGTTTTAACAACTGTTCTGAAAACTGTTACACAAACGACTTCACCTCTTTTGCAATTAAACTCATATTTTGTTGGAACAAGCATAGAATTAATCTTTTAATAATTTCCCTCATTAATCATCAGAAATATACTGATACATCAAGGTTTAAGCCATCCTGCGACCATGTACAAGTCACGAAAAACAGCTTAGTATATTCCGGATTTTTTAGCACAATACCGACAATTCAGACTATAGCTATATTTACCATTATTTCATAGCTATATCAATATTAAAAGTCAGTGATCTTCCGATTTTAAAGTAGGGCTAATTCCTACAAAAAAATGGTCGAAAACCACTGACAAAGTCACTCTATAGCTCTTAAGCCGTAATCACCTCTGTTGTACCGTTACTCTTAAATATTAAAGAACCGCGTCCTAGAAGCTACTATATACATTTTATTCCATCAGCCAGTGCTTATTTTGTATTGTCGTAATCATATAAATGCTAACAACTACACAAAGCAGCATGTTCGTTTAAAATTTAAAATCTCAACTAAGCTTCATTATCAGGTCTTGCAATCGTAAGTTCTCATTATCTTTTCCAGATAAAACGGGTTCTGTAATAGGCCATTGAATCCCAATATCAGGATCATTCCACATAATACCGCCCTCAGCCTGTGGATTATATTTATCAGTACATTTATATGCAAATAAGGCCGTTTCGCTTAACACACAAAAACCATGGGCAAATCCTTCCGGCACGTAAAATTGTTTTTTATTTTCACTCGAAAGGATAACCCCTTCCCATTGTCCAAAAGTAGGTGAACCCGCCCTAATATCTACTGCGACATCAAATACTTCCCCTTGTAGAACATATACTAGTTTTCCTTGAGGATTTGGATTTTGAAAATGCAAACCGCGCAGTACGCCTTTTGTTGAAAAGGACAAATTATCTTGCACAAAATTATAGGGCAAGCCTGCTTGTTCATACTTTTCCTTATTCCATGTCTCCATGAAAAAGCCACGATTATCGCCAAATACTTTTGGCTCAATAATGACTACCCCCTGAAGCTTTGTATTGATTATATTCATTATTTCACGCTGCCTTGTAGAAGATTTAATAAATATTGACCATACCCGTTCTTTTTAAGCGGGTATGCTAAATTAAACAGTTGTTCATCATCAATCATTCCCATACGATAAGCAATTTCTTCTGGGCAAGCAATCATTAGGCCCTGTCGTTGCTGTATGGTTTCAATATAATTAGCCGCCTGTAATAAAGACTCATGCGTCCCTGTATCCAACCAGGCAAACCCCCGCCCTAATGTCTCTACTCGCAAATTCTTTTGTTCAAGATATACTTTATTCACATCTGTAATTTCTAGTTCACCGCGTGCTGATGGTTTTAAATTCGCAGCAATATCAATTACCTGATTATCATAAAAATACAATCCTGTGACAGCGTAATTTGATTTAGGTTTCTCAGGTTTTTCTTCAATACTGATCGCCCGATTTTCATCATCAAATTCTACTACACCATAACGTTCAGGATCTTTCACCCAATAGGCAAATGTGGTCGCACCTTGTCCGTAGTTAGCAGCACGCTGTAAACTCTCTGTTAACCCATGTCCATAAAAAATGTTGTCACCTAACACTAATGCACAACTATCATTACCAATAAAATGTCGCCCAATAATAAATGCCTGTGCTAGTCCATCAGGACTAGGCTGAACCGCATAACGTAAGTTAATTCCCCATTGACTACCATCCTTCAGCATTGCTTGAAAAAATGGCTGATCCTGAGGAGTCGTTATAATTAGAATATCTGTAATTCCAGCTAATAGTAAGGTACACAAGGGATAAAAAATCATTGGCTTATCATAAACAGGCATTAGTTGCTTGCTCACTACAGTAGTCAACGGATATAATCTTGTACCAGAACCACCAGCTAATATAATTCCTTTTGTAATCACCATTATTGTTTCTCCTCTGGAATAAGACCTAATCTTTCTCCACGATAGCTGCCATCATAAATATGAAGACACCATTCGGCATTGTTCAAATACCATTGAATCGTCTTTTCTATACCGCTTTCAAAAGTTTCTACGGGCACCCAGCCAAGTTCATTTTTAATCTTTGTAGCATCAATCGCGTAACGGCGGTCATGTCCTGGACGATCCTTTACAAAAGTAATTTGTTCTAGGTAAGATTTCCCCTTATCCTTTGGTCTTGCTTTATCCAATAAATCGCAAATTTTATGCACAATCTCTATATTGGATTTTTCATTGTGCCCACCGATATTATATGTTTCCCCTATCTTACCATTTTCCAATACTGATAAAATAGCACTACAATGATCTCCTACATACAGCCAATCCCTGACATTCATCCCATCTCCATAGATAGGCAGTGCTTTTCCAGCTAATGCATTTAAAATCATTAAAGGGATTAATTTCTCAGGAAACTGATAAGGTCCATAATTATTTGAGCAATTTGTCGTTAACACGGGAAGGCCATAGGTATGATGATATGCTCGCACCAAATGATCGGAAGATGCTTTGGAAGCAGAATAAGGTGAATTAGGAGCATAAGATGTTTCTTCTGTGAAATATCCTTCCTCACCTAGAGAGCCGAATACTTCATCTGTTGATACATGTAGAAAGCGGAACTTAGATTTATCAACTTCAATCATATTCATCCAATATTTTTTTACTGATTCTAATAAAGTAAATGTCCCAACAATATTGGTTTGAATAAAAGCAGCAGGGCCTTCGATCGAACGATCCACATGTGATTCTGCTGCAAAATTAACAACAGCATTTGGAGAGCATTCTGACAGTACTTTATCTAGCAACATACTGTCACCAATGTCTCCTTGAATAAAGGTATAGTTAGGATGGTCTGCGACTGTTTGTAAAGACTCTAAATTTCCAGCGTAAGTAAGGTTATCCAAATTGATAACTCTTCTTCCTTGGGCTATTGCCATATGTACAAAGTTACTGCCGATAAAGCCGGCGCCACCTGTCACTAGTATCGTATCCATAATCCTTCTTCCACTCCCCTTAGCCCCTTATTCTTATTATTTAGTGTAATTCACAATCATTTTTCAAATAATCCCTCAAAGCTTCCTGCCAAGGCCTCATCATGTTTAGTCCACGTAGTTTCAACATTCTATTTTCCATTACCGAATATATGGGACGTCTTGCCTTTACTGGATATTCTGCTGTAGATAAGTATCTTATTATGGTTTTGCGTTCTGCAACAGTCATAATTTCCTTGGCGAACTCATACCAGCTACAACTCCCCTCATTGGAAGCATGATAAACACCATAGAACTTAGTATACATTAGTTTCTCAATAACCCAGCACAAATCTTTGGTATAAGTGGGTGTACCATATTGATCTCCTACTACGGATATTTCGTTTTTCTCCTTAGATAAGCGCAACATAGTACAAACGAAATTATTACCATCACCATACAACCATGATGTTCGCAAAATGAAATACTTTCCGCCGACTTGTTCAATTAATTTTTCCCCGTATGATTTACTTCTGCCATAAATCGATAGAGGATTATGTGGGTCAAACTCTTCATAATGCCTATCTTTCGTTCCGTCAAAGACATAATCTGTGCTAATATGTATAAATTTACTATCATATTTTTCGCAGATTAGCGCTAAATTTTCAGCACCTATTGCATTTACTTTAAATGCATTATCAACATCATCTTCTGCTTTCTCTACATTCGTGTAAGCTGCAGCATTGATTACAATATCTGGCTCTACCTTAGCAATGGCTTTATCAACAGCAGCGATCTCAGTAATATCTAATGAATCTGTACCATGTAAAAATAGTTGATACTTATCCTGAAATTGACGCCTAACTTCCCTACCAAGTTGACCATTCGCACCAACTACAAAAATTTTCATAATCACTCATCCTATCGCAAGTGCATTCTATTACTAAGCACACTATAATTATTTGCTAAGTTGATATCTATGAAATATCTAAAGAAACAATACTTTTATTAATTCAACAATCCTAATACTCTTTCAAATATTTTATCACACACTCAACCTGCTCAGCTGTGATATGCGGCCCCATTGGCAAGCTCAACACTTCATTTGCCATGTTCTCCGTAATAGTAAAATTATCTTTTTCCCAACCATACTCTTTATATGCCCCTGATAGATGTGGCGGAAGTGGATAATGAATTAAACTACCTATTCTATTATCCGTTAATTGTTTTCGCAATTCTTCACGTTGTTTAGTTCGAATAACAAACAAGTGCCATACTGGTTCTGCCCACTCTGGCACATAAGGTAAGAATATTTTTTTATGATCAACTAATTTACTTAAATAGGCTCGAGCCACTAGTGTTCTGCGGTTATTCCATTCATCAAGATGTCTAAGTTTTACTCTCAGCAACGCAGCCTGTAGTTCATCAAGACGGGAGTTATGCCCAATTACATCATTATGGTATTTTACCTTTGATCCATAATTACGTAAAACCCTAACTCTATCAGCGGTTTCATCATCATTAGTCGTAACTACTCCAGCATCTCCAAATGCACCTAAATTTTTGCCTGGATACATACTAATACCTGCGGCATCACCTAAGCTGCCAACTTTTTTACCATGACACTTGGCACCATGAGCTTGAGCAGCATCTTCCAATACCTTTATATTATATTTTTTTGCAATACCATTAATCACAGGCATATCAGCAGGTTGTCCATATAAATGAACTGCTATAATTGCCTTTGTCTTATTAGTGATTGCACTTTCAATTTTATGGGGGTCAATATTGTAAGAATGCTCATCTGGTTCCACAGGTATGATCTTTGCCCCAGTATAAGTTACAGCTAACCATGTAGCAATATAGGTATTAGCAGGAACGATGACTTCATCGCCTTCACCAATGCCCCATGCCTTTAATGCTAGAAATAAGGCATCTAATCCATTGCCTACCCCTATGCAGTGCTTTACACCACAATACTCAGCGAATTCTTCTTCAAATAGCTCTACTTCTTTCCCCAAGACATACCATCCCGATTCCATTACCCGCTGGAAGACAGCATCCAACTCATTTTTCAACTCTAAATAAGGTGCTTTCATATCAAGAAATGGTACTTGCACTTTTATCTTCTCTCCTTTTTTTCACCGCTGCTAAAAATTCATCGTAATTTCGATAATAATCATCTTCAGTATAATACTCTGATGCCAATACCACACATACTGACCCTGAAGAAAAATTTACTAAGTCTCGCCATATCATTTTGGGCAGATACAATCCCTGATAACTACGATTTAGAGTAATTGTTTTTTTCTCCCGCCCATCATCTAAAACCACATCAAAGCTACCCGAGATAGCAATAATTAATTGTTGCAACTCTTTATGCGCATGCCCACCTCTAGTTTCCCCACCGGGGACATCATAAAGATAATATACACGTTTTATATCAAATGGAATGTGCATACTCCCTTCAACGAAACTAAGATTGCCACGCGGATCAGAGATTTTAGGCAAATTCAATATTTTACATTTAGACAGCACTATACTTCACCCACATATTTGATTACTTTTGCTGGAATTCCCATAACTACGGACTTTGAAGGAATATCTTTAGTAACCACAGAACCTGCTCCAACGATAGCATCTTTTCCAATCCTTACATTAGGTAATATTGAAGCGCCCACACCAATAACAGCTCCGTCTTCTATATATGGCCCAACGATCAGGTCTGCATTATAGCCAGATTTTCCTGCTAGATTATCATTGGTTGTTCCAACGCATAAGCTTACAAATACATCATTTCCGATATAACAATTTCCTGTAATGTGAGTATTATCCATTATCTTAGTACGATCACCAATTTGAGTATTATAATTGATGGTAACGTAACGACTCAGTATGCAGTAAGACCCTATTCGACATTTCTCCCTAACCGATGCCCCATCTCCTAATAACGTATTAGAGCCAATTATAACATCATAGAAAATAACTGCATTAGGACCAAGAGAGCAATTTTCACCAATGTTCACAAAAGAGTCATATTCTGGCTTCCGCGCCAGAGCACCTGCCCCTTTCGGCACTTTCCCTATATAAGTTCCTGGAAAGATTTCCACATTGTCACCAATTGTTACACCACTCTCAATAACAACGTTTGGATGAATTATCACATTATTCCCAATTATTACATCCTGTCGAATAACTACAAACTCATGTATTTTTATATTGTCTCCCATCTTACAAGTCTGTACAACGGCTTTATCACTGATATAATTCATTATAAACATCCCCTTATCATTGTCATTGTCATTACATGAAAATTTTAGATCAAAAAGAGGCTTTCCTGAAGCTGCCAATATTATACTCGCAGTCATTATGTCTCTTTTCCTCACTTAAACATTCTTAATTCAACGGCCCATGAAATGAATCTTACATATTATTTTATATGAGTTTTTTGCTATCCAATTAACTAATTTAGCAATACGATAAATTAGCTTATATCTTTTTTCTGAATATAGCATTATTGTCTTTTGTGCCCACAAACTTATATATTGTACTATATTAAGTTCTTCCATATTTTTCTTCATAGTCAATAGCATTGATTCTGTATATTCTTTGGATTTACCACTAGTGCCCATGCTCGTATTTGTACTATGTATTCGGTAACATGCCACAGTAGCATCCAAAAAACCAAGTACATTACTTTTTGACATTCGCAAATAGAAGTCCCAGTCCTCAACGATTAATTTTTCATCATAGAATCCAACTTCTTCATATACTTTCTTACGGGCCAAAAATACGGGACCAGGAACACACCACCGAAAAATCAATTCATATTTTAGAAGATATTTATCGTTTAAGTATTTCTTTCTCCCCTTATGAAATTCACTAATACCACTTTTTGAAAGTACGTTTCCTTGTTTATCAACAACCATACAATCTGCGAAAACAGCTAATTGGTCTTTATGCTTTAGTAAATAATCAACCCTCTTATTAATCCCACCTGATAGTAAGTAATCATCACTAGCAACGAGAGTAATAAACTCTCCACTTGCCTCTTTAATCATTTCGTTTAGTGTTTTTGTTAACCCTTTATTTTGGCAAGTTCTTAATAAGATCCGTCCTGAAAAATTAGTTTCATTCTCATTTATCCATGCTTTAACAATGCTTACTGAATTATCAGAAGACCCATCATCAAAAATAATTATTTCTTTATTAGGGTAATCATCATTTATAATACTATTTAAGCATTCTTCAATATAAAATTCGTGATTATATGAAGGTACAAGTACACTAACGAGTGGTAATTTACACAAATAAAACGCCTCTCTCTCTTAGCTTCCCCTAAATACATTCAATTTTTCAATTGGATATGTGACCTGCTCATTCGTCAGTTGTGGCCCCATAGAAAGGCTCAAAACTTCATGAGCTAAGAATTCACAAATAGGGAAATCTCCTATTTGCCAGTTCTAGAAAGATGCGGTGGAATCTCCCTTTTGGTATGATTTATCTAACTCCGCTGTCAGTTCCAAATAAACTTCTTTCTAAATCTAGAATGGTTCATTCACTTATTCACCCTCACCGCCAATAAGAAGTCTGTATTACGGCTAAAGTATTCGGGACCTACACGTATTTGCTCATTATAGATTGATTCTCTTGCTAAGGCATTAGCACCCTTAATTTTTATAACTCTTGAACACGTAATACAAGAATATCTTTAATAGCACTATGATATTTCGGTGAATTTAATATCTCATAGTACATAAGTTGAAACATATTTCTAGTCGACAACTTAAAATTACCTTCATCTATATTAATTAAGTATTGAGGAGGTTCAGTATGATATTCACCTAATAGATATAATGGACGATGCCGATGTTCCCCTCTTGCTACCACATCACCTGCATAATACGCATCGAAGTTACTCCCAAAACGTTTCTCATCATCAAATGCTTCTTTAAAGAAACCTGTATATTCGTATAACCAATACTCTCTGCTAAAAGCATTCAATTGTACTAAATTATCTTTAAACAGAAATGTAGTATTATTTATAATAATCTTATTATTTTTTATATTATCAATTAATGAAACCTGCTTGTACCAATCTTTTTGAAAAGAAATATAAGTGGAAATGTTTACCGTGATGCACAGAATAATGAGAACAGAATATATTATACTTTTGATCTTAGATTTGTAATTAATCAAAGGATTATGATTAGTTAGCCACTGTACCCCATATACAATTATTATACTAATTCCTAAAGGTAGCAATAATTGATTTCTGCTATCTAAAAAATTCCAATTAATTGGGTTTCCCACTGCTAAGTATGGAAATGCAGCTAGATAAAAACAAAAAACGCCAAATAATAATGGTCTTTTGCATAAAATAGTTTTAAAGTTACTTCTATTACTAAGAATACCATATACTAAAAAGATTGATAACGTTAGCAGAATGATTGTTGTAGGCGATGAAAAATATATATTAATTGCTTGATCAATAATTTTAATAATAGAATGATAAAATACACTTATAGTTTTTGTTGGCGATGTTAAAACACGGCTCATTTTTATACTATTATATCCTGCATAGAGGCCATAAGCAGGGAAAACACAAATCTTTATAATATAAAATACTAAAGGATTAAGTAAGAAATCTAGATATCTATAACTTAGTTGTAAGCACATCTTATAATTAGTAATATCAAGCTTTTCAATATATATAATATATAGAATTGCTAATGCGTAAAATACTAATAAAGAATTCGTCGTAAAACTAATAAAAAATAAAAGTAGAGACAATATCCTCAAAGATAATTTTTTATTTTTAAAATATCTTGATAAAATCCACAATCCACAAAAAAACAAACAATAAGCGACAGCATATTGCGATACGCATACTGCAAGTCTCAAACTATTGCATGGAAATATGGCAAAAAATATAACAATAAGTAGTCTTCGCTGTGTATCTATTTCTTTAATTGTCTTTAAAATTATATATAAAAACAATGCAGCGAATAAAAACGCAAAAAATACAACATATCGAAAGATTAACATATTATCAAAAGAAAAAAGGTAACTTTGGAAGTACGCTAACCATGGGGCTCCTAATTGAGACATTGCATCAAATCTCAATCCAATATCCATTTTATACCAAGGCCAATCATCCCAATATAATCCATGGTTAAAAAGCATTAATCCATAAGTAATTGTATAAATGATAATAATAATACAGATATTTTTCATATCTTTTTGTAACATCGTATTTATCTTCTCGCCTCCCTAGCAACTCTCATTTTCTTCTTGGTATAACAAAATACCCTTTAGTTCGATTTACTATCATGTTTATAATTCGTAAAATTTATCCTATCTTCTTCAATTACTAACGGGCGTTTCATAATTCGAACATTCATTGTTAATATATATTCACTAAGTAAACCAATAAAAAATAATTGAACTGAACCAATAAAAAATATACCGATAAGGATTGGTGCTGTTCCCAAAGAAAATGTATCCCAATAGATAAGCTTCATTATTAAATACATAATAGCTATTAACATGTTGATTAATGCAAATATAAAACCAATAATAGTTGCAATTCGTAGACCTATTTTAGTATAGGAAGTAAAACTGAGCATAGCAGCATCATAGAGTTTATACCAATTATTACTTGTCTTCCCGGCTCGTCTTTTTGCTTGCTCATAAGGAATATCCTTTCGTTTAGCGCCAAACTCTGCAATAATTCCGCGAAGAAAAGGGGTTGGATCATCGAGTTCCTTTAGTACTTGAATAAAACTATTATCATATAGGCCAAACCCAGTAAAATGTTCTATCTGCTCTATATCAGACATTTTTTTTATCGTCTTATAATAACAAGAACGCAGAAAATACATAAGTCCATTTTCTTTACTTGCTGTTTTGATACCACAAATGATTTTGTACCCTTTTTCCCATTCATGAACAAATTTCGGAATCATTTCCACTGGATCTTGGAAATCTGCACAGATTAAAATCGTACAATCGCCATTGGTTTGACAAAGCCCATAGAAGGGAGAATTAAATTGCCCAAAATTTTTAGCATTAAAAATAGCTTTAATGTTGTTATTTTGTTTACACAAATTTTTAATAAGTATCCTTGTATTGTCATGTGAACAATTATCAATAAAAATAATTTCATATTTATAGGCTGGTAACATTTTATTAAATTGTTCTATAATCGCATCACTTAATGGTATAACATTGTCCTGTTCATTATAAGTAGGAATTAATACACTAATAGTTTTCATTTTTTTCCCTTTGTTTCATATTTTTTAAGATTTCTTGAATACCATCATCAAATTTTATTATAGACTGCCATGGGATCGCTGTTCTTAATTTATCTACCACAGGTTCAAAACTAATAATTCCTTCCTTTTCATAAGAAACCGCTCCAAAATTTAAAACACTTGTACTGTTAGTTATTTTCTTCATTTGCAAAACAAATTCTTTCAGCGGTCTAGATAAACCACTAGCAAGATTATATATTCCTAAATCACATTTCTTTTCCCCAAGCATTATCAATGCATGGGCTGCATCTTTTACATGGAGGAAATCCCAATTTTGTATACACTCTGTTAGTGGTATTGGCTCATTATTTAGCATTTTTTTTAAACAAGTCATTATTAAGGTTCCAGAATAATCATTGTAACCATAAAGGCTAAAAATACGAGTCCAAATAAAATTCATATCATTTCGCCTAGCTAACTTCATGGTATCCTGGCATGCTCTTAATTTAGCCTTACCATATTCAGTAACGGGACATACAGGATAATTCTCAGAAATTTCACCCCTGCATATTCCATACTCAGCTTGTGATCCTGTACCAATGAAGGTTCTACAACCTAGTTCAATTGCTAATTTTATAGCATTTATCGTAGCCTCATAATTACTATCCTGTAATAACCTATCATCACGCTGTGGAGCACGAATCCCCCCCCACGCCAAATGATAAAACATATCAAATTTTTTATTGTTAACTATATTCTTTATATAATCTCTATCGGAGATATCAGATAATACAACAGACAAATTCCCCTGTCTAGGTAGTTTATTTAAATTATTAGAATCCTTTCTAACAACAGCAGTAACTTTATAACCATGGCAAAGCAACTCATTAGTTAGATAAATCCCTAAAAAACTAGTGGCTCCAGTGATAACGACGTTTTTCATGCTTACCTCACTCAGCACCTATTAGTTTATTAAATAAGTTTCTGTCCATTAATGGCTCTTGATCGTGAATTGGTTTATTCATGGCAAGTTTAGGATATACATAGGTTTTATCACTACATATAATATGAATAAATGCTGGTGAAGTACTTCTGAAGTTTTCTTCTAATTGCGGTATTTCATTTATATTATGAATCGTATAGGTATCAATACCATATGCTTCAGCAACTTTATTAAAATCAGGAACTGTATAGCCCTTATCAACGGTAGTCTGGACAGAGTTAGAATCAAAATACATTTCTTGAAAGTGTCTTATCATACCAAGTGAATGATTATTCATTAATATAACTTTTATTGGAATGCTCTCTCTTGCTATAAATTGTAATTCTTGAATGTTCATTTGTAGGCCACCATCACCGTTAAAGCAAATCACAGGTCTACCACTTGCATAATACGCACCAATCGCTGCGGGAAGTGAATATCCCATGGCACCGTGCCCGCCTGAAAACAAAACACGTTGATTCTGTTTCACTTCAAAATCTTGAGCTACCCATACCTGATTTTGCCCTACATCAGTAGTTATAACAACATCATCAGGAACATACTTACTTATTTCACGCACAATTGCGTTTGCTGGCTCATTGTCAATGCATTTTAGTTTGTCTTTTAATTCTCTGCACTGATTTAGCCAATGTCCGTATCTACTAGCAAATTGAAAACGGGAATCTTCTAAGATCGCTGGAATAAGTTCTTTTATATCACATAATAATACGATATCATCTTCCTTTATCCTATTAGTAGTTTCACCTGCATCAATGTCAATACGAATTATTCTAGCACCTTGGGCGAAAATATTTTTATTAGTACCTGTTTGCCTACAATCAAGCCTAGAACCAATTGATATAATTAAATCACTTTTAGCAACAGCAAAATTAGCATAACGATGCCCATATGCACCTATAAAGCCAAAATTATAGGGTGATTCGTGAGACAAACAATCAATACCAATCATGCTAGTAACCACAGGTATATGTAACTGGTTAATTAGATCTTGAAATACCTTCTTAGAGCCTGAGCTACTAATACCCGCACCCGCAATAATAAGCGGTCTTTTTGCTTGCTCCAAGGCATTAAAAATTACATCTTTAATTGAACCCAAAGCACAAATACAATTATCACTATGACTATATCCAACCAATGCCCGAGGATGAATTTCTGCTCTTTGGATATTCATGGGAATGTCTATCAGTACTGGTCCGGGTCTATTACTCATGCTAATGGAAAAAGCTTTTTCTAATTCAAACCGTATATCTTCTGCTCGTGTAACTTTTACTGCATATTTGGTTATACTCTTTACTACACTAACAACATCCATTTCCTGAAATCCTTTTTGCCGAACCCCCAAACATTCTTTGGATTCATAAGTATTAACTTGTCCCGTAATAAAAATGCAAGGAATAGAATCAAAATATGCATTTGCAATTCCAGTAATTAAATTTGTTGCTCCTGGGCCGCTGGTAGCATATGCAACTCCAGGTAAATTTGATATCTGTCCATAACCACAAGCACAAAAAGAAGCGCCTTGTTCATGATAAGTAACATGAGCAGAGATTCTATCATTATATTTATCGAAAGAATCCATTAAATGCGTTACCATTCCACCAGGATAACCAAATACATCTGTTATTTTCTTTTCTATTAGAAATGACACAATATAGTCGCTTAATTTCATTTCATACTCCTTAAATTCTTACTTAAACGCCCATAATTTACTAAGCAGAAAATTTAATGGTATAGTTATTACTAAATTAATCACTGGTGCAATATTCTTTGAAATATTAATATAATCTACCATTAAAATCAACAATCCTATACTTAAAATAAATGTACTACCATAAGAAAAAAATGTTTTAACTAATGGCTTCATATGCCCTGCTGTGTTCTTTTTAAAAACATATTTATTATTCCAGTAATATGCATTTAGAACGCTAACTACAAAACTTACACTATACGCAATAATATAATTTACATTATAGAATAGCAATGCATAATATACCGCAAGATAAATAGCAGTATTTGATATGCCAACAATTCCAAAATTAACAAATTGCTTAATTAAAGTAGCAACGCTCTCATTAAACATTCTTAATGGCATTTTTAATAGTATTTATCATGTATGCGACCATATCTTCATTCATCCCTGGATAAACTCCAATCCAAAAAGTCTGATTCATGATAATATCGGTATTCGTCAGTTCACCAACCACCCTATAACCTTCACCAGTTTTTCTCATCTCATCAAAGCAAGGATGTTTAAGTAAGTTGCCCGCAAATAGCATTCTAGTTTGTACACCATTTTTCTCTAAATAACCTACTATTTCATCACGAGTAAAGGCTACATCTTCTTTTACTGTTATCAAAAAACCAAACCAACTTGGATGTGAATTTTTTGTAGGTTCTGGCAATAATAATACATCTTTTAAATCAGATAAACCATCACTAATCATCTGCCAATTCTTACGACGTGCTTCAATGAAAGCAGGCATTTTTTCCATTTGGGCGCAACCTATAGCAGCTTGCATATCCGTCACTTTTAGATTATATCCTAAATGAGAATACACATATTTATGATCATACCCTACTGGCAATTCACCAAATTGTTGAGTAAAACGATTTTTACACGAATTATCCTTACCTGACGGGCACCAGCAATCACGTCCCCAATCGCGCAATGATTCTACGATACGCTTGAGTTTTGTATCATTTGTGTATACAGCTCCACCTTCCCCCATTGTCATATGATGTGGAGGGTAGAAACTAGATGTACCTATATGACCAATCGTACCGGTTTTTTTCCATTCGCCTTTATATAGATACGTGGTGCCTAATGCATCACAATTATCTTCAATGAGCCATAAATCATGTTTATCACAAAAATCTCTTACAGCTTGTAAGTCAAAAGGATTACCCAAGGTATGAGCGATCATAACAGCTTTAGTTTTCTCAGATAATGCGGTTTCTAGCTTGGTAACATCAATGTTATAGGTCGGTAATGTTACATCTATAAAAACCGGGATAGCGCCATACTGAATAATTGGTGCAACAGTTGTCGGGAATGCTGCTGCTACGGTGATGACTTCATCACCTTTTTTAATTCTACGGTCATTAAGTTTATGAGAGGTCAATGCCATAAAGGCTAGAAGATTGGCAGAAGAACCTGAATTGACCAAGGAGCAATGCTTCACTCCTAAAAATTCGGCAAATTCTTTTTCAAATTTTTCAGCATACTCCCCGGTAGTAAGCCAAAAATCTAAGGAAGAATCTATCAAATTGATAATTTCTTGTTCATTAAAAACTCTACCACCATAGGAAATGCGATCACCTGGTGTAAATTTCTTTTCTTTTTTGTGTTTGACTTTGTAATACTCTACCGCAGCTTCAATCGCCTGCTGTTTTAATTTTTTTTCTATTTCTAAGTTGTTATCCATTTTATACCCCATTATCGTGATTTCATATAATCATCTATTTGTTGTAAGCATATAGTACACATATCAGCCTTTTCATTATAAGCTTGTACCCAGTAAATAATATTTTCTAACGTGTATTCAAGTTTCCACTTAGGGAGCCAATTTAACCTCATTTTTGCCTTTGAGCAATCCAATTTTAAATAATGCGCTTCATGAGGATGGGTACCACTATCGATTTCATAAGCCGCCCCCTCCCCCCAATGCTCGCACATTTTTTGTACGATCCACTCTACGGGCTTGGCATCATTGTCATCTGGGCCAAAATTCCAGCCCTCAGCAAAGCTTACACCTTCTTTATAGAGTTTTTCTGCTAGGATTAAATATCCACTAAGTGGTTCTAAAACATGCTGCCAAGGCCTAATAGCATTCGGATTACGGATCATAATTCTTTTATTCTCTAGCAGAGCATTTATACAATCAGGTATGAGACGATCTGATGCCCAATCTCCACCACCGATTACATTACCAGCTCTAGCCGAAGCTACTGCAACACCATGTTTATCATAATCATTCGGATGGAAGAAAGAATTTCGATAGGATGATGTAACGAGCTCTGAGCATGCTTTACTATTGGAATAGGGGTCATAGCCTCCTATGGGCTCATTTTCTCGATAACTCCAAATCCACTCCTTATTCTCATAACACTTATCGGTAGTCACATTTACGACAGCTTTTACACTAGGGCAATGCCGCACGGATTCCAATAGATTAATTGTACCCATTACATTAATTCCATAGGTATCGACTGGATTTTTATAGGACTCACGTACTAATGGTTGGGCTGCCATGTGAATCACAATCTCTGGTTGTACTTCTTGCATAACTTGCATTAGTTTTTCACTATCACGTACATCGCCAATCACCGAAGTGATTAATTGATCAATATTACATAGTTCAAATAGACTTGGCTGCGTCGGTGGTGTAAGAGCATAGCCTGTAACAGTTGCTTCTAGAGAACTAAGCCATAGTGATAGCCAAGAACCTTTAAAGCCCGTATGGCCAGTAATAAAAACTTTCTTGCCACGCCAAAATTCCTTATTTATCATCATAAGCACCTATCACCACAATTTCCATGGCGCTTTATTCTTCTGCCATAAATTTTCTAAGTTATCTTTATCACGTATGGTATCCATTGGCTGCCAAAAACCGCTATGTTTATAAGCAACAAGCTGATTATCTTCTGCCAAACCTTCCATAGGTGCACTTTCAAAAATAGTACTATCCCCTTCAATATAATCAAAAACTTCAGGCTCAAGTACAAAAAATCCACCATTAATCCATCCGCCATCGCCTTGTGGTTTCTCTTGAAAACCTCGAACAATGTTACCTTCTATTAACTCAAGAGCACCAAATCGACCTGACGGCTGAACAGAAGTAACGGTTGCAAGCTTTCCATGAGACTTATGGAATTCTACTAGCTTACTAATATCTACATTCCCAACGCCGTCACCATAAGTAAGCATAAAAGGTTCATTACCAATATACTTCTGTATTCTTTTCACCCGTCCACCTGTTAGCGTATTGAGCCCAGTATTCACTAATGTTACCTTCCAAGGTTCAGCATGATGATTATGAACATATTGCTTATCTGATGATCTAAAGTCAAAAGTAATATCAGCTTCATGCAGAAAATAATGAGCAAAATATTCTTTGATACAATAGGCTTTATATCCTAAGCAAACTACAAAATCATTAAATCCATAGTGAGAATAGATCTTCATTATGTGCCAAAGTATAGGCTTTTCACCAATTTCCACCATAGGTTTTGGTTTCAAATGAGATTCTTCGCTAATACGTGTACCGAAACCACCAGCTAAGATGACTACTTTCATAACTATCCCCCTGTAATTTATAGATCGATTTATTCTTTTAAATAAATTCGACTAATTCTCTCCATATCATTTTCATAAGTATAATCCCTGATAACTACGATTCAGGATAATTATCTTTTTTTCTCTCATCCATCATCTAACATCACATCAAAACTATTTCTATGTGCATGTCCACCTCTAGTTTCCTCACCATCATAAAGATAATATATGCGTTTTATATTAAAGGCAATATCTCTATTACTCAATAAAGCTAAGATTACCATGCGTATCGGAAATTTTAGATAATTCAATAATACAACAATCTTTTATTGCGATAGACTTTCACCTCACAATAATAATGTAGTTTCTTTATTTTTCCACTAAATCTTTAAACGCGACCCTGTTAGAACCTGAATACTTATGATAACGTCCTAGCTTAATTTCATTGTTAATTATTTTCCATCTTTTCCACGGTTTATCAGGAAGAGTATATCTTACTTTCCAATGCTCAAATCGTTCCACTAATTCATCACATAGTTGGGCATCCCTAAAATATTGTCGAAAAGCAGTAATTCGATCTATCACCAATTCCATTCGTTCAATATAACATTTGCAACGTCGACGATTTCCTTCTGGAAAAACAGAAAGACGCCAGTTTGTAAAAAAACTTCTTTTCTTAATTTTTACCCCTATTTGCTGATTACCGTGTTTCCTATATTTGATGAGCTTCTGTGGAATAAATTCCACGCGACTAACCAAATCAGTCATAAATGTAATCCATTCATCATGTATCCATATTTCAGGGAAAGGTTCCAGTAAGAATCTCCATTTTTTTTGGAATGCCATCGTGCATCCAGTCACATAGCCCCTTTTTATTAATTTGCTTGAAAGTCTCCCTTGATGAAGTATCTCTTTCATATTTTCATCAAATTTCATACATTGCCACAGTGATAGAGGATACGGTCGAAGATGTTCATCTGTAACAATTGCGTCGCTAAAAACCATACCAATATCCTGATCTCGTTCGAAAACATCTTTAATTACTTGTAGTTTAGAAGGTAACCAAACATCATCTTGATCTGCTAAAAATATAATATCGCCAGAACAGAGACTAACAGCTTTTGCAAAATTTTGTGTTGAACCCAAATTTGTATCATTTTTTATCAAATCAACTTTAAATTTGGCTTGCCCCTTAAATTTTTCCAAAATAACCCATGTATTGTCAGAGGACTGATCGTCACAAATAATTATCTCATCCGGTAACACAGTCTGATTCAATAAACTATCTAACTGTTCTTGTAAATATTGTTCTCCATTATAGGTACAAAGTGCAATAGACAAACGCATTAAAACACCACCTTAAATTTTAAATACATTCAAAATATATTTTACTTTTCTATCCAACAACAAAACATTTGTCAATATTTTCAAGTGATTATTTTCAAACAACCATCCATACATTTTATTTTTCATTCTTTTTTTATATTTTACATTTCCTAATGGACCAACAAATGCTTTGACATAATATTTTTCCCTTAAACTCCGAATTATAGATAAAACCCCATCATAGGATAATTGCGCTTCAGGGCTTCTAACAATACTGCAAGTTAAAATAAAATAGGTCATTACTCTCTCCTGCCAATAATTGCGATGTAAATCCCCTAAATGCAACGCATCAAACAATTGTCGCTCATAACTGAGCAGTCTTTCCGTATCACCAATCCTATCTGCCGAAAAGACTCTCGATGTAGATGCTTTATATACGATATGCAAATAATAAACTTTGGGATTTATTATTATACAATCAATATATTGATACAATTGCATACAAAACACGCGATCTTCGTGGCCATGCTTAAAGACCGTATCAAATTTTATTTGATGTTCTTTAATTAAGGATGTCTTAAAAAGACCATCCCAGACGTATACAAGTAAGTCATCATCATTGAACTGTCTGTATTTTTCTTTGAGATCTTCTTTTGGTATAATCAATAGTTTTTTCTCATCCAGTTTTCCTGAAGAACAAATTGAGGCTGGTGAAAACTTCTTGTGTTTTATATATCGATTACCATATTTTAGAATGTCGGCATTATATTTTCGGGCAAGATTATAATTTTCCTCCAATAAATCTGGCAAATACACATCATCATTATCAATAAATGTAAAGTACTCGCTTTTCACCAATTCTAAGCCGCAATTCCGAGCTGCACATATACCACCATTTAATTGATGAATGACCCGAATTCGAGAATCTTTTTCAGCATAAGCATCGCAAATGTCTGAACTTTTATCTGTTGAACCATCATCTACTAAAATTAACTCAAAATCTTTAAACGTTTGATTTAAAACGCTTTCAATTGCCTGGGACAAATAGTTTTCTGCATTGTATATCGGCATAATTACACTTACTAAAGACATAAATTTACTTCACTTCTCCTCTAGACTAACAACTCTATCTAGCACTAAATAAATTAGTATCATCCAATATATCTTTAATCATCAAATTTCGAAGCTTAATCTTTGGCATTTATTTTTGACATTGCATACTTGCCATACCAGCACAAAGCCTTCACATACATCTTTCTCTTCACATAAGACTTTGCCATTCTTTTTTTCTCTTTGTAATGACTTGGTTCTACCAATGGAACATTCGCCCACGGTGTTTTCTCGACATACTTATTGTAAAATTTAACCATGAAATGGTGTTCAGACCATCGTTGCCAAGGTTTATCACCAATAAAGTGAATGAATATAATACCATTTGGCAATTCACTGTTCATCTTGCGCATATCATACAGATAATTCCACTTTCTATCAATAAAACGAGTTTTTCCGTCTAAAAGTATATTGAGTACATCTTGATCTAGATAGGTATATTTCCCTGGATTTTCTTGCAATAAACCAACTGCCTGCTCGGCAATCTTCCCATCATTCCACTTATTAATATCAATATATAAAGCACCAGCATTAAAGTATTTTCCCTGCTGTAGACCAAGGCGGTTTACATTAAACTGTCCTTCTTCACTAATTGCAAGCACAATATTCCCATCCATATCTATCTTCTTTAATTCCGCCAACGGCCCAATACATAATATATCTGCATCAATATATAATACTTTATCTACAGTTCCATATAAAACTTTTCCCATAATAAACCGATAATAGGTAGCATAGGACCACGCTAAGGTTGTTGGTAAATTTTTAAAAACGTTGATATCAATATAATAAATTTTGATAATAATATTTTGATATGCTGTAAGTTTCTTCAATTTGTCTAAATCACTTTGATTAATTCCATCCGTAAAAACATGAATTAAGATTTTCTCCTTCGTATTATGTGAATGAATTGCATCTATTAATATTCCCATCCCTCTGGCAAAATTTTTATCAATACCAAAAGCAATATGAAAATCAGCTTGTACTTCCTGAAAATCAGTCTGTCCATTTAATTGCTCTATCTTTAAAATAATATTTTCAAAAATTTCCATTATCCTTCATCCTCATATACTATTTTTTTCTTTCCTTCGTGCCTTCCAATATTTCCAGTACCAAGAGATTCCTTCTCTATAGTTTCCGTGATGGAACATAGCCGCCCCCATCATTTTAATTTCTTTATAACTGCGCGGTTGGTTAAGGAGAGGAACCTCCTTCCACAGGGAGGCTTTTGAATAACGAATAAACAATTCCTTCTCTGGATGGATGCACCAAGTGTGCCAAGGTTTGTTGCGTGAAGCAAAATGTACAATCACGGCCTCATCCGAAATTTTACTACTTTTTTTCTCCATGTTGCAAATTTCATTCCATTTACGATCAATAAATTTTGCTCTGCCATCCAGAAGAATGTTCAATGCATCCTGATCCAGCAAAAAGAACTTCCTCTTTTGGAGTAGGTCTATGGCCCGTTCTGAAATTTGATTTTCATTCCATGCTTTTAAATTAATATAGAGCATCCCTGCATTAAAGTAGCGGTCATGTTTCAAATCTAAAGTTTTCATATGACTTGCAACAAATTTCCCCTGATCATGTACCACCATTGCAATATTGTCTTCAAAATCCATCTTGACAAGTTCATCTAAACGACCTTTACAAATCATATCTGCGTCCATATAAAGGACTTTATCGACCTCTGGATATAAGAGTCTTGCAATGATAAACCGATTATAAGTGGCTACTGTATAATTCCAAGTTGTTTGAAGGGACTGAAAAATATCCTGATTAATCTGGTATAAATGAATGAAAACAATTTCTGTATCTGCCAGTGTCTTCAAGCGTTCCACATCTACGGTTTTAATAGAATTTGCAAATACATGAAAAATAAGATTTTGATCGGGATTATTATCAAGTAAGGATGTCATTGTTATGCCCATTGGACGGATAAAATTAGCATCTACACCAAATGCAATATGGATTGGCTCTTTTTCTGCATATCTCATACTGCCAAAGGTTTGCTGCTCTAATACTGCATGGTTTACATTCATAAGTTTCTCTCCTGCGTTTTTATCTATATCCAGCCTTGTTCCATAATGATTTTTTCCAGTTGTTCAGGCACAATCAATTCCATACATGTTTGTCCTTTTTCCTGTGTACAATCAAGCCGTTCGCAAGGCACACAAGGCAATTTGCTTTGCAGGACAATTGCGTTTGGTGGAGCCCACCGTACAGGATCACTAGGCCCATATAGAACAATTGTCGGCACCTTAGCTGTACTGATGATATGCATCGGTCCCGTGCAGACAGAGATCATAAATGTAGCATGTTTTGCAAGTGCTGGTAGTTCTCTCAGGCTAAATATGCCTGCTGCATTTGTCTTTTCCCCTTGAATTTTATCTATATATTGAGCATCTTCATTTGAACCGATATATATAGGAATGATTCCGTTATTATTTAAAAAGCTGTTAATTTTACTAAAATAGGCTACTGGCCAATTTTTATTGAGTGCCGCACTTTTCGGAACAATCAACACCAGTTTGCTGCTTATTTGTTTCTGTTTCTCAACCCATTGTTCAATATATTCTTTTCTGTTCTCATCTGGCTTTCCCAAAACCGCAGATATTTCATATTTACTTAATTCAGGATTTACCAACTGAATATAGGTTGAAAAATCTTCTATTGCCTTTATTTTACGCATCTTTCGCTGAAATAAGCGATTTGCTCCCAATGATATTTCAAAGCCCTTATTCAATAATTTACAGTTTGCCTTCCATGCGAGCAATGTGGAGCTAAACCTCTCATCTATGATAAGTGCTTCATTGTATCCCTTTTGCTGAATTTCAGAGATAATTTTTTTCTTGTCTTGTTTACTATAGGCAAACACATCATCAATATGACTGTGATTGAATAATAGGTCGGCAGATTTTGCTGCAACAACAAATCCTACCTTTACCTGGTTATTGTCCTTGATGAGCTTTGCCAATGGTGTAGTAACAACAACATCACCAATTCCAAGGCGATTGATGATCAAAATTCTTCTCATCACAGAACCCTCCTTTCCTCCTTAAATACATAAAGATACGCCTTTGCCATGTTCTCTAGGCTCAAACGCTCTTTAATATATTCGGCAATTTTTTCACTTTCATTTAATTCTAACTGCAATGCTTTCTCTATTTCTCCTGCCATATTTTCTGCAGTAACATTCTGATCATTCCCATCAAAATTCACATCACAGGCATAGGCAATATTTTTTGTATCAATCGCACCAATAAACATATTGACATTCCGAATCGCAACAATCGGTTTCAAACAAGCTAATGTCTCCATGGCTACTCTGCCTTCACCAACCAAAATGTCCGTTGCATTATACCACTCCGTAATATTGGTAACAAAATCATAGATTCTGATTCTATCACCATACCTCTGATTGAATGCAGCAATTCTTTCATTAATCTCATTTCTCATTGGTCCTTCACCAATAATAACCAATTTCACATCCGACCGTGTTTTTAGGACATGTTTCATACTATCAATTACGGTTAAAGAAACTGCACCTTTTACATTACTTAACCGACTGACATGCAAAATAATTTTATCTTCCGGTGCAAGTCCCAGTTTCTCTCGGCATACTTCTTTTTGCATCGGTTTAAATGCATTAAAATCAATGCCATTATTGATTTGATAAATTTGTTCTTTTGAAAAGCCAAATTTTTCGATTAGCTTATCTGCAAGGTTGCGGCTTACAACAACTACTGAAGTAAACAATTTTCCATAAATACATTTAAACATTGCACGATGCCAAGGATCATGCATCGTAACAGTATAAGGCACATTCATATAATAGCGAATAACATTGGCCCATATTCCGGCAGTTCTTTGTTGCGCAGAAATCATATGAATTTGCTCCCGTTTTATTAAATCACACAACATTGCAATATCCCTTTTCCATCGCAACAGATTCACACCACGCGCCTGTATCGTAATAATGGTTAAGCGCGGAAACTTTTGCTTAAGACCAACTAGTATTTTTTCATTACTGCCTTCATTAACGGCAAGAAATAAATTATGCTCTTCTAATCCTTTAAGCAATGCCTCTACATGTGTTTCTGCTCCGCCAACCTTCCATGGCTGTGAGAATAAGATCAAAATATTCAATCTGCGCACTCCTTAAAGTTGATTTCCTTTCAATAAAAGCCAAGAAGATATGGTCCTCATCATCGATACTTTTTCTTCGGCAATTCCTTTTTCATATTGTATTTGCTGATCATTGGTAGTGGTTAATACCTCATATTCATCAGAATGCTCTATTTTTCCCATTGCATGGGGTGTAATCCAATACGCAGGATTAAAACCAGCTTTACTTTCTTTCGTTAAGCTGTCCCCGATAGAATAATAAGTAAAGTCTTTTGGCGCAATAAGTTCAATCAGCGTTGGCATAATGTTAACATGCCCGCCCGCTCTATCTTTCGGCAAAATGTCTTTGGTGATTCCTTGACCATAAATCACAAGGGGAACCGTATATCGTTCAAAGGGTGTCGGGGTTTTGGAAATATTGACACGATCTGCATGATCTCCCGTGATGATAAACAAACTATCCGGATATCTTTTCTCTGTATCTCTTACAAAATCATGAACCACTTTATCCATATACCAATAATGTCCCAGTTGCCGAATCAGCTCTTGATTATTCTTCTGCTCTTCCGGCAATCCATCAATAATTTTAGATGCATCAAATCCAGCTTTTTCTAGATCCAAATTATAGGGGGGATGATTCGATACTGTTAAAATCAAATGAACGGTTGCCTCTTCTTCAGGAAGTTGCTTGGAAATCGCCTGAAAAATATATTCATCTTTGGTTCCCCAGATATTATCTAAGTCACCACCAAAATCTGCACAGCTATAAAAATGATCAAAGCCCTGCGCTAGTGTAAAATCCTTAATTCGCTCCCACGATGGAAACCCACCATACCAGAAATCAACTTTGTATCCTAGTTTCTGCATCTGTGGAGCTAAAGCCGTAGTATAGGCTCTCTCATAACTTTTTTGCTGATAATTTACAGGAACAGATACATCTGACAACCCAGATACCAACCCTGTAATTGCCATCGCTGTAAATGAACCATTGGGCAAAAAAGAACTTGTGTATATGGCATTATCCTGCTTTATGATCTCTTTTAATCCATTTGCAAGATTCAATTTACCATATTCTTCCATAAGCGGCCACTGAGCATACGTTTCACCCAAGATAATAAAAATATGCTTTGGTTTTGAAACCCTTGCTCCAGCTGCATGGCGAACTAAATAATCATCCATCTGATCGGATTCAATAGCATTTCCAGCAACCATTTTGGCATAGTCCCGAATTTTCTCTTTATGCACACCGCTGGCTTGATCACCTTGGGACATACGCTTATTGACTATATAGGCACGATATAATGCCTGTACATCATCCAAGACAACTTCATTCAGAAATGTATCTTTGGTAATCGCAGCATTCTCCCAGTTAATCGAATGGTTATAAGTAAAACTTCCCCCAAATCTCATAAAAATCATAAAGACAGGAATGCTGGCAATTATGCTGCAGCGCAATAGCAAATTTTTTCTCGTTGCAACAAATTGAGGTAATTTATAATTTTTGCTACGTAAAACAAGCTTAAACAAACAACAAATAATAACACTAAGTAGGATTGCACCTAGAATTCTAAACAATAAATTATATTCTTGAATCATCGTAATAAATAAAGCCTGTATATCATCATTGAATGTATTAAAAATGTTTTGGTTAAATGTTACATTAAACACACGATAATAGGGGATCCTTGCCTGAAACAGAATAGACAAAATGGCAATATAAACAGATCCTAAAATAATTCTAATTCGATTCGTATTTAGCCTAGGTAACATTACATTTGTTATCGTACAGAGCAAAAAAGAAATCATCACCATAATCCCAGCTGATTTCAAACTAAGGCGCAAACCTGCCCACATAGCCAGAGCTATCTCTGTCATTGCTGTATGTGGCCCAATATATTCTTGCATAATAAGAATAAATGCACCTCGGTATACGCATAATAAAACTATCAAAAATAAATATGTCTTTAAATCTTTTTGAATATTTCCAAAAAAAACACTAAAGCGCATCATAAAACAATCACTCCATAATACGATGTTTCCCAATACAAATGTCATACAGTAGTAATTATAGCCTCGACTGCTGGATTTCCTGCAATTTATCAACAACCTGCTGTACTGTGATTTCCGCAAGGCAATCACTATTTTTTGGACACTTTCGTTGCCAACAGCCTTGACATGAGTGTAGCCCTAGTAGAACTTTATGATTTTTCCCATAAGGTCCATTCCGTTTGGGGTCCGTAGGACCAAACATGGTCACCACTGACCTTCCTACTGCCACTGCCAAATGCATGGGACCAGTATCGCCACCAACGAAGGCTTGTGATTTTTTTATGATATAGGCTAATTGTTTCAGAGACGTTTTTCCCGTAAGGTCAATGGGCGGCACATGGGTATTTGCAAGTATTTCTTGTGCTAGTCGTTGATCATTAGGACCGCCAATGATGACTGGGATTATATTATTGTTATAAAGTTCGTCGGCAAGCTTAGCAAAATGGGTCGTTGGCCAACATTTTGAGGGCCAATTGGTGCCTGGTGCTAGGACTACGTAAGGGTTTTCTAATTTTAATCCAGCGTGATTGGCAATAGCTTCTGCCTTTTGAGCTTCTAATTCTGCAATATTCATAGGAAATTCAACTTGATCTATTTTGCATCCAAGGTGCCTTGCGACATCTAGATATTGGTCTACCACATGGCCATGTTCGTAGTTGCCACAAATTCGTTGACCGATTTTGTCACTTAATTCCCGTGCATTGCAATAGACCAAGCGCTTTGGTGCTCCACTTAGATAGGATATGGCTGCACTCTTAAATAATCCTTGTAGGTCAATGGCTAGATCAAAGTTGTGGTCTTTGAGTAATTTTGAGAATTGATAGCCATTTGATAGTAAGCCTGTTAGTGATTTGAATTTTGGTTTATCAAAGATAATAATTTCATCTATATAGGGATTGTTGGTCAAAAGATCGTAGGCAGCCTTCTCTACTACCCAAGTAATCCGTGCATCAGGATATGTTTGCTTCAACGCACAGGCCACAGGCAAGGCATGTATGACATCACCAATGGCACTAAGTTTTACAATGAGGATATTTTTAAAATTCATATAGGCACCTCAGATCTAAATTAAATCGCTAATACACAAAGGACAAAAAGGGTTATGTTAATATGTGGTCAATTATTTTTTTTTGCTATTTTTTTAATAATATTACTGGATGACTTGCCAGGTACTTCAGGAATGAGGATGGTTTGACCGCCGTGTTGGGCTACTATGGTAGCTTCAGGGAGATCTTTGACATTATAGTCCCCGCCTTTGACGTAGATGTTTGGTTTGATTTGGGCTATTAGATTTTCCGCCGTAGGCTCTTCAAATATCACTACATAGTCAACAGCAGAAAGAGCCGATAGAACTTCGGCTCGGTCATCTTGGTTGTTTATGGGGCGAGTTGGTCCTTTAAGAGTACGTACTGACTGGTCACTGTTGAGGCCTAAGATTAGGCAATCGCCTAGTTCCCTGGCAGCCTGCAAATAGCGAACGTGGCCTGCATGGAGAATGTCAAAACAGCCGTTGGTGAAAATGATTGTTTTACCATCATCTTTCAATTGTTCAGCTATATTTTTTATTTTATTAGAATCTACTATTTTCATATTGCACCTACCAAAAATAAATTAAACGCGAAGGGTGAGAAGATTTCACAAACTCTTCTCACCTCAATTATTTCTTACTCAAAATGTTCAGTAATTGCTTGACGGAGTTCGTTAGGAGTGGTGGTTGCTGTACCTGGTTTTTTTACTACGATGCCAGCAGCAAAATTGGACAGGCGAGCAGCATCTTCATAAGATGCTCCTGCTGCTAAGGCTAAGATCATGGTTGCCACTAACGTATCCCCTGCGCCAGTGACATCGTACACTTCACTTTTATTGGTAACGGGAATATGTGTAACCTTACCCGATTTTTCAAATAGTGACATTCCATCAGGACCGCGGCTAATTAAGACCGCCTGGGCATTTAATTTTTCTAGAATGGTCTTTCCTGCCGAAAGTAGTGTGGCTTGATTTTTGATTTCATAACCGACTGCAGCAGCTGCTTCAGATTCATTTTGTTTCACAAAAGAAATACCACTATATTCCATTATATTATACCTAGAATCGACAATACAAGGTATATTTTTTTCTTGACAAGTCAGAATAACATGACGTCTTATATCCTGCGTAACAGTATGGCTACCATAATCACTTAGCACTACACCACGCATGTCAGCAATATGAGTCGTAATATATTCTTTGATAGCCTGTTCAACATTTACATCCAATGCTTCTTTCTTCTCTTTATCAATACGCACAATTTGTTGGCGAACGGTTGCCTGCCCACCTGCCATAACTCGTGTCTTGGTAATTGTTGGTCTACTATTATCAACTACCAAACCATTAGTATCAGCACTTTTACTTGCTAAGATTCGAGCTAATTCTTCTCCAGCATAATCCTGACCAACAACACCTACTGCATATACATTACCACACAATGTAGCTACATTGTGTACTACATTGGCAGCACCACCAGGTACGACTCGATCTTCTGCGTGTTCTAAAATCAATACAGGTGCTTCTCGGGAAATCCGAGATATTTTTCCTTCTAGATAAACATCAGCAACTATATCACCAATTACCATGATTTTACAATCTTCTATTTTTTCAATAACATTTAATAATGATTTTTCCAAAATAAGCCCCTTTATCTCTTACCATGCCATGGTAGATATTTTA
Organism: uncultured Pelosinus sp.; assembly: GCA_963526645.1. Lineage (GTDB taxonomy): Bacteria > Bacillota > Negativicutes > DSM-13327 > DSM-13327 > Pelosinus. The sequence goes on along the minus strand of CAUROG010000016.1, from coordinate 17,928 downwards.
ACGTTTACGTGGTTTCTCTTAGCACGATAGGTAATATCGGCTTCCCAGCAATGTAAATTACGACGCCATGTATAATCTAGATCCTTCACTTTACTAGCATCAATCTCATAATCCATCTTGACACCCACAGCATTCATTTTATCCAATTTATACATGAACCCAGTATTTAATTCACGATCACTGTCAATTTTATCATATTCATAGGGAGACGTACCTGATTGATCATGATAAGCATATCCTACCCAAGCTTCTAGTCTATCATTAGGTTTTGCTGTCAAATTAGTATTAAAACTCCATATATTATTGGAGGATTTGTCATATCCATAATATACTTTTTCATAACCTGCACCAACGTTTAAGGTAAGAGCTTTACTAAGTTGAATGGGATCGCGCTTAAAATACAAATTTAAATCTTGCCGCCAATCAGAAATATTACCTTCTTTCCATTTACCACTACTAGCGGTAAAATTACCCGCCACTTTTCCCATTCTTATAGGATCCAGTGTCAGGAGAAGCTCTGGCTCTTTCTTAATCCATTCATCATCACCATTTTCTTCACTACCTTGATACAGTTTTAAGGTATAGCCATTTTGCTTACTGCTAAAGCCAAATATAGGTTCAAATCCGTGTTTAGAGTAATAATCAAGATCCGCAAAAGCCGTTAATCGATTCGCAATAGGATATTCCAAATGTTGGGAAATCGTAAAGCCGTCCTCGGAATGATATCCGATATGAGGAAAGGCACTTTTTTGTTCTCCTGGTTTCAAAGATGTTTCATATTTAGGCGTAGAATACAAAACCATCTTTCCAATCCAAAATTTAGCATTATAAGCTACCATTTTTTCCCCAGGCCAGATTTCTATTCTATCTGCACTCATATGATAATCAGGAACTATAGCTGGACATTTGGTTGCTGTGGAATCATGAGCAACTAATTTTTCAGGATAAAATTCCAGGTTATTACTAGAAATATGTTCTTTACCTACTAGGCCAGTCACATTATGCATATTTCCTAAACGGGTAGTATAGTTGTAGTGGGTTCCTGTACCAATTAACTCTGTACCAGGCTGCTGCAGAGTTGCTTTGCCGTTAATCCATACTTCTGTTGTCTTGTTATTGCCGTGCATAACATCTGTAAGAAGTGTATCTGTATGTTGTTTTACAACTACATTTCCTTCAGCAAACACATCACCTGTTTCTTCACTAAATGATAAATTATCAGCCTCAATTACAACAGGGGCTTTGGTTTCTATTGTCGCTACAGCATTTTTTTGAGAATTAACTTTAGATTTAGCTGTTTCCTTGCTTTCTTTATCAGCAGCTTGTCCTCCCATAGACGCACTAGAAACTAACATTAATACGGATGCACAAACCATCAATTTCTTTATTTGCATCATTTTCTCCTATCAAATAATATTTACCTAGCAACATTATGTCCTTTTTCATAGAAAGACATAATTAGAAAAATTCCTATTTTATTCTTTCATTATACCATCTTTTCGCCACAACTCCATACGGCAATATGTAGAAAAAGCCGTCTTATGACGGCTTTTGTAACAATCAATCTATTTAATTATATTGTATACCATAGGCATTAGTTTCTTCTTTGAATTGAATATACATTTCTAAGCCGGCTGGAAGATTGACCTCTTTACCATGTACAAAGGCTCCACCAACTATACCTACTGGTCCTAAAATAGCCATACCAGCCAGTGATGCTCCTGCAGCTGTCGCTAAGGATTTGTTTTGCTCCTTAGCCTTTTCCCCTAATATAGTATTGATGCTAGTGCCATCAATAGCTACCACCCTATCAAAACTTACCTGCAACTGTGCATCTCTTCCAAAATTCTTGGCACCTTTTACCTTATTTACGGTTCCTTGGCCCTGAGCGCCTTTTGGAATAACCAAGTGCCCGCCTATATAGATATCATCTGCCACCTGAAATAGAACCATATCCCCTTGGTGATTAGCACTTGTACTCAGTGGTGTAATTAGCTTGATCTTCAACAAACCATCTTTATTTAAGGTTTCATTGTTTATCGTCACTTGACCATTTGCATAGGCTAGTTTTAGCAGCTTCATTAGACGATCATTCAGTGATCCAGCTGCCAGGGAGCCTGTTAACATACGCTCTAGATTTTCTATTCGCTGCTTAGCTGGTTGAACAGTCACTGCATGAGTAAGAGACCATTCGATCCCATTTAATTTTATTAAAAAGGATGGTTGGTCGATAAAATTTTCGAATGTGGAGGAGTAAAGAGTAGCTGCTTTCGCTAGTAATGGATCTTTACTCTCCTTACCAGATATATCTTTTTCCAAGGTAGCAACACGATCCACTAAGGCTCCTGTCATTTCTGTACCATAAAAAAACTTTTCTACTGCCACCACTTTATCTAACACTGTCTTTTCCCCAACAGCGTTCGCAAAAGCTAACCCCATATTAGAACATATAAACAATGTAAGTATTGTCAAACTTATAACTTTGCGCCACATGTAATGTATATCCTCCTTTGTTTTCTAGTTCACCAATTATCTACATAGTTAATTCGCTACTACAACAAAATTTTCCTGCTAATTATAGCCGGAAAGAAAAACAGCACTTCTTTTGTCATTGGAATATAGTGAAGCAATCTCTCTGCACGCAGGAGATTGCTTCACTATATTCCCAATAACATTTTTTCACTACAGAGGTGTAAAGGGGCACAGAGAATTTCTTTAAAAAAGGAACCACCAAGACACAATACTGCGACAGCAGTATTGTGTCTTGGTAGTTCAAAAACATGCTCTTTACTAAATTTTCACATCAATAATGGCTGATACGCCTACGCCATTGACGCGGGAGAAGTTTACAGGGTTTTTACTGTCAATTGGGATTAAGGCTTTTACACGGAATTTGTTCCCGCTAAAATTTCCTTCAATTTGCACAACGGCTTCGGTTCTATCTATTAGATCCTGTGTGCCAATGACCTGAGCAGCTCCTATGTAACTACCACTGCCGAAGCTGAGGATAGGAACGACTTTAGTAGCAAAGTCATTGCCGACACCATGTTTAAAGGTCAACGTATTGATAAAACCATTCAATTGACCAGAGAATTTATCAATCAAAATGGAAATACCGCCTACTTTTAGAATATCACCAAGACCAAAGGCCTGGGTGGCAGGTACCGCAGCTACGGATAGCAGACAGACGACCAAGAGACCTGTAATAAATCTTTTTTTCATGAACTTTCCCACCTTTATTAATGTTATTCGCATATGGATATCTTCGATGTTGCGGCTAGCATTTCCTGCTGGAAATTGTGGGGAAAACGGCATGGAAATACGAAGAGATAGGACGGGATTGAAATCCCTCCTACGGGGAATGACAGGAGAAAACACTGATATATGATATTCTCTTTTTGATCGGAATGTCAACGTAACCTTCACCTTGGCTTGTCAAAGATAAGAAAGGGCCGCTAACAATTGTCAGCGGCCCTTTTATCTTTGTTTTAGAAGAAAAATTGTACTTGAGCGCGATAAACCTTGGCATCTACATCAGCATCAGTTACGGAAGCGATATTTTTGCCATCAAGGTAGGAAGCGTTAAATTTAATATTGGTAGCTGGAACATAGTCAAAGCCTACTTGCACGCCTTTAACACCTCTAACATAATCCCAAGTTGAATCAAGTTGAGAAGCTATTGGAACTTTACGATAGTTAGCATAAATGTCGTAAGAACCTACTTTTTTAAGATCCGCAGCTTTGTATGTTAATTGAGTAAAGTAACCTTTGTTGTCTTCAATATCAATATTGGATTTAGCATAAGTTGCCATCAAAGCCAAATCTGGTGCGATTTTGGTGTCAAAACCAGCCTCAGCGTAATGAATTGAGCTTTGGCCTAATGCAGTCGCATCACCAGCATCAAGATCGCTTAAATTATGGTAAGCAACTTTAACATTCGTAACCTTGCTAAGACCATAGTCAAATTCTCCAAAAGCATAAGTAGGAGAACTAGTGAACTCCCCTTTATAACTCTCTGGCAAGCCATTATTAATATTACCTGCATATTTACCATAACCAACTCTAGTTTTTAATGCTTTACCAAATTCGAATTGAGCACCAGTCATGCTGTCATCGATAACTAAACCGTAACCAGAGAAAGGATTGAATTTACCAACAGTTGCTTTCGTGCCAAATAAAGGACCTTGAGCAAAGATTCTAGTGGTATTAGCTTCCTCTCCATCTGAACCAGCTCTAGCGCTACCATTGGTAAGTTTTTTGCTGCTTTCATATTCAACTTTAGCAATCCAATCAGGATTGATTTGAACTGTTGCCCACATATCAGCATAAGCCTGGCTATTGCTAGTATCTTTTGAAAAACCTTCTTGTTTTACGTGGTCATAACGTACACGGATTTCGCCGCCCCATTTAACATTATCAGTTTTAGTTTCCAAATTAGATACGCGAACATTAAGACCTTCTAATTCGCTAGCGAATTCTACGGACAATTTGTCGATGGTAGCTTTTTGGTTAGCATCTGCCTTGTCGGAACGAGCCATAGCTTTTGCTACCATTTGAGCCATTTCATAACGGGTGATGGTTTTGTCGCCTCTGTAAGTACCATCGCCATAACCGTCAACAATACCAGCCTGAGCCAATTTCGCTACCGCATCATAGGACCAATGTTTTGCAGGAACGTCTGTGAAAGGGTTTGTTGCAGCGAAGGAAGTACCAGCTACGCCAAGTACCATTGCAGCTGCTAAGGAAGCTACTAATTTCTTTTTCATGATAATCTCTCCTTAGGTTTTATTTTTTTTGGATTACGATGAACTTCCACCTAAGAAAGGAATCTCTGAGTATCCATGTTCCCTCAATGTTATCCTTACCCAAGGCTTAGGTTCATATCTATTCACTACTGCCAAAATACTCGGTTACTAAAAGAAGACTTTTTGCTTCCGATTACTCTACGCAGTGAAAGATCATTGAAATTTTGATCCTATAAATCAACCTATTCTATGTACTAAAAAAATATTCTATGTTGTAATTATTATTTCCTGCACTTTTGTTAATATTTATTAATTTTTATTGAAATATATTCCATTTACTGTTTAATTTTATAATACACAATACTGACTAGTAAGTCAAGCAATAAAAAAACCTCCCTACCTAGGCAGGAGGTTAGCTAAAAATGGGATTTTGGCGAAATATAAGTCCATCAAGCAAATAGGTAAATCAAACTCCACCCTCATAACTGACGAAAATAAAATGGGCACCCTTACGGGTGCCGATTTTGTTCTAGAACATGTAGTTAACTTGAGCTCTAACGTAATTATTAGTATCTTTTCCTGTAGAAGCAACTTTACTATCAAACGTTGCCATAGCATTAAATACAACGTTATTAGCAAGAGTGTAATCAATGCCGACGTTGCCGCCCTTGACATTATCTACAGGGATAAGCGCGCCACTCAAACCGCTATGACTAGCTCCTAAATCAAAACGACGGTACTCGCCATAAACGCCGTAAGAACCTGGAGCATTTTTGTTAGCTCCTTTGTAGGTAAGACGATATACAATCGTTTTAGCATCATCTTGAGCAGTATTAACGGAGTAATCAGCAATAAGGCCAATTTGTTTTGACAACTTAGTGGAGAAACTTGCGCCTTTAATATCAAAGTCAGAGTCAACACCAGTCTGTTCTTTAAGCATCATAGCTTTCACATTTGTTACTTTACTTGTATTGTAGGAAGCTTCTGCGAAAGCAGCTTCTTCAAGCGCGCCTTTTTTTGCAGCCACTCCGGTAATTGTGCTACCGTTCACTTCATAGCCAGCAAGTTTTGCACCGCTAGTTTGGCTGAAGTTAGCGAAACCTGCAGTTACTTTCAGTTTGTTACCAACAGTAATTTTAGCGCCATCTACAAGACCAATGGTATCAACGAAGTAACCAGTAGTCAGGAACTTTTGACTGAAGCGACCTAGAGTAGTTTCAGTATTGCTGGTACCTAAGATATTCTTGGTAGTGAAGGCAGCATCAGTAACTTCATTAGTATCAGCAATATTAGATGCCGTACCGAATTCTTGGTGATTCAATATCATAAAACGACCATAGAAACTAGTTTTATCATTCACATCAGCATTGAAGTTAATACGTAACCGCTCATGGAATTTAGTGTTACCAGTCCTATCATCAACGAAACGAACACGAGCATCACCGCTTACTTTAACATTACCAATTTTCTTTTCTAATTTGCTTACACGTACACCAAGCTTGTCCAATTCATCGGAAAACTCAGCTTCCAATTTTTTGATTTCAGCTTTTTGTGCAGCAGTTGCTTTTCCGTCATTACCCATTGCTTTTGCTACCATTTGAGCCATTTCATAACGAGTAACAGTTTTGTCGCCTCTGAAAGTGCCATCGCCATAACCGTCAATAACACCAGCTTTAGCTAATTTTGCTACTGAATCATAGGACCAATGTTTTGCAGGAACGTCTACGAAAGGGTTTATCGCAGCGAAGGATGTACCAGCTACACCAAGAATCATTGCTGCTGCGAGAGTTGCTACTAATTTCTTTTTCATGTTAGAATCTCTCCTTAGGTTTATTTTTTTACTCGGTAATTTCTGCACCATAAGCCTAAGAAGGGGTCCATAATTGAGTTTCCATGTTTCCTCAATCTCTCCTTATTAGTAACTCACTGTGTCAAATATTACCTTGCTTACTAATATATTCTACATAATATATTATATTCCTTCTTGCATTTTGTATTCATAAAAATTTTTTTTGCAAATTTTTCATTAACTCTTTCGAAGATAACGTTCTGCCAATATAATCGCCACATAGTCGTCCACAGGCTGGGGTGGTGTTTGCATGGTCACGGGTATAAAACGCCTTAATCCTTTGGGAGGATTTTCCTGCCAATAGCGGCGTCGCCCATCATCTGTTGTACGATATTCATCCACTAAAACAACACTAAGGAACTGTTCATTTATTATGATTTTTTCTAGCGATCTCTTCGCTTCCTTACTTGAGGTTCCATTTCCCATAATCACTATTTTAGTCTGATACTTTGTAAGCAGTTCTTCAATGATGGAGGGTAAATCTTGGGTATTGACGATACTTTTATGCAATACACCCTTTTCTTGATGGACAGCAGCTATGCCGCATTTTTCTCGTCCTGGGTCGATACTGATAATGGTTTGATTCGTGGTCACGACACACCTCGCCTTTCAGGCACCCCTCTATAGAGGGGAATTTATGTAGTAATGTTATTGTTCTATTTGGGTAGGTTAAATTCCTTTTATGATTTTTCCACTTTTCTAAGATTTAATGGCACATTATGTAAGGTACTTTCTCTTTTGTAAAAGAAACCGCTGGCATAAGCCAACGGTTTCTTAGGTTGTTTTCTAGAAGAAGAATTCAACTTGTGCTTGATAATATTTTGTTCTTTCACTAGAAATAGTATTAATAGTTGGTTTTATAATTGCATATTTGACAGTAAGAACAGCATTTGAGAATGGTGTATAGTTCACTCCGATTTCGTAACCTTTACCACCATTGGCTTGTGAATCAAAGGCATATGCGCCATCAAAAGTAGCTTTAGGAGCTGCATTGGCTTCTAAGTGACGGTGGTTAATCCAAGCACCATAGGAACCAACCTCAGCTTGATCAGCACCTTTGTAGAGAACTTCAGCGCAGTATGCTTTCTTATCTGTATCTGCATCAGATTGACCATAGGAAGTATTCAATGCCCAATTCTTGCTGAATCTTGTATTAAAGCCAAGTTCCCAGACCTTGCGAGTATTATCCACTGCACCTGCTCCAAAGTATTGTTCATTGTTCAGAGCATCATTTTCTTTATTTTTAAATTGATAGTAACCGCCAATTAGAGTCGTGGCTGTCGATGTATCATAATTCAAGCCTAAACCAATTACTTCTAAGTGATTGGTGGCAGTATCTTCATCTGCACCCCAAGCATCTTTGATATTGTCTTTGCCATAAAATACATTCATCTTCAGCGCATTGCCAACCTCAAGGTTAACACCATTTAAGATACTGTCAATCATCAAGCCATTGTTCAGTAGATAATCAAAACGGCCAATGGTAGCTGTAGTGCCTAATAATCGGCCTTTCACATAGGCATTATCCATGGTTACAGAATCGTCGACGCTTTCACCTCTTATGTTATTTTCTGATTGCAGACGGCCATAATATGACCACTGATCATTAATACTGCCATCTAGCTGTACACGAGTACGTAGTGTTAAGGAATTAGAAAGATTATTATCGGCAGAAATATTCTCATATTTTAAAAGAGCTTCACCAGATACTTTTAGGGTAGAGGCATTTTTTTCAAGCTTTGCTATGCGTACATTTAACCCTTGTAGTTCCTCTGCGAATTCTACGGAAAGTTTATCAATTATCGATTTTTGCTCTGCATCTGCTTTATCGGATTTAGCCATTGCTTTGGCTACCATTTGCGCCATTTCATAACGACTGATAGATTTGTCCCCTTTAAAAATGCTATCGCCATATCCGTCAACAATACCAGCTTTCGCTAAGGTATTGACTGCGTCATAAGACCAATGTTTAGCTGGAACGTCTACGAAAGGATTTGCAGCTGCAAAGGAAGTACCTGCTACACCAAGTACCATTGCAGCTGCTAAAGAAGCTACTATTTTTTTATTCATGTTCGATTTCTCCTTAGGTTTATTGTTTATACCACTCTTATCTTCTCAAATAATATATTTCCTATGTAACTCACTTGATATTGATAATCATTCTACGCGGGATTGCATTATCCTGCTAATTTGCAAATTTATATGAATCATTATTTCCTTTTTGATCGAAAAAGAAGTTCTGTGTGAGATGTTTTTAACCACATAGGTATAGTGAACACAGAGAAAGGCATCTTTGCTCATTGTGAGTGGTAGCGAAGTAATCTTTTGCGCGGCGGTGGAGGACGGTGATTGCTTCGCTGCCGCTCGCAATGACAGTATAATAGAAAAAAGCACCCCGAAGGGTGCTTTTAAGAGTAAACTTAGAATTTTACGTTAACAGCTGCAGAAGTACGTGCATTCATGTTATCGAAATCTTGGTATTTAACTTTTAAAGCAGCATTTTTGCCAAGGTTTCTGTCATATTGATATTCCATACCTTTAATTGCTTCATCTGTAGGAAGAGCAATTACATCTGCACTAGAGTAAGCATTATAAACGCCTGCATCTGCATCTCTATGAAGTACAGTCAATCCAAGTTTGTTAAATTTCACGCCAAAAGCAGTAGCATCAGCGTCATTGGAATCGTTTTTAACATAATCAGCAAGAGCAGTTACGCCGGTACCAATAGGAGCTGAACCATTAATTCCGTATGCTTTGTTATCACCATTTTTCAGGTAATCAGCAGTTACTTTTGCACCAAGAACATTAACGCCATATTCAGCAGCATACATGCGTTCAGGATCAGCATCATTAATGCCAGTATTGTTACCTGCATACAATTTCAAAGCACCAGCTTGAAGTCCAAGACCAGTCATTTGGTCATCAAACATAATACCTGAACCCAAGTAAACATCTTGACGACCTACAGTAGCATTAGCACCAAGAGCATTAAAAGATACGTTAGCAGTATCTAATTTAATTCCAACATTCTCGTTATTTTGATTAGGTTGGTAGAGTGCACTTAAACGAGCATTGTATTTAACGTCATCATTGATTTTACCATCGAAAGAAACACGAGTACGAAGGTCAGTTTTATCATTTTCGTCTTCTACATTAGTATAACGTACACGAGCATCACCAGAGATTTTTACCATGTTATCGATTTGATCTTGCATACCTTCTACTTTTACACCAATAGTGTTTAATTCAGTAGCAAATTCTTTTGATAATTGGTCAACAGTTGCTTTTTGATCTGCATTCAAAGATTTAGTCATAGCATTTGCTACGATTTGTGCCATTTCATAACGGGTAACAGTTTTGTCTCCTCTGAAAGTACCATCGCCATAGCCTTCAATCACACCAGCTTGAGCCAATTTGTTTACTGCATCATAAGACCAGTGTTTTGCAGGTACATCGGAAAATGGATTAGCGAATGCTGGTACCGCAATGCTGGTAGCCAGAGCAGCCATTACTGCTACTTTTAAAAGTTTCTTGTTCATCTGAAAAAATCCCCCTAAAATGTTTTTTATTTTTGCGGGTGCTATCACCAACATGATAAGGGCTATCGAATAAAGGGGGCGTTCCATGAGTGTCCACGTTTCCTCAGCAACAACCTTCCAGTACTCTATATCACTTTCATGCCCCTGTCGCTTTTCACAGGTTCTGTTTACATAATTCTATATATCTTTTTTAATTCCTGCTTATTGCCCTAGTGTAAATATTGGTATTTATCTATATTTACAGGACTTGACTATTTAGTCACTCGGTATTAAAAATATAATAGATTTACATAAAACTTTTGCTGTTTTCGCGGATGAAATCACCAACATGATAAGAGTTATATAATTACGGGAGCGATTTATGAGTTTTCATGTTTCCTCATAAACAATCATCTTGTACTATATATCACTTTCATGTCCCTGCCGCTTTCACAGGTTCTAGTTTACATAATTCTATAAATCTTTTTTAATTCCTGCTTATTATCCTAGTGTAAATATTGGTATTTATCTATATTTACAGGACTTGACTATTTAGTCACTCGTCATTAAAAAAAATAATTGAATTACATAAAACTTATATATACCTATTTCGCCAAAAGAAAAAAGAATCCTGCTTTTAATGCAGGATTCTTCCCTGGTACTTGTTGGTAAGTGACTTTAAGTCATTATCTATTCTGATACCCCTTGAATATGCATCTCAATTTTTAAAGGGCCAAGAGTATAAATATCATTTTTAGCCGTCGCCTTAATCATGACTTTTCCATTATAGCGTTTTAATTTATTGACAGCATCATAGAAATCGGCACCATTAATAGCACCTACTGTACCTTGAATTGGATCAGGCAATATGCCTTTTTCTACAGCTGCAGCATTGACTTTTTGTAAAAAGAGCATGACTATTTCTTCTGGTTGGGAGGCTTTAGTACCACCCTCAATCGTAGACGAATAAATGATTTCCCCTTGGACATAGATAAGACGGCTTGGGAAGACGGCAATCTGGCCAATCACAGGTTCGCCATATACCGTATTGCCTCCCGCTGAAATACGTACAATAGAGTCTTCCGGATTGCTGATTAATGCCTTTACGGTTTTATCAAAATCCTCCTGGCCAATCCATAGGACTCCCATAGTCTTATTCTCAATACCTAATTTATCAATAATATTCTGGTTTGTTGAATAAATTGCTTCTGTTAAAGATTTTTCCGTAGCTGATTTACTCTCTCCGCCATGTAGAGTAAAAGTAGACAGGACCTCACCTGCCCTATAAATAATAGAACCTCCTCGCACAACCTGAATGCCATTCCCCAACTTCGTGGTTAATTGATTTAAGCGATCCACATCTTTTTCCAAAGTATCTTTTGATTGGTTTAATGACTGAACACGTAGATCTAGTTGATTCTTAGTCTCCTGCAACGCGCTAAGAGATTGTTTAGAATGTTCTAGATCGCCTTTGGCTTGTTCTAGCTCTAACGCTGTGCGGTCACGCTGAGCGATTACTTCAGATAATTCGCTGGTAATGGCTCGCAAACGCTCTGCCGTATCTTTTACCCTCAAAGAGAGGGCGGTGTACTCTGCATTCTTAGACTCTAGAGCAATACGACTGGTATCCAGTTCAATATTCTTGCTGGCTACTTCTTGGGATAGAGTGGACAGCTTCTGTGCTAAAGCTTCCATGCCAAAGAGGGCGGTACGCACATCCTTAGATACTAATGATAATACACCAATTGTGGACCCAGTAATCAGAATACCCGTAATAATCGTAACTACAATAGAGGTATGTTTGGGGCGCAAGCCAAAAATGCTTAATTTCTTCTTGCCTACTTTAGTACCCAATTTGTCACCAATATAAGCAATGGCTCCACCAGTGATGGCTAAAACAGCAATTAGGGTTAATCCATACATGATGTGTACCTCCTTTCTATCCCAATAATAAAAAACATTTTGCGCCTCTGTCATTGCAAGGGCAGTGAAGCAATCTCTTGAATGAGGGTGGATTACTTGGCTATGCTCGCAATTACATTTATCTTATCGTGAGGCTTTACGAACTAGTAAGAATCCTGCGATGATGCCGATCATATTTGGTATCCAGGCAGCTAATACAACAGGAAGAGCGCCGCCTTGACCTAGTGCCGTAAAAACGGTCATAATCGCATAATATACAAAGATAATGATAATACTAATCCCCAGGCCAATGGATGAACTAGAGCGATTAGGCTGTAACCCCAACGGTGTGCCAATTAATGCAAATACGAAACTAGCTACAGGAATTGCAATTCGCTGCTGTAACTCCATTTGATATTTGTTGGAGTTTACATATTCTCTATCTAATACTTTAATATGCTGTTTTAGTTCCTTAATTGTCATTTCGTCCGGTTTTTTCTGCTCTCTAGAAATGGAGCTTGGCGCTTTCGCCATAGGCATAACTTGCTGGTCAAAGTGCATGGTACGTTCTAAATTACCCTCAGCAGTCAGATCATGAATGATCCCATTAATCATGGTCCAATGATTGTCTTGCCATACTGCTTTTTCAGCATTTTCCACTCGTACTAAGGTTCCATTATCAAATTCCTGCATGGACACAGCATACATAGTACTCGTCTCTTCTTCAAATTTGCGGGCATAGGTTAATCTTTCTAACATATCAGCTTTAACGTCTTTAATAATAATGTGTTCCTGGGATTTCGGTGCCGTATTTTTTTGAATATCATAGCGTACTACATAATTATAAGCAGCATTCGATTGAGGTACTACCAATTCATTAAAAAAGACTGCAAAAATACTCACAAAAAAGGCTATTATAAATACAGGCGCCGACAGACGATAAAAGCTAATGCCTCCTGACCGCATGGCTGTAATTTCACTAGAGCCAGATAGGCGACCAAAGGCTAAGAGTGCTGCTAATAACATAGACATTGGAAAGGTCAAAACGACAATAGCGGGCAGGCTATAAATGAATAGCTTGATTACCGAACTCATAGAAGCACCATATTGGGTCACATACTGGGCAATTCTCATCAGAGTACTCGTGCCGATAAAAACGCTGGAAAATGAGGCAATACCAAAAATAAAAGGACCTAATAATTCTTTAATTATATATTTATCAAGTATACGCATAAAAATTCTCCCTCTGCACGTAAATCATGAGTAAAAACTTTTCAACAAAGCAGTTCTATTACAAACTGAAATTCTCCCCGAGGTAGAATTTTTTAGCAATTTCACTATTCGCAATGGTTTGTCCATCACCATGAATAAGAATCTGCCCCTCATTTAAAATATAGGCTCGATCTACAATGCTCAAAGTCTCTCGCACATTGTGGTCCGTAATCAGTACACCAATTCCTCGTTGTTTTAAATATCCGATAATTTGTTGAATATCAGCTACAGCAATAGGGTCAACTCCAGCAAAAGGCTCGTCGAGCAAAATGAAGGCTGGATCCGTCGCTAAGCAACGAGCAATTTCTACACGACGACGTTCCCCTCCTGAGAGTTGGGAACCTTTTCGTTTGGATACATGAGCAATATTAAACTCATCTAATAAATTTTCTGCCTTTTCCTTACGCTGGGCAGCTGTCAGTTTGGTGGTTTCTAGAATCGCCATAATATTATCTTCTACTGTAAGTTTACGAAATACAGAAGCCTCTTGAGGGAGGTACCCCACACCAAAACTTGCACGACGATACATAGGCATATCGGTTACATCTTGGTCATTAATGACAATCATGCCATCATTCGGGCGTTCTAGGCCAACAATCATATAAAAAGTAGTGGTTTTGCCAGCACCATTCGGCCCCAATAAACCTACGACCTCGCCCTGATTCACTCTAAGACTCACACCATCTACCACATTACGGTCTTTATAGGTTTTGATAAGATTAAAGGTTTCGATATACATATGAAAACTCCTTGTTCTAAGGATTAGATACTATTTTGATTAAAGAAAAAATAGTTGAACCGCGAAGACGCGAAAATGTGAAGAATGGGAAATAAGCACAACACACCTTCGTGTTTAAGCGTTTTTTTCATGTCTTTGTCTATTGAGGAGTGATGACTAATTTACTGCGGCCTTGAACATCGATGACTTTATTATCCAAATACAGTGTCAAGGAATTACCTGTCAGTACATTACCATCTTGTACAGCTCTAGCATTACCTGTCAAGACAGTTTTTCCTTGTTGTCCCTTACCGCCATAATATACTGCCTGGTCTGATGTGGCATCCATGTTTCGAGATTGGCTGACAATATGCACATTACCTTGGGCAACGGCACGGTTTTCATTAAAGAAGGATTCTATTTTATTTGCTGTCATGGTACTGTCAGAGGTTCTTAAGCTAGCCCATCCAGTCACTACAGCATACTGCTTGTCTGAATAATAATCAATTTTAGGACCTAACAATCGACTATCGCCTTTGGTCAATACCGGGTCACCTATAGCAACGATATGATTGTTATCATAGGAATTTATTTCTTCCGCTGATAATGTAGCATCCTCTTGAACTACCTTAACACCGCCATATACATGTGCTTCTTTTGTACTGTTATTATACTCTGCATTAGTGCCAGTCATGATTGTGTTCTGTTGTACCATGCGAACGTTGCCCTGGGCTATCATAATTCCTTTCGCTGCATCATATTCGATGGTATCAGCCGCCAATTCTACAGGTTTATTAGAGGCAGCATAGCCATATGAAGCTATACCTACGGAGAGCACCAACGCAAGAGTCATTTTAACTATGTTAGACTTCATCTGGCAGATCCTCCTTGCACTACTTTAGCATTTCCAAACACTTTTACTTTCTCCATATTTGAATCACTCTCTATCTTATCCCCTGTGATTACAGTATCCTCTTTCGTAAAGACTACATTACCAGTTCCATAAGCCTTTTGTTCTTTACTAGACCAGCGAAGCTCATTGACCATAAAGGTTCCTCCATCACTGGCTGTTGCTTTCACTTTTACAGACATGGTAATCTCTTTGGTCTTACTATCTAGAAATGCTTCAGGGGCAGTAATCTCAATGCTTCCGCCTTTTTCTTGATAAAAGGTTCCTATCAGATTTTTTATTTGTATATTCTTGGTATCCACATCAATTTCCATACTTTCCGCTTTTAACTCCCATAGCCGCTTTCCATCTTTCTCTTCGATGATGGAATTACCTAGATAGGACAGTTTTGAAGCTTGCTGAGCCTTTGGTTCTTCTGGAGGTTTCGAAGGTAACGGCTCATCCTTTAAAAAATAATACAATCCACTTGCCAATATGATAACACAGGCAATGACTATCCCTATCGTTTTTTTCATGCCTGTTTACCTATCCTTTCTGGAGATACAGCTTGCTCATGCTTGATTGTAACCTCGGAATACGACGTATTCCATCTTTTTTGAAACCATAACCATTCATCAGGATATTGCCTGATAGTTTGTTCAATAATTTTTGACATTTTAGCTGTCATGTTATACATATCTTCTATCTCATTGCCTGTGTCTTCATAGTAAAAGGATTCAAGCAGGATTATCTTGTGTCCCCCCCCAGGTCTGCGCACAATAAATGCAGGTACTACTGGGGCCTTAAACTTCTTCGCAAAAACAGTTGGTCCCGTAGGTGTCGAAGCCATTTTCCCTAAAAACTCTATAAACAAACCATTTTTACCTGCATCTTGGTCAGCTAAAAAGCCAAGAACTTTACCACTTTTAAGGGCTCTTGCCGCACTGACTAATTCAGTAGTACCACGGGCGAAAATCTCAATACCGGCCAGTTCACGATATTCATTTAAAATTCTAGTATGCTGATCATTGGGCTGACGCTTAATAACAGCAGCTAGAGGAAAACTACTCATAGCTAAAAAGGCCCCCAGCCATTCCCAGTTACCTATGTGAGAGGTAAGCAGAACTACCCCTCGTCCTTGCTCCACGGCCTCAGCAAGATAGTGACGATTTTCTATGGTAACATACTGCTCCATTGTTTCTGGAGTGAGAACAGGCATATATAGCATTTCCAAAAAGGTTTGTCCTAATTTAATAAACAAACTCCTAATATGCTCTTCTGCTGTCTCTAAGGGGATTTTCAAGGACTCTTGCATCTGCTGTAAAGCTCGCCGTCGCTGCCGCGCAGCAATACGATAATATAATTTCCCAAGGATTTTTCCTAGCCACAAAACTCCCTTATATGGTAATAAGCAGATTATAAAACTAAGCCCTTTTAATAAATAATATTGCCAAACGTTAGACATCGGCGACCTCCTTTCTGTAGGCGGCAAACACACCCCGCCCTACGGCCCCCTCTCATAGAGGGGAATTTTATAAAACCTTTCGCATCCCTTATCATTGTGAATGGCAGTGAAGCAATCTCTTGAAAGGAGGGGATTGCTTCACTATCCTTCGCAATGACATTGAGATGTCACTCTTTTTAAATCTAGAACATGTGAACCACAGAGGCGCAGAGAACACTAAGGAATTCTCTCTGCAATCGGGTGTGTACTCTATGATTCAAGCATTTTTTCTTCCGCTTTTATTGTTTTGTTTCTATTCTTCCGCCTTGTATATAGGCGTTCACTATGTCGTCCCATTTCCCTTGGGATTTTAAAATAAACTCAACCACTTCACGCACTGCTCCTTGACCGCCTCGCTGAGTAGTTACCAGATGAGCATGTTGTTTGACTTCTTCCACAGCATTGGCTACTGCGCAAGACAATCCTACTTGTACCATAACAGGCAAATCGATCAAGTCATCTCCCACATAGGCTACTTCTTCTACATTCAACTTGTATTTCCCTAGCAAAGTAGCCAGGGCCTCCACCTTATTCATGGCCCCTTGGTATACATCCGTTATTTTTAGCTCGTTACTACGTAAATGGACTATCTGGCTTTCCCGCCCCGTGATGATGGCCGTCTTCAATCCCGCTCTATGAGCTGCGGTAATGCCTAATCCATCTTGAGAATGAAAGTTCTTCATCAGTTCCCCGTCACGCCCAAAGATAATATGTCCATCTGTCAATACACCATCTACGTCTAGAATCAATAATTTAATACGTTTAGCACGTACTTCTATATCCATTATACCACTCCTTGACGTAATAAGTCAGTAAGGTGAATAATACCAATTGTCCTATTTTCTTCATCCACTACTGGCAATACAGTAATTGGCCGAGGATGATTTTTTTCCATAATAGAAAGAGCCTGGGCAGCTAACTTATTAGCAGTAATGGTACGGGGATTTTTGGTCATGAGGCTATCTACTTTTTTATCCAAGAATTCATGTCCATGTTCTAAACCGCGACGAATATCACCATCCGTAATAATACCAACCAAATAACCTTGACCATCTACAACATTCGTAACGCCAAGCCCTTTTCCTGTAATAACAAACAACGCTTCTTTTACAGTTTTATCTAAAGTGACTACAGGATTTTCTTCTCCTGCATGCATCACATTTTCTACAGTTAAAAGTAATTTCCGGCCTAAAGCTCCTCCTGGATGGAAAACAGCAAAATCCTCAGGGGTAAATTTACGTTCAGATAATAGAGCAACTGCCAGAGCATCTCCCATAGCTAGAGTTGCTATTGCACTCGCCGTTGGTGCCAAGCCAAGAGGACAAGCTTCTTTTTCTACAGCAATATCTAAAAACACATCTGCATTTTTACCCATGGTAGACTCCTGACAACCAGACATGACAATGATGCTAGCACCAATCCGTTTAATGGCTGGAAAAATACTAACGACTTCTGTTGTTTCACCACTATTTGACAAGGCTAGTACTACATCGTCTGCTGTGACCATCCCTAAATCTCCATGAATCCCTTC
>CAUROG010000015.1:0-90476 GCA_963526645.1 uncultured Pelosinus sp. | reverse complement strand
TACCATGCCCTTATAGGGCTTATGCAAACCACCCGTTAGACGGGTGGTCCTGATTAATAAAATGCTGATTTTAGTCTGATTGGAATTGAATCCAAATATATGTTATAGTTTTTATAATCATTTATTATTTGCATATATAGAAAATGATAAGGTTATTTTAATGGTAGCATATGGTCATAAAAGGCAAGATGCTCTGCATTACAATTTAGGGGTGATTATTATAGAAAATTCAAATCAATCAAACGGTATTAGTAATTGGGTAAAAAAAGACAAGGTGGAACAGGCTTTACTAGCGGGGGTACATGGAACACCTGAGTTAAAATATGATGAAAAAGTACGATACCTCGGAGAATTTAGGGAACGAGTCTTAAAAAAATTAACTAAAGAACAAGTAGCAGAAAGAGCTATTTATCCTGAAATTCTTCAAGCTTTAAAGGATCAAAAAGCAGACAAGCTAATCATCAATGGCAGTATTGATTATAACTTAATTGCAAAATATAAGGATTTGGCAACAAGCCTTAATAAGACAAGTACTGTGCGTAGCGATCCGGAATTTAAGGGAGATACGGGGCTCATTGTTATCAGTGATGAAGCAGTGGACGTACCGGAAATCAACGTTGAAAACAGGGGGAGTCGCTTAAATCGGCTGGGAGTATCACCAGCTCTTGTTGAGGCTGCTGGAAAAAAGGTATGTAAGGATTGTTTGAGTAAAATTGCCGAAGTAGATCAAAATGAGCTGATGAATTATCAGCAACTAACATGGATTGACCGCTTAGGCGGCGATAGATGTCCAGTACATAAATAAGATATGCATGCTTGTATGTTATAAAATAAAGTGTTATTATGTATGTATTAGGATTATTATGACCTTATAAAATTTCATATGTTGAGATAGGTGCCCCGAGGGGCTTAATAGGGAAGTCCGGTCTAATGCCGGCGCGGTCCCGCCACTGTAATGAGGAGTAAACCCAAGTTATACCACTGAAACGAAGGTTTTGGGAAGGTTTGGGCAAGCGATGATCCAGAGCCAGGAGAACTGCCTATTTGACAATCACCGTTTTTTACCCACGAGAGATGGGGAGGGGATTAAGTGCACAGTAAAGGTTGTATTGTACTTATATCCCGGCGTATTTAGCGCTGGGATTTTTTGTAGGTATAATTGTGATGCTCTTAATTATTTCTCCTGGCCAGTGGTCGGGAGATTTTTACTTGTTATGTGACTGTTTCGTATCTGGGTACGGAATGGCTAACATATGATTAAATCTTTCATTATCCAATTGTTTTGTTGTGAGTTGTCTTGGGAAGGGCAACGAAGTTCCGTGCAAACGGAACTTTTTTTTAGCAAAATTTTGACAGTGGAAGTAAGCAATTGATTTATTAACTATTTAAGTGCCCTACAGATGTTCTGTAGAGCACTTAAGTTAAAGGGATACAAAATATTAATCTGATCAAATCATAAACTAATTAAAAGAGTAACTCTACGATTTCTCTCATTTGTTTATTTACTACTTTATAGCTAATCTCTAATCCTTTTCTTTCTCCTTCGATAATGCCTGCAGACTTTAATTTTGCAAGATGCTGAGATACGGTAGATTGTGGCAAATTAAGACATTCTTGCATTTTTGTTACATTACATTGTTGATTAATTAAACCCCTTATAATGCATAGTCTTACTGGATGAGCTATTGCTTTTAGTAAATCACTTTTTTGTATATAGTTTTTCATATCTTCCATGTTATCACCTTCAGTCTTTGTTAGATTAAATAAATAGATTGGTATCAGCTAACTCTGCTGCGCTTAGATAAGAGGCAACACCCGCGATTTCTATGCCGTCGATTAATTCTTCTGCCTTTATTCCCATGACATCCAAAGACATGCTGCAAGCTACAATTCGGATGCCTTGCTTTTGGGCCTGGAGAATTAAATCTTCTAGGGAGGAAACATTTTTTTTGTTCATGATATATCGAATCATTTTACCACCTATACCACCCATATTCATAGTAGATAAGCCAAGTTTTTTTGAACCTCTAGGCATCATGACGCTAAACATGGATTCTAGTAGATTTTTAGTGACGTTGACTTTATCAGGTTTTCTGAGAATATTTAGGCCCCAGAAGGTAAAGAACATAGTTACCTTTCTACCCATGGCAGCGGCTCCATTTGCGATAATGAATGCGGCTATGGCCTTATCTAAATCGCCGCTAAATACAACCATGGTCTTATCGTTACCTGCAGAGCTGGTAAAGCCCGTTTCTTGCGGTATTACTTTTCCCTTTTTAATATAGGCTTTGATAAATTGTGGCGATTTATTTACTTCTAGCAATGAATTTCCTGTACTTTGGCACCAGGCTTTTATATCAGAGGCAAAAGCTGGATCTGTAACCGTTACTTCTAAAATACTATCAGTTTCCATAGAATTAAGGGCATTATATACTTGCATAATAGGCCCAGGGCATTGTAGTCCACAGGCATTGATTTTAACGTTTCCTTGGATAGCTAGGGAAGGATGAGGCGAATCTTGAGATTCTTTATTTTCATGCAAATCATCATAACGGAAAATATCTCTATTGGATTGTTCTTGCACAGCAGCGGTATAGGTTTTATAACCACCGCTTAAATTCTTCACTTTTGTATAATCATTTTGAACGAGTATTCGGTAGGCCAGATATCCTCTTAGTCCTACCTGGCAGAAGAGGATGATTTCTTTATTTGTAGGAATTTCCTCTAGCCTATTACGTAGTTCATCAAGGGGAATATTGACTGCTCCTTCAATGGAACCCATAAAAAATTCTTGAGGTGTGCGTACATCGATTAGAATGGAATTGGCCTTATCTAAGGTACTGATTTCATCCCAATGAATAATTTCATGATCATCTTTCAATATATTCGATGCAACATAGCCTGCCATATTAACAGGGTCTTTTGCTGATGAATAGGGAGGTGCATAGGATAATTCTAGAGTTTCTAGATCATGGACGGTCATACCTGCCCGAATTGCTGTAGCAATTACATCAATTCTTTTTTCTACTCCTGTATAGCCGACTGCTTGAGCACCTAGCAGTTTTCCATCCTTGGGTGAGAAGAGAAGTTTTAGGGAAATGGGTGTAGCTCCACGATAGTACCCTGCATGAGATAGAGAATGAGTATAGGATTTTTCATAGGGAATATGGAATCGTTTTAGTATCTTTTCATTATTACCTGTGGAGGAAACGGTTATATCAAATACTTTTAAGACAGAAGTTCCTTGCGTGCCAGTATATTCATCCGTAATTCCGTAGATATTATTAGCAGCTATTCTTCCTTGTTTATTTGCTGGTCCAGCAAGTGGAATAAGGGTTGGCCTGCCGTTAACAAAATCAATTACTTCAATTGCATCTCCAACAGCGTAAATATCAGGGTTAGAAGTTCTTAGATTTTTATCGACCTTAATCCCGCCTCTTTCTCCTAAGGCTAAATTAGCTGTTTTTGCTAATGTAGTATCAGGAGTTACGCCAATGCCTAAAAGGATCATATCTGCTTTCAGTTCTGTTTTACTTTTAAGCGAAATAATCGAATAGTTTTTTTCATGTCTTACAGATGTCACGCCATCTTCTAAATAAACTTCCATGCCTTTTTCTTTCAAATATTGATGCACTAAGGCTGCCATTTCAAAGTCAATGGGTCCCATAACTTGGTTAGCTAGTTCTACTAAGGTAACTTTGATACCTCTTTCAACTAGATTTTCTGCTAATTCAATGCCGATAAATCCTCCACCTACAACAACAGCTCTTTTCGGTTGGTGACTGTCAACAAAATCCTTAATGGCATAGGTATCAGGAATATTTCTCATAGTGAAAACATTGTCAGCATCTAAGCCAGGTATAGGTGGTTTGATAGGAGCAGCACCTGGAGAAAGGATTAGTTTATCGTAGGATTCCCTATAGCTAGTACCGGTGCCGAGGTCCTTTACTTCCAGTTCTTTTTTATTCGTATCAATGCTTATAACCTCACTAAAAGTACGTACATCAATGTTAAAGCGTGTGTTCATAGCCTCAGGAGTCTGTACTACCAGTTGCTCTTTCTCTCTAATCACTTCTCCTACATAATAGGGTAAACCACAATTGGCAAATGAAATATGTTCCCCTCTTTCAAAAAGAATGATTTGCATTTTTTCATCTAAGCGTCTTAAACGTGCTGCCGCACTAGCGCCACCAGCAACTCCACCAACGATCAATACTTTCATTTTATTCATCTCCTCAAAATCTATATATTTATATCTATATATTACAATATATAGATATAAATTGCAAGTAATGAGCTGTGGAAAATAATGAGATAGAAGGAGAAGTGAATAAGGGAGGCGAAGTGATACATGCAGCTTCGATATAGATATTTCTTCTATTTGGAAGCCTTTATCTATATATGAGAAATCAGCCTGTATAGTTTCTTTCATGATGGATATTCTATTGAAAATATAATACTATTCCAAAACAAAAAGAGGAGAAAAAATATGAGATTGGAAAAAGAAAGTTCTCAGTTTTTATTGGTGGATATGCAAGAAAAATTGTTTCCCTATATTGTTGGCAATGAGATAATTGCTAAAAAAGTAATAACTCTTATGGAAGGGATGAAAGCATTAGAAATTCCTATGATGGCTGCTCAGCAATATCCAAAGGGATTAGGAAATACCATTGAACAATTACGTCCATACTTTTCTACATATCATGACAAAATGACCTTTAGTTGTTGTGGAAATGAGGCCCTAGTCAAGGAGCTTCATAAGCAGGACAGCAAAAATGTTATAATTGCAGGGATTGAAGCTCATGTTTGTGTATTGCAAACGGCAATTGATTTGAAAGCTCTTGGTTTTCAACCTATTGTGGTTGTCGATGCTGTTGGTTCTCGCACGAAAAGCGACTATGAAATCGCATTGGAGCGCATGAAATACGAAGGCGCGATCCTTACCACAGTAGAATCCATTCTTTTTGAGCTTTGTTATAAAGCGGGATCTGATGCATTTAGAACCATATCCAAATTAGTAAAATAGTAAATGTAGTATTTGATTATAAAGATGCCTATCCCCCCAGTATGGAGGGGATAGGCATCTTTTGATAGGTATCATAATGTATAAGTTTTAAGTGAATTTTGTTGCATTTAGGTAGCACTGTGTCCATGTTATTAACGCTCCGCCATTAGCATTTAACATACGCTTATAATAACGGGGACACAGCGCTTAGATTGATTGGCAAAAGGTGTAATAACATTTTCTGGTTATGTTAGAAATTATGAACGAATTCTATCTATCTTTTCTAGTTGTTAAAAAAGAACGAGCTAGCCTTTTTCTTATTTAGCAGCGAGACTGAAGATAAGAAAGAAAAGTCTGGGTAGCAATGGATAATGTTTTTTTCTTATCAAAAATAATACCTACTGGTCTTGGAGGCATGGCTGGCGATATGGGAATTTCAATGAGAGTCCCTTCGGCTAGATCTTTTTCAATAAAGTTTCGAATCACAACAGTAATACCTAGCCCGATTTTGGCAAATTCGATGAGAAAGTCCATGGTGTTGATTTCGACTTCTGGTTTGATGAATATATTATTCTCTATAAAAAATTGATCCACATATTGCCTTGTAATATTATCGGATTCTAGTAGCATAAAAATACCTTTTGAAAAAATATCGTTGGGTTCTGTAATTTGTAATGACTTTAAATATTCTTTTTCCGCGACAAAAATGTCTTGAATATCAGCTAATTTAATAAAGGTATAAGGACTTATATTAAACGGGTGGCTGACAATACCAAAATCAATCATTCCTTGATCAATATTTTTAAGGGTATCAAAGGTCGTTTTATTAATGATCTTTATTTTTATTTCAGGATATTGCTTCATAAAGGGTTTCAGGTGAGATAAAAGAAAGTGTTTGCAAAGTACGGTGCTGACACCAATAGTAATCATGCCTTGTTTTTTACTCTTTAGTTCTGTTAACATATTTTCCCCATCAGATATGATATGAAGTGCTTTTTGGATATACTCGTAGAAAATTTTTCCTTCCGTAGTAAGGGTTACTCCTTTGGAACCCCGAGAAAATAATTTCACATCCAAGAGGGCTTCTAGTTTTTTGATGGATTTACTTACGGCTGGCTGGCTTATATATAAGGCTTCTGCCGCATGAGAAATATTTTTATAGAAGGCTACAGTGTGAAAAATTTTATAAAGTTCTAGATCTTCATGCATGATATAACTCCTCGTTATATTAGATATAATCAATATGTATTATTATTATATCACATTAAATTTTATAATATAATAATAGAGAGTTTGGAAAGAGAGATGATAAAAGTGATGACAGGGAAAGTGTGGAAGTTCGGAAATGATGTGGATACGGATCAAATCATTCCATCCCAGTATTTGCTGCTGCCTAATGTTGAGGAAATGAAGCAGTATACCTTTGAGCCCTTGGATAAGGATTTTGCATCTACCGTATGTCCAGGTGACATTATTGTAGGTGGAGAGAATTTTGGATCTGGTTCTTCTCGAGAACAGGCTCCCTTGGTATTGAAAGCTCTTGGTGTAAGTGGGATTGTAGCGAAATCTTTTGCCAGGATATTCTTTCGCAATGCAATAAATATTGGATTACCAGTTGTGATCTGCAAAGAGGTATACGATTCTGTAGAGCAGCAAGATACACTGGAAATTGATGTGCAAAGAGGAACCATTAAAAATATTACTAAAGATGAAAACTTCACATCTACAAAGCTACCTGCCCATGTTATGAATATTTTAGAAGCGGGCGGTTTGATTGGCTTTTTAAATAACAAGTAAAGGAGGTATTAGGATGGGCATGACAATTGGAGAAAAAATTTTGGCGAAGGCTAGTGGTAAAGAGGTTGTAAGACCAGGAGAAATTATTACAGCTAAAGTTGACCTTTGTATGAGTAATGATGGTACAACCCATTTAAATATTGATATTTTTGAAAATCAGTTACATGCAGAAAAGGTATTTGATCCTGAAAAGGTGATTTTTATTGTTGATCATAATGTACCTTCGGAAAGTGCAAAGACTGCTCAGGTACATAAAAAAATGAGAGTATTTGCACAAAAACATAATATTCCTTTTTATGAAGGTACAGGAGTTTGCCATCAAATTATGATTGAAGATTTTATCGTGCCAGGGCAGTTAGTCATTGCAGCGGATTCTCATACCTGTTCTTATGGAGGGCTAGGTGCCTTTGGAACAGGAGTGGGCTGTACAGATTTTACTTCTGTTATGAATACAGGGGAAATATGGCTGATGGTGCCGGAAACTTTAAAATTTGTGATTGAAGGAAATTTCAAACCAGGCGTATTTGCTAGAGATTTGATTTTGAAGATCATTGGTGATATAGGGGCAAACGGGGCAAATTATAAGATTATGGAATTTGGCGGCCCGGCCATGAAAAATTTTACTGTTGATGATCGGGTTGTTCTGTGCAATATGGCCGTAGAAGCAGGTGCAAAAAGCGGACTTATTGAGCCTGATGAAATTGCCGTTGAATATGTAGAGTCAAGGGGGCGTAAAGCCAAATATTTATTTAAAAGTGATCAGGACGCAGTATATGAGAACACATACTATTATAACCTTGATGAATTAGAGCCTATGATTGCCATACCTCATTGTGTCGATGATGTGGTTCCTCTAACCCAGATTGGTGAAGTGAAAATTGATCAAGGTTTTATTGGTTCTTGCAACAATGGCAGAATAGAGGAATTACGTGCTGCTGCACAAATTTTGAAAGGTAAAAAAATCAATCCCTATGTTAAATTATTGATTTCACCTGCTTCCAAGGCAGTGTATTTACAAGCTTTAGCAGAAGGACTAATCGATATATTTGTGGAATGCGGCGCTATGGTACTAAACCCCAATTGTAGTGTTTGCTGGGGAAGTTGCCAGGGAGTAATTGGTGAAGGAGAAATCCTAATTTCTACTGGAACAAGGAATTTTAAAGGAAGAGCGGGTCATCCAAACTCCAGCATCTATCTTGCTTCTGCAGCAGTAGTTGCAGCTTCTGCCCTTACAGGAAAAATAACTGATCCTAGGGGGAGTGTACTATGAAGGGAATATTCGGAGGACGAGTATGGAAATTAGGGGATGACATTGATACGGATATTATTATCCCAACACAGTTTCTCGCCTTGAAGTCAGTAGAAGATATGAAGAAATATGCCTTTTATCCTTTGAGGCCAGAACTAGCAGAACTAATCCAGCCTGGTGATATTATTGTGGCAGGGAAAAATTTTGGCTGTGGTTCTTCGCGGGAACAGGCACCAGAAATTCTGGCAGCTTTGAAGGTAGGCTGTATTATTGCTAAGTCTTATGCCAGGATTTTTTATCGGAATGCTTTTAATAATGGCCTATTGCTCCTTGAGAATAGTCAATTATATGATGATTGCAATGAAGGGGATCATGTGTCAGTTGATTTAAAAAATAGCCAAGTGATGCTGGGGGAAAAAACTTTTCAAGTAGCGTCTATTCCAGAGGATTTATTGCAGATGGTAGAAGCGGGAGGGTTAGTCCCTTTTATGAGAAAACGGAATGGCAAATAATAGTTTTGCTGGAAAGGAAGTTGCAGCATGGGTTATACGCTAACAGAAAAAATAATAATGAGAAATACAGGAAGAAGTTCAATTTCAGCAGGGGAATTGCTTAACGTTAATGTGGATAAGGTAATGGTTCATGATATTTTTGCTCCTTTTGTCATTGAGAAATTTAGAGAAATGGGTTTTGAAAAGGTCTGGAATCCAGAAAAAATCGTATTTGTCTATGATCATTTAGTCCCCGCTAGTTTTATTGAAGATTTTCGCCATCATAAAATAGCAGATACCTTTGCTGCAGAACAGGATATTAAGGCAGTGCATCGTGCAGATGGGGTCTGTCATCAATTGATGCCTGAATTAAGATATGTGGTTCCCGGCCAAGTAGTTTTCGGTACGGATTCCCATACAACGACTTATGGTGCCATTGGTGCATTTTCAACAGGTATTGGTTATACCGAAATGGCAGCGATTTTTGGCACAGGAAAACTATGGATAAAGGTTCCACCGACTCTTAAATTTAATATTAAGGGCGATTTACCTAAGGGCGTATTTGCTAAAGATATCATTCTTAGAATCCTTGGTGATATTGGAGCTGATGGTGCTACTTATAAAGCAATGGAGTTTGCCGGTTCCACGATTGAAGGATTAAGTATATCTTCTAGAATGACTCTTTCTAATATGGCAGTAGAAGCGGGCGCTAAGGTAGGAGTTATTGCACCTGACGAAAAAACTTTCCAATTTAGCGGTGTGGATGGTAGGGATTTTCAGGATTTAAGAAGTGATTCCGATGCAAGTTATGAAAAAGTTTTTGAATATGATGCGACTACCTTTAAGCCTGTAGTTGCATGTCCGTCTAATGTAGACAATATTAGTGATGTGAAAGATTTGCTTGGAACTAGAATTGATCAAGGGTTTATTGGGTCTTGTACCAATGGTAGGTTGGAAGATTTGGAAATTGCAGCTAAAATCCTAAAGGGGCGGAAAATTGCTCCCTTTACTAAGCTAATTGTTACCCCTGCTAGTCGGAGTATTTATGCAGAAGCTGCAAAAGCAGGAATCATCGGAATCTTAGTAGAAGCTGGCGCGATTATGAATCCCCCTGCTTGCGGTTTATGCTGTGGCAGGAGCGGTGGCATTGTATCTGACGGTGAGAGAGTCATTGCTACCAATAATCGTAACTTTCTAGGCAGGATGGGCAGTCCCAAATCGGAAATTTTCCTTGCTTCCCCAGCAACAGTTGCGGCTGCGGCCTTGGAAGGTAAGATTGTTGATCCTAGAAATTATTTGTAACGTGAGAAAAGCACCTGTTATCGTTTTAACGACAACAGGTGCTGTTGGTTATAGCAAAATTGTAAATTATGAGCATCTGCCTGTCATTGCGAGGAGGACCGACGAAGCAATCTCCCTCTTGCCAGGGATTGCTTCGTCGTACCTTCTCGCAATGACAAAAGGAAGAACAATATTGTTCTAAGAGCCTTGTTCTTGTTAGATTTCTTTAAAGGCAATATCCTTTACTACTTCACCAGCAATAATCAGTCCAGCGACGGATGGGACGAAAGAGATACTGCCAGGAATCTGACGGCGGATGGTGCATTTTCGGGTAGTGCCAGAGGGGCAGATGCAACCTGTTGCACAGTTAGAGCCTTCCGTTTCTTTAGGAGTTATGGGGAATTCTTTTGAGTAAACTACTTTCAGTGAGGAAATATTTCGTTTTTTAAGTTCCTTGCGCATGACTTTTGCTAATGGGCATACAGACGTTTTATAAATATCTGCTACTTCGAATTTAGTAGGGTCTAGCTTATTACCTGCTCCCATACAACTGATAATAGGAATATTTTTAGCCTTCGCCTTTTGGATTAAATCAATTTTTCCCGTTACGGTGTCAATGGCATCTACGATATAATCGTAATCGTCAAAGATTAATTCATCAGCAGTATCTGGCATATAAAATTTTTGAAAGGTCGTAACTTCTACGTCGGGGTTAATCTCCAAGATACGTTCTTTCATGACTTCGACTTTCGGTTTACCAACGGTTTTTCTAGTGGCAAGCAACTGACGATTGATATTTGTGAGGCAAACACAATCATCGTCAATTAATACTAGCTTCCCTATACCAGAGCGAACCAGACCTTCCACTGTATATGATCCTACACCGCCAATACCAAAAACAGCTACTTTACTTTGTTTCAAATTTTCTAATGCTTCTTCTCCGATTAATAATTCGGTTCTAGAGAACTGATGTAACATATTGTCACCCTTTTTCATATCAATATTTAATACACTTGGCTGATTCCAAGTTTTCAACTGGAGGTTAAGTAGGACATTATTGAAAATACAGAGCTTATTCAACTCAAACCAAATCTTATCAAAAATGCTTATAAAATTCAACTGTATATTACAGCTGCTTTTATTAGAAAGCTAAAGTTCTTATATGAAATTTTCTCTATTATAAGCTGACAAGGAAATGTTAATGTTTGTGTGGAATATACAATGAATGTCAATATTTTCTGGTCTTATAATAAGGCTAAGAATGAAAAAAACTAGTAATGAGATCATGTTCAACTAAAATATATGGCACTTGATAATCTTCATTTGTCGGGGCAAATTCGGGAGGTAGAAAATAATGTTGATTGATTTGACGCTTAAGATGAGTAAGTCTGATTTTATCACAGATGATCCAACGAGAAAATTGGGGCATTTTGGCACCCATTGTGATGTTATGAATAAGGAGTTTCTCTTAGAAAATATCAAAAGGGTGGGTAAAATCATTGATATCAGTAAGGTGAAGGATCGGGAAGTCAATATTGAAGATATCAATGTTGAAATTCAAGAAAATGATTTTGTAATATTTAAAACAGATCATTTAAAGATAAATGGATATGGAGCAAAAGAGTATCAGGTAAAAAGTGCAGAACTATCCGATCCAGTGATTGATTTTCTAATTGAGAAAAAAGTAAGTTTGATTGGGGTAGATGCTCCAGGATTGCAGAAAGCTTCTAAACATGGGGAAGTAGACCAGCATTGTGCGGATCATAATATTTTCGTAATCGAGGACTTGTGTAATATAGATACCCTTTATGAAAAAGTGAAACATAACAACTTTACTGTCTATTGTTTTCCTTTAAACCTTCAAGATTCAACGGGACTATCTTGCAGAGTAATAGCCGAGTTTTAAGTGGACACACGTAGTAGAAAAAATGGATAGATATGAAATACAAACTCCTGCAAGGTAGTTATCTTGCAGAATTTTGTATTTTTATGGTAAATAAAGACTATAAGAATTATTACAAAATATAGAGAGAATAAATAGAATATGGGCCCCCAAATTGTACAATAAAGGAGCTATTCATGAAATATAATAAAGACCTTCAAACTGGACAATGCAGCAATGCACCTATTATTATCTTATTCGTTCTAATGTATGTAATCGTTGCCATGAGTGATAATTTTAAAGGGATTTTTGTACCCTTTTTTAAAGACGATTTTGGCATAAACAATACGCAGATAGGCTATGTTCTGACAGCAGGTCTCTTGGCTTATGCAGTGTTCCAGTATGTTGGTGGTATTTTTATTGAAAAGGTAGGCTATAAAAAAGTTATAGCCTTTGGTTTCATAGTAGGAATGGTCTCCTTAGTACTTTTAATTACTTGTAAAACGTATATGATGCTACTCATTGGGCTATTTGGTTTAAATGTTGGAATGGCTATGTTTAATGTAGGGGTGAATACGTTAGGGCCAATACTAACCGTTGCATCGACTGCGGTCTTAATGAACTTTGTAAATTTTTCCTATGGCGCGAGCAATACAGCAATACAAAAAATTGTAGGAAATCTTTTATCTAAAGGGGTGCCATGGACTCAATTTTATGTTTTTATGTTACTGTGCTGTGCGGTCTTATTTATCTATTTGCTGCTTATTAAAGTACCTTATACTCATCAGAATGAGAAGGTACAATATAAGAAAAAGGATTTGCTCAAAAATAAGATACTTTACCTTTATATCATTGCGTTAGGTTTTTATTTGGCATCGGAATATGGCATCGGAAATTGGTTCGTCAATTACATGGGGGAAGAATTTAATTTAGATGCAGATAAAAGAGCACACTATGCGGCATTATTTTTTGGCTCTGAAACAGTAGTAAGGTTGTTTGGAGGATTTATTGTAGATCGGTTAGGTGCTTTTAAAAGTATGCTGCTATTTGGCTGTTTAGCATCTTTTTTATCTACAGTAGGAATTATGTTAAGAGAGGCAGGGTTAATCATATTTTCTGCAGCAGGGTTATTTTATTCTATCATTTATCCCACTATCATAACCACTGCTCATGGAGTATTTAAGGAAGCAGCATCCTATGTTACAGGTCTAATGCTAATGTGTGGCACATTAATCGCAATGGTTGTCAACATGATGATAGGTATAGGGAATGATGTAATTGGTGTTTATTATTCCTACTATAGTATAGCCATCAGCATAACCATCACTACAGTTGCTATATTATTAATTAAGAAAAAGGTGGACATGTCTGGAGTAAAGGAGGAAAAAGCAATATGAGAAAAGGAGTGCAATTTTACCGTGATGTCCACTTGCCATATTTTGAATTAAAAATATGCGATACCAGCCAGCTTTCCTATAAAAAACATGCCCATGAGGAATATTCTCTAGGCATTATAGATAAAGGAAAAAGTTCTTTTTGGTATGAGGGAAAGTGGGAAGAAGTAAGTCCCAAAACAATTGTGTTCATTCCCCCTAACTTAGTGCACTCTTGCAACCCACAGCAAGAAGATCGCTGGAAGTATAAAATGTTATTTATCAATACAACATGGATACATGGTTTTATAAATAGTAAAGAAAAACCTCTTTTCTGTAATCCAATTGTTGAAGCTATCTCTGATCATGAAATATTTAGTCTGACAAATAAAATGATCGAAGATCTAACTGAGCATACAAGCCCGTTAGAAAAAGAAGAAAGCATAATTGCTATTTTTGATAAAATGGTTGCCCATTTGGATCAGGAAAAAAGTAAAAAAATAAAACAAGAATTGCCTAAGTTAAAAATAGTTAAAGAATATTTGCACGGCAATTTTTGTGAAAAAATTACGTTGGATCACTTAGAGCAAGTTTCAGGGATAAACAAATTTCATATTATTCGTCTATTCAAGGATGAATTTGGAATACCTCCCCATATGTATCAAACCTTATTAAGAATCAATTATGCAAAAAAACAGCTACGCAGACAAAAACAAATAACGGAAGTAGCATTAGAAGCAGGGTTTTATGATCAAAGTCATTTTAATAAGGTTTTTAAAAGCCATACGGGAATAACTCCTGATAGATATGAAAAATTAATATAATTTTGAATTGATCATATCAGATTGATAGGATCAATTTTTTACAATACGCCTGATATTTGATTTGTTATAATGTAAAAAAGCAGGAGGGTGTTATGCAGAAATATATTCTATGGTATAAGAAAATTATTAATTTTCGTAAGCAAGAACAGTTACTAGCCAACCTAGTGATGATGGTAGTGGTAGTATTATGGGGACTTTCATTTATAAGTATAAAAATAGCAGTATCCGAAATCCCTCCTACAACGATGGCGCTTCTACGTTTTGCGATTGCTTCTTTACTCCTAGGTATCCTATTAAAAAAGGTAGAACCAAATGCGAAAGTGGCCAAGGCGGATCTTCCTAAAATGATAGTAGGCGGTATTTTAGGTATAACCTGTTATTTCTATTTTGAGAATATTGGTGTTAAGCTATCAACAGTTGTGAATGCATCTCTTATTGTAACCCTTGTACCAATTATTGCAATAACCTTGGATGTTTTATTCTTTAATAGTAAGATAACAGCCTTAAAGCTAGTGGCCGTCGGTATCGCACTACTGGGAACATACTTGTCAATAACAGCCAATGGAAAGATTGAATTTAGTTCTAACAATTTCATAGGTAATATGCTCATGGTTTGTGCTATGGTCTCTTGGGCACTTTTTACGTTACTCAATAAATCATTGCAAGGTAAATATTCGGGTCTATGTATGACAACCTATCAAACCATTTTTGGAACACTATGTTTAATACCTCTGTCTGCCTTAGAATTTAGAGAGTGGGGATTATTTTCATTGCTAGCATTTTGGCATGTTTTATTCTTAGCGATCTGCTGTTCTGTTGGTTGCTATGTATTATACATGTATGTTCTGAAACATCTAGATGTTGCAATTACGACAATCTATTTGAATGTGGTACCGATTATTGGAGTGGCAGGTGGATATTATTTTTTAAATGAGAGTGTTTACCCGATTCAGATTGTGGGAGGTTTACTAACTATTGTGGCTATACTTGTTGTAAATATAGATACCGTAATGCAAAGGAGAAATATCACTTGTGAAAATTGTAATGATCATTAATAAAGAGCTGCCCATCGGCTTAATAGCCAATACTGCTGCAGTACTGGGAATCACTGCTGGTAAAATGTTTAGTGAAATTGTGGGCCATGATAACTTCGATGCAGATGGAAATGTGCATGCGGGCATAACTACCAAAGCAATCCCGATTTTATCAGGAACAAAAGCACAAATTAAGTCGATACGTGATCGTTTATATGGGGAAGATTACTTAGATAGTACCGTCATTGATTTTAGTGAAGTGGCTCAAAAATCATTAGATTATGATGCTTATACTGCATTACTAGCAAATAGTGAAAGCGCAGACATTGATTATTTGGGGATTTGCATATATGGCCCGATGAAAAAGGTGAACAAACTTACAGGGTATTTAGGGCTTTTCAGATAAGTGTGAAATCGATCAAATATAATATCCTGCAAAGTACATTGCTTTGCAGGATTATTGTATTTTAATGGAAAATACAATAGGAATAGATAGCAGACATTACTAGTAAATATTGTGCTAAATAGATTACTTGAATCAAGTCTTCTTTAACCATGAGCCTGAAGATGTTTTTGATGAGGTGAAGAGTGTGTTTCAAAGGATAGTCGTATTTGTTATGACTGGTACAGGAAATTCATATCAGGTAGCAGCATGGTTTGTAGAAGTAGCAGCGGCACTCGGCCTAGAAACAAAAGTACAGCAAATTAAAGTGGAAAAAATTTCTATTGAACCAGATAATCGGTCACTGTGTGTATTTACATTGCCTACTCATGGATTTACAGCCCCTTGGTTATTATTAAAGCAGATTTTACAGCTTCCCAGGGGCAAGGGGACAGCTGCGGTGGTTCTTCCTTCACGGGCGGGCACTAGGATCAGGGGAGTTTCACTTCCAGGAATGGAAGGAACAGCTGGTTATCTAGCTGCTTGTCTATTATTATTAAAAGGGTATAGGGTAAAAGGCGTTATAGGAGTAGATATGCCTAGTAACTGGACGGCAGTACACTGGGGATTAAGTAAGGAAAATAGAGAGTTTATCATTTCAGCAGCAGAGCCAAGAGTAAAGCATTTTGCTAAAGTCATTTTAAGCGGACAAGTATATTTTCATGGTATTGTACCTTTGACGTTAGGGTTGTTGTTAGCTCCCATCTCTGTGATGTATTTGATTCTGGCGCAATTAATACTCAGTAAATTATTCTTTGCCTCAGACAAGTGTATCGGTTGCCAGTTATGTGCTAACATCTGCCCTAAACAGGCAATTGTAATGACAGGATCAAGGAGAAAACGCCCTTATTGGACTTACTCTTGCGACAGCTGTATGGCCTGCATGAATTACTGTCCTTGTGAAGCCGTTGAGGTAAGTCCAATTATCGGAATTTTGTTCTATTATATAAGTGCAGTACCTATTTCAACCTATATAATGAGTCATTTTGTGACCCTACCTCTTTCTTGGCTGCCGATCAATTGGGATGGAATCATACAATATATCTATGTTTTAATTTCTGTTTTTTTAGCATATCTGCTGCTGCATACAGCTTTAGGCTGGCGTTTTTTCAGCAGGATTCTTAGCAAATTTTCGCATACTCGCTATTTTCGCAGATATCATGCTCCCAATGTAAACGTAAAGGACCTCAATCAAAGTTAAAGATTATCACAATGACTAAGTAGTTCTTATTGTAAAGTAATTCTTTGAGAAAAATGATGTCATCTAGATGTTAATTGGCATTGACACGATAAATTAATTGAGGTACGATAGCAACAATAATAAATAGAAAAGCTGATTGGAAAAACCAAAGGCTGCGTCATTTTTTACGAAAGAATGGCGAGGTCTTTTTTTTATAGGTATTCCTTAATGTATCCAATGAGTTAAGTCGTTTTACTAAAACAAAAAAATGTAAAGGGAAGGTGTTAGAAATGGATAAGGAAAAGATTGCTTTTCGGACAAGATGTATTCACGCAGGGAATGGCATTGACAAAGAAACAGGAAGTATAAGACGGCCCATTACCATGGCAAATAGCTACAGACTTCCTGAAGATGCATCAACTTTGGATTGGAGTGACCCCAATCAGCTAGTTTATACTCGTAACACTTCAGCAAACCAGATCTATTTGCAAGAAAAGCTAGCTGCTCTGGAAGAAGGAGAGGATTGTGTAGTATTAGGAACTGGTGTTGCGGCACTAGCGGGAGTATTTTTTACATTCTTAGATCAGAATGCACATATTATTTGTTCCAATGTTTCTTATGTGGCTGTTTATAGGCTCTTGCATGAGTACTTTCCAGATAAATATGGAGTAGAAGTGACTTTGGTAGATACTGCAAATTTAGATGAAATCAGAAAAGCATTACGTCCTAATACAAAAATCATTCATATTGAAACCCCTGGTAATCCTACGACAAGAGTCAGCGATATTGCTGAAATCGCTAAGGTTGCTAAATCTGCTGGTGCTTTGCTTACAGTAGATAGTACTTTCGCCTCTCCTTTCTTGCAGCGGCCTCTTCACCTGGGAGCTGATCTTGTTATACATAGTTTAACGAAATATATCAATGGTCACGGCGATTCTATGGGGGGAGCCGTCATTGGAGGAAAGGAACTGATTGATAAAATAAAACGCCAAGCCATGGTTAATTTGGGAGGAGCTATAAGTCCTTTTAATGCATGGCTGATTATGCGTGGTGCTGTAACACTGCCATTGCGTATGAAGCAGCATAGTGAAAGTGCCATGAAAATTGCTCATTTTCTCGAAGCCCATCCTGCAATAGCATTTGTTGCTTATCCTGGTCTTACAAGTCATCCTCAGCATGAGATTGCCAAGAAACAAATGTCGATGTTTTCCGGTGTAATATCTTTTGGTCTCAAGGGCGATGTAAATGTTCATAATACATTTGTGAATTCCCTTTCTTTGATTGTTCCTGCTGTTTCCATTGGGCATGATGAAAGTCTCATTGTTTATACAGGGCCAAAAGATGAAAGAAATCATTTCTATCCAGAAGAATTTAAGAATGGACATCTTCGCTTTAGCGTGGGTTTGGAAGAGGTTGATGATATCATTCATGATTTAAAGCAGGCGTTAGAGAAATGCGGATTATAACTGCTCCCTTATATTTATTCTTATCAAAGGAATATCTTAGTGTCTGGCAATACATTTTTTAAGTATCCTTTTGGTTAGTAGCTGACAAAAAAGTGCATACTATCTTTTCTGATAAAATAATATACAATTAAATACAGGTTACTAAGTAAAATAAGATATAAATGGGGGTATCCTTATGAAGGTATTAGCATTGAACGGTAGTCCAAGAAAAGGGTGGAATACGGAAATATTGCTAAAGCATGCACTTGAGGGGGCAGCATCTCAAGGCGCAGAGACAGAGCTTATCCATCTTTATGACCTAAATTATAAAGGCTGTATAAGCTGTTTTGCCTGTAAGTTAAAGGATGGCAAGAGTTATGGGAAATGTGCCTATCAAGATGAGTTGACGCCAGTTTTAGAAAAAGCAGCAGAAGCAGATGCAATCATTCTGGGCTCACCTGTCTACCTAGGCGCAGCTACTGGTGAGATGAGGTCATTTCTAGAACGATTCATATTTCAATATTTGGTCTATGATCAGAATTACTCTAGCCTTTCCCCCAAGAAGATACCTACAGGTTTTATTTACACGATGAATGTGGACGATAATCGCCTGAAGGATATGGGATATGAGCATCATTTTGGGAATACAGAAATGGCATTGGCGAGAACCTTTGGGAGTTCAGAGTCTTTGTATGTCACTGATACCTACCAATTTAGTGATTATTCCAAGTATGTTGTAACATCATTTAATCCAGTGGAAAAAGCCAAGCGGAGAGAAGAAGTCTTTCCAATTGATTGTAAAAAGGCTTTTGACTTGGGAGCTCGATTTGCAGGGAAATATAGATGAATGTGGCCGAAGTCGATTGCTTGTTTGGTAATAATATCAGCTAAATCAATAGACTCGTACAATAAAAGCTTTCGCTAATGCGGGAGCTTTTTCTTTTAGGGCATTATGGCATTAGAATTTCACTGCTCACTGAAGGGAAGAGTTATCATAAGTATATTTTTTTGTGCATAAAGTTTAAGAGCTTATATTAAAAATTACCAATATTTTAAAATATCATATTGAAATGTTAGCAGAATCGGATTCTACCTTGTATTAGAGGTAAGGTATATAAATAGTATGGCAAAAGAAAGGAGGGAAACGGTGAAGATTTTAGTATGTTGCGGTAGTGGTTTTGGTAGTAGCTTTATGATTGAAATGAATATTAAAAAAATATTGCAGGAAATGCAAGTGGAGGTAGAGGTAGACCATACGGATTTATCTTCAGCAGCTGCTGAAAAAGCGGATGTTTACGTAGGTACAAGAGATATTGCAGGACAATTGCTTTGTCTAGGCGGTAGAGTTATTTCTTTAAATAGTATGATTGACATGATCGAGCTAAGAGAGAAATTAAGTGTAGTGTTAGAAATTCCAGTTAGCAAGGTGTGAAACTTAAGGATGGAGGCAGGAAAAAATAGAAAAAGGCGGATATATATCCACCTTTCTTATAATATGTTATTAGGAAATTATCCGTTAACAATTGTACCACCGTTAACGTGAAGTATTTGGCCTGACATATAGCTTGAATCTTGTGAAGCGAGAAATACATAGCAGGGGGCTACTTCAGCTGGTTGGCCTGCCCGCTTCATAGGGGTGTTCTGACCAAACTGTGCTACATGCTGGTCATTAAAAGAAGCTGGAATAAGAGGGGTCCAGATTGGTCCAGGGGCTACGCCGTTGACACGAATGCCTTGCCCTATTAAAGACTGAGATAAGGAACGAGTAAAAGAAACGATAGCACCTTTGGTTGCGGAATAATCAATTAGTTGTTCATTTCCTTCGTAAGCAGTGACTGAGGCTGTATTAATAATTACGCTACCGCTTTTCAAATAAGGTAAAGCTGCTTTACTAAGGAAGAAGTAGGAGAAAATATTGGTGCGAAAGGTTTTCTCCAATTGAAAAGAGGAAATATTTTCGAGACTTGCTTGAACATGCTGTTCAGCAGCATTATTAACAAGTATATCTAACTGGTCAAACTCTTTAATTGTTTCTGCGACTACCTGCTGGCAGAATTCCTCGTTTCCAATGTCACCAGCAATTGTTAAACAACGCTTGCCTGTCTGTTCGATCATTTTTTTTGTTTCAGCTGCGTCAAAGTGTTCATTGAGATAAGTGATAGTAACATTGGCTCCCTCTCTAGCAAAGGCAAATGCTACAGCACGGCCGATGCCGCTGTCTCCACCGCTGATAATAGCTACTTTATTCTCTAGTTTACCACTTGATTTGTAGTTATCCTCGATGGAAACGGGGCGAGGATTCATTTTTGACTCGATTCCAGGCTGCTGATCTTGATGTTGGGGGGGAAAAGCTCCTCCCTGTGAGAGAGTTTCCTGACTCATTTTTATACCTCTTTCAAATGTAATGATGTCATATTATTTCCAGGTTGCTACTTTGCAATACAACGTAATTAATATTTTGAAAGAAATATGTTGATCGTCTTAACTAACTATATATTAAAAAGGGCCGTCGAACTAATTTCTTAGTGTGACAGCCCCTTTTTGATATTCTTACAGTAATTCTCTAAGTTTTTTTATATCATTATTACAAAGAGTAGGGATATTTTCTGTGATTTTTTCAATGTCCCAATTCCACCATTTTATTTCTAGGAGAAGCTCAATGATATCATCGGAAAATCTTTTCTTTATGAGCTTTGCAGGATTACCGCCAACAATGGAGTAAGGGGGAACATCTTTTGTAACGACTGACTTGGCAGCAATAATTACTCCATCTCCTATTTTAACTCCTGGCATAATCATGGCTTCATATCCTATCCAGACATCGCTGCCTATTATGGTATCACCTTTAAATGGCAGGTCTTTGAGTTCGGGTATTCCTGCCTCCCATCCATTTCCAAATATTCCAAAGGGATAAGTAGTGAAACTGCTTATTTTGTGATTGGCACCGTTCATTATAATTTTGACTTCAGAAGCAATAGCACAGAATTTGCCTATGACCAGTTTATCGCCAATAAAATCATAATGGTATAATACATTTTCCTCAAAGTTTTCAGGATGGTTAGGGTGGTCATAGTAGGTGTAATCACCTACTATGATATTAGGATTTTGAATCAGGCTTTTTATGTAGCAGACCCTTTTGTGAGCATCTATGGGATACGGATTATTTGGGTTAGGTCCATGATGTGAATTCATAACATAATCCTCCTTAATAAATTTGTTTATTGTATAGTAGGAGGCATTCCCTATTTACAGGGATGCATGAAAGGATAAATCGTTCTGAATAACCAAAAAATTCCATGTATAGCTCCTTTTCTTTAAGACATAATATGTAGTGTAAAGGGTTCGTAATGGTTGAGCCAAGACTGGTATCGGGTCGAAAGGCTCGGTATTGGTCGGCCAAAGAGTATTGTCGGGTCGAAAGGTTCGGCAGTAGTCGGCGGGCAGATCGTTATATGTCTTGTAAGGCTGTACGGCAGCCCAACTGTTGTCGTGTGGTCAAAAGGGATGTATAACGGTCGAGCTAAGACTGTCATGGGTGCTGAAGGCATAGGGGTCGGCCGTTGTCGGGAGATTGCGACCGGTTCGGTAGGTATCTGTGGCAGTCGAGCAAAGGTCAGTATCGGTTGTGTAATGCTTGTGGGTAGTCGAAAGATTGCGTATAGGTATGTAATGATCGGTATTGGCTGTAGCGTAGATTATTACGGGCTCTTTTTATGGCTAACGGAATTTTCCGTTAGCTTTTAAATTTTTTTAGCCTCGAAGTTTAAGATAACATACTCTGAAAAGTGTTTCATCTTGTAATAGCAAGGAATGTACTGCTATAGTACAGCTTGTTTAGCACTGGTAAGTATAAATTGCCAGTGCTCCGTAGTTACAGGCATAACAGAAAGACGGGATTGACGTACCAGTTCCCATTCTTGAAATAATGGATTGGCTTTAATTTCTTTCAATGTTACAGGTCTATCTAGTCGGTAACAAGGTATAACATCGACTACGACAAAACGTTGATCAGTCTCATTGGGATCAGGATAAGCTTGAGATACTACTTCGGCGACTCCGATAATCGCTTTTTCCTTGCCAGTATGATAAATAAAGACAAGGTCACCTAAGTTCATTTGTTTCATGTGTTTTAGTGCTGCAAAGTTTTTTACGCCATTCCAGCGGTCTTGGCCCAATTCTTCAAGATCGTTATAACTGAAACTTTCTGGTTCAGTTTTTGCAAGCCAATAAGCCATAGTGTCACTCCTTATCGATTGTTTAGTGCATGTCTCTATTATATAGTATTTACTATTTTATGAAAAATTAAATATTTAAAACTCCCTTTTTGTGTATAGATTTGTCTATACACAAAAAAGGGAGTTTACTAATGCTACTAACGTAAATGCTGAGTTTAAAAGAGAAAAAATTCCTTATTCCAGATTTATATTGTAGCTAAAAATTGGACATTCTAAAATACTACTTTCTCATGAGTTTTAGTTTGTTATAACCATTTTCATCATAAGGCTGTAGATTAGTTAACCATTTTTCTTCTAAAGCTAAAATCGCCTTAGACCAATCTGCTTCTGGAATTTCTTCTGCCTTAAGGGTTTCGAGAACATCCCAAGTAAATGCATCAGGACCATATGAATTCCAGTCTTCTTGTAATTCCTTAGTGCGATGAACAGATGCATTCAGTTGAAAACGGTGTCTATTAAAGATTCCAGGTAAATTCATACTACTACCAATGAGTATCTTCCCATTTGCATTGTTTTTTATCTGGTACACTCCCATGGGAAGGGGGGTTTGTTTGTATGCCAGTTTAAGTTCTCTTTTTCGATCCAAGAAAATCAACCCCTTTTTTATT
Source organism: uncultured Pelosinus sp. (assembly GCA_963526645.1). Classification (GTDB taxonomy): domain Bacteria; phylum Bacillota; class Negativicutes; order DSM-13327; family DSM-13327; genus Pelosinus. The sequence continues at coordinate 67,630 of CAUROG010000015.1, read as the reverse complement.
TCAATAAATAGATATGATATGTTAAAGAGTAACCCAGTAGGAACTACCATCCTGAACGCGGGCCATAAAGCCATATTCGATTAAAAGCCGTCGCAAGAGCACATAGTCTTCATAGATTGGCTTTAGTATAGCGTTTACTTCTTTCTCGGTATAGCTTTTATTGGCATCAAAATATTTAAGAATATGCTGTAAGATAGTTACTCTTTTTTTCTCTTTCAGAGGGAAGGAATCAAGAGGACCCTTAAGACCTTCTTTAAAGCAGGTGCTTAAAATCTTGTCATTTTCTTGCTCCGTAGTGGCAAAGCGATCATCTACTTGCTTAGAATTACGTGGAATATCAATAAATGCATGCTTTTTAGGCATTTGCTCACCTAGTAATTCCATAATGGCTAAAAATACTTTAGCTTGTTTTTGCTTTTCTCTTAAGGAGAATCGATGATTACGGATGGTTGATGTGCTGCCTGTACTAAGTGCTTTGGCTACATCATTATCACTATTGCCTTCATAAAAGAGCTCAAGAATTGATTTTTGATGATCTGTCAATCCAGTTAATTTCTTATCTAGATTAAGAAAAAAGTGAAAAGGTGAGCGGTGGCATTTTGTAATATGAACTTCTATATATTTTTTTGCTTCGTATAATGTGTTATTTTCAGGATAAATAATGCCATTCGTGAAGTGTTCGCCGCAAATGAGACATAGGAATTCATTGTATTAATAGTTTTATTGAGTAATTATTTGTTAAAAAAAGTTACTTAATGCAAATTAATATAAATTACGGATAGACTATTGCAGAAATTTGTATTATTATGTAAAAGTAATAAGAAAATCTTCTAGGATTAAAGATCACGATCAAAATTATGGGAAGGGGATGTTGAATATGAAAAGACTTTTGACTCTGCTAAATCAATGGAGCTTTTCTTATATTGATATTGGATTATTATTATTTCGTTTGGGGCTAGGTGGTATGTTCATGTGGCATGGGTATCCTAAGATTGCTGGTGGTGTTGAGAAGTGGGCGGCTCTTGGGAAGTCAATGGAGGTATTTGGGATTGCATTTGCTCCAGCTTTTTGGGGATTTATGTCTGGATTTGCAGAATTTTTCGGAGGATTCTTCTTTGCGATTGGATTTCTATATCGTCCCATGTGCTTATTATTGGTTAGTAATATGTTAGTAGCTTTTTCCACTCAAATGTTAAGTGATAAAGGCTTAGTGAAGGCATCTCAGTCATTAGAAGATGGTCTCAGTTTTTTTGCAGCATTTTTTGTTGGCCCTGGTCAATATAGTGTTGATGAATATCTGGGGTTGAATTCTTCTAAAAAATCCAAATTTCCTAAAATTGGATAGTAAAGATGCTGTAGATCGGAGTCTTAGAACGATTTATTATCGGATGCATCTAAAAGGTTGTCATGCTAATATTCAATCAGTAGAGTGTTCGTAAGTAATGATGGTTAGGATACACATGTAAAGCAGAAAGATAAACAGAAAGGAATAGGAAATATTCGATGAATTCTTTTTTACTTATAATAAGTGTTTTCTTTCTGTTTTACGCTATAGGGAACTATTATATAGGTTTACGGTTTTTTCAATCTTTTCGTAGTATCATTGAACCCTGTACCCTATACTACTGGGGTGGATATATATTGCTGGCAATCTCGAAAATAGTGGGTAGAATCGGCAGAAATAAATTTCCAGGGTTGTTTAATGATATGATGATTATTATTGGGGATTATTGGCTGGCATCCAGTTACTTTTTCTTTCTCTTTTGGATCATTATCGATTTGTTAAGCTTCTTAATTAAGTTATTTTTGCCTGGGAATGAGATTGTTAAAGATCCATCAATCCAGTTGGGTTTTAGTGTCATCTGTCTAGTGGCATTGCTTCTAATTTATGGGACATGGAATGCCTGTAATCCACGTGTTCGTCGTTACGATTTGGTTATTCCCAAAACAGTGATTGGCTTACCGAAGATTCATGCTGTCATGGTATCGGATATACATCTTGGAGTAATCGTTGATAATGCTCGTCTTGAAGCAATGATCCATAAGATTAACGAACTTAATCCTGACATTGTTTTTTTTGTAGGAGACACCATTGATGAGGATGTACAGCGTTTCATAAAAGATAAAATGTCCGAAGGCTTAAGAAAACTACATCCTCAATATGGTGTTTTTGCAGTATTGGGAAATCATGAATATCTTGGCAGTGATAGTCAGCTTGCTATAGAACATTTACAGAAATCTTGTATTAACGTATTGCGTGATGAATACCAGTTAGTAAATAATCAGTTTTATGTAGTTGGTCGAGATGATCCTACATCAGTTAAAATAACTGGTCAACCGCGGTTAGAGTTATCTGCAGTAATGCAAGGGATTGACAAGAGTCTGCCAGTCATCCTGCTAGATCATCAACCTTTTAAGCTAACAGAAGGGCAGCTTAACGGAGTGGATCTTCAATTATCAGGACATACTCACCAGGGACAGTTTTTCCCTAATAATTATATAACAGGGCGCATGTTTGAATTGGATTGGGGTTATTTGAGAAAAGACAGTTATCAAGTAATTGTTTCTTGTGGTTTTGGCACATGGGGACCGCCTATCCGAATTGGCAATTGTCCAGAAATAATTGATTTGAGAATTTCTTTTGAAAAAAAGTATGAATCTCAATGAAACTTAAAGAGATATGGAAAAGAATAGCGTGAGAATTTGGATTGCTGTGAAGAATGAGTTCACTAGCAATCTTATTTTTTGCTCTAAGACTTCCAGCTTCTATCTCGTTAACAGCCTGTAAGCCCCTGCTCCAGAGCAGTCAGGGCACAGGTTGTAAAACTTGAACTAGGCTCGCTCTAAGGGGCCCGTAAATAGATGATATTAGTAGTCTAAATAATTGATTGGAAGATTAAAGTAAAAATGGAAAATAAATTTTGAAAAAGTATTGACAAAATCTATAAATGATAATATTATCTAATTAGTAATTATTATCCAAAAAGAGAAGTGATTAAGTACTTTAACCTAAATTTGTTAAAAAGTAAAAATGGAAGTTTAATTAATAAGAGTATTAATACATTATGAGCTTAACAATAGCCAAATTAATAACTATAATATAAGAGGAGTGGTTATATGTCACCGAAAGTTGGTCAAAAAGCCCCGGATTTTACTATGTCTACTACTGAGGATATAGAAACATTAGAGCATATTGTAAGACTCGAAGATTATCAAGGAAAATGGCTTATCCTTTTCTTTTATCCCTTAGACTTTACTTTTGTTTGCCCAACAGAAATAAAAGGCTTCAATTCCAAGTTGAGTGAATTTAAAGAAATTGGTGCAGAGATACTAGGTGTTAGTACTGATAGTGTATATTCTCATAGAGCTTGGATAAGAGCATCAAGAGAAGACGGTGGCTTAGGTAATCTTAACTATCCATTGGCTTCTGATATTACAAAACAAGTATCTAGAGATTATGGTGTATTGATTGAAGAGAAGGGTGTTTCCTTACGTGGTTTGTTTATCATTGATCCAGAGGGTGTAATTCGCTATCAAATCGTTAGTGATTTAAATGTAGGGCGTAGCGTAGATGAAATCTTAAGGGTATTAAAAGCTTTCCAAACTGGTGGCTTGTGCCCTATTGATTGGCAACCTGGTGAAAGAACACTATAATTTACATAGTTAAATAATGGACAAAGTATTAACTTTATTGAAGATAAAAAATAGGCAGAAAAACAGCGTATGACGTTTTTCTGCCTATTTTTAATAATTTAAGGCTTCATAAGTTTTGGGATGGAAGTAACATGTATATGTCATTGCGAGGACGCACCATGTTTTTGTGCTAATGAGATACTCTTTATTGACATTGTTACATATTAGTATTAAAGTGAATATACTTGATGCAATATGTGTAAAGAGAGGATTTTTCCAATGGAAAACTATTTTTATTTCTTAGTGACGGCTTTAGTAATGGCTATACTGCCTGGTGCTGATTTTGCAGTGGTGACCAAAAATACCTTGGCTGCAGGAAAAAAAGGGGGGCAGGCTACTGCACTTGGAATTGGCTCTGGATTGATTGTCCATACAACAGCAGTAGTCTTAGGATTATCAGCAATTATTGCGCAATCTGCAGCGTTATTTAATGCAATTAAATATGTGGGTGCAGTATACCTTTTCTATATTGGTATAACTACTTTTTTGAAGGCGAATCAAGCCAATGAATCAACAGAGGATCTGGGAAAGAATGATGTTCCTATTGCTGCAAAAAATAATAAAGAGTACTTTGGTCAGGGAGTGCTTACCAATGTATTGAATCCTAAAGCTTCTATTTTTTATCTAACCCTTTTGCCCCAATTTGTTATTCCTGGAGAGAATCCTTTCATCCAATTGATTATTTTAGGATTTACTGCCGTGCTAGTTGTTACATGTTGGTTCTTGTTTTTGTCTTATGCATTTGACCATATTCGTTCTTGGTTAAAAAAATCCTCATTCCAAGTTAATTTTCAGAGGGTTACAGGATTAATGCTCGTTACATTCGGTATCAAACTTGCATTGGCAAAAAGGTAGAGCGACTAAGATTTAGGTGGAGTTAACACCCATCCGAATCAGTCTTTTTTACAAAGGATAAGCTCCTGCAAAATAAATTGCAGGAGCCTTCAATTATCTAATGACTAAGTTAATAACAAAACCTACTTGAATCTTAGTCTACTTTATCGTATGAAATTTGTAAACACTTTATCTTCTTTGGGAATGGCTGGTACTTGCAATTTCCCAGCTTCCAGTGTCTTCATAAGCCATGCCATATTCTTACCTAGAACTCGGAGAATTTGCTGGCCTTCATCATCATCATCTTTGACTTCAGCTGGTGCTGTACCGTGTATTACATTCCAGTAGTTAGAGCCAGGCATTATCATTTCAGAATAATTTATATAATGGTTTAAGGCATCGAAAGTTGCCACCCCTCCGGAGCGTCTGACTGCTACTAGTGAAGCGCCGACTTTGTGGCGAAGCATGGAATGATTTACGCTTGTTACATAAAAAACACGGTCTAAAAAGGATTTCATTGTACCGGCAATGCCAGAATAATGTACAGGAGAGCCTAATAATATACCGTCTGCTTCTTTGAGTTTCTGAATACAGTCATTGACCTCATCATTGGTCATGACACATCGTTCATCTTGATTTCTAGCACAGCCTCCACAGGCTAAGCATCCTCTGATGATTTTGTTTCCAATGTGGACAACTTCAAACTCAATGCCCTCTTGTATTAATTTTGCTCCTACTTGCTCTAAAGAGTGATAGGTGTTACCCTTAGCATTGGGACTTCCATTGATTGCAATAACTTTCATTATGTCCTCCTCATATGGTATCTTCTGTGTGCAGATTCAAATGAAACAGACCAGAGAGAACCAAATCTTTACATTCAGTTTATATGATATCGAAAGATATGACAAGAGCGCACTTTTTGGTAGGGTGCTTACCAGAAAGTAATCTTTGTAGTACAATTGATACTTACGGGGGGGGGGGTTGCAATGGAACAAAGCAAAAATGTGCAGATGGGAATTATTTCTGCAATTGGTGCGTATTCCTTATGGGGAATATTGCCGATATATTGGAAATTCGTTTTTCAAGTGCCAGCTCACGAAATTTTGGCGCATCGTATTTTTTGGTCTTTTATCTTCATGCTGGGTATTTTGGTTGTGGCTAATCGAAAAAAGAAGTTTTACCAGGAAATGAAACAGTTGACTCATGAACCTAAGAAGCTACTAGCTTTAACGATGGGATCATTCTTGATTAGTATCAATTGGTTTATCTACATTTGGGCGGTTAATAATAACCGCATCATCGAGACAAGTTTAGGTTACTATATTAACCCCCTTTTTAGTGTATTGCTTGGTATTCTCGTTCTAAAAGAGCGGCTGTCTTTTTGGCAGCTAATCTCAGTTTGTTTGGCAATGAGTGGCGTGTTATATATGACAATGCACTTTGGAAGTGTACCTTGGGTTGCGTTGCTTTTGGCGATTTCTTTTGGCTTTTATGGATTATGCAAAAAGGTAGCAGATATCACACCGATAACGAGCATTACGTTAGAGACTCTCATCATGACGCCCTTTGCATTTGCCTACATACTGTATTTGGACGTTCATGCTACTGGAAGCTTTGTAGGATTGTCAGTTACATCTATTCTTTTGATTGGGAGTGGTATTGTAACGGCTATACCTTTATTGTTATTTGCTAATAGTGCTAACCAGCTATCGTTGATAACACTTGGTTTTATTCAATATTTATCTCCTACTATTGCACTGATGCTAGGTGTTTTCTTATTTCATGAACCATTTACCCAAGTTCATTTTGTTTCATTTTGTTTTATTTGGGCGGCTTTATTGGTGTTCTCACTCTCTAGAACGGAAGTATTTGTGAAAATTGAGATGTTTTTACGGGAAGCTTTTGCATGGAAGAAAGGACATAGTGGGAAAAGTTTTCGGGGCAATAGAACAGATTAAATTACCATCTTCTATTAAGTTGCTTTTTAAGTAGGAAGGCATTAATATCTATAATAATAGTTTAATGGAAGGGGTAGTTGTTATGAGAAATCTTTTTAAAAAAGAATATAGCCCTTCTAACGTAACACCAGGTATTGCTGCTTATACTGATATTATGTCCGCTAGGCTTAGAGAGATGGGAATCGTCAAGCGAGGCATAAGTCAGGAGTAGTTGTAGAAAGAGAATAAAGGTGTTAATTACCATCAATAATTAATGATTATTGAAATCAGTTTATATTTAGGTATCCCATAGAAGTCATTCCTGGAATCATAACAATCGCGCCACTAAGTTTAAAAGGTAGATAAATAAGGGACTGCAATCAAGACAAAATTTGATTGCAGTCCCTTATTTATTTAACTTAGTATTATGTAATAGAATTGCAGAGTTCTAAAAATGCTCGCAATGCAGGAGTTATCCACTTCTCTTGATGATAGATTAATTGAGTTTTAACGTCAAGGGAGGGGCCATCCCAATCTATTTCAACAAGTTTTCCTCGCTCCAATTCATCTTTAATAGCAATTCGAGGCAAAATAGCAGCACCTAAACCACAAATAGTACATTCCTTTATTGCTCCCACACTGGAAAATTCCATAATGGACTCTGGCTTTACATGGTGCTGCTTAAAGATAGAAAGAATTAAGGGGCGATATCCGCACCCTGGAGAAGTAAGAATGAGACATTCTCCGGAAAAATCCTGGAGTTTCATTTGTTTGAGCTGTGCTAGTTTGTGAAGAGGGCTAGTTACAATTGCCATAGTTTCATTATGAAGGGTTTGTACTACCATATCAGAGGGCTTTATTTTATCCGTGAGTACTAGAGCTGCATCAATGGTATTGGATCTAATTAAAGAAAAAAGATTTTCGCAGCTCTCGGTTTGCACTCGTATATCAACAAGGGGATATAATTTGCGATACTCAGTTAATATCTTGGGCAGACGATAAACACAAAGTGTCTCAGCTGCACCAATGATGATAGTTCCACGAAAAACTTGAGGGGAGAATTCTTCTTTGGCTATTTGACATAACTGTAATATTTGTTCTGCATTTTTGAAAAAGCTTTGTCCCTCACTAGTTAGTTGAATCCCTCGGCCTAAACGTTCAAATAATTTTACTTGCAATTCTTCTTCAAGTTGACGAATTTGGCCTGTTATGTTGGATTGGGCATAACCTAGTTTCAAGCCGGCTTTTGTAAAATTGAGTGTTTGAGCCGCAGTATAAAAAATTTGTAATTGTCGTAATTCCATAGGATTACCTCTTTTTTTTTATATATATAAGTGATTGAAATGATATAAAATAATGATTTTTAACGATTCTAATTAGATGATATACTATGGGCAATGATAAGTCCAGAAAAGACGCTAGGAGTAGGAAATTGGAGGGAAAGTATGGCGAAAATTTGCACAGCTAAAGAGGCGGTAGAGAGCATTTCAGAAGGTATGTCAATAATGATTGGCGGTTTTTTGAATGTAGGAACACCAGAAGGATTAATAGACGCCTTGGTTGAAAAAGGTGTTGGCAAGTTGACGATGATTTCCAGTGATACAAGTTTTGCTGGCAGAGGAAATGGAAAATTGCAAGATAATAAACAATTAGCTAAAGTGTATACCTCTTACGTAGGCGCACATCCGGCGTATAGTCAATGTATGGAATCAGGTGAGGTAGAAGTTGTTTTAGTGCCACAAGGAACACTGGCTGAGCAAATTCGGGCGGCAGGAGCAGGTTTGGGTGGCTTCCTAACTCCTACAGGTGTGGGAACAGTAGCTGCCCAAGGAAAGCAGGAAATTACCATTAATGATAAGACCTACCTGATGGAACTTCCCTTGTCCGCTGATGTGGCATTCATCAAAGCATATCAAGCTGATACTAGTGGGAATTTAGTCTATCGCCGCTGTGCCCGAAATTTTAATCCTCTCATGGCAACAGCTGCAAAAATAGTAATTGCTGAGGTGGAAGAAATCGTGCCTGTAGGAAAGATTGATCCTGATCATGTAATGACACCAGGAATTTTTGTGGATTTTTTGGTCAAAGGGGAAATAAAAGATGGCAGAGAATGATAAGCGTATTCGGGTGGCTAGACGAGTTGCCCAAGAACTTAAAAATGGTGAAGTCGTTAACTTAGGAATTGGCTTGCCTACTTTAGTTGCCAATTATCTGCCTCATGGAGTTTCTATTATTCTTCATTCTGAGAATGGTTTTCTAGGTATTGGCGCAGAACCAGAATTTGGAAGAGGAGATAAAGATCTGATCAATGCTGGGGGAAAAGCTACAAGCATTTTACCACACGGCAGTTGTTTTGACAGTGCCATGTCTTTTGCGATTATTCGTGGGGGACATGTGAATACTACGGTACTAGGTGCATTAGAAGTAGATGAAAAGGGTAACTTGGCCAATTGGATGGTACCAGGAAAAAAGGTTACAGGTATGGGCGGCGCTATGGATTTAGTTACAGGTGCAAAAAAAGTTATTATTGCCATGGAACATGTGAATAAGGATGGTTCGCCCAAAATTGTAAAGCAATGTACAATGCCCTTAACTGCAAAGGGAGAAGTGGATTTAATTATTACGGATATGGCAGTAATTGCGGTTTGTTCAGATGGATTGCATCTGCTTGAAATTAGTGAAGATGTTACTGTAGAGCAAGTGATTTCTTCTACAGGTGCAAAGCTGATTTTGCCGACAGGTGATATTCCTATTTATAGTGAAGAAGGGAGCAAGTAAAGATGAGTAATGTATTTTATCGTAATGTAAACAAGCAATATCTTGAGGTAGATCATGGTGAGGGCATTTATTTGTATGATAAGGCAGGGAATAAGTACATTGACGCCTGTTCAGGGGCAGCTGTATCAAATTTAGGTCATGCTCATCCACGCATTATTGATGCCATGCTAAAACAAGCCCAGAGTGTGGCTTTTAGCCACTTATCCCGTTGGACTTCCCAGCCCATTCAGGAATTAGCTGATCTGGTAGCTAGTCTAGCGCCAGGTTCTTTAAATAAATTATATCTTGTTTCCGGCGGTTCTGAAGCAACGGAATCTGCGCTGAAAATGGCGCGACAGTACTATATGGAGCGAGATGGAAAGTCAGGAAAGTATCGAATTATCTCTCGTTGGAAGAGTTTTCATGGTAATACCATTGGTGCCTTGTCTATGACTGGCGATAAACGCCGGAAGAAATATACACCATTACTACTGAACTTTCCTCATATTGCTCCCGCTTACTGTTATCGCTGTCCTTTTGGCAAAAGCCAAGATACTTGTGATGTGGACTGTGCTTTAGATTTAGATCGAGCAATTAAGCTGGAGGGAGCAGATAATGTTGCTGCCTTTATTGCTGAATCCGTAGGTGGTGCAGCTTGTGGTGCTATTGTTCCTCACAAGGACTATTTTAAACTCATTAGAGAGATTTGTGATCATCATGATATTTTATTTATTGATGATGAAGTTATGGCAGGTTTTGGACGTACAGGTTCCATGTTCAGTATTGAAGATTGGGGCGTTACACCGGATATGATTTGTGTGGCAAAAGGTATGAGTGCAGGATACTCTCCTCTAGGGGGAGTAATTGTAAAGGATGAAATTTATAATGCATTTAAACAAGGTACAGGTGTATTTGTTCATGGGCACACTTATGGAGGCAATCCATTATCAGCAGCCGTAGCTTTGGCTGTAGTACAGACTTTAAAAGAGGATAATATAGTGGAAAACTCTCGTAAGATAGGAGAGTATCTGCTGGCACAAATGAAAGAAAAGCTGTTGCCATTCTCTTTTGTCGGAGATGTACGGGGTAAAGGACTCATGTTAGGCGTAGAAATTGTAAAAGACAAAGTAACAAAAGAGCCTTTCCCTGCTTCTATGGGTATGGCAGAAAAGTTGACTGTTACCCTGATGAGACACGGAGTGATTGTGTATCCTGGTAATGGGAATGCAGATGGAGAAAATGGGGATCAATTCCTATTAGCACCACCGCTGATTATTACGAAAGACCAAGCTGATGAATTAATGGAAGGTATGATTGCTGGATTCACTGAGTTTGAGAAAGGCTATGGGAGGTAAGTACTTTGGAAAAGTTAATTATTACAATTGCGCCTACTGGTAATGTGCCAACAAAGAAAATGACCTCTCATGTTCCTGTTACGACGGAGGAAATTACCAATGATATTATAGCTAGCTATGAGGCTGGCGCTGCCGTAGCTCATATCCATGTACGTGATGAAGAGGGAATTCCTACTTCTGATAAGGGACTATTTGCTGAAGTACTTAGCAATCTTGAAGAAAGAAATTGTCCTATTATTAAACAGATTTCTACTGGTGCAAGAGGCGGAAAAAGTGCTGAAGAACGAGGAGCATCTTTGAGTCTAAGACCACATTCTGCCAGTCTGTCAACAGGATCATCGAATTTCCCAACAGCAATTAATGCCAATGAGCCTGCCCTAATCAACTATTTGGCTACTATTATGTTAGAAAACGATATTAAGCCGGAAATAGAAGTTTTTGATGTAGCGATGATCCATAATGCTGTTCAATTACAAAAAGCTGGCCTTATTAAAGGACCCTTGCTGTTTAACTTAGTTCTTGGCGTAAAAGGTTCTTTACCAGCCACAGCAAAGAATTTATTCTTCCTAGTAGATAGTTTACCGCCTGATGCAATATGGAGTGTCTCCGTAATTGGCTCTCAACATGTAAACCTTTCCATGATAGCAATGGCGCTAGGAGGGCATGTTCGTGTAGGTCTTGAGGATAATATTTATTATAGCAGAGACGTTTTAGCTACCAATATTTCTTTGGTAGAACGTATTGTTACCATTGCCAAAGCTATGGGACGTGAGATTGCATCCCCAGAAGATGTAAAAAGAATTTGGGAAGTATAGAAGACTTGATTCCACTGTGTAATAATTAACTAATTAGAATATGCAATAAAAAAATCAAAAGCCCATATCCTTATAGTCAAGGATATGGGCTTTTAATTTTAATTAACTACAAATTGCTAAGCCTTTCCTTTTTCTACAACAAAGACTTTTACATCTTTCATACCAAAGTCTTGGGCTTTATCGACGGATGTTTTGGCTATATCTATACGGTTACCTTTAATGGCTCCCCCAGTATCCTCTGCTACAGCATATTCACCTTTTCCATCTGGATACTGGATGTAGATCCTTGAGCCTAAAGGAATCACATCTGGGTCGACAGCAACTATACCAGGACGTATTTGGGTGCCTAAAAAGGTCTTATCGCCCCATTGATCATTATCATGGGCACCAGGTGCATAAGCGGTGGCAGTAATATCTAAGACTTCTTTGTAGTTATTTGGTGCTTTGGTAGAAGAGGCTGTATCTGGGGATTTGTTTTTAGTATTTTTCTGCCCAGCTTGCTCTGATTGATTTGCTTTATCGCTATTGTGTGAATTGGTATCCGAAGGAGTAGAGTCTTTGACGTGTTCGGTAACAGCTGGAGGATCAGCAGATGGGGCGGCAGAAGCCTGCACTGTGGCAGGAAGTCCTGGTAACATGGCACCAGATAGCATCATGGCTCCAGCAACAACGGCTGCAAGATTTTTGAATTTCTTCTGGAACCGTGAAATGGTACGATGACGTTTATTTTTATGATTCATAATCATGTTCCTCCTTGACGAGGTTATTATAAATAGTGTTTACGAAAAAGTGTTTAATACACTAGGAATTTTTTTGAATCATTCTACTACCTAGTGGGCAAACTTTGTAGAAAATGCATAACAAAATTTAAAGTAATAATGCGCCTCTTTCTTTATAACGAGTTATTAAAAATTCGGAATCCACACTGTCAATTCCATCAATGGATTGTAGCTTGCGAATATATCGATTCCCTTGTTCTTGGTCATCAAATAATGCATGCACGTGCAAATGTGGATGACCACTCATTTGATATACATTTGTTATTTCCTGATCAGCAAAGAGTTTTTCAGCAATAGAATCTATTTTAGACCATTCTACATGAATGTTAAAGTACATAGAGACCATTTTTCCAGCCTTCAGAGGGTTCACCACGATGGTAAAGCGATCAATGATCCCATGTTCGATTAACTGGTTAATACGTTCTCTGACAGCTGCCCGGGTTAAATTTAATAAGCGGCCAAGCTCGGCATTGCTTAGACGACCATTTTCAGATAAAAATTTCAGAATTTTTCTATCAACTTCATCTAAATTTTTAAATTGCATTGTCGTGAATCTTCCTTTCAAATATAATTACTCTTACAATGTAAAAAAATATATATAAATATTGATCGAATGTATATATTATATTATACTTGTGTTAGGATCTAAAAGAAACTTTATTTTATTTTTATTTCATGTATATATGGTAGAAGAGCATGAGGAAACTAGAATATGGTATCTTAGGTATCATTTTAATTATTGGGGTGAATAAATGTGACGATTGTAGCAATAAAAATATTCCTTGTTTCTATTTCAGCAGGAGTTCTTGGCTCTATCTTAGGTCTGGGTGGTGGGATTATTGTGACACCCGCTTTAACTTTATTGTTTGGCGTGGATATTCAACATGCTATTGGGGCAAGTCTTATTTCGGTTATTTCCACTTCAAGTGGTGCGGCAATTGCCTATATTCGGGATGGAATAACGAACATTCGAGTAGGTATGTTTTTGGAAATTGCCACAACGGTGGGTGCTATTACAGGGGCCTTAATTGCTGGCTTGATTTCGCCACAACTCTTGTACATTATTTTCGGATTACTTTTATTATATTCTGCTCTAGCCATGCTTAAGAAGACCAAAGAAGAATTGCCTGAGGAAGTACCTTTACATAATGTAGCAAAAAAATTAAAACTGCAAGGTGAGTATTATGATAAAGCCTTAAAGAAACAAGTTTCTTATAATGTGGACAATGTTTATAGTGGTTTTGGTGTGATGTATGGGGCTGGTATCATATCTGGTCTTTTAGGTATTGGAAGCGGTAGTTTTAAAGTAATGGCAATGGATGTCTTTATGAAGCTTCCTTTAAAGGTATCTAGTGCAACTAGTAATTTTATGATGGGCGTTACTGGTGCAGCTAGCGCAGGAATCTATTTATATCGAGGAGATATAAGTCCTATTATATCTGCACCTGTTGCTATTGGTGTGCTGATAGGAGCGACTATTGGAGCAAAAATTATGCAGCGTTTGAAAAGTAAAACCATACGTAAAATTTTTATTCCTGTTCTTATGTATGTAGCCATTCAAATGATGGCACAAGGATTGGGGGTTAAATTATGAGTGAATCCATAAATAAAGAAGCAAACAATTCTAGCAAAGGACCCAATGAGGTTGAGATCTTAGTTAGTCAGGCTTTGCGCTTTGGTGTGTTATTGAGCGCTTCGGTAATCTTAACAGGCCTAGTCCTTTTCTTAATTAGTGGGGAGGGAGGCTATCCAGGAGAATATTATCCTACGCAGCTTAAAGAGATTTTTGCAGGTGCCTTTAGTTTGAAGCCTTTTGGGATTATATTAGCAGGATTAGTTTTATTGATATGCACACCCATTATGCGAGTGGGGGTTTCGGCTTTAGTATTTTGGAAAGAAAAAGATTGGTTATATGTCGGCATTTCAACTATAGTCTTTCTAATCCTAGTTAGCGGATTTTTCTTCGGGAAATAAGAAAGTAAGGATAGGGTTGGAGGAATTGTTATGAATAGAGTTTTTAAGATTCAAGAAAGAATGTTGGAAAAAATATCGGGCTTCGAAGATAAGAATATGGAAAGAGATATTTCTCTAAGCTGGGAAAAAATACATCTGGCAAGTTGTGCAGCAGTAGGTAGAATTCTTGCTTTGAAACGTGGCGTTGATCCTGAACTGACTGCTATAGCTTGTTCTGTGCACGATTATGGCCGGATAATAACGGGAAGACAACAAGATCATGCTATAGTAGGATATGAACCTCTTAAACTGTTTCTTAGAGAGAGTGGCTATTTTTCCTCAGATGAAATTAAATTATTAGCAACCGCAGCCCAGAATCATAGTAATAAAAAAGAAGTAGGGAGTCCTTTAGAGGAAATTGTCAAAGATGCAGATGTTTTTGACTGCTATCAATATGGTCTCTCACTGGATAGGGAAGAGCAGAGGGTACGATTGAAGACGATTCTAGAGGAAATAAGTCATTAAATATGACAAAACAGCCTGAGAACCTTGTATGAGGTTTCAGGCTGTTTTGTTATAATAGTAGCAAGTATGAAGAAATAATGATTTTAGTTTACTTGAATCATGAGATAGGAAGTAAATAAGAACATGGAAAACAGCATAGCATAGTCCTGTGCAGCAAGGGAAACGTTGTTCTTAAAACTACGTGTTTTTCTGCTGCCAAAACCGCGCAACTCTAGACTGAGGGCCATGGTTTCTGATTTGGTAACGGCTTTAAGAACAAGGGGTTTGATTACAGCCATGTAGGAAAAAAAACGCTGAAATATATTTCCTTGGGGGGAGTAGCCTCGGCAAGCTTGTGCTTCTTGGATAGCTTTGCTCTCGGCTAAAAAATCAGGGATGAAACGTAGTGCTGCTGTTAGCATAAAGGCATATTCATAAGGAATGTGACATTGTTGAACTAAAGCTGCAGATAGATCCTGCATTCTAGTCGTTGCCAGTAAGATGAAGAAGACGAGGGTCATGGAAACCATTTTACTAGCGGTTATAGCGGCTAGTATCATATCATTATTAAAAACATACTGCATGCCAGCCAATACAGCAGCAAAGACAAATAAACTGATGATTCCTTTATAGACACTGCTACCTACTCTAGCGATAGCCAGAAGGATGATCTGGCAAATAATCAGTGCAGCTAAGGCAGGAAGAGACTGTAATACAATGGACCAGATGGTTACAAAGATTGTCAGTGCTAATTTAGTGATGGGGGCTATTTTATTCATGGTCATTCCTCCCTAACAAGTTTACAATAGTATGACCTAGTTGTGTAATGGAAGCCGTTTGCGGCAAGTGGGAAGATGCAAGTTGACGGGAAATCTTTAGGGCAACAGGTTCGATAAGGCCCCAATCTGTTAATTGGCGGGTGTCATGGAACAATTCAGATACAGCGCCATCGAAAACTTTATGTCCCTTTGCCATGACAACAGCCCTTTGTGCACAGGAAGACAAAAACTCCATATCATGGGTGACTAGTAATATAGTAGTACCTTGTTGGTTCAGTTTCAGTAGCAATTGTAATAATTGTGCGCGTTCCCCAGCATCTTGGCCGCTAGTGGGTTCATCAAGGATTAGAATTTTAGGCTGCATGGCCAGAGCAGAAGCGATGGTTAGCCTCTGCTTTTGTCCTTTGGACAAAGAAAGGGGGTACGTCTCAGCCAGGTGAGAGAGTCCAGTCACCTCAAGAGCTTCATTGACAAAAGTATGGATTTGCTCCGGGGTACAACCGATTTGCTTGGGACCGTAAGCAACTTCATCAGCCACCGTATCATGGAAAATTTGCCGATCGGGATTTTGAAACACGTAGCCGATGTGATGTGCCATTTTAGCAGGAGTAGAATTCTGCATGCTATTGCCTTGAAAGAAAAGTTCACCTTGAGTCGGTTTTTTTAATGTCATCATCAGACGAGTCAAAGTAGTTTTACCACTGCCATTACGTCCAACGATAGCGATAAATTCACCAGAATGTACTGTCAAAGAGACATCATGTATGACAGGGGACTGGGCTTTATAGGAAAAATATACATTTTTTAATTCAAGCATGTTTATAATCCTCCTCTTCCAGGACTTTGCGAAGCTGTGCTATGGCTTCTTCTTCCCTGTGCCAAGGGCCAAATTGTTGTATTGTAAGCTTTTCTAGCATGAGCTTTAATTGCCATAGGGGTGGTATAGCTTCGGTGAAAACTTGATTCTTAGCCATAAAAGTGAGTACCTCTTCAGGAGTGCTGCTAAAAACCAATTGACCATTTTCTAGAAGGATAAACTGATCTGCATAAGGCAAAACAGTAGCGATATCATGTTCAACTACCAGTACTGTGATTCCATGCTTTTGATTTAGTTCACTGAGTAGTTTGTATAATGATCCGGTTCCTTCAGGGTCTAGGGCAGAAGTTGGTTCGTCTAGAACGAGTATCTTTGGATTTGTAGCCAGAACACTGGCAAGAACAAGACGTTGTTTCTGCCCTCCTGATAAATCAGTAACGGCCTGCTTTTCATAACCAGTTAAGCCTACTTTGAAGAGGGACTCTTTTACTCTGTGGGTAATCTCTTGGGGAGCAATACCCATATTTTCTAGGCTGAAAGCTACTTCTTCTTCCACAGTCATGGTGACTAATTGGGTCTCATAATCTTGCAAAACCGTGCCAACAGTGAGTGCTAGCTGCTGCATAGAGGACTCTTGTGTATTGATTCCAGCTACATGGACTTTTCCAGCAGAACTTCCACCGTAGTAGTGGGGGACGGCCCCGGCAACAGCTAAACAGAGTGTTGTTTTTCCTGCCCCGCTTGGACCTAATACAACAGAAAAAGAACCCTTCTCAATAGATATATTTATGTTATCGAGGACTCTCTTCGGATGATTGTAGGCATAACTGAAATTTTGCAGGGCTATAGCTGACATTATTGATCACCTTTCATATCAAATAATCTTTTGGCAGGAAAATAGAGGATTTGAGTGATAGCGGCATTGGCAGCAGCTACGGAAAATACAACAGGAATCATAGCATACAGATATACTGACAAAGGCAAAGAGAGGACTAGCTTGAGTATAGTTATGAATGTCATACCACTGGCAACGGTGCTGACAAATCCTGTTAAAGCAGGCTTAACATTCATCTTTCCTAGGGTCATATTACAAGTAAGGCAGACAATTAATGCACATACTACAGCACCTATAGGTTCGCTCAATAGATTGCCATAAGGAAAAGCAGATTTAGAAGTAGGTATATTGACGGCTGCGGCAACAAGACCGATACCAAAAGATTGTTTTATAGTAGGTTTGGTTAAATTAATAGCAATGCAATACATAGCAATAGTCCAGTTAGGAGTTACTCCACCAATACTAGGGCTTACTAAGTGCAAAATGGCGCCGATAGCCAAGAGTAAGGTTGTGACTGTAACCCAACGGTATCTACCGCCTTTATTGTTGTTGTGGATGATTAATTCTGATTCATTTTTTTGTAGTTCCATTTTAATCGCGCCCTTTCATTTTTGAATATAATAAAAAAACCTCATCTCTATATATGCATGTGCATATATAGGGACGAGGAGTAAACCCGCGGTGCCACCCTGATTAGCTTTTTAAAAAGCTCAGCTTACAAGATACGGGACAAAAAATATTATCCGATACCTGCTTCCTGATAACGGCGGAAGAATCCCGACAGTGCCTACCCCGCAAATTGCGGATCAGACTGTATCTCACAGGCCCATTCCACATACCTAGTAGTGCCAAACTTCCACTGCCATTGGCTCGCTGTAACCCTTTGTGTATTGTGTACTCTTCCTGATCATCGAAAATGAATATGTAATTTTATCGTATTATAACAGATGGTACAGGCAGCTGTCAATAAAAACTTTGCTATTAAAAACGAAATTTACTTACTATCTCCTGAAGATTTTGAGCCATTTCTCCTAGTAATTGGCTGGATGAAGCAATTTCTTCCATGGATGCGGACTGTTCTTGTGTGGCCGCTGATACGGTTTGAGTTTCTTGGGAAGATTTTTTACTTAAAGAATCAATTTCTTTTATGGATACAACAATGACTTGACTACCATCGGCTATCTGCTGTATGGCCGATGAAATATCTTTTATCTGCGTTGATACTTCCAGTACAAGTAGGGCGATATCCTGAAATGATTTTCCTGCTATATCGACAACTTGTGCTCCTATTTTTACTTCATTGGTACCTTTGTTCATTGCAATAACAGCTTCTTCGGTATCACCTTGGATTTCTCCAATCAGTTGCGCAATTTTTTTTGCTGCTTCTTGTGACTGTTCAGCTAATTTTCTAACTTCTTCAGCAACTACGGCAAATCCTCTACCTTGTTCACCAGCTCTCGCGGCTTCGATAGCTGCATTTAAAGCTAGCAGGTTTGTTTGGCCAGCAATGCCAGATATGGTACCTACAATCTGTCCAATTTCTTTGGATTGTTCTCCTAATTTGGTAATTACTTGGGCTGATGTATTCACAGTTTTTTCAAGTTGTGTCATTTGGTTAATGGCTTTTTCTATGGATTTGCTACCATTAGTAGCAGTTTCGGAAGCTTGAGATGATTTTCCAGCTACAATATTAGCATTAGTGGCGATTTGTTGAATACCTACGGACATCTGCTGTACAGCAACTGTTGTTTCCGTAAAAGTAGTTAATTGCATTTGGGCACCTTGGGCCATGTCGAAGATGGAAGCGGCAACTTGGTCGGCGGCCAGTATTGAATGAGCAGCACTGGCTGTGAGCTGCTGAGAAGATGCCGTGACTTGCTGGGCAGCATGAGCGACTTGCTCGATTACGTGGCGCAAGTTACCTTTCATTTGATTAAAGGATAGCGCCAGCTGGCCAAGCTCATCGGATGATTTCACAGCAATATCATTCAGGGCAAGATTCCCATGAGTAATTTCTGATGCGGCCTGGGCTATAAGCCTTGCAGGCATGGAAATACCGCGGCTGATATAGATACTAATCACAATGGAAATTCCTGCAACGAAGAGACTAACGAAGACTAAAAGAAGCTGGACTTCGCTAGCTTTTTGGGTACTATGCTCTTCTTGTTCTCTCACATATCCTTTTACTAATAAGATAAGTTCTTTTGTAGCAGCTATGGAATTCTCAGAAGGTTTGCCAGCTTGTTGCATGTAAATTCCAACCTGCTCAATGTTATTGGCTCGTTTCGCTTCAATGGATTTAGCAGCAATGCTATCAAATGCTAATTTTTCTTTCTTTAGCGTTTCCAGAACAGCTTGTGAATTTTGAAAGGATAAGGCAGTTTCGAGCTTGCTAATTTTATCGTCACCATATTTGCGATAATTATCAAAGGTAGCAACGTCAGCTAAATCTCCTGAGAAATTGAAACGACGCATGGCCACTGCTTCGTTGGATACGTCTATGGCAAGCTCTTCAACGAGTTCAAGTTGATAGAGACTATCCTTCATTATTATTTGCGAAGCGGAATTAAGTTCACCAATTTGATAGTATGTAAATGCACTCATGATAAATACTAACGCGATTACCACCATAAAGCCACTGAGGATTTTTCTTCTGATTGTCATAATGAGATACGCCTCCTTCTAAAAAATATGGAATAATAATTCAAGTTCTTTTTTAAAGGAATATTTATATAAAAAAAAGCTGGCAATTGAGCCAGCTTTAATAAGCATGTATATAGCTTTGCAGTCGCAGCATTGCGACAAAATGTTTTCAATTAGAAATGTCTTATAACTTATTAAATAACATATTCACTTAATAGTCAATCATATTCAATGTAAAAATGTACTAAATGTATAATAATATTTATACATTTGTCTTTTTTATTTCACTTTTATTAGGAAAAATAAGCATCCTAACAGTAAAGTTACTTATTTTTGGATAGACTAGATCAGATGATTTTTTTCGTGAAAAGGGGTTATTTTATGCGCATTCGCTTCGGATATGTAGCAATAGCTTTAGGTATTTCTCAGGGATCTCCCAATAAAAGAACGACTGTACTTAATTTAAATAAGATTAAAAATAAAGCAGACCAGTTTAGTAAGCTAAGTCATTTAGCACAAGAAAATTTAGCGACTCAGTTACGTATACTGCGTTATAATGTAGCCCATAAGATAGAAGTGTTTCGAATTACATCCAACTTAATTCCTTTAGCGACCCATCCCATTACCCGTGGGTGGGATTATTGTGAAGAATTTCGGGGAGAGCTACTCGCCATCGGAGATATAGTGAAAAAATATGGTCTTAGGATTAGCGCACATCCTGATCACTTTACCATTCTTAATACTCCGGTGGATAGTGTATTGGAAGCGGCACTTGTAGATTTGCGTTATCATGATAATCTTTTTGATGCCATGGGATTGGGACCTGAGACTAAGTTAGTGTTGCATGTGGGCGGATTATATAAGGATAAATCTCAGTCATTAAAGCGTTTTAAGACTACTTTCTACCAATTGCCTAATAACATTCGGGAGCGGATCATCATTGAGAATGACGATAAATCCTATACTGCTAACGATGTTCTTACCCTCTGCCAGGAGGTAAAATCACCTATGGTGCTAGATGTTCATCATCACAATTGTTGCAATGAGGGCACGAATCTTGAGGAAATTTTGCCTGCAATCTTTGGAACTTGGGGTGAGATGATCCCCAAAATTCATTTTTCTAGTCCTAAGGTAAGTACTAATATCAGAGCACATGCAGAGTACATCGATCCAGATGAATTCTTGACCTTTTTAAGAATGGCTAAACAGTATGATCAAGATGTTGACGTTATGTTAGAAGCAAAGCAAAAGGATGTAGCACTGTTTTCCTTAATGAAAGAATTGATAAAAGTTCCCGGAGTAAAGTGTATCAATGAGGCTGCGATTGATTACTAAGTAACCAAAAATGTAAGGAAAAAACCTGGGTTTTATAGCAAAACCCAGGTTTTCAGTAAAGGATCTATAACTGTTGGCGAAAAAGTCAATATATAGAAGGTTACAATGAGAAAGGATGGGCAACTTAGGCTGTTGGCATACCAGTTTCCTTAGCAGAGACTTTAACAGCGTTTGCATAGTTAAGTCCCCATTGACATAGGGTATCTAATATGGGTAAAAGGCTTTTGCCAGTGTCTGTAAGGGAGTATTCTACCTTAGGAGGAATCTGGGTGTAGATGAAACGATGTACAAGTCCGTCAGCTTCTAAGTCTCGCAGTTGTTGTGTCAACATCTTTTGGGTGATTTGAGGTAAGGTTCTTTTCAATTCACTAAAGCGCAAGGTATTCTCACCTAAATGCCAGAGAATGAGAGATTTCCACTTGCCGCCAATTAAATCTAAGGTTAATTCCATTGAGCATTGATATTGATTATTTTTGAATTGGATCATATTATTTAACTCCTAGTTAAGGTATTAAAGACTTGATTTTAGATGGAGTTTCAAGTCTATCTGAATCTTAGTCACGCTACTAAATGCCGATTTGCGGATAAATCAATAGAATGCTTCTATTGATTAGGTATACAAAAAGACACTACATTGCTTTTAGATATATACTTGATAAAAGTGATGCCGTTATTTAGTTATTATATCAGAGAAAGTATTTCCAGAAAAGAAGAAATATGAAATTAATTCTTGGGAATTCTGAGAGAAGGTTTGATTCAATTGGACTTTAACTCCATTTGAATTGTAGTCACATTTGTGCAGAAACTTGCTCATCTGGATAGCAAAATTATGCTGAGCACCTTAGGTATATGATTTAGGGGATAGGAGAAAAAAGAGCAGTAGCATTCATGCCACTGCCTTTTCAGTAAATACTATTTTTTTTGCGCCTTAATTTTATCTAAAATGCCAGTTTCTTGTATAGTTTTAGCTAATTTTTCGCTATCGTTCAACCATCTCTCTTGCGTTTCCTTAGGACCTAAATAATTCACTTGAAGTCCTAGCTGTTCTATATTTTTCTTGAACTCAGGTTCATTTATCATGGTCTTAAATCCATTGGCCAATTTATTTTTTACTTCAATTGGTAGGCCTTTAGGTGCGGCAATTCCAAACCAACTACTGCCGATAACATCCAAGCCTTGTTCTTTAAATGTGGGTACATCTGCAAAAATCGGGTCGGCTAATCGTTTCTCGCCCGCTATTGCTAATACTCGTATCGTTCCATTTTTCATATGCATTTTGACTGAAGCCGGAGTTACAAAAGCAACTTGAATATGTCCCCCCAGTAAACTTGCTGTTGATTCTGCAGCGCTCTGGAAGGGAACTTGCTCAAGTTGAATATTTGCAGCTTGAGCAAATGTTTCTCCAGCAATATGGTTCATACTACCCACACCTGGATGGCCAAATTTAATTTTTCCTGGGTGTTGTTTAGCATACTCAATCAAATCACTAATGTTGTTCCAAGGCTGACCAGATTGGATTGCCATGACTAATGATATTTCAGTGATCTGCGCAAGTGGTTCCAAAGCACTTGGATAATGATATTTGGTTGGACCGTATAAAGGCTGTAATATTACTTCAATTCCTGTCATGCTAATCGTATAGCCATCTGGAGTAGCACCAGCCAATTCATTCCAACCGAGAGTGCCAGCTCCGCCTGGCTTGTTGACAATCACTAAGGGTTGTCCTAAATGGGTAGGCGCGGTCTTTTCAAGCAAGCGGGCTACGAGATCCATACCACCACCAACGCCAAAAGGGACAATGAGAGTAATAGGTTTATCCGGGTATTTGCTAGTTGTAGTTACTGTTTTTTTTCCCATAGTAGAACAACCTCCCACTATTAAGAGAATTAAGAATAAGGCTACAAGTAAAACCAACGAATTTTTTCGCAAAACTATGACCCCCTTCTTATTGCAATGTTGGATAAGAAACAATTACAGCCTATATATCATTTATTCAAGAAGTTGCTCTACTTAGTTCTATAGACCTATTTTTTTTGCGCCTTGATTTTATCTAAAATGCCAGTTTCTTGTACAGCCTTAGTTAAATTTTCGCTATCGCTCAACCATCTCTCTTGCGTTTCCTTAGGACCTAAATAATTAACTTGAAGTCCTAGCTGTTCGATATTTTTTTTGAATTCAGGGTCATTAATCATAGTTTTCAATCCATTGGCCAATTTATTTTTTACTTCAATTGGTAGACCTTTTGGCGCAGCAATTCCAAAGCAACCACTGCCGATAACATCCAAGCCTTGTTCTTTAAATGTGGGCACATTTGCAAAAATCGGATCAGCTAGTCGTTTCTCCCCAGATACTGCCAATACTCGTATCATTCCATTTTTCATATACTCTTTGGCTGACGCTGGAGTTACAAAAGCAACTTGAATATGTCCCCCCAGTAAACTTGCCATTATTTCTGCTGAACTCTGATAGGGAACTTGCTGGAGATGAATATTAGCATCTTTGGCAAAGGTTTCTCCAGCAAGATGGGCTATACCACCCACGCCTCCGTGACCAAACTTAATTTGTCCTGGATGTTGTTTAGCATACGCAATCAAATCATCAGCATTTTCCCACGGCTGCTCAGCTTGGACTGCTATTACCATAAATGATTCGGAAATTTGCACAATAGGCTCCAAGGCGGTTGGATAATGATATTTGGTTGGGCCATACAAAGGTTGCAATAGTACCTCGATTCCTGTCATACTAAGAGTATAGCCATCTGGAGTAGCACCAGCCAATTCATTCCAACCGAGATTGCCAGCTCCTCCTGGCTTGTTGATAATCACTAAGGGTTGTCCTAAATGGGTAGGGGCGGTCTTTTCAAGCAAGCGGGCTACTAGGTCCGTGCCACCACCAACACCAAAAGGGACAATGAGAGTAATGGGTTTATCAGGATATTTTCTAGTTGTAGTTACCTTTTTATTTTCCATGCTCGTACAACCTCCCAACATTATTGATAGAATGAATAAACATGTAGCCAGCAAGACCAATGAACTTCTTCGCATTGTACCGTCTCCTTTATTCTAAAATCAATCACTGTAGTATTTAACCTCCTTTTTACTGTTGTTAATGTTACTAAACCATGACACCACATTATAAAAAATAACAATAGCTCCTATGGATAATATGGTACCTGCAAGGGGACGGGTAATCATTGACCAAAGATTGCCGTCGCAAATAATCAATCCTTGGGTTAACCCTCGTTCTAATTCTGGTCCTAGTACTAAACCAATAATCAATGGACTTGGCTCAAACCCGGTTCTGCGAAGCAAAAAGCCCAATATTCCGAAAAAAATGATCCATATCAAGTCGAATATACTATTATTAATGGAATAGGCACCAGTAAGGGTGACTACTGCCACTAAAGGCATAAGGATATTAAGTGGGGTTTTGAGCATTTGAACAAAAATACCGATGAGGGGTAAATTAATAATTAATAAAAGGACATTGCCGATATACATACTGGCAATAAGTCCCCAAAAAATCTCAGGCTGCTGGGTTATTAATGATGGGCCAGGGGTGATGCCGTGGATCATGAAACCACTGAGTAAAATTGCTGTTGCTCCGCAAAAGGGGAGTCCTAAGGATAACAAGGGTATCATAGTGGCTGAAATAGCAGAGTTATTAGCTGCCTCTGGTCCAGCAACCCCTTCGATTGCTCCATGCCCAAACTCAGCAGGATTTTTACTACAACGTTTTTCTAGCCCATATGATATAAAGGTAGATATTGTTGCTGCAGGTCCAGGCAGTAAGCCTACAAGAAAACCAATAATTCCTCCACGGAACATGGGAGCTAGAGAACGTTGCCATTCCTCCTTGGTAGGGTATAGATCTCGAAGCTTTACTGTTGGTATAGGAGTATTATCTTTGGCTTGCGTCATAGTAGTGAGAATTTCTCCAATACCGAAGATTCCCATGGCCAAAATGGATAAATTAAAACCTCTATCTAGTTCGTCTATGCCGAAAGTAAAACGACTGATGCCTGATAAGCTGTCCAGCCCAATAGTGCTGAGCATTACACCGATAGCTGCCATTAAGGCAGATTTGAGTTTCGAGGTACCAGTTAATTTAGATAATAAAATCAAACCCACTAAAGCAAGGGAAAAGTATTCAGGAGGTCCAAAGGCTAATGCAGCTTGGGCTAAAGGTGGAGCTAAAAGCGTCAATCCGATTAGGCCTATGGTGCCGGCAATAAAAGATCCAATTGCACAAACGGCTAGAGCTGCTCCAGCTCGCCCTTTCTGTCCCAATGGGTAGCCATCGAGGCAAGTTACCACAGATGCTGCTTCCCCTGGAACGTTTATCAATATGGAAGTGGTGGAACCACCGTACTTAGAACCATAGTAAATTCCAGCGAACATGATAAGTGCAGCTGTACTATTCATACCATAACTAAAGGGCAGTAATAAGGCAATAGCACTAACGGTATCAATTCCTGGCAGTACTCCTACTAGGGTACCAATCAGTACTCCAACAGTACAGGCTATTAAGTTAGTTGGGACAAGGCTTACCCCAAGTCCTTGTAGTAGCAAGTTGAATATGTCCAAATGTTTTATCCTCCGATCTTATGGCAATGTAACTTTTAAATAGTAAGCAAATAAAAGATAGAATGTTGCCGAACTACCAAATGAAATAAGAAGGGGAAAGAGCCAACCAGATGTGTCTGCTACCTTAAGCAAATACAAAAGGAATATAAAAGTGGCAGCAAAATAGCCTATAATTTCTAAGATCAGGATATAAAACAGCAATCCAATAATAATAAAAAGAAACTTAGTCCAATCGACTTTTTCTTGTTCGTTAGTACTTTTAGATTGTAATGGACTAGAAAACAGGGCCAATGATAGTAGGAAGGCCGTGACTCCGGCCAGGGTTGGTAAAAAGCCAGATTTAGGTGATCCTAGGGTACCAAAGGTAAGTTCTTGTGCCCAAGACAAATAAGTGATACTGCCTAGCAAAAAGAATAAGGTTATAATTTTTTCAGTCATATTTAATCACCTCTATCTTAGGAGTGTTCCTACTTGTATCTTTGAGAGACGGTAAAATGTTCAATAGTGTTGAGTCAAATGCTACTGTAAAAACAGTGCCTTTTCCCAGTTCACTTTTAACTGAGAGTATTGCTGCATGTCGCTGTACGATACGGTGACAAACAGCTAAACCTAAGCCCGTACCATTATCTTTAGTAGTAAAAAAAGGAGTTCCGAGTTTTTCTCTATCTTCCAATGCAATACCTATTCCATGATCCTTTATAGACAATAATACTTTTTCCCCATTCCATTCTGTGGAAATATGAATTAAGCCACCTGTAGGCATAGCATCGAGACCATTTCGCATCATGTTTAAAATTAATTGACGAATACTGTTTTTATCTAGAAATACAGTAGGAATATCACTTAAGGAGACCTCAAACTCACAGTTATTACGAAGAGCATCTGCCATCAACAAAGGATGAAGGTCTCGTATAATATCATTCAAATTACCTTCGGTAAAATCCATAGCTTTATTCTTAGCTAAGGACAAGAATTCTGTAATAATACTATTTGCACGATCTATTTCATCTATCATAAGATTGAAATTTTCTTTATGACTGGAGAATTCTCTTTTGCTGCCCATAAACTGCAGCAACCCCCTTACTGTTGTCAAAGGATTTCGTACCTCATGAGCAATACCTGCGGCCATTTCGCCAATAATATTCAATCGATCCAGACGGGTCATCTTTTCTGTTTGCTCACTAATGTATTGTAGAATCGGAGTGAATTCGGCAAGTTCACTATTAAAATCACAGGTGCGGCCGTCATGAATCTTTTCAGCGAATAGTTGCAGATCTTTTTTTAGTTTAACGAATAGTTCGCGAAAAATCATAACACATACTAATAGCATGAACAAGGCAACTATAAATGTATTTGCTGTATGCTTCCAAATGGCTGCGTATACAGCATCTTGGTTGATAGCAGCAAAGGCATAACCAATATTTATGCCATCAATCATGATGGGTCTGACGTGAATGACCATATTTGCGCCATGCCATAGAAGAGAATCTTCTTTTTCAAATAGCTGCTCAGTATCGGTTTCAAAGACTTTCTTATTAAGACAATTAGAGTTAAGGCCTAGCAGTAGGGAAATATCAGAATAGGGACCAATCGCAACAATACTTTCGTGCTGTTTAGAATAAAAGCCATATTTTATTATATCTGTCGGAATGAGTATAGCTTGTAAAACAGGCTGGAGTTCTTGATTGATAGCTAAAATCTGCTGTCGAGCTGAAAGGTTGGTAGCACCTTGCCTTAGAGCCATGTCAGAAAAGGAACCATCAGGTTTTTTTTTGACAAGAAAATCAGTAATAGATATAAGCCATTGGATATTTTTTTCGTTTTCCTCTTGCAAAGATAGCCATTGGTTATGGGCTGTAACAGTGATCATGAGTAGTAGAACAACACCAATGATTTTCAAATTAAGTTTTGTTGTTAGATTAATTTTTTTCACTGTACTGGCTCCTCTATATCTTTAAGGCACTAGAATATTATATTTACATGATTCTGCAATTTTTTACATAAATTTCTAAAAATGTACAAATATTCTTATTCAAAGTTACTGATTCGCCAATAAATGGAAAAATCCTTTTTAATAAGCTATAAGTTTTAAACAAAACAAAGGGTGAGGACATGTGTCCTCACCCTTTGCTTGCTAAAACCATAATTATTGATCTTTTCTGTTTTGCCATGCATTACTTACAAAATAGGCTATACTAATGAGTAGTAATAGTAGCAAACCAGAGTATAAGCCGGGGAGCTGATCTGGGTACAGTGGAGTGGAAAGGATAGCAATGAGTATAATAAAAAAGCAAGTCCAAGAGAGATAGGGATAGGCAGGCGATTTATACTTTAATTTTTCTGGACTCTCTGCAAGTATTTTTTTCCGATAATAAAAATGAGTAGCGGACACACTCATCCAATTAATTAATGCCAAAAAGCCACTTGCGCTGAGGGCATAAATGAAAATCTTTGTAGGCATAAAATAAGATAGTATAGCGCCCGAGAGGAGAACCACCCCGCTAATTGCAACGGCTGCTATTGGCACGCCCTTACTATTTTGATAGTTGGCGATTTGTGGCGCTTGCTTCTCCTTTGCTAGAGAGAATAGCATACGGGATGAGGAGTATATTTGAGAATTAAGTGCAGATATGCCAGCTGTTAAAAGAATGAAGTTTACAAGATCTCCTGCATAAGGAATTTTAAAAATAGTAAATAGCTGTACGAATGGGCTAACTGTTTCATCAAGCAAATGTAATGGCAGCAAGGTGATAATAAAGAAAGCAGATAACATGTATAGAATGGTTACCGAAAAAGTAATAAATTTTGTAGCTGGAGGTACTGTTTTTTCTGGTTTCTCCGTTTCTACTGCAGCAATTCCAATAATACCTGTTCCTGTATAAGCAAACAAAATAAGGAGCATGGAACCTAACATACCAGGAAATCCTTCTAATGGTGATTGGAGCAGTGACTGAAATGGCATAAAGTTTTTGGTAGCATCTCCAATGGGTACACCTAAGATCACAGCAAAGCTCATGATAACAAAGACTACTAGGGTAACAACCTTTGTAATAGCAAGTACAAGTTCAATTTTACTAAGTCCCTTTACATCATTAAAATTGATCAGTGTAATTCCTATGGCGAACATTAGGCTACATATCCATAAAGGAACAGTAGGCAGCCACAGACGAATAAAAATAGCACAAGCCGTAACTTCACTAACCATTCCTAGAACTCCGCTAGTCCAAAACATCCAGCCAATTACAAAGCCCCACCAATTGCCAAATACTTCTTGGGCATGTCCCTTGAAGGAACCTGAAACAGGATTGGCAATTGTCATTTCAATAATAAAGGATACTTCCATCATCATTACAAGTCCGCCGAGGAGGTATGCTAAAGGTGCCCAGGCACCTGCAACACTGATTACAAGGCTACTAGCCAAAAATATACCTGACCCAATAATATTCCCCAATGCCATAACAATAAAATCTGTTTTATTAAATGCTGCCAAATTATTATAACCTCCTATATTTAAAACGTTACTGTGTATTTTTACTTATTGTTGGTTATGTTATACCTAAAATTAGCAACGAATTAATAATGCCCCTATTGTCCTTAATGGACACGGGGCAGAAGGTCGTATAATGGTCTAAGTATGAGGGGAATTTTCTGTTTTTTAAAAAGGGTGGTATGGCGATACTTAATATTATATGTAAGAAGGTGCTTATTTGAGGAAATTGGAGAGGGATTTTTATGAGAGAGAAACTTTGGAGGTAGCAAGAGATTTATTAGGAAAATATCTAGTTCACAATACAGCTGCTGGTAGAAGCGTTGGAAAAATTGTTGAAGTGGAAGCCTACATCGGCTCCAATGGCTCTAATGATACTGCATCTCATGCCTATAATGAAAAATATACGAGTCGAACCAAAGTGATGTTTGGCAAAGGCGGGCATGCATACGTATATTTAATTTATGGTGTTTACTATTGCATGAATATCGTGACCAATCAAGAAAACTATCCAGAAGCTGTGCTGATTAGAGCGTTAGAGCCAATTGAGGGGATAGATATCATGAAAATACGTCGTGCAACAGACAAACCCCTAAATTTATGTAGTGGCCCAGGCAAACTGTGTCAAGCAATGGGAATTACAAAGGAAGAAAATGAGATGGATTTATGTGGCGAAAGGATGTATCTGTTACAGGGTGAAGCTATGTCTACTAAAAATATAGCTGCCACTCCTCGTATTAATATTGATTATGCTAAAGAAGCAAGAGAATATCCTTGGAGGTTTATTATAAAAGACAGTCCTTTTGTTTCAAAAGGAAAATAGCCATTAAGTTGAACATATATAGTAGTAGGTACTGACGAAAATTAGAAATTTAGTACAAATTAATGATAGGGATAGACATAGGGATCTTTCGGTTCTTCAATTTGCTGTAAAGTCATTATTTTAATAGCTGCGACCTCTTTATCATCGTATTTACTCATTTGAACAATACCTTCAATAGAAAGCCAAGTTCCATTGGGATAATTTTTTGTCTCTATTCCTTCACACATGACTCCATAAGGTAATGAATCTGCTGTACAACACATAACAACGTGGCGCACTAGTGAAATTTGGTTGCTTGCTAACCCAGGACTTCTAAAAACAAATCCCGTCATGGCAACTTTTTTTCCTATATAATCCTTAGGAAAGCTATTTAATTCGCACATGGCTTCTGTAGAGTTAAGGTTTGTAATTTTGATTTTTTCCATTTGATTGAATGCAGGTGCTAAGGGTCGTGCCAAATCTTGCACAGGGTTTGCAGCAATAGCTGATTGACTATTTAAGCCTTTGCTACCGACAAGGTTTGCATTTAATGTATTTTCAGGTACGACAAAGGCTAATATAAGGATAATAAAGAAGGGGGTATATTTCCAAAAGAAGGAATGATTAGGACAGTGTTGATCACTGAAAGTAGTAACAGGCAATAAGGTGTCTATTAATTGTATGACAAACATAGGAATCAGCAAAATATAAGATAACTGGGTCAGTACCGTAAACTTTGGATTGATGTATAGAGGCAATTGTTCGGTAACGTCAAGCCAACTTAGTAAAATAATAAAACCAAGTAGCAGGATGGATTGTATGAATGAGCCATTAGTGAGAGATTGCATCTTTCTCTTACGCAGTCTCAATGAAACTACCTCCTTTAAAGATGATTTATCAAATATGCTGAACTAGAACACAACAGGATAACGATCAGTGCCAGACAACATACGAATTTTGCACGGAAGGTATGCAAAAGCATTAAAATATTTTTTAGATCGATCATAGGGCCAAAAACCATAAAGGCTACAAGGGAGCCTACGGTAAAACTAGTAGTAAAGGATGCGGCGATAAATGCATCAGCAGCTGAGCACACGGAGATAAAGAAGGCAAATACCATCATAATTCCGATTGAGAAGGATGAATGTTGTCCCATTGACAGCAGTATTTCACGAGGGACTACTATCTGTGATAAAGACCCTAACATAGCACCGATCAATAAGTATTTTCCCATTTCAAAAAATTCATGACTAGCATCTCGAACTGTGTTAATACCTTTATGAAGGAGAGAATGTCCAGGGTGGTGGCTACTTTTTGTATGCTGACAACAGCCATATGCATGAGAGTATATTTGACTAGGAGATTTTAATTGCCTACCCTTAGAAAATAGATTCAGCAATAATCCAGTAAATAAAGCTACAAAAAAAGCAGTTCCTAGTCGTAATAGAACTACATGGATATTATTTTGAAAGGCGAATGCCGTTGCTGCACCCACAACAGGATTTACAATAGGGGCGGCCAGCATAAAAGCAATCGCGGCAGGTAGAGGAACTCCTTTTAATATTAAACGCCTGACAATAGGGACCATTGCGCAATCACATATTGGAAAAATGACGCCGAGAAAACAAGCTATGAGAATACTAAGCAAATTACTTCTTGGAATCATGTTACGTATGGTATTCTCAGAGACAAAATTATTAAGTAATGATGATACAATTACACTCAGTAGCAAAAAGGGAAAGGCTTCTATGACAATACTTAGCAAAATAATTTTAAAATTAATTATATAATTCCAATTATCTGCCCATAAAGTAGTAGAGATACTTGCTAATACATCTTCCACAAAAATTCCTCCCTAATAGATATAGATGATACATAAGCAAACTCTATTATAGATATGAAAAGATGGATCTTATTATGTTAGTGCTTTGGTAATAATTTGTGCTTTGCTTTGTTGGATAATGAGTTACTAATTGCAAATGGATAGTGCAGTCTGTATAACAAAATCTAGATTGTCAGAAATGATTGTAGTAGCATTCTTTCTATGAAAAGGTTTTGGAAATTTACGTGCCAAAGAATATAACAGGAAAAAAATGGCTATCGAAGAAACTATTTCTGGTGATCAGGGTGAAACTTTTACCAAGCAACTAGGAATACCAGCAGGATATACGCCTTATTACTCTGTTGCCCTAGGATATAAAAAAGTGGAGACTCTAAATGCACTTCCTAGAAAAGAACATCTCGTCAATTATGTTGAATAACTAAATAAATGTTATTGACAAAAATAAAGGATAATAATATAATTCTGTTTACGGACATTTGTTTTGTATTACTTTTTTAATATAGTACATAGCTTTGTCTCTCTTGAAAACATGAATATATGGCTGATTAGAAAAACTAAAGGCCAAAAGACTGTGGTTTATCGACTACATTCTTTTGGCCTTTTATTTTTTTAGCATTTAGAAGAGTAGGTGGTGTTAAATTTATGGATATAAATTGGGAATTTATTATAAGTATTTTGCCTTTATATCAAAAGGCAGCGTGGATTACAATCAAACTTGGTTTTTGGGGCACAATGCTATCCCTAATCATTGGTCTCATATGCAGCGTCATTTTATATTTAAGGATAAAGGTTTTAAAAGAGCTTGTTGCAATATACGTAGAGCTTTCTCGTAATACTCCTTTGCTTATACAGCTATTCTTTTTATATTTTGGTCTTACCAAACTAGGCATAACCATGAGTGAGACTACTTGTGCCATTATCGGATTGGCGTTTTTGGGCGGGAGCTATATGGCAGAAGCCTTTCGTAGTGGGATCGAAGCGGTTAGTAAGACGCAAATTGAATCAGGCCTTAGTATTGGGCTTTCCAAAATTCAATTGATTCGATATGTGATTCTTCCCCAAGCATTTGCAGTAACCATGCCATCTTTGGCAGCAAATTGTATCTTTTTGTTTAAAGAAACTTCTATTGTGGGAGCAATTGCCATAGCGGAGCTTATGCATGTAACGCAAGATGTCATTGGGATGTATTATCAAACTTTTGAATCCTTGCTAATGCTGGTAGTTGCTTATCTGATTATTATTTTGCCCTTATCATTCTTGCTGAGTTGGTTGGAAAGGAAGGTGCGATATGCAGAGTTTGGGAATTAGTGTACTCTTTGAAGGAACCACTATGCAGCGTCTTTTAGAAGGTTTGCTGGTGACAGCAGGCATTGCCTTTCTCTCTATAATCATTGGATCTATTTTAGGTGTAGGAATGGGCTTACTTCGAACATCCAAATCAAAAATGATACAGTTTATCTGTCGTTTTTATCTAGAAGTTTTTAGAATCATACCGATCCTTGTGTGGCTATTTATTGTATATTTCGGTGTAACTAGCGCCTTAGATATTCACTTGGATGGTGAAATCGTTGCTGTGATTGTATTTAGTCTTTGGGGTGCGGCAGAAATGGGAGATATTGTTAGAGGTGCATTAGAGTCCCTGCCTAAGCATCAAAGCGAATCCGGTAAGGCAATTGGACTTAGCTTTTGGGGATTATACCGATATGTACTTATACCCCAAGCCGTAAGGCGTATGTTGCCAGGTGCGATCAATTTGTCTACAAGAATGGTGAAAACTACCTCGCTGGTTGTTATGATTGGCGTTATTGATGTGGTAAAAGTAGGGCAGCAGATTATCGAACGATCAGTAATAAAAATACCGACTGCTTCTTTCTGGGTTTATGGACTGATTTTTATCCTGTACTTCATTATCTGTTACCCTCTATCCAAACTATCTAAAAAATTGGAAGCGAAATGGGAGAATTAAAGAAGGGGTTATAATGAATAAAAAAAATAATCAGGTGTTGCTTGAAATCAAAAATTTATATAAAGAGTACGACACAAGGGCAGTATTAGATGGCATTAATCTTAGCGTGCACAAGGGAGAGGTTATTGTTGTCCTAGGTCCGTCAGGCTGTGGAAAAAGTACCTTGCTAAGATGTTTGACTGGGCTTGAAATAATTCAAGGTGGTGATATTGAGTTTTACGGGAAAAGCCTTACTGGCCCTAATGTAATTTGGCAAGAAACCCGTCAAAAAATTGGTATGGTTTTTCAAAATT
Source organism: uncultured Pelosinus sp. (assembly GCA_963526645.1). Taxonomy (GTDB): domain Bacteria; phylum Bacillota; class Negativicutes; order DSM-13327; family DSM-13327; genus Pelosinus. The sequence goes on along the minus strand of CAUROG010000015.1, from coordinate 33,617 downwards.
ATGATCTTTTTCCACATATGACAGTCATTGAAAATATACTTTTAGGTCCTGTTAAGGTGCAAAAAAGAGAAAAGAAGGAGGTGATGGAGCAGGCAACGCAGCTGTTAGAGAAAGTAGGATTGTTTGATCGCAAGGATTCTTACCCTCGTCAGCTTTCAGGGGGCCAAAAGCAAAGAATTGCTATTGTAAGAGCCTTGTGTATGAATCCAGAAATCATGCTATTTGATGAGGTTACAGCAGCCCTCGACCCTGAAATGGTAAGAGAAGTTCTAGATGTTATACTAAGTCTGGCTAAACAAGGCATGACAATGGTAATTGTAACTCACGAAATGGGCTTTGCTCGTGCAGTTGCCGACAAAATCGTGTTTATTGATGCAGGAAAAATTTGTGAGGTTTCCGAGTCTGATGAATTTTTTGCAAATCCCAAAACCGAACGTGCTCAGCAATTTTTAAATATATTTCAATTTTAAACTAAAAAAGAAGGGAAGTTTTATCATGAAAAATATTAAAAAAATCCTAGCTGTTTTCTTTAGTGCCGTGATATTAGTAGGAATATTGGCAGGTTGCGGTTCAAAGGCAACTACAGAGACTAAAGGAGAACAAGCATCAGCTAAAAGCAGTATTGAGGAAATCAAAAAACGTGGCAAAATTAAAATTGGTGTGTTTAGTGATAAGCCTCCATTTGGTTTTGTAGATGCAAATGGAAAAAATCAAGGATTTGATGTTTTTATTGCCAAAAGATTTGCTAAAGATCTGTTAGGCGATGAATCAAAAGTAGAATTTGTCTTAGTTGAAGCAGCAAGTAGAGTAGAATTTCTGCAAGCAAATAAAGTTGATCTTATCCTCGCTAACTTTACTGTTACAGATGAAAGAAAGCAAAAAGTTGATTTTGCCAATCCTTACATGAAAGTTGCTCTTGGTGTAGTATCACCAAATGGCACACCCATTACCTCTGTGGAACAATTAAAAGGTAAAAAACTGATTGTAAACAAGGGTACAACTGCTGAGACCTTTTTCACCAAAAATTATCCTGATATCGAATTGCTAAAATATGACCAAAATACAGAAGCATTTGAAGCTTTAAAAGATAAACGTGGTGTTGCGTTAGCTCATGATAATACATTATTATTTGCTTGGGCTAGAGAAAATACTGGGTTTACCGTTGGTATTGCTTCATTGGGTAGTCTTGATACCATTGCACCTGCAGTAAAGAAAGGTGACAAAGAACTTCTAACTTGGGTGAATACAGAGTTAGAAAACCTTGGTAAAGAAAACTTTATTCACAAAGCATATGATGCCACATTAAAACCTGCTTATGGTGAATCCATTGATCCAGAGGCTGTTGTAGTTGAAGGCGGAAAATTAAAATAAAGATGGATCTATTTATGAATATAAGGCTGAGGAGTTGGTTTCAAAAGAAACAACTTCTTAGCCTTATGTTTTATTCCAGGGGGCTTAAGTGTTGAGAAATATGCTGGAACCACAAGGCCACAAACCTATGGAGGATAGATAGACTAGTTTGTCACAACCCTTTAATCATTTGTTCAAACAGTTGTAGGTACTTTTCAATTTATTTAGTATAAGATTTTCTTAATGCATGATCAAGAAACGTCTGGATTTTGTTTATTGATAGTATAAAGAACAAATGACAGATAGATGATATTGACGAGGCTAAAATATCGTCTTATAATTATTATATGCAGTAGGGGGGTATAGTAGTAGAGAGGAAGGAGTGAAATTTGTGCTAACGGATAAGGAAAAGGGCGAACTAAAATTGAGGCTAAGAAAAGTTGCTGGTCAAATAAATGGTATCGATAAAATGTTGGATGATGGACGTTACTGTGTGGATGTAGTTCAGCAAATATTGGCAGCACGGGCTGCCTTAAATAAAGTATCACTGATAATTATGGAAAGTCACGCAAAAAGTTGTATGGTTACGGCTATCAAACAAAATCATGCTGAAGAAAGTATAGAAGAATTAATGCTACTATTAAAACAATTTACAAAATAAGTAGTGAATATTGACACAATGAATAAGTGGTTTTTTAAAAGATCTCTTCATAAGTTATTCACAAAAATGTGATACACTTAGAGAAAACACAAATTTTTATGACTGGATTGGAGGACATGCATATGGAAAATAATAAATCTCCTAAAGAATTAGAGACAACAGAATATACTTCTTGGCAAAGGGGCGTATTATTTTTACTCCGATGGGGAGCATGGACAGCATCCTTTATGGCAATGGCTCATATAATGAACTTTTAAAATTGCAGCCCTTCTTGTATGGAAGGGCATTTTGATTATTACGGGAACATAAGAATTTCTCTAAAATTACCTATAGGAATATCGTATGAGGGGAGAGCTTCTCATGGCTCAATATTCAGTATTAATTGTTGATGATGATGTAAAACTAGTTAAGCTATTACAAACTTATTTTGAAAAAGATGGTTGTCTTACTTATACTGCTAGTAATGGCTTGGATGCATTACAGGTAGTAAGAGATTGTAAGCCGGATATTATGATATTGGATTTAATGTTGCCTGGCCTTGATGGTCTGGAGGTTTGCCGGAAAATCAGGAAGAATAATGATATTCCTATTATCATGCTTACAGCTCGAGATGAAGAGCTTGATCGATTGGTGGGGCTTGAAATCGGTGCAGATGACTATGTGACAAAACCCTTTAGCCCCAAAGAGGTAGTAGCTCGTGTGAAAGCCATTTTGCGTCGTGCCAATAAGGAAGTAGTAGCACGAAGTGGGATCATTGCTGTGGGAGATCTAACCATTGATTTAGAACGTCACCAAGCTCGCAAAGGGTGCCAAAGCTTAGAACTGACGCCTACAGAGTTTAAAATTTTAGAGTTATTAGCTGGGAATATTGGGCGGGTCTATAGTCGTCTGCAAATTGTTGAGCAAACTCAAGGTTATACGTTTGAGGGGTATGAACGTACTGTTGATGCACATATTAAAAACTTGCGCCGTAAATTGGAATTTAATCCGAAGGAACCCCAGTATATTCAAACGATATACGGGGTTGGCTACAAATTTGCCAGTGAAACAGATGAATAGTATAACCTATCGTATTACAGGTTTAATGTTTCTTGCAGTGGCTTTAACAGTATTCTTACTGATTTATCTGGCTAATGAACAAATGACGGAACAATTTAAGGAATATCTAATTGTGCAGCACATGGAAACCAGCCAGCAAGGTATGATTGGGCATGAATTTGGCAATACTAGGATGACCATGATTATGGGACCACTAGAAGAAACCTTTTTGACTTCTGTACATAAATCCCTTGTTTGGGTGGGGATGGCTATCTTGGCAGCAGGTTTAGCGGCGAGCTATGCTTTGGCTCGTAGTATCACCGTACCCCTGCGAAACTTGAGCCGTGCTGCTAAACAAATTGAGCAGGGGAATTTTGATCAAAAAGTACCTGTCGAAACAAAGGATGAAGTTGGCCATTTAGCTGGTATTTTTAATGAGATGGCTGAGACGCTAACCATTAATGCCAACTTACGTCGTCAATTTTTAGCTAATATTGCTCATGAGCTTAGGACACCACTGGCTATTATCCAAGGACATTTGGAGGGAATGGTAGATGGTGTAATAGAGCCCAGTAAAGACCAACTTTCTTCATTACATGAAGAAGCTATACGACTTAATCGTCTCATTACTGATCTTCGTGATTTATCCCTAGCTGAAGTCCGTCAATTAGCCATGGAAAAAGGTATTACTGATGTGAATCAAATTGTCAGTAAAGCTGTATATATGCTTAAGCCCCAGGCTGATGCAAAGGACATTTCTATTAATTGCTCATTAGATGAACGATTGCCTGAGATTGAAGCTGACACTGATCGGATTAGTCAGGTATTTTACAATATTCTAGTGAATGCAATTCGTTATTCTCCAGTTAAGGGTATTATTGAAGTTGTTACGGAGAAAATCGAAGTAGAAGGTCAGCCATGGATAAAGGTATCCATGGCAGATAAAGGCCCTGGTATTAGTCAAGAAGATGTACCTTATATCTTTGATCATTTTTACCGTGGAGACAAGTCACGGGATAGAAAAAGTGGCGGGTCAGGTTTAGGATTGGCTGTTGTTAAGCAACTGGTAGAAATTCATGGCGGTCAGGTGACTGTAGAGAGTAAATTGGCAGAAGGGAGCATATTTAAAATATTGCTGCCAGTGAGACTAGAATCTTGACTAGATCTAAATTGTGTTTTACAATAGACATATACCCTAGAGGGGTATAGTATGATGTGATATATTCATACTATAATGTCATTGAAAAGGATGTTGAGAATCATGAGTAACTTGAAAGAAAATGCTACAAGTGCTTCAGGTACTTTTAAAATTGGCGGCATGACTTGCGCCGTTTGCGCAAATCGCATTGAAAAAGGTTTAACTAAATTAGTTGGTGTGGAAAAAGCAATAGTAAATTTTGCAGCCGAGAAAGCGACTGTTACTTACGATCCTGCCCAAATTAGTGTAAAAGATATTGGAGCAAAAATTGAAGACCTTGGTTATCAAGTTATCAAGGAGAAGGCGAATTTTAAGATTACAGGGATGAGTTGTGCTACTTGTGCCAACCGTATAGAAAAAGGGCTAAATAAGTTACCAGGTATCTACAGTGCAACTGTCAATCTGGTTGGTGAGAAAGCTGCAATAGAATATGATCCCAGAGAAATAACCATAGAGCAAATGAAAGCCAAAGTGGATGCATTAGGTTTTAAGGCCCATGATCTAACAGATAATAAGGAGAGAAATCAAGAAAAAACAGTAAAAGAGGCTGAAGTGAGTCATCAAAGATTCCGTCTTATTTTATCCGCTGTACTTTCTTTTCCTTTATTACTCGCGATGATATTGCATATGCTTGGTATTATGGGGAATATAGCTCATTTCTTAAATAATCCCTATTTACAATTGATTTTAGCAACACCAGTGCAGTTTGTAGCTGGCTGGCAGTTTTATCGTGGTGCTTATGCTGCCCTGCGAAATGGAAGTTCCAACATGGATGTATTGGTAACTCTAGGAACTTCTGCTGCTTATTTTTATAGTATTGCTAACGTTGTACGGGGTATACCCGAGTTGTATTTTGAAACTTCGGCGATTCTAATTACGCTCATCATTTTAGGAAAGTTGTTGGAGGCAAGAGCCAAAGGTCATACCTCAGAAGCCATAAAAGCACTTATGGGTCTACAGCCTAAAACAGCTCGTGTCATCCGGAATGGTGAAGAAATAGATGTGATGATAGAAGCTGTAGTAGTCGGTGATATTATTGTCGTACGTCCTGGTGAAAAGGTTCCAGTAGATGGCGTTATTATGGAGGGCAATTCTACAGTCGACGAATCTATGTTGACTGGCGAGAGCTTGCCTGTTGATAAAAAAGCGGAAGATACGGTAGTTGGTGCGACGATCAATAAATTTGGTACATTTACTTTTAAAGCCACTAAGGTGGGTAAAGATACGGCTCTCGCGCAAATTGTACGCATTGTGGAGGAGGCCCAAGGATCGAAAGCACCGATTCAACGTTTTGCTGATGTTGTTTCAGGTTATTTTGTACCTACTATTATTGCAATTGCTCTATTAACCTTTTTAGGATGGTATTTTGTCATGGATTCTGGAAATTTTTCTCGGGCCTTGATTAATTGTATCTCGGTTTTGGTTATTGCTTGCCCATGTGCCTTAGGATTGGCCACGCCTACCTCGATCATGGTGGGAACAGGTAAAGGCGCAGAAAATGGCATCCTAATTAAAGGGGCAGAGCACCTAGAAAATGCTCATAAGCTAACCTCTATCGTGTTAGATAAAACAGGTACGATTACAAAGGGAGAGCCAGATGTAACTGATATCATTCCTTTGGGCAATCTATCTGAAGATGAGCTGCTAAAACTAGCTGTACAAACAGAAAGAAAATCAGAACATCCGTTAGCCCAGGCCATTGTTAAGTTTGGTCAGGTTAAGGGGATTCTTGTTACTGATCCTGATACATTTACTGCTATTCCTGGTTATGGTGTAGAGGCAACCATCAATGGGGAACGAATTTTAATGGGTACTCGAAAATTGATGCGTGAAAACAATATTAATATTGATGCTCTCATTCCTCAAATTGAGGGGTTAGAGGAACAAGGTAAAACCGTTATGCTTATGTCCTCAGGAGTGCAGATGCTAGGTTTGTTAGCTGTAGCAGATACAGTAAAAGAAGATTCAGCCAAAGCAGTTGCTGCCCTTAAAGAACTAGGCATCGATGTTTGGATGATTACTGGCGATAATGAACGTACTGCTCGTACCATTGCTAATCAAGTGGGTATTGAGAATGTGATGTTTGAAGTTTTGCCTGAACATAAAGCGGAAAAAGTAGAATCCCTTAAAAGAGAAGGTAAAGTGGTAGCTATGGTAGGTGACGGCATTAATGATGCTCCCGCATTGGCTACTGCAGATGTTGGCTTTGCCATTGGTACAGGTACGGATGTGGCAATCGAAGCAGCGGATATTACTCTAATGGGTGGTGATCTACGTGGCATTGTTGCCGCCATTAAACTTAGTAAAGCAACGATGACCAATATTAAACAAAATTTATTTTGGGCTCTCATTTATAACTCTTTAGGTATTCCAGTGGCGGTAGCTGGCTATTTATCTCCTGTACTAGCTGGTGCAGCCATGGCATTTAGCTCCGTATCTGTAGTAATGAATGCGCTAAGGTTAAAACGGTTTAAACCATATAACTAAAATAAAAAGTAAGCAATAAGGTTGCAAATTTAAATTTGTAACCTTATTGCTATTTCTATATAATCAAGATATTCTAATATTACATAAGAAGAGATCCAACCTTGCGTAGGATAACTTTTCATATACCCGTCTAGAATGAAAAATGTAGGACCAATAATACGGGTAGATATCTTGAAACAGACTCAATAGGATAGGTGGTGACTACTCATGTTTGATATAGTGATTACAAATGGTATTCTGATAGATCCAGAAGCCCTTACTAGGTCTATAGGAAACATAGGGATAGTAAATGGGAAAATAGGGATAGTTACAAAAGAAAAGATTCATGGACTTCAAGAATTTGATGTAGAGGGGAAAATTGTTTGCCCTGGCTTCATTGATATACATGGACATATTGATTGGGATGATTATTGTGGAGAACTTTCTTTAAGGCAGGGAATTACCACGACTGTGGGTGGGAATTGCGGATTAAGTCCTTTGGATATAAATTCGTTCTTTGCAGCTCAGGAAAAGGAAGGTTTCATCGTTAATCAAGCAGAACTGATTGGACATTCTATCAGTCTGCGAGAGGAAGTTGGGGCGACAGATCCTTTAAAGCCTGCTACATCTGAGCAATTAAGTCGTATGGAGTACTTGGTAGAGAAGGCTTTTGAAGAAGGGGCATGCGGTCTTTCTTTAGGATTGGCATATGCTCCAGGTAGCTCTAATGATGAAATCATCAATCTGAGTAAAATTGCGGCCAGATTTGGGCGCATTGTGGCTGTGGATACACGTATGCTTACAGGCAGTGATATGTACTCTTTGGTGGAGGTCATCGCTATTGCTCGTCAAACGGGTGCTCGTATCCAAGTATCTCATTTTGTATATCAATATGGTACAGGGGTTATGAATGAGGCTCTTGCTGTGATTAACAGAGCTAGGACAGAAGGATTAGATATACGCTTTGATAGCGGTATGTATACTCAGTGGGCAACTCATATTGGTGCTGTTCTTTTTAGTGAAGAGTATATGGAGACAAACGGTTGGAAACTAGATGATATTTTAGTTATTACAGGTAAATACAATGGCAAACGCTTAACTATGGATATTTATCATGAACTTCGGACTCATCATCCCCATACAGCAGTCGTTGTTTTTACCGGGATTGAAGAGGAAATCTATATGGCACTGCACCACCCTTATGCTATGCCCTCCACCGATACGGGTATTTATCAGCCTGGAGAAGGACATCCGCAAATTGCTGGCAGCTTTCCTCGCTATTTTAAAAAGATGGTTGCACAGCGATATGAATTAAATATTATGGAAGCCGTTCGCAAGGCTACCTTGTTGCCGGCAGAAACTCTGGGTTTTAATTCAAAAGGCCGATTAAGGGAAGGCATGGATGCTGACATTGTAGTATTTGATATCAAAAATATTACAGATAAAGCTGACTTTGGGATGCCAAATGCCCATCCTGAAGGAATTGATTATGTTTTTCTCAATGGTAAGTTAGCTCTTGCTAAGGGTGAACTTATGGATACGCAAGCGGGAAGAGCTGTAAGATGTAATAAGCCCGTATATGATTATCAAATCTAGTAAGGTTTTTAATATTACAATAGAATAGTTAACTTCAAATAGTAAAAACAATTCCTATTTAAAACGATTGATTTTATTAATCACTTTAAATACAGGCTGACACTGTTTTTCGTACGGTGTCAGTTTTCTTTTTCAGTTAAGGAACAAATCCGAAGGTCAATATAAACTCACCTTAAAGAGAATAAATGATGTATAGGAGAAAGTTTCTGATTATAAGGATATAAGTGTGGAAGTTGAATTATAAAATAGTATATAATGTATAGATGATAAAAATGAAAATCATTACAAGATAGAAGTAACTTGTAAAAAAATAGAGCTAGGTCAATAGTTGAGTATAAGTTTTGCTCCAACATAGTATTAGGGAGGAATAAAGAATGTATCCCTTAAAGTTTATACCTATTTATCAGGAACGCATTTGGGGTGGAAGAAATTTAGAGAAGATATTCGGCAGGAAAATCCATGGCGATCATATCGGGGAGAGCTGGGATTTATCCAGTCATCCTAATGGTACTAGTATTGTAGAAAATGGCTTTTTAGCGGGGAAGAACTTAAATGAAATTATAGTAGAATATAAAGAAAAAATAATGGGGAAGAAGTTTGCGAATGAGAAGTCTTTTCCTTTGCTAATTAAAATTCTTGATGCCAATGAACATTTATCTATTCAGGTACATCCTGATGATAATTGTGCTCACAAGGCAGCAGGAGAAGCTGGTAAAACAGAGGCCTGGTATGTGGTACATGCTAAAGAAGATGCACACATTGTTTATGGCCTTAAAGATCATATTACAAAAGAATCATTTATCAAGGCTGTAGAAGATAATCATATTGTTGATACCGTGAAAAAGGTGGCTGTAAAACCGGGGGATATGATTTTTGTTCCTGCAGGTACGGTTCACGCTCTGCTGGATGGAGTGATGGTTTACGAAGTACAACAAAATTCAGATACAACTTATCGAATATATGATTATGATAGGGTTGGAGATGATGGAAAACATCGAGAGCTGCATATTGAAAAAGCCCTAGAAGTCATAAATTTTGCACAGCAGCCAAGTTCTGTATTTATGAATCTTAGTATTAACTGTCAGCATTTTTCTATGGAGAGGTTGTCTATTGTTGGAGAAAGCTATGAGAAAACAAAAGATCAATTTGTTATTTATTGTGTAATTGAAGGCTCGGGGGAAATTCGATATAAGGAAGTAGTAGAAAGTCTTAGACCTGGGGATACTGTGCTCATTCCAGCGTGTTTGGAAAGCTTTATATTAAAGGGGGATTTTCTATTATTAAAAATAACCTAAAAGAAAATTCTGTAATCTCAGATCTGAGAGTTACAGGATTTTTTTTGCGGAATGAGTTACAATAGTAATATGAGATATACTTCTTTGAAAAATCATAGTTCAAATCGATAAAGGCAGGTATTTTTGTGTCTAAGGAAATATTGATTATTAGATTAAGTTCCATTGGGGATATTATTCATTGTACGCCAGTGGCTAGTTCCTTAAAAACTGCTTGGCCGGATTGTAAGATAACATGGTTGGTGGGGGAAGTTTCCGCAGAGCTTTTAAAAGACAATCCCGATATAGATGAAATTATGATTTGGTCAAGGGAAAAATTCGAAAAGTATCTTCGATCTCTTAAAGTTAAAGAAGCCTTGGGAATGTGGCGTGACTTACAATATAAACTGCAGGGGAAGAATTTTTATGCAGTTCTTGATATTCATGGTCTCTTTCTTACGGGAATGATAGCAAAGCAGGCCAAAACGGAAAAACGTATTGGCTTAAAAGGTGCGAAAGAGCTTAATTCTCTATTCATGACTGAGACAGGTAAAGCTCTTGGTAAGCACATTACCGATAAGTATCTTGGTGTGCTAGCGCGTCTTGGGATTGATACTGTAGATAATAGGATGAGCTTTGTCGTATCTGAAAAAGCTAGACAATTTGCGAGGAAGTTCTTACAGGGACATGCTGTTTTACCACAGGAACGGATTCTAGTATTAGTGCTGGGAACTACCTGGGCTACCAAAAACTGGCCTCCTGCCTTTTTTATAGAACTTATCAAGCTTCTTTATAGAGATTTTAGGATCATATTGTGTGGAGGAAAGACAGAAGTGGAAATAGGAAGAGAAGTTGAGACAAAAGCAGGCGTACCCATTATTAATAGCATCGGTCTAACGAGTTTACTTGAGATGGCTGCTATTATAGAAAAAGCTTCTGTAGTAGTTGCTGGAGACACAGGGCCTCTTCATATGGCTGGAGCATTAGGTATTCCAACAGTGAGTATGTTTGGCCCCACCAACCCAGCAACCTATGCCCCTCAAGGAGAACAGCATGCAATTCTTTTTAGCACTCTTCCCTGCTCTTTCTGCCACAAACAAAAATGTCCTGAGGGAGAAAGAAAATGTATGGAGAGCATAACTCCTGAAGCTGTGGTTCAGAAGGTGTATGCAATAGCAAGATGAGTAAAGAAATACGAGTAATGAAAGTAAAGATCTAATGAGTCCGTTATCTCAACTAAAAGTAGAACCGTATCAGCACTAATAAGGTTAATATATTTAAAATAGCTTGGAAGATCTTTATAATAAGACTTCCAGGCTATTTTTTACGGAATCAGAAAGCATACAATTTCTTGGTTCCAAGTCCTTTCTTATGCAAAGTTTTCATTTTATTTTCAGAATCAGTGAATATAATTAATGGTGTTATTTTAAATGCCTTAGATATAAGCGATATTAGCAATAGTAATTATATGTTAATAGCTAGGAGGAGAGATAAACATGAAACTTATTTCAATCGTTGTACCTGTTTTTAATGAACAGGAAAATGTGAAAATATTTTATCAAACTGTTTGCAAATATATGGAGACTGTTGACTATAACTTTGAACTTATCTTTGTTAATGATGGTTCTAAAGATGGAACTGCTGTTATATTGGACAAGTTGACTCAGCAGGACACTAGGGTTAGGGCACTTCTTTTAGCTCGTAATTTCGGACACCAGATCGCATTAACCTGTGGCCTCGATTATGCCAAGGGAGATGCAGTTATAACGATGGATGGCGATATGCAACACCCACCAGAGATGCTGCCACTGCTAATCAGTAAATGGGAAGAGGGATTTGAAGTCGTACAAACTATTCGTAGGAATACGAAGGGCGTGTCATGGCTTAAGCAGTTTACCTCAGGGATGTTTTATCGAACTATAAATAAGATGTCCAATATTCATATAACGGAAGGCGGTTCAGATTTTAGATTGCTTGATAGGGCGGCGGTAGAAACGTTGAAAAACTTCAAAGAAAAAGCAAGGTTTATTCGAGGTATTATTAGTGACATTGGTTATCGACAGGCATATATCGAATTTGTAGCACCTGAGCGTTTTGCCGGCAAGTCAAAGTTTTCTATAAAAAAAATGGTAAATTTTTCTTTAGATGGCATCACAGCCTATTCGAAAGTTCCTTTACGCCTGGCATTTTATTTAGGGGTGCTGACTGGCCTTTTAAGTCTTCTTGTAACTGTAAATGTAGTATATATCAAATTGTTTACCACTGAAGCCGTTCCAGGGTGGGCGACAATAGCGGCTAGTGTTCTGCTCCTTGGAGGTCTTCAATTGATGGGACTAGGCATTATCGGTGAATACATTGGTCGAATTTTTGAAGAAGTGAAGCAGCGGCCGATGTATTGGGTAAGTAAAGAACTAAAAAGCAATGAGGAAATAAAGGCTAAGAAGAAAGGCGCGATTGCATAACAGGATAACCTGGATATTTTGCAGCTTCTTGTGAAGAGTAGTCAGCTAGCATGCATGAAATTAGTGACAATGCGGATTCATTAGCTAAATTGGCAACAGAACTTAATATAATTGTGCAAAGATTTAACGTTTAATGATAAAATAAACTATGAAATTTCTAGAAATTTGCATTGGAGGTAACATAGATGTATTGTAAACCATTATTTGAAAATGATGTTCCCAGCGCATTTCTTTCCTAAATGGATGGATTGCGAAACAGCATTCCTTCCGTTTGGTATATTCTCTGAAATAGCAAAAGACGGAGGGAACGAAATGATACAAAATTATCTTGGGCCTATATACTTGATTGTGGCTGCAAGTATATGGGGTGGTATGTATGTAGTAAGTAAAATGGTGCTTATGGTTATTTCCCCATTACAATTAGTATGGTTCCGCTATATAGTGGCTTTACTTACTCTGACTATCATAGGTTTTGCCACTCGGCAATCTTGGAACATTCATAGAAGAGATATACCGCTCATCCTTTCTATTGGGCTGATTGGCTACTTTATTTCCATTTGGGCTCAATTTGCTGGAACACAGCTTTCTTCTGCTCAAATGGGGGCGATTATTACCTCTGCAACGCCAGCTTTTATGGTTATATTTGCAAGGATGCTATTAAAAGAGAAGATTACTTTGAGAAAAGGATTATCTGTTTGTTTAGCAACAATAGGTGTTTTATTCATTATTGGGGTTAGTGATATTGGCAACTCCTCAAAACTTGGCGGCATGATTTTATGTATAGCAGCTTTAACATGGGCCTTTATGTCTGTCCAGGTGAAAAAAGTGCCTAGTGAATATTCGCAATTAGTCATCACAACCTATGCAGTTTTAACAGCAACAGTAGTGATGACACCTTTTGTGATTACAAACATAAATTTGGCGCAAATTCAACATGTGTTGCTGCAGCCTCTCGTCTGGGGTGGGATATTATATCTTGGCATAGTTTCAACGGCAGGTGCTTTCTTTTTTTGGAATAAAGGATTGCAAATGGTTGATGCTGCACAGGCAGGAACCTACTTCTTTTTCCAGCCTTTGGTTGGAACACTACTAGGGTATTTTTTTCTAGGGGAACAAGTGGGAATAGGCTTTTGGATGGGCACATTATTGATTATTGGCGGGGTCTTATTGGTGGTTAAAGAACCTTCGTAGCCCTTAGAAAATAGGCACTCTACTAAATCAGAGTGCCTATTTTTTGTATATTAATAGCATTTGTTTTTTGGTAGAAATAAAATATTTTTTGGTTATATATTGCATCTATTTTTTATAGGTATATAATAGAAATGAGCATATGCTCATTTGGAGAGTGATATTTTGGTAAGAAAACGTTGTTGTGGTTTGGTAGATCAAGAGCCTAGCTACCGAAAATTTGTTCCTGATGGACAAACTAACGGCAAAACCATTATATTGCTGGTTGAAGAGCTAGAAGCCTTACGATTGAAAGACATTGATGGTATGGATCAGGTAACTTGTGCTATCGAGATGGGAATTTCACGAGCCACCTTTCAGCGGATACTACAATCCGCTAGAAAAAAAATGGTTACTTCTCTAGTGTATGGGCAAACCATCATAATAAAAGGGGGAAATTATATGGTAAAGCAAAGAAAATTTGAGTGTAGTGATTGTGGACATATTTGGGAAGTGGAACCTTGCACAGAAGGAGGGAAACATGGATATGAAATTCCTTGCCCTACATGTGGAAGTATGAAGAAAATAAAATTAGCAGAAGACGGTACTCGACATGCTTGTGGTGGTGGACACGGTAATGGAGGCGGCTGCTGCGGCGGTCACTAAATAGTAACATTGGAACTAGGGAAAGGAGAATGATCCTTTCCCTAGTTTTTTTATAAACCGAAAATGTAAAAAAATATGGCGGCATAAGCCGCCATATTTAGAGGATTTTATTCTGCATAATCACTATTAGCATCTTCTAAAGCAGTAAGAGTTCCAAACTGTTTTTTGCTTTGCTGAGTTTTGCTATTACTTTGATTTTGCATGGAATTTGAATAATTATTAGTAGCGTTAGTTGAAGAAGTAGCATTCTGGCTTTGTTGATTTTGGCTACTTGCTTGACTTTGGCTAGCATTTGAATAATCGTTGTTAGCATCAGCACTAGCAGTTAGAGTTCCGTATTGACTTTTACTTTGAGCTAGTTTGTTTTGAGCATTACTTTGACTTTGTGTAGATTGAGAGTAGTTTTGGTTTGTACTAGACTTTGAAGTCATTGCTGAAGAATTTGCGGATTGATTGTTATTTTTATTGTTTGTAGCCATGTTGTATGCCCCCTTTTATTTTTATTATTGTATTTGGATGCAAGTTTATTTTCCCCCACTTTAATCGTGATTATGTGATTGAAAATAAGCCTTAAATGGCAATGTAAGTAAAAAAATTAGCCAATCCAATACCAGTTAATGAATAGTGCAGTGCATAATAATAAAGTAGAGCCACTTAGGAATAGGCAACAATAAAAAATTTTAGGAGGGAGTTGGCCAAAGAAGAGATATAGAGGAAATACTGGTAAGATAAAACGTGACATACTATACAGAGGTAGGTCGGGAGATGTAGAACACAGAGGAACGAGAAGCCATAGCCAGCCAATTAAAAGATAAGATGCAGGAATTTTAAAGCTAGGCAAAAAAGTGAGAAATAAAAGCCCAATAATGCTACTGATAACGAGGACTGTATCCAGCGCCATTCCAGGTTGGCTATAAGGATTGTTAGAAATAGTTAAGGGAATATTAGCCCAGATATTGCGCCATGGTAGTTCAAAATATCTACCCCAGCTTTGTTGTGAATTTACAAAAGCAATAGGATCTCCTAATAAATAAAGGTTGTACAACATAAAACATGATAGAGCAATGGGTGGCAGGAAAATTGCAATGAGGGTACAGGAAGATTTGGAATGGTGAGGTTTTTTTTTGAAAAATTCATAAAGTAAAAATATAAAAAGAAAAATCCCCAAATTTCTAGTTAACGTGGCAAATGCGCCCGCTATTCCTCCATACCACCATTGGCCTTTTCTGGAAAAATAGATGCATAAGAGAGAAAATGTCACAAAAATAGATTCGGTATAAATACTATTTAAGAAAAGAGAAGTTGGCATCAAGGCATAGGATAAAAGGGAATGGTATACTTGTTTTTCAGAAAAATCTAAGCGAAAAGTCAAATCCATGATCCAAAAACTTAAAAAGGCAAATACATTGCAAATTAGTAAACCAGCAAATGCTATGTGTAGACCTAAGGAGGATAGAAATTTCATAATCATAATAAGAAATGGAAAAAAGACAATGGATTTTGCATCATATCCATGTCCAGAAACATAAGTATACCAATGAGCATCCCACTTTACTAGCTTTTCAATAGAAGAGGACATTGGGTAAAGAGAGTAATCGATAAAGCCGAGTGGAGGATGAGATGGTAATTTATCAGCTAATAGATAGGAAGCCATAATGATAACTGTGTGAATAAGAAAAGCAAACCATACAGTTTTTGAAGGAAGCCTCATGTAGTGGTACCCTTTCTGTTATATTCTAGGATTTGGATGGAGTTAAAACTCCACCTGAACAAAGCTTTCTTTATCAGCTAATTCTTGAGTTACGATTAACTTACCTTTGTCAGGATTAATTTCTGGATAGGCAGCAGACCATGTCCATTTGCTGTTAGCAGAAAAATTCCACAAAGTAGAAACGGCAATGCCTGTTAGCTGACCTCCATAGATATTCCATCCGAGGAAAAAAAATACTTGAGTGAATAAGGTTATAATGGCAATGCCAAGGCTACATATCAAAGCAAATTGGGGAAATTGTATCATACGTTTCCATAGAACTTGTTGTTTATATCCTTTCCATGTCACATTATGATTCCATAAAAAGTTGTGAATCATGGCAATACAGGAAGAATTGACAGAGGATACTAATTCTTCCATGGCTAGAAAATTGAGAAAAATATATAAACATGCTAAATTAACAAAAACTCCTAAAGTACCAATCATACAAAAGGAATAAAACCTGCGATGCTCAGGGTAATACATCATAAGTTTTCCGATATGTTTTAAGTAATTCCATTGCTCAATAAAATTCATCTTGGACTGCTCCGCTTCTCGTACCACAAAGGAATAAGGTATTTCGTGTACTGTTTGGTAATTTCCTTTTACAAGAATTTCAATAAGAATTTTCCAGCCGATAGGATTTAAATCGACTTGCTCTATGACGCTCCTCTTAAAACCAAAATATCCACTAGTTGAATCAGAAATGCAGCGCAACTTTTTAATAAAGATATATCCAATTCCTCTAGCAATTGCTGACACTATTTTTCGTAATATATTTAATCCGCCGTCAGAGCCACCTGGAATGAAGCGGCTTGGAATGACAATTTCACATGTTTCTAGTCTTTTTATCATTAAAGGAAGTAATTCAGGAGGATGTTGAAGATCGGCATCCATAACGATGATATGATTACCCTGTGAGTGCAAAAAACCGTTAACAACAGCTGAAGCTAAACCTCTTTCATTGTTTCGGTGAATATATTTAACGTTCTTATATTGTTGACAAACTTCTTCTAAGATGATAGGAGTGTCATCCAGGCTATCATCGACAAAAATTATTTCATAGGATAATAATTTCTCCCCAAATAGGCTGGTTATTTTACTAGCGAGTATCCTAACGTTATTTCGTTCATTAAAAGTAGGAACTATGATACTAAGATCCATATGAACTACCCTTTCATTCGCTACCTATTCTTTCCTTTCTTAGTTTTTGCCATATGGATATTGTTATTCGAGGTAAAAAATGGTCTTTGAGGACATAAAAAACCCATAGTCCTAGATGTGGAGTATGGGCAAGGTTATGATAAATTCTGTTCCTAAAGCAGGTTGGCTATTGACATTGATAGAACCTCCGTGGGTTTCCACAATCAACTTGGCGATGGCAAGTCCGAGTCCAGTACCGCCTTTGAAGCGGGACTTATCTATTTGATAAAAACGGTCAAATATTTTTTCTAAATATTTTTTCTCCATTCCTTCCCCTGTATCATTGAAAATAAAGGTAATTTCTTTCTTAGATTGAGATAGTGATAATGAAATTTTCCCTTCAGCAGGAGTATGGCGAATGGAATTATCAAATAAAATACTGACAAGTTGTTTTATGGCTCCTTCATCGCCCTCTAGAGTAATTTCGGGGCTGATTAAAAGATGAAGTGTAATACCTTTAGCAGTAGCTAGAGGTGTGAATGCTTCTGTTGAACGAATAATAGCCTGACTTAAGGAAAAACTTTTTTTCTCCAATAGTGGTTGCTTGGAATCAGCACGTGCTAAGAATAATAGGGCGTTTACCAATTTAGCCATGGCATCGGATTCTTCTTTAATATTATGCAGCCATTTACCTTGACTTGCGATTGTTTCCTCTGGATTATCGAGGAGGATTTCTAAGTTGGTTTGCATGACAGTTAATGGAGTGCGTAATTCATGAGAGACATCTGCTAAAAAGTCTTTCTGCTGCTCCCAGGCACTAATAATGGGAATCATAGCTCGATTAGCCATATATAGGCTTCCGACTAACGATAACAGTAAGCATAGAATGCCAATAATGATCAAGGCTGTTATAAGACTGTGGAGCAAGCTTTTTTCATGATCAAAATTTTGAAAAAGGATAAGCATCCCAGGTTGGTTTTGAAGAGGAACTTTAAAATAAAAGTAGTAGCTTTCTTGAAAGAAAATTGTTCCTGTTGTTTTTGTTTTATGTAAAGTTTCTTGCACAAGGTTGGACAAAGAGGTGGGCTCGAGGGGTTGCGTGGAGGATGCAAAGAAGATCTGATTACTAGCGTCAGTTTTTACATGGAATATAAGGGGGTGATCGGGTGGTTGGTGTCCATTATTAGGAGGGTGCTCTTCCCGATTTCGGAGACCATGAGGGGGCATATTTTCAATGGCACCGGTTTGTATATCAGCTATTAGGTTTTTGCCCATATCCTCTGAATGATTTTGCATTTGTTTTTCCGCAAACAAATAGGTCCCTATTGTTAAAATTAAAAAAAGTGCAGCAATGATAATTAGGTTTATAAGAGTAAGCTTTAGGCGCAGTTTATGAAACATGTTGGCTCTCCTCGAAGAAATAGCCAACACCACGTACTGTTTTAATGGCGGTTGTATTTAGTTTCTTTCTTAAATAATGAATATAAAGATCCACATTGGCAATATCAGTACCTGAATAATAGCCCCAAACTTTTTCAAAGATTCGTTCCTTGGTGATGACTTGCCCTTGATTATACATAAGTAGCTCTAGTAGTTGTGATTCCTTAGCGCTTAATTGTATAATCCGATTCTCTTTGATGACTTCACCTCGTAGGGGATCAAAGCTAATTCCTGCTACAGTAATAATTTTATTAATTAACTCTTTATTTTTTCTTCTGGCTAAGGCTCGTAGTCTTGCTAGTAATTCTTCAGAAGAGAAAGGTTTAACCAAATAATCATCTGCACCTGCATCTAATCCTTCTACCCGATCTTTAAGAGTATCTTTTGCTGTTAAGAATAAGACAGGAGTATCAAAACCTCGTTGGCGAATTTCTTGTAAGATGGAGATGCCATCTAATTTAGGCAGCATTCGATCTAAAATGATAATATCATAAATACCGGTTAGTGCCATCTCAACACCGGTTTCTCCATCCATAGCTGTATCTGCAGCATAACCATTTTTTTTTAATAAATAAGAAAGGGCTTCTATAAGGCGATGTTCATCTTCAATAAGTAACAGTTTCATAATAGCTCTAGCTCCTTAACACTATAAATAAAGAAAATTGTCGTATAATAATATGTATATATCTATATATTAAAGGATAATCCTTTGAATTGCATTTGCTTTTCAAAGAAAGTTCAAAGGGTGGTTTTAAAATAATTCGGTTAAAATGGTAAAAAACAAGGAATTTTGTGTTGGATAAAGAACCTTTAGCTTAAAGGAATGGAGGAGTGAATGGATGTTACGGGATGTACAGATTGAACCAACTGTTATTGTTATTTTTGGTGCATCGGGTGATTTAACCCAGCGTAAGATTATACCTGCTATTTACAATTTGTTTATTGATGGCTTATTACCGGAGCCCTTTTGTATAATCGGTATTGCACGTACTACTTCCAATGACGAAGCGTTTTGTCAGCAACTGCGTAGAGGTGTGGATACCTTTTCCCGTAGGGGAAAGAGCAAAGAAGAAGAGTGGTCAAAATTTGCTGCTAACATTTCCTATATGGCAGCGGATTATCATGACGAAAAAACGTATATGACCCTTCTAGAACATTTAAATAAAGACTGGTTGCATTCCGCTAATAAAGTATTTTATCTTGCGACTCCCCCCACTTTATTTACTGTGATTGTGGAGCAGTTAGGAACATTGCAGGTTTTTCGCGGGAAAGCAAGCTATCGCATTGTCATAGAAAAACCCTTTGGCAGAGATCTCGAATCTGCGCGCATGGTTAACCATGCGTTAACAGAGGTTTTTGATGAAGGACAAATCTATCGTATAGATCATTATTTGGGGAAAGAAACAGTGCAAAATATTTTGGCATTCCGCTTTGCAAATGCCATGTGGGAGCCTATTTGGAATCGCAGTTTTATTGACCATGTTCAGATTACTGTAGCGGAGAAGGTAGGTGTTGGCAAGCGGGGCGGCTATTATGAGGATGCTGGAGCCTTACGGGACATGGTTCAGAATCATTTATTACAAGTCATGTGTTTGGTAGCTATGGAGCCGCCTACATCCTTCCATGCTGATGAAGTCCGCAATAAGAGAGTCGATGTACTAAACGCGATTCGTCCTATTGGCAAAGATGAGGTAGAAACTTTTGCTGTTCGTGGGCAATATGGTGAGGGAAGAGTAGATGGTCTGCCTGTACCAGCTTATCGAGGTGAAGAAAATGTAGCTTCTGAATCTGGTAGAGAAACCTTTGTGGCGATGAAATTATTTATTGATAACTGGCGTTGGCAGGGAGTGCCTTTTTATTTACGTACAGGTAAGCATTTACCAGCTCGTGTTTCTGAGATTTCACTGCAATTTCGTCCCGTGCCTCATCATCCTTTCTCTGACAAAGTGATGCAGTCCAATCGTCTAGCAATTCAAATTGAGCCCAAAGAAGGCATTATGCTAAGGACTCAGGCGAAAGAACCTGGACCAGGTATGAAAATCAAGCCAGTAGAAATGCATTATACTTATCATGAGGTATTTAAGTCTTCTTCTCCTGAGGCCTATGAAACATTGCTTTTAGATGTTGTTCGTGGTGATCCCGGGCTATTTATGAGAAATGATCAGGTAGAAACAGCTTGGTCTGTATTGGAGTCTGTACTGGAATACTGGGAAGAAACGTCACCTGCCGATTTTCCCAATTATGCACCCGGCGAGTGGGGGCCAAAAGCTGCTGAAGATTTGATTACTCAGGATGGAAGAGAATGGTTGGTTCCTGCTTGCTTAGAAGTTGATAGAAAGAAGGAAGAGAAGCATGATTACAATATATGAGAATGTGGAAGTTCTAGGCGTAGCAGTTGCTGAATTATTTTTAGAGAAGGCACGTGTGGCAGTAGCAGAAAGAGGTCGGTTTATTGTATCTTTAGCTGGCGGACAAACGCCTCAAAGAATTTATGAAATACTGGCAAAGCCTCCTTACTCCAATCAAATACCCTGGCAGAAGGTTCATATATATTGGGGCGATGAACGATATGTGCCAGCAGATGATATTCGCAGCAATCAGCTTATGGCCCGAAAAGCATTCTTAGATCATGTGCCAATACCTCAAGAACAAATCCATCCTATTCTGTGCACATCAAGTCCTCAGCAGGCAGTAAAGGAATATGAGCACGTACTTGCATCTACCTTTCTAAAAGAAGAACCTCAATTTGATTTTATTTTTCTAGGCTTAGGGTCTGATGGACATACTGCATCCTTGTTTCCTAATACTTCTGTATTACATGAAAGAGAACATTGGGCTGGTCATGTGTATTTACCAGAACAAGATAGTCATCGTGTGACCTTGACAGTACCGGTTATCAACCAAGCCAGGACTATTGTTTTTTTAGTGACCGGCGATAGTAAAGCTGAAATTGTGCGTGAAGTGCTGGAGGGGCCCATAGATTATAGAAAATTGCCATCCCAGATGATTGCACCACAGCAGGGTGACCTATATTGGTTTATGGATAGGGATGCAAGTAAGCTGTTAATTGCAGAGATAAAAAAGATATAGTATTTGCTCTTTATATTTTTAGGAGAAGAAGTAATCTCTAAATGTCATTGCGAGCGATAGTGAAGCAATCTCCCCGTTGAGAAGAGATTGCTTTGCTATCGCTCGCAATGTTCAAGGATGCATTCTATGTATTTTTCTTATTAATAGAATTTTTCCATGAGTCTTGTAATATCAATGTTGTCAATTGGTTGCTCTGCTAGGGGCTGCTGAGAAAGCTGGGGCAGTGATTCATTGAAAGTAGGACGGATATTGCGGTAGTATAAACCAATGGGGATTTCGTCACCCCATAAAGCAGAGAAAGACAGAGCTTTTTCTAAGCTGGTAGGATCATATCCCTCCATATTCTCAATGACTTTAACACGTTGTTGATACCATGGGTAGGTATTTACATGGTTAAAGGTAACACAGGGCTGGAGAATATCAACCACAGCAAATCCTGGATGTTTAATGGCCTCAGCCATAAGAGAAACCAGTTGGGTGCTATTACCGACAAAGCCTCGTGCCACAAATGTAGCTCCTGCATTTAATGCCATTTTTACAATATTAATGGGCTGTTCCACATTGCCAAGGGGAGCAGGTGTAAACTTAGTGATCGCTCCCAAATCACTAGTAGGTGAAGTTTGTCCTTTGGTTAAACCATAAATTTGATTGTTATGAATAAAATAGGTAATATCAAGATTACGCCTAGCAGTATGAATAAAATGCCCCATGCCTAGTCCCATTCCATCTCCATCACCGCCCTCTGCGATAACAGTCAGATTATGGTTGGCTAATTTCACACCGGTTGCTACAGGTAAAGAACGACCGTGTAATGTTTCGATGCGATAGGTATTTACATATTGACCAATTTTAGCGGCGCAGCCAATCCCAGTAGCTAGTACGGTTTGTTCTAAGTCAAGGTTAAGAGAAGTCACTGCTTTTTTTAGTGCATTGATTATGCCATAATTGCCGCAACCAGAGCACCAAGTGGGAACGTAAGATAAATTAACATCATTAGCACTCATTAGAAAAGCACCTCCTTGATTTTAGCAAGAATTTCTGAAGGTACAAAAGCCCGAGAGTTATATTTCAAGAAACAATGGTCAGCTTTGTAACCAGTATGAGCAGTAAGGATGCTGCCAAGTTGCCCTGTCTTATTGCCTTCAATGAGAAGAGTTTTATTTGCTCTTTGCAAGGCTAATTCAATAAAGGTAGTTGGGAAGGGCGAAATATAGAGAACCTGCAAAAAGTTTACGGATATTCCATGGCTAGCGGCTTGCTCCATGGCTTCTAAGATAGCTCCTTTAGTTGATCCCCAAGCGATAATGGTGAGATCAGCATCGGTTGGGCCATATAATTTAACTCCAGGTATATCTTTCTCCATTGAGGGTAATTTGTTATATAATTTATCCATACTTTCCACTACGACTGTTGGCTCATTTATAGCATACTCTTTATTTCCTGAGCTATAGAAACCATCTTCCCCATGAGTGTAGCTAGTAGCAATATGACGGCCACCTACTTGGCCAGGAATGGCTCTTTCTGAAATTCCGTCCGGCGTGTTTTGATAACGTAAATAAGGTTCTTCCCTTGTTTTTCTTTCTTCGAAAAGCTTACCCCGATCAATCGTCAGATGATCTGTAGCAAAGGGAAGATGAGAAACGGAAGTATCTGCTAAATATTTATCCGTCAGAATGATGCATGGTAATTGGTATTTATCTACCAAATTGAAGACTCGAAAGGTTTCGTAAAAACACTCTTCTATATCACCAGGAGCTACTACAATACGTGGGAACTCTCCTTGAGAGGCATATACAACAAAATTTAAGTCGGCTTGTGCTGTTCTAGTTGGAAGCCCTGTACTGGGACCCCCTCTTTGGGCATTCACTATAATTAGTGGTACTTCTGCAATGGCTGCAAAACCTAAGGCTTCTACCATTAAGGCAAATCCGCCACCGCTGGTAGAACCAATAGAGCGCACACCAGCATAGGAAGCACCAATTAACATATTAATAGCGGCGATTTCATCTTCTGCTTGTTTAAAAAGCAAACCGAAATCCCTGCCGTGATCAGTCAAATAGCTTAAAACGCTTGATCCTGGTGTCATAGGATAGCCAGCAGAAAATTTACATCCTGCTTTAATTGCTGCGATGGAAATAGCCTCATTGCCGTTTATGAGAATTTTTGGCTCAGCCCCTTTTGGGAAATGGAAGGGGAAGCTATTTTCGGAAGGTAAGGATGATAAAATATATGTATAAACTTCTTCTAAAATCCTAATGTTTTCCTGCTGCACGTTTGCATCATGAAATTCATTTTTTATGACATCAATGAGAACATCCTTAGGATATCCTGTGAGAGCGCAAAATCCGCCCAACATAGCACTGTTGATCATGATCTTGGATCCACCCTTGGCAATGAAACTTGCTAAAGAAATAGGATATAACAAGGTGCCTTCTGGGACTTTGCTTTCATCAAATGGAGTTGTGGCAGGATCATACAGAACAATAGCCCCCGGCCTTAATTTTTCTGCATAACTATCAAAACCTTGCTGAGAGAATAATCCTAGAAAATCAATGGTTTCCTCATAGGAGGAAAGAGGTTGGTCTGCTAAACGTACTAGACAAGAATTAAGACCGCCTTGAATCAAAGATGGGTACTCATTAACTACAAAAGACCACAAGCCATTGCGATTTGCTCCTTTAGCAATAATTGAGCCAGCACTCATGACTCCGTAACCAGCCTCACCAGCAAAGAGGCATGTATAATATCTCTTGTTCATCGTATTATCCTCCAGATATTATTTACCTTTATATTACAATAGCTTCGTTAGGATTAAGATAAATCCTTTATAAAAATGACAGAATAATAAAAGGCGTTACATTGATTTAAAAAAAAGAGAAATAGGGTCAGTGCTTCTTTCTGATAATAAGAAGGAAGCATTGACCCTATTTCTCCTATATAAATGAGCGCATCTATTTGTTAATATAATTCACCTTTTAGTCGAGCAGATTCTGCCTGCTGTTCTAAGTAATACCATCGTATGGATTTACCGATAACACAGCGCATTGCATCAATTTTTCCTTCTTTAGCCAGTTTTCTCATTTTTTCGAGATCAAAGCCATTGTAAGAAAAATAATTCGCTGAAATAAAACCGCGATTTTTCAACTTCTTGCGATAGTGACTTACATCTCTACTGTCTAATTCAACTTGCCAAATCGCCATACTGTATCCCAGCCTTTCGGTTTCATGATTTCTAAGTTCATTATACACCTTTTTAACGTAAAATGTTTTATTTATATGTAAATTTATTAAGAAATTCAATGGTAATTTTTAATAATAGTACAGAGTATACTTTTTAAATGGACTGTGGTAATAAAAATAAGGTATACATTCTTGTCAATGAGGAGAAGAATGTATACCTTATTTGCTTTGAAAGATTATTTTGTACCAAAGATTCGATCACCAGCATCACCTAAACCAGGAACGATATAGCCATGATCATTTAACTTTTCATCAATAGCAGCTACAAAAATATCTACATCAGGATGAGCATTGTTGACCAATTGTATACCTTCAGGGGAAGCAACTAAGCACATGCACTTGATACTTTTAGCGCCTTTTCTTTTAAGGATGTCAATAGAAGCAGCTAAAGAATTACCTGTAGCAAGCATTGGATCAATAAGGATAAAATCCCTTTCAGCCACATCGCTTGGTAACTTACAGTAATACTCTACTGGCATTAAAGTTTCTGGATCACGGTATAGACCGATATGTCCCACTTTAACAGCTGGAATCAGTCTTACGACTCCATTTGTCATGCCTAAGCCTGCACGCAGAATAGGAACAATACAGAATTTTTTGCCTGATAGCATTTTGCAAGTACATTTTGCCACAGGAGTTTCGATTTCCACATCTTCTAGCGGCAGGTCACGGGTAATTTCAAATGCCATTAGCATTGAAACTTCTTCTAATAATTCGCGAAACTCTTTGGTTCCTGTATGTATATTGCGTATTAGGGATAATTTGTGCTGAATTAACGGATGGTCAATCACTTTAGCGTTCATATTATTATCAACTACCTTTCTCAATCTATTGAATAATTTACAACAAAATAGTCAAAAAAGCAACCTAACAGCCGCTTTTATTTTCACTTATTACATATATTGTATAGAATTCCTCTTATTATGCTTACACTAAGAGAAGTGAAAGCATATCTTTGAGGAGGGAATATTGTGAGTCATCCATTTATACCCAAAAGGGCTTTTTTTGAACCGAAGGCATTGGAATATCCCATAGGTCAAGAATTGTATGAACGCTTACAAGGAATGAAAGTACCCATAACACTGACAGGTTCACATAATAGGGTAACTGGTATTCCAGGGGATACTTGTCAGGAAGCATATCGAGAAGCTAAAAATACATTAGTAGTAGGTGTACGGAAAAGTTTAAATTTTGCTGGGTGTAAGCCATCGGCTCACTATCAATTGCCTCTGACCACTAGTTGTTCCAGCATGTGTGAATATTGCTACTTGGCTACTACCTTAGGAAAGAAGCCCTATCTAAGGGTATATGTTAATGTGGATGAAATATTGAGACAAGCCAGTCGTTATATAGAAAAACGGGCACCAGAAATTACTTGGTTTGAAGGCGCAGCCACCTCTGATCCTATTCCTACAGAGTATTTGACAGGTCTTTTATATAAGACAATTGAATTTTTTGGCAGACAGTCTCTAGGCCGATTTCGTTTTGTTACCAAGCATGATCGAGTAGATTCTCTGTTAACAGCTAGGCATAATGGACATACCCGATTTCGCTTTAGTATAAATGCGGCATCCATTATTGATAAATTTGAGCACAAAACGCCAACCTTAAGCCAAAGAGTGGAGGCTGCTGCTAAAGTAGCGGATAAGGGGTATCCTATCGGTTTTATTATCGCTCCCATTTTTCATTATTCTGGTTGGGAAAAAGATTATTTTGAATTATTACAAGAATTGGACAAGCAGCTTCCTAAGGAAGGACGTAAAAATATCACTTTTGAATTAATCTCTCATCGTTTTACTAAAAGGGCAAAGAGCAATATTCTTGAAATATTCCCCGAAACAAAATTGCCTCTTGAAGAGAAAGATCGTAAATTTAAGTATGGACAATTTGGCTATGGGAAGTATATCTATCAGAAAGAAACTATGGTTGCTATGAAAGAATACATGCAAGAAGGAATACAACAATTTTTCCCGCAGGCTTCTATCGATTATTTTGTATAAATAGTTGTTTACACCAGTGGTAGCCTGATGGTAAAGGTTGTTCCTATATTGAGAGAACTCTTTACTTCAATAGTACCTCCATGCATTTCCACAATAAATTTTACAATGGCAAGACCTAATCCTGTGCCGCCAGCATTACGAGAACGAGCTCGGTCCACACGATAAAAACGATCAAAGATTAATGGGACGTCAGTGGCTGGAATGCCAATACCTGTATCTTCTACAATGAGGATGGCATCATGATTGTCTTGATGGCATGTTATTACCACCTTGCCGAATGGCTGTGTATACTTAATGCTATTATCCAGGAGGTTTATCAAGATTTGTTTTAACCAGTCTAGGTTAGCCATGATAATCGGGTCAGAATCAGTATGTATGTCTACTATAATATTTTTTTCTGCTGCATTTGTTTTGAGATCTTCTTGTACGGTATAGAGAAGAGGTTTTAAGTGGGTGGCTTCTAGCTTAACTTGCTGTCTATATTCATGGGAGTTCAGCTTGGCTAATTGTAAAAGTTCATTGATCAAACGTTGCATTCTTTCCGCTTCTGTATGAATAATAGTGAGAAATTTGACGTTAAGCTTGTTATCTTCTAAGGCTCCGTCTAATAATGTTTCTGCAAATCCCTTAATAGTTGTTAGTGGAGTCGCTAGTTCGTGGGATGCGTTGGCAACAAAATCAGATTGACGATCATGCATGTCTTGAAGAGCTGTTATATCGTGAAATACGCTCAAGATACTTGTAATCTCATGCTCATTAGCAGTAATGGGGCCTAAAAATACTTGAAATACTCTTGTACTTCCATGAATATTTGTTTTGAGATAGATTAGCATACTTTTACGTTGTTTAACGGTTAGCTGTACAGCACGGTCTAATTGGCTATTACCAAGAACCTGCATATTATGCTGATTTAACATAGAATCCTTTATATCGAAAATTTCTCTAGCCATTTTATTGGCCGTTGTTATTTTTCCATAGCGATCAAGCAGGATGACAGCATTGTCCATATGTTGCAATATAAGAGCCAGCTTTTTTGCTTCTGCTATGGTTTCTTTAATTTTTTCATCCAAATTGGAGGTTAGATTGTTGAGAGCATGGGCTAGTATTTCGAGTTCATCATCCGTTTTTATATGGAGTCGTCGATCCAGATTACCATCAGCGATTTCCCGGGCAGCAGTGATAATATCCTCCAAGGGGGCAGTGTATTTTTGAGCTAACCAAAAACTAAGAAGAATGGCTAATAAAGAAGTTAATAAAATGGCGGCAAGAAGAGTGGATTTAATCTGGTTAAATCCTGCATCAATGGCAGCAAGGGTACTGGAAATCCGGACAGCACCTACGATTTCATTATTTTGATATATAGGAATTGACACATAGAGCATGTTTTCACCTAAAGTGGTACTGTAGCGGATCGATGTTCCTTGATTTCCTGTGAGGGAGGAGGATATTTCAGGCCGATACAGATGGTTTTCCATAGCAGCCGGGTTTTCCCAAGAATCAGCAAGTACATCGCCAGTGCTGGTAATAACTGTTACCCTTAAGTCGCTTTTGGCAGCCAGCTCTTTAATTTTATGATCAATGAGAGCTTTCTCCTGAGAGCCTATCATATAGCCTTCTAGAAAGTGCTCTGTAACTTGGGCATGTGTTACCAGATTAGAAGTTAATATTTGCAAATTGTGTTGGTAAAAATACCAGAGAAGATAGCCACTTAAAGATAGCATAGTAAGTAAGATCAATAAGAGGTAGCTAACGGTCAATCTTAATTTTATACCCCATTTCAGCATAATTGCCTCCTGCCCAAGTTATTCTAGCAAAATCATACAATAAAATACGTAAACTCGCTATAATATTATGCAATAATTACATAAATTTAATTATTGTGTAACATGGAGCTGAAAACATTTCTTTACTAGTAAGGTAATAATTGGAGTAATGCAGATTTCTAACTCAATCTGAATCGAAAACAACAGTTAAGCATAAAAAAACCAAAACTAGCAAGAATAAGCAATGTTAAACAAGTGTCATATAAAAATTAACATAATCGTAACAATGCCTTAACACATAATGTTGCTTATTATCTTACAATCTAACTATAGTAAATTTTACAGGGGGTCTTGATATGAAAAAATTTAAAAAATCGAAAATGCTTTTAGCAGCGATTTTATTAGTGCTAGGTATTAGCTTGATTGCTGGCTGTGGAGGTAAAAAAGAAGAGGCTAACAATACTAATGAAGTGCAAGGAAAAGTAACTGCATCAGGTTCTACAGCATTACTCCCTTTATTAAAACCTGGTCAAGAAGAATTCCAAGATAAAAATGGCAAAGTAACTGTTAATATTGCAGGTGGCGGCTCTTTTACTGGACAAAACCAAGTTGCTTCAGGATCTGTTAATATTGGTAATTCAGATGTTGCTTTGCAAGATAGTTTAAAAGATAAAGGGCTTATCGAACATAAACTGGTAGGAATTCCTTTCGTGTTTATTGTTAATAGTGACGTAACAGTAGATAATCTATCCCAGCAACAATATGTTGATATTATGACTGGTAAAATTACTAATTGGAAAGATGTTGGCGGTAAAGATCAGAAAATTACCTTGGTTCATCGTGCAAAATCATCTGGTTCTCGCGCAACGATTGCTGAAGTAGTACTTAAAAATGCAGAGTTCACTGATAATGCGGTAATTCAAGATTCAAATGGTGCTGTAAGATCGGCAATTGCAAGTACTCCTGGTGCCATTGGTTATGTAGATGCTGCTTATGTGGATCAAAGTGTGAAAGGCTTGTCTTATAATGGTGTGAAATATTCTATTGAAAACGTTGTTAACGGCACCTATCCTGTATATACCTTTGGTCGTATGTTCACTAAAGGTGAAGCTACTGGTGCGGTAAAAGCTTTCATTGATTATGTGACTAGCAAAGAATTTCAAGAAACATATGCTGAAAAAAATGGATTTGTGCCGATTACAAAATTAAAAAAATAATGTAAGTAAATATAAAAAACACCAAAAGGTCATAAAGTATAAACTTCACCAAATCAGAGTTGATGCTAGAGACTTATTTCGCCATATCTGACGAATAAATAAAAAAATGCGCTATCAAAGCGCATTTTTTTATACTTTATTTACATTCTTGGGGAAAGAAACGGGCATGAATTGCGTTAACAGCTTCTTTTACTTTGTCAGCTTGAATGAGACAGGAGATGCTGATTTCAGAAGTGCTAATGACTTCAATGTTTACTTCTACATCGGATAGGGCACCAAACATATTAGCTGCAATACCAGGGCTGCCAAGCATGCCTGCACCAACTATAGATACCTTGGCGACTTTGTCATCAATCAGGATTCCAATGACCTGCATTTCTTTACCTAACTCTTCTACTAATAGTTTAGTTTGAGGCAAATCAGGCAACGCAATGGTGAATAACATATCAATAATGTTTTTGTCGGTATTGCGTATGCTCTGTACAATCATGTCCACGTCTATATTCGCTTTTGCAAGGGCAGAGAAAATTTTAAAAGCTATACCTGGATGGTTTGGAACACCCAATAATCCAATTTTAGCGACATTGGTATCATGAGTAACCCCTTTAATTACAAATTCTTTTTCTTCCACTGTGCATACCTCCTTAATATATGTACCTGCATCCTGTGTGAAAGTGGAACGGACATGGATAGGTACACCATAATGTTTACCCATCTCTATAGAGCGAGGCTGCATGACAACCGCTCCTAAGCGTGCCATTTCTAGCATTTCATCACAAGTTATTTCTTTCATGCGACGGGCATCTTTTACAACCCTAGGATCGGCAGAATAAATACCATCTACATCGGTGAAAATTTCACACACATCAGCTTTAAGTGCTCCTGCTAAGGCTACAGCAGAAGTATCAGAGCCACCCCGACCTAGTGTAAGAATGTCTCCTATTGCATTAGATCCTTGGAATCCGGCGACAACAACAATATTGCCCTTGTCCAGTTCCTCTAAGACTCTGTCTGGTTTGACACTTAGAATTTTACCCTTTGTATAAGCACAATTAGCCTTAATGCCAGCTTGAGATCCTGTTAATGAGATGGCAGGATGTCCTAATTTATTGAAAGTCATGGCCAATAAAGCAATGGTTACTTGCTCGCCTGTTGATAACAACATGTCCATCTCACGAGCATATGTATATGGCTGCCCAACTAGAGTGTTGGCTAAGGTAATTAAATCATCAGTAGTATCTCCCATTGCCGATACAACTACAACCATTTTATCTTCAGAACCTTTTTCGCGTAAAACCCTTTGGGCTACTGCCATAATCTTCTCAGGTGTAGCTACAGAGCTTCCACCAAACTTTTTAACAATTAAAGCCATTCCCATCCTCCCTCACTTCATTTATTACTGTTAATATAATATACTATTCTTCCTAAATACACAAACAACTTTTTAAGCAGGACACAATCTATAGTATCATAAAGAACTCACTTTGCCAAATTCAAATTACTCTTCCTTTATATATATGTAAAAAGATAAATAATAATTTTTATTAATTAAGAAGGAATATTTAAAATAAAGAGAGAATATAAAGTATAACTTAAAATAAATAATATTGAAAATGGGAGGGTTTAGTCATGGATTTAAAAGAATATTTTGCATCTGTAAAAGGTAGCGGTGTTTTATCTACTGCTGATAATAAAGGAGTAGTCAATTCTGCTATTTATGCCACTCCTTATAGTTTAGAAAATGATTTGGTTGGGTTTATTATGAAAGAACATAAGACACATGAAAATATTTTGGTGAATTCTCACGCATGCTTCTTGTTTATTGAAGCTGGTAAGATGGAAGGGAAGCGCATCTACCTCACCAAAGTGAAAGAAGAAAAAAATAGTGAGTTACTCTTCTCCCTTCTCAGCCATTGTAAGCATGAAGAATGTGAAGCTAAAGGAGACTATTATCTTGTTTACTTTAAAGTTGATAAAGTATTGGAATTAGTGGGGGATACGGAATTAATATAAAAATAAAGAAAGCAGCTAAGCGTTGGCAATGCCATTGCATAGCTGCTTTTTCTATGCTATTTTCCAATGGAAATAGCCAATACTTAATTAATTGAATATTGTGTAATAAAATAGCATATTGACACGAATTTTGGTTATGTGGTAACTTATCATAGTATATATATAAGGAGGTTTTTATGAGTAATACACAACATGTCAAAGTCGTAGTGGCTGATCCCTCTAGTTTGGGATTATTTGGTTTGGCAATGGTGACTTTCGTAGCATCAACTCAGAAACTTGGAATTACCACAGGCTTATCTTTTGTGATTCCATGGGCTATATTTTTGGGGGCTTTTGCACAATTAATGGCAGCTTCTCTAGACTTTAAGCACAATAATATTTTTGGAGCTACTGCTTTTGCTGGATATGCTTTCTTTTGGTTTTCCGTCGCAGCATGCTGGTTAATTAAATTAGGTGTTTTCGGACAGGCTCTCATGACAGGCATTGATATGGGACAACTCGGTTTTGGCTTTCTTGGTTATTTAATTTTTTCCTTGTTTATGACTATTGGTGCGATGGAAACAAATAAAGTATTATTTATTATTTTTGTACTAATTGATGTTTTATTAGCAATGCTAGCCTTAGATGCTTTTGGTGTGGCTCATTGGGCGCATACCGTAGCTGGTTATACTGAGTTAGCAATAGCTTTATTTTCTTTCTATGGTTCAGGTGCCGTAGTATTAAATCATCATTTTGGTAGAACTTTTTTACCTACAGGTAAGCCTTTTGGGATTTTTAAATAAATAATTCTACATATTTTTTACTAAGGGACATTTATTATGGCAAATAACTTGCTGTAATAGATGTCCCTTTTCTAAAAGATGATCTACGGTTCGTAGATCATCTTTTTTGTCATTCCGCCATCGACAACTAAATTTTCTCCATTAATAAAGTCATTGTTTTCATTTGTTAAGAAGAGACAAGCCCTAGCAATATCTTCTGGTTTTCCAACTCTTCCTGAGGGATGCTGCATATGATCCCTTTTGGTTAATGCATCATAATTATTATTTTCAATCCAGCCAGGGCTAATTGCATTAACGATGATTTTTCTGTGGCTGCATGAAATGGCAAGTGCATGTGTTAACGATACAATGCCGCCTTTTGATACAGAATAAGGTTCCGTGTTAGCTTCTGACATCAGATGCCTGGTAGAAGCAATATTGATAATTCTTCCATACTCCTTATTGCTATGATGCACAACAAATTCCTTGCTACAGAAAAAAGGGGCGCGCAAATTTACATTGATGACTTGATTCCAATCGGTCTCTGTTATTTCCTCAATAGATTTATGAGAAAAAACAGAAGCATTGTTGATTAAAATATCAATTTTGGTATAAGTCTTTACAAGGTATTGGAACATTTCTTTTATGGCTTGTACATTTTCTAAATCTATTTCATAATAATAACCTTTCAATTGTTGTGACTGGAGAAGAGACTCTAATTCTTTACCTGCATAAGAATTGGAGTCGCAGAAGATCACTTTAGCATTTTCCTTACAATATGCTAAAGTGATAGCTTTGCCGATCCCTCTGGCACCCCCTGTTATTAGTACAACTTTATTGCTATAGATCATCGTTTTCACCCTCTATATAAAACTAGAATAACGATAGACTCCACTATTTTAGTATATTCCACTATATACTGGAAAAAATTCCTTTATTATAAAGAATTATTAGGGTACATAAAAGTAATGTCCTTTTTGTTAAGTTGGCATATCACTATAATATCATGTTAAGATTTGCATTTGTTCATATTTTATTTGTAACTACATACAAATAAATAATCGCATGGTAAAAAGCAGGCGATTGATATGCTATAAATTTAGTAGGAGGAATTAGAGTGGGGAAAGTAGGTGGGCTAGTCCATAGTATTGGTGGTGGCTTGTTTATTTTTGAATCTGGTGTGGGTAGTGCCAGCATATGTGCAAACTGATTGGTCAATGTGACAAGGACTAAAGGTGATAAGGGAGCAAAAGGAGCTAATGGAGATAAGGGAGCAGCAGGAGCTAATGGAGATACAGGAGCAGCAGGAGCTAATGGAGATACAG
>CAUROG010000014.1:0-100990 GCA_963526645.1 uncultured Pelosinus sp. | reverse complement strand
AGTCCAGCAATGGATTCAGCTGACTGGTACTAATAGGACGAGGGCTTGACTTAAAACAGTTAGCAGCTACGCTGCTAACGACTAACATGCAGTCTTTCTTCTGTGAAGTTTTGAAGGAACATATTTATATGGACTTTCTAAAAACTTTAATCCAGTGACGATAGCTAAGGGGTTCCACCTGTTCCCATACCGAACACAGTAGTTAAGCCCTTATACGCCGAAAGTACTTGGTTGGAAACGACCTGGGAGGATAGGTAGTTGCTGGTTAAAAAACACTCACTTTTGTGGGTGTTTTTTTGTATTATCAAAGTTTAATAGGCTTAAAGTAAATATTTGCTGGTATAGATCCGCGCCAGATCCATGTTATTAACGTGAGTTTACTCTATCTAGGCTTAATACAGGAACCTGTTGCAATGTCTGAGGATGTATAGAGCTCATTTTTTGCTATTCCTAGAATTTGAAAATCATCTAATTTTAAAATAAGATAGATATATTTTAAAAATTTGTTTCATTTTGCAGGAAGACAATGTTTTTTTGGGGAAGAATACAATATGGAAGGAGTGTCACTACGTGGATATAGTTTTAGATACAATAGAGAAAAAGATTAGGAATGGAATTAGGCTCAGCCGAGAAGATGGAATTGCTTTATTTGAGTGTAATAACTTAACGTGGTTAGGTTGTTTAGCAGATATAGTCAGACAAAATGTGAGCGGTGATTATGTATATTACAATGTGAATCGGCATATAAATCTTACTAATATTTGTACTGCCCGCTGCGAGTTATGTGCCTTCGGGTGTGATGCAGATAGTGCCCAGTCTTATGTTATGAATAAGGAAAGGGTTCTAGACATAGCCATACAGGCAGCTAAGGATACCGACCTTAGAGAATTGCATATTGTGAGTGGCCTGCATCCTGACTGGCCCTTTTCCTATTATGTAGATATTTTAAGGGCATTAAAGGAAGCGTTGCCTCATATCCATTTAAAAGCATTTACAGCAGTGGAAATTATTCATTTTACTACGATTTCTGGTAAGTCAGTTAACGAAGTCCTAATAGAGTTACAAAATGCTGGTTTAGATTCTATGCCTGGTGGTGGTGCCGAAATTCTGTCAGATAGAGTAAGAACCGAGATTTGTCCTAAAAAGGCAACTGCTGCCCAGTGGCTAGAGGTGGCCCGAACAGCACATAAGTTAGGAATTCGCAGTAATGCTAGCATGTTATATGGGCATATCGAGACCATTGAGGAAAGGGTTGACCATCTATTATCCTTACGATCGCTGCAGGATGAAACAGAGGGATTTCAGACTTTTATTTGTTTTCCTTTTCATCCTAACAATACAGTATTAGGTAAGAGGATCGAGCGGACTTCAGTATGGGATGAACTTAAGACCATGGCTATTTCTCGTTTAATGTTAGATAACTTTAAAAACATAAAGGCCTATTGGGTCATGCTAACACTGCCTATTGCTCAGGTTGCCTTAGGATTTGGTGCTAATGATATTGATGGTACTGTGAGTGAAGAAAAAATAATGCATGCTGCAGGGGCTAAATCGGCAACCTCTTTAAGTAAAGATTCTATTATCCAAACAATTCGACAAACAGGACGCATTCCCGTTGAACGAGATTCTATGTATAATATAATTAAAATATTATAATAAAAAAAGAACGGCCTAAAATTGGAGGCTGAAAAAGTCTATATTTCAAAAATCATACTAAAAGTAAAAGATTGTTACAGGCTTTAAATGCCCTGTAACAATCTTTTTTGATATGCTTATACATCTTAGTACCCCTGAAAATTGTTTGAAATTAAAAATGTAATAGTTTTTCAGTGGCCTCTAAAATTGGCTGTTCTTTTTTTATTATATTTAGGATTAAGAGCTACCGGAGACATTTCAAACATACATAAATAGTTTTCCTATTACCTAGCTAGAGCATATAGGTTAATTTGTATAAGATAAAAATACTCCACAATGGTCATAGGACATTGATTATTCTAATGTAGTGACCAATAGATGTGCAGAGGCTTCATTGGTTGCAACTGGAATATTATGAACATCACATACTCTAAGTAAAGCAGTAATATCAGGTTCATGTGGTTGAGCTGTTAGAGGATCTCTTAAAAATATAACCATATCAATTTCTTGGCAAGCAATGCGTGCTCCAATTTGCTGGTCACCACCAAGTGGTCCCGATAAATAAGTGGTTACATCTAAGCCAACGGCTTCTTTAATAATCCGACCAGTAGTGGCTGTTGCCACTAAATTGTGTTTTACTAAAATCTGTTGGTGTTTAGCAACAAATGCCAGCATGGTTTCTTTTTTATTATCATGAGCAATTAATGCAACTGTTTTCATGAGAACACCTACCTCTATCTATATAAATAAATTATATCATATTTAGCGTTATATTATGTAAAATTTTTTATTATGCTATTCTAATAAAGGTTAAATAAGAATTTCATCTAGCCAACAAACTTATGGAAAATTTTGGAACCAGAAGGATGAGACGCCTTGTGCGTCGAATAGAAGTAACAAAGGTTTAATTTTGTGAGGAGTGATTAAATTTGTTGCCATTTTTAATAATAGTATTCCTAGTAGTTAATTTTTTATATTTTTTTATGGAGATGCCTGTATTGGCATTTGGCTTTACGGACTGGTCTAACTTAATTATTGCCTGGGGAATATTATTTTTATTTGTTTCAGCATTAATTTTACTGAACAAATTTAGGCAGTTTATCGCTAAAACTGCTTGGGGAGAAGTATTGAAAAATTTATTTCCTCAGCTATTCCAAGAAAGGCCACATGTTGTTGATATTGCTAATTATCAAAATCATGGACAAAATTATAAGAGATATAGAATGTTGGGATTTATCGGCATAATATTATTAGTGGTTGGTGTGAGTAATCTTTTAATCCTGCCGATTTTAACAAGTGCTCCTATGCTATATAGTAGTTCCTATAGGAGTTTGTTAGGGGAGGTAAAAGAAAGTTCATTTACTTCAGATATTGAACCGATTAACCTATCACAAATACGAATCGTGGATGAAGAAACAGCTCGTAAATTAGCTGAGAAGATCATTGGTGAAGTACCAGCTTTAGGTAGCGAGGTACAAATTGGTGATTTGTCTTTGCAAAAGGTTAAGAATAAGTTGTATTATGTGGCTCCACTAGAGCATCGGGGTATTTTCCAATGGCTGACCAATTATACGAAGGGAAGTAAAGGTTTTGTAATGGTATCAGCCACCAATCCTCAAGATGTACATCTGGTTCAGTCGGTAAATGGCAAAGAGGTATATTTAAAGTACCAAATGAAAGGATTTTTCTTTGACTATCTACCCAGATATGTATATTTTAATGGTTTCTTTAATATTGGAATTTCAGATTTTTCTTTTGAAGTAGATGATGACCTTAATCCTTATTGGGTTGTTACCTTATATAAAAATAAAATAGGGTATCATGGCTCAGATGCAGTCGGTGCAGTCATTGTAAATGCGCAAACGGGTGAAATCAGCAGGCATACTATTGATGATTTACCTCGTTGGATTGATAGGGTTCAACCAGAAAGTTATGTGTATAAGCAGGTTAAGGATTGGGGCGATTACATAAATGGTTTCTGGAATAGCATATTTGCTAAAATGGGAACATTAAAGCCAACAGGAAATGAACTTCATCTCATCTATGGTAATGATGATAGTGTATATTGGTATACAGGTATTACCTCATCAGGAAAGGATGGAAGTTCCGTAGGTTTTATTTTGATTAATTCTCGTACGAAAGAAGCCAAATGGTATAAGGTATCTGGCGCTGATGAAGGCGGAGCCAAAAAATCTGCAGAAGGTCAAGTGCAGGAAAAATCCTATCGGGCTGGATATCCTATTTTGTATAACATTGGTGGTGTACCTACTTATATTGCTCCATTGAAAGACAAAGAAGGCTTACTAAAGGCTGTATCCTTTATATCAGTAGAAAATTATAATTTAGTGGGTGTAGGGCCAGATATTGAGAGTGGTCTGCGTGCTTATCACCAGGTATTGGCTAGTAAGGGGAATCAATTTGTTCCTAGTCAAGAAAACAAGGCGTTGAAGCTGCAGGGGACAATTAGTCGTGTTTCTCAAGTTGTAAAAGGTGGAGAGTCCTATTTCTACTTTATGATAGAAGGAGATAATCGAATTTTTGTCGGTAATTCTAATACCTCACCGAAAATTCCTTTGGTTAAGGTTGGAGATATTGTATCTGTAACAGCAAATGATACGAAAGAAAATACATTAAGCATTAGTGAGTTTAAAGGCGAAAATTATTAAGTAAGCAAGTCATCCTTCTACAAAAAAGTAAAAGGATGACTTGTTTTTTATATGGTAGATAAATTATAGTAGAGATAGTGAGAGATACTAAAAAGAATCAATAAGTAGCTTTATAGGAGGCTTTTAATATGAGCATAGATTATGAAAAATATTCCACAAAATATACAGATAAAAAACTATTTGAAAAATTAAAGAAGTTTGCTGTAAAAGCTAGTAAAAAATTAGTTTATATTGCTTTATTGTTATATTATACTCTGCAAAAAGACAATGTCCCCAAAAAGGTTAAAGCAGTTATTGTCGGAGCCTTAGGTTATTTTATTTCCCCCTTTGATGCAATACCTGATTTTTTACCCTTTTTTGGATATACAGATGATTTTGGCGCTCTAATGATGGCATTGGCGGTAATATCTATCTATGTAGATGAGGGAGTTAAACATAAGGCAAAATCTCGTTTAGAGTCTTGGTTTGGAGAAGTCGATGACAGTGAATTAAAAGAGGTCAATGCTAAATTATGATTGCTAACAAATATAAGGCAACTTGTATATTAGGCATTGTATCTTGTGGCTTTTTGGCGAGTTATCCTTTTGCTCATACCTTCTTAGGAGGGCTCTTAAATCGGGGGTTTGGCGCAGCGATGATTGGTGGCTTAGCAGATTGGTTTGCGGTAGCAGCCTTATTTCGTCGTCCATTAGGCATACCGTTTTCTACGGCAATTATTCCAAGGAATCGGGAAAAGATATTCCAGGCATTGGCGTATATGGTTGAACATGAAATATTAATGAAAGACAATATAAAAAACCGCTTGGAGGACTATGATCTCTCAGCTACAGTGCTATATTTTATGAATGATAGTAGCGGTAAGCAAGATATAAAAAAAATGATATATCGCTTTCTACAAGATTTTCTTCTTCAAATAAGGCCAGAGGAATTAGAGTTGGCGATTGAGAAGTTCGTGGAACAAAATGTAGACAATAGTAAAATCCTTCCCTATGCTATTCCTGGTGTACAGTGGCTTATTGATCATGAATACGATGACAAAGTAATAGACTTGATCATTAGTCAGTGTATTCTTATTGTTGAGAGTGAAAGATTTGTCCATTTGCTGGAAGATATTTTTGTTACTGTGATAAAAAAATATGAGCATGGTATGAATAGACGAAAATTGTTTAATCTGCTAATAGATTTATCGCCAAAGCAATTAGCAAAGGCAGCTCAGCATGGATTGCTTTCTATTTTATTAGAAATAAAATCTAGAAGTAACCCTTTAAGGCTAAAAGGCAAGACAAAGTTGGAACAGTTTGTAACAAAACTGGAAAGTGATGCGGATTTTCAGCACAAGGTTGAGTCATGGATTCAGCAACATATTATATCCAAGTTTAGCCTAGGAGAAAAAATCGGAAAATCTATGGTTACTGTATATCACAAGGTTGTTGTTGATAATAAAATAATAGTTAGAGGAATGGAATTCCTTATAAATCAATTGGATATAGTGTTGGCTAATTTTGCTGAAAACCAGGAAGATAGGAGGAAGGCAGATATTTATCTAAAGGCTACGCTGAGTGAGTGGATTGATACTCATCATGATCAAATTGGCAGGATCGTAAAAGAAAGTCTTGATCAATTTACCAATGAAAGATTAGTGGATTTCATTGAGAATAAGACGGGAAATGATTTACAGATGATTCGTATCAATGGCTCTATAGTTGGCGGCCTTGCAGGGATTATCATATATGTATTGACCTTTTGGTTATAAATGTGGGTGAAGAATAATGAAAAATAAAAACATGGCAAATAAAATATTACTTATAGTATTTGTATTATTTTTAGTAGCTATTGGACTTAAGTATTATTATAAAGATAAAGTAATAGTGGAAATGTTTTTTGCAATAATGGAGGCTGCATTGGTAGGCGGAATTGCCGATTGGTTTGCTATTACTGCACTTTTTAAGAAACCTTTAGGGTTTCCTTGGCACACAGCATTGATTCCTCGTCATCGTGAAAAAGTTATAAAATCGATTCGAAACATGATCGATCAAGATTTACTTACAGTAGAGTCTATTAAAAGAAGAGTTGATAATAGCTGCTTTGTCTCTTTGTTCATTAGTTTTGTAGAAAATAAGCGGGGAAAAGAATTATTAAGAAGTTCTCTAGAAAAACTTTGGACTGATATTTTAAGAAATATAGATATTCGAGATGTTGTAAGGCACTTAGGCGGTTTTATTAGGAGAGAAATTAATAATATAGACCTTATATCCCAAGTCAAATATGTGATTAGGTGGTTATTAGAAAATCAACGAGCTCAAATTTTGACAACACACATCATAGATGAATTAATAAATCAACTTGGTAAAGCTGAAACGAAGCAGATTATTTACAAGTATTTGGAGGATCTCACTCAAACAAAGAATAGATCACCTTTAGAAAAAGTGTTTATTTGGCTAGGTGAACAAACCAATAGTATAAGTCTTTCAGATGCAACGGATGCTTTTTACGGAGAACTGATGATAATTTTGCAAGAGATTAAAAATCCTGAACATATACTACATAGGAGGATATGTGAGAAATTAGCTGAGCTCTTGGAAGAGCCCGAAATGGATTTTATTTGGTTGGAGCAAATGGAGAATTGGAAAATGAACTTAGCTACAGATGTAGAGCTTAGTGATAAAGCGATACATATGGTTGAAAATTTTGTTGAGACAACAAATCCTCAGTTATATTCTCAGCTGATCAATTGGATTTATAGGCAAATCGATAGGTACTGGGAGTTCTTCAAAGAAAATAGTGAGATACAAGAATGGTTAGAAATACGGATCAAATTGGTAGTGCATCAATTTATTGAAAAAGAACATTATATCATTGGCGAAATCGTAGAAAGGGTTTTAAGTGAATTCACAAATGATAAGTTAAATCGTTTTGTGGAAGATAAAGCTGGTGATGATTTACAATGGATTCGCATTAATGGCTCTGTAGTGGGCGGTATAGTAGGCCTTATCATGTTCTTATTCTTACATTATTTCTATGATCCATATGTCATTCCAATGATACAAAGCTGGTTTTAAGGGAGAGTTATGAAGGAGCGTATTGTAATTGCAGTACTTATTATCATTGTTATAATATTAGAAATTGTAGATGAAGTAGCAAAAAGGATCACCTCTCTGTATGGTAGGGGGTGATTTTTTCTTATATACAAGCTGAAAATATAACTAGGAGCAATCCACCCCTCCTTATAGGCACCCCCTCAAAAGGGAATTGGATTGAGATATAAAAAACCTTAGAATTAGAAATGCAGCAAAATAGTTGGGGGCTCCCATGATAGAGAAGCCATTTAAGATTGTCGTCATATACTAATAAAAGATTGGTAGAAACTAATTTTAGTAAATTAAAAAGTATATGACTTTTCAATTTACATAAGTGTAACTAAGGTTTGTACCTCTGTGCCAGGCTTAGTGCAAACCCGGGTTCTCTAATAATAATAAGGAAGTGATGTTATATGAGGATAGGATTAGTGGGCATTGGTCGTATGGGAAAAGTATTGACTTCATTACTAGCAAAGCAGGTAAATTTATATATTTTTGATAGAAATATGGACCAGATGAATGGGGTGGCAGCAGAGTTTAATGTTTCTACTATTGCTACATTAGAAGAAATGGCAGCTTTAGATATTGTAATTTTGGCTGTACCTGATCCAGAAGTTGTGAGTTGTATCAAAGTGTTTAATAAAATAGAAAAGCCTTTAGCAGTGATTAATATAGCAACCAATGTAGGGCAAGATATGTTGAATCATATAGCAGCCCCCCATGTGAAGTGCATATGTGCTAAGTTTGTTGGGCATGCAGATGAAATTGCATTAGGTCATTCACCGGTTATTATTGTGAACCAGTTTCCAGCAGAATTAGTAACGCAGGCAGTAGAAATTATGCAGTTTGTCGGGCAGGTAATAATAGGAAAGGCTGATTTAGTGCACGATATTAACACGGTTGCAGCGCAAAAGGCGATT
Source organism: uncultured Pelosinus sp. (assembly GCA_963526645.1). Taxonomy (GTDB): domain Bacteria; phylum Bacillota; class Negativicutes; order DSM-13327; family DSM-13327; genus Pelosinus. The sequence goes on along the minus strand of CAUROG010000014.1, from coordinate 92,692 downwards.
GAGGCAGCGGTAAATATTGAAGATATTTTGAAGCAGAAGAATATTACGGACCCAGCTATCGTAAAAAGTGCTATCAGACAAGTAGCCGCTGGAATCATTAAGGCCTATGCTAATGATAATTTAGGGCCTTTCGCGAGAGAAATTGTGCAGTCTGTAAAGACTAAGATACAAAAAAAAGAATTATAAGTTATTCATTTACTTAAACTGTCCTTGTTTAAAATGAAAGATCTGTATATTTCAAAGAGGTCTATTTTGGTTTATAATAACATTATATTTCTTGAAAGTCCTCAATTACAGATTTTTTAGGACTGAAAAGAAAACAAGTACAGGAGGTAATTAATTATATGCAACAAGGGACTTTTCGCGTAAAGGCTGGCTTGGCAGAAATGCTTAAGGGTGGCGTTATCATGGATGTGACTACCCCTGAGCAGGCAAGAATTGCTGAGGAAGCAGGAGCTTGTGCTGTAATGGCATTAGAGCGTGTGCCAGCGGATATTCGCGCAGCTGGTGGGGTTGCTCGGATGGCTGATCCAACTATTATTTTGAGAATTATGGATGCCGTGACCATTCCAGTTATGGCAAAGGGGAGAATTGGCCATTTTGTAGAAGCCCAAATCATAGAGTCCCTGGGTGTAGATTATATTGATGAAAGTGAAGTACTAACACCTGCGGACGATAAATATCATATTGATAAACATCAGTTTAAAGTTCCTTTTGTTTGCGGTGCTAAAAATCTTGGCGAAGCTTTACGTCGTATTGGTGAGGGCGCTGCTATGATTCGTACCAAGGGAGAACCAGGGACAGGCAATGTAGTAGAAGCTGTTAAACATATCCGCATGGTGATGAGCGAAATACGTCAGTTACAAAACTTACCGAATGAAGAAGTATCGGCCTTTGCAAAAAACATAGCAGCTCCCTTAGAGCTTGTTATGGAAGTTAAAAAATTAGGACGATTACCAGTTGTTAATTTTGCTGCAGGTGGTATTGCTACACCAGCTGATGCAGCTCTTATGATGCATTTGGGCTGCGATGGTATTTTTGTCGGTTCGGGTGTATTTAAATCAGGTGATCCAGTAAAAAGAGCGAAGGCAATTGTAGCAGCTACTACTTACTATAATGATCCGAAGATTTTAGCGGAAATTTCTCGCGATCTTGGTGAGGCTATGGTAGGGATTGAAATTTCTACTATATTGGATCACGAGCGCATGCAAGATCGCGGCTGGTAAGCAAGGGGGAAAGCAGGGAGTGCCATATGAAAATAGGAGTACTATCATTGCAAGGAGCTTTTCGAGAGCATTGCTGGATGTTGGAGCGTTGCGGGGTAGCAGCAGTAGAAATTAGGAAACCGGAAGAACTAGATGAAGTCGCTGGTTTGATCATCCCCGGAGGAGAAAGTACTACTATTGGCAAGCTAATGGTAGAATGGGGGTTGATGGATAAAATTAAAGATAGAGTTGCCCAAGGTATGGGAGTATATGGAACTTGTGCGGGCATGATTATTTTGGCAAAAGAAATTATCGATAGTAACCAACCTCGTTTGGGACTTATGGATATTGTAGTTCGCCGCAATGCATTTGGTCGCCAGCGGGAGAGTTTTGAAGCTGACATGGCAGTGGCTGAACTTGGCGCGGAATCTTTAAAGGCAGTATTTATTCGTGCGCCTTATATAGAACAGGCAGGCCCAAATATAAAAGTCATGGCAACGGTGCATGATAAAATTGTTATTGCCAGACAAGGCAAAATGCTGGTCACGGCATTTCATCCTGAATTGACAGAGAATAATGCTATCCATAAGTACTTTATTTCTATGATATAGAAAAACATCCAAGTAGTCAGTGACTACTTGGATGTTTTTAATGATATCATCATTTATAAGGTTTTAAGTGAATCCGGTTGCTTATAGGTCATGCTGATTCCATGTTATTAACGCTTCAACCTATTACTTAACCTACGCTTATAATAACATGGAACCAGTGCTTAGGTTATCATCTAAAAAGACGCATGGAATTTTTTACTTAGTTATCCCTACTGCAATGGCTGTAGCTATGGCGGCACCAATACCTGAACCATCTTTTGTGAGAGTGGTCGTTACTTGACTCTTTGTATCAAGCCCTTGATCCAACGTCATTTGAATGGTATCAGCATAGCCAGGTGATTTCTCGTAAAGTGAGCCGTCAATAGCAATGGTATGGTTTTGGGTTAAGTTCGGATCAATATGATGAAGAATGCCGATATAGGTGGCAGCTACCAAACGTGCAGACCTGATAGAAACAAGAGAGGCAATCCTCTTTAAGGTTTGACGGTCTTCGATAGTTGAGCCTAAAATACCTAGCTTATCCTCAAGAAAACAGGCGACAGCTTTACTTTCCGTGCTATCATCTTCCAGTAGGAGCGATATATGGGCACCATGCAATAGATATGGTGAATTTAAAATTTCTCTAGTAGAATCGCTGTTGGCTAGTAAGCCGTCGCCGAATAAACTACAAGCAATAATGCGTACTAACTCACCAATATAATGACCTGAGACCATCTTCTCTAATCTTTGCCCACCAGGTTTTTCACTCTGATCATCTAGCAATGTATCATAGACGGTGAAGGGTAACTGATCAAAATTACCTGATTCCATGTTAATAATCATAGGCTCTTTAGTCCAGGGAGCATTGGGTTCAATATAGGCTGTGTTATGTCCAGTACCGCATATGGAACCAATATCCGTAAATGGATTCCCATAGGCTGATGCTAATAATGTACCCACTGCATCGTTAATAATAGCTTGGGGTACAACATGATCAAGATCTTGCCTAACTAAGGCCGCTCTTAGCAGGGCTGTAATATCTTTGCCTACCACGCCTGTTGTTTCAAATTCTTTTGTCCAATGAATCAATATACCTGTATTAAGGCCTATTTGATAGATGGGAAATGAAAAGGTATGACCTAAGGGATATATCATATCAGGTTTAACAAGTGATGCAATTTGCTTGGCAATAAAATCAAATAATTGGTCAGCCGTAGATTGTTTGGATATGTAGTTATATTGTTCTACATCGTGTTTAAGAGGTTTACCTGCCCGAGCGTGTACGGTGAATTGGCCTTCTCCTAACAACTCTGTTAAGAGCACTCTGACATTGGTGCCACCAAAATCCAATGCTAAAAACATTCCTATTTCTTTTCGGGATGGTTTATGTAGATACGAGGGTAACATTTTTAGTGAACTAGGTGCTCCTATCAATCCATTTTCCATAGCTTTTTGAAATTTATCGGCTATGACCCCAATCTGCTCAGGAGTAATAGTAAGTTGCAAGGCTAGCTCATGTAGTTTAGTTACTAAATTGCTCATGTTGCAAACCTCCAATGTTGAAATTAAATCGATTCCGTATTAGCGCATGATATCGTTAAAAAAATTATATCATACCTCTTTAGAATTAACTGATTTTTTACAAAAATTTCAAAAAAGTTAATTCTGGAATGATTTAAAGTTTACGTAGAGCAGAATTATTTACTAGCATCGATTGCTTGCTGACATAATGTTGTTTTTAAAATTTTTCCTGTAGATGTTTTGGGCAGGGAATCAACGGTGATAAACTCTCTGGGAATTTTGTAAGGAGCAATTTTTCCCTGGAGATAGGTTCTTAAAGTTCTTTTATCGATCATAGATCCCTCATTGACGACTATATATGCATGGACAGAAGTTCCGTACTGCTTATTGGGAATCCCGATGACAGCAGCTTCGGCTATTGCAGGATAAGCATACAAAAGCTCTTCGATTTCTCGCGGATAAATATTTTCGCCATTAATCAATATCATATCTTTTAGACGATCCACAATGAAGATATATCCATCTTGATCTATATATGCCAGATCCCCTGTATGCAGCCATCCGTTTTGCAGTGCCTTTACAGTTTCTTCTGGCAATTGATAATAGCCTTGCATTACGTTAGGGCCGCGGACTAAAAGCTCACCTATTTCTCCAGACGGAAGAACATGATTATCGGGGCCAATAATTTGCACCTCAACACTAGGTAATGGCTTACCGATAGAGCAGTATTTCACCTTATCAATAGGATTTAAGGATACGATAGGGGATGCTTCAGAAAGCCCATATCCCTCAACAATATTTTTGCCAATTTTTTTTGCAAACTGCTCACAAATTTCTTGGGGCAGAGAAGAACCGCCTGAAACAATGAGCTTAACATGGGAAAAGTCCTCCTTTTCAGCTCGTTGAGCAATAAGTCTGAACATATTGGGAATACCAAAGATAACGGTGAGTTCATTATCTTTAATGGCAGTAATGGTTTCTTTAACTGAAAAATTGTCTAAAATTAAAATGGAAGAGCCATTAAATAAAGGGGTCAATACAGCGGCAGTCCAGGCGAAGCAGTGATACATAGGTAAAACACAAAGAATGCGGTCAGAGTGATGGTAGGTAAACACTTGTGAAAATGCTTGGGCATTGCTAATCAGGTTTTTATGTGTGAGCATAGCACCTTTCGGATTTCCTGTAGTGCCTGAAGTATAGATTATCGTACATATTTGATTTTCATCAAAACTTTGGGATACAGGTGCTAAGGGAATTTCAATCTGAGAAATTGTATGGGATATTTGGGAAATGAGTAGCTGAGTTACTTCTTCTTGATAGTTATAGTTAGTAAGATCAGTATCCAAGTCTAAAATTGTCATAGTGATCAATTTTTTTATATTGGCATTCTGTATAATATAAGCAATTTCTCGGGGAACAAGCTGGAAGTTAAGAGGTACAATGACGGCTCCTAAGCTAGCGATTGCTAAATAACTGTAAATAAACTCAACAGAATTTTTGGAAAACAAGCCGACGTTCTCACCAGGGCGTATACCTTGCTGGTAGAAAAAATTCCGGTACTTGGTAACTGTATCTGCTAACTGACCATATGTAATTGGATTTTGCCCTAAAAAGACGACTTGATTCAACGTACCTTGCTGGATGATTTCATGAACGAGCATATGTGGCCTCCTTGAAAGTAATATGTTATTGTAGAAAAAGCTGCATTTTAGATTAAACTCTTACATCAAATCTTTCTTTATAATAGTAACTTATAAATGACCAGTGGTAAAGTACGGATTGGTGCTCAAACGCTTGCTTTAAATAAATTAAAAGCCTAAAGTAAGGATGTAGCTAACGTTTTCACTAAACAGTTATTAGGGATCAATAAAGTATTGAAAGAAGACATATTTAATAGTATTACTGAATTTACTAATATTATTGCGAGTCATAGTGTTTTTAAAGAGTAATAAATTCTTAAAAGATAAGTAATTTAAGATAAGCTCAAAAAAGTTAAATGTACAAAGACTAAAATAGAGACATTGACATTATAATTTCTACATGATATAGTGATTTAAAATTCATAGTTGCCGATTGGAAAAACCAAAGGCTTAAGGAATGCTTCTCTATAAATGGAGGAGTTCCTTAGGCCTTTTTATTTTAAATAATAAAATTTGGAGGCGTTTTATGCAAAAGTGGAGCCAGGAAGTATCTAAGCTTAATCATGTTGAAATTGCAAAGCTAGACAAGGACGGATTGGATGTTATCCGGGATATCAAAAGGTATGCACAACTTGGTTTTAAGGCCATTACAGATAGTGATTTTGATCGTCTCAAATGGCTAGGATTATATGTGCAACGACCTAAGACAGATGAATTCTTTATGCTAAGGATTAAAATTCCTGGAGGTATTCTACAGGCAAAACAAGTTAAAGTGGTTGCAGAACTAGCCAAAGAATATGGGCGGGATTTGCTAGATATTACGACTCGCCAGTCTCTTCAGTTCCACTGGATACAGGTAGAGAGCTTACCAGATATTTTAAATAAACTGGAAAAGGTAGGGCTAACCACGGTTGCAGCGGCAGGAGACTGCCCTAGAAATATTGTCAGTAGTCCTTTAGCAGGAATTGATCCTGAAGAATTATTCGATGCCAGCCACATTGTTCGTGAATTGAATCGATTCTTTGAATACAATCGAGATTTTTCAAATTTGCCAAGAAAATTTAAAATTGCCATTACAACAGCCCCTTATAATTCTATCCATGCCGAGACCAATGATGTTGCTTTCACACCAGCGGAAAAAGACATAGCGGGGAAAATCATAAAAGGTTTTCACGTGGCAGTTGGCGGTGGTTTATCTGCACAGCCTCAATTAGCCCAAGATGTAGATATCTTTGTTCGTCCAGAAGAGGTGCTAAAGGTGGCAGTTGCGGTAGCTACTATTTTCCGCGACTATGGCTACCGTGAAAAACGTAACCACGCGAGATTAAAATTTCTAGTTGCTGACTGGGGTATTAGAAAATTTACAGAAGAACTTCTTGCAATTATAGGACCTTTTGAAAAAAGAGGCACGAATTTGACTCGCGGTTGGAACAAGGGATTCTTTCACGGATTTCATAAACAAAATACACCAGGCCTAAATTATGTTGGATTAACAATACCTGCAGGACGATTGAGTGGCAGTGATATGGCAGAAATAGCGAGATTGTCCGATACTTATGGTACAGGTGAAATACGATCCTGTAATTCACAAGATTTGCTCCTAATCAATATACCAGAAGAAAAAGTTGAAAAGTTATTGGCTGAAGAATTGGTAAAGAAATTTTCACCATACTCGTCCTCTTTCCTTGCTAATTCTGTTACCTGTACTGGCAAAGAGTTTTGTCCTTTTGCTGTAGCCGAAACCAAGAACAATATACAAGAGATTACAAAATATTTAGATGCTCACATTTCTATTAATGTACCAATTCGTATAAGTATCAGTGGTTGCAAACATTCTTGTGGCCAGCCGCAGATTGCTGATATTGGTTTACAGGGAAATGTCATATCAATTGATGGTAAAGCTACGGAATGCTTTGAAATATGGGTTGGCGGCGTGTTAGGGCCTTCGCCTGCTCTTGCAACAAAGCTATCTGGACTCATTATTACAGAGAACATTGGTCAGGCTTTGGCAGAAATCATTCGATTCTACAAAGATAATAGGGATAAAGAAGAATCTTTTTCAAATTTTGTAGATCGTGTTGGGCATTTTACCCTGCAAGGGAAAATCAATAGCTTTGCTGTTTAGGCTATATTTGCAAATAAAAATCCGCAATTCGCGGGTTTTTATTTTTGTAATCGGTAAAAACTCTTGGGCACCCCTAATGTTAAATCTCAGTTATACTTGACAGCAGATTATATTAGCTATATTTTATAATTAATTTAGTTAAGCAATTATCCTAGACTATAGAGAAAAATTAAGAAGGTGGAATTTTATGTATGAAATAGTACTATTTGATCTTGACGGAACACTAACGGATCCAAAAGTTGGTATTACATTATCGGTTCAATATGCGTTAAATAAAATGGGTATTCAGGAAGAAGACCCGGATAGTTTGACGCCTTTTATAGGACCACCATTATTAAGTTCTTTCAAAGAGCTTTATCATATGAATGATGAGGAAGCGATACAGGCAATATGGTATTATAGAGAGCGTTTTTCAACAACTGGTTTATATGAAAATAAAGTCTATCCAGGTATTAGAGAATTATTAGCCACTTTAAAAAACCAAGGAAGAAAACTCATTGTAGCAACCTCGAAGCCAACAGAGTTTTCTATACAAATTCTGGAGCACTTTGATTTAAAGCAGTTCTTTACTTCCATAGTGGGAAGTAATCTTGATGGCAGTAGGACTGAGAAAAGTGATGTTATTGAATTTGCCTTAGCAGGGGAAAACATATCAGATCTTAGTAAGGTTGTAATGATTGGGGATCGAAAATATGACATCACTGGTGCTAAGAAAAATAATATCGATGTGATTGCTGTTACTTACGGATATGGCAGCTATCAAGAATTAGTAGATGCAGATCCTAATTACATAGTTTCATCAGTAGACGAACTTACTTCTCGCTTAGGATGCAAGGAGCTGTCCAATAAAGTGTAATCAGCATAACCTTCTTTTTGCCACTAATGGGTAAAATAATCAGAAAAAATATAAAAAATGAAATAAATTTTCTGAATAGACAGGGATTCTTAGACTTACACTAGAATAATACAGTATAAGAAAGACAGGGCTTATAGTGGGAGGTAGGAAATGGGTATGATATACGATATTGGATTGATTGGGCTAGCTGTTATGGGTGAAAATCTAGTTATGAATATGGCCAATAAAGGTTTTGGCGTGGCTGTATATAATCGTACTGTAAGTAAAGTGGATGAATTTATTGAGCGCAATGTGGAGGGTAAGAAAATCGGAGGGGCTCATTCGATTGCTGAACTGACGAATATGCTGACCAAGCCTCGAAAAATTATGCTCATGGTTAAGGCTGGTAAACCTGTAGATGATATGATTACCGAATTGCTGCCTTATTTAGACCAAGGAGATATTATTATTGATGGCGGTAACTCTTTCTTTGAAGATACTCGCCGAAGATTTGGTGAATTGTCTCATAAGGGTATCCGCTTTATTGGTATGGGTGTGTCTGGCGGAGAGGAGGGTGCTCTCAAAGGCCCAAGTCTAATGCCGGGAGCTGAACTTTCTGCTTATCAGGAGGTGGCGCCTATTTTTACAGCTATTGCTGCCCAAGTAGAAGATGGTCCATGCTGCGCATATGTGGGACCAGATGGAGCTGGACATTATGTAAAAATGGTACACAATGGTATTGAATACGGCGATATGCAGCTCATTAGTGAAGCTTATTATATTATGAAAATTGCTTTGGGATTGTCAGCTGAGGAATTATATGAAGTCTTTGCAGAATGGAATAAGGGTGAACTAGACTCTTACTTAATTGAAATCACACGAGATGTCTTTCTACAAAAGGATGAACTGACGGGTAAGCCTTTGGTAGAAATCATCTTGGATAAAGCTGGACAGAAAGGTACAGGCAAGTGGACTTCTCAAAGTGCCTTGGATTTGGGTGTACCGACTCCTACCATTACTGAAGCCGTATTTGCACGCTGTATGTCGGCGTACAAGGAAGAACGAGTAATAGCCTCAACTATTCTAACTGGGCCTAATGATCAATATAAGGGAGACCGGCAGGCATTTATTAACGCTATCCACGATGCCTTATATGCTTCCAAAATATGTTCTTATGCCCAAGGATTTGCCCTTTTAAAGGCAGCTGACAAAGAATATGGCTGGAACTTAAATTATGGTGATGTAGCTCTTTTGTGGCGAGGCGGCTGCATTATTCGGGCTCAGTTTTTAGATCGGATCAAAGAGTCCTTTCAGCAGGATCCAGGGTTGCCAAACCTATTGCTTGCCACTTACTTTCAGGAGGCATTAGGCCGAGTTCAGGATAACTGGCGTTTAGTTGTGAAAAACTGTAAAGAGTTAGGGATTCCTACTCCTTCTTTTAGTGCCTCCTTGGATTATTATGATAGCTACCGTAGAGCTGTGCTACCTTCCAATTTGATCCAAGCACAAAGAGATTATTTTGGTGCTCATACCTATGAACGAATTGATAAGCCAGGTGTCTTCCATACAGAATGGATTAAAAAATAGGATTTTCGTCTACGTAGCAAAGGCCCAACTTGCAGTAAGGTACTGTTTGTTGGGCTTTTTGCATCTTAGATGAATTTTCAGAGAATAGTCTTATTCATCCAGCATTATATTGTAATTATTTAACATGGTATTATTTTGAGTCACAAAGGTTACTCGAATAGGCCGGCGGGTATCAAATAAAGAACGCTCCATGGCAATATAATCATACCCTTTAGTGGTAGTTACGCTTTCTGTAAGTCGAGGACTTTTTGTTCTCACTGTAACAGTAAGATCATTTCCCTTTTGCGTAATCTTTTCGATTCCGATGCCGTAACCAGTAGAGTCTACCGTACCAAGGTGAGCATAAACAACAATTTGATGACTAAAATCAACATTTTTCATTTGGTTTAAGATATCCACTGGAACTACGTTGGTTCCTCTTAATCGTGGATCTTGGATGAGAGCGCCAAAATTCATATCACGAGGGAAAGAAGCATTATTCCAAGTCCATTCCCGAAAATCATTAGTTTCGAATAGAGTTTGAGGGGTAGTTGGGGTGATAACTACAGAACCACCAGGTCGGTGTGTAAAAAAGCTTGCAGGTGTATAAGTAGCGGGATATCTAGAGTTGCCAATTCCGCGGATTGCAGTAATTTCCCATCCACTACCACGGCTCTTAACTAAATTAACCTTGAAGGTTTGGCCACTTGTTTTAACTTCTACCGTTGCTTTGGTTGCCGACTGGTCAAGAATAGTAAACTTGTCACGGATAGGATTAAAACCGTAAGTATAAGCATTTTCTTTTACTGTTCTCACAGGATCGAGTTTACGTGTATCTGACCAATCTTTCTCCCTAGGGCTTTGGTTAGTATCATTAGAAGATGCAAAAACTTTCGTCACAGGAAGACCTGGCAACATAGCCGAAGACATAACTGCCGCCCCTGCGACAGCGGCTAGTATTTTCTTAGATCTGTTTCTTATCTGCCCTCTTCGAGTACTAATTTTCATATCTATCGTCGTCCTTTCTTGTTTTTTTTAGTATTCACACTATTGCGAGCATAAATAAGAGGGATTTTTAACCGAATAATAGGTAAAATTTAAATGATGAATGATTGTACAAAAATAGCCCTTTCAGAACAAAAATTTGCTGAAAGGGCTATTTTCATATAATAAATTTAGAGAGAGGGTATCGATTCTATTTATATTACAGTCTATCACTTCATTTAGAACAAGTAGGACAGCTTTGCATTGATAAGGGTTGTTCTAATCCAGCCTGATCTAGCAAAGCTTTATCACGAAAAATTTCCATAGTGGGTCCATCGACGAGAATAGCACCATTACTTAATACAATGGTTCGTTCACAAAGATCCAATACCATGTCCAAGTCATGAGTGGCAATAATTTTAGTATGATCAAATGTGCGTAACAGATTTATAAGTTGGCGTCGGGCTAAGGGGTCAAGAGCAGATGTTGGTTCGTCCATTACTAAAATTGCTGGCTCCATAGCTAAAACAGTGGCAATGGCTACAGCTCGTTTCTGACCACCTGAAAGGCGGTAAGGAGGGCGATCCTTTAGCTCAAGGGCGCCAACGGTTTTTAATGCAGCCGTGACGCGTACTTCAACGTCTGCTGGTGGAAATCCTAAGTTTAGGGGGCCAAATGCAACATCATCAAAAACCGTTGGCATGAATAGCTGATCATCAGGATTTTGAAATACCATGCCGACTGTACGTCTGATCTGAGTTAGCATATCTTTAGCAACAGGATAGCCGCCAATATTGACAGTCCCTGCTGTGGGGAACAGAACTCCATTCAAATGAGATAGCAACGTAGTTTTTCCAGAACCATTGGAGCCAACGATTGCTACAGCTTCGCCATGACCGATATGGAGGGATAGGTTTCTTAATGCAGTTGTGCCATCAGGGTAGGTATATGATACTTCTGTTAAATCAATAGTATGATGACTCATAAAAAGCCCTCCGTTAGCAGTTTCCCCAGTGTTTGTGGAACGTTAATAAATCGACAAAAAAGAAAGAACATTAGCCAAAAAACTAGATATTTATGATCTCGTTTTGTCAATGTTGCCGTAGATCGCAAAGAGATCTTTCCGTCAAAGCCGCGACATAACATGGCTTGATAGATTCGTTGTGCCCGAGCCATTGTTCTTAGCAGTAGTTGTCCTAGTAATGATCCCCAAGCCTTATAATGAATTCCATTGCTCTTGAAGGAACGTAGGTTGTAGGCTTGAGCAGTTTTTAAAAATTCTTCAAGCAATACATGGAGGTAGCGATACATAAACAACATCTGCACAACAATGGGCTTGGGAATACCAATGCGAAATAGGGCAGTGCAAATTGAATTCATACCCGTGGTTGCAACCAAAATCAAAGCTGATGTTACCGTTAAGGTCAGTTTAATGGTTATAGATATAAAGGATATCCACCCTCCGGATATAAGAAATGGTCCAAGGTTTGCAACAGGATTTTGGTCAAAAATAGGGTTAAATAAGCCAACAAAGACAACAAAAGGTGCTATGACGATCAATCGTTTTAATAAATGATAATAAGGTAAATTCCCCAAGGCCATTAAAGCAATCGGATAGAACAATAGGGGAAAAAGACCGGTAATTTCGTATTTAGAAAAAGAGGTAACAATAATGACGAAGGCCAGCGTCGTGAATAATTTCGTACAGGAATCCAAACCGTGAATAAAAGTCTTTTGATTTGCAAGATCGTCAAGATATCGCAGATCCAGCCAATTTGACTCAAGTTTGATCATAGCAGTCCTCTTTCAAGCAGAAAAGTTGATATTTAGCGTACTATAAAGATTAAAGGATACGACTAAGCCGTATCCTTTATATTATACTATCGTTTTGCTGCAACTTGTAGTCCTTTACCAATAAAAAAGGCTAAAATCAGTGTAATAAAGGATCCTACAATACCGGCTACTGAGGTCCCAGTATCTACAGCAGGCCAGGCTGCTTTAGTTGATTCGGCCTTTCCAGTTGCCAGCTGATCGGAAGCAGGCGTATTCTTAAAGTTGTAATCAGGGAGAAACACGATTTTTTCCTGTAATTCGGCGAAGAACCCATGAACTTCATCTGCAGCTTGCAGTTCTTCTTCACCGCTGGTCTCGAAAATGGACCATTCAAGCCCATCCGGATTGGTTGAAGCAAACCAGGATAGAGCACCGCCTGTAAATAAAGCTAAAACAAATAAAACTACTAAAACTTTTTTAATAGAAGTAGCACCTAATGGCTGATTCAAAACAGCTTTCTTAAGAATATCTGGTGCCTCTTGATAAACAAATCCAATTACTGCAGCGGTAATTATACCCTCGACCAAACCAATGGCGAGGTGAATGGGTTGCATGAGCAGTACAAAGGTTGAGAAAGGTAGGGCTGATATTCCTGAAAATAGGGTTTGCAGTACTACACTAAATGCTCCTAGCTGTAGCCCAATGACCGAAGCTATTATTGATCCAAACATAATACGTCTTTGAGAGGGGTTACTACCAGTTAAAGGTTTATAAATCAATGGATAGGCTATATAACAAGGTATAAAGCCCATGTTAAAGATATTGCAGCCAAGAGCCAGTAAGCCTCCATCCGCAAAGAATAATGCCTGAACGGTTAAAATGGAAGCAATCGTCAAAAAAGCAGCATGAGGACCAAGGAGTATAGCAAGTAATACACCTCCCCCAATGTGACCGCTTGACCCCGTTCCAGGTATGGTAAAATTAATCATTTGGGCAGCAAAGACAAAAGCGCCCAGTACGCCCATTAACGGAACTTCTTGTTCATCAATATCACTTTGAACTTTCTTGGCTGCATAGGAAGCCAAGCCGGCTGTAGCAGCCCAGATGGCTCCACCTACCACTGGGGAAATTAGTGCATCTGCCATATGCATACATCATCACTCCTCAAAAATAGTATTTCATATAACTGAAATATAAATCCTAAAACCGACATTAGAGTCTTCGGCTTTTTGTAAAAGTTGATAATACAAAGTGAAGACATAAAGAAAACTTGATCCAGGTGGAGTTTAACTCCAGCTGAATCGTTAGCCGCACTAGAGCTCACGTTTAGAAGATGTGAGTCTTAGCGGCGGCTTGGTTATCGATAAAAAATGACCACGCAAGGAAAACCCCAATATTTTGGGGCATGACCTTCGTAGTCGTTTGACAAGCCTTCATGGCCGCATTCGTAAATATTTCGTTATAATCAAAAATTCGCTGCTTTTTTTAAATATCCTTCTTCTTTGAAAAAATTATAGAGCAATAAAAGTTTTAAAATATCCTCCGATTTGCTCGGAGGATATTCTGCATTGTTCCTATACTTTAAATTTGGCCACTGCCGCCTGCAAGTCATTGGCTAGAATAGCCAGACTTTGACTGGAGGAAGCCACTTCCTGAATTGAGGCGGATTGCTCTTCTGTTGCAGTCGATACGGTCTGGGATTCTGTCGCCGCATGCTTACTCACAGCATCAATTTCCTGAATGGTAGCTACTAAGGCTTGATTGTCGCTAGCCATCTGATCGATGGATTTGGTAATGCTCTTGATTTGATCAGACAAGCGGAAGATGTCTTCGGCAATATGATTAAATGCCTCTCCAGTGCTCTGCACCAGAGAAATGCCTGCATGGATGCCTTCAGCTCCAGTTTGGGCGGCTACAACTGCCTGATCCATATTCAGTTGGTTTTGCTGAATCAGTGTACCGATTTGCTGTGCGGCCTGATTCGATTCTTCTGCCAACTTTCTAACTTCTTCGGCAACAACCGCGAAACCGCGCCCCTGTTCTCCGGCTCTGGCCGCCTCAATGGCGGCATTTAGGGCCAGAAGGTTGGTTTGTTTGGCAATGGCGGAAATGAGGGTGACAATTTCACTAATTTGTTTAGAGCCTTTGCTCAATTCAGCGATAGCCGTTTCTAGAGCAAGAGAACCTTTACCAATTTCGTTCATTTGTTCTACCGTCTGGTCTACCGCCTGTCGTCCTTGTTCTGCTGCCTGTGACGTAACAAGGGCAATTTCATTCACACCCTGCGCTGCAAGTGCAATTTGTTCTGTCTTTGCTGCCGTATCTTGTGCTACCGAAGTAATATGACTAGCGGCCGCCGCTTGTTTTTTTGCAGCTTCGGCAATTTCTGTGATCGATCCAGCCACTTGGTTGGCGGCCCCTGCCGATTGCTGGGCGCTGGCTGTTAGCTCTTCACTGGCAGCAGCAAGTTGCTCTGATTGTGAAAGCACCTTGGTTACTAGAGCGTACAAGCTGGTGCGCATGGTTTGAAAACCTTGTGCAAGCTGGCCGATTTCGTCATGGGAATCAACCTTTGCCTGCTGTTCCCTAAAATCGCCTTCTGCCAACAACATGCATTCATTGCGAATCAATGTAAGAGGTGCAGCAATGCGGTTACTCATATGACTAATAAAGAGAACGGCTAGTACAAGACAGACTAATGACCCACCCAGCATCGCATGGGCCAGTGATGTTACTGCCAGGGTGGCTTCGGCTTCTGGTGCGGTTACAATCATGACCCAGCGATGCTCTCCCGGCAAGTCTATTGGTGTAAATACACCGACTCTGGTCACCCCGTCTGCGAACTTGTAGGTACCTTGCATCGGTTTTCCCTGGTCAGCAGCTGCTTTGAACAGGGTAAGGAAACCATTATCCAGTTCAGTTTCCTTTAACTTGAGTTCGGGATTAATTTTCTTTTCGGTAAAACTCATCTTGCCAACGATTTCCGGCAGACGAGGGTGTATCAGGATGCCGCCGGAAGCATCTGCGATGACTCCATACCCGGTATCTTGAAATTGAATATCTTTAATCAGTTCACCAAGTTTATCCATGGAAATTGTACCTGTTAATACGCCGGTCATCTGGTCTTGAAAGAATACCGGCACAGCCACATTTACGCTGGTTTTTCCGGTGGTCTTAGAAAGCAGTACATCTGAAACCACGGCCTTTCTGGTAGCGATAACCTGTTTAAAGTATTGGCGGTCACTAAGGTTGAAGGTAGTGCCATTAGGACGGACAGCAGAGCCGTCAGGAGAAATGTATGTTACATTCTCCAGGGAGCCCAAATGTTTCGTACACTCAGCTAAAGCTGCCACTAACTGCTGTTTATCGGCAGGGTTATGTATAGCTTTTATGGCAGAGAAGGATTCTAATTGTAAGACAGCGTCATAAACGTAAGCTTTTACACGGCTAGAGTAATCACTGCCAATTGCCACAGCAACCTTATCAACACTTTGGCTTAAGGCCTTTTGGGAAAGATAGTAACTAATTCCAGCTAAGGTCCCAAAGGAGAATATAAAAAAGGGCAGTAAAATAGCAAGCAGTCTCATTTTCATACTAGTAATTTTCATGATAATATCATCTCCTACGGGAATTTTACATAATAGATTGTCTTCATTTTATCAGAGAAGTATAATATTTTCCATTACTGGAAGAGATAAAAAGTTGTATTCCGAATTATCCTCTGAGGATATGTTTAGTATGTCAGGGCGGCATGACAGAGGACATTTCTGTATTATACGGGAAATAAAGGTGTCATAAGAGATGATTGAATTTATTTAAAGATAACTTTGGCAAAGTGATTTATAATGCATCACTAGAAACTGATGTTATTTGACGTTTTAGTTGAGAATAGAAAAGAACGGTTATTTGCTAAATACGAGTAATATAGATGCCACAAGATATAATGGCATCTATATTAAATAGAATAGTGACGATTTATCATCGTCTCCCTTTTACATATTCAAGTTAAGGAATAAGGAGATTATCAGGAATGGGAGTTGCTAGCACGAAGTACCATCAACTCTGTCCCTTGGTATTGTTACTCACCTAGATCAATTGATAAAATAGCCCATGATTTGAACAATAAAAATATAGTTTGCCATGTCCTAACTTATGAAAGCGAAATTGCATATTCCATTCAGGATATTGCTTTACAATACAAACTCTATCACCCGTGACATAAGCAACAAAAGATATATAATGCTCTTTTCTCATTTCATGGGATGATGAGACATACAGCTCATCTTCTACAGGCTCTATATTTAGTAAATGATTATCGTTTGGTTTTCCTGCAGCTAATGCTTCTAATCTCTTTCCGCAGCATGAAATATTGGCATCTCCTGTTGCTGTCATGATATTACTACACTGCGGGCAAACATAAAATTTAAGCTTTTTCATATTTCCTCCAATCGTTTCATTTAATGCAATGTTACCTGCTAGGATTTCTTCAATATTAACTCCAAGTATCTGTGATACTTCTGGGAGTAATGACACATCTGGGCATCCAAGGCCACGCTCCCATTTGCTTATTGTTTTGTCACTGATGTTCATTAAATCAGCTAATTGCTTTTGGGTCATATCCTTTTCTTTTCGCAGCGTGTATATTAACTTGCCGATCTTATCGCAATTCACTAGCATCACCTCCGAATTTAAGTTTAGAGTATATTTCAAATACTATCAATAAACGAACCGTAGAGTACTTACCAAAGGGTTAAACTCTATTAGTATAGTCAAAATTCGCCATTATACACGAAACATAGAACTGTATCATTGGTAACGGCGAAACTCCTGTAAATCTTAGTTGAAATAAGCAGGGGCTTTTGTATTATATGGGAAACCAAGGTATTATATAAGGTAAGATTAAACAGGTGATTACAACCTTTTTGGAAGAATTATTTGAGGTGCATAATGGATATTCGATTACTAAAAACATTTTGTGTAGTTGCAAAGCTTGAGAATATTACTCAAGCTGCAGATCTACTTAATTTTACGCAGCCAACTGTTTCAGCTCAAATTCGAACGTTGGAAGAGCATTTTGGGGTGCAATTATTTGAACGCATTGGGAAGAAGCTTTATATTACTGACGCTGGTAAGTGCTTAATTGATCCTTCGGAACAAATTCTTGCGATTTATAGTGAGACTGTCACCAAAATTAATAATTTCTCTGAAGTTCAGCACACCAGGATTGGTATATCTAGTAGCTATATCAACTATGTACTTTCTCCTGCATTGTTACAATTGCAATCAAGGGGTACAGCGGGGAAAATTAGCGTAGAAATTTGCATTAATTCAAAATCTGTGCTTAATGGAGTTAATAATAATAAATTCGATATTGGCATTGTGCATGATTGCATCTCAGAGAAATGCTTACATACAGCTATTATTAATACAGAAGAGCTGGTTTGGGTAGGACATAAAAATATCATTAAAGATAAGGTATGTCCCAAAATCGCTAATTATCCAATCATTAATTTTCGGCAAGGGTGTACGTTCCGTATTCTGTGTGATAGATTGCTGCAAGATTATGATTTGAATTCGACGTTTGAATATAACGATTTTGACGCAGTAAAAAATGCAATGCTTGAGGGATTGGGTATTGCGTTACTTCCGCGAATTGTTGTGGAGAACCTCCTTAAAGAAAACGATAAGCTTTTTATTTTTGATGAATTGAGCAATTTAGAAATTTCACTTTTTGCCATTACTCGTAAGGATAAGTTTCTCCCATATACGGTACAAACTTTACTCAATTTACTTCAGAAGCATCATTCTGCTATATAGAGAAGTTCTATCTCATTCATAAAGCATTTCAATTTCAAAGATAAGCTACACTACAGTATAATATAAGCATGACTAGTTGGAGGAGGTAAGTGTTTGCAAACAAATGTTTTAGAAATACAAAAAGATATAATTAATATGTTGGAAAATATCGATGGTTTAATATATGGGTTCGCTTATATAGGCGATATTGTTTCTCATGAATTTAGACATTTTCCATATGCAATAACCATTGGAATACCTCTTACTCCATCAATTGTTGACAATATAGTATGTGGTCCTAATGAAATTTACTATGGGGAATATATTAGTGTAAACGATAGGCTTGACTTGATAACTGAACAGATTAAAAATGAAATAGAGAAAAGCCAACATCTTGCTTATGCCATACCTTCATCTAAGAGAACTGATTTTGTCAATATCAGAGGTGAATTTCCTCATAAAGCTGCTGCAGTAAGAGGTGGGTTGGGATGGATAGGGAAAAGTTCTCTTTTAATAACAAGGAAATATGGTCCAAGAATTAGGCTGTCAACTGTGTTAACGGATGTTCCATTTCAAACCAATAGTTTACTTGAGAAAAATTATTGCGGTAAATGTAAAAAATGTGTTGAAGCTTGCCCAGCCAGTGCTGTAGTCGGCAATGTTTGGAAAGAGGGGCAATCAAGAGAAAATTTGATTGATGTTAAAAAATGCGACGTTTGGAAAATAAATAACTATCCACAATTCCATGGTCATGTATGCGGAATTTGTGTGGCTGTCTGTCCCCATGGAATAAAAAAAGGCAGTTAAATATTCTATTTTTGTTGTCAATAGAGAAAAAAGTATTAGCGTAATGCTGATACTTTTTTTGTATATACTTAACCTATGTTAGAATCGGTTGGTTAAAGTCGAGTATGGTTTTTGCGGAAGGTTGATTGGTTTCGGTGAATAGAAATTAATGTGATATTATAAAAATCCCTAAATTGCTTAACAACTTATATCGATTCGGTTTAATTATATAGATCATCTATTAATGAGTTGCACAAGATATACAAGGGTCAAAAGAGCGAATGATTCGGCCAGGTATAATATATTTAAGATCAGGTGAAGGGAGATGTGTACCAACAAGTGCCATTTCTACGGGACCACGATTACCATATTCATCTTTGGGAGAAAAGTTCCATCCAGTGGGTGTTATAATATCATACATCGCAACTTCCTCATTATGTACAAGTGCACTGTGAAGTAACGGGCCCCGCATGGCATCCATGACTGCTATAGCCTGGTTTGATATGAGCTCTTTCTTTTGTTTTATTGGAGGTGTGCCAGGTTGCAACTTTTTCAACCATTCTTCCATCAGTTCTGTTATCATGAGAGTTTCAATAGAACGAGCAACGATTCGATCCATAGTTGATGTACCGCCTGTGTAATGACCATTTATGATCATACGAGCAAGTGGGCCTCCTTCAAAATGCTTACCTTGATACAAGACTGCTTTTGTCCAGGTATACGCACCGGGTTTGTAAGGAGCTGGTTCTGTTTCGTTCATCCATTTAGCACGATGGAACCAAGCATGTGCAATATCTTCTTGTATGAGATCTAACCGTGGTTTCGTTAGTTGATTATCCTCCAATACCCCACTTTTCAATAGTGGATGATCGTTTTTCTCTCCAAACATGAATAAACCAAAAGATAGGAAGCGACCAGCGGTTTCACCAATATGGAAATAGTCATTATAACGGTTAGCGATTAACTCGGTATCTGCCATCATGCACCGTTTCACGAAATCACGGATATCTTGTAAGAGAGCGAGGGCTTGAATAATTTTATCAGTCGTGGGTGCAGCGGCCACGCCACCGTAAACAAAACTATGCTGATTCGGGGCTTTTCCACCAAATAGAGCTAAGATTTGGTGGCTTTGTTCAGAAGCCTTTATTGCTCGGATATAATTACTGGCTAGCCGTTGATTTTGTTCGTCATCAAGACGACAATCGACACAGTTTTGCCGCAAAAATGGGGGCTGCTCAGGCATTATAACGTAGTCAGGTAGTTCAAAGAAATAAAAATGTCTGATATGGTTTTGCAAAAAATCGGCCGCGAGCATAATATTACGTAAGTATTGAGCGTTCTCCTCTATATCATTATCATAGAGTTTATCAAGTAGGTAGCTAGCAATTGCTCCATGTGCAGTTGAACATATGCCACAAATACGCTGAGTCAGATAAACAGCATCTGTAATGTGCCGATTGCGCATGATATATTCGTAGCCTCTAAACATAGTACAGCAGACATCTGCTTCGCTAATGCAGGTATTATCCACAGTGAGTTCCACAGATAATAGGCCGCTTAGACGGGTTACAGGACTAAATATTACTTTGTGCTGGCTCATGAGTTTCTCCTTTGTTATCCAGTGTCTTCTGGGAATTTGACTGTTTACTTTTGTTTTTTTCAGGTAGTGGTTTAAAAAAAGGAGTTGAAGCATCAGGAAAGTCTTGGTTAGTACAGCCGATACAAGGCGTATTTACTTTCACAGGCCAGCTAACATGATTTATCCACTGACGATATGGGCAGTCTGATCCAGTCCGAGGACCAACGCAGCCTTGAGAGAACATACACTCAGGATCACCTAATTTTTTGGCAAGGTCATCCTTATCAAAGTAGGAACGCCGTTGGCAATGGCGATGAATCGTATTCCCATAAAAAATCTTAGGTCTGCCTAATTCATCAAGTTCTGGTTTCCCGTACATGAGTAGATGAGCGAGAGTTCCGACGAACCAATCTGGATTCACAGGACAACCACTTACGTTAATAACTTCGCGTTGAAGTACGCTACCCACACCTACGGAGCCTGTTGTATTGGGAGCTGCTGACGAAGCACCTCCGAAGCTAGCGCATGTTCCAATTGCAACTATGTACTGTGCCATCCCCCCAAGGCTAGTTACGGCATCTAGTGCGGTAATATTTCCATTTTTAGTCCGTGCGATAACATTATAAATACCATTGTCCTTAGTCGGAATTGCACCTTCCACAACAAGTACAAATTGTCCTTGGAATTCTTCCGCTGACTCAAAGAGCAAGTCTAGGGCATCTGTTCCTTGGGCTGCCATAAAGGTATTACTATATAAAAGGTCAATCATATCCGTAAATACTTGGTGTAGATAGGGGTATGTCGTATTCATGAACGCGATGTTGTTATCGCCACTATCACTTGTTTCTAGCCATATTACAGGAAGTTTCCCATTGTTGGATTGGTCGACAAATTTACGAACAGAGGGCAAGATTTTTGCAGACAGCATATAATCGTTTTCAAGTCGATATTGCTCGCACAATTGAAGGAAGTCGGTGTGTTTCATAGAACGCCTCAATTCTTGTTTTTATCATAATATGCCAAGCTGGCAGACTCGAGTACATATCAGCAGTAGTTTTTTGTATAGTAGATTCCACTTGCAAGAAGGTGCTTGAGTTTATCTGTTATGAGTTCAAACAGTATGGCTTATTTGAAAAACAAGATTGAGAGGCCTTTTGATACAATAGCCAGTCAGGATAAACGTTAGGAAGTGAAGATGCTTATTCCTAATAAGCATCTTCACTTCAGGTCGTCTTTAGATTATTTTTATAGCAATTGTCCATGATATGAAGTGATCAATCAGTTTCTTCTGGTAGAGGTTCATGGGTTAATTCAAATAAAGCAGCGGTGAATTCTGCGACATGTTCCTTTTCTTCGTTCATGAGTTCACAAAAATGTTCCTTCACGCGAGGATCTTTAGCTTGGTTCATATATTGCTGATATTTATTTATCGCATGAAGTTCGTCTTGTATTGCTTTAGTGAGGCAACGTATTGCTGGTAAGTCTTTTTTATTGGGGGGGGTTACCTGCACGTCTTGCTCTTCTTGAATGTTTTTGGAGCTGACCCATTTTGGTTTACGGATTCGTGTTTTCATTGTCAGGATGTCCAGGTCTTCTTCTATAAGCATTTTCGCCTGTACAGGATCGAATAGAGATATAAGCCTCATGGTTTCTACAAAATGCTGCATTTCATCTTCGGCTACATCTAAAAAAACTTCTAAACAAGTCTCTGCTGCACAGGAGAAATAATCTGCAATTGCTCCGCGCTCATCTGCTGCAGCGTCTCTAAGTAAATATAAATCAGGGTGATTCGGGCACTCATCCATATTAGGCGTGCATGAAGGGGCACATCCGTAAGGTGGATAATAATTGGTCTTAGGCACAAGTATTCCTCCTCTATTTCAGTCATTGTATAATATGGTATATGAGATTCAAACGTGCGTCATTTATGTATAATAGTGTGATTACTATTAATACCATACAGTAGATAATAAAAATGTTATAAGGCAGTCATTATTCAAATAAATCTCAATGATATGGTATTAGGAGAGTAGTAAAGATGACGAAAGTAGTAGTTACAAAAGCAGATACTTATGATGAACAAGTGGTTGAACAAGCTATGAAGGAATTGTTTGATGAATTGGGTGGCATATCTGAATTCATTAAGCCAAATGATAAGGTGTTAATCAAGCCTAACATGCTTGAAGGTGTAGATAAGGAGCTTATGGTGACTACCCATCCAGAGGTAGTACGGGCAGTTATACGGCAAGTACAGAAAGTGGGAGGGATTCCTTTTGTGGGAGATTCTCCTGGTGTTAGTAGTACTATAAAGGCTGCTGAGAAATGTGGTATTTTGCAGGTATGTCGGCAGGAAGGAGCAGAACTGGTATCATTTGACGAGAAGGTAGATGTTTTTTCACCAGAAGGCACTACTGTTAAAAAATTTAGTTTAGCTAAAGCCTATCGTCAAGTAGACAAAGTGTTATCATTGGCAAAGATGAAAACTCATTCCTTTATGGGGGTTACAGGAGGAGTGAAGAATTTATTTGGATTGATTGTAGGCACCGATAAGGCACAATTTCATCTTCGTATGAAAAAGCGCAGTCATTTTGCGGGAATGCTAGTTGATTTAGCTCAGGCGGTAAATCCAGTACTTTACATTGTTGATGGTATTGTTGGTATGGAAGGGCATGGACCACGAAATGGCACGCCTAAAAAAGCTGGTGTACTGTTAGGGGGAAGTAATGGATTTGCCGTGGATATAATTATGGCTGAAATCATGGGATGTAGAGGAGAGATTATGCCTGTAACGGCTCAAGCCATATCTTTAGGACTATCACCAAGGATAAAGGAAATAAAGATTGTAGGTAGTGGGAAGGATATAAGGTTAGCATTTGCCAATCCTCGCAATTTAGAGACGATAGATAACTGGCTTCCTGCTCCAATCATTGATTTTTTTCAAAATCAATTAACTGCGAAACCGGTGATAACAGATCAATGTATAAAATGTGGTCGTTGCGCTGCCCATTGCCCTCCAGAAGCCATTGAAATGATGGTTAATAAGGCTTATATTGACTACAAAAGATGTATTCGGTGCTATTGCTGCCAAGAACTGTGCCCTGCTAATGCAGTAGAGTTAAAGAATGGATTTTTACTACGGTTGATAAAAAAAGTAAAATAGGTTTCTTGTGTCTTTTCTGAATGCTGAAATCAAAAGGGTAAGAGCGCTACTCATAAATAATAGAGTAGCGCTCTTCTTATTAAGATATCTAAGAAATCTGCTGCTTGCAATAGAAAGAGTAGCCTTCTTTATAGTAGATTGATGCCAAGGATACCTGCTATGATCATAAGTGCTCCAATGATATGATAATATTCCAACTGTTCTTGTAGGAAGATAACGCCGGCAATCATGGAAATCAAGGTAGCTAAATTACCAAATACACTCATTTTAGAAGCCTCAATTTTCGATAGTGCATAGTTGGATAACCATGAAGTTCCTAGGGAGGATAATACACCTAAATAAAGGATGGATATAAGAAATACTTGGCTTGTTAGAGGATCAAAGTAGTGACTTATCGTACCATTCATGCTGTGTCGTATGAGAGATAGGATATTGAAAGCAAGAAAGGCAATGGTCAGCATGATAAAAGTTAATTCCAGAGGTTTAAATTTTTTGGTTAAGGGCCTGGCTAAAACACTGTATCCAGCAAAGGAAAGAGCGGATAAGAGAAGTAATGAAGTTCCCAGTATTTGACTAGTTCCAAAGGAAGCCCCTTTCATTATTAGGATATAGATAACTCCCGCTACAGATAGCCCAAGAGATATACTTTGCAAATAATTGGTTTTTTCTTTTAAAAAGTAGGAGGCTAAAAACATGGTGAAGATGGGAGTGGATGCTAATATGATCCCTGCCTCGGAGGAAGTAGTATATACCAATCCAGAAATTTGAAATCCAAAAAACATAGCTGGATATAATACTGCCAGAGGTAAGATATCAATCATATCTCTTAGTGTAAAGTTCAATTGAATTTTGCCAAATAATACAGGAATTGAAATTGCCAGAAAGGATGCAGTGAATCGATGAGCAAGCGTATCAATAGGATCAGATATAGTTAAGGCTAATTTAACGAAAAGAAAAGAGAGGCCTACAATGAAGGCATATATAACAGCAGCTATATAGGCAGCGTATCGATGATTTGTATCCATTAGAGAAACCTCCTATTTACTTGGTAATTCTACTATAGATGATAGAAGAGCAGCTTACAAGTAAGAATGGATTATTTATACGGATATAGATAAATTTTGAATGGTAAATTAAAACATTATTTGACAATAATCATTATCCGTAATATACTGTGCATAAAATCATTCTTATTTATAAAAGTAGATAAAGAAAAGAGAAGATTGGCCGCCACGGGAATTGGGAAAACAGCTCTGCTATATTACAGATACAATTCATATACGTAGGGGTTTTTTACTATAATGAATTAGTGATTAGCTAAAAGAGATGGTAAGTTTTTAAAAAATAGATTCATTCATTTGTATTAAAGGAAAAATTTGAAATGGGGAGGAAATAAAAATGAAACGATTTAGCTTACGTATTTTGTTGGTTCTGAGCTTGCTGCTAGGATTCGGGACTGCTGGCTCAGTTTGGGCGGAGGCATCTAGTGAAACAACTTCGGCTAATATAAGAATCGAACAATGGACAGGGCATAGCTTCACATTTCTTTCTTTGCCTGCTGATAAGCAATCTGCTGGATATGAGATTTTTACAGTAGATCAAGCCAATCAGGGATTCCAGGGAGATCGTTCCGTTCGCATTCCTTATGCCCAGCATGTTGGAAAACAAGTTACAGTTACTGAGATCGTACCTTTTGCAGCTGGTGATAACCAGTCAGAGTATATGATTCATATGACGGTAAATGATACAGGAGAAAAATTGATTGGGCGTACCATGCGTGGACAACTAGAAGGCCTGGTATTGACATCTGATCTGGTGAATGCACGACAACAATTTTTAGGAAAAACGATTTACCCTAAATTTAGAGAGCTACCAGGGCTATATGTCCAAAATACAGTGCCAACGGCAGTATCCACTAAAATTGGTTGGCCAGCTACGGTGGTTGACGTATATACAGGGAATCAATCTCAAGAACCTATTTGGTTGATTGTTTCAGTAAATGGAGAAAAGGCAACTTTGCCCATATCTTACAGTTGGACCAATATTTCAACTCAATCTTGGACCCAGACACCTCCGTGGCAGGATGCTTTTTTTACAGAGGATCCAAGGCTCAACTCTGGCTGGTCTCCTGATATGTGGGACCAGATTGAAAACGGGAATATAGAAGAAGGTATGACGAAAGGGCAGGTAAATCTTAGCTGGGGAAAACCAGTAAGTAGGGATGAAAATGATTCAATTTGGATTTACGGCACAAAAAAACTAAACTTTTCGGGAGACGTATTACACTCTATTGAAAATCTTCCAGAAAGTAACTAATATTAATATAGTAGTATATAATAAAATAAGGTGGCGTGAAAAATGGAAAAGCGAAATGCATATTTGAAAAAACTTGAGGATAATCTTACAGAATATAATACTAAGTTAGTCGAAATGAAAGGGAAAGTTGCTGAAGTGCAAACTGATTTAAAATCAGAATATCTTTCTCAGGTAGATAATCTAGAAAAGAAGCGAGATGATTTTGCAGCAAAATATGGGCAACTCAAAGACGCTAGTGAGCAGGCATGGGATGATGTAAAAATTGGAACTGAAAAGGCATGGAATGAACTTGAGGATTCGATTAAGAAGGCTGTATCTCATTTCAAGTAATATGATTTTCTTGCTAGTAATTGATGGACCAAAGAGGCAGATAGCCCCTTTGGTCCATTTTAAAAAGGGAGGGGGCAAGTATGTTTTGGTTTCTAATCATTGGAATTATTGCGGGATGGTTAGCTGGTAATATTACGAAAGGAGAAGGGTTTGGTCTTGTCGGCGATCTGGTCGTGGGCATAGTAGGATCTTTCGTTGGGGGACACTTGTTTAGCCTTTTAGGTATAAGTGTCTATGGAATAATCGGTGAAATTATCATGGCAACTATAGGAGCGATTGTATTACTGTGGATTATACGACTTTTTAAGTAATCCACGCTTAAGAGTATTTCAGTTTTAAGGTAGTGCAGCGGAAAACCTACTTTAGTGCTAATAATGGTGAAGATTTTATCAAAGGAAAAGTCAACTCCCATGTAAAGGGAGTTGACTTTTCCTTTATTCAACAGTTCACTTTCAAATGAAAATGTATGAGCATCAATATGACGATTCTTATTGCAGTAAGTTTATTTCAAGGAAATCTTCATGCGGCTGTTATCTTAGTCATCGAATAAACGATTATTTTGAGATGATAGTGATGAATTTTCTGGTGAAAAAATTAGTGAAAGGTACGAGAAAAAGATAAAAGGCATATGGGATGAAACCAGCATCTGCAGATAGCGTTGCTGCAGGGACGGCTCCCGCAATGTTCCAAGGAATAAGGACGGAGATAAGTATTACCGTATTTTCCATATCAACCGCTAGCTTATAGTTGTTAATTTGCCTTTTCTCATAGATCTTATGTGAAAATTGATGGGTAAGCATCACAGCAAGGGTTTGGTTGCAACTAAATGCGGCGGAAGCCACGCTTGTTAGTGTTGTGGTGAGATACACCCCTACTTTCTGGCTAAGTTTTTCGCAGAGAAGTTCAAGTTGCTTCAATAAACCAGTGCCCTCAAAAATTCCTGAGTAAGCTGAAGAGATCAATACAATAAGGGAGACATTCACCATAGAATACAAGCCACCCCCTTGTATGATATCCGCAAAAAGGCCAGGTCCATTCATATGATATCCTGTTCCTATATAGTTCAGCATATCAAGAAAAGGGATATGTTGAACATATATTCCAATAAAAAATCCTGATAATATGCTAAGGCTCATTGAAAGTTTTACATTGATTTTAAAAGCGGCGCACAGGAATATTAGTATTGCAGGAAGCAGTACGATAAAGCTGATATTATAAGATTGTATTATTTCATCACCAATTTGATTGCCGTGAAAAATAAGTGGATGTCCTTGGGATAAAAAAGTATAGGCGATAATTGATAATACAAAGGGTATGCCAGAGGTTTTCATCATGTTGTTAATGTTTGTATAAAGATTGGTATTCGTTAATGCGGAAACGAGGTTCGCACTTGAAGACATTGGTGAACATCGATCACCAAAATAAGCCCCTGCAATAATGGCTCCTGCTGCCACATTACTATCCACATTGCCACTTTTGGCAAGTACAATCAGTACGACACCAATGGTCCCCACTGTACCAAAGGAAGTTCCTAGTAGGAAAGATACTATACAGCTTAAAAGAAAAGCAGAGAGTATAAAGTATTTCGCGCTCATAAAAGCGATTGCGTAATAGACGATGAAGGAAATGGTTCCACAGGCCCTCCAAACAGCAGTTATAGCACCTATAAGTACAAATATTTTTATAACGATTAGGGATTTTCGGGAACTTTTCATCATCATGTTACATAAACTAGTAAATGTAAATCCTCTGCGTAAGGCCACTAAAATGAAGCAGGCAAGGCCGAGAATAAGAGGATGGACAATAGAAATATCATGATAAACAGCAAACAGTAGGGATGTAAAGAAAAGAATAAAACTAAATATGGTATCCAAAAGATCACCCTTTTTTTATAGAGTTCATTATGTAAAGAATAACGTATAACAAAACTATTATACTAGAAAAGAGAGAGAGACGTTTATTTTTATGTAAAAATTATAGAATGAATTTTCTTAAGGATAGAATGTTGCAATTTGTTTTTAATAGATCAATCGAATTTGAGGGTAGATTATAAATATGTTAAGTAAGTAAAGAAGAATTGATTTAGGTGGAGCTCTCACTCCACCTGAATCAGTCTTATTTATTAATGACTCTAATCATCTTTGATGGTTTCTTATTTTAGCAATCCTACCGACTTCATAACATTGGAGATACTCTGGGCACTGAACTGAAGGTTTGCAATTTCCTTATCCAAGAGGGAAACTTCAATTCTTCTTTCAATGCCCTCTTGTGTTATGAGGCAAGGAAGACTTAAGGCAACATTATGTAAGCCGTATTCTCCTTGAAGAGTTGTAGAAACAGGAAAAATGCTGCGCTCATTAAATAGAACGGCTCTGGCAAGTCGACAAGCAGCCATAGCAATGCCTGAATTGGTGCAGCCCTTAAAATTAAGGACATCATAAGCCACGGAGATGACATGAGCAGCTGTTTTTTCCAAATCTAGCGGCTCATTTGGCTGGAAATAGTCATCTAGCTGATCATAGGAAACACCAGCAATATTTACAAGACTCCATGCGGCAAATGCGGAATTACCATGTTCGCCAAGCATATAACCATGGACATTTTTGGGGTCGACACGGTATTTATTTGCAATGATGCTTCTAAAACGTGCAGTTTCAAGTGTTGTGCCAGTACCGAATATCTTATTTTTTGGATAGCCAAAAAAGTTTTCTGCATAATAGACCATAATATCCAAAGGATTTGTGATCATAATGATGACAGCATCCTTGGTGTATTGAGTGATGGAGGTCATTACCTCCTTCATGACCGCTACATTTTTGCTGGCAAGAGTTAATCGATCAGGTATTTCACCAGGCAATATACTAGGACCAGCCGCGATGATAATAACGTTGGCATCTTTGCATTCTTCATAAGTACCAGCGTGAATGTTTACATTTGAGCCAGTGGAAAAGGGTAATGAGTGAATCGAATCAAGGGCTTCGCCCTGCGCTTTTTTATCAATGATATCGATTACTGCGATCTCAGAAGCCAGGTTAAAGGATAGGGCACAATTTAATACGGCTGAGCCTACATGTCCCACGCCTACGATAACAAGTTTTTTCTTAGGGCTATTCATAGTTTATTCTCTCCATTTCATGATACATATTTTTAAATATCTCCTATGGCCTTGTTTTGAATTGATAGGAGACTTCCTGCCAAGAGCATAGAGATGAATGGTATCTTCTCTCAACAAATTTAACAGAGCCATCCTGCCCCATTAGTAATATGGTAGAAGAGCGTGTTCCGTATTCTGGACTTTCGATAAAAATGGAAGATAAAGTACGCTCCCATTCTAAGCTAACCCCTGTATGAGGTAGCGTATCATCCAATGCTTTTTCACGGTTGGTTAAGATACTCCATAAATCATTTTCAGAGACAGTGCCTTGGGTAAGGCGCTGTGCCAGCTGCTGGCGACCCTGCTCAAGCTTGGGCCAGGGGGTATTCAGTAGATGGTTACAAAGACCGTGAATTCCAGGGGCAATGGATTGTATCTCATCCTGTTGGTTGCTGTAATACAATAATGATTGCTGATCACCAACCAGTAAATTAAAGCCATTATACTGATGGGATCGTCTTGCAACTTTTTCGAGGTATTCACGAGGTGGTTGCTGATTGCTAAGAAAATCAGCGATCAAATGGCCTCGTGACAAAGCAGCTGTAGAATGACGTTTAGGGTCACGGTAATTCGTTAAAGCAGCAAAACGTCCATGGACCGTTATACCCATCCAAGTTCCCAATTCTTTTAAATCTCTTCCAGCTAAAATATGAGGATGATCTGACCAATAGTGTGCCGGTGCACTAGGGCGGGCATAATACTCATCACGATTGGCAGCAACAATCAAAGGATATTTAGGATGATGTTGGTAAGCGAATAAAATTAAGCACATTGCGGAGAATCACCTCCCTTAGCCGATGTTTTCTACAGGATAGTTGCGATTACCTTCTTTAGAATCTTCCTAAAATTAATATTGTCCATGCCATGTTTCTCGGTGAAAAGGTACATTCATGTACAAGAGAACTATGGAAAGGAATGGAGAATAGATAGTTTTGATTCGGGCCAGGAGATCCTGGAAGGTTTAGCTTATCTTAACATTCAAATTGATAAATCTCATCTGATACAAGAAGAATGACTTTAGGTGCTATAAAAGGAGGACGATTTTTAAAAGTTTGCTAACATGCAAAGTTCTAAAATCGTTCTTTTCTCTATATATAAGGCAAAATATCATTTTTATATAAGTATACGAATCGAGAATTATATACAAAATATATCAATAAAAGATGCATTGTCTTTTTAAAAAAGTCGGGAGGAAAAGGAATGAAAAAATTTATTTGTAAAATTTGCGGATATGTTCACGAAGGCGAAGAAGCCCCTGATAAGTGTCCAATCTGTAAGGCTGGTAAAGATAAATTTACTGAGATGACTGGAGAGCTGGCATGGGCAGATGAACACAGAATTGGAATTGTAAAGGATGTTCCGACAGAGATTGTAGAGGGGCTACGTGCTAATTTTACGGCGGAATGTACGGAAGTAGGAATGTATTTGGCCATGTCTCGGCAAGCGGATCGACAAGGATATCCACAAGTGGCAGAAGCATATAAACGCATTGCCTATGAAGAAGCGGACCATGCTGCTAAATTTGCTGAGATTTTAGGTGAGGTGGTCGTGGCAGATACAAAAGCTAACTTAAGTGCAAGGGTTGAGGCAGAATATGGAGCCTGTGATGGCAAAAAGAAACTGGCTACTTTAGCGAAACAACATAATTTAGATGCGATCCATGACACGGTACATGAGATGTGCAAAGATGAAGCTAGACATGGATGTGCTTTTAAGGGATTACTTGATCGATATTTTAAATAGGGAGGAATCAACATGGCAAAAATCAACTGCGAAGTTACAAACTGTTCCCATAATAACAATGGCGAATGTTATGCAAATTGTATTGATATAGTTGGAAGTTCCGCTAAGAAAGAATGTGATACCTGCTGTGGCTCGTTTTTAAATAATCTTACTTATTCTGAGCTAACGAGCAATACCTTAAGTTCAGGGTCCTGCGACTGTTTAAAATGCACCGTTGAAACTTGTACATTCCATGACAACCATTTATGCACCTTAGATCATATTCAAGTGAGTGGACGAGGGGCACAAAATCATACACAAACGGATTGTTCTAGTTTTCAGCTAAGAGGATAGTATGTAAAATAAGTCTCACTTTTGTATTGGCAAAAGTGAGACTTATTTTTTAAAATATGATAATAATGATTGTTGCGTAATACTAGCTTATTTTCCGCATTAACCGCATGCCATTCAATGTTACTAGAATAGAAGTGCCCGTATCAGCGAAAACTGCAAGCCACAGATTCGCCATGCCAGTGAATGTTAAAATGACAAAAATAACTTTAATTAGAATCGAAAAACTGATATTTTGCTTAATGATAGAGACGGTCTTATTGCTCAGCTTAATTACATATGCCAGCTTTCCCAGATCATCGGACATAAGTGCAATGTCGGCAGTTTCTAGTGCAGTATCTGAGCCAGCCACTCCCATAGCAACGCCGATTGTGGAGGCTGCCATAGCCGGAGCGTCATTAACTCCATCCCCAACCATAACCACATTTTTGTAATTCTTCATTATTTCTCTTATCGTTGTTACTTTATCTTCTGGTAGGAGCTCGCTGTAGACTGTATCGATGTTTAAGTTTTTTGCGATAGAAGCAGCTACTCGGTGATTATCACCAGTAAGCATAGCAATATGTTTTATACCTGCTTTACGGAGTTTTAAGAGGGCTTCTTCGCTATTATCCCGTAAGGTATCAGCTACCCCAATCATGCCATATACACTGTCTTGTGTCCCGACTAGCATAAGTGTTTTGCCTTGTAGTTGTAAATCAGTAATTTGAGGTTGATATTTAGACAAGTCTAATCCTAATTCTTCAAACAAGCGAGGATTGCCGATAAATACAGTTTGACCCTGAATATCTGCTTGTGCTCCACGGCCGACCAGGGCCTGAAAATTCGAGATTGGCTTTAAGGTTAGGCCAGCTGACGTTTCTACTATCGCAGCAGCCAAGGGATGTTCCGACCATTTTTCGATGGAAGCTGCGGTGATTAAGATATCTTGTTCATGACTGCTATTTAAAGAGATAATATCTGTAACTGCAGGACGACCATGGGTTAGTGTACCCGTTTTATCAAAAGCAATCGCCTGAATAGAACCCATTTGCTCTAGATAAGCACCGCCTTTAATAAGAACACCATTTCTAGAGGAATTACCAATCGCTGAAACAATAGAAACAGGTGTTGAAATCACCAACGCACAAGGACAAGAGATAACCAGTAAAACTAGCCCTTTATAGAACCATGGTGCGAATGGCTGACCGAAAAGAAGCCAAGGAACAACCATAATAGCTGCTGCAATTAATAAAACCGCAGGTGTATAGTATTTTGCGAATGCATCCACAAACTGCTGGGATGGAGCCTTCTGGGATTGTGCCTCTTCTACTAGATGCATAATTTTAGCAAGGGTAGAATCGGCAGCAATCTTGGTAACTTGGATCTCTAAGGCGCCATATTCGTTCACCGTACCAGCGTAGACGTTGTCGCCAACCTTTTTTTCTACTGGTATTGATTCTCCCGTGATTGTTGCCTGATTAACAGAGGACACCCCATTTTTTACAATGCCATCCATAGCGATGCGCTCTCCGGGTTTTATAATCATAACGTCACCAATAAGGATTTCTCCAATCGGCAGATTCTGTTCTAAACCATCACGCAGGATTAACGCTTCCGCTGGGGCTAATTCCATAAGTGCACGGATGGATTGTCTTGTTTTATCCATGGTGTATGTTTGTAGGGTATTACCAAAAGAAAATAAAAAGGCTACTGTTGCGCCTTCGCCCCATTCACCGATGGCTGCTGCACCAATTACAGCAACTGTCATCAGAAAGTTCATGTCAAAGGTAAGAGATCGTAAGCTGTAAAAACCACTTTTCGCTGTGCTGTACCCGCCAATTATCGTAGCCAGGATATATAGGGGAATAATTATGGTATCGCTCATGCCCAGCCAATCAAGTATCATGCTCATTGCTAAAATGATTCCAGATAAAGCTGTGGCTTGTGTTTTAGAGTTGGTCCACCATGCTACCTGTGGTTTTGTATGATTTATAGCTTGTTTTTGCTTAATGAGTTCTGCTTTGTAACCTGCCTGGGCAACGGCCTGGATAATGGCAGCATCAGTAGTAGTATGCTCTACAGTCAATTTTGCTGTGGCAAAGTTCACCTTAGCAGAGTGTACTCCCCTTAGTGTGGAAAGATGTTTTTCCAATTTGTTGGCACAATCTCCACAATCAAGCCCTGAAATATCAAATACTGACTTCGTATAGTTAGACTGCTTGCTAGTATCGTTTAATAAATGGCCTTTATAGCCGAAACTGCTAACTACTTTTAAAATGTCTGCAGATTGAATAATAGAATGATGATAAGTTACTTTCATTTTTGCAGTGGCAAAGTTAACCTTTACGTCTATAATACCATTT
This sequence comes from uncultured Pelosinus sp., assembly GCA_963526645.1. GTDB lineage: Bacteria > Bacillota > Negativicutes > DSM-13327 > DSM-13327 > Pelosinus. The sequence continues at coordinate 58,914 of CAUROG010000014.1, read as the reverse complement.
TGTTGTCTCATGCCTTTTTCCAATTTGTTGGCACAATCTCCGCAGTCAAGACCATCTATGCTAAAGCTACTTACTGCAATATCACTGTCAGCAACCGCTATGGTAGTTGTAGGCGAGCAACAATTACAGTTGCCTTCAACAGATAAATCTACCAAAGGATCTCCTTCATCTAGATGTCCCTTATGATTTATATCAGCAGAATACGTGAGGGATTCTGCTGCTGGACAACAGCTGCAGGGAGGTATTGTCTCCGGCTTTATCAATGTTGCACTGGAATCAGAGCAACAACCATCCTGACAGGAAGTTCTCCCTCTTTCCTCAATCGATTGATTTTTTATCGCCATAATCTCACTCCTATCTGTGCTTAATATGGTCAATACCTTGAGAAAGTAGTGAACGAACATGTTCGTCATCCAAGGAATACCAAGCCATTTTTCCTTCTCGGCGATATCTGACAAGACGAGCATTGCGTAAAAGACGCAATTGATGAGACACTGCAGATTGACCCATTTCCACGACCGCTGCAATATCACATACACATAATTCACGTTTCGATAGAACTTGTAATATTTTTACTCTGGTAGTATCACCAAGTAATTTAAAAATTTCAGCTACTTGCTGAGCCTCGTTATCAGAAATGGACTCTTTTTTTGCGATACAGATTGTTTGTGGATGTTCACATAGCTGATCACAAATATCTTCCGGACATACTTTGTCTTGCATGTTATCACTCCTCAACACATGAACACATATTCATATGTTGTATTATAAATCTTTTGGGTGGAAAGTCAAGGCTAAAATCTAACATTTATATATACGAAAAAAATGTTGAAATTTAATTTGAAATAGTTGTTCTTCGTATTGATAGCGTAAGCTTCAATAGTGGAGCATCTCACTAACTTGAATAATGAACCTCATGGCCTAATAAACCATGGGGTTCATTATTCAAGTTAAAGCATTCTGCTTTAAAGCTATATCAAAAATGACATGAGCGCTCTTTCTAAAGATGCTTTAAAAGAAAGGTTTCTTTTCTAGGAGATCTATATTTGTAGCTATATATCACTGTTTAATAGTAATGTGTGGTACGGCAAAAAACATAGGGATGCAACATTCATGGGCTGAAGTGGTAAATACTTTCATTCCTTTTTCTAGCTTGCGAAAATCAAATTTTTGATAAAAGGGTACGGATTCCGGTAGGGCAAATAGTGTAATGAATTGTACTCCTACTACATTCTTAATTTTATATATCTGCTGGATAGTATGATTGAAAATTGCTTGGCCGATGCCCAAATATCGATAGTTATCGTCGATACACAATGCTGCTACTTCTACGGATGGGCAAAGACTTAGTACGTTTTTTCCTTTGATTTTTAGTGACGAACATTTTGTAGAACAAAATCCCACTAACTCGTTGGTATTATTTTCAAAGAACAAGGTAGTGCATGTATTGCCTATTTCTTCATATAGAAAGGCATCTGTTTGTAAGAATTGTAATAGCGGGGCATATACAGATTTAAAGTTCATAATTTGATTTTGGTATTCGTAGGATAAGGGTTTATCCGTTAAGGTAATGCATCGATTAAGGATATCGATTCTGATGGGATAAGTTAATGGAGAAAGCGCCTGAGGATGCTTAGGACTATCGCTTACTACCATTGGAGAGTCCCTCAATATGGAAATAACTGCTTGATGATCAACCCACTCTATGATTCCACCAGGGACGGCTGTCATTTCGCAAGTATCGTCGTTAGCAATTATTTCTTCAATACTCATGCAATCACCGCCAATCAAATTCCATGTCAACTGATGTATTATATGCTACATAAAGAATATACGTAACATAGTCTACTTAATTACTAGTGGGGCCAATAGTGAACTGTAGAAGTTACGAGAACAAAATAGCAGATTCAAAAGAAGACCTAGAAAACCAACTGAATAGAAGATAAGATCTTGCAAAGGAGAGAGTTCAATTTTGCAAGATTTATTGTATTTTATGGATAGGTAAATATGCGAGTAGGAATATTGTATTTTTGTGGGAATACAATTCTATAGGTTATTTATAAACGCTACAAAAGGAAGGATGTTTTTTTGTCTTTAAGAAAATTTATCACAAATAAGAACTAAACAATATGGTCAATACGGGGGGGAATAGTATGCTTGAAGTAGTTGATAACAGGGATATGGACGAAATTCTGCAGAAATATGGGTATGAGAAAAGCAGTATTATACCTATATTGCAGGAGACACAGGCAAAATATAGATATCTACCAAAAGAAGCCTTCTCCTATCTCTCAGAAAATCTAGGAATCAGCACAGCTAAAATATATAGTATAGCTACCTTTTATGAAAACTTTTCCCTTGAGCCAAAAGGAAAATATGTGATAAAAATTTGTGACGGAACAGCATGCCATGTGAGGAAATCCATACCCATTCTTGAAAGATTAAAAAAAGAGCTTGGACTTTCGACAACGAAAGTGACCACAGATGACCTTATGTTTACCATTGAAACCGTTTCCTGTCTTGGGGCATGCGGACTAGCTCCTGTGCTTACCGTAAATGATCAGGTATATGCTGCTATGACGCCGGACAAAGCACAGGAACTTCTTGTCAGACTCAAGGAGGAGGATTGAAGATGTTTTTAAACAGAGAAGATTTTAAAAATACCTGTACAATATATACTAACTCCCTTGCTGCACAAATAAAGAAGATTTTAGTCTGCGCCGGAACGGGGTGCGTGGCTGGCGGAGCCATTGAGATTTATGGAGAATTGATAAAGGCCAATGAAGAAAACGGCGTACCCTGTACGGTGAAACTTGAGAAAGAAACGCATCACCAATCCATAGGGATAAAAAAGAGCGGTTGCCATGGCTTTTGCGAAATGGGCCCACTGGTAAGAATAGAGCCCCAGGGGTGGTTGTACATAAAAGTAAAACCAGAAGACTGTGCTGAGATTATAGAAAAATCAATCATTGGTGAAACATTTATAGAGCGCTTAGCTTATAAAAAGGAGGGATTGATTTATCCCACGCAGGAAGAAATTCCTTTCTACAAAAAGCAAACGCGGCTTGCACTTGAACATTGTGGGCATATTGATGCTACTTCCATAAATGAGTACTTGGCAATCGGGGGATATGGTGCATTTACAAAAGCCCTATTCGATATGACTCAGGACGAGATCGTAAAGGAAATTGATAAATCCAATTTACGAGGGCGGGGAGGCGGAGGATATCCGACAGGCCGTAAATGGAAGCAGGTAAAGGGACAGGACTCCAGGACAAAATATATTGTCTGCAATGGCGATGAGGGAGATCCTGGTGCATTTATGGATAGAAGTATAATGGAGGGTGATCCTCATAGGGTATTAGAAGGAATGATGATTGCTGGTGTGGCCTGCGGCTCAACAGAAGGGTATATCTATGTGCGAGCCGAATATCCTCTTGCAGTTAGCCGTTTAGAAAAAGCAATTGCTGAAGCTAGACAAAACGGACTTCTTGGTAAAAATATTCTCAGTTCAGGTTATGACTTTGATATAAAAATATGTAAAGGTGCCGGAGCATTTGTTTGTGGGGAAGGAAGTGCACTGACTGCGTCGATTGAAGGTAAAAGGGGTATGCCAAGAGTAAAACCCCCACGAACAGTTGAACATGGTCTTTTCGACAAGCCTACGGTCCTTAATAATGTGGAAACATTTGCGAATGTTCCGTTCATTATTCAAAAGGGCGCCGAGTGGTATAAATCAATAGGCCCAGAAAACAGTCCAGGAACAAAGGCATTTGCCCTTACGGGAAATATAGAAAATACAGGTCTTATTGAGGTTCCCATGGGTACTACCTTACGGGAAGTGATATTTGATATTGGCGGAGGGATGCGTGGTGGCAGTGCATTCAAAGCCGTGCAGATTGGAGGACCTTCTGGTGGATGCCTCACCAAAGAGCAGCTTGATCTGCCTTTAGATTTCGACTCTCTAAAAAAGGCTGGAGCCATGATAGGGTCTGGCGGGCTGGTGGTAATGGATGAACATACATGCATGGTAGAGGTGGCAAGATTCTTCATGAATTTTACCCAAAATGAGTCTTGTGGTAAATGCGTACCGTGTCGTGAGGGAACCAAACGTATGCTTGAAATTTTAGATCGTATCGTTGCGGGGCAAGGAAAAATAGAAGATATGGATATGTTATTGGAGCTTGCTGACACCATATCATCCACTTCACTGTGCGGTCTGGGAAAAACTGCGGCATTGCCTGTTGTCAGCACCATCCAAAATTTCCGAGCAGAATATGAAGCCCATGCATTGGAAAAAAGATGCCCGTCAAAAACTTGTCAGAAATTAAAAAGAATCTATATTGACCCTGAATTTTGCCGAGGCTGTTCAAAGTGTGCCAGGTTATGCCCGACGGGAGCTATTAGCGGTAAAATAAAAGAACCGTTCTTAATAGATACGGATAAATGCATAAAGTGCGGTGCATGTATAGAGTCATGTGCCTTCAAAGCAATAAAGGAGGCATGACCGATGAATACAGAAGTTATGGTAATTGATAATATGCCCGTAGAAATAAACGGAGAAAAAAATATTCTAGATTTAATAAGAAAGGCGGGAATTGATCTTCCTACCTTTTGCTACTACTCGGAATTATCGGTTTATGGTGCCTGTCGTATGTGTGTAGTAGAGGATAATTGGGGTACTATCCAAGCAGCATGCTCAACGCCGCCGAAGGCTGGTATGGAGATAAGTACGAATACACCAAGGCTCAGAAAATACAGAAAGATGATTCTTGAACTCTTGCTTTCCAATCATTGTCGTGACTGTACAACTTGTGAGAAAAATGGAAAATGCAAGCTGCAGGAACTGGCCCAGCGCTTTAGCATAAAACAGGTGAGATTTCATAACACCTGCGAAGATTCTGATCTTGATACATCTTCCCTTTGTGTTGTTAGGGATAAAAGCAAATGCATACTCTGTGGTGATTGCGTGAGAATGTGCAATGAGGTGCAGAATGTGGGAGCTATTGATTTTGCCTTTCGCGGTTCAAAGATGTGTGTAAGTACAGCATTTGATGAGCCTTTAGCCAATACAAAATGTGTCGGTTGCGGTCAGTGCTCCGTTGTCTGTCCCACGGGCGCTATCGTTGTTCGAAATGATACGGCGAAACTATGGAAGGAATTAAGTGATAAGAATACAAAAGTACTTGTACAAATCGCTCCTGCAGTAAGAGTGGGCATAGGAAAAGAACTTGGTTTTTCCGAAGGGGAAAATGTGATGGGCAGAATTGTTGCTGCTTTAAGACGGATCGGATTTGATGAGGTTTTTGATACTTCTACGGGGGCGGATTTCACTGTATTGGAAGAAACGGAGGAATTTAGTAAACGGCTGTTAAGTGGAGAAAAACTGCCTTTATTCACTTCCTGTTGTCCTGCCTGGGTAAGGTATGCTGAACAGAACTATCCTCAGTTGGTAAAGAATATATCTACATGTCGCTCTCCCATGCAAATGCTCGCATCTATACTTAAAGAATATCACAAGGATGATGAAAAGAGAGTCGTTGTTGTTGCCGTCATGCCTTGTACTGCTAAAAAACAGGAGGCGGCACGAGATGAATTTAAAGAAGAGGGAATTCCGTATGTGGATTATGTGATAACCACACAAGAACTTATACACCTCATAAAAGAATCTAACCTGGTTTTTTCCGAGATAGATCCGGAAGCTGTGGATATGCCTTTTGGGACTATCAGCGGCGCTGGGGTAATATTCGGTGTAACTGGAGGTGTTACTGAGGCGGTAATTAGGCGACTTTCGGAGGATAAGTCAGCCTTTGCTTTACGAAAAATCGCTTTTACAGGTGTACGGGGCATGCAGGGCGTAAAGGAAACAAAGATAGATTGTAATGGACGCGAGGTAAAAATAGCGATTGTTAGCGGGCTAAAAAATGCTGATGAACTTATTAAAAGCATACAACGGGGAGAAAAACAATATGATTTTGTTGAAGTCATGTCTTGTCCTGGAGGTTGTATCGGCGGCGCGGGACAGCCATTTACTAACCGGGATGGGAAGAATTACCGAAGTACAGGACTGTATGAGGCAGATCGGATGAGCCATATAAAACGCTCAGAAGAAAACCCCGTTATAAGAGAGCTTTATGATGGAATGCTCAAAGGTAAGGCACATAAGCTTTTGCACGTGAATTATCTTAAATAGTTCCCATCCTAGTTTTTTAAAAAGGATAGATATGTTGTATGTTAAACTCAATAGAATGATTTAATATAAAACAACAAGCAGAGAGGGTCAGTAACGATTTTTTCTGCTTGTTGTTATTTTTTACTTTAAATAAAGTTGCTATTACTACTTAGAGTTTGAGAAGGCGTTATTAGTAATTAAGATTGTTTATAGCTATATTGATTGATAATATCTTGTGAAATGATTAAGTGAATTCCTGGTGCCCAAGTGGGAAGTATGCGAGGGGGAGTGGTAATCCCCATAATCTGCCCCATGGTATTAAAAACGGAGTTGCAATTTTTTTTGTGAAAATGCTGCCATAGGTTAGGATAGCTTAACTTTAATGAATTGATTGCGGGAATTGCATTGACTGCTGCTTGCCATCGCTTTTTTATTTCTGCTTCTTGACCTGCAATGCAGGACACCATTGGTTGATTTGGCTGCAATGACCAAGAGATTCCAGCATCGCGAATGACTTGTAATAGATCAGCAGAACTTCCTATCGCTTTTGTTGTTTTATTTTCTGTATTAAATGCCAAGCCATGAATCTGATCTGTTACCCTCTGATTAGGATTAATCAATACCCAGAAGTTGTGAGTAAAGGGGGTATACGGAATCTGAAAAGCACGTGCTTGAATATTCCATTGGTAACTGTCCATTGCTGTAGCTTTACCTTCTTTCTCTAATATTATAGTTTAAATAGCAAATACACTGATGTATAGAAACGAGGACGAATGAGATGATATCCTCTCGATTTGTAATCTCTATAAATTAGTATATACTAAATTTATTTGCCTTATTTGTATTGCATTAAATTGACGTATCGCAAGTCATGCACTATAATAAGAAAATGCTTACCTAGGTAATTAATTTCTTAATGTGGGGAGAAGAACATGTTTTTATATGGTCATAAAGTCAATCAGTTAGCCCGATTGTTTATGAAACGATTTAATGAAAATTTGTCGACCACTGGTCTTTTTAGCTCTCAGTGGGCATTTATTCTATGTTTGTACGAACGGGGTTCCAGTACACAAAAGGAATTAAGCGAATACTTGACTATTGAGCCACCAACTGTGACTAGAACACTTGCCCGCATGGAAGAATCTGGATGGGTTATCAAAGAGGAAGGTATAGACCGACGAGAACGCAAAATTTCTTTGTCATCTGCAGCTTATGAACAATTAACTACCTGGCAGAACACTTCAGATCGGTTAGAAGTGAAGGCGTTAAAGAATATTGAAAAAGGGGACTTAGAAAAATTTACAAAGGTTTTGCAGCAAATGATGAACAACTTACAAGATGAAGTGTAAACACGAGGTAAGGAAAGGATAATAATGGAGCAGGAAGATGATGTTAATGATAAAAACCTTTCACGAGGTAATTTATTTGTATTAGTGGGAAAGGTAGTAATTTTTTTATGCGGCATATTTATTTTAGCATTGGGGGCTGCGTCTTTAATACAGGCGAATTTGGGAGTGGCCTCCTGGGATGTGATACATATAGGTTTGGCTAAGCGGACTATTTTATCAATTGGAACCTGGGTACAAATTATCGGTATTGTAATGGTTCTGTTAACTGCTGTGCTAGAGCGCAAACAACCTCAAATCGGCAGTGCGGTTAATATCTTATTGATAGGATTTTGTCTCAATTGGATATTGGGCTGGCATATGCTTCCCGTTGCCAATACCCTATGGAAGAGTATTCTGTTGTTAGTAAGTGGAGTTTGTTTGATGGGATTGGGATCGGGCATGTATGTGGCTACGGCTCTTGGCGCTGGACCGCGAGATGGTCTGACTCTAATTTTGTCGAGGATGTCGGGGAAATCGATACGTTTAGTGCGTACGGTGCTAGAAATTACTGCTTTATTCTGCGGGTGGGTTATCGGTGGACCGATTTCCATGGGTACTTTTGTTGCCGTATTCCTCTTAGGGCCCATTATGCAGGCCTCCTTATATTTCTGGCGTCGTCAAATCGAAAGTTTTGAAAGTTACATATTCGATGATGCTTCCGAGAGTGAAGTTAGCTAGACCTCAGTAGTACAATATTAATAATATAGAGTAAAAAGCGACAAGGATTTTTGCTTGTCTACAGTCTGAAACCACCTGTTAGACGGGTGGTCCTGATTATATAATTGGAGGACGCTGCCTTATTGCTTTAACAAGCTCAAAATTATCGGCAGTATACTATACTTCCAGAAATTTTCAACCTAGATAGTGGTCTGCTAGCAAACTATTTTCTAGATTGAAAAGTATTCCAAGAGAAATATGGTTTATAGGACAACTACTGTATGTTATTATTGGGTGAAGAAGATTATTTTATCAAAAAATGGAGGATCATGAAGTGAAGAAAATGATTGTGTTCATGCTCATATTCGCTATGACAGTTGTTTTGGGAGCTTGTTCTAACAACAAAAAAGAAGATGCTGCTCCAAAATCAGGACAGCTGCAAAATATTACGATTGGTCTTATGCCAGATGTAGATTCGATACCCTTTATTATTGCACAAGAAAAAGGGTATTTTAAAGAAGAAGGGCTAACGGTAACATTAAAACCATTTAAAAGTGCAGTAGATCGGGATAGCGCCCTGCAAAGCGGTAACTTAGACGGTGCCATCTCAGATATGCTGGCGGAAGCCTTTGCAAAGGATGGAGGTTTTGATACTGTGATTACCTCCTTATCAAATGGCAGTTATAAACTGGTTATCAATAAAAACGAAACCATCACATCCATTAAAGAATTAAAAGGTAAGGATGTGGCAATCTCTAAAAATACTATTATTGAATATGTAACAGACAAAGTTATGCTAGAAGGCGGATTAACCTCTGGAGACATTAATAAAGTTATAATTCCCCAGATTCCTACACGGCTGGAAATGTTGCAAAATAGCAAGATTGCCGCTGCTACGCTGCCAGAACCGATGGCAAGCATTGCTGTTCGTAATGGTGGGAAGATACTCAATAGCTCGGATCAATTAGGTATAAATCCTGGTGTGCTACTCTTTACTTCTAAAGCGGTGAATGGCAAGGAGAAGGAAATTCAGGCCATGTATAGAGCCTATAATAAGGCTGTTCTGTATTTATCTCAAGAGCCTATGGAAAATTACATTGATCTGTTAATTGAAAAGGGTGGTTTTCCTGAAAGCGTTAAAGGAGCATTGGTTTTGCCTCAATATAAGAAAGCCGCCCTGCCTAGCGCAAAAGATATTGAGGATTGTATGACATGGCTTCAATCTAGGCAGCTGATTAAAAAGGTTCATTCCTATAAAGAATTGGTCGATGATCGATTTGTAAGGTCTGCTAATGATTCAAATTAAAAGTTTAAATGTTAATTATGAAGCTGTGGGAGAACGCTACGTTGCTCTTGAGAATATTAATCTAGAGCTTGCTGCAGGAGAAACCTGCGCGATAATTGGTCCTTCTGGCTGCGGCAAGTCAACTCTTTTAAAAGTTCTGGCTGGAATTATCAAGAAATATGATGGAGCAGTAGAAATAAACGGACAGCCCATCACGCCTTCTAAGCAAAGAATTGGTTTTATTCCGCAAAATTATGGGCTTTTGCCTTGGAAAAATGTAGCGGAGAATATTTGTCTAGGTATAAAAATTAAGAATAAGAGCAGCAATGATGATCTGAAGGGATTAGATTTTTTGATTCAGCAGCTAGGACTAGCAGGATTGGAAAATCGTTATCCTGGAGAATTAAGCGGAGGTCAGCAACAAAGAGTTGCATTAGCCCGTTCCTTTTTATTAAAGCCAGATCTATTGCTAATGGATGAGCCCTTTTCCGCATTGGATGCTATGACAAGGGAAGAAATACAAAATGTTTTCTTACATGCATGGCGAAAATCTTCAGTTTCAACAGTCCTTGTCACTCATCATGTAGAAGAAGCTTTATACTTAGGACAAAAGATTGTAATTCTATCTGGAATTCCCGGCAGTATTAGTAAGGTAATTGACAATTCTCTGTTTGGCGTAGAAGACATCCGAAACCATCGGGATTTTTTTCAACTTAGCCTAGAACTGCGAAAAATGATAAAAGAGGATTGGGCAAAATGACAGAAGAAAGAAGGGGTATTTGGTATATTTATGGCATATTAATCTTTATAGCCTTGTGGTATGTCGCTGCTATCTTGGTGAATCTGCCAATCATCCCTAATCCTTGGCTTGTAATAATGAATTTACTAAACATTTTTATTCCCCAAATTATGATCCATGGTTTTTACAGTCTGTGGCGCATTATGGCAGGAGTTTTTCTATCCGTGATTATAGGTGTTCCCATCGGTTTATGTATGGGTTACTTTGCAAAATGGGATAAGGCTTTATCTCCCATCGTCTATTTAACCTATCCAATTCCTAAAATTGCTTTACTGCCTATTCTAATGCTGCTTTTAGGATTGGGGGAATTGTCAAAGGTTGCAATGATCTTCTTGATCATTATTTTTCAAGTCATTGTAGCCGTACGGGATGGAGTAAAAAGCATTCCAAAGGAAACATACTATCCTCTATATTCCCTAGGGGCCAATTTTATTGACATTCTTCGAGAAATTCTTATTCCTGCTTCTTTCCCCAAGTTTTTAACCTCTATACGGGTGGCTATGGCAACAGCAATATCCGTGTTGTTTTTTACAGAAACCTTTGGTACTGAATATGGAATGGGATACTTCATTATGGATGCCTGGATGCGGGTGAATTATTTGGAAATGTACTCAGGGATAGTGGTATTAAGCAGCATAGGGATGATTTTATTTGGATTGATCGATTATATGGATCGAAAAATATGCAACTGGCAGTATAAATAAAATATCGTATATATGAAAGTCCCAGCAATAGATAACCTCTACTGCTGGGACTTTCATATAAGTTAGCAAATGAGACCTTGGAGCCTTTAGATAAAGCGAGATATCTATATCCTCTTGCCGCAACTAAAAGAGGATATATGTCCCTGGGGTGTACCAGGTGTTTCTTTTGTTGTATTATTGGCGACCCTCGGTAGCGTAGGTATTGGTGCAGAAGGGTTGGCCTTTATCGCTGGTGTTGACCGTTTTATGGATATGGCAAGGACAGTAGTTAATGTTATTGGAAATGCATTAGCCGTTGTAGTCATTTCCAAATGGGAGAATCAATATGATATTAAAAAGGAAGAAGAGACGCTCCGTAAAATAGCATAGTATCTTATTTACTGATCTTTTCATACAAATAGTCTGAAGCTTTGAAAATAAGGCTTCAGGCTATTGTTTTTTTTATAACTGCCAGTCATAAAAAAACAATTATAAAGGGCCAATAAAAAATTTATCACCTATAACTAAATCTTTCCTTTTAATTAGCATTAATAGTTGGTTTGTTGCCCCGGCAAATGATCTGGAAATAGGTGATATGGTTATTGGTGTCATAAGAGGCAGCAATAATAGTATGTATTATCTGGGAACAAAAAACACGGATAATCTTTTAAAGATTATTCTATTACTTATTATTTATAGTAAGGATATGATGGGAAATAATGAAAGAATCAAATAATACTTCATAAAGGAGAATAAAGAATTTTTATATCAAGTACTTGTCAAAAAAAATTTCATTGATTATTATTATAATTAGTAAAAATATGGAAAATTAAAAGAAAAAATTATACTTAATAAGGGGGATATATCGATGTCGTATCTACTTAAACCTTTGCTGGCAAGATCATTGAAGTTAACCAATCGCTTGGTTATGCCGCCCATGGCTACTGCCAAAGCCGGGTCTGATGGAACAGTAAGTCAGGCTGTATTAGACTACTATGCAGAAAAATCAGAGGGTGGGTATCTGTCTCTTGTCATTATTGAGCATAGCTTTATTCAGTTGGCAGGGAAAGCCAGCCAACATCAGCTATCCATTGCCGATGACAATACTGTAGCAGGATATAAAAAGCTTGCTCAGGTCATCCATCGTAATGGTGCCAAGGGTATAATGCAAATTAATCATGCTGGTAGTGCTGCTGATCCAGAAGTTATCGGTACAATCCCAGTAGGGCCATCAGCTATTATTAACCCGCGTAAAGGATCAGTAGTGCCCCATGAGCTTACTACACAGCAAATTGCCGAGATAGTAGCTGATTTTGAAAAGGCCGCTCTTCGTGTGAAGGAAGCTGGATTTGATGGGGTAGAAATCCATTCAGCTCACGGATACTTGCTTAACCAATTTTTCTCGCCGCTAACTAATCAGCGTAAGGACGGATATGGTGGAATTGTGCTTAACCGCATTCGTATTCATCTTGAGGTAATCGCTGCAGTACGCAAAGTTGTAGGAGAAGACTTCCCTATCTTATTGCGCTTAGGGGCATCAGACTTTACTACAGGGGGAACAAGGATTGAAGACAGCCTGGTGGCAGCCCAGGAATTTGAAAAGGCAGGAGTCGATATTCTTGATATTTCTGGCGGCTTCTGTGGATATACCATACCAGATGGTAGCGACGAACAAGGATATTTTGCTCCATTGACCGCAGCAATCAAAAAGGGCGTGTCCATCCCAGTTATTCTTACTGGTGGAATTACGGAGGTACAGGCGGCTGAAAAACTATTAGCTGAGGGGAAAGCCGATCTTATCGGTGTGGGCAGGGTCGTATTAAAAGACTCCCAGTGGGCCAAAAAAGCCATTGAAAGCCTTTTTTAAGAATACTCTAGTATTCATCGAAGAAATGGCAGAAGATACAACACATTTTTCTTATTACACTAGAAAATATATGCTTATAAGATGAAATTTACATCTACATGTTAGAAGACATAACGCGCTGTTCTTATTTAAGATAGGGATAGCTTTATGTCTTATTTTTTTATGCGATTTTTAAGAAATAAACTGTTTAGTAATCATATTTTCCTATAAATGGCAGTACTATTATTAAAAGAATAAGTGATCTTATGGGTGACCTTGAAGAGTATCGTTTGACTTTAAGAAGAAATTAGTACCTAAGTATGTGAGCGGCTGGAGTGAAATGATATTCTTCTTAAAAAATGATGGGAGTGAAGAAGTATGACAGTGCCAGATACAATGGAAGGTGCCTATATCCTGAGTGTGATCGATTTTTTCTTAAGTTTTGTAATCATTTGGGGTATGAGTCTTGTGCTATATCTCTTCCCCTATTTGAACAAACTTGGATATCTTGATGATCGTAAATTAAGGGGTGGGCATTAGGAGGAAGGGATATGTTTGAGCAAATCGTATCATTCATGGTAAGTCTTGCAGAGCAGACTGGACTGGCTCAACTATGGTGGGGAAATATTTTTATGATTATTGTAGGTGCAGTGCTTGTTTATCTAGCGCTATATCGAAAATATGAGCCATTTTTGTTACTGGGCATTGGGTTTTCTTGTATTGTTGCAAATGTGCCAGGATCTGACCTTACTCAGCCTGGAGGTTTGTTCTACTATGCCTATAAAGGAGTAGAATTAGTAATTATACCACCGCTTATTTTTCTAGGTGTAGGTGCTATGACTGATTTTGGACCTATGATTGCTAACCCTAGTCTGATGATACTTGGTGCTGCTGCTCACTTAGGTATTTTTATTGCCCTTATTGGAGCAAAAGCACTAGGCTTTACATTAGCTGAGGCTGGTGCAATTGGTATTATTGGTGGTGCCGATGGCCCAATGGCTATTTTCGTTACCATGAAGCTTGCTCCTCACTTATTGCCGCAAATTGCAGTGGCAGCGTACTCTTACATGGCTTTGATGCCTCTTATTCAGCCGCCTATTATGAAGCTTTTAACTTCACCTGCAGAGCGGCAGATTGTTATGGTACAAAGTCGTACGGTTAGTCGTCTTGAGAAAATCTGTTTTCCTTTCGTTATTGCTATCTTGGTAAATCTTTTGTTGCCGCCAGTCGCTCCCTTGATTACCATGCTAATGCTTGGTAATATGCTGCGAGAAGTATTATTGGTTGATCGCTTGGCAAGCACAGCAGCAAATGATCTAATGAACGTAATTACGATTACTTTGACAGTAGCAGTTGGGTCAACTATGGAGGCGGACAAATTTCTAAATATGAAAACATTACAAATTATTGTTCTTGGATTAATTGCCTTTATAGGAGGGACTGCCTCAGGAGTAATCGGTGCTAAAATTATGAACTGGATAAGCGGCGGGAAAATTAATCCATTGATTGGTTCAGCCGGCATTGCTTCCGTGCCAATTGCAGCTCGAGTCTCTCATGTAGTCGGCTTGCAAGAAAATCCTTACAACTTTTTAATCATGCATGCGATGGGTCCTAATCTTGCAGGTGTTTTTGGCACTGCTATATCTGGTGGAATTATGTTAGCACTTATTGGTGTTAAGTAGAACCTATAAAAGACTTGTTTACTCATTGAAGGCAGGTGAAAATCATAAATACAACAGCTTTTATTCTGGCATTGATGGTAACTCTCGGCTATTATTTCTTTTCTGTACGCAAATGGAAATCTAAGAAGGACAAAATGGTATAAGTTCAAAATAAAAGGACAAAGGGAGTGGTATAGATGATATGGCTGGTTTTGGCCATTGTTGTTATTTGCTTTATTGTGATGATACGGAATAGGTCACAGAGGGAGTCTACAAAAAGTAGTGAGCAGCATGAAATTTTATTACCATCTGCTTTAACAGAAGGAGACGCTGAAGAAGAATATGTGATTGCAGTGATTACAGCTGCCATTCATGAGTTTACTGGGACAGGAGAATTTGAAGTAGTTAAGATCAAGCCTAGTGCCCAAAACTGGACACTCACAGGTCGGCAAAACTTACTTGCAAATCATTGAAGAAAAATGAACTGGAATGGGAATAATCCCAATTATATTGGAGGGGCATTATGACAAACTATACCATTACAGTCAATGGAAAGTCCTATGATGTTACGGTGCAGAAAAAAAAGGCGATTTCCGCTACGGCAGTATCTACGCCTGAATTGATTCTACCAGTAAGTAGTGAGAACGAAAAAGTTGTGGCACCAATGCCGGGGAAAATTATCGAATTGAATGTATGCGTGGGTGATTCTGTTAAGAAGGGGCAAGCTTTACTGATCATGGAAGCGATGAAGATGCATAATTCTGTTCTTGCAGCGAAGGATGGTATCATTAGTCAATTATTTGTCAAAGTAAATGATCCTGTACAAAGCGGTCAGCCATTACTTTCGATTAGAAGTTGATACCATTAACGTCACTCTCTAGATTCGCATCTTCGATAAGTTGCAGCAAAGCGGATAAGCCTCTGGCCAAGTAAGACTAAATCTCCCCACAAATCAAGTCATTCTCCATAAGATAACCTGAAAATCCGCCCCGAAGCACTTTGCTTAGGGGCGGATTTTAGTAATAGGTATCATAAGCGGTTGTTAATACGTTGATCTGCTTTTTCAAAGAGGCGTTTACGATTGACAACGGCGCGGTGGTGTCGCCCGCGACCAACTTCACCATAATCATCGGAGGCAACAATATCAAATATGAGGTTCTCACCGTTGATCTCCACAAGGGTAGATTTTACGCGTAAGGTCATACCCATACAAGTAGGAGCATCGTGGGTAAATTCAAATGACGTTCCTACAGTTGTAAAGCCTTCTGGTAGCCGATTTTCCACGGTAGCGATTGATGCATCGATCATTAAAGATACAAATGCGGGAGTAGCAATTAAAGTTCCAAGTGAACCTCTACCGTAACGCGTAGCAGTATCAGACTCATCGACCAATTTTTGTACTGTATTGTTCATTCCTATCAACAATGCACTTCTCAAATCGAACATATTTTGTCCTCCTGTTACAAATTATGGAAAAACTCTGTGGATATATTATATAGAAAAAAATATAAAAAATGCCAATATATGAAAATAATATGGGAGTTATTATGAAACCGTTAAGGAGTGGGTGCAAACCAAGTTTTCTAAATTGCATAAAAGGGATAAACTTTTTAATAAAAATAGAATGAGAATAAATAGTACTAGCTTCGAATTCGAGATAAGTATATTTACTTGAGGAAGGGATGCACGGGGAAAAGTCGAATATAGTTATTAATTAAGAAACTGGACGAAGCGAGTAGCTGAGTAGAGATATACATCCATTGTAGGTGTAACTGCTCTAGAGTAAGCAAATGTCCCGATGCCTCAGTCAGAATGGATAAAGACGTAGCTATCTAGCCCTATTCAAAATGAGAAATTTGGGTAGGGTTATTGTAATTTATAGATAGATTAAAAGCAAAAGATGGAGGGAACTGGAGTGGAAGTTGTAATAATAAGTTTGCTGGCAGGTTGTTTACTAGGAGCCAGTAATTTGATTACGGAAACATGGATTGGATATTTGGATAGGATTGTTATGATGACAGTATTCATTTTATTAATCGCAGTAGGTTTAGGAATTGGCAGTAATCAGGAACTAATTGCTAATTTAGCTGTATTAGGATGGAAAGCGATGGTCATTGCAGCATTAAGTACTGTCGGTAGTGTATTGGCATTATGGTTAGTGGCATCCAAATGTAATCTTTTACAATCTGAAAAGATAAAGGAAGAAGGATTATGAGGATGATTGGCTGTATTGTAGCAGCCGTTTTAGCGGGTATTGCTATTGGATGGATGTTGCCTTCTGTTATGAACTCAGAGATCTTGGATAAAGTGGTTACCTATATTCTGGCGGTCATGTTGTTTGGCGTAGGAATTAGCATAGGGCATAATCGCCGTGAATTAATAAAAATAAAAAAAGTAGGGCTTCGCATAGTACTAGTGCCGCTAGCGATTGCAGGAGGGAGTCTTTTAGGGGCTTCTATAGGCAGTTTATTTTTCACCATGTCTCTCAAGGAAGTGTTAGTTGTAGGTGCGGGATTTGGGTGGTATAGTTTGTCTAGTGTAATAATTACTCAACTTTATAGTGCGGAGTTAGGGGCGATAGCATTTTTAGCGAATGTTTTTCGTGAATTAATGGCCTTTGTTTTAATTCCCTTCTTAGCCGTACATGTTGGAAAAATCGTTGCGATTGCTCCCGGCGGTGCGACGACTATGGATTCTACTTTGCCGATTATTGCTAAGATGACGGATACATCCACTGCAATGATTGCCTTCGTTAGCGGCCTTATACTAACAACGATGGTACCATTTCTAATTCCCTTATTATTGGCGATGCATTAAGGAGAGTTATATGAAATTTACAATCTATTATTATTCAGCTACGGGAAATTCCTTGCATGTAGCAAAATCCATTGCAGGAACGCTACAGGTTTGTGAAACCGTATCTATACCACGTTTGCGAAATAGGAAAGAAATAGTGGTTGATACAGAAGGAGTTGGATTCGTTTTTCCAACTCACTACTTTGGATTACCTCCCCTCGTGATTTCGTTTATTGAAAAACTTAAGATGGAAAAGGTACAATATTCTTTTGCTGCTGTAACTTGCGGAAGTCGCTATATGAATAGTGCCTTGCATCAGCTAGATACACTTTTGATGCAAAATACAAAAGGACTCAATGCTGGCTTTCATATCGAAATGATTTCAACCTATATTCCATTATCCGATATTCCTCCAATCCAAAAACTTGAAAAAAGACTTATGAATGCCGATCAAAAGATACAAAAAATCGCAGAGTTTATTAAAAATAAACAAAATAAGATGGATACTGAATATCTATGGCTTCCTTCCCGTGCCATAAATACACATTGGCGAGAAAACCGCCTTAGCCAAGCCTATCAGAAGTTTTCAACTTCATCCTCGTGTATCTCTTGTGGATGTTGTGAAAAAACGTGTCCTGTTGATAATATTAATCTTGTTAATGGTAAGCCAAGATGGAAGGGTGACTGTCAAGAATGTTTAGCTTGTTTACACTTTTGCCCAATGGGTAGTATAGAATTCGGTAACCGTACAGCAGGTAGGAAGCGATATCACCATCCTAAAATTTCGAATATGGAAATCATTCAGTCAAAAGGGAGTTAATCGTTAGTATTCTAAAAGCAGATGCCAAAGTGAAAAAAGTATAGAGATAAGTGACATTCTCAAGTTGAGGGCAGAGGGGAGAATGAGGAGCCATAATGTCATATGGAATAGTATTTATAAATTTTGCTTTTGTATTATATACAGTTGGAGTTTGGAGTGAAAAGATACAAGGTAAATTAAAGCTGGGACATTTACTCCTATTCTGGTTAGGGATTATTTGTGATGTTATAGGTACAGCAGCTATGGGCGAAATAGCAAAGATACATATACAAGAAAGCAATCTCTGGCATTATGTACCTATATCTAGTGACTTTCATAGTTTGACTGGCACTGTTGCACTTACTCTAATGCTAATGCATACGTGCTGGGCGACGATCATTATAATGAATAACAAAGAGAGTTGGATCATAAAGTTTCATCATTATAGTGTAATCGTTTGGCTAGTTTGGCTACTACCATTCGTTAGTGGAGCTATATTCCATTTCCTGTGAGGCATGGAGCAGCAAATGATGTCATCGGATAAAAGTGGGAGTAGGTTAGGGGAAGATTAGAGGTCTGGTATAGTAAGATGGTTTTGGAATTATACTAAAGGTGAGTAGAATTCTCCTATGGAGAAAAGGAGCCGATAGTAATGAATATTTATGATTTTAAATTGAAGTCCATCAATGGTAAAGAAGTATCATTAGCAGATTATAAAGGTAGAGTTCTTGTTATTGTTAATACTGCTAGCAAATGCGGGTTCACCTCTCAATATGAGGAGCTACAAAAACTTTATAAAATGTATCAAAATCAAGGTTTGGAGATTTTAGGATTTCCAAGCAATCAATTTGCCGAACAAGAGCCAGGAAGCAACGCAGAAGTTCAAAATTTTTGTCAAATTAATTATGGTGTGACCTTTCCTCTCTTTGAGAAAATAGATGTTAGGGGGAAAGAGGCCCACCCTCTGTTTAAGTACTTAGCTGAAAAGGCACCATTCAAGGGTTTTGATTTGAAGCATCCTAATTGTAAAAAATTGCAGGGCGTTTTAGAAGAAAAATTTCCAGAATTTCTAGAAGGAAATGATATTAAGTGGAACTTCACTAAATTTCTCATTGATAAGAAGGGGAATGTTGTAGGGCGATATGAGCCAACAACTGTACCCTTGAGTATGAAAGAAGAGATCGAGAAGTTGTTAAAATAACTTCTTATACTCTTGAAATCACCTTTAGTATAGATAGAAATACAATTAAACCCGCCAAGTTAGCGGGTTTAATTGTGTTAGGAGAGTGAAGGGGATAATGTTGTGGGGTACATTTCTACTTAGTGTTGATCTAAAGTGAATGAAAGATGCACAAATAAAGGATTGACTTCGGGTGGGATCGAAGGAGTACAATAGAACCATTCCACATGATTAAGAGGTAAGAGGAGGATATTATGGAAAAATCAAAGGTTTATTTTACGAATATGCGGGCAACATCTAATATGAATTTGCTGCAGAAATTAGAGAGACTCGTTAAAAAAGCTGGAATTGAACAAATTGACTTTAAAGGCAAATTTAGCGCCATAAAGATACATTTTGGTGAACCAGGCAATCTAGCATATCTTAGACCTAATTACTCTAAAGTGATTGCCGATTTAATCAAAAGCTTGGGTGGCAAGGTATTTCTTACGGATTGCAATACACTGTATGTAGGCAGACGTAAAGATGCCCTTGAACATTTAGATGCAGCTTATGAAAATGGCTATAATCCATTCACTACAGGTTGCCAGATCATTATTGCTGATGGGCTGAAAGGAACGGATGAGTCATACGTTCCCGTACCAGGTGGTGAATATGTGAAAGAAGCAAAAATTGGACGTGCCGTGATGGATGCAGATATTATTATCAGCCTAAATCACTTTAAAGGCCACGAACTAACTGGATTCGGTGGAGCCCTGAAAAATCTCGGTATGGGCTGTGGCTCAAGAGCGGGGAAAATGGAAATGCACAGTGATGGCAAGCCTCGTATCAGCTCTAGAACTTGTGTAGGATGCGGAGCCTGTGCCAAAATTTGTGCTCACAACGCAATAACCCTTACCGATAAAAAGGCCAAAATCGATTATGCGAAATGTGTTGGATGTGGAAGATGTATAGGTAGTTGCCTATTTAATGCCATTGGCGCAGCTTGGGATGAATCCAACGATGTTCTTAATAAAAAGATTGCTGAATACACTTGCGCGATTTTAAATGGTAGACCACATTTTCATATCAGCTTAGTAATTGATGTATCACCAAACTGTGATTGTCATGCAGAAAATGACGTAGCGATTATTCCTGATATCGGTATGTTTGCATCTTTCGATCCCGTTGCTTTGGATATGGCCTGTGCTGATATGGCGAATCAAGCACCTGTTATTTCTGACAGCTACTTGGCCGAACAATTAAAGAACAGAGACTGTGCCCAGGGTGAGTGTGACCATTTCCGCATAGCTCATCCTGAAACAAATTGGATGAGCTGCGTTGACCATGCTGAGAAACTTGGTATTGGTACTAAGCAGTATGAGCTAATTGAAATCTAAAAATTAGCATTAGGATTATACTATCTATGACAAAAGTAGACCTGCTTTCTTTTAGACATATGTGTTTTGTATGAAACATTGTATGTGAAAAGGAAAGTAGGTCTTCGCTTTTTTAACCCTCATATACATTAGTCACAATAGGGAAAGCCTATTGATTCAATAGATATATCCAATTTCTTTTTTTATGAAGAGGGGAGTATCATAAAGAGAGAGAAAAGTTAGGAAAATCAGCGCAGATTCAATTGTCAACAAAGGAATCATTGTACTACAATAAGTAAGGAGTGAAATTCGAGGGATGTGTCAATTAGATGGATATACGGCTATTACAAACTTTTCTCTTAGTCGCAAAAACCGGCAATGTAACGCAAGCTGCAGAGCAGCTAAATTTTAGTCAACCAACGGTAACAGCTCAAATTAGAGCACTGGAAGAACATTTCGGGGTATTGCTGTTTGAACGAGTAGGTAAAAAATTATACATAACTAAAGCAGGCCTTCGTTTGACCATATATGCTGAAAAGCTATTATTACTACATGGGGAAGCAAAAGCAACAGTACAAGAATTTGCACAAGATAGTAACATTAAAATAGGCCTTGGCACTGCAGTGGCGGCCCATACACTCTCGCCTATCCTACTGGAGTTCCAAGGACGGGTTTCTAATGTATCGGTAAGTATCGAACATTGCTTCGATATTCCGATAGCAGTGAAAGGTATCTTAGATAATAGCTTTGATTTAGCTCTTGTTCATGACAATATATCCAATAGCAGGATTCTACAGTTTGACGTTGTTTCCGAAAAATTGTTATGGGTCACACATACGAACCTTCTCAATACATATGGTCACAATATGTGGCGACTGCCTTTTATTGCATTAAAACAAGGAAGTATCTATCGAACAAAATATGATCAATTCTTACAAGAGAAATCGATAACACCTATTTTAGATTATAGCGACTCTGAGGCAGTTAGGCAGGCTGTTTTAAATGGACTAGGGGTTGGCGTATTGCCAGAAATCTTGGTTCGATCTTATGTAGAGGATGGAACACTTCACGAATTTTGTGATGCGCCCAGATTAGAGATTGATTTTTCGGTTATATTTCATAAAGATAAAACATTTACGTTAGCAATGCGTACGCTATTAATGCTAATTGCAGAACATGCTAATATTAATAGTAGTCTATCCGATTATATATTATCCACGTAAGTGAGTCTCGGATTGGAAGAAAGGCAAGGTATTAGAATGAATAAAGATGTTGATAATAAAGCAAGCGCAAAAGGCAAAGGAATATTATTTACTGGATGTCTAGCTCATCTAATACAAGATGGTTTTTCTGACATGTTGTATATTTTTTTCCCAATTTGGCAAATTCAGTTTTCGTTAAGTTTTGCTGAAATTGGTCTTTTAAAAACAATGTTCTCTGGAACTATGGCTGGATTCCAAGTACCAGCGGGGTTTCTTGCTTCGCGGGTAGGTGAACTTAGGCTATTGTTACTGGGGACTGTTATGACGAGTATTGCTATTTTCATGCTTGGCTGGGCAGCGGCCCCCATGGTTTTATGCTGTTTACTAGTGATTGGCGGATTAGGGGCAAGCGTACAGCATCCCTTATCCTCTTCCTTAATATCCAACGCCTATCTTGATAAAGCTGCTCGCAGAACTGCTCTTAGTACGTTTAATGTAGCTGGAGACTTAGGCAAACTTCTATTACCAGCAGCAACTGCCTTTATCATCACTCAATATGACTGGGCCACCGCAAGTCATTTACTAGGCATTCTTGGTATAGTTAGTGTGCTCGTTATCTTACTAGTTAATAAGAATATACAACAAAAGCCCTTAATTGGTAAGGTTATAAAAGAAAAAGTTTCCCTGGGCTGTTTTGCGTGGAAGGGGAATCAGTCCTTTTGGTCTCTATCCATGATAGGGGTAATTGATAGTGCTACTCGGATGGGATTTCTCACCTTTTTCCCATTTTTATTACAAGAAAAAGGTGGGGAGGTAGGTACGATCGGTTTAGCATTGTCCCTTGTATTTGCTGGAGGTGCTACAGGTAAATATGTTTGCGGAAAAATAGCTACGAAATTTGGTATCCTTCGAACGGTAGTGACTACGGAGATTGTAACCACATTCTGTATTTTTGGCATCCTTTTTCTTCCCTTATTGCCTGTTGTATTGCTCTCACCTCTTTTAGGAGTTGCCTTAAATGGTACTTCATCCGTATTGTATGGTAGCGTTCCTGAACTGGTTTCAGAAGAACGATGCAAACAAGCCTTTGCTATTTTTTATACTGCGACAATTGGTTCAGGAGCAATTTCTCCTTTTCTCTACGGAGTGGCAAGTGATATGGTTGGTATAGAGACTGCTGTCATAATGATTGCTGTCATTGTACTTGCTACCATTCCCCTTACAATACCTCTTAGAGAAAAGCTCGCATAAACGATGCGTACTGAACTGATACTGTCTATTTATGTCATACAAAAGGACGCCCTAAGTTTATGCTTAGGACGTCCTTTTAATATATAAGAAAAGCAGGGCAATGGTCTTCTCATATGTAAATAATATCAATATAAAACCAAAATATATAAGAGGATTTTATTCAAAAATGTACAAATAAATAATGATCAGTATAATAGTAAAAGATAGAGGAGCACTTTCCATGAATATTGCATTTTTCCTGATTCCTAAAAATGATGTAGTGTATCTGCCTGTGCATTCTACTATGCGACAAGCCCTTGAGAAGATGGAATATCATCGATATACAGCCGTCCCCCTTATTGATGAACATGGTAAATACGCTGGGACAATTACGGAAGGGGATTTACTGTGGAAAATGAAAAATACATCCGGTCTAACCTTTGCTGATACGGAGCGGGTCATGATTAAAGACATTCCCTGGCGGATGACCAATAATCCCGTACGAGTTGACGCAGAGATGGAGGGACTATTCTCTTTAGCCATCGTACAAAACTTTGTCCCAGTAGTGGATGACAGTGGAATATTTATCGGAATCATTCGTCGTAGAGAGATTATTGAGTATTATGCAAAAAAAGCCTGCGAAAAATAAATTGTAATTAATCATTATAAACAACAAAAAAACGAGGGCGGCATTTTTGAATATAGCCACCCTCGCCCTTAATCTAAATTTACAAATCAAGATTGACTATTGTTCTACCCTGGAGTTTTCCTTGTAGAATTAAGTCAATTTTTTTATTTAACCCATCTAAGGATACTTCCTCAACATTTTGCTCTAAGTTATGAGGTTTCCACTCATTCGCTAACAAGGACCAAAGTTCTAATCGTAAATTCATAGGGCACATTACTGAATCTACTCCATGTAGGGTGATTCCTCTTATAATAAATGGGTATATTGAGGTTAATAATTCAGGAGAAGCTATATTTCCGCAGCAAGTTACACTTCCACCATAACTAGTTGATTTCAGTGCTGTTGAGAGCATATTTCCGCCCACGGTATCGATTACGCCAGCCCAATTTCCCTTTAAAAGCATTTTTCCCGATTTATCATCTAATTCCTCTCTAAGAATGATGTCTTTGGCTCCTATTTGTAACAACATATCCTTTGCCTCTGGTTTTCCAGTAACTGCAATAACATTATAACCAAGTTTGTGAAGAAGACTCACAGCGATACTACCTACGCCACCAGTTGCTCCCGTTACCAAGATATTACCTGAATCTGGCTTAATGCCTCCCTTTATCATTTTATAAACAGAAAGAGCAGCAGTAAAACCAGCGGTGCCATAGACCATACTCTCTTTTAATGAAAGATTTTCAGGCAATTTGACAACCCAGCCAGCAGGAACCTGAATATATTGGCTATAACCTCCAGATGTGTTCATGCCTAAATCATATCCTGTAATAAGTACTTCCTCGCCTGCATGGAATTTTTCGCTCTTACTATTGATAACGATGCCCGCAGCGTCTATGCCTGGAGTATGAGGGTATTTTCTAGTTACTCCCCTATTACCAGAGGCAGAAAGCGCATCCTTATAATTTAAGGATGAATATTTTACATTGATTAAAACATCACCTTCAGGAAGAGTACTAATCTCTCTATTTACAATTTCTCTTGAAAATTCATTTTCTTTAGACTCCGTTACTAACATGGCTCTAAATGTATTGATAGACATATATTCACATTCCTTTCGTTTCTGATATAATAGTTTGATACCAAACATTATATCAGAAAATAGTTTTGTGTCAAACTATATTGAATTTTGATGACATTTCCTTGTTGACATGTGATTTTACGTAAGACTATAATTATATTATTACAAAAATATGTTTAAAGTGCGTAATTGAGGTTGCGAATATGAAGGATAAATATATTGTTTACTTTATGAGTAGGACTAAGAATAAAATGTTGCGCTTTATTGAAGAACAATTACAGGAAAATGGATTGGATGAATTGATTCCTTCCCATGGGAATATTCTCACGGCCCTATATGAAAATCATGGAAGACTAACAATGAAAAAAATTGCAGAAATCACTGGTAAAGATAAATCAACAATAACACCATTAGTAAATAAACTAGTGGATTTAGGTTATATCACAAAGGAAAAAAATGAAATAGATAAAAGAGTCACTTATATCATACTTACTGAAAAAGGGAAGCAAATGGAAGCAGAGTTTAGTGCTATTTCAAGTAAGGTATATAGGGCAGCATATAAAGGCTTTTCGGCAGAAGAAAAGGAAGATTTTCTAAGATTACTAAAGAAATTATATAGTAATTTTGATTAAGTTTATTATTAATCTATAAGATAAAAGTAACTCCAGCAAAGAAACAAAGATTGCTGGAGTTTATTTCTATTTAGGTTGTTGCCCGATACTAGTACATTTCTAACAATCATAAGCGATCCTCTACCCAAATGCAACAAATATAAAAAATTAGTTTGGCATTCTAACAATACTGCCATCAACACCGATGATTACGAAGTCAAAAGGAACTGACTTGCCGCTGTTTTCCAATGCATCCCGGGCAGCATTTACCAAACCGCTGCAGCAAGGCTTCTCCATTCGTAATACAGTTATACTGCTGATGCTGTTGGACTGGAATATTTCCTTTAGCTTGTCGGCATAATTGCAGTTATCTAGTTTTGGACAGCCAATTAGGGTGATTTTATTACGCATAAAATCATTGTGTATATTGGCATATGCATAAGCTGTACAATCTGCAGCAATCAAAAGATGAGCGTTATCAAAATAACTGGCAGTCGTAGGAATGAGTTTTATCTGACAAGGCCATTGTTGTAATTGGGATTTTAGAGTCATTGTTTGCTCTGGCTGTTGGCTGTCGACTTTGTTTCTCTCAATTAGATTAGAGTGGCTTCCTGGGCAACGAAAATCCACATTTACTGGAACGCTTGTTTCGGTATTTACAACGACCTGTTCTTCCAGAGTAATTGCGCCATTTGGACATACTGGTAAGCACATCCCTAAGCCATCGCATTGTGAAGCTGAAATTAATGTTGCCTTACCCCCAATTAACTGTAAAGCTCCTTCATGA
Source organism: uncultured Pelosinus sp. (assembly GCA_963526645.1). Classification (GTDB taxonomy): domain Bacteria; phylum Bacillota; class Negativicutes; order DSM-13327; family DSM-13327; genus Pelosinus. The sequence goes on along the minus strand of CAUROG010000014.1, from coordinate 32,751 downwards.
CAGGCTTGGGTGCAAAGCCCGCAGCCAGTACACTTTTCTTCATCGATTCTGCTAATTTTTCGAAGCTGCATATAATTCCTCCTAACCAATACAATTTGTATTCTTGTATCTAAGTGTAATACAATATAAGTAAAAAATCGGTAGCCATGGCTACCTAAATAAGGTGGGTATCCTTTGGATGCAAATATAGTTAAGTTTTTAGTTTCATCACCTATCTTTCATGACATTTCGGCTAGTGAATTAGAGATCATGCTAGATTGCCTAAAACCCAGAATCCAACATTATAAAAAAAACAGCTACATTGCCGTCGAAGGTGAGACGTATACTGGCTTAGGTATTTTATTGTCGGGTGAGGCTTCTGTAGCCAAAGAAAATGCGTCAGGCAGTCGCATTATTATGACAATGATTGGCCCAGGAGATCTGTTTGGAGAAATGATTGCCTTTTCGACAAAAGAGCATTGGCCAGCCTCTGTCTTTGCACAAACTACATGTTCGGTTATGTTTTTATCTCCTGAAAAAATAATCGGCGGATGCTCTAATGAATGCGCAAATTATAAACAGCTTATTAAAAACATGCTGGCAATTCTATCCGCAAAAGCCCTCTTTTTGAATCAAAGAGTAGAGTATCTTGCCATCAAAGGTATGCGGGGAAAAATAAGTACCTATCTGCTTGAGCAATACAAGATAAATAATAAAAATACTTTTATTTTGCCGTTAAAACGTAACGAATTGGCTGATTTTCTCAGTGTTTCCCGAACTGCCCTCTCTCGAGAACTTGGGCGTATGCGTGATGAGGGCATTATCGAATTTTATCGAACATCGGTTAAGATTAATAACCTTGTTATGCTCAGAGAAGGGGTAGAATAAAATATTAATTTGGTCGCTATGGAGTTCCAGTCCATAGTGACCTTTTTCTTTGCAAATTGATTATATTGCAATAGATTCACATTATGCTCTGTTAGGAATAATACGAAAGCGTTACTAAAAGGATTCGTGATGCCGGATTAACTAATTTGGTCGATGTAAAACTAGTAAATTACCTCGACCTAGATCCTAAGGAATATCAATTTGACAGGATCGTCAGTGTCGGTATGTTCGAACATGTTGGCAAAGATTATTTTGCCTAAGGATGCATTATGTCAAAACCTTGGAATATTGGTATCAAAATTTCACAATGCAATTAGACAATGTCTATCAAAAATTTGATGAACGCTTCGTTCGAATGTGGTCATTATACTTGCAAGGATCGGCAGCTATTCTTAGGAGTGGAAATCTTGACCTACACCAAATTCTTTTTTCCAAAGGACCAATTAATGATCTACCCTTAACATTAGCAGATGTTTATTCCCAACAATAACAACGTAACGAAAATACAAGATGTTATGTCTTTGGTTTTGCTGGAATTCTTTTTGCCGTCTTTAGAAAGATAAAGTTCTGTTTAATAGGCTTTAGGTAGAGTTTATCTATTTAAAGCCTTGGTCTGCAAATGCAGGGAGTAATAGTAATATTTGGCGTGAGTCTAAAACGAATATTGAAACTAATAGGTTAAAAAGTATGTTAATACGGCAAATCAATCTTAGAAAAGACGACTCTAAATTCAATATTTGAATTGGAGCCGTCTTTTTCATACAGTTATTTAATTTTACTGGAGAATCGTAGGTTTTGAGTGGTCTCATGCAATATCAAGATCATCTTATAGCATTTTTTAATTAGAATGTCCTATTTCAGGTATCATTTCACTGCAGCAGCTTTAACAGCTCTTTATTATTCAGGATAATATGAATTTGATGAACTTAAGGTAGCTAAAATAATGGGGAAAAAGCAAGGAACTGGTACGGATACAAATGGAATGGTGAGGTTTTTTAGTGACTATTCATATTATATGTTATTGTCCGAATCTCGCCATTGAAAATTTACCTGTGTTTGCACCAACCAGCGATTAAGGGATTTAATTGGAGAATTAGTTATTCTATATGTCCAATATTTTGTTTCACCTGGTTCCAACTTAAGATAATCACGCGTGAATGTTCCGCTTGAGATAATTTCCCATGATCTTCCATTCCAGCGAGATACGTCCATAGAGACCCAATTCGTATATGGGATATACTTATTGCTATTATTGAGCCAATAGCCATAAACAACTAAAGTTGTACCTTCATAATACACATCTTCTGCTGTAAAATTCAAATTGCCGTAGTATGCAGAGGCATATGTTACAGAGGCAAGAAAAAGTAGGATAAGCAGGGTTGATAATACAATGATCGAGGTTTTTTTTATTTTCATAAGTGCCCTCCATATAAATAATGATAATCTCAACTGGTATTGACTGTTGCTTAAATCTAATATAATATATGTTTAGTTTTTGATGAAGGTTACATTAGATGGCAAAGGATTACTTAGAGTTTATTGTAAATACTTATGGGCTCTATGTTGGTTTAAACTTATGTTTAGGCGTGGAATAGTCAGTAAAGGTCATTGCTGGAAAGATGATTTCGCCCAAAGTATCGTTATTGCGGCGACCGCTGTTGGCCTGCGCGGCAAAGAAGGCCTCATTATGCGCAGGACAATCAAATATGCCATCCCCTATGTCCTCTTCCTTGGTTTTATGGTATGGCTGTATAGCTTCGTATTTCCCGGATTGGTGCCCTAGCGTATAATGAAATACCCTTGCAACGCCCACCCTATGGTGGAAATTGCAAGGGTATTTTTTTTATGTTATCGAGATTAGGGAAGTAGCTTATGGAATTTTACTTATATAGTGGACCATTTTTTTTTGTATTTATTCATGGAGACGAATTCAATGAAAGCAAAACTAGAAATTTTGGGAAACATATAAAGGAGGAAAGGAGTGTGTGTGGATAATCATGTATTGTGACTTTTGTGGTAAGAAACGTTCTTATTGTGCAAAATACTGTCGACATTGCGGTCAGCAACTAAAAGATTCTTTAGGCGATACGCAGCCATTGCCCATTGTCAGTGCAGCAATGCTGCATAGTGCTAAGCGACAGGCTCTCGTCGTTACGCCATGGTACAAATCAATATTTCCCAAGAAGCCTTTAAGAAATCGATCTAAAGTGTGGCGAATCCTATATGATTTATTTTCTTTATCTGCGTTTGTAGCATTGATATATATTTTAACAACATTTCAAACAATCGAAGAATATCAGAGCCTAATGGGATTATGGGCCGGGCTATTGGCTATATACATTTGGTGGAAACGTTAGATAAATAGTATAAGGATTAGCAATTATATAGCTTTTATGAATGTTTTAAATTTTCCCTGGAACAGTAGTAATGAGACTCGGGATGGCAGGGTTTCCGGCAATGAGGGATCAAGGCGTTGTTGTGGGCGGCCTTAAGTAAGTTTAGGTGACACGACACTATGGGTTGTCATAGATTTGCACCTCAATAGTATTGTAGAAAAGCAATTTCAATGACATTTATATCATTACAACCTTCTCTCATCCAACAGATTCATCGCCTTTTTATTCCCAGGTGAATATATTACCACTATAGAAACTTTAAATGGAGTGATTCGCATGGGATACTATATTGAAGTAGAACCGGGCGTAAATATTTATGTAGAAGATATTAACCCAGGGAGCTGTAAGACGATTTTATTTATACACGGTTGGCCTGTAAACCATAAAATGTTTGAATATCAGTTTGACCAGCTTCCACGCATGGGATATCGTTGTATAGGAATTGACCTCAGAGGATTCGGTAATTCTGATAAGCCTTGGAGCGGTTACGACTACGATCAATCGGCAGATGATATTCGATGTGTAGTTGAGGCACTTGATTTACAAGATTTTATACTCGGCGGTCACTCCACGGGGGGAGCAATTGCTATTCGATACATGGCTCGCCACAACGGATATGGGGTATCGAAGCTCGCCCTTTTTGCAGCAGCAGCTCCTAGTCTTGTTCAACGTCCATATTTTCCTCACGGTTTAATGAAAGAGGATGTAGAAAAAATCATTCAAGATACATATAATGATCGTCCTAAAATGCTGCAGGGGTTTGGTGACATGTTCTTTTTCCAGTATGTGACGGAACCTTTTTCAGACTGGTTCTTCCAATTGGGGCTACAAGCGGCAGGCTGGTCCACTGCTGCGGTTGCAATGTCTTGGTTGGATGAAGAAGGATTATTCGCTGATCTTGGAACAATATGCGTTCCCACATTAATTCTTCACGGTATTCATGATAGAATTTGTTTATTCCCATTGGCTATTGCACAAAATGAAGGAATTAGAAACTCCAAACTTGTGCCGTTCAAATACAGCGGCCACGGATTGTTCTATGACCAGCGCGATAAGTTCAACAAAGAATTGATACAATTTATCGAGGAATAAAATTCTTCAGTTATATAAGTGTCTACAGGAAAAGTAATAAATTTCTGCAAGAACTCTAAAGAGAACTTGCAGAAATTTATATTTTAATGGCAAATGGTTATAATAGAAAAATTATATACGTAGTTATAAATTGGGGGAGTGAAACCATGGTAATTGTAATAGCAAAAATGACGGTGAAAGCAGGAAAAAAGGCTGAGCTATTTGCCTTGGCTCAAGAATTAATTGTAGCCACTCGTGCAGAAGAAGCATGTATAAGCTATGAATTACTGGATGATCCATATGATAGCAGCGGCTGTGCTTTTGTAGAGAAGTGGACAGACAAAGAGGCCCTTTTGCAGCATCTTAAAACATCTCATATTAATGAATGGCGGCAAAAGTCAGTAAATCTATTGACGGAGAAAACGGCCATCCAGCTTTATCAGTCAGAAGAAATAACTTTCTGACGGACCATATGGGTGCTTCGTTTGATTGAGATAACTACCTAAGGCAGGGAGTTAACGACTATTAAAACTAATCTGCTTTAGGGAGTTATTCTATTAAAATGGATGATTACTTCATGGAATGCCAGGTTTGTTATGGTGATAATAATAAGACGCAAAAACGTCTTGGCATTACAAATAGAGTATAAATGCAAGTCTAGGTTCTTCCTTGATTCATAATCATGTTAAAAAATGTTTAGTATAAATGGATGATTGTTTATCCAAGAAAAATGATTATTTGACGGAAAGGATTATTTGTAGTATAATAAATCATAAGTTGTTAGGATCTACTGACGATTATTGACAATACCATATTGAGTTTTAACCGCCACGAGATATAGGAGACTGGTGTGATATATCACACTCGCCGGCACGCGCCGAATATCCAATCGTAGGGGTTTTTTTTATGGGGAAAAATAGATTTGAGACAAGGTTGAAATACAATATCAATTCAAAATTGAAGATATAAAGAAAGTAACATTTAGTAATGAGTGTTGAAGAAAGGAAGAGGTAAAATGCATTTGATAAATAAAGAGATAATCCTCAAGGGGAAAATATGAGACTATATCATTTTACTACAGAGGAGAATCTAGAACAGATATTGGAAAAAGGCTGTCTTAACCAGTCTGGTGGAGGCGTTGTATGGCTAACTAAAAACAAAGAACTTGAAGCACAGGAATGGTCTGGAGGGAATAATGCTACTGTCAGAATAAGCGTTTCACTTCTCAACATATCGCATTTCGGAAGGAATGCATCCCCGCAAAAACTGGTGCAAGGTGCGGCGGATTGGTATACAACAGAGCAGCCAATACCTCAGAAACTATGGGTTGATGTTGAATCGCTCAAGAAAGGCCATTGGGCAATTCACAAGGGATTAAGCTATAAAAATAGAAAAATGTAAATGGTGGATAGTCGCCATTGTCAGAAACAAGAGGAATGTTTTTTGCATAAAGAAAGCACTGGGAAGCCAGTGCTTTTTGCTAACTAATGCTATTTACCGAAGTGTCTGTCCAAGAGGCCTTTAAAGGCCGCGCCATGACGGGCTTCATCCTTGCACATTTCATGTACGGTATCGTGAATGGCATCGAGATTAAGTTGTTTTGCTTTTTTAGCGAGACCCAATTTGCCTTCGCAAGCACCATATTCGGCTTCTACACGTAATTCAAGATTTTTCTTGGTAGAAGGATATACTACTTCACCTAAAAGCTCAGCAAATTTGGCTGCATGCTCAGCTTCTTCAAAAGCGATTCTCTTATAGGCTTCAGCTACTTCTGGAAAGCCTTCTCTGTCAGCTTGACGGCTCATAGCCAAATACATGCCTACTTCGGTGCATTCACCTAAGAAGTTCATTCTGAGACCTTCTACAATTTCAGAATCCACACCGGCGGCAACACCAATTCTATGTTCATCTGCCCAACTTAAGTTGGTAGTTGATTTTTCAATAAACTTTTGGGCAGGAGCTTTACATTGAGGACAGGACGCAGGAGCAGTATCTCCTTCATGAGAATAACCGCAAATTGTACAAATAAATTTCAACATTAACAACACTTCCTTAGTAATAATTATTATTAGTTTATATATAAATAATACAAAATGTTAAAAGAAAAGTCAATACATAAATGGTATTTATTTCGTATTAGTTTATATTTTGGTAATGTAGAGAAAGAAGTGTCAATAATATACAATAACCGCCCCTACGATTGGGCTAAAATTGGCCTGCCGATTGGCAGACCATTTAGCTTCACTTATTTGCATCCACAGCCACAGCAGTTTTTTGAATATAGGAAATTCCACTTGCCAGAATGCTTAATTTCATCTGTTATAATTTCAAATAGCATATCTCGATGTCTTTGAGAGCAAAGGCCAAACATTATTTTCCTATAGAGTTCCACAGCTCCAAGTTCTCCAAAGATGGCCTTTTGAATTCCTGCGCAGTAATTTTCAGGCTCTTCAAACTCCTGTTCCTGTCCCGGCATGGGTTGCTCACATGTTATCTCCTGATAAATCATACGAAACATCTTAAAGTGCTTAATTTCGTCATCCCTAATCGACGTAATGATTTCCCGCTGTTCACAGTCTGGCGCCATTTTTGCTAAGCACTGATAAAAGTTTCGATCGCTAGTTTCATCACCCAAAGCTTCGAGAATAAGACAGAGAGATCGATTAAGCATTCGAGGATCACAGCATTCACTTTCTTCGTAGTATCGCATTATTGTATATACCCCCCACCAATTAACATAGTCGTAATACAGTTTATGTCCTATTTTATAAAACGTGATTAAGAACGGCAGCTAGGAGTAAGGTAGGAAAAGGTATTTGCTATCCAAAGGAATTTACTTAGGGTAGCAAATACCTTTTTTGTATTTTACACTTAGCAAGAGTGCAGGTAATTAACTTATTGGAGTGTTTGCAAATGTGTGTGGATTAAAACATGATGGAAATTTATATACATTCATGAAAAGTCATCAGAATGGAACTCCTCTTCTCCACATCAAGTAATTCTTGTTATTTTGTCAGAATTTGTGGTAATATACAATTATATGCAGAAATTAGTAAAATATAGTAATAAATTTATTAGCAGGGGAGTTTTAAGATGTTTCGAACAATTAAATCTAAATTTATGGCAGTGGTCTTTTTTGTTATTTTCGGTTCATTTCTAGTTTCTAGTGCTACAGGGTATTATTTTATTTCTACGGATTTTGGCAATCACATCCGCGAGGATAATGAGGTTTTCGCGAAATCATTAGCGGATAATATATCCCAAGTTATCTATAACGCTTACAATATTACCGAAGGACTTGCTCTAAATAGTGATGTCACCAGTTTTTCGCCAGAGAAACAAAAAAAGCTGTTAGTCGATAATGCCGCCCGTTTTAAATTTTTCGACCTATTGTATATCCAGAAAACGGATGGTAACCAAACTGCTAGGTCAACTGGCTCTTTGGGCTACCGAGGCGATCGATGGTGGTTTCAACAAATGATGACCAATCCAAAGCCGTTTGTCAGCAAATCGTACTACTCATTAACTGGCGATACAACGGTTACGTCCATTTACTGTGGTATATACAACAATAATAAGTTAGTTGGTATTATGGGGGCAGATATTAAGCTGGATGCCTTGCAAAAGATGATCGATGATTTTAGTTCTAAGCAAGAATATTACGCCTACGTTTTGGATGGAGAGGGAGCCGTAATCGCCCACCCTGACAAGAGTCAGGTTACTGAACTTAATAACTACAAAACTTTTAAAAAGACTGTTTTAGTAAAAGATGCTCAGGGCAACGCTCTAAAAGACCAAAACGGCCACCCAAAGACTGAACAAAAGGATATTAAGGTACCAGATGGCCTGAAGTCTATTACGGAAAAAGTAATGAAGGGAGAATCAGGAAGTGCTGAATATCAGGATTTGGATGGAAATACGATTATCAGTGCTTATTCCAGTATTCCTCTGCCGGGGACCTCAGACTCTTGGTCAGTTATAACTTGCCAGAAGAAAGAGAACGCAATGGCTATGGTCAGTAGTGCTACAGGGAAAAACGCCCTTATTACCTTCTGTATAGCGATCATTTCACTGGTGTTTATGTACTTTTTTGCTAACAAAATTACGGTGCCGATTATCAAAATGGTTGAAGCAACAAAAGAACTTGCCATCGGCAATTTAGCAATTAATGAACTGCAGGTTACTAGTCGAGATGAAGTAGGACAACTCGGTGAAGCGCTAAATAGCATGGCCGTGAACTTACGCAAGTTAGTAACCCAAATTTCTTATGCAGGTGAAACGGTAGCAGCTGCTTCGGAAGAGTTGACATCAAACTGCCAAGAAACCAATCAAACAGTAGATCATGTGGCAAAAGCAGTATACAATGTGGCAGAAAAAAATAGTAATCATATTGAAAAGATAAAAAATACTGCGACTGCTGTGGAAGATATGTCTGCTAATATTTTCAATATAGCTGACAGTGCCCAGAAAATATCCAATGTTACAATCGAAACAACGAATGTTGCTATTGAAGGTAAAAAAACGGTAGACAAGGCCATACAGCAAATGAGTTACATCGACAAAAGCACCGAACAAATCATAACAACAGTCAGCAAACTTTCCGATAGCTCTATACATATTAACGAAATAGTCAATGTTATTGCAGGAATTGCCGGACAAACCAATCTGTTAGCCTTAAATGCTGCTATTGAAGCGGCAAGGGCAGGTGAACAAGGTAGGGGCTTCGCCGTTGTTGCTGAAGAAGTGCGTAAACTGGCGGAACAATCCCAGGAAGCTGCCAAACAAATTTCTGCGTTGATTCATGAAAATCATTCCAATATTAACTTGACGGTTGACGCCATGAACGCTGGGACGAATGAGGTAAAAGTCGGTATTGAATCGGTAAACGAAGCAGGGCAAACTTTCGATACCATTTCTACCCAGATTAATCAACTGTCAACTCAAGTTGTGAATATATCTAAGGTCATCCAGCAGATGGCTGATAATAGTCAACAAATCGTGAGGGACATGCAGGATGTTGGCACAGTATTTAAAGATACTTCAGAGCAAATGAACAATGTTTCGTCGGCTACTGAAGAACAGTCGGCAGCAATGGCGGAGGTATCATCTACCAGCAGGAACTTGGCAGAAATGGCCCAGGTACTATCCGAAACAGTCGGTAAGTTCAGAGTTTAGACTCTCTATACATATCCCATAAGTGGTCACAGGGAAAACAAAATTCCTGCAGGAACTCTAAAGAGGACTTGCAGGAATTTTGTATTTTAATAGTAATAAGTGAAACCGAACCATGGTCTCTTTGTCTGTATCTATTTTTCACAGTTGACAAGAGATAAAAAAAAGCCCAACCATGCTAAGGTGAGCGTGAGGTACTGTAAGATGTATCATAACGTGATTCTATCTCTATATTGAGAAATCATTAAGATAAGCCAGATTCATCGATTGATGACTAGGAAGGTATTCTGTACATTCTGTTTTGGAATTTGTACATATTTTCTGTGCCAAAAGGATTCTCCATCTGACTGCAGTAGTTGGCCCCAATAAAAGACGCGCCATACAATATAAAGAATGAATATAAACCAGATTTGCATTGTTAAGCTCCTTTCCTAAATACTATCTTTACGCTTAGTATATCACTAATTGCACATCTGTCAAAATGATTGCTTTATATTGTTTCAATCATTTATTATGATGATTGAAACTCTCTTGTAAGAAAAAAACATGAAAAGAACTTGATGCTATCCAGGACGAGTAAAGGGATTGAGCAATGGATGAAAAAAGGATACTATAATATTCAATGGTAATAGATGCGCTCATGCAGTGTTAACAATAAAACCGATGGTATATATATTCATTATACGAAGATATTATTAAAAGTGAAAGAAATTATTATAATAATTAGAAAACGGGACCTTCGAGCTTTATGCTTGAAATCCCGTTTTCTACAATATTTATTAGATTGTTACTAAGTTATTACTTATTACTAAAACTTATGGTTTACACCATAACTCATACCTTTGGCGGAAATACTGGCTCCATCGTTTTGGTAATCACGATATCCTACGTCAAAAAACGTGTTGTTTCCAATGTCATAGGCCAAGCCAGCTTTCCAATCTTGTACGTTAGAGGATTTTAGATAGGATGCATATCCATTAAGATCTTTACGGATATTTTGTTTATATGCAATACCGCCATAGATTTCAGAGTCAGAGTTTGATCCAGAATCTGACCGAACTTTTGATTTTACATTACCTGTTGAAACTGCAAGATTGTCATTAATCTTATATTGAAGACCAATCGTGCTTGAATCAAATTTCAGACCATTAATTGAACCTTGGTATATGCCATTATTATAAAGATTAAAGTCTTTCGAAGATGTATTGAGGTGGTCGCCAGTAATAGCTAATTTATTATTAAGGCCATAGGCTAATTGATAGCTATTACCGTGATACTTTCCGAGATCTCCAAATCCATCAACATTAGTTTTCAAATTGTCGTATGAGTAACCAATTTGTACTTGGCCTGCGCCTAAATCGATTGGAGGTGTTGCTGCCAGAGCAGTACTAGCAAAAGCTAAAGAAACAAGTGTTGGAAGAATAATCTTTTTCACATTTATACCCCCTAAGAATTTTGTATTAGAAACAGATTCCATGGAGTTTCCTGGTGTTGCACCGGCTATATTTAAAATATAAGGGATTTGTTTTTGAATATCATTAGAAAAAAGAAGAAGTCTATTGCTTCTTCTCATATTTTTCCACTTCAATGCAATTGTTTTTCAGTATTTAGGAAATGGTAGGGGTCAAAGAGGTGCGCAGTGACTAAGGTGTAGCGTAATTTTCCTGTTTTTATCCTAAGTTATTAGATTTAAAATTATTTTTTTTTGGAAAAAAATAATAGAATGATTTTTCAGGTTTATTGGAGTAAGTCGCAACCAATGTAAGTGATTAGGATCTTTGATCAATGTAAAATATCCCATAATTGCTTTCCTATTAACATCGTTGTCACCGAAATAAATAGTGGTTTTACATAAGTGGTACCTTTGGCAATCGCAAACCTTGAGCCTACGATAGCGCCAACAATCATTGCAATGCCCATGCTAAGACCATAAACATAATTGACGGAGCCAGCTAACAGAAATGTTGCAACAGCACCTAGGTTACTGGCCAGATTGAGCGCTTTGGCGTTTCCTGCCGCTACGACAAAATCAAAACCAAGCATCAAAAATACAAAGATTAAGAAAGAGCCTGCACCAGGGCCGAAAAATCCATCATAGAAACCTAGGGCAAAAGCAGCGCAACCTCCTAAGATGCCAACTCTTTTATCAATACCTTTATAAGTAGACTGATCGCCCCAATCCTTCTTGAAGACTGTATAAATAGCTACTAAAACCAGCATGACTACGACTAATGGCTTCAAAAATTCGGGAGGAATCAGTCTTACCGTATACGCTCCCATTATAGAGCCAATTAAGGACAATGGAAAAAGATATTTAACTAATCCAAGATCCATCTTTCCTGAACGCAAAAAGGAGATACTGCTTGTGCTGGAACAGCATATGGAAGCAAGTTTGTTAGTCCCCAATACAACACTGGGAGGCAATCCTGTCATTAGTAATGCTGGCATGGAAATTAAACCTCCTCCGCCAACCACTGAATCGATAAAAGCAGCAACAAAACCTGCTCCCAATAAAAAACTAAGCATTTCTAGGCTTATATGTTCCATATTATTTTCCTCCTGGTTTTACTAATGATAGATTCTTTTTGATTTCTTCAGATTTACACATACTGCACAGATTTTTCATGACAATCGTCTACTTTTGCAGTTGATTTAATAGTATCATTGCAAGTGTTATTTTCAATGCTGTCCCTTGAATTTATTATAAACAGTGCTTATACTTAAAGTAAAACGAATTAAATTCATTAATAATATGCAAAAGTTTAATATTTAAATAGAGGGGCAATCATAATGAATATTGATGACATTCAAGCATTTTTAGCGGTTGTCTCTAATCAGAGTTTGACAAAGGCAGCTGAAATTCTTCACTTATCCCAGTCTTCCGTAAGTCACCGCCTCAAAAACCTTGAACAAGAACTTGACTTAATTCTTGTTCAACGAGGAAAAGGATTAAAAACCATCTCCCTTACTCCTGCTGGTGAAGATTTTATTTTAGTTGCTGAAAAATGGATTCAATTGTTACTAGAAACCCAATCATTAAAATCACGAACCAGATTGTCTTTAACAATTGGTGCAGTGGACAGTGTAAATACCTACTTACTACCAAATCTCTATCAGCAGATAATCTGCCAACGTCCTACCATGCGCTTACACATTTATACCCAGAATTCAACTGACCTTTATGATTTAATTGAACAGCGGACAATCGATATTGCATTTGTCTTATATGAGAGAATCATAAAAAATATCGAAGTATCCCCATTCTTTGCCGAGCCGATGGTCGTTATTCGTTTAGCCTTGCCAGAGCACCTAGCTGTTCCAAACATTCATCCACAGCAACTAAATCCACGTGATGAATTGTACCATGAATGGTTTCCAGCCTATCAGATTTGGCACAACAAATGGTGGGATCCTTTTCAATCATCTCATATTCAGGTGAGCAATGGTCCTATGGTTTTGCCCTTGCTGCGAACACCAAAACAATGGGCAATTGTTCCCTTGTCAATCGCTCAATCCAAGGCAGCAACTAACGAGTATACCATCCAGAAGCTGATTGATCCTCCCCCTGACCGAATATGTTATAAGCTTACACATAAATTTGCAAAGTCCAGAACAAAAGAAGCGGTGACCATTTTTGATACATTTGCTGCAGAACTTCTCGAACAAATTGATTACCTAACAAAATATAATTGATATTCTCATAAGTAAAGCGTTTACTATAAAACAGTATGCTTATTATAATTTTCAAATCAAATAGCTCTTTTAAAATAACAAACTTTCTAGTAATTACAATAGCCTCAAGCCCTTGTCAAACAAGAGCTTGAGGCTTAATTTTCTAGAAATATAAACTAGATTGTGATAAAGTTAATTGGCGCGTTCCTACATTACTGTGATAGCATCGCCATCTTTTATATCATTTATGTTGCTTGTTATAACTATACTTTGCTGAGGTAGATCAGAGGTGATTTCTGTGAAATCGCCGATGGTTTCTCCAATCATTACTTGTTGCATTGTAGCTTTTCCATCGTTCGCTAGGTACACAAAACTTCGACCCTGATCATCTTGAAATACTGATGTTGTGGGAACTGCGGGCACTAGAGATGATTTACCAGTGTCCATACGAATCGTAACGGACATACCGGATTTTACTAAACCGCTCGGATTGGTAGCAAGTTTAACATGGGCAAGAAAAGTAGGAATTTGGTTTGCTTCAATCTGGGGATATATTCTAGACACTTGACCCACTATAGTTTGTTTAGATACCTCAAATGTAGCTGGTGTGCCTAAATGAACCAGATACAGATCATTTTGGTCAAGATGAACGACAACTTCTACTTCCTGACCACTACCTAAGGAAAGCAGTTGTTGACCAGCCTGCACTGTTTTTCCTGAAGATGTGGATAATCCAGTCACTATGCCACCGATTGGTGCATTAATAGTAGCCGATCCATTTATGGAGGTGTTAGAAGACTGCACAGTATTCTGGGTGGTCAAGCTTTCTTTTGCCTCTTGTAAATGGGCGGTGGCAGTATCTAATTGTCGTCGTGGAATAGCCCCTATTTCGAATAATTTTTGTAAGCGGTTAAATTCTTTTAGAGCATTGTCATAATTGCTTTGTGTCTGCTGAGAAGCTCCTGTAGTTTGAGTTACTGCTGATTCTGAAGATGCCTGAAGCTTAACTAAAGGCTGGCCAGCTTTGACTACTTGACCTTCTGTGACATATATTTCACTAAGGAGGCCAGAGAATTCGGCATTAATAGGGACGGATATCGAGCTTTCTATTGAGCCCGCTCGGGTGATTTGTATGGGCTTATTTATGTTACCTAATGGTACAGCAGTGAGACTAACTGCTGCTTGTGGAATAACATGCTGGTTCCCAACTACAAATGGAAGTAGGTTATAGCTAGCGGCTAACAGTAATGCTACTGTGAATAAAAGTGCGGTTAGCGCAACAATAATGCGATGTTGTTGGAAAAAATTTCTCACATGTGTACCCTCCAATAATGATATGCTAGTAGTTACTATGTTCTCACTTTTTACTTTTGGCGTCAAGTTTTGACGAAAAAAGTAAAATTAATTGCAGTATAGAACAGTAAAAAAGACGGATTTCCGTTATAATGTAGAATGACAGGTTGGCTTGGAGGGCTGGATAGTAGTCAGCTACCATGTTTTGCCCAAACTTTGTGATGCTATATTTACTAAAAGGAGGAGATACAGTAATGCATATTCCGCATGAGACGCATAATAATCAGAAAGTAGGTAATCGGTGGACGACAATTATTTCTGCCAAATGGATTGCTTCGCTAATGTGCTTACTTATTATATTTCTGGTAGGAATTTCTGCAAACTATCACCAGAGACTTAGTGCGAGCAGTATTGCAGCAACTGAGTTGGAACCTATCCGACTTAGGGAGGGTGGGCAGGATCAAGACATTGAAAAAATGGCAAGGAGTACTGATAAGTTAGCGGCTAAGCCTTCTATTTGGCCGATCAGTGGAGAGGTTACTTCTGGATTTGGCTGGCGTAATCCACCTTTGGAGGGCGGTAGTGAAATACATCAAGGGATGGATATTGCCAATAGTATGGGAACACCTATTGTTGCTACTGCTGATGGTGAGGTTGTGCAGAGTGGGGCGTTGGGGGGCTATGGTAATATGGTGCAAATCGATCATGGTGATGGCATTTCAACTATTTATGGACACAATTCCCGCATTATAGTAAACGTCGGTCAAAGTGTGAGAAAAGGTCAAGTGATTTCTTATGTGGGCAGCACAGGGATAAGTACTGGTCCCCATGTTCATTATGAAGTCAGGGTAAATGGCATCGCTGTTGATCCGATTAGCTTTCTGGTTCAATATTGAGTAAAGCATTTTTGAGGATGATAAAGATCGGCTAAACGACTAGAGTAAGTAACAAAAGTTACTATTTTCCCAATAATATGGATGAAACTTGCTTAAAAGATATAATTGTGGTGTAATATAAAAATAATAAGATCTAGGAGTGAATTAACATGGCAAGTAAAGTTATGGTGTCCTACAATACCCGAATTGAAAAAGCTCTTTCCGATAGACTTAAAGAATATAGTACTGCGTCAGATATTTCAATTACAAAGATTATAAATAAAGCATTAGAGGATTATCTCGATAAAATTGATTCAACAAAGTAAATATAATACACTAAAATGATCAGGCTGTTAATTAGTCTGATTGTTTTTTATTATAACCTAAATACCAACTGCCGTCCCTGTGCCCCAGTTTCAATATGTCCTTTTTTGGAGTTGCTTTTTTTGCTGAATTTAGGGGTTCTCTTGAATTGTAAGATTTTCATACTAGAACCATAATCTAGCGAGTACTCATACTGTTAAAGAAATCAATTTTGACAAAAACTCCGATCTAGTGTATTATCTAACTAATACACTAGATCGGAGATGAAGGTATGGATTTGGAATTTGATGATAAGATGCCCATATATCTACAAATTATGGACCGTATAAAAATGGATATTGCTACGGAGAAGTTAAAAGCTAATGATAAATTACCATCAGTACGGGAAATGGCAACGATTTTAAAAGTAAATCCCAATACCCTGCAGAGAGCCTATCAAGAACTTGAAAGACTTGGTATTGTCTATACCCAAAGGGGGATGGGAACATTTGTGGGAGAGAGAAAAAACATGATAGATGATTTGAGACAGGAAATGGCAAAAGAAATAATGGATTCTTTTATCCTACGAATGAAACGTCTAGGATTTAAAGAGCAAGAGATCATTGAGAGCATATCTAAAAAGATAAAAGAGGTGAATCAACATGGATAATATATTGAGAGCTGAAAACCTATGTAAATCCTATTTTAATAAAAAAGCATTGCAAGGAGCAAATTTAACCATACAACAAGGAAAGATCCTAGGACTTCTTGGCCCTAATGGCAGTGGAAAAACTACTTTTCTAAAAATAGCAGCTGGCATATTACATCCCTCTTCTGGGAAACTGCTCATAGATGGTAAAGAACCCGGAGTTTATACTAAGTCCATCGTTTCTTATCTGCCTGACACTGAATATCTTTTCAAATGGATGAAAATAAAAGATGCCGTTCAATATTTCAAAGATTTCTATTCTGACTTTGATGAAAAGAAAGCTTTTGAATTGCTGGAATTCATGAAACTTGATGCAAATAGTAGTGTGAAAAGTCTATCCAAGGGCATGAAGGAAAAACTAAAGCTAACATTAGTGCTTTCGCGAAAAGCAAAACTATATATACTGGATGAACCACTCGGTGGGGTAGATCCTACTGCGCGAGAGAAAATATTAGATGCAATCATCAATAACTTTAGCGAAGATAGTTCCATGATTATTACGACCCATCTAGTAAATGATATTGAACGAATTTTTGATGATGTGGCATTTATATCTGATGGAGAGATCGTACTACAAGGAAATGCAGAAGAATTAAGATTGAGCAAGAATCAATCAATTGATGAGTTGTACAGGGAGGTATTTCGATAATGTTTAATCTTATAAAATATGAACTAAGAGGAAAGCTTTTAACCATATTTGGTATTTGCATAACGGTTATAATGGGAAATATCTTCTTGATGACGAAGATCAGTTCCTGGGAAATTGGCGCACCTGTATTATCAACTTTCTTAGGAGTTGGTGCTCTAGTTCTTATAAGTATATCTTCATTAACATTAATGAGTGATTACTTGTATGATGACCAAGGGTACCTGTTATTTACACTTCCCCAGTCAGGTGTGTCAATTATGGCCTCAAGACTGATTGCCGCTGTAGTTCAAATCAGTATTGTTACCATAGTGTCTTTGCTCATGTTTTGCTTACTGGATCAAGGAAGATTATTGAATGCTATTTTACAGCAAGTTGAGGTACATGAAATACTCTATTCGGTCCTTATGCATCTATGGACCATTGTGTCCGCCTTAACATTTATATACTTTTGTATGGTTGTTGGCAAAATAGCCTTAAAAGGAAAAAAATTAGGGAAAATAGGTTCGTTTATTATTTTCTTTCTATTGAGCATAGCAAAGGCTGGTCTAACGATCGTAATCTCAAACTCTTTTCCACAGATGGTGGAGTTACATTCAGTCACAACCATGACAATGAATATTGGGAGTACTATATTTGATGTAATTATCGCTGCTATGTTATTCATGGCCACTTCTTACCTATTAGAGCACAAGGTAGACTTGTAAAGAAGAGGCTCTATACTTACTGTGTATGAACTTTATAATTGAAAGATGAAGGAGTCATAGAAGTGGAATTATAAAAACAAGGGAGTAAGTTTAGTTTTTTCTGTCAAATAATTGGTCGGCCAGCAGTATTAGATGGTTGTATGGTATTGGCAGCACCTGACGCAAGGATTCGGCCTATTCTTCGTATTCCTTCTTTCAGGAGCTCCTCGTTGTGGGTGGAAAAACAAAGACGTATTTGATTGCTTTTGGTTCCATTGATATAAAAAGCTTCGCCAGGTACGAAAGAAACCCCTGCAGCAGCGGCGCGGCGAAGGAGCTCAGTCGGTGATGCAGAAGAATTTAGAGTGCACCAGAGATAGAAGCCACCTTCTGGTATAGTAAACTCCATATAATGATTACAATGACGCCGGATAGCACTAGCCATAGTGTCCCGGCGTTTTTTATATTCCGTGCAGACAGTTCTTAAATGACCTGACAAATAGTCTTCTTCTAGGCAAAGGTGGAGGATTCTCTGAGAAAGGGTATTGCTGTGAAGGTCCATATATTGCTTCTCTTGAGCTAGTCGATTGATAACCTGTGGTACGGCTGTTATCCAACCTGTGCGCAATCCTGGGAAGAGTATTTTAGAAAAGGTACCCATATAAATCACGCATCCACAAGTATCAAGACTTTTAAGAGAAGGGGGTGGCTGGTGACCGTAATATAGGTGGCTGTAGGGATCATCTTCTACCAGGGCTAATCGATAACGTGCAGCTAATCGGATGAGCTCTTGCCGGTCATTAAGGGACATGACGCGACCTGTGGGATTTTGAAAGGTGGGAATGGTATACATTAATTTTGGCCGATAACGTATTAGATAGTCTTCCAATAGTTCAAAATTAATATGATCTGATTGAGGTAGGGATAGAATGCGGGCGCCAGAAGCCTCTAGTATCTGGATGGCTCCTAAATAAGTAGGTGATTCTATAATGACATAGTCTCGAGGCTCGATGAAAGCTTTCACAATGAGATATAGACTTTGTTGTGAACCGGATGCGATTAGTACATGATCAGGGGAGGCTTGTATTCCTTGCTGATTCTGCCAAGTGACCAATGCGTGTCTAAGAGGGAGGTAGCCTTCCGTTGCTATGTGGCCGAAGTCAGAAAGATTAAGGTTGTATTTACTAGATGTAAGGGCGTTTTCAATGATAGAAAGGGGATAGAAATCTGGATCAGGCATACCTGCTGCTAGGGAAATAGTCTCATCTGCAGTAGGAGTAGAAATTAAGGTGCGTAATAGTGACGATAAGGGTGATTTATATTGGGGAGTAAATAGCTGCTCCCAGGGAATAGTAGTTGCTTGCTGTTGGGCAGTGGACAGTTCTGTTACATAAGTACCGCTTCCGACTCTTGTTACTACTAGTCCACGTTCCTCTAATAGTCTGTAAGCGTTGATTGTTGTCGTGCGGCTGACATCAAGTAATTTAGCAAGTTCCCGTTCGGGAAGCAGCTTAGTACCGGCAGAGAGAGTAGAGTTTTGAATTTTTGTTGCTAAATGATTGGCGATTTGCAAGTACATAGGTGCTGATCCGGTTTGGTCAATTCGGATACCACTTAGTATTTTGGTAATATCCATTTGTCTCGATTCTCCTTAAAAATAGAATTGGTACTTTAATAATATTATATTGGATATTTACAATATATTTCCTTCACGCTATTATAATTGATAAAACTGTAATGTATTAGAGGTTTTTTTTGAAAGAAAAGGAACTTTTGTAAGAGTGTAAGTGACATTTAGCTGTTAATGCTTGAGATGATTCATTATTACCTTGGAAATAAAAAAATCCTATAATTAGACATGGAGGAATATAGAATGGGAATGACTTTACCTATTGTAGGGGCTTTATTAGCAGTATACATCTTTTGGGGTGGAACTTACTTAGCTATGAAAGTTGCTATTGAAACATTGCCTCCCTTTACGATGGCCGGGATAAGATTTTTGATAGCTGGATCAATTATGTATATTTGGCAAGCAGTGCGTGGAGTGGAAAGACCACAGATTGGGCACTGGAAAAATGCTGCTATTGTTGGTGGTACAATGTTACTGGGCAGCAATGGCAGTTTAGTCTGGGCCGAGCAATTTGTTTCAAGTGGTATTGCTGCAATCATTTTCGCAACAGTACCCTTCTGGGTAATGTTGCTATCTTGGCTTTGCCAAAATGGTAAGCGCCCAAACGGTATGGTTTTTGGGGGCTTAGTATTAGGTCTTATTGGTACTATGTCGTTAGTAAATAATTCTGTGGGCGAATTATCAAATACATCCTCCCAATGGCGTGGCTATATTGCGTTAGTGGTTGCAACACTTTTTTGGGCAGGAGGGACCCTCTATTCCCGTGTAGCAAAGTTGCCGTCAGCAATATTCATGTCGATAGCCATGCAAATGCTTACAGGAGGACTGTTTTGCCTGCTATTTGGCGTTATAATCGGTGAATGGACACAGCTTAATTTTGCATTGGTGTCCATGCGTTCAGCGCTTGCACTAGGGTATTTAATCGTCTTTGGTTCTATTGTTGGCTTCAGCGCTTATATTTGGCTGTTAAAAGTAGCTGATCCAACCTTAGTTACCACCAATACTTATGTGAACCCAATTGTGGCTGTAATTCTTGGATGGATGCTTGCTGGCGAGCAAATGACATCTCATGATGCATTAGCTGCTGTGCTCATCATCTTGTCTGTTATTATCATTAATAAAGCCAACAATCCTAAAGTCGTGGCTCTTCCTCCGAAAGAGCAAGTAGCATTGGTGCCAGGAGGTTGTAAGGATTAAACTGTTTAAAACCAGATCACTAAAATCGATTCATTACGGCATTCTGCCAAGTGGACTTATGAAAATAGGAATAAAGTTTCTTTATTCGGTAGCAAAGATAAATTAAAAAGGGTGGAGGACTGGATTATGGCGATTACCTTTGCAAAACGTATGGGAGTATTGCGGGCATCTGAAATAAGAGAGATATTAAAGATTACACAACGAGAAGAAATAATATCCTTTGCAGGCGGTTTGCCTGCTCCAGAGTTATTTCCTGTAGAGGAAATGAAAGAAATAGCGGTAAAAGTCTTAGAAGAAAAGGGGAAAGAAGCACTCCAATATTCCACTACAGAGGGGTATGAGCCTCTGCGAGAAAAAATAGCTGAGAGAATGAATCGAAAGTTTCAAACAAGAGTTAATGCAAATAACATTTTAATTACTTGTGGCTCACAACAGGCTCTTGATTTTTCAGGAAAGCTTTTTTTAGATGAAGGGGATATAGTACTATGCGAAAGTCCAACTTACTTGGCTGCTATTAGTGCCCTTAAGGCCTATGGTCCTCGGTTTATAGAGGTTCCTACCGATGATAATGGCATGGTTATAGAAGAACTGGAAAGAATTTTGGCAACACAAGAAGGGGTAAAGCTGATCTATGTCATCCCGGATTTTCAAAATCCCACAGGGCGGACTTGGTCTATAGAGCGAAGAATTGATTTTATGAAGGTTGTAAAAAAATATGAAATTCCAGTTATTGAAGACAATCCATATGGAGAATTACGTTTTGAAAATGAAATTGCCCCTTCATTAAAATCGATGGATACAGAAGGGCTTGTCATTTTTACAGGGACTTTTTCGAAAATTTTCTGTCCGGGTTTGCGTTTAGGATGGATTGCAGCTGAATCTAAGATCATTGAAAAATATGTATTAATAAAACAAGGTGCAGATTTGTGTACCTCTGTGAGAAGTCAGATGGAAGTCGCAACATATATGGATGTATATGACTTTGAAGTCAATGTACAACAATTGGTTACTGTATATCGGAAACGAAGAGATGTGATGGTTGAAATGTTAGAAAAAACACTTCCTCAGGGAGTGAAGTTTACTCATCCCCAAGGAGGGTTGTTTCTTTGGGTAGAACTTCCGCAGCATGTAAAGGCTATGGAGTTGCTAAAAGAGTGCTTACAAAATAATGTGGCATTTGTACCAGGTGATTCTTTTTTTCCTAATGGCGGTGTTGAAAATACCCTCCGCTTAAATTATTCGAATATGTCGGAAGAGAAGATCAGAGAGGGAGTACAGAGGCTATCGCAAGTAATTTCTAATCATTCTTTTAAAGATTAAATTTGCTTACTGCGCCAGAATTCAATGGGTTTGTTCCCAGTCGCAAAAGGTATGAGAATAAGTAGTATACGAATCATTGACAGGATAACCTTATTACCTCTATAATAAATTATAAATCAATAAAGCCTCCTGCAAAGGGGAGTAGCTATTTACAGGTAAGCCGTCAATACGGGTGCAGACTCCGGCTTTCTGACAATGCAAGTTGTAAGCGAGACCTTTGCCTAAGACAAGAGCGATAGAATCGTCTCTTCCTTAGGTGAGGTCTTTTTTGATGCAAAAAAGGAGGAATAGAAAATGGACTTTACTATTATTGCAGAGTATGCCTGGATGTTTGTGATTCTCATCTTCTTAGAAGGGATTTTGGCGGCTGACAATGCTTGTGTGCTAGGAGTTATGGTTAAACATCTGCCAGTTCAAGAGCGCAAGCGGGCTCTCATGTACGGATTGGCAGGCGCATTTGTATTCCGTGCGGCATCCTTGTTCGCAATATCCATGCTGATTGAATGGTGGCAACTACAAGCAGTGGGAGCATTCTATTTGATTTTTTTGAGCCTCAATCATGTATATAAATCATTTGCGTATAACAATGGACCTAATTCTAAGTCGGTTGCTGCGGAGGGATTAGGATTTTGGAGTACTGTGATAAAGGTGGAAATTGCTGATATTGCCTTCGCAGCAGATTCCATTTTGGCAGCTGTTGCATTGGCGGTTAGCTTGCCGAAAACCTCATTGCCGAGCATTGGAGGACTGGACGGCGGCCATTTCATGATCGTTTTTGCAGGCGGATTTGTTGGGCTGGTATTTATGCGCTTTGCTGCCCAGTGGTTTGTTAATATCCTGTTGCGTAAGCCGGGATTGGAAACAGCGGCGTATCTTCTGGTCGGCTGGGTAGGTGTCAAGCTCGCGGTTTACACTCTGTCTCATCCGGGAGTTGCATGGCTGAATGCAGGATTCTCCGGTTCGGTAGGGTGGAAGCTTATTTTCTGGATAGGATTCCTCCTGATTTGTATCGGCGGTTGGTTTTTCTCAAAACCCGTAGATATTAAAGAAAGGCAAGAATAAGGGGACTGCAGATAGTGCCAAAAGAGGACTCACTGAGTCCTCTTTCCTTTGTTTGTATAGGGGAGAAAATAGAGGAGGAAAGTGTTAGAAATATAATACAATAAGTTGACAATTTGAGTATGGAATGTTACTATGTAAATAATCTAAAAATGAATTATAAAAGTAATGATGGAGAGGAACATAGACATTTTCTGTTTCAGAGCCGATGATTGGTGTAAATCGGTAACAACAGTATATAGAATGGTCACTCCTGAGCTGGCAGTTTAAATGTCTCAAGTAAACTACGATGGATTTCTCAAACCATCCATCTACTAGGCTCAGTGATCTGATGAGAGATTATTAGTGCAGATATAACTAATAATAAGGGTGGTACCGCGGATTTTTCTTCTGCCCCTTGCTTTGTCAAGGTGTAGAAGTTTTTTATTGCCACAAAGTATATATGTTGAGTTAAAGAATAATAAAGAATATGTAGGAGGCTATTTCTATGCCAAATAAGATATCATTAAAGGATATGACTGCTATTGGATTAATGCTATTTGCCTTGTTTTTTGGGGCAGGGAATTTGATTTTCCCCCCTAGTTTAGGACAAGGAGCAGGAAGTAATTTATGGCCCGCGATTATTGGTTTTTTAATTACGGGAGTTGGTCTTCCTTTGCTTGGGGTATTGGCAATAGGTTTATCGGGAAGTGAGGATTCACAAGCTTTAGCCTCGAAAGTTCATCCGGTATTTGCCACGGTGTTAATGGTGAGTATTTATTTAACAATTGGACCCTTATTTGCGATTCCTCGTACAGGGGCTGTTTCTTATGAAATTGGCATACGTCCGTTTATACCTAATGACAGTGGCATGAATACGATAGGATTATTGCTATATACCTTACTATTTTTTGGTGTTACGTATTGGCTATCTCTAAATCCTAGTAAATTAGTAGATCGAATCGGTAAGGTTTTGACGCCCTTATTGCTGATAACCTTGGTAGTCATATTGGTACAACCAATTATGAACCCATTAGGAACCATTCAAATGCCGTCTGTAGAGTATGCTAATTCCCCCCTATTTGCAGGTTTTAAAGAGGGATATTTGACAATGGATACATTGGCATCTGTGGTATTTGGGATTGTGGTGATTAATGCTATTAAGGATAAAGGTGTCACAAAGTCTAAGGATATTACCAAGGTCTGTGCAGGAGCTGGTTTGATTTCCGCGGGATTTTTAGCGATTATTTATGTAGCTTTAGCTTATGTTGGAGCGACTAGTGTGGAAACACTCGGGCAAGTTGCTAATGGTGGTATTATTTTGTCCAGTGTAGCAAATCATTATTTTGGGCCACTAGGTAATGTAGTTCTTGGTTTGGCAATTATCTTTGCTTGTTTAACCACAAGTATCGGATTGATTTCTTCCTGTGCATCTTATTTTACAAAGATATTTCCGCGTTTTTCCTACAAACAACTTGTCGCAGGTTTTACACTATTTAGTGGGGTTGTGTCCAATATGGGTTTGAATCAGTTAATTGCCTTCTCGGTTCCTGTATTGGTAGCGTTGTATCCTATCGTCATTGTCCTAATCCTATTAGTATTTTTAGAACCCTTATTCAATGGTAAAAGGGAAGTTTATGTCTGTAGTATCTTTTTGACGGCTCTTGTTAGTCTGCTAGATGGTGCGCAAGCAGCGGGCTTACAATTAACCGTAGTTCATCAGTGGCTAAGCCGTGTTATACCATTGTATGCGGATGGTTTTGGCTGGGTTATGCCAGCAATTGTTGGGGCGGTTTTGGGATATTGTATAAATGCAGCTCGCAAGTCGAATTGATCGACAGAAATAGGCCAGGAGCTTGGAAGATATGCATTGAATAAGAGTACCATTCTGCCAGGATATCACTTGGCAAGAGGGTGCTCTTATTTTTGTCAATAAGAAAAAATAGCTTTATTCAAATAGCTAAAGAGAATTTGCCAAATGCATTTCCCAGCATGAAAGTGGATACGCGATTTACCAAATTAAGCTTTAAATAAGCGGATTATTTTTCTAGTGCTATATACAATAGATGAAATTAGTCTTAGTCGACGTTTGACTAAGGTTATTTTTTTTCTTGTATGAAATTGTATATCAGGATCAATGTTTTATCATAAAAAAACGTTCCTCTGGCATTTGCATGGGCATATGATATTACAGATAGTCGTGTCTAACAGAAGATGAAATGTTCCAGTTAAAATAGCTTTTGATTTTCGGGGCGGCTTTATCAAGCGTTCTTGAAGACACGCTAATGTAAAGGAAAGGATGGATAGCATGTCGCAAAAGATTATGACGGTTTGCGGTCCGATCGCACCAGAACAGCTTGGTTTCACCTCTATGCATGAACATGTCCTTTCGGACTGCTCCATGTTTCGCAGCCGAACTAGAAAATCCTGCTTTGTCCCGAGTCGTCGCAGCTTGAAGCCAGAAGATAAGCTAGTGCTGGAGAATCGTTCAGCCCTGCGTCATAATATAGTTTTATCTTTGGACAATATGAGGCTAGATGACGAGCAGATGATGACCGCCGAAGTTGGTGAATTTAAAGATAGTGGTGGCGATTCAATTGTTGAAGTTAGCGCACCTGGCATTCGCAGTTCACCTAATGACCTTCTTGCCATTCGGCAGATAGCCGAACGTACGGGCGTTCATATCGTGGCTTCCACAGGTCTATATGCAGAATATACATGGCCAGCTTATTACCGTGATATGACATTTAAGCAGTATGGTGCATTCTTGCGCCGCGAAATTGATCAAGGCGTTGGCGATACTGGTATTTTTCCCGGCCATATTAAGGCAGCCTACGAGGTGTATACTAAAGAGTTAGAGGACTATTTGCGCGCGGCAGCCTTCGTTTCCAGCGAAACGGGCTTGTCGCTGCAGGTTCACCTAGGGCCTGATCTCACAAAGGAGGAAGTAAGGCAGAATGTACTGCAGCCTCTATTGCAAGGTGGATGTATTCCTGAAAGGACGATCTTGTGTCATGTCCAGCTGCTGATGGGCGATCTTTCTATTGAACAACTTGTGAACAATCCTGGACATGTACCCTTTGACATCAGCCTGCACAGAGAGTTGCTTGATATGGGCTTTATACTTTCTTTCACTCCTTTCGGATTTGAGGCGGATAATGAGCCTTTTGGGATTGCTCATTATCCTGACTGGTATATCTTATCGGGGTTAGTGGCGTTGATCCGAGAGGGTTATGCAGGACAAATCGTTATCGGGAATGATGTGTTTACTAAACTGGCTACACGTCGAGGTGGGGGTGAAGGTTATACGCGTCTCGCAGATTTTGTTGTACCATCATTGAAAAAATGCGGCGTGTCTGACAACGATATCAAAAAGATAATGATAGAAAACCCAGCTCGCATTTTAGCCTTTTAAGGGTATAACTTGTAAAAGCAAAGACCAGCTAACTTTGGTTAGCTGGTCTCCTGTTTTATTCTTACTGTAATGGATTACTCTTGTTAGGCTTATAAGTGTCTATTATGGTATTCATAGCCCTCAAACGATGCTAAGGTTACCTTATAAACATCGTAAGGATAAAGCCGATTAAGGGCCTCCGTCTTTTAAGTTAGATCCAATTTCTACATAAGCCAAAGCTTGAATAAGTTGGAACTGTAACATTATTGTCACAGTTATATGTTAATATTAATGATGAATATTGGAAGGGCGTTTTATGAATAGTATAATAATATGCAGAAAAAATCTATAATTGATGTTGATTGAACATCACTGTTTCTCAGCCTTATTGCAAAATCCAGCGCTGGGACAGAAAAAAATATATGAAAAGAGAGGTCTATACATGGCAAAAAAAAATCGATTTTTACAAGAAATAAAGCGGTATATTATACTGTTTATTGGTTCTATTATCTATGCTGCCGGACTGGAGATATTTTTAGTCCCCAACAACGTTATCGACGGTGGTGTGGTTGGCATTGCTATTATGGCCAGCCACTTGACAGGTTTGCCGCTGGGGCTATTTTTGATTATAGTAAATATACCCTTTATTTATCTGGGATACAAGCAAATAGGTAAAACCTTTACACTATCAACGATATTTGCTATTTTATCCTTATCCTATTTTAGCAATGTTTTTCTGCCAATTCCTGGTTTTACAAATGATTTGTTTTTAGCATCAATATTCGGTGGTATCATTCTGGGTATCGGGGTAGGGCTCATTGTTCGTTACGGCGGTTCTCTGGACGGTACCGAAATTGTAGCTATTTTAATGGACAAGCGAACCAGCTTTTCTGTAGGTGAAATTGTCATGATAATCAACCTGTTTATTCTGACCGGAGCCGGCATGGTGTTTGGTTGGGATCGGGCTATGTATTCCCTGGTTACTTATTTTATCGCTTCGAAAGTCATTGATATCATCATTGAAGGTTTGGATGAATCAAAAGCTGTTATCGTTGTATCGGATCATTCGGCATCCATTGCGGATGCCCTCATGGCTCGTCTGGGCAGAGGCGTGACCATTTTACACGGTGCGGGTGGATATAAAGGTGATGAAAAGCATATTCTCTACGCCGTAATTACCAGGTTGGAGATTGCCAAATTTAAATCACTTGTTGCGGAGATTGATGAGAATGCTTTTGTAACGATTAACGATGTGCATGATGTAATGGGTGGCACGTTTAAAAAGAAAGCCATTCATTAATTTCTGCATGGAAATAAGAACCCTGTCCCGATCGTTTAAAAAGAAAAATTATATAATAATAATTTTTTCAAAAGTAGGGGCTGTCTCAATCGAGACAGCCCCTTAGCATCCTTCAAGGTAATTTATTTTTTAATGGTTAGAATCAGGAGTAGAGGATACCTTTTTTTGTCCCATATTTAGGATAATATTTAAAATTACGGCTGTTAGTGCACCAGTTACAATTCCATTTTCAAAAAACATTTTTAATAATGGAGGAAATTTAGCAAAGAGATTGGGTACGACAGTTACTCCTAAACCTAGAGTAACAGAGCAAGCAATAACTAGTAAATTTTCGTTGCTCGAAAAATCAACTTTGCTGAGCATTTTAATTCCCGAGGCGACAACAATTCCAAACATAGCAATCATTGCTCCACCTAACACAGAATTTGGAATAATCATCGCTAACGCTGCAAATTTAGGTATGAGTCCTAAGAATATTAGCATGAAACCAGCAACAATCGTTACATTGGTAGTTTTGGAGTGAGAAAGTTGTACAAGACCGACATTCTGGGAAAATGTTGTATAAGGGAAAGAGTTGAAGATCCCTCCTAGGATTACAGCAATTCCCTCAGCTCGATAACCACGAGTTAAGTCGCTTTTTGTTATATTTTTTCCGCAAATTTCACCCAGTGCCATGAAAACTCCTGTTGATTCAATCATACTCACGATAGCAACAACAATCATAGTGATGATTGCACTTGGTTCAAAAGTGGGCATTCCGAAGTAAAAAGGAGTGATCATATTAAACCATGAGGCCTGTGTAACGCTGCTGAAAGAAACATTACCCATGAAGGCCGAAGCAATTGTTCCAGCAATTAATCCTAATAAAACGGCGATAGAGCGGATAAATCCTGTGGTAAAACGATTTAATAATATAATAAATAATAGCACACCAAAGGCCAGAGCAAAGTTGGCTAGGGAACCAAAGTCGGCACTTCCTACTCCGCCAGCTACATTGTTAATGGCTACTGGAACCAATGTGATGCCGATAATCGTAACGACGGAACCTGTCACAACAGGCGGAAAAAACGTAACTAGTTTTGAAAAGTAATTTGCAATGAGTACTACAAAAAGACCAGAGCAAATAATGGAGCCATACATTGCTGTCATACCATACTGGCTTCCAATACTAATCATTGGAAAAACAGCTGTGAAAGTACAGCCCAGTACAACCGGTAAACCAATTCCACATACAGGATTTCGCCATGCTTGCAATAGAGTGGCAAGTCCAGAAGTTAGTAAGTCAGCTGCAATAATATAACCCATTTGTTCAAAATTTAATTTAAGTGCGCTGCCTACGATGAGGGGAACGATAATCGCACCAGCGTACATTGCAAGCACATGCTGAGTGCCGAGCAGACATGTTTTACCCGCAGAGTTTTTCATAAATAATCCTCCTATTAATACTGATTATAAAAAATTAACTTGTCCATTTGAAAATGACCCTATCCGAGCCAAAGACTCTACACGATACCCAGCTTGCATTAACTTTTGAGCACCAGGCTGGAAGGATTTTTCTATCACAATGCCTATACCTGTTACTTTAGCATTTGCCTGTTCAACGATGGTTGCTAAGCCTGTGGCAGCTTCCCCATTGGCTAAGAAGTCATCAAGAATAAGCACATGATCGTCCTCTTGCAGGAATTTTTTTGGGACAATAATATTATTACTTTCGCGTTTTGTAAAGGAATAGACTTTTGTACAGTAAAAGGCCTCATTAGAAACCACTGATTTTTTCTTTCTGGCGAAAATGACTGGTACATTAAGAATTAGCCCCGCCATTGCCGATACCGCGATACCGGAGGATTCAATCGTCAATATTTTCGTAATAGATTCTCCGCTAAAGCGCTTAGCAAACTCCTCTCCAATTTTCAGCATAAGTTGAGGATCAATTTGCTGGTTTAAAAAGGAGTCAACCTTGAGTAATGAGTCATTAAAAACTTGGCCATCAGACTGAATTCTTTTTTTTAATAAGTCCATAGAGCTCTCCTTTGGTTTTTCATTTGTACAGGAAAAAATAAAAAAAGCCCTGACAGGGAATCTCCGCGTTGTAAAAAATGAGCGAAAATTCCTCGTCAGGACTTCATCCCTTCGGGTGAGTGTATTACCACTTGTGCCACTGGGCCACTGCCAATTAAATTTACCAATAAGAAACATGCTTAAAAGAAAATTCTAATGGTGTGGGACCCTAGACACACTTTCACTCGTAGACAGGCAATTTACGGCTGCCGGTAGAAACTTCTGGGCCATATCCCCAAAATTATACGAGACTATTTACATGTGGTTTATTGTAGCAGTCTCAAATAGCATTGTCAATAAAGATAAGAGCTTATTTTGCCGAAAAATGTTATATTTATAACATTCAGTTTCCTTTGCTGCAATTTAAGGAAAAATGGCACATTATCACCGCCCCTGTTGCCGTTGAAAATACAAAGGAAGGTTCTGTTGAGCTTGCAAATACGTTTAAAAGTAAAAGCCAACAAAGAGTGTTGCCTACAAACAAATACCTAATGAAAAAGCTCCTGCAAAGTAGCTTAGGCTTGCAGGAGTTTGTATCTTAATGTCCAAATATTGTATGAAAAAGAGAATGATTTTTCGAAAATAACTTATGATTTCTGTATAGCGATATGAGATAGGAGGGATTTCGTTGTCTGATATGAAAGGAAAGATCGTACTTGTCACTGGGGCCAGCTCAGGAATTGGCCGTGCTGCAGCGGAACTGATGGCTTCTCGTGGGGCAATAATCGTCGTCAACTATAATACCAATAAACAAGGTGCGGATGAAACATTGCAAAATATCAAGAATAATGGCGGAGAAGGCGTAGTCATCCAGGCGGATGTTACCAAAAAGGACCAAGTTGATGCCATGGTTGATAACGTTCTTCGCCTTTACGGGGCTATTCATGTTTTGGTCAATAATGCTGGCTCAGGGGTAATGCCAAGTACATTTATGGAAATTAGCGAGACGTTATGGGACGAAACTTATGATATCAATGTAAAAAGTATTCTCTTTTGTTCACAGGCGGTACTGAAAGATATGCTGCCAAGAAAGAATGGTAAAATTATTAATATTTCATCTGGCGCGGCACGTATTGGCGGCGCTGGTGAAAGCATTCATTACGCTTCCGCCAAAGGTGCGGTAAATACGTTAACATTAGGCATGGCTAAAGAATTTGCCGAACAAGGGATTAGCATTAATGGAGTAGCTCCGGGAATGATAGACACTCCTTGGCATGCTAAATTTTCATCGGCCGATCGGCTGTCAAAGTTTCTGCCGGGGATCCCTCTTAAACGCGCTGGAACAGCGGAAGAAATTGCGGAAGTAATAGCTTTTCTCGCGTCAGATGCTGCTAGCTATATTGTAGGGGAGACCATCACCGTAAGTGGCGGTAGATAAAGTAGGAACGTCCTTTGTCCAAGTGCTTCTTTCAGTTTTGTGATACTACTCCGACTTATTGAGCTGTAATGTTATATCCAATAACTCTTGGCTCATTGTCTGAATATTTTCAAGGACCTTAAAAATTTCGAGAATTGCTTGATTTTCCTTTTGCGCAGCCTGCGATAACTGCGAAAAATTGGTCTTATTATCTGACATTTCACCTGTTAAACGTGTTAAAGCAGGGGTTATTTGATCTACCACTGTACGAATTTCCATAGTTGATCTACGAATGGTTTCGCTTGAATTCTGGCTTTCTGTAGCTAATTTGCCTACTTCTTTGGCCACGACTGCAAAACCTCGACCGGCATCACCTACCCGTGCGGCTTCAATGGTTGCATTGAGGGCTAACAAGTTTGTTTGCCCCGCAATATGCCTAATTGTGTCAACAATAGTACCAATACTTTGAGCTGCCGCTGTCAGCTTCTCTGACAAGGACTTTACCCCTTCTAAGCTGTCAAGACCTTGGCTAATTTTAGTACTTAACTCCTCAAAGGCTACTGTCTCCCCTTGAGTAGAAGCAGACAATTGCTGGGCAACAGCAGTGATCTGTTGCATTTGATGGTTTAAGATGTTCATGCCATTAGTAATCTTAACTGATATCTCTTGGTGTTTAAACAATGTAATCCATTTCATTAGGGCACAAGCCGAACTAATGTTGGTAACTCTTCTGGCTGCAATAATTTGCGCATTGCTATTTAAATGAGCTTTAAATTTTTTCTGTAAGATACCTTTGGGGCCTACTATTGTTTCTACCCCCATGATAAACTCTGCCTTATGCAGCTCTTCTACCACCTGACTTTCCCCAATCTCATCATAGGGGATGAATTTGAATTCTAGATGGTCAATGCCTACCTCTAAACAATACTCAACTAACTTTTTTGCATAATTAGTACTATTATTAAAAATATGTATTATACGGCCGTGAGGTATTTTAGCTAGTTCTATAAAAAATGTCACATCAGGAACCATTTCTATATCAACAATTTTTTCTATTGGTACCAGTTTTGCCAGTTCATTTTTTCGTGAAGATACGCACACAAATAGCTCAGCAGCATTAGCGCTAGGGATCTGATTCAACGGATAGGCAGTTCCTTCTATGCTTAAACCTAGAACTTGTTTTATGGCTGTAAGTGTTTCGTCAGATATCAGTTGGTCACCGGCAGTTGCTATAACCCTAACTTTATTCATACTATTTATCCTCCCTTTTACGCATCAACTAGAATATATATGACCAGTTTAATATTCTGTATTTTTCGCAATACTCCTGCTATGTAAAGTTTTATAACAACAAAATGACAAAAAGGGACAAATAACTTGTCCCTTTTTGTCTATTAGTTAAAAGTAATCTGAGAAATAAAGAGTTTGCTGATCAATTGCATCTTCCAGCATAGTAACGGTTTCCAAACTGCAGGAAAGACGGCCTATTTTATGAAGATATTTTGGACTTTTATAACTGAGCAACATGGTTGTCATGGTTTGGATATCTAGCCGTGATTTGCTGCGTTCTCCCACACGCGCGACCTCGCCTTTTCCATCAGGGTGGATACATATGGTAAAGGTGCCTTGGTTCCACGGCAACAGGGGATCGTCAAGGGTGAAAGTCCAAACACGTTTCTTATTATTGGGCTTAAAGGGATATAGGGTGATGAACTGCTCCAAATCCACAATTCGTGCCATGTAATAAGGGGAAATTGTTTCTTTAAT
>CAUROG010000013.1:0-102041 GCA_963526645.1 uncultured Pelosinus sp. | reverse complement strand
AACCTATTTGTTAGACAGCCTGACGTACCGTTCGGTATACGGCGGTTCAACAGGAATTAATGTACTAATGAATATCTTTCACTGATTGATACGAAACCTATCTTCTTTAGGTATTCGTTAGTTAGACTTGCACCGACGAGTAAGTATCCATGCTGGGCGCACACAAAAAATAAGATAGCCTTTACGCTATCTTACTTTTTGTAATAACATTCCAAATATTTATAATTTCATAGAAAAAGTGCAGCATACATCCATAACGACCAATGCTCATGAGATTTGACCTTGAATAAAAAAAGAGCTCACTTCTTTATAAAGTGAACTCGTCTACTACTGTTTATAAATGACAATCTAGATTCGGTAGAAATGCAACTCCCATTTATAGAACTAAAATTATTAGAACTGCTTTGCCATATTATAAAATTAATTAAATGTTTTACATAGCCTCAATATTTTTTTGTTTATAAAAGCGTTGTACCTGCTTACTTTTAGCTGTTTCACCAAATAATGCTCCAATTAAGTTAACAGTCAGGCGGGCTGTTGTATCATCTTTATCAAGAAGTGGATTCACTTCAACAAACTCTGCAGAAATTAACTTCTCCGATGCAGATAACAATCGTACAGCCTGAAGACTTTCTTTATAACTAAGACCATTCGTAACAGGAGTGCCCACGCCTGGGAATTCTGCTGGATCAATACCATCTACATCAAAGCTCAAATGGATTCCATCACAACGTTCTGATAGATAACGTAAAGTCTCGGCTATAACCACTTCCATTCCTAGCCGTTTTACATCAGTAGCAGTATATACTTTTATGTTCTTTTCAGCAATGAGCTGCTGTTCGCCTTTATCTATATCTCGAACACCGACCAAGACAATATGCTCGGGTTTAACCTTACCTCGGTAACCACCAATAGTAGTTAAAGCTGAATGACCTAACCCCATACTAGCTGCTAAAGGCATGCCATGAATATTGCCGCTTGGGGATGTCTCTGGTGTATTCATATCTGCATGGGCATCATACCAGATTACACCTATATTTTTAAAATGCTTCGCAATACCAGCTAATGTTCCCATGGCAATACTATGGTCTCCGCCTAAAACAAGAGGAAAACGTCCTTCTTGTATAATACTTGAAACCTTTGCTGCCAATTTCTCGCTTGATTCAACAAGGGTTTTTACATTTTTAATATTTTCGCCATTTTGTCTAAATCGTCCTGTAATACCAATGGAAAGATTGCCTTCATCGAGTACACTCTCTCCTACCGTTTTTAGACGATCTACCAACCCTGCGTTACGAATACCTTTGGGGCCTAAGTTGGTACCATAACGGGTCTGTCCCAACCACATTGGTACGCCAACTATTGAAATCTTTCTTTTCATGTAACTCACTATCACCGCCCCAATCTTGTATATTTTTTTGCTGCGAATTTTATTTTAAACCTTTCTTGCTTAGTGTGCAAGAAAAGTTTTTATAAAATGCATTAACTTTTTTTCCATTTGATAGTACACACTATTTTCACTGTAGCAATATTCAATAATCCATAAAAAGCACAAAAAATAATACATTTCTCCTTTAATTTCGTCTGATCGTAGTCACACTTATCCGCCAAACTTGAAGCAAAGGAATTAACAACATGATAGAACTTCAATTGAGACTTTTCGCCTTTCTCTTCATTGCAGCTTTTTCTTTATATTACATCTACTGCATGGCTTAGGGGTTATGTGAAACATTCCTGCCTGCTAAGGTAAAAGATAAAAGAGTCCGTCATTTCATCTGACGAACTCTTTTATCTTTTTATGCCTTTTGCGCCTTTGCCCAGGAATCCCGTAAGCCTACAACCCGATTAAATACAGGTAGCTCTGCTGTAGAATCTTTAGCATCTAAGCAGAAGTATCCTTGGCGTAAAAACTGATACCGTTGATCTGGAGTAGCCTGGAGTAAGCTAGGCTCAATCATACATGAAGTAAGTCTTTCCAAGGAGTTGGAATTGATATCCTTCTTAAAATCTTTTTCGCCTTCTTCTGTGTCTTCTTCTTCAGACAGTAAATAGTCGTACAAACGTACCTCGGCTTTAATCGCCTGAGGGGCCGAAACCCAGTGCAGGGTTCCCTTCACCTTGCGAGTAGAAGTTCCAGAACCACTTTTCGTTTCAGGATCATAGGTACAACGTAGTTCTATCACTTCTCCAGTATCTTGGTCTTTGATGACTTCTTCACATTTAATAAAATAAGCATTCTTTAAACGTACTTCTTGCCCAGGAGCTAAACGGAAGAATTTCTTTATAGGATTTTCCATGAAATCTTCTTGTTCAATATAGATCTCTCGGGAAAAGGGAATGGTTCGGTTTCCCATCTGGGGCTGCTCTGGGTTATTCTCCGTTTCCAGCTGCTCTACTTGGCCTTCAGGATAATTGGTGATGACTACTTTCAATGGACGCAATACAGCCATAGCTCTTAAGGCTTTACTGTTTAAATCTTCCCTAATGCAATGTTCTAGCATGGCAATATCTACGGTACTATTGCTTTTAGCTACACCAATTCGCTCACAAAAGTCCCGAATGGCTTCTGGTGTATAACCACGACGACGTAAACCTGAAATAGTAGGCATTCTTGGATCATCCCATCCATCCACTAAGCCTTCTTCCACGAGCTGCCTAAGCTTGCGCTTACTCATTACCATCTTTGTGACGTTCAAGCGGGCAAACTCAATCTGTTGAGGACGACTTTCCATCTCAAGAGATGAAATCAGCCAATCATATAATGGACGGTGATCTTCAAATTCCAAGGTGCAAATAGAGTGAGTAATACCTTCTAAGGCATCTGAAATAGGGTGAGCAAAATCGTACATAGGGTAAATGCACCAGGCATTACCTGTACGGTGATGTTCGGCCCGCATAATGCGATATAAAATAGGATCACGTAAGTTTACATTAGGTGAAGACATATCAATTTTGGCCCTTAGCACTCTAGCGCCATCTGCAAATTTACCAGCTCTCATGCCTTCAAACAATTCTAGGTTTTCTGCTACAGAGCGATTACGGTGGGGACTATTTTTTCCCGGTTCCGTTAGAGTACCTCGATATTCCCGCATTTCCTGAGGACTCAAATCACAAACGTATGCTTTTTCCGATTTTATTAATTTAATAGCGCAGTCATAAATCTGCTCAAAATAGTCCGAAGCATAAAACATACGATCATCCCAGTCAAATCCCAGCCATTTTACATCTTCTTGAATGGACTCAACATATTCCACTTCTTCTTTACTAGGATTGGTATCATCAAAACGCAAATTACATAAGCCTTTATACTCTTTGGCAATCCCAAAATTAAGACAGATGGACTTTGCATGCCCGATATGTAGATAGCCATTAGGCTCCGGTGGGAAACGGGTATGTACCCTGCTATTATTTTTATTGTTTTTCAAATCTTCATTAATAATATTCTCAATAAAATTTGAAGATATTGTCTCA
The DNA here is from genome assembly GCA_963526645.1 of uncultured Pelosinus sp. Lineage (GTDB taxonomy): Bacteria > Bacillota > Negativicutes > DSM-13327 > DSM-13327 > Pelosinus. Next base: position 98,570 of record CAUROG010000013.1, on the reverse strand, counting down.
TTTGTCGTCGTCATCCTTGAAACCCCTTCTCGATTTTTTATGGTATTAATCTTATTCACAGTTCGTCATTTATCGCCCTTTTCCTGCTTATGCCAATCATCTATCTAGTGTATATAGATAAATTACCCAATTTTTATCTATCTTAACCAATTTTAAAACATGCTTTACTGCCTCGTTCTGTTGCCATAACCTCTAAACGGGCATCAATTCGCTCTTTTAGTTCAGGTACATGAGAGATAATGCCTACTAGACGCCCCCCCTGCTGTAAGTCTATTAAGGCCTTGATGGCAAAATCCAAGGATTCTGGATCAAGAGTGCCAAAGCCTTCATCAACTAAAATAGTATCTAAATGTATACCACCAGCATAAGACTGGACAACATCAGCCAATCCTAAGGCTAACGATAAGGATGCTAAAAAAGTTTCGCCCCCTGATAATGTTCCCACACCTCTGGCAATGCCTGTATAGTTGTCAAAAACCTCTAAATCCAATCCACCTGCTGCGTTTTTTCTTGCTCGATCTAAGGTACGTTGTAGAGAATAGCGATTACGACTCATCATGTTTAAACGTTCATTAGCAGCTACGATTACATTTTCCAACAAGGTTCCCAGTACAAACCGTTGAAGAGTTAATTTATGTTCATTTCCCCCATTAGCTACTTCTGCCAAACGTCCCACTACAGCATACTGGGCTTCCAGTGCTTCTAATTTTCCCTGAACCTGGACTATATTTTTCAATGAAGTCTGCTGCCGTTTTACTTGTGCTTCTAGATGGGCGTGTGCAGTAAAGATCTCTTTATATCTATTTTGCACATCTGCGGCTGCTTGCTGCAAATACAACATATCTGGTAATTCTAAATTCCTTGCAGCCTCAAGTGCCTGCTCTAAAACAAGAGTTGCCTTACTAAATTCAGAATCAAACGCGGCAATTTTCGTTGTTATAACGTTCATAACATCTTGGCTTCTTTTAGCTTTTTCATAATCATCTTGATCTATAAAGCCAGCTGCTATTACCCGCTTTAGAAAGTATCCTTGCTCTTTTTCATATTTCTTCTTATTATCAATTAAACGACTCTGGGTATTTTCCAAAAGTGTTTGTTGCTTGATAACCAACTGCTTTCTTAGCTGTACGTTATGTTGAGCATCTTCCCATGCTCTCTTATATTGTTGATACTTGTGTTGCAGATTTTTCAGAGTTGCCGATAGCTTCCCCTTCTCCTGAAGTTCATCGGGTATGGCCAAGCGCCTTTCCTGTACTATGGCTTCTGCAGCTTTATGACGCTGATCTGCTTGACGCCATACTTCTTCCACCTGCGCTAGTTCTTTGCGATTTTCCTCCTGCTCTTTCATTAATTTTTCCTGTTTCTCTGCTAAATAGTTAGCTTGTTTTTCTCCTGTTTGCGCTTCCTCATATTTTTCCTTAAGAATATGAACGCCTTTATCTAATTCTTCCAACGGAATATCTCTTTGCTGGTTTAGCTCCTCAAGAAGATCTGTAATCCGTACGCCCCATGTATTCCATTCCGTTTGCAGGGAGCTATGTTCATTTCGGAATTTCTCCTTTTTATACTCTATGGCTTCCTGCTGCCCTTGAGCAGTTTTAATTTGACTTTCATCAGGGACTTTTCCCACGGAAGCAGCCAGTTTGGGATGCTCCATTGAACCGCAGACAGGACAACCCACACCTTTTACTAAATCACTAGCCATCAAGGCTGCTTGTCCTTGTACCCATTCATGCTGTAGCTTTATACATCTATTTTTCGCTGTTTCATATTCCTTTTCTAGATCAGCCAATTGCAACCCTGAGGCTAAAACCTGCTGTTCCACCTGAGCATACATCTGCCTATATTCCTCTAATTGTCTGCGTTTAGTAAGCAATTGCTGCCCAGACTGCCACTCTACTTCCCTACTTCTTACCTGTAAAGCCAATTGCATATACTTTTGCTGCTCAATTATCAGTTGATCCATCTTATCTTTTATTCGAGTATATCCTAGCTCTACTTGTTCTTTTTTTATTACTGCCTGGTTCAGTATATTCTGACTTTCACTTACTATTTCAATGGCTTCCTGAAGTATTTTAATTTTATCCTCAGTCTGCTGCAGATTTATAATTTCACGAGTTAGTGTTTCCCTTTCGCCCTCTTTAGCAGCTTCTACCTCAAATAATTTCTGAGCTTCACTTACATTCTGAATCCCAATGTTCAATTCATTTTTATAAACCTTACAGCTTTCTTCCAAAGTTAGAACATCCTGAGCATAGTTTGCTACATTTTTCTCTGCATCAAATAAGCCAGCTGCTTCTGTAGCCCGTGCAAGGCTCGCTCGCTCTGCTTCTATAGCCGGCTTTTGCTGCAAAAGTTCTGCGATATGCTGCTCTGCTTTTTCCTTTTCCCGGATCTTTTCCTGTACCACCAACCCTTGATTTACGGCCTGTTGCGCGAGCTGTAATTCTTCACTTATTCTTTTTATCTGAACCTCTAAAATATCTACTTCTTTTTGGTTTTGCTGCAAGTTATCTAAAAGCTCATTTTCTTGCTCTACACCAGCTTCCTGCAATATCCACTGCCGCTGTTTGATCAACTCTTCACTAGTTTTTTTTAATTGTTGGGCGTTATCCTTCAACTTTTCCTCTATGGTACGGTATAGATCCGTTTTAAATAACGCCTGCATAATTTCTTGTCGTTCGTTGGAATTAGCTGTTAGTAATTTACGAAACTCTCCTTGAGGCAGTAATACGACTTGTCGAAATTGGCTACTTTTAAAACCTAATAGTATTTCGATCTGTTTAGTAACATCCAGCCATTTCGTTGCCAGCAATATAGGATCACCTGCTGAAGGGATACTCCATAATTCAGCTTGTGCCAACATCGTAGTTGTGCCTTCTCCCCTTTTTTTCGGCCGCTCCTGTTCAGGAATTCTCTTGACTTGATAGCAGGCCTCTCCAATAGCAAAATCAAAGATCACCTCTGTAATCATAGCACCATCAGCATGATCACTGCGCATAGATTTGCCGTCCCGCTGAGCGCCACTAGCATCGCCAAAGAATGCAAAACACATGCCATCCAAAATCGTTGTTTTTCCTGAACCTGTAGGGCCATGAATCAAAAAAAATGTCCGATCCTGTAACTCTCTAAAATCAAGTTTTTGCTGCTGGGCATAAGGGCCAAAAGCTGTCATGGTTAAACATAATGGCCTCATAGGTTCACCTCCCGTTCCTGGCGATACAATTCTTCTATGACTTTAACTAAGTGATTTTGCTGTTCTTGGGTCATCGTATCTCCTGTCATTTGATGATAGAAAGCAGCAAATAGTTCCTTTTCACTAAGCTTACGATGATCTTTAGGTAAGCCGCTTAACACGCCCTTCTTAGAAAAACGCGGACTTTCAATCTGCAATACATTGGGATATATCTCACGTAACTTTCCCATAGCGTCTAAAATTGGCGTTTCGTCAAGTACGGTCACCGATATATAATCCTGCCTATTATTTTCATCTAGAGGATACTGCAAAATTTCGTTAAAATATCCTTTTATGCAGCGAACATCTCGTCGAGGCGTTAAGGAAACTCTTTCGACTATGATGCCACCCTCCTTGTCCATTTCGATTAGATGAATTCCTTTTTGCTGAGAAGCCTCTGCAAAAGAGTATTTTAACAGCGATCCGCTATAGCGAATAGTAGGATTTCCTGCTTGTTGAGAATTATGTAAATGTCCTAACGCGGTATAGGAAAAATCCTGAAATACAGCAGCATTCACCATACTACTCCCCCCTATAGATAGGGGCCTCTCTGACTCACTCTCCATACTTCCCGCAATAAAAGCATGAGCAATAGCTACGGAACGGGCTTTACTAGGAATTCTTTTAATCACATCCTGCACCATTGCCTGCATAGCTTGTTCGTGACTAGCAATCTCTGGGCAAGAAAGACGCTCACGAACTAGTGCAGGCTCTCCATAAGTGAATGGTGCAAAGTAGACAGGCCCATGCTTATCGTATAAAGGTATGGGTTGAATCTCTTTAGTTAACCCGCCCACTACATAGAGCCCCTGACCAGCTAATAGACGACTGCCAAATCCTAGCCGTTCCGCACTATCATGATTCCCTGCAATCATAATAATGGGAACCTTATAGTCTAGCAAAATTTGAGAGACTAATTCATTTAACAATTCGACTGCTTCAATAGGTGGTACTGCACGGTCATAAATATCTCCGGCAATAATAATAGCATCTGGTTTACTCTCCCGTACTAAATCAATAAATTGAGTTAGCACATAGGCCTGGTCCTTCGTTAAATGTATCCCATGAAAAAGTCTTCCTAAATGCCAGTCTGAAGTATGTAAAAACCGCACAATTCAATCCTCCCGCAGCTATTTTTCTACCTTTGCCCTTATTATCAGTTACTTATTCCTGACAAGCAATAGGAGTCTCTACATATACTTGTCCTTCGCGACTTAAGGTAACCTGATTTGCAGTCCAATCAATAACCTTTTGTTCCAATATTTCTTCTTGCCCTACTTTTTCTAGCACCATTAGTTTTATATGATCCGTAAATATTTTTTCTTCAATTACATACCCTTGTATTCTAAGCTGATTCTCTAACATCCCTAAGAAAGTATAATTAATCTCTACTCCTATACGCGTGTAATTCTGACGCTGGGACACACCTACTGCTTTTAAACCTGCGCTGGCACTTTTACCATAAGCACGTATCAAACCTCCTGCCCCTAGCTTAATACCGCCAAAAAAGCGAGTAACGACAATTACGGTATCTTTTAAATGATTTTTTTTAATATTCTCCAAAATAGGTTTGCCAGCCGTACCTGATGGCTCCCCATCATCATCAGCCTTTTGCCATTGGTCATTCTCTCCAATTACATAAGCAAAGCAGTTGTGAGTAGCATTCCAATGTTTCTTTCTGATTTGTTCAATAAAATTCATTGCGGACTCTTCGTTCTCTGCCCGTTCTACATATGCAATAAATCGAGATTTTTGTATCTCGATTTCTGCTACACCGCTACCACTAACAGTTAAATACATATCTAGCATCTTCTACACCTCAGTCTATATTAAACACCCATGTCTAATTTCTTTTACCAGTATTCTCAAAGATCATTGTGAGGAGGGTTAGGTTGACGAACTGTTATTTTTTAAAAGTTCTTCCAAACAATGATAAAACCTGCTATCCTCTTCCCCAGTTCGCTTATTAGGTCCTTTCGTTCTACCACCACTACGACGCAGTTTTGCTTTAACCTCACGTTCTTCCAGCAAAAATTCAATATTCTCATTGGAAAATACTCTTCCCACAGGACTAATACAACTGGCTTTTTTCCCTAATACCATTGCTGCTAGTCCCCAATCCTGTGTCACAATAATATCCTTGGCCTCCGTCAAGTTCAGAACCTTAATATCGGCTTCCTGAGATCCATCGCCTACCACCACATGATGGTCTGATACGATCATATGATTAAAACTAGCTACTGTCCAAACAGGCACATTATATTTGCGCCCCAATTCCATGCAAATTTGCAGTGCATTCTTGGGACAAGCATCAGCATCCACTAAGATTTTCATAATCATTCACCCCTATGTCCTACAGTAAAAAAGGACCATTATCATACCTCTAAGATTATCTTCAAAATTTTTACTTGTCAAATGATCTGTACTATTTTAAGATTAATAGATACCAATACTAACAGTTGGTTATACTATTACTACTAATAATAAAGGATGATATGAAATGAGTGACAATACGGTATTAGATTTTTATGAACCTTTCGGCTTTTATGAAACAGAAAATGAAGACGGCTGCACAGCCCTCCTTTATGAAACACTAAATAATGGCGATTATGCCTTAGTTACTGATGGCGATGGAACCATGCCTGAAGACTTAGAGCAAGAAATTATTTTTGCTTATTACACTGCTGATGGAGCTTTTTCTTGGAGTGTCAGCTTCGAAGACTCACATCACTTCTTTGAACTCCTAGGAAAACATACGGAAAGCAACCATCTTATTGATATTGTTAAACAATACCGGGACAGTGGCGATTATTATTAAGAAAAGCTGACCTGTCTTTAAAACATAAACCTTTGTGTTTCAATGTTTTTTAAAACTTATACTTTTCGATTCCGTAAAAATAAAGGGTTCTGAGATGCTTCATCTCAGAACCCTTTATTAGTTTTTATTTTTTTAGTAGAGCTTTAGCTCTTTCCCATAAAGCAATATCTTCAGCTTCTGTAGGTTCAACGGCTAAGCCATGAGGAGTTGACTTACCATTTTCATCTACATGAATAAACAACTTATTTTTCCTGCTATATAAAACCTTTTGCTATTTTTTCTTTATACGGATTAACGTCCGTCCACAAGTGCACGGATTGTCATCAAGAAAGCATAGAGTTCCGGTACGATAACGAACTAAAGGCATGGCTTCTAAGGTAAGGCTTGTTAGAACTAATTCGCCAACATCTCCAATAGGCAGGACTTGTCCACTTATAGGGTGGATAACTTCGGGATAAAAACAGTCTTCTTGAACGTGCAGGCCATCACCGCAGCAGCATTCTCCTGCAATCCCCATCCCCCAACTATCATTTACTCCATAAATCCCGATTGGTCGTTTTCCATAAACCTGCTGTATTTCTGTACTTTTACTCTCTGATAAAAAGGTTATATCACAAAAAATACTCTGCAACGGTAATTCTTCTGCCTTGTACTTGGTTTTTTTGACCTCTTGGCCTACCTCTAGCATATAAGAAGCATTAGAAAATACAGCTGTAATACCAAAATCCTGAATAAGATGTAGCTGATCTATTATAGAACCAGTATTAATAGGCAGTAAGGTTGCACCAATTTGTTGCACTCCAGAATATATCCCTTGGCTTACTGCAGACTCTTCTGGCTTAACTAATAATTGAAATACAGATGTTAGATTCACACCCCCGGCAACTAGAATACGAGACATTAACTCTGCCCACATGAGCATATCATTACGGGTATAACTAATGGCAATATGCTGATTCGCTGCCCCTTGGGTTTTATGAATATAAGCAACACCGCTGATGGGCATTGTTAATAGTCCATAAGGATAGTTATCGGCTAGATCTTGTTTGGTGGTAAAGGGCATTTTAGCTAAATCATCAATCCCTGTTATATTTTGTGGCAGCAAGCTGCATTCTTCCATGCGCTGTTTATATAAAGCACTTTTTTCAAAGATACGTTCCATTACTTTTTCTATTTTATATGATTGCCATGCTGCCATATCAGCCCTGGACAACGTTTCTACCTGTTGATTCCAAAACATATTTACTCTCCCCTTATTACAGCCTTCATCTTATCTTAAAGCTTACTTCTTCTTATTATTTCTCTATCACAACAATATAACCTGCATTTATCTGAATAATTGCCTTTTATTTCATGTTTAAATCTTCTTTTATTTCATATTTATTTTCACCATTGGGCAAACTATTCCCAGGAGGTGTATTACATGGATGGAATGATTTGTACCAACTGCCACACTTGGATGAACATGCAGGTAAAAAACTGCCCCAGCTGTAATTCTGATATTGTTACAGATGGGGAAAGCAAAAATGTAATCGATCGTATTCAACCTAATTGTCTTATTTACCGCTACGATGGCTCCGATTTATTAGAACCTGGAGTGATCATTAAAGAACTAAAAGTGAACGTAAAAGTAGCGACGAAACTAAAAGAATATTCTAATCCTATTCTTGTACCCAAACACAAAGTATATGCTTTTAATCAAAATATTCTAAGCTCGATTCAAGGCTTACGCAACGAACGTACTGCCGCTATGGTCCGTTATGATCAACTCATCCAATCTCACTGGCAGAGTTTAAAACCATATACGAACGTAGAATAAGCTTCACGCAATAGATTATACAGCCTTAATTACGAACCTCATAATACTGTAATAGCTCACTGACAGTAACAATACTGTAACCTTGCTCACGAAGTTTATCAATTATGATGCCAAGAGCTTCAGGCGTAGGCAAAGGATATTGACCATCATGCAATAACACAATACTGCCAGGTTCTACATGATTCACTACGCTGTCAACAACATGAGATACACTGGGACGGCGCCAATCACCAGTATCAATAGACCATAAGATGGTTGTGTAACCACGCACTTGCGCTTCTGCTAGTACATTGTCATTATAGGCTCCGCCAGGCGGACGAAACAATACTGGTTTCGGTGCTACTGCAGTAATTACTTTTTCGGCTTTATCAAATTCTTCGCCGATTGCTCTCTTATCCATTCTATTTAGCAAATTATGGCTATATGCATGGGTGGCAATTTCATGTCCATCAGCCACCGCTTCAGCTAAAATTTCTGGATGGATAGCAGCATTTTCTCCTAAAATAAATAATGTTAGTTTCACCTTTTTTTCTCTTAGTACTGCTAACACTTGGGGTGTCGTTTTATAATGGGGTCCATCATCAATGGTAAGTGCCACTACTTTATGAGTAGTCGGCACTTTTTTAATTACTTTATTATTCTCCGTTACTACCCCTTGTACCATTACAACAGCAGAAAGCATGATACCAAATACTCCTGCAAAAAAAACTCGGCCTCCTCTTTTCATATCACCCTACCCCCTATCACTACCTCAATGGATATTACGCAAATGGATACAAAGATATGCTTTAAGATTTTGCATGATTATGCCACAGTAGCAATATACTATAAGAGCTTTTACGAGGAGGATGAATGCGTTGATACAGTTTGCTTATAAAGTCATACTCCTATTTTGCCTTTTATTTGGCTTCCTTACCCCCATAGCCAGTAGTTCCAGTTCCCCGCCAAAGATTGAGGCACAGGCAGCCATATTAATAGATGCTAAGACGGGTCAAATTCTCTATGAGAAAAATAGTCATGTTCGTAATGCTCCTGCTAGTACTACCAAAGTATTAACAGCCATCATTGCCATTGAAAGCGGTCAACTGGATGAAGAGGTAAAGATCAGCTCCCGCGCCGCCAATACAGCAGGTTCTTCCATGCATCTTAGCACTGGGCAACTTATATCCATGCGTGAACTGGTTATTGGACTTTTGCTACGTTCAGGAAATGATGCAGCAGTAGCCATTGCTGAACATTTAGCAGGGTCTGTTGAAAACTTTGTTACTCTCATGAATTATAAAGCTCAACTATTAGATGCTACAAACAGTCATTTTGCCAATCCCCACGGGCTTAGTGCCGTCAACCATTATTCAACGGCTTTTGATTTGGCTTGGATCGCCAGGTATGCATTGACCAATCCAATCTTTTCTACCATTGTAAACACCAAGGAAACAAATATTGAATGGCTTGATAGGAGAGGCAAAGAACATGATCAAAGCCTAAAAAACACCAATAAATTATTATGGTTATTGGAAGAAGCAGATGGAGTTAAAACAGGAACCACCAATCAAGCTGGTCCATGCCTCATTTCCAGTGCTACTCGCGGCAACCAAAAATTAATTGCTGTAGTACTTCATGATCATTCCCGTTGGTATGATTCTATGCAATTATTAAAATATGGTTTTGACGCCTTCGAATTATATGAATATGCCAACAAGGATGATGTGGTAGGCTCCATTCCTGTTGAAGGAGGTCTTGGACCGATCATTGATGCAGTAATCAGCAATAATGCTAGTTTGGTGGTACCAACTGCAGATTATGAACATGTTACCATAGCCGTTAATTTGCCGGAAAAAATAAAAGCCCCCGTATATCAGGGGCAAAAAATCGGTGAAATCGTTTTTTTTGTTCGCCAACAAGCGGTAAAAACTGTAGATATTACATCTGCTCAAACTATTGATGAAAGCACTCATAGTAAAACCTTACTCCACTATTTACTACGTACTTTTCGCCTATTATCCAATTGGGGCTTATTTTAATGTTATCCAATAACCAAGTCCAAAGGGTAAGCAGGGATCCGATTCAGATCAAGTTAAGATTCCGCCTGAATCAGAGTCTTCTTTATAACGGTTTACGATAGAAAAACGGCATGTACTGAGTAAACCCAATATCTCGGAAATTTAATATTGCCTCTGTGCCACCTACAAACAGTACGCCTCCAGGTTTGAGAGCACTTAAAAATCTTCGATATAAACCATCTTTTGCTTCTTCCGTAAAATAAATAACCACATTGCGGCACAAGATTAAATCAAATCCTGTCTCAAATTTATCCAATAGCAAATTATGGCGTTTAAATTCTACCCTCGATCGAATATCTTCATCAATAGTATATGTACCACCAGTTTGTTTAAAATATTTAGAAGCTCTTCCTGTAGAAATATTTTTGAACTCTGTATTGGTATACACACCCGTTTTAGCTTTTGCCAGCATCTCTACATCGAGGTCTGTAGCTAGAATCCGATGCTTCATATTTGGTGTTATATCTTTTAAGATCATTGCTAAGGAATAGGGCTCAGCTCCAACAGAGCACCCAGCACTCCAAATACTGAGTTTGGGACTTTGTGACAGTAAGTCTGGCAGTACTTTACTCTCCAATTCAGAAAACTTCTCTGGTGTGCGAAAAAACTCTGTAACGTTTATTGTCATATAATCCACAAACTCTTTGTACATTCTCGTATCTTTATCCAACAAATTAAAAAAATCTACATATGTACTGACACCATACCGAGCCATTAAATTATTAATCCGCCGCTGCATTTGAGCCGGTTTATAATCATTAAGGTTAATGCTTGACTTTACATTAAATTTTTCTTTAAATAACTCCCAATCCTTCTCACCAGTCACGACAACACCTCCATTAATTTCTAATTACATTCGACAAATTCTACTAATATCCTACTATTATACTAAAAGTCTTACAATCCACTGCTTCATTAGACAACTAGGCTGTCGCCAAATCACCGAAATAAAAGCATAAAGACACACTCACCATACTGAAAGTGTGTCTTTATTTGTATACAGTTTCTTTGTAATAAGAACCTCACTCACCCACATAATATCTAGGCACTCTTTTTCCTATCATACATACTATTTCATAGTTAATGGTCCCCATCTTTTCTGCAATTTCTTCCACGGGCAACTCAGATCCCCCAAATAGAAGGACTTCATCACTAACAGCGACGTCAGAAATATGACTCACATCAATCATACATTGATCCATACACACCCTTCCCACTAAAGGAGCACGCTGTCCATGAACTAATACCTCTGTTTTATTAGCTAATAAACGGGACCAGCCATCAGCATAACCCACAGGCAAAGTGGCAATACGGCTATTTTGAGCAGTAAAATAGGTACGTCCATAGCTTATAGACGACTTAGCTGCTAACTCTTTTACAAATCCTACTTGCGCTTTAAATTTCATCGCTGGTTTTAGTACTAATTCTTTCTTTACTTCAGCAGAAGGCCATAACCCATACAGAATAATTCCTGGTCGCACCATGTCAAGATGCATCTCGGGCAATTCTAACAAAGCTGCGCTATTTGCAATATGCCGAATGGGTATTTGAATACCCTGCCCTTTAATGTATTCTATCCCTTCCATAAAGCGATGGTATTGCTCGTAAGTAAAGCTTTTATCATAGCTATCAGAAGTTGCAAAATGAGAATAAACACCTTCTATTTCAATTCCAGGCAAAGCAGCTACAGCTGCTGCAAACTGACCTGCATCAGAAGGAGAAACACCAACCCTAGCCATTCCAGTATCTATTTTTATATGAACCTTAGCCTTTTTACCTGCTAAGACAGCCGCAGAAGATAAAGCCTGTGCTAATTCTACTGAAAATATTGTCTGAATAATATCATTTTCAACTATTAGATCAGCTTGGTAAGTAGGTGTATACCCTAACACAAGAATTGGAACCCGAAAGCCTGCTTTCCTTAAATCCACAGCTTCGCTCACAATAGCTACGGCCAGTCGATCAGCTCCTGCCTGCAATGCAGTTCTCGCAACGGCTACCGCTCCATGTCCATATCCATCAGCCTTAACTACAGCACAAACCTTTGCATTACTGGTTGTGACTTTTCTAATCTGCTCTACATTATGGGCAATTGCCGATAAATCAATCTCTGCCCATACAGCCCTTTCAAACATACATATCCATCCTCCTTAAAAAACAGACGACACCAGACTATAATGCATTCATTACACCCCTTGCCGGACTTTTCTACAAGATTTAGATTTTCTGCATCTAGGCTTAGTGAATTATGATTATCCTTATGGTTGCTGCATCTTGTTTTTTTCATACTCTACAATTAATTTATCCAATTGTATACTTACTTCTGTAACCTCTTGGTCTATTAAATTACCAGATTTTTTATCCACTAATTCATGAAGATGTATGCGGGCGCGCTCAATCTCTTGTGCTAGTTTCTGCAAATTAGACATTACTTGCCCTCCTTGCTTTTTTAATGCTTACCTGCTCTATAAGCCAATTATACCAGCCCTCTAACCCCATTCCAGTCTGGCATGAAACTTGTAATAAATTGACCCCAGGATGAATACTTGTAATGTCTTTTACTGCAGATTGTACATCAAAATTAGTATAGGGAAGCAAGTCCACCTTATTTAAGATAACGGCACTTGCTTGTTTAAAAATCAAAGGGTACTTTAATGGCTTGTCATCACCTTCAGTGATACTAAGAACCGTCGCCTTACTATCCTCACCAATGTTAAATTCCGCTGGACAAACTAGATTTCCTACATTTTCAATAACAATTATATCAAGTGCTGTAAGATCAAGGCAATCCAATGCGCTGTTAATCATATTGGCATCCAGATGACAACCACCACCTGTATTAATCTGCACAACAGGCACACCATGCTGTTCAATGCGCAGTGCATCCTTCGCCGTAAATAAATCGCCTTCAATAACAGCAATAGAAAGTGTTTCTTTTAAAGCTCCAATCGTTTTTTCTAATAAAGATGTTTTGCCACAACCAGGCGATCCCAATAAATTCAATACGAAAATACCCGCATTGTCGAACCGCTCCTGCAATAGAGCGGCAATCTGATCATTCTTCTCTAGGATATTGGTCATCACTTTGATTTGCATTTATTCTACCTCCAAGTAATCAACGGCTAATTCCCTTCCAGATACAACTACTATATTAGCTGAATGACAAAGGGGGCATAAAAAAGAAAATTTTTCCACTGTGAATTGTTGCCCACAACTACTACATTCTCCAATAAGAGGCGTAATCGTAATATCTACAACCGCACCATCCGCTATCGTACCAGCGGACAAGGCCGCAAAGCCAAATTTAAGAGATTCAGGCTCCACTTGCGTCATCTGTCCGATCAGCAGTTTAATGCAGCCTACTTTCACCGCATTATGCTCTGCAGCAGTCTTAAGTACAATGTCCAGTATTCCTTGGGCAATGGACATTTCATGCATATACTCCACTCCAAATTTACCATTTTCATACAACCAATTCGTCATAAAAAGATGATTTCCTGCTGCAAAGCCAAGTTCAATAATTCACGATATCAGCCCAACTTCTTGGAACTATTTACATAATGCAAACTAGAATAATCACTTTCGCTTTCGTTGATACTATGATTACACCAACACAAGGAGGTGATTATCAATGGCCAGAAGTAATAAACCTGTTAACCCAGGTGCTGAAAACGCTCTTGATCGCATGAAATTGGAGATCGCTAGCGAACTCGGAATTGCTGATCGAGTGCGTTCTCAAGGTTGGTCAACCATGACTTCTGCTGACTGCGGACGCGTGGGCGGTCAAATGGTTCGCAGAATGATTGAGCAATACGAATCCGGCATGGGCGGCTCTACTACCACCCAAGCAACTAACAGCACATTAACTGCTCAATATGATGCTAACCAAAAGCCTTAATCGTATGCACGGGCGGCACAAAGCCGCCCTTTATCCAATACCCAAATCACTCTAAAACTCCCGTCTTTCCCAAGTAGGAGTAAAGAGTAGCTAAGTCCCTAAGAGCGACTTTAATTTAGATGGAATTAAATTCCACCTGAATTAAGTCTTTTTTTTCATCTTACTTCAAAATAGATAGTAACTTCCGTTCCTGTTTGCACAATTGTATTCTCAGCTATACTCTGTCTTATGGCTACCCCTGTCCCAACAGGAACGATGGATAAACCTAATTGAGTTAATGTTTCTCCTGCTTCCCGTATACTCTTGCCAGTGACATTCGGCACGACTACCTTACCTGGAGGTGCTTGGACTTTGGGTTGTGGTATAGAGCTGACCCTATAACTTTCCTTAGAAACAGGCAAGGGGTTAGCAGTCCGAGGATGAATATTAAGGTGACGCATAATTTTCTCTAGAATTTCGCCAGCTACAGGCGCAGCAATCTCACCACCATAATAATTTCCTTGAGGATCATCAAGAACTACCAAAATTGCAATCTGAGGATCTTCTACTGGACCAAAACCAACGAATGATGCTACATAACGTCCTGCAGAATAACCGCTTCCATCATCTTGTAATTTTTCCGCAGTACCTGTTTTCCCCGCAAAGTGGTATCCCCTAACAGAGGCTTTTTTAGCACCCCCTTCAGATACTACCTTCTCCATTAAACCCGTTAGAATTTTGGCAGTTTCAGGACTAATCACCTGGCGTACGGACTTAGTGACGCCTTCGCGATCAATAGAGCCATCCGCATTACGAATCTCTTTTATAATATAAGGCCTTAAAAGTACGCCCTCATTCGCAATGGCGGACACAGCTGTAATTAGCTGCAATGGCGTAACTGCAATACTTTGTCCAATAGACATGGTCGCTACATCAGAATCACGCATATCCTCAGGCTTAAATAACAATCCTTCTTCTTCACCAGGCAATTCAATGCCTGTTGCTTTACCAAAGCCAAATGCTTTAGCATATTCAATCAACTTATAAGCTCCTAGCCTCATACCAATTTGCACAAAACTTGTATTAATAGATTGTTCTATAACTTGAATAAAAGAAACGTTGCCATAACTTTCGCCGCTCCAATTTTTTATACGACGACCAGATACTTCTACATACCCATTGTCGACAAATCGTTCTTCTGGATATAATTTCCCATCCTGCAAGGCTGCTGCAGATACAATACTTTTAAAGGTAGAACCAGGTTCATAATTATAAGCTACAGCCCGATTTTTCCATTCACGATCACCATATTTATAAAACTGATTGGGATTATACGTAGGCCGATTAGCCATGGCCAATATTTCTCCTGTATGGGGATTCATGACGATCACTGTCGCTCCTTGAGGCCGATTAGTTACCATGGCTTTATCCAAGCTTTGCTCCACAATAAATTGGATGGCGCTATCTAATGTAAGATATACATTCTTGCCTTGCTTGGCAGGAGCAAAGGTAAAAATCGATTTAAAAATAGGAATGCCACGACTATCCGTATCAACGAACTGTTCAATAGATCTTCCTTTGATTATTTTATCTAGTACCATTTCCAATCCATCTAGCCCAATATCATCCATACCAACAAAACCCAATACTTGTGCTGCTAAACTGTCATTAGGGTAATAACGCTTACTTTCTTCCAAAAAACCTAAACCTTTCAGATTAGAGTCCCTTATTACTGTTTCTATCTGCTTAGCAACTGATGGCTCAAGCATACGCTTTAGCCAGATAAAACGTCCATTTACGGTTAGTCTCTCTCGAATTTCTGCAGGCTGCATTTGTAATAAAGGTGCTAATAAAGACACTATAGTTTCAGGATCCTTAATTTCAGAAGGATCTGCGTACAAGGATTTGGTTAAACTGCTAATTGCTAACTCCCGTCCATCCCGGTCATAAATGGTTCCTCGAGGTGACTGCAATACCTTGCTATCCTTTACTTGATGGGCAACTTTTGTTGCCATACGTTCACCATCAACAAATTGTAGCCAACCAATGCGTATTATCAAGACAAAAATCATCATTAATACTAACACTAAAAATGAAGCTATGCGTCGCTGTAACTTAGCAGCGTTTTGTTCCATCATTTATTAATCAACCCTTCCTAATACCACATACTGCAACAATTACCTATTCGTCTTATTAGAAGTATTTCCCTGCCAAGAAAGACCATTAGCTCATAACATAAGGCCTTTTGTACTATATTACCTATGCCTTATATCATAATGCACAATAATAAGAAACAGGCTTACCTGTTTTTGAAGCATAGAAGAAAGACATTTTGAAAGGCGAAGACTGGGAGTAAATAGGGATAAACATTCTATATGTAAAAAAAACACCTTCATCAGGTGTTTTTTTACAGCATCTCTATTTTAGCTTAACGCTGAATAGAATTCCTTACCTGTTCATTATTCTTATGAAAACCTGCAGCATAATAAGAAGCGATAATAAGAGCGAACCAAATTGGTGCAATATACAATGCAACACGAGTATCTGCATTAAAGAACATGGCAATACCAACACATGCTAAAAAAGCTAAGCTGACCCAATTAGATATTGGTGAAAAAGGCATAGGATATTTTATTTGCGCAATTTGCTCAGCAGTTAAGCTTTCCCGATACTTCATCTGAATCAGTAAGATGATGGCCCATATCCAAAGTGCTCCAAAAGTAGCAACACTAGTAACATAGACAAACACTTGTGCAGGAACCAAATAATTAAGAACTACACCAATTAATAAAAATCCCGATGAAACTAGAATGCCTCTTACGGGTACTTGCCGATCATTTAATTTACTAAACATGGTTGGTGCTTTACCTTGTAACGATAAATTATAAAGCATTCTGCCTGTACTAAACAATCCACTATTACAGGAGGATAAGGCTGCTGTCAGTACCACAAAGTTGATAATACCAGCAGCTGCCCTAATCCCCAGCTTATTGAAAGTCAGAACGAAGGGGCTGCCCATAGTACCAATTTGGTTCCATGGATATAAGGACATGATAACGAATAAAGAACCAACATAAAAAATTAATATACGCCAAAACACCTTATCAATGGCTGCCGGTAAAGATTTTTCAGGATTTTTTGCTTCGCCGGCAGTAACACCAATTAATTCAATACCCAAATAAGAAAACATAACCATAATACTGGCCATGGCCATACCTTCTAATCCATAGGGGAAAAATCCACCATGAGACCATAGGTTGGAAATACCGATGGCTATGCCTTGATTGGCTACACCAAAAATAATCATGGCAGAACCAGCTACAATCATCGCTAAAATCGTTACCACTTTAATTAAGGCAAACCAAAATTCAAATTCACCAAAAGCTCGAACACTAATTAAATTGACAGATGCCATTACAGCTAAAGCTAACAAGGCCGGAATCCACTGCGGCACTTCTGGTAACCAATATGCAACATACACCCCTACTGCCGTTATTTCCGCCATACATGTGACAACCCACATAAACCAGTATGTCCAGCCAGTAATATACCCCGTAAGAGGTCCCATGAAAATATTGGAATGAGCACTGAATGTACCGGAAACGGGATAAGCAACTGTTACTTCACCTAGAGCACGCATTATATAGAACATAATAATACCAGCCAAAAAATATACAAGTATCAATGATGGACCAGCAGTTTTTATCGCAGAACCAGCCCCAAGGAATAATCCTACACCAATCGCTCCGCCTAATGCAATCAACTGAATATGACGTTCTTCTAGACCACGATGCAACCCTTCCTGTAATGCATTATTTTTTTCCACAATATTCTCCTCCTTTATATTGGACTTGGATTAGGTTCTTGGCACTCACCTCCTTACAATCAATGCAGGTCTCCTTATAATTGCAATACCGATATGGCATAATTAGTCTTATTATTCTATATATTCAGATTTTTTATAGTATACGCAAAAAGCATACTCTTCGCACAGACACGAGTATGCTTTTTGCTACTAATAAGGAAATTTTTGATTGTAGATAGATTTTATTCCACTACAACTTGATCATCTCTTTAATTTTAATAGGCTTATTTAAACTAATACTTCTGCTACAGAAGTATAAGGTAAATTCTGATCATCAGCTACAGCCTTAAACGTTACTTTTCCATCATGAACATTAAGTCCTTCTGCCAATCCAGCATCATCAATAAGGGCCTGTTTCCAGCCTTTAGTAGCAATCTGCAGAGCATATGGCAGTGTTGCATTTGTTAAGGCAAAGGTAGAAGTACGAGCTACGGCTCCTGGCATATTCGCTACAGAATAATGTATAACACCATGCTTGACATAGATAGGTTCACTATGGGTAGTAATACGATCAATGGTAGCAACCGAACCACCTTGGTCAATAGCTACATCCACAATTACAGAACCGGTTTCCATGGTTTTTACCATTTCTTCGCTCACAAGCTTAGGAGCTTTTGCTCCTGGAATCAGTACAGCGCCTACTAAAAGATCTGCTTGTTTTACCCATTTGGCAATATTATAGCTATTTGACATTACAGTGGTAACTCTACCACCAAAAATATCATCTAAATAGGCAAGACGATCTGTACATTTATCAAGAATGACAACTCGGGCACCCATACCAACAGCCATTTTAGCCGCATTAGTACCTACGGTACCGCCACCTACAATTACTACTTGGCAGGATTCTACACCAGGTACGCCACCTAGAAGCACCCCTTTACCACCCCAAGGTTTTTCTAAGAATTGTGCCCCTATTTGTACTGCCATACGACCCGCAACTTCACTCATTGGTGATAATAAAGGCAAGGTATTGTTCCGACCTACAATCGTTTCATAAGCAATACCAATCACTTTTTTCTCTAATAATGCTCTAGTTAGCTCAGGTTCAGGAGCTAAATGTAAATAGGTAAATAAAATCTGTCCTTCATGAAATAACTCATATTCAGACGCCACAGGCTCTTTTACTTTAATAATCATTTCTGAGATATCAAATAATTCTTTTTTGTCAGCGAAAATCTTGGCTCCTACTTGCTCATAGCTTTCATCAGAAAATCCACTACCTATACCTGCATTTTTTTCAATTAATACAATATGCCCAGCTCTACAAAGATCCTCTGCTCCTGCTGGAGTTAACCCTACACGGTTTTCATTATTTTTAATCTCTTTTGCTACACCAATAATCATGATAAATCCCCCTCAATTTTCGTTGCACTACTTAGCAATATATAAATATACCATTAGTAATATTATCTCTTATCTATTGCAAGAACCATGCCAAGCAAAAAAAGGGCTCGATTTATACCAAGTGCCATCTAACAAATATCAAGTTTCTTCTTACTTCAATTCTGAAAATAATTATATTTTGGGATATCGTTAATAAATAGAGAATAACAACTACTGTACTTTTATGGAATCTTTTCTTTCCAAAATACATTCCATCGTTACGAATGGTTTCCATTTTATTGAATTAAATTACATAAATTACCAGTTCAATCCAGCGAAAAATCATATTTTTGTAATTTTTTTAATACTGCAGTATGTGATAACCCCAATACTGCTCCCATACGTCTCGAAGAACGAAAGCGACGAAGAGTTTCCTTTAAGATAACGACTTCGACTTCTGCTAATCGCTCTTCTAATGTTTGATATTTTTCAAATTGCACCGTAGGTGGTGCCTCCTGGGAACCGGACAACCGTCCTAAAAAGATATGTTCTGGTTGAACTTCCGTTCCATCAACTAAATTTACCGCTCTCTCAATAATATTTTTCAGTTCCCGCACATTACCTGGCCAATTATAATCCTGCAGTCGCTGTAATGCAGCAGCAGAAAAGCTCTGAACTGGATTATGTAATTTTTCGGAAAAATGTTTTAAAAAGAGTTCTCCTAATAGTCGAATATCTTCAAAGCGCTCTCTAAGGGGCGGTATTAAGAGAGGGATTACATTTAAACGATAATATAAGTCTTCTCGAAAAATCTTATCAGCAACCATATCTTCTAAATTACGGTTGGTTGCCGCAATAATACGCACATCAATTGCGACTTCTTTCGTACTGCCCACACGCCTTACCCGCTTTTCTTGCAGGACCCTCAGTAGTTTCACTTGAAGATGCGCAGATAC
This sequence comes from uncultured Pelosinus sp., assembly GCA_963526645.1. Classification (GTDB taxonomy): domain Bacteria; phylum Bacillota; class Negativicutes; order DSM-13327; family DSM-13327; genus Pelosinus. Next base: position 78,614 of record CAUROG010000013.1, on the reverse strand, counting down.
CTCTCCCACTTCATCAAGAAACAATGTGCCACCATTGGCTAGTTCAAACATCCCTGGTTTGCCACCTTTGGCTGCACCTGTAAAGGCCCCTCTTGCATATCCAAAAAGTTCACTTTCTAACAACGTCTCAGGAATCGCAGCACAGTTAATTGGTATAAATGCGGCAGATGCTCTCATAGATGAGCTATGCAATGCTCTAGCAAATAGTTCTTTACCTGTCCCTGTTTCCCCGCGAATTAATATGGTAGAATCGCTTGCAGCATATCGGCGCGCCTGATTGACCACTTGCCCCATAACGGCACTGGCATAAGGGATATCTGCAAATGTCATAGGTAAGGAAGCCGTCATGTTATTCATTAGACTCCTTACTTCTTGCGTATCGCGAATTAAGGCAACAACGCCAACAACCTCATTGTCATTACTCCTTAGGGGAATCGTGCTCACCACACAATAACTATTGCCCCCATCAATATATACTTCTCGATTATGGTAATGACTGCCTGTCTGCAGCGTTTCTTGTATTAGCAGATTTTTGAACAAAGTGGCCCCTAAGGACTTCCCCAATACTTTTTTTACAGGCAAATTTAGAATTCGTGCTGCTGCAGGGTTGTATTGTGTAATAATACCATCATGATTAACAGATAAAATGCCATCATGTACAGATGCTAAAATCGCATCAAGCTGTTCGGCTCGCTCTTTAGATGGCATGGCAGCGACTTCATCTATTCTTTGTATGCCAGCAATTCTAGATAGTTCCTCTATGCATTCGCTGCATTGCTGTACAGGCACCCTCTGGCATTCTAAAAAGATTTTATTTTTCTCAACTTCCATAGATACGATATTAATTCTACGTTTTGCTAGGATGGCGGTAATATCATGAACGACTCCAATACGATCCATGTATAGTATTCGCAAATACATCCCTTACACGCTCCCTTACAAATATCAGGATTTATTATTCTAAATTTATATGTTGACCTTCAAATAGGGTCAACAAGATCAGCTGGTGTTAAAACCCCAACTGAATCTTGTTGACCTCATTGTACAACTTTGTATGGTACTTCTTCAAACTGTATTATTTTTCCTGCTGCAAGTGAATTTTTCTGGAGAAAAAATAGCGTCCTAAATCCCTATCCTGTAAATCCCACTGGCTTTATGGGAGAGTTGCTAAGTATTTTTGCTAAAACATCTTTAAACGCCTCCTGCCGTTTCTTCTTCATTCCGTCCCGAGATTGCGGCTTGTCATGCTTCTGGAAATCAATCGGATAAAGCCTTGATACCTTAGTAATCATTCGAACCGCCCTCCTTGCTTCTTCTATATTAAATATATCGAATTTTAACAGACCCTTCTTAAATTTTTAAGGAAATCCCGCGTATTCATTGATTAAAGCGTTGTTAACTTCCGCTCTCTTAATCGGAAGCTAACAACGCTTTATACAAAATCTGCTTTAACTGCTTATTGATATAAATAGTATTTCTTAGACATAGTCCTAAATTGACTAGCCTCATTCTCCCACAAACTATATAACTGGTCTAAAGAATACCTACCTTTCTTTACACTGTCATCACCTGTAACTAGATTAATAGAACTTTCATTTTTCCCATTACGCATAAACGAAAATTTTTCACCACTCATTTCTTGTATCGTGTATAGCAAGCTAATACCTGTTTTTACAGCAAGAAACGTTCTTTTGTCAACAATATGTAACTGTACTCCTGCGCAAGCTTCATTTTGGTATAATCCAAAGTTAGGCGTAAAATAAGCTGGGCGGAATATCACTCCAGGCAATTGTAGTGCCGTCATTTTTTCTGCAAGCTCATAAGCATCCAGCCATGGTGCACCAACAAGCTCAAAGGGTCTTGTTGTCCCTACACCTTCTGAAATGTTAGTGCCTCCAAAAATACCGGTGCCAGGATAGACTAAGGCAGTATTAGGAGTAGGAATGTTAGGTGATGTCATCACCCAAGGCAAGTTAGTTTCGTCAAAATACATCTCCCGTTTCCAACCTGTCATTTCAATCACCACCAACTCACAACCAATATTAAACTCGGAATTAAATAGTTTAGCTAACTCTCCTACGGTCATACCATGCCTTGTCGGGATAGGATACATGCCAATAAAGGATTCAAATCCAGGTTTTATCAGATTTCCCTCAACCTGTATGCCGCCAATAGGGTTAGGTCTATCAAAGATTACCATAGTTTTACCCAGCTCTTTGCAAGCCTGCATAGCATAAGCCATCGTATAGATATAGGTGTAAGAACGAGCACCTACATCTTGTATATCAAAAGCTAACACGTCAATACCAGCCAACATTTCAGCCGTAGGTTTTTTAGTGGCACCATATAAACTATAAATTGGTAATTGTGTTTTCTCATCAATACTCGCCTTAACTGCATCACCAGCTTTGACAGCCCCGCGAATCCCATGCTCTGGAGAAAACAGCGCTACTAAGTTGGTATTTGCATAAAGAACATCTACGGAACTTTGAAAATTGCTATTCATGCCAGTAGAATTAGTTATTAAACCAACACGCTTTCCCGCAAAAATCTGTGTATAAGCATCAATTCTATCAATACCTAATCTTACTGATACTGGCTGATTGACTTCTGGATTATTCTTCGGCCTTGAATTCTTTTTTGTTTCGCCAGTACTCAAAATACTTATCATACTTACGACTAGTACCATGAATAATAACACTAATCTCATTTTATTGCCTTTAGACAACATCTCACCTCCATTAAAGATAAAGCCTAGGAGCGAATTACTCGAAGGCCCCACATATCAACCAACTTATATGACCACTCCCGTAATTAGTTCTCTCTTTGTATGCTTTTCTGCCACCGCAGCTGTTTCCTGAATACCACTAATAATATGCTGCATAGAAATCTCAATGTTCCCTAATATATCATTGATCTTTTTGGTTGCTTCAACACTATCTTCTGACAATTTTCGAACTTCAGTAGCGACTACTGCAAAACCTCTACCATGTTCACCCGCTCGTGCTGCTTCAATCGCTGCATTTAAACCCAGCAAATTGGTCTGCTGGGAAACCTTATTAATAAATCCTATAACTTCATGGGTATTATTAATATGAGTTTTAGCTTCATTTACAGATTTCGATAAAACAGCAACCTTTTCATTTAATTCCTCACTCATTAAAATCTGTGATTTAATTAAATGATACAACATACCCGTAACAAAATCATCTACAACTTTAACATCAGCTGCTTTGTTCTCTTCAATTAATTGATTTACTTTTTGATTGCCTGTAATATTTAACACGGTATTAACAGCTGGCATCTTAAGGCCATCTCGAACATCCGTAAAGGTACGGATACCCAATTTTTGTGCCAATTGTATTGCCACAGCATCCGTCTTTATATCTACGACTCCGACAATTTCCATATCAGGCACTTGACTCGCCATTTCTATGATTCCAACGCCACCTCTACCGCCACCAACTAACAATATATTAATCACAAGCCCGCCCCCCCTAAATTTCTTTCAAAATACGTATTACTTTACTATGTATTATACTATAAATCGACATAATCTACATCGGCATATTTTTATCACACTTTACGCTCGTTAGAAGTTCGTCTAAGTAAACTCGATTCTTTCACTTAACGTAACAAGTCATGAAGACAATATAAAAAGATGACCCCCATCAATTAGAGATCATCTCTTCACTATCTGAAACAAGGCATCTTAACGCTCCCTTGTTTAGCTACTGGTTGAAATTCACTGAGTAGTAATAACAATATTATTTGTCATCGTACTTGCTAACCTCTCCGGTACTACTCCTAAATCAACATCTGAGTCAACTGCTACTGTAAATCTTGTCCCTGTAGGAATATCCTGATTTTTACCTCGAACAAAACCTGAAAATACACCAACTAATAACCAGGGTACAACCATCCCCTGTCCGCCTCCATATTTTTTCGTATCCAAAGATAACGGCACGTCTATGTTATTAATTGTTTTTGTACTTCTCGCTTCTAGCTCAATACCTCCCCCCTTGCCCCACGCCCCTGCTCGCTTCACATTTTTAACGACGGCTTCTCCTACAGTACCCTTTGAAACGACTATAACCCCATTAATAACCAAACTTTCTGTAAGTTTAAATGTTGTTCGATCCCCGACATTGTTTTTACCAGAATTAACTCCTTGAATTAACTCTGCTTGAATCATAGTTCCCTTTGGGATATAGATATTACCAGGAATGATATTTGCCACACTAGGCTTAGTTACCTTTTCAGCATCTTGTGCTGCAAAAGCAATTGGGGTAGTTAAAATTGAAATGATAACACACAAAATTATTAAAAGACGAGATCGTTTTTTCACAATTAATCCTCCAAATTCATTTACTACTTTATTACTATTCTACCAAATAATAACTTAACCTCCTTTTATCGCAGATATTTTTTGCCCTAAGCAGAATAGAAACACTATCGTGTATATGAAATAGATAAAAAAAAAGCACCCGCCATATCTGGCAGATACCTTCTTTGGGAGCACCGAATTTTCAGCTTTAATGTTAGCAAATACTACTCAGCTCTAACATATAAAAGGATTACCTCGTCACTTAGAAGATTTAAACCCTCTACATTCTTTCATCTCGCAACCCATCCACATATTTTTCTTGCCCATATGTTCTTGAATCGTATTGAGCATTTCGCCGAAATTATCAATTTAAGTAAAGTCCATTGAACCCTGATGTAAAGCGGGGTTTAGGATCACAAACTAATTCAATATTTTCAAAAAGCTATGAATTTTAGCACCATCCCAACCATACTTTTTAAACCAAGTATTACTGGCTTCGTTCAAGTCTATTTCTTTTTCTTAGGTTCATCATATTCCGTAAGCCTCTGGGTGGTTAAACACAATGGCTACACCGAGTACCATGAAAAAAAGCCAGCTTCCCAAATGAGAAGCTGGCAAAAAAACACTTATAGGAAAAACGAATTGGAGGTAGCGTTGCTGCTATACCTTCCCTTTGCATTCGAGCAAATTAAAACAAAGATTTAACAGCTTTAAGTTTTAGTGTATCAAATTAATTATTAATCATGTCGATGAAAGAAGGCGTCCCAATACGAACGTTTATCTAGCCATGTTGGAGCTGTAAATACTTCGTGTGCATATTTTACAACGTTTCTTGTATCATTCAGATACTGTGGAGCGATTTTTTGCGCGTATATCAAGTCTATTCGTGCTATCGCCCGAAAAGCAGCAGCTCTAAAGTCCTCTGGTTCACTTTTATCCTGAAGAATATGTTCAATACTAGGAATCGAATCATTCTTACCTAATATACTAAGAGCATAAATAGCATAGAGCCTTCTCGGAGTCTCCTTTTTTAGTATTTCGCGCTCAAGAAGTGGGACAACTTTAGGTCCGCCAAGAATTAAAGAGTCAATCAATTGGTCTTCGGCAAGATCTTTTTCCGTGTAAAACCGGTTTAAAACAGATTCTGGAGAAGCAATTAATCTCAAATTAATAGCATCAATTATTCTCGGACTTAAAAGTAACAAATACAATACGGGAAGTAGGAGTATAAATAAGATTATTTTTTTCAAGAACTCTCCTCCTTAACTGTAATCCTGGAAATATTATACTATCAAATTCCCAACCGGTATATGTTTTTCTATGATCTTGGCAATTTCTAATATGTCAAAATATACTGACTAAACATCGAATTTCTGCCGGCTGTTTGGAAAGAGAATATCATTAGGCTTTCCCTCAATTACCTCGACTTTAATTAGACCTTCATGTTGCATAAGTAATGGGAATAGTTTCAGATCGTTTGACCCGATATCTATACAACCTGCTGATCCTGGAATAAAACCACCATGTAGGAAAAACCCTCCCCGATTTGTGCCTATGTCTCCCTGTGGAGTTAATGGTACCCTGTAAAATCCCCAATCTCCCCGCATATTTCTTCCAATTATCTTCCCAAGCCCCGATAAATCCTTTGGGTCTCCACCCGTTATTTCTTTCGGATCAAAAATATAGGACCCTAAAGGTATAGGTCCGTGATCTTCTAAAGACCTGTCCGTTTCTCCTATCCTACCGGATGTGGCAGTACATGAAAATATTACGTTGTTGTTTTCATCATAAAGAACAACATTACCATAGTTCCCTTCTGATGAAAATACCAATCTCCATGATCCATTTCCCGTTCCCGTAAATTGGGCCTGAATATTTCCGCTGCGATAAACAATATCTGACCCATTGTTACCACCACTACCAACGACAATTCTTCCCGACGAATCCAAAACCAACCCTTGTTTAATAGCATCCGACAAACCTGGTCCGTAACTACTATCAGTCTTAATGTCCATGCTGGGATTGCTTGTGGTTGCCGGAGGAACAGTAGTACTCTTACCTTGGACCTCGGATTTGGGCAAAACGTCACTATTACTCGCCAGAAGCTCAGTGAATGCATCGTGAACGGCTTTATCATATGCCCCATCTAATATCGAGACCTTGTAAGCATCATCAGCATCCATTATACCATTTCTAAACTTACGATATATGCCGAATTTGTCAGATTGCAAGTCATAACCGTTGTCGGATTCCCAGACGGTGAGTACGGAATCAATATTTGCAATACTGAAAGGCCCTAAATTTATTCCCAAATTGTATTCGACTTTATCTGTAAATGATCTGGTTATTTCAGGATTTTCCGAAAGGCTGCCGCTCTTAAGACTTTTTAATAAAGCATTATTATCGGTCAGTAGCGTACCACTTTCAGTCGAAACAATATTTGGCAATGTTAACTGCCTGGCGTTTAGTTCCGCCTTAAACATATTTGCTACTGCGTCATGTTCTTCCGAATTCTGAGCAGTTGAAAACGTGATCCTATATTTTTCTGCAATACTGTTATAAACCAGGGGGTTCTTCACCGACGGTTGAGGTATTGCCTGTTCATCACTGCTGGGAATCGGTGTCGGCGGATTAATTGGAACAGCTTGGTCTATTACGTTTTGCTCTGGAACCTCATACTCATCGGTAAAATTAATGTCGTCATCCCAAAAACTCATTTTCTCATCTCCCATAAAATTTAGTGTCGACCTGTTCATTTTGGTTAACTGTCATGATGGCAACAAAAAAGGTCCTCAGGCCTTATAGCATCTCATGAATCTGCGCCTCTTCTCATTATCCTAAATTGTAAAAACAAATTACCCCTCTATTCTTTATCCGTACATCCACACGGGAAAAGGGATAGTGAAAATACAAAAAAATACAATTTTAATAATTATTTTTGAAATCGCCAATAAAAAATCTCTCCCGACCTCATAAATAGCCAAGAGGCGGGGATACCGCCTCTTGATTTATAATATATCTACAACCGCAACCTCGCCCCTAACTCGATTTACACTATATTTAATACCCGTCCCTTGTAAGATATAGTACAGAAGGGTTATCCATTTTGAGCTAGAGAAACTCCGAACAATCAGTCTTATGTATAATAGGGATGAAGGATATGAATGTCCCTGTCCCAGGGAAGATTTTTCTATACCCATAACACAGACAATTCATCCATTTCCAAAGCATTTACGTTTTAGCTGGTTGGGAGTATATTCCCGCTTCACGTGCAAGGCTGTGATCTTTGATGATGGAATGGATAATCCTTCATGCAGGAGGTCCGCTATGTTAAGTAATCGCCCATCTATCGACATCGATGTCGCTAAAAATTTTTGTTTTTACGCGGCCGTCTCGCCAACCTGTACCACCTTTTTAAAATCGTTTAAAGCCCTAAATACCAAACAAGGACTCCTTTTCGCTCTGGAGCAAATAAAAAAAGTGGAAGAAGCGTTTAGTAGTCAACCGATCATCGTCCTAGAATCCACGGGTCACTACTCTCAACGCATCGTCCACTTTTTTTTTGAAACAGGGATTTCAAGTCTACCACATCAATCCCCTCATTTCTCATTCTATCAAAAATTCAGCCGTAAGAAAAGTAAAGACAGATAAGGTTGATGCACTTGAATTGGCAAAACTACCTTTTCTTCATACCTTTCGACCTACGTCTATGCCAAAAGAGCAAATCACTAATTTAAAAGTATTGGCACGAACAAGATGTCATCTCATCGAGCAGCGAGTCACTTCTATAAGTCAACTTCAGACTGCAATCGAACAGGTTGCTCCTTTGTTTCCTACTGTCTTAAATCCGGGATCATTAACTGCTTTGACACTAGTAAACAAATTTCCTTCACCTGCAGAATGGTCGAAGGAAGGCAATCGAAAAATTATTATGGCTATGCTTGAAACGTTGCCTCGTCGTGGTAAGCTTTATGCTGAGCAGAAATATAAAGTTTTGTTATCTTGTGCTCAAGATGCTGAGGTCACTGGCATTTGGATAGCAGCTTATTTTAGCACGATACAGCGTTACGCAAGTATTGTGCATTTTTTAAATTCAGAAATTAAAGTGATTGATAACCAGATTAAAGAATTATCTGCTCAATTACCGGAAGTTGAATTATTAACTAGCATTCCTGGTATAGGGGATACACTTGCACCGCTTCTTTTGGGGGAAATCGGCGATATTGAGCGATTTATCAATGCTAAACAGTTAGTGGCTTTTAGCGGAATTGATCCATCGGTTCGTCAATCAGGTAATTATGTGGGTACGAAAAACAAGGTAACCAAACGGGGCTCGCCATTTTTACGACATGCACTTTACATTGCTGCGACTACATCTGTTCGAAAAGAATCTAAGGGATCGCAAGTTAATTCTGTGATTTACGAGTATTATACGCATAAGGTCGAAACTAAAGCTAGGAAACAAGCTCTGGGTGCAGTGATGAACAAGCTGCTACGCATCATCTTTTCAGTTTTGAAAAACAAGCAGCCTTTCCGCTTGATTACTCCTGATCAGCAAGTGGAAATGCATCAGAAAGCGCAACAGAAGGCTGCGTAATTTATGAAATAAAAAACGAAACATTATTTCTACTTTTCTTAAGCAATGTTCGATTGTGAGAAAGGCTTGTTTGCTCTATACTTTTTTATTTCTTTCTTCATTAGAATTTAAGGCTTGACTTTAATTAGCTGGTCTGTTCAATCAGTATCCCGAATAAGCCTTCGTCAAACTCCCTTATGCTTTTCAACACCCGGAGCAACTTGACTATCTCCTGCACTTTTTCAATTGCTTCCCTCCGTACAGTTTTGGCCTGCTTGACAACCGACCACTCATTTTTGATGTCTTCCATTTCACTATTTATCCAGTTATATTCCACAGCATAAATTTCGATATCTACTCCCGCCGTCAGAATCTGTCAGCTTCATTCCGTAAGCAAATAGGAATATAAGTTTTTAAGAAAATTTATATTGTTCCGCTTACTGATAGTTACAGGCTATACATTAATTTTTGCGAACATTGCCATTATTTTATCGATATTTCTATCGTTCATCTCTTTTTGGGCGAGATATAGCGATTTCTTCTTAGGTGGGCAAGGAGATAGGCATCTTGTCCCCATTCTTTGTTATTCCTATTTCGCACACACAGCATTATTATACGCTGGTTTTAATTGACCATTTTTCATTGCATCTTCTTTCATTCGCATAAAGGTTGCATCATGATCTGTTTTCGAAAAGCTGTTCCGTTCGCCGGCGATATGAAGATACTGATTGTATTTTTTTAATCGATTGATATATTCATCCAGCTGTTCTACTTTCTTTTGAAGCAGAGATTTTCTTTTTCCAATGCCTTGAACAAAGGTGATACCTTCCTCGGCCTGAAGCTTTTTTAGTTTCTTCAAATGATGTTGCTTTATTAGGTTCCCATATACAATTTTAATGTCGAAAAGCTGTTCGACTTCATGAAATAACGCAGGAATCTTGTCCATGAGTTTCTTCTGATTTTTGCTAACAGCCTTCTTCCAGACAAAGGTATATTTATTGGCAGCCGCTTCGAGTTTAGTGCCGTCAATAAATATATTTTTAAAGGATACCTCTGCATTGTTAGCTAGAATATGCGTTATTTATGCCATGATATTTTTCGCCGCTGGAGTAAAATGCAGGCTCCTAAATCTTGCGATAGTGGCATGGTCTGGGGTATGTGCACCTTCGAGAAGATACATAAAATTGATATCTCGTTTGCAGGCAGTTTCAATTTTTCTTGAAGAATAGAAACCGTTCATATAGGCATAAAGCAGGATCTTGAGCATCTGTTTTGGGCTTGCTTGATTATTCCTGGAACGGGAATAGGACTGATAAATTTCTGTTAAATCCATCTCCTCAATAATTTTTCCCAGCAACCTAACAGAGTCGTCATTTGGAATGATGTATTCGATATTAAGTGGAAGTTTTATTTGATAAACGTTTCCGAAAGTTATATAATTTTTTTGTGTTAAATTGTTTAATTGCATAAATTAATTTTACACCTTTCCTCGGACTTTTCGAAGTCCGAGGATTGTTTTTCTATGTAAAAAGGGCTACGCCGCACTATTTCTTAGTGCGACAGCCCTTTTCGGGCTAGTTTTTACACAGCCCCCAGATGTACCTTATATTTTACTCGCAGCCACACTTATGCCCATTCCACATATGTTTACTCTTGCACATCCATTCCTGCACATCATTCAAGGTCTCACCAAAGCGTTGGAAATGTACAACTTCCCGCTGCCATAAGAAGGTCAGCATATCTTTTACACAAGGATCATCTGTTAGCTCAATAAGATGTTCGTAAGTGACACGAGCCTTTTGCTCTGCAGCCATGTTTTCTGTTAGGTCTGCAATGGGATCACCAAGACAGGCAATATATTTTGCCGACCAGGGTACCCCATTGGCATCCGTCCAAAACAGCCCATGATTGTGCTGCACATACTGCCCACCCCAGCCAGCCTGTTCATAATCTCTAGGGCTCGCTCCTTCAGTTAATTTATACACCAAGGCTGCAATCATTTCCATATGTGCCAATTCCTCTGTGCCGATATCGGTTAGCAACGCTTTAGCATTATACACGTATTGACATTGAATATATGGCAATGTCTTTGAATAGATTTTACTATGAAGAACGTTAGCGAAGCAAGGAAAAAGGCCGCTATGAGGATCTTAATGAAAGCTGCACGAAGACTAATTGAAAGAAGGAGGAAAAGTAAAACGGCTATAATCAATAAATTCCCTAAGCAGTAAGCTTAGGGAATTTATTGATATTTAGCCTTTATTATTTTAAACAATATGGACAACTTGTTTCCTACGTAAATGTATTACATTCGATTGAACATATAATCTACTTACGTCCTTTGCTTCACCAGTTTTCCAAAACAACTCTTTAATCCTTTCAATATCTTCTGCGCTAGGTTTCTTATTCCCTGGTCGACTAACACTAATACATTCCATAATCGCACCTTTTATATGTTCCGTAGTTACGACTATTAACAAATTGCCTATTTTAAATACACCGTTTTTATCATCAGGAACATGATTGATTAGACTTTCTTTCTCTTTTTCAGTCCACCTAATAACACCATTTTTTACTATTTCATCAAAACTTTTCACTATATTTGCCTCTTTTTAATCAATAGTTATTATACTTCGTATATTTGTTCATTCTCCATCAACACAATACACCTTGGACAATTAGCTCTACGCACAATACGTCCTTGTTTTTCCAACTTAATTAAATGGCTATGAACACTCGAACTACTACTAAGTCCCACGCCTGTACAAATCTCACGGATCGTTGGTGAGTACTGGTGAGGATAGTCACGAATGAAGTCAATGATAACTTGTTGCATTTTGTTCATATTTTTAACTCCAAAGTTGTTATTTTATATTTGAATATAAAGATGTCTTTTGTTACTTGCGCTCCATAAACCATTTACCCTCATCATCAAATAAATAGACCTGCTTGCCCATGATCTTACAGGTATATCTTATCCCAGTGCCACCAGCTTTTAGGGATGCTGCTAGGCGCACGTCAAAAATATTATCTACATCATAGACACGACCGTCCTCCCATTTTATTGATAGTGGCCTTATGTTACCGTAGACATCATGCTTGGCTGTTACTTCTACAAATACCTTGCAATCACTCATATTTTCACTCCCAAATAGAACATATGTTTGCTTTTATTATAAAATTTTGAGATATAAAAAGCAAGTAACAGTTACTGGAAAATAAAAAATACCGCCAAACTCATAAGAGCAAGGCGGCCTTTGTGTATCAAAATGTATATCTTAATCCTATCTTAGCTTTCTTATCATCAAATTCGTAACCTGCAACAATCCCTAAATATTTACCATCATTGCTAATCTTACGGCTCACGCCATAATCAATTTCATTCACTCCGTTTGGCGTAATGCCGCTAAATGTTGGATAGACAGTAATATCATGAAGTACTTTCTTATAGGCAAATACATTATATTGATTTAAGGTAACATCAGTACTTGCAGACAGTTTGGCAATATCTTTTAAATTAACTTGCTTATCGGTATTCTTTGGATCGGTCACGATTGCAAAGTCGGCACCGCTTTTTTCTACATATTTAGTGACTACCTTTTCAACTTCCACTGGCACTGTTTTTATAATCGTGTCAGGTGGTTTATTTTTTAACTCTGCAATTTGCTGTGCTGCTGAATCTAACTGCTCTTGCATCATCCCAACCTTCGCATTGTGGGCCGCCAAACTAATTCCTGTGCTAGTTTCTGCCTGTACTTGGCTTTCGGCTGCTACAAGCTGTGTAGGTTGGAAATACTGATAAGAAAAGCATACAGCAGCAGCACATACAACGATAAAAATAATAAGCGAGAGGATAACTTTCCCCCTCGCTGTTAACGATTTAAACATATTTAGACCTCCTACCATAATTTTAATGCTGAGACGTAATGGAATGTGTTTTTTGCACGGTTATAATAGCCTAGCGCATTTTCTTCCCCGACATCGGCAGCAATATAATACTGATCTCTAAAAATATCTCGCAACGTCCCAAGGTCACGAATATTGTAATTCCATTGCCTTTTCCTTAGAAAATTTCTAACTACGACATGAGAGGTAGGACACCAGATACCAGCATAAATAAAGCAACGTGTATCGTCTAGATTTTCTACTTGTTTGAGGTAAGGGACATACATTTCAAGGCAATCTTGAGCAAGAATTATTTGCTGCGCTGTTTGTCCTTGTTCGGAATTTAGAAGCTCTTTTAATTCCTGTTTTTCTCCACTATTTCGAATATCTGAATAAGTACGGCCTATAAATTTATGACCGCCATCAATGTAGCTTAATAAGCTATCACCACGCCCGTTAATCCCTTCCCAAGACGAAACACCCATGCATGGGTAATCACCTGCTGTAGACGAGCATACGTTGTCATAGCCACCTTCCACGCCAGTATTGATGATTCCAAGTGCAATTTCTTTTGCAAGCTGTCCATTTGTCATTACTTATCCCCTCCCGTAATCTGTTCTTGTTTTCTACCTAACATGGCAATAAAAAGCTCCGTCCCTTGCATTCCCATATCTCTTAGATTTTCTAAGATACTTTTTGCTTCTATCAAGGCTAAATATGCGCTCATTGTTTCTGTAGCTGTACGCCCAATCGAATAGCCACCTATAGAAAATAGCTCCAATTGATGTGAGGCAATCAGAGCTATCATATACCAGATTATTTTTTTAAGGCCATCTCTCATTCCTCGGCTACTAATGGCATCTGTTCGCCAAGCTACTAAAAAGCCTCCTGCCTCTTTTGAGAGAACGCCCCACTTCGTCAGCCAGTCTAATATTACTAAGCAACCTAACGCCCCTAAACCTGCGTTATATTCTCCAAATAACCATGTAAGCCAAATACTTAATATTATTTTTATCTGCCATGCCTCAATGAGTTTTTCCCAGTGTTTAAGCATTTCCAATACCACACCCCCAAATTAATATAAAAAATAGACGCCTATGCGTCATTTATTAATTAGTCAGTTTAGCTGATACTTTGCAAGCTGATTTTATACATAACCGTTATACTCGATGGTGTATTTCGCCGTATTGCGCCAAACCTCACCGATTGTTGTAACATAATCAGCACCACAATGGTCAAAATACATTTTATTGTACTGTGCTGCATTGCTTATAGCCATTGCATTATTCGGTAAATTTGAGCTGTCTAAAAGCTCAACTCTGGCCTTAAACTGATAACCAGTACCACTATTGTATAGAGTGGCACTCTTTACGCCATTGGTGTATACAAAGTTTGAGTGATTAACGGCTAAGTCTAGGATAGCAAAGTCGGTATCCCTAAACCCTTTGTTTGTGATGTACGGTAAAGTATTTCCATAGGTGGCTGATGTTGTTTCCCCAAACCGCCTTGCAACGGGAAACATGCAGAGAAACGAGGCCGACATTGTTAGTGATTGCAACCATTTGACCTTTTGGCTGACAATTAAGTCGGTCGGCGAAAATATGATCTGTTTGTGATGGTCAGCAACATAATCTGTCGGTGATCCAACTCGATTTAGTTTTGAATTTGTTACGATTTCAATGTCGTTACACGCTTTTGTAAAAGACGATACTGTTAATAAGTCAACGAAGGTTCCGTCAACGACACAAGCAACGTCTGTATAAACCTCTGCCCCATGGGCACGTCCGCCCATAAAATCACTAGCAGTTTTTTCTCTTAAAGCGCACTCCCATTCCTGACCGCCGTTTAACAGCGCTCCTTCATATTGCTTCGCGAATACACCATTTGTATTTTTATATATAGCCATTTCATCAAGTCTAAAGCAATCACAGTTGTTAAAACCAGCTATACTGTGCATGAAATTAATACCTATATAATACGATTTATCAAATTTACACTGTTGCATTACTGTCATTGTTTTTGTAGTAGAATCATAAACCGCATACATTGGTTTATATAAACTTGAATTGGCTACAAGTGAATTAACCTCTTGTTTGTTATATGTATCTTTTTGACGATAGACTTTCAATCCATTTAGCCACAAAGGCGTCGTGTTAACATCGACTGAAAAATCTGTTTGTAAACCTTTCGCTATTTGCATAAAGCAGCTTGCGCCAATTTCTGTATATGCAATATAAAGGTATTGAGCGTTTGCATCACTAGTAAAGGTTATGTTTGTCAGTGCTGCATTGGTTGTTAATACGTGAGCATCTGCAACAACGCAAGTCCCGCCTACTGATGTAATTGCAAAAACATTATCAAAACTGTATAATTCAGACGATGTTACAGCAACAAAGCGATTTGTAAGTTCTTTAATTATGCTGTATTGAGTGTTAGGATCTATTTTAATAACAGCTATCCGATATACGGCACTAGCAATCCCCCCTGTAGTTCGTGCGCTTAATTGCGCTCCGCTCGCGATCATAGCAACGCCTGCCATGTAATTTTGGTCATATAGATTATAATCTGTGTCACGTGTAATAAATGTTGTTTTTATCGGTGTGACTGAGCCATTGATTATCTCAGGAATATAAGCTGATTTTTGCCATGAACCAGTCCCAGATGCACCTAATTTTATGTATATGCCGTTATTGGTTGAGATTGGATCATTTGTAACTAAAGCCCTTTTATCAGCTGTCCAAGCAAGGTCAGCATTTAATAATGCTAAGGTTGTTTTAGCTGTGTCAGCATGCGCCTGTGCTGCAAGGTTTGCTAAATTTGCGCTATTAGCTGCATTTGTTTCTGATATTTTAGAATTTTTTTCACTTATAGCGGCTGCTTGTTTAGATGTAAATGCATCAGTCGCTTTAGTTGTGGCGATTTCTGCCTGAGTTGTAGCTGTTTCAGTAGCAGACTGAACAGCACTATTAATAGTTGCATTAACATTAGCTTCCAACTGTAATACATCGTCTTTAACGCTTTCCACTACAGCAATCGCGGCTTGTGCCGCATTAGCCGCATTTGTTGCCTGTGTTACTGATGCCGTAGATCCCTGATCTATAACAACTATGTTATCAGTGTTTTTTACTACAATCACGTTATCTGCCATTACTTGCTCACCTCCGCTGCCACATAGAAACTACCCGCTAAATTAGTTTCTGCGTACCCACCAGCACCAGTCCAACAATTATCATACACATATTTTGTGGTATCTGTTGGTGTTGGTCCTAAGGCTGGGATGCTTGCCATTTGAGCAGCTGTTAAAGCAAATGAGTACCAGCCGTTAGCTGCATCAATTTTAGTTATTAATGCTTCTGCCAATACTCCACTTGTTGTAGATGCTTTAACCTGGCATTTACCTGTTAAATTCGTTAAATCAACAGGGATATCACCTCGCCGCCATTGGATTGGTCCTGAATTAAAACTATCTCCTTGCCTTGCATAGAAATCATGTATTCCTGCCAATCAAATCACCATCCTTGTGCTTCGTAAATAAATTCTCCGATACTGTCAACGCCTGATGCCTGTATTAGCGCCTCGAATCCTGTAGCGGTTATATTGCGTTGATATACCGTACTTCCGACTGTCTGAGCAAATAAATTGAGTGACGGTACTTTATTAAATGCCTGTGTAAATGTAAAGTTAGTCCATCCTGCAACTGTAATTTCCTTAGTTGCCCTCTCAATCCTAGACATTGATCCCGCACCGCGAATCGTATACTCGTAAGCATCTACATCGTTTAAGTCCTGCAATGCGACTCCAAATACATTATAAGATGTTAGTTTAATGTAAACCGTCCTGCCAATATCATCTGTCGTGTAAGGATATAAAAAAGCCTCAGAATCATATCTGAGGAAGTCATCGTCTATTGCATGTGATGAAATTGTACTACCGTATAAACCACGCCGCAAACCTGATAATGCGTATACCCCTGCACTGACTAACGTAGCGGTTTCGTATGCCATCCATTCGGTGCCGATTGCAATTAGCGTAGCGTTTGCATCTGCAGCCGTAGTTGATGCACTTAATATTTGAGTATTATGGTCTGCCAAGTTAATTATTACTGAGGTTGACGCGGTTGTTATTGCGGTGGTTATTTTCCCATATCTATCAGGGCCTGTGATATCTCCAATTTGCTGATACGATTCATCATCAAAACTAATCCATACATAAGCGCCGCCCCATATATTGCTATTGACTCCACATGCCATGATCCCCATATTGTGACTACCGTCTAAAAAAGGCGTTTCGAAAAATAGCGGTGTTTTGACATTACCGGGAGTTGCGTACCTGTCCAGCACTGCCCTGTCAGAATCATATGTGGAATACCTTGCAGGGGAATAGGTACCAAATGGCCTGTATTTTGCTACAGCATCGTAATATTCGTCTCCGTTTTCGGTATATTCCTCGATCATAACAGGTAGTTTGTTTAGGCTAATCGCAACGTCTGTTAGCGTGACAATATCACCAGGCTCTAAGAGGGCATAAGAGGCCCCAATTGTGAACATATATGTATTACGACTGTAACAGCTATCCATTGCTTTTTGTTGAGCCACGCGTTCGGCAGTCGCCTTATCATGTATCCACGGATAGCTCACCGTAGGCATTGACCTTCGCCCGCGCTCATTAATGTCAGCTAGGATTTCCCATTCGGCAGTTTCAGTCTCATAACCATTGGCCCGATTTGTAAATTCCACTGTTACGTGATTATATGTCTCAGCATTGTCAGTACGTTCCCATGTAACTAATTTACCTTCGTCATTTTCCTTGAAATCATCGGGTCCTAGATCATACTCAGGCGTGGTGTTGGGCGTGTAGGTTACTCCATTGCCTGTAATTGCTTCTTCACATCGCGGGACAAATTTAATTTTTCTTTGGCTCCAAAACACGATGGTGTTTGGTATATCGCATAATTTGTTGATTATTCCGTAAGATTCTTCTTGATCTGTTAAAGGCACAGTAATAAATAAATTAGAAGCCTTACAGAATAATTTAAAACCAAGCAATGATGCGGCATGTAGATTATCGGCATTAAATCCTAAACCATTACTGCTATCAGTCAGAACATAAACTACACCGTCCGCAGGGTTAATGTCTAAACCTTCTGGACTAGTTCGCAATTGACCTTGTATCTCAAACCCATAGGTTTTCAAACCGCCACTATCGTTTAAATCAATATATCCCGCAACATAAGCAAGTCCAGAATATGGCAGTGCGTGTGTAGGTTCTTTAGTAATTGTATAATCCCATACTGGCTGTCCAATAGCTCCATTAAATAGCGTAAGTCCTGTATCTGCCAGCGTGGTAATTGTATCGGTATCAACCCATACTTTATCTATACCAGCAATTTGCCCCTCACAAAGTGCAAGTAGCACAGCGGCTTTATAAGTATAAGTAATGGTAGTTGTTTTCGATCCTCCGCCCTTACCTGTTTTTTGCGTCGATTTATGAGATGTTTTTGTAAAATTAAACCAATCAATTACATTAGCTGATTGTCTTGATGTGCCTAGTATAATTGGCACTGTAATGCCATAGGTTGCTTGATTGATTTGGAAATTTGCTACGCTCCCATTGTCAATGGTGGTATTTTTGCCACCTCCAAGTACGCCACCCATTACGTCACCTGCCTAACTCGGTATATGCCATGCAGTCTAGAGTCACCGTTTTTATAACAAAGTAAAGACTCATGAAGTCCTGAAATAATTACGCCTATACCGACATAAGCATGTATTAGCTTGTTATCGCTAATCATGATGCCACCATGAGACACGCACCTGCCAAACTTAAACAATGCAATATCTCCAGACTGAGGTTCGCCGTCTACAACATCACAGTATTTTTGCACCCATCCAAGGTATTTCTCTTCACTGCGATGCAAATGCCATTCATTGCTATAGTACCCTGGATCGCATTCCCCTGCCGTCAATAACCCCGCATCCTCATAGACCGCAATCAGTAATTGCCCACAATCAACGCCTACGCCTTTTATTTTTGCCCCTGAATGGTACGGAGTGTTTAACCATGACCTTGCCTCATCTATTATAATACTCATACAATTGTCTCCTTTAGAGGGATAAACGGTGTAGACCGATTGTGTGCCAATAGATTGCCAAATTTGGCAGCGCATACGGCGGGAGTTTTCGAGCATCCCGGGTAAATCGTGAAGGTATCGCCAACAACTGGCAATTTATCGAGAGATACAATAAAAACAATCCTACTGTTTAACGCATAGGATTGTTTGACTGACATGCTACTACCTATTAAATTACCACTTGTAAAATTAATCCCGCCTAAGTCGTAATAACCATCACCGAAAGTAAGATTTGTTAATATCTCTTGTTTACTGTTAACCTGTGTAATTACGCCTGAGACGGTATATGTTGCGATATTTAAACCGCAATTTGCATCGTATAAGCTAAATGGACAGGTAGGATAGAATTTGCGAGTAGGATAATCAACGTTAAGCTTTTGCATATATGATTTGATTTTCCATTGCATTTCTAAACCTCCGCCACCTTCTACATCTACATAACCGCCAAACCACTCTAATGGGCCCACAACAACACCAGGAGATGACATGTAACATTTATATAGAGTTAGATCGGCGTTATCGAATGCCCCCGTTTGTGCTGCTGCCATCCATGTGGCTTGACCAATTGTATCTGTTTGATCTGCTGTTACATCTAAGCTCATTGCATCGACTTCGATCTTTGCTGTTAGTTTGGTTTTCCCTCTTTTAAAATTAGGGCCTTTGCTTAAAAATACTCTGCCATCAGCTAGTTTAATATCCATATCATAGTCAGCATACCTTAGGACGATGCCGCCTTTTAAGGTGATTTCGTATAGATCACACTTGTAAATTGCTTTTGCAGTATGTAGAAATGTTTTCAATTCTTCGCTGCATTCCTTCATCGTGCCACCACCAGTTTAAAAGAGTTTAATTTGTACAAGTTATACCATATGATGGGCCATGTTATATTATCAGCAAACGCCACTCTCCAATAGTAGTGATAATCTGCCGCTAGTTTTACCCCTGCAGGCGGGGGAGTGGTAAAGTATACTACCCCATCCTCTTCCATCGTGACAGAGATACGATTTTCGCCTTGATAGACAATAAGGCTACCCGGCACAATGTCATAAATAGGTTCATAAAATAAACCGCCCCACGATCTCACTAGCTGAAATCTTTGGGTAATACCATCACCTACACCGAATACTACGCCAGCCTGTTTATAGTCCTCCGTATCTAGCCATAGAAACGATTTTAACTGACCATGAACTGACATAAAAAAACCTGCAATTTTATCAATCTGTCGTTTATCAAGGGCAGTAAAAGAGCACTCAAGTTCCCACTCGGGGTATGCATGAGTGCTCAGTGTTTTTCTTTTCTTACTGCCGGACTTTTGGACAACTACGTCAAAGGATGGAGTTTTTGTGTTGTTCCATTCCATGCTTTTTATGTTAGGGAATATTGGTAGTGTCATGTTGCCCTCACCCCTGCCGTGTTAAATCCTTGGGCTTGCTTTTTGAGTGATTTAACAATTGTTGCCCCCTCTTCCATGATCATTTTTCGGATACTTGGTCCATCATTGCCTGAAATGATGAATTGATACTGATCTCCTGCGCTCTTATCGCTTGTGCTCTTATTTTCGGAACTAATTAACTTATTGCCAGCTAATGAAGCATTCGCGTATCTACTAGAGCTTACGGAAGATAATGACCTGCCAGTTACAAGCCCTCCTGTGGCGAAGCCTGGCATTCTGCCAGTATTGAGAGTATTTAATGCATCAATACCTAGTGCTTTAACAGCAGAGGCTTTTATAACGTACTCACCATTACTTAACCACGATAGGATGCTGTCGGAGGTGCCAGTTCCTGGACCGATGATTGGGCCGCCTGTGGCATATGATCCTAACCCCATGCCAACCAACGATGCTGCTGTCATGCCACCAATTGCAGGGCCAGCATTTGCACCAAAAGTTGCTAAACTTACTGCAACGGCTGCAGGCCACCATGCAGCGGCAGTTGTGGCACCTTGTGTAATTCCTTTATTAGTAGCATCATCCCCACTTTTCCCAAATATCTTCTCAATGGCCCACATTTTAATTCTGCCAGTTATCCATTCGGCTACCATGTTGGATATCATATTGTTAACGGTACTACCCAAAGCATTCCATGCATCACCAATTGAACTTGTGCCGCTTATAGCATCGGCGAAAAAAGTGGTAAGCCCTGAAGCCATGCCATTAATGCCTTCTATCATGTATTCGGTTGTTGATTTATGGGATGCTCTCCATGCTTCGTTATAGGTGTCTATGACTAGTTGGCGATCTGTCAAATTCTTTGCTAATGCTCCTTTTTCCGAATTTAACGTTTCAATAAAAGTAGCTAAATTCCCTTCATTGCGCGCCTGATTAAGATCATCTTCAAAAGCCTTTCCTTCTAACAAGTATGCTCTCCGTTTATCTGCAGTTTGCTTATTTATCATATCTATTTGCTGTGATCGCCATTTATCTAAGCCAACACTATCGGTTATCGTAACACCATATTCATCTTTTATTTCTGCTGTTCCTCGACGCCATCCATTAATAACGTCTTGAACGGCTTTTAAGCGACCTTTTTTTTCATTTTCAATCTCAGCATATCCTTTATTTGAACCTTTTAATCCAGATAGAATATTGCTTGTATTTATATCTTCCATCGTGTTCTTTATATCATGCAACAATGCAGCATACTTAGTTATAAACCCTACTGAATTTTCGTTTGCTGCCGCGGTGTTTTTCTTTAAAACTTCCCCTAATTCACGTTCTTTTAAAACTATGCTGGTAGTTAGTTCTAATAGTTGTTTCTTTAGTTTTATGCTGTCAGATTGATCTGACGTAGCAGCCATTTCCTTTAATAATGCTGCTTTTTCATCATTCAAAGCATCAAGCTCAGCATTAATTCCTTTCGTTTCAAGAGAGGTTCTTTTATCCCAATACTCCTTTATTACAGCTAACCCATCAGAATCTTCTTTTTCTAGTGAAGCCCAATATTGACGAATTCCACTTAACCCGCCTTTACGTTCTCGTTCTAGAGCATCCTGTTCGCTTTTTATTTCATCAAGCAGTAATTTTGATTTATTTTTGGCAATACTGACTTCGTAGTCGGATTGTTCTTTCGCAACTTGCCCCGCTTCTTTAGCTGCTTCTTTTGCAGCTTTTAACCCCTCGGTATCTTTGCCAGCAAGTGCCTCTTTCATTTTTGCCAATATGTCAGGATCAGTCGTTTGCTCTAACCATGGCTTTTGATTAGCTTGTTTTTCTCGCCATGCTTTATTTGCGTTATGTTCCTCTAATTCTGCTGGAGATAATGCGACACGCTCATATTCACCATTGATACGATTCCCCATCACATCATACTCTGGCTTTTCAGTTTTCCGTTTTTTAGTAATTGTACCGTCTTCTTCTTCGTATACCTCGGCCTTTGGATTATAGCTTTCAACCTTACCTTTAGCATCAAGATACTCTGCCAGTTTACTAATTGCATATCCTGTAGCAACCGCTACTCCAACCCATCCACCAGCCAATGCCCAAAGAGACGATAAAAAATTGCCAGCCCCTACTTTGGCTACCGCCATTGCTCCGACTGTTCTCTCTCCTTGCACCACGGCAGCATTACCAGTTATGGCATGGGCAGCAGCTAACTCACCCTGCAAGGCTACAGACGATGCTGTTGCCACATTAGCTGCTTCCGCTGCTGCCACTGTCCTAGTTCCTGTTAGTGTTGCCGCTGCTCCTTGCGTGGCTAATGCCTCACTAACTACTACAGCAGATGCAGTCGCCGCTTCTGCTTGGGCAGCGAATGCGGCTGTCATGTTAACTCGTATTTTTTGAGCGGCTACTTGTGCCTCTGCCGCTATTTGAGCTATTTTCTCTGCTATTACAATACTAGCTGCTTCTGTACTACCTGCACTAGCAGTTGCAGCTTTGATAGCCGCCGCTTCCATCTTTGCGTACTCTTTATTGCTATTAGCAACCATCCTTGATATTGAACGCTCTTGACCAATTGTTAATACACTTGTTGCCGTGGCAGTAGTAGTTGATGCCGCTATCGCCTGTGCAGATGCTAAACTCCATGCATTTCCAATTCCCGCTATAATTGCTGATGCTGCGCCTACGGTTTTATAGGCAGCAGTTAGCCCGACTAATGTTGTAACAGTTGACCCAATTGCACTTTTATGTTCTGCTAGAAATTTTGCTGTACTTGATAGCCCTTCCATGATTGGCGGGAATGTTTCTTGCGCTATCGGAGCTAATGCTCCTGTAAATGCTGATCCTAATGCGCCCGCTTGCATAGATACTATTTTCATTTCTTTATCAAGTTCATGCATTTGCTTTGGATCGATGCCTACCCCTTTCGATTTAGCAGCCATTTCAGAAGCTTCGTTATAATCTTTGAGCGTTTGAACTAAAGACAACCCTTTTACACCCAATGTTGACATTATGTACTCTTGCTCAAGTCCATTTTCCGCAGCGATTTTATATCCTTTAGAAAGTTCGGCTAATTGCTGGTTAAGTGGTAATAGCTTGCCTGTGCTATCAGAGAGAGATACCCCAAATGTAGACAATACACCTCTTACCTTATCGCCAGCCTCACCAGACGTACTATATGATTTATCCAGTTTTGTCATTGCTGCTGCAAAACTATCAGTATCTGATCCTGTTAACTTTAAAATTTTATTCAAATTAGATGCTTCTGCGGCTGTTATCCCCATTTTCGTAGATAACTGATAAATGTTTTCGCCACCTTCTACCGCACCACTGATAAGTTTTCCCAATCCAAACCCGCCTGCGGCTAATGCAGATAATGCGCTAACCTTACCAACGAAACTGCTTAAACCGCCTGTAGCACCAGTTAAGGCCCCTGTCAATTCCTTGACAGGATTGACAGAGAAAGCTTTTTTCATGTCATTCTGGCTATCATCTAAAGTTTTTTTGAGTCCTGCATTATTGCCGCCTATTTTTACTAAGAGTTCTGCGATTGTACTAATTTTATTTACCTCCTTTCTTTTAAACTAACGGTACTCATTGATAAAGTAGGACAAACTATATAGAATAGATTAAAAAGGAGAGATATTATATGAAAAAAATACTGTTTATTATGTTTTTTATGTTGAGTATAACAGCCAACTATATCTCAGCAGAAGAAAATACTGATTGGGTTCGAGTTGCCAATGCGGATAGTACTTTCCAACGTGATCTCGCGTGGTATTACTCCCCTTCCCATTCGAAAATAAGCCCTCAAGGCAGACTTGAAACATGGCTAAAAAGTGAATACATAGGTACTGAGAGTACAGCAACATTATCGCCGGGAGATTATGAAATCTGGATTGAGTATGTAAATCCATCATTCGAGAAAGAAATGTCCGTAAAGATAACTGAATACAAAAAAGATGGAACTATTAAAGAAGTTAGAAATGGCTATGAATGGAAGAATTTAAAGCCAGGCAGCAATTTTGAACATTGCCTGCAAGAAGCCTTTAAGTATGCCAGCGAAAACAAGCAATAAACCGCCTAATGGCGGTTTTTTATTTATCTATTAATCGTCACTTTTTGATTTTCTTTTCCCTGTCCCCCTAAGAGGTTTTAATAAGTCTTTTGGTGATATTGGCTTCTTTGTGTGTACACTCATTTGGCAAGCCGTAAAGTACGCAATTCTGTTCTCTTCTTGTTCTTGCCTCCATAAATAACCATCCCACATTTCCATAAATTCATGAGGCTGCAGGGTTTCAAATTCCCTTGGTTTTAATTCTAGTGGCCCATTAGCAATAGGTATTGCCCACTCTAACCACTCTTCGAAGGATGAAACAACCGTTCCATCCTTTATTCGTTTTTTATTTCTTTTGGTTCCTTTTTATTATTAACAACATTATCAAGTTCTTTTCCATGGACACCACTAGCTATCATTGCTTTTAATACAAGATCGGCAATAGTCCCTATTCCTTTTCCGCTTTTATCGAAATACTCTTCTATTTTTTCATCATAAAATTCAGATGTAGCATTTGGGTAATGATGTTGTAATCCAATTTTTAATCCTGATATCGTCTCATCAATAGTTAGCCTCGCATTCGGCAAAAAACTCTCGGATACAAGGCTACGTCCAAATAGCTTTTCAAGAGCGCGCAATCTTCGCATATCAAAATAAATCGTTTGCCCTTCTTCAAATAAATCAAATGCTAGTTCTTTTAACATATTGAATATCCCCTTTATAATTTAATAGAGTGAGTTTATAGCCCTCACTCACGGCTCCTAATTATTCTGGTATAGTCCATCCTGAAAGCGGTCCAACACCCTCAAGCGATCCTGAAATCGTAGCTTCACCATCGTGACTTACATCCAATGAAAACTCCGTTACACTTGCCCAACCTGTTTTATACTTCCCGTCAGGTCGTTCAAACTTGATATTTACCTGTTTCGATTTATCGTAAGCATATTCGATAGCATCAACACCTGGATCATCAAGCATAGCAAGACCGTCAAGTGAGATGTCCCACCCTTTAAGCCCAGCAATCGTGGACTTATATCCGCCACTTTCTTTATGCGTAACATCTATGGTATCAGCGGTTTGATTGAGTGGACTATTTCTTTGCCCTCCGACTTTTGTCCAAACTGGTGTTTGTACAGTTCCAGTATTGATAGACAGCTTATAATCTTTACCAGCGGTTGCCTTATTGGACGCATCGGGATTGTCGGGGAGGTCTATTACTGCAAATAACTGCTGATTGTATTTAAACTTTTTCATATTTCACGCTCCTAAATTTTGAATTTTTGCAACAAAAGTCACAATTCCGGTATATCCTTCCTCAGTCTCAAATGATTCAAACATCTCATAATTTTGCTCCATAACATTAAATTTATCTGCTGACAAGTCCAGCTTTACAGCACCTATGACCTGTATTACATCATCAGCTATTCCATTAACCTCAAGTTCACCTTCGTATTCGCTGAATATTTGTATCTGTGACGTTACACGAGAAATATCTACGTCTTTAGAACCATCAGGTTTGCAAGTGAAAGCACAAATTTTTATATAAGGAGCTTCTGCATCAGACGGTATTTTGTTGTATACAGTTGTCGTTTGATATGTACTTAACGACTTGAATAATGCTTTTTGCGATGCCACTAAAGGTATCCGTTTTTTTATCATGGCTTCACCGCCTCTGTAAGTCCTTTAATTAATTTTGGCCTTTCATCTTCAAAAGCAGGGCGCATTGTAGGATGTTCTTTTGCTGGCTTAGGCCCCTTATGCCCAAACTCTACAAGGTGAGCATGTGGTGCCTTTTCTCTAATAACCCCTGTAAGACTTTGTTTACTAAAACTACTAACCGTGTGTTTTCTCAGATAACCAGTTCTATCATTTATTCTTTTGAGTACTCCGCCTCTAATGGCTTTTGTTGATCCTTGAATAACATTTTCAATTTCAACTGTTGTTCTTGTATCATATTTTGAAAGGTTTTTAATTGCCTTGTCCAATTCTGGAATCTTAAAATTAACGTAAAAGCCACGCCCTGCCATTACTTAACCACTTCCTTACAAACAAGGATAGTGGTCTCTGTGCCGTAATCGTAAGTATGTTCCACATTATACGTTTTAGTCCCATACAGGACTTGCCAGCCTTTTTTAACATCAGTCCTATACCCAATGTCAATGTCCCGCAAAAGAACGCTAGAAAATGCACCTGCGACTACTTCTGTTTTTAAAGATGGTTTCGGAAACTTTGCCCATGCAATGCCGCGGCTAGTTAGTACGGCTTTATAACCACCTGCTCCATCTGGTGTTTTAACAAACTCAAATAGCTCAATCTTTTCTCTGCGCTTTTTATTTACAGCTTTCATGGCCTCAGCTTTGGTTAGTATTATAATCAATCACCGCACTTTGTATCTGCATTCTAAGTATGTCGCTCTTGAAATTTTCTTCGAAATACTCAGGAGCATTATTATAATCATATCGGCAATAATTCAAAAGAAGGAATTTGGGAGACCCTTCGACTGTAAAGTCTAGAGTCAATCCTGCCAATCCTTCAATTTTAGCCGTACCACGTAGGATTATTTTATTTAATGCAGCATCTTGATCCGTTCCAGTAATTCCAAGAGCATCTTTAACTTCATCCAGCATTTAACCACCTTCTTCTTTAGTAGTTATTACTTTTTCTACAAATAAGCCAAAAGCGGTTGAGTTTATTTCTTCAAACCGCTTTTTTGTCAATTCTAATTCTTCCCCTGCTTGATGAATGGTGCCTGTTACTTTATCCCTAAAAGCTTTAATTACTGTATATTTCATCTAGTTTTACCTCCTAGACTGTAGGGATGGTCATTGCAGAGATATTAAAAACAAGGAATGATTCATTATCCATAGGCTTGCCATTGGCGTACTGTTTAGCAAGATAAACCCGCTCATCTTCTAAAAATCTATAGCTATCGGAAAACTCGATCTTTTGAGTAGAACCAATACCCATAAAATAGTCTTTTGCCATGCCAGCAATTGCGGTGCCTTGCGGCAATGCAACGGATTGTACTATTTTTGCGGGGATAGGTAGCACGCCATATACATAGGTTCCAGCAGCGGACATTACAGTCGTATTAGGGAAAATTTTTGACCAGTAATCAAGTGGATTAACAATTAACAGTACGCCGGGTACTGCTCTTTTACCACCTTTGGTTAATGGTGCCATCACTAATTTACCTAGAGAAGCGGGCGTAAGATCATTCAGTGCAGCTCCTTCTTTGTCAGGGTAAACACCAGCAACTACAGAACCATCTAAATTCTTAATCATACCAATTGGCTGTTCTTTCCCAGTGCCAGCAACGATTGCTAATTCTAAGGCAATTGCAAGAGATTCAAGCAAGATTTCGCGTACAAAACGATCTAACCATTGCGGGCCTAAATCTAACATAGACTTGCAAACAGGCACATACGCGGATAATTTAAATAAATCCGTTTTTTCTTTCTTGAACGCCATTTCTAACTTTTTGCTGATCTCAGCCACCAAAGGCCCCCACCATGCAGCAACAACATCATTATTGCGGCTGATAAATTCTGACGTAGCGGTTGTATTTTGAAAATTAATCTCAGACAATAAAGGATGATTCAATCGCAATTCTTCGAAAACACGATCAAAGATAGTAGCTGGCATTAACGCCTCAGTTCCCGCGAAGCCTGCTGAACCAATCACTTCATTATAATACTTTGTTTCTGCTGCAGTTAATGGATTTAGGCCGCGCTTAATCATAACTGACTGATCATTAAAATCATCATTTACAGCTTGTTTAGCATCTTTTAAAATTCTTGCCTCAATGCCCTTTGACATTGCAACTTGTGCTTTTACAAAAGCTTCGCTATCGCCGTTTTCGATAGCAACTTTCATTTCTGTTTGCAATTCGATTTCCGTTTTATCTAGGTCGGCGTTTACCATTGCAAACAACTGTTGATCAAATTTAAACTTTTTTTTCATATTTTATTTCCCCCATTTTTTATTTTTTGAACGCATTAAAAAGAGACGGCTTTTTTTCTCCGTCCCCAAGTGGCGTTTTATTGTATTTTGCGAAAAGTGAAGTTTTAACACTGTTTTGCGGCGGCTCTTCTTTTGGCTTATCTTCAATTATTTCAGTACATAAGCCAAAGGCCAAACATTCGGCAGCAGTCAAATAACTTTCATCATCTAATAATTCTTTTAGTTCTTCATCTGTTCCAACAAATTTACTTTTATAACTCTCGCTGGCAGAAGCACTAATTTTATCTAAATCATCAGCGGTTTTACGGAGTTCTTTAGCGTTTCCGCTTGTTATAGTCCAAGCATTATGAATCATTTGCATACTATTTGGAAACATGAATACTTTTACTCCAGCAGTTGCAATTACACTCGCGCCACTACCTGCCATAGCATCAATATAGACATTTATTACACCGTCATGCTGTTTCAGTAAATTGCAGATTGCAATAGATTCAAATACGTCGCCACCATTAGAATTGATATGCACATTGATATTCTTACCTTTCACCATATCAAGCTGTTTCTTAACTCCATTTGCTGAAATACAAGAATCTTCTTCATCCCACCAATAAGCCTGCCGAATAACGCCGTAAAGAAAAAGTTCAACAGTGTCATTTCCAATCTCATTTTTGACTTCCAGCCTAGTTTTGATTTTTTGATTTTCCATCATTGTCACCTCCCTTCATTGCCTCTGTTATTGGCGTATAATTCTTAGTCATAAATCGGGCTTGGCTCCATTCGGCGTTGAGTGGTTCTTTGCCTAATATTTGCAAACAATCGTCAATCGTATACGCTCCAATCCTCACCAATATATCAAGAGCATTGGCAATGTCTTTTATATCTACTGCTCGTATTCTAGACGTGTCGTGTTTTATGTATGTCCTCTCTAGATACAGCTCCTTTCCGTACCACTTGCGATTTACTTCATCGTTAATGATTTCGGATAAAGGATTAACACACAACGTTAGAAAGTTATTCGTTGCCTTGTCAGTATCAGCCACAGTACCGCGCAATAATTGCGGAGGTATTTGGAACCCAATAGCTACAAAGTCAAAAATATCATCTATAAACGCCCTAATATCTCGCCCTTCGGCCCCGCCTTTTACGCCGATATTGCTTGATAGTTCTTCATATTCCATACCGCCAGTCATTGGGAGGACAGCCCCCCCTTCTGCTTCAAAAAACCGCTTAAACTTTACAGACAAAAGATCATGCAACTTTTTTTGCGCTTCTTCTGTCTGTGGATAGTTAGCCGGAATACTAAGAGTTCCACGCCTAGCATTGTTTTTCTTGTAATGCCCTTGGCTTGCTGCAATCAGTTTTGAATATGATAAATATAAACCTTCAACAACTCTCTTTATACTTTCGTTATGTAGTTCAAAATGAAAGACCTCATGTTCTTGGAAGATCTTCTTTAGTCCATATTCCGCTACTACAACGCCCTTGTACTCATTTTCTTTAAATGCATACTTATCAACACTGAAACTATCTGCAACATAAAACTTTTCATCCTGCTGAATAACTAAGCACTCATTTCCATAAACAAGTTTATGAATTACATCACGCCAAAACTTACTAGCTGATTTATTTTGATTTGGCTCCACGTTGAAAAGGTAATAATTTTCCTTTCTGACCTCTTTACCTTTCTCATAGGTCAAGAACTCTCCACGCGATACGGTATTCGCAATCAAATTAACGCAAGACTGTACTGCTAGTTCTTTATAGTAAACTTCGCTTGCCAATTCGCCACAAATTACGTCTAATTGCAATGTTCCATCTGAGGAAAACAACCCTGAAAACCAACTCATAATACTCACTTAATCACCTCGCTTTCTAGTAAATATAAACATCATAGTCAACAATACTTCCCTGCACCTCAACAAGCTCAGAATCAATCGACAGGGCATGAATTAAGCCAAAGAAACCATCTGTTTTCCTGGTCTTTGGCTCGATCTTTAAGTATGTGGTATTGCCTTTTTTATCTATTTCTTGATAGGTATTGTTTATGTACCAACGCATGGTCATATTGTCGCCTAAAATTAGATTTTCTTCTGTAAACATCAATTCAATTAACGGGGCTAGTTTAGCATGTGTAATCGGTCCGCTCCTAACTTCCGTTAATGGCAACCCTACTTCCGTAAATTTTTCTTCTAAAATACTTTTTCGGTATGAGTCACAGGCAATATTTTTAATATGATAATTTTTAGCTTGTTCTAAAAACCAATCAGCTAGCATTTGCGGAGTAATTGGTTTAATTTGACCGTCTGGGCCATTTTCAACAATCGTTATTAACCCTTTATCAACAGCCTCTTGAATTGGAAATTTAATAGGTCTGCTTTCAATTTGCAGCGATCGTCTACAAACAAAGCTATGCTCAATGCAGATTCTCTTGCCCTTGTGTTTAAACATTAACCCAACACTAGCAAAGTCGGTTATTCTAGCATAGTCAATCCAACCAATACACTGAAGCCCTTCTAGTTCGTCATATGGTATAGGTTTATTGGTTGCCAATATTTTCTCCCAAGGGGTAACAACTAAGAAGTTATCTTGCGCAGGATGGTTCATACGCTTGGTCATAAACTCAATAGCTACAGTAGGCTGGTACTGCATCTTTATAAAGTCTTGTTCCATCTCGCTTTTTAATATAGGGAAATACGCCAACGATGGATTGGCCTTATGCCACATATCAGGATTTTCTGCTTCTTCCTTTTTATCAATTCGGTAAATTAACGGAAGTAATCTAAGATTCTTAATTTTTCCCTTTAAAACATCTTCAGCTATTTTTAATTGATCATCTAAAACCCCACCCCTTATGTAACCGTTAGTAGTTATATAAAAAGTACGTGAATGCTTTTTCTTACCAAAACCAGATGTGAAAACCCTGATAGTATCATCTGTTTCATAGCCGTGTATTTCATCAAAAATTAAACACCCAGGACGACCACCATCTTTTGTTTCGGCATTGGATGTATTAAAGCGAATGTACGATTTTGTTTTTAGGTTTATAATGACTTCTTTGGTTTTATAAAAAAACTTCTTAGATTTAGCCCACGTTCTTTCCAGTACATTATAAACATCTTCAAATGAAGTCTTGGCCTGCTTTTCGCTGTTGGCAACAATATCAATATGATATTCCTTTACACCGTGATAATGTGTTGTTAAATACCACGCCAAGAGGGATATAAAACCATTCTTACCATTCCCCCTACCCATGACAATTAAAAATTCACTGAATACTACCATGTCCACAGACTTGTAATAACAGTGAATTAAGGCCATTATAAAAAGTTCCCAATCAACTAGCTTTGTTTCAAAATATCGCTCAGTAAGTTCAACAGCTTTCTCAATCATATCAGCCTTGATTATTACATCAGGATTATTGAGCTTTTCTCTTACATAAATCATGGCAAGGAGGATGTCTTTTGATGCAATTATTTTTCTGGTAGTGATTGCGTCCATATACGAGTCTATAAACGGATGATAATTACATTTCCTCATTATCGCCACCAGGCGTTTCTATTTTTGTTGCCTTTAATCCTAAGTCGCTTAGGATTCGCAGCATTTGGGCATTTGTTTTATTTAATTCGCCGATGGATTCATTTTTCTTATGACCACCCTGACTAGTACCATTTTTCCATTCAACCATCACTCCCCGCTTTTTAATGTCCCTTATAAGCTTGTTTTTTATATCCCATAGCGACATATAATCGTCAATCAAATCCATATAGTGTCTTCCTAATATACCGTTTCTTTCCAATTGATCAATTAAATCTTTTTTAATATCTACTCTTTTCGCCATGCCACATATCCCCCTCCCCCCCCTCACGTGAGAAAGTAAAAAAAATCTCTTTTGTCTTGTCCATCCCCGGTTACTAGGAAATCAAGGTAAAATCATTTTTCTGACCCGGGGGTATACTACCATCTTTCGTCACTAATAACTCGTCTTATTATATTATTTTTATGCAATTTCTCAGGATGCAAAACATTATGACAAGTATCACAAACAGATGTTAAATTGCTATCAACTAATGCCAAGTCTGGCCTATCCTTTAAATGCTTAATATGATGTACACAGTCTGCCTTACTATATCTGCCCTTACTCTTACACCTTTGACATTCCTTGTTATCGCGCTTTAATATTTCTCTCCGCTTTGATCTCCATGCACTAGAATGATAAAAGGTTTCAGTAAAATCTTTAGTCATTAATACTAAAAGCTAATACTAATTGCAAATAATCCAACAAAAACTTCTAATTGTTCATGAGGTGTAAAGCTAAATCCAATCATAAAATTACCAGGATGCAATATGTAAAAGTTAATATCCATCAGTTAATCACCTACTTCCACCGTCTTTATTAAGATACCCGCCCGTATATTTTCTTTTAGCATCCTCTATCCTTTGACGAGACATCCCAACATAACTTTCATCCTGCTCGATACAAATAAAATTACGCTTCGTATTAATACAAGCAATCCCTGTGCTACCACTTCCAGAGCAATTATCTAATACCTTATCAAATTTATTCGTGTAGGTTTTAATTAGATATTCCAATAGTAATACCGATTTTTGAGTTGGATGATAACTTCCGCCATCGCCACCATTAATCCTAATTACATCCCTTGGATATCGTGTGTCATTATTAGTAGTTCTTATTGGTTTATACTGTCCGTAAATACTAGTAGTTGGTTTGCCTGTTGATCTTTTATTAGTGTAAGGTTTACCCTGTGTGAATTGTGGATTATATGTTGGTAACTTCCGATAAAACACTAATACAACTTCATGACACCTTAATGGCATTTTATTAGCATTCAGAAAACCTACTGCCTTGCTTTTCTCCCAGATAATTTCGTACCTAAAGTATTTTCGATTACTATTGATTAGGTCTGTTGTAAACGGTTGCTGGCTGAATAACAAGATTGCTCCATTATCTTTTATGATTCTGTTGTATTGCTCCCATAAAGGCTCAAATGGTATTACAACATCCCACTTACAAGCAGTTGTACCATATGGCAGGTCACAGAGTATCATATCTACCGACTTATCATTTATTTGTTGCATTAGTTCTAAGCAATCACCTTGATGTACTACATTTAAATCTAATATTTTAATCACCTCATTTATTGTTCTTATTGCTGCATTTAAGCTACATTTGTTTACATTCTTTATGAGGCGGTACTTACATATTTCTCAATTATAAAAATTCAATTAACCTTTAAACGTTCTTAACTCTTGTACCTTAAGATCAATTAATTTCTTTATCGCTTGGTATTGTTTATCCCGCCCCTCTAGTTCCGCTTTACCCATAATCAATAATACTTCTGCTTGTTCTAGTAAAGCTGCTTGATCTTTCACATATGGTTCATTCTCAGCCATAGCTTTAACAATAGTTGCTGCTCTAAAATCCTTATGCATTACCATTCCTTTAGCTAATGCTTTCTTATAACTTCTCTCCGCTAACTTGAAGCCAACTTCATAACCACCAACAATTTTAGATAGCCTTGCCACTTCATTAGACAACTTACAACATAATTGATTTAGTTGAGGTACTTCTAAGTCCTCTGATATGTATTCAGGTATTGTATTAGGATCATATGTCATGTTTCTGCACCCACCTGATATTCTCTAAATCTCCATGCCTTATGAACTATTTCTTTAATAACTTCTAATGTCTTATTTTCACGCCTTGCTATGATTGTAAATAATTCATCGTCAGTAATCTCTCCCCTATGATCTGCACCATGACACCCCATACCCATAGAGGCAGGTCCACATAGTTTTAAACAATTTTCCTTAATGTCTGGTCCACTACAGCCTTTACTTTTTACGTGAGCTACTTCTAAACAATAAAAGCCATTTGACTCCATGCCGCATTTTTCGCAGTAGTCAATGGCTTTTACTTTTTTCATTCCCTTTGGATCTACTATTCTTTTCTTTTTTTCTAGCATGTTTGGGTACCGTCCTATCTCTACACTTAGCAGAATTTAAATGTGCTGTATCTCTCATGCAGTCATTACGGATATTACAGGCGCAATCTGTAAGGCATATCATGTCATCACCTCATTGTTGCATAATAAAAGCCGCCCCACACCAGGACGGCTTTTTGATCTTTTTTTACTTACTATCAATTTAACACGGTCTAAGTCAAAAAACTATGACATAATACTGACATCAAACAGCCTGCAGAGCTGTAACGCCAAATAATGCCACTGCAAACTTTTGGATAATCTCTTTTTTAAGTCTCCATAAATGTCTTTCTGTATATTGAACATTCTCTGCAATAAACATCATGCTTTTCTTCTCTACATACCACATATACAGTATGTCTCTATACCTCTCACACCCTTGCTCTTGGCTGATAAAGTTTAATATAGATTCTACCTTCTCAATTTCCGCAAGCGTCCTATCCTTCATCTCCTGCCATATTTGTAACTGATACATTTGATTAAGTGTATTACATGGTTTACCCGCCCTTATTCCAGTGATATCTATTGATACTGCGGACATTTCCTTTGGTGCGGTTTTCCATGATAGTTTACTAATCATATAGTCAGCATGTTCTATGCTTTTATGCAATTCCCTATAATATCGTAAATAGTTCTCTGCCTCCCTAATACAATTCATGTTATTACCCCCACATATTTAATTAATTATTACATTCCAGAGGATGTGTTTATTACACACCATTAGGGAGGTCTAAGCCTCCCTTTATAAATTATTTATCCATAAATACATTACCACCCATGACTGTAAATACTTCCTCTTTTACTGTTTTTATGAGTAGATTTAAAAGCCTTATATACTCCGTGGTTTCAGTCTTTTCTAATATCTCACCTCTACGGTCATGCTCGGCTAAACTTAATCTTTGTTCTAAATTCTTTTTAATTTTATTGGCTGCGTTAACTGTTAAGTGTTGAGTGCCTGGAATAATACATTCGTCTGGTTTACGCTTAACTTTTTGTACATCTTTTAACTTTGTTATGCCTTTTTCTTGATGGTTTTCATAGACCGCTTTTTGATCTGCTACTGAAAGAGTTGCCAGCTCCGCAGCAGTCGAAAAATTAATATCACCTTTCTTAAATTCTTCCTTGTATTCTTCGGTTAAATTTCTATCTATCCTATCGTACCTAGCAACTTGGCTTTTAGAAATGTTTAGGGTTTCAGCAAGTAATTCTTGAATGCGTCCTGGTAAGTTGTGTTCTTTCTTATATTCTGTGAATAATTCTTTCAAGTCCTTTAGCTGTTCTGTTTTCTCCCAATCTGATAGAATGCGTGTTGTGGAATTGGTATGTATTAGTAATATTCGTTCTATAATGCTATCTAAGTTAGATTTAATTCTGCAAGGCAGTAATTCAAATTCTTTCTTTCCTTCTTCCACTAGTGCCAATGATGCTAACCGCCGCCGATGTCCTGCAATAACAGTGTATTGATTTGTATTTTCGTTCTTTTTTACGATTAGATTTTGTTCTATCCCGCCCAATAGCTCAATACTATCTTTTAAATCTAAGATATCTTCCATACTGTATTTATTCTTTGGGTGAGGTTCTAAATCGTAAACACTTAATTTTACTATGTCAAATGAATTATTTGGCTGGTTAGACTTTATATCTTGGTTTATTGGTTTGGTGATAGTAAGCAAATCCGCTATGCTAGGCTTTTTTTCTGGTTTCATTTTAACACCCCTTTTGTATTCAATTTGAATACATTAATTCTTTGGCTAGTTTCATATAGTCCACGCCTGCAGCGGATCTTCTTGAATACTCTGTGATAGGTTCTTTGCAAAAGGTACTTTCTCTCATTTTTTCAGTATCGCGGATATATGTTTCGAGCACTGGATAATTTTCTTGATTCTTTAGTCCTTCGCGGTATTCTGCGCTAGTTTCACCATTTACATATTTGGTAACTAAACAACCTCTAAATAATAAATCTGGATTGGTTTCACGCGCTGTTTGTATTAAGTCGGTAATCTGATTCAGTCCCCAGAAGCTGTAAATGTCCATATTTAGCGGGACAATAACTTCATCACTTGCAACTAACGCATTCTCAGTGCCAATGGTTAAGGCTGGTGCATTATCAATAAAGCAAAAATCATATTCATGTTGCACCTGGCTTAATGCATTTTTTAGAATCATATTTTTTTCGATTATATTGTCATCTTGGCTAATAAATTCAAGTGCATCTTTTAATGTTTCATTAGCGGTAATGATATCAAGATTTTTATATGCTGTATGATAAATGGCACTTCTAATATCAATTCGTTCTGTTAATATATTGGCAATAGTGATGTTATGATGCTGCATTTCAAGGAATTTGGTCGCGTTACCTTGTGGATCAAGATCTATTAAAAGCACTTTTTTATTAAAATGTTGACTTAAAATATGGCTTAAATTTACGGTCGTTGTTGTTTTACCTACACCGCCTTTGTTGTTTACGACAGATGTTTTTTTCATGTGGTGCCTCCCTATACGCTTAATTGTTTTAGAAATTTTGACTCAGTATGTTCCTTGCTTACTACAGTAAAAACGTGTACTTCGTCGACTATGACACTTTCTCTTCCTGGTGTTCTTTTTACGGTCGGAGGATAGTCGATCATTTCAAGATATTTTACAGGAACGCCGATATAGTTTAAGTTGTCGGTAAATAATTCAATATTGCCAAAGGTTAAGTGTGTTCTGTTGATCGGTTTTGATTGTTCGCATACAATGCTGTGATATAGTGCGTATATTTCATCCTCAGTTGCACCTTTGCATATTTGCATACCGTCTTTGCCTTTATATTGCCAAACGTTTTTTTGCTTGGCTTCTAGTTTGCATTGGATTTTCCAGAATTGATCTTCGGTAACGCTAAGTATAAACCAGTGTGTCGCTATTAAATTTAGTTCATGGATTTGAAATAATCCGAATTGACCAATTGATAGGACATTCTTTGCTACTTTGTTTACATTTACTAGGTAGGTATCACTCATTCTAGATGCCTCCTTATATGAAATTAGCTGTTCGATCTCTCCATTTGCCTTTAATTAATCTCAGCTTTTTGAATGCGATTGTTTGAGTAGGTGCTTTGTCTTGGTCTGAGAAATGAAATGTTCCTGTTTTGGGATCTAGTGTAAGGATAAATTTATTTATATTGTTTTCTTGGGCATATTCTTTAGCGGCTTCTTCGGCTGCTGTTCTGGTTGTATATGGGGTGCTTATCATGTTGCCTCCTTGGGGTTTAGGGAGGGTTTTAACCTCCCCCCCTTTATAGTAAGTATCTCTTTTGTATTTCTTGGCTTATCTCACTGGCACGTTCTAGGTCTGCTATAGTTAGAAAATCAAATTTGCCGTCTCTGTTTATTTTATATTTGATACCCGCCCGATCAAATGCCTTAAGTACTTCTATTGCCATTACTAACTTTTGTTTGTATATGTAACCCTCTAGACCAAATGCCTTAAATATTTCTACTGCCGTTACTAGCCTAGTTTCTTTGGCTGGTTCAGTCTGGAGCCATATCTTATTTTCATCGGGGATTAAGCATGTTGACTTACGTTTACAATTACCGCAACCACTTAACTTCATGATTGTCCCTCTAATGATTCTGACTCATTGTCTGCTGCATCTGGTCCCTCGCCATAATCAGCAGCACACTGTTTAGAGCTAGGGAGTAGATACATACATCCACCGCCTGATACAGAACAATCCCAACGCCCACTATCTGGATCATATGTTGCACATTTACATGCCATTATGCTTGTCCTTCCTGGATGAGTGCCATATGTGCAATGCATCCCATTTTATTTATTGTTTTAAAATTGTCTTGCCTCTCGTCAACTTTATCAATAATAGGTTGATTAACTATTTCTAATAACGCCTCCCGCAAAACACGCTCCCTTGTCTCTGCCATCTGTAATTCTTCTTCTAATTCTGCAATTTTATCTTCTTTAGATGAAATAACATTGCTTAACGTGCAATTTTCTTCACCTGCGATATCTAACGTATAGCATAGTTTTTTATTTTCAGCCTGTGCCTCTTGGAGTGCTGCCAGTAAGAATGGTAAATCTTGACGGGCATGGGCGATAAATTTAGCATTATCTTGTTGATTGCCATAATCAACTCTTGAAATAGCCATTCCTCGACAACCATCTTCAAGTTTTGTATATACATAATTATCACCAAACAAGTATATCCACGGCCCTGCAGTCGCCTTGTCAACTCTATCCTGTATTTCTTTTATCCTAGCGTCTTGCATTTTAATTCCCCTTTTAATGCCGCATGTTTAATGTGTAGCTCCAAGATTGGAATTGCATTACGTACTGATACTTCGCTTTCTCCCCGTTCAAACGTCTGTAGATAACGTGCTACTCCTTTCGCATCTTCAAAGTTATAGTCAAAATCCCGCGCCCCAAATATCCAGTTATCTCTCCCGCAGTGAAAATAACCGCCCGCCATTTTATTGCGACGGACACCATCCCACGGTTTTTTCTCTATAACAGAGTAATATATCTTGCCAAAATTATTCTCCACCATTACAGCGTAATTTTTCGATACACCTTTTATCCGCATGGGCTTTTCCCAATCGTTGACCTTAACTAAATCACCTACCCTGATAGTATCTAAAATCTCTTTGGTTACCTCTGTATAGGTAATGTATCCTTTAACGCAGCAGAAGGGGCAGTGTCTAGCATTAATATTATGCTGATCATCACAAGGTATTTCTTCGCCTACTTTTAGATTAATGACACAAGCATTACATATTTGCTTTCCGCATTTTTTACAATTATAAATGGCTTCATCATCTGGGTTATCAGTATCTTTGCAGCAATCGCATAAATAATATTTTGCTTTAATGTTTTCCTCTCTGAACCTAATTGGCTTTTTGCATGTGTCACAACGGTATGCAGGTCCAAAATCATCTACCATAACTTCATTACCGCAAACTGGGCAGGGAAACTCATATTCGTCATCTTTTTTAATGGCATTGCCCTCAAAAATTTCTTCTTCATAACCTTTTACTAATTCCAAACTTTATCAACTCCTAATATTTCTTATTTTTTGCGCGGTGGTAAACCCACCCTGTCTTTTACCAATTTTCTTTGGCATACTGATTTAGTTACGCATTCATGTTTTGTTCCCATTCGGTATAATTCGCTGCATTTATCACATCTAAAACAAGCAATACTGCGCTGCCTACCCAAATTATTCAACCTCCCTCACTTCCCCATTACTACGGCTCTCCTACCATCCTCATATATGATATAGGCTAGGATACGGTATTTACGCCGTATCCATTTCCATGTGGTTTTTGCACTAATCTGCCGCATATTACACCGCCTGTTCTGTAGCAACTTCGCCGTATCCGTCACAAATCTCAGGAAGGTTAGCTCTTACAAGAGTTTCCGCAAATGGTGGAGGCACCGCATTGCCACATCTGGCGACTTGCGCTGATTTAGAATACTTTTTTCCGTCATAATCTCGGTCAATAATATAATCTTTCGGAAAGCCTTGTGCTGCGAATAATTCATGTGGTTCTAACATTCTCATACCGATATCTACTATCTGATAATCTTGACCATGAATAGTAACTAGTCCAAATCTATCCTTTGTAGTAACAGTATGCATAGGCTCACTTAGTGATTGACCTTCACCAGTCCCGTAGTATTTTAGTAAGAATGCCCTAACTTCTCCAAAATGCAATCCTCCGGCTGTAATTGTTTGAATTGGCTCAGTTACTTGGTGACCAATATTAGTGCCTTTCATTTTTATCAAATGGCTGGTAATAAGTGCATTATGATCGACTGTTGTAACTGTAGGAGCCGGCTTCTTTAAATTTGCTCCTGGACCTGAATAACCGCCTCCATAATGTTTGGCTAGAAAACTAGCTACAAGGGCATATCTTGGAGAAGCATCAACCACCATTAAAGGCTTTTGTAGTGCTTGGCCCCTTACCTCACTACCTGATTGCTCTCCATGGTATTGAATTAATGTCGGAGCTACTAATAAATGCTCTGCTTTAGTTGTTACGGTAGTAAGCGGATCATTAACTTCATACTGTAGCCGATCCCCGCCAAATCCCGTCTGCCCAATTCGTGCAATGTATGGTGTCACTATCCCCCACCCGTTTTTAGCGGTTATTGTTTTAAGTGGATCATTGATTGAATCGCAATAATGATGATTTGAACCACTATGATTTACCCTGACTATAAACGGATCTGAGCTATCAATAACAAATCGCTGTATTCCTCTTGCAATCCTCCGCATGGTGTTTTCTGCTAATTCTTTTTTACGTTCAAATATAGAAGGGCAAGGTAACGACCAATCAATAATT
The DNA here is from genome assembly GCA_963526645.1 of uncultured Pelosinus sp. GTDB lineage: Bacteria > Bacillota > Negativicutes > DSM-13327 > DSM-13327 > Pelosinus. Next base: position 37,955 of record CAUROG010000013.1, on the reverse strand, counting down.
TCAGCAGCAGTTCTCCACGGCTTCAACTTACCGTTTTTTACTTCTAGACTATTAGGATCGCCATGCGTTACTTTAGGCCAAATAATTTGTTTACCGTCACGCCTAGCAATCAAGAATAATCTTTTTCGAATGGTAGGTGCCCCATAGTCACATGCTTTTAACTCTCGCCATTCTACCTGGTATCCTTGCCGTTTTAAAGCATTTACGAAAGCCTGAAATGTACGCCCTTTTCGACTAGTATCTGGCATTCCATTTTCAAGCAATGGTCCCCACGTCTTAAACTCTTCAACATTTTCAAGAATAATTACCCTTGGCTTTATTACTGCCGCCCATCGAACAGCCACCCATGCCAACCCTCTAATTTTCTTTTCGACTGGTTTCCCGCCCTTGGCTTTACTAAAGTGTTTGCAATCTGGACTAAACCAGCATAACGCTACTTGTCTACCGCCTGTAACCGTCCTTGGATCAATATCCCATACAGATTCGCAGTAATGCTCGGTATCTGGATGATTGACTTTATGCATTGCTATAGCAGCAGGATCATGATTGATTGCTATATCTACTGAGCGGCCTATTGCTAATCCAATACCCGTACTAGCACCGCCGCCCCCCGCGAAGTTGTCCACTATGATTTCACGGAATAATGAAGCTTGCTTCATACTCACCCCTCCCTCACGCTCTAATGTATGTAACCCTTACTTATAGGGAATACTATTCCTAGCGATCTCCTAGTCGCTCAACAACATATCCTTTCATTCTTTTTATTTGCTCTCTTTTAGAGGGCTATTTTTTTGCCCCACACGTTCTATATAAGCTTTATAATTACTAACCACTGTACCAACGATATAGATTGCTAGTAACAGCTCCACTTTTATCCCGCCCTTATGGTTTTTTACCATGCCCCCCGACTAACTTTTCAGCCTTTTTTCTATTCCGCTTTCTTGGAGGCTCTTCTAGAAAGGGATCTCGTCGTTTGGGTCTATTTCGAATCCAAAACCATCCATTGGACTTTTATTTCCACTTGCTGGAGTACTACTAGATGCTGTAGTGTTAGTGGATTGATTTTTTGTATCTAAAAATTCAATGTTCTGAGCTACTACATCGGCAGCCCTACGCTTTTGACCGTCTTTTTCATAATCACGAATTTGTAGTCTGCCCTCTACCAGAACACGTCGGCCTTTGGTAAGGTTATTGCCGCAAACTTCGGCTAGTTTGTCCCATACCACTACAGGGATAAAATCAGCTTTCTTGTTTTCCCCATAGCCTGAATCTACCGCTACACTAAAAGATGCTACTGCTTTGCCTGTTTGGGTATACCTGACTTCTGGATCTCGGGTTAGTCTTCCGACTATGATTACTTTGTTCATGCCACTACCTCTCTCACTTTGTCAGAATATCGGTTAACAATCTGACAGAATAATTTGATACTATGTAATTAACAGGACAGCCAATAAATCACATTGGATCTTCGTCACCGCCTGGAATCTTAATCATTCGATAAAATTGATATGGATAATCATGCTGAGTAAAACCTTTAATTACTATATCTATGTAATATCCCTTAATTGGTTTAGGTTCTTCTCTCCATGTACTGGCTGGTACTACTTTCACTTCTGGTATTGGATGAATTAAACTTTCACTACCGCTCCATCCTCGACTGTAGGCTTTACGCTCAGTATTTATACTTTTTTTTATAAAATAATTTGAAAGACGTTCACAGTCTTCCGGTTCTCCCTTGAATAATTCCATTTTAAAAAAACCTAATTTCCACATTTCTTTCATTTCATCGATAGTTAAATCCACGTTGTTTATCAAAATATGGTGATGTATACGCTTGCCTTCAGTAATAGCTATGTATTTAAACACAGCTCCTGACTTTTTGTATCTGCAATGTAATTTACGAATGATTTTTTTAAACTCTTTTTTTGCTTCTTCCACTGAGGTTGCTTTCTCATAAGTAAGGGTTAGGTATAAGTCACCTGATTTAAAATTAGCATTCATCAATAAGTAAAGTTTTTTACAAGCTCTTCTTTTGTTTTTTTTATCATCTTGTTCTTTGTTCGATTTTTTAATTTTAGGTCTTTTTGGTGATTGATATTTACTTTCATGGTACAGAGTGACTTCTTTGATCTTTCCAGCTGTTATAGTTTTTTTCTTGTACGCCATACAACTTCTCCCATCAAAAAAACTATTTTCTATTTGGTATAAATTATTTCTAATTGGTTATACTGCTAATAGAAAATATATTGATTTGTTCTAAAGTTACCCTACTTTATCAAGTCAATTACAGCCCTAAAAGCCGTATATTTATTGACCTTTTAGCGTACATAGAATATAATTAACTTAAGCGGTTCTATGTACGTTTTTCTAATAAACCCTTACAAGCTATTTGCAGTAGCCTGTAAGGGTTTTTAGTTTGTCCTCCTCCAATTTATAATCTCTTCTCTGACATTTTCCCAAGTAGGCCGTCACCCTACTCTTTCCAGTTTTTTTGAAACAATAAAATTATTACACCCTTTTTGACTTTCCGTCACTTGAACTGCAACTTTCTGATTGTGAGCATTACGCTGTATCTCATAACATACTTTCTTTCCCGCACCACGGTAGGCATCATGATTAATATAACGACACTCACCGCATCGGTATGGCTTATGTGTTTTACATGCCACTTAACCCGCCTCCTTATTTGCCTCGTTTCTTCATCATTAAATAGCCCTCTGACTCAGGCTGCTACCCCCAGGTGCTCCCCGATCATTTCTCGTATTGCTTGGGCAAAACCAAATGCACAAATATCTTTATTTTCTATACCAATGTCCACATAGACCCGCAGAGCTTCTATTAATTCATTTACACTCATTAATTTAAAAAGATCATGTTTTTTAGCGTATTCGTAACCGTTGATATATGCTTTATCCGTTATCGGATGTAATTTATGCAATCTTTTAAAACAGTCAAATGTTAATTTACTCATTACTAACGCCCTCCTATTGACCGTCGATTATATGGCGTGTTATAATCTTGGTGAATTTAAAGATTTAACTACTTAATCGTCTGTGCGCTAACACAGGCGATTTTTCTTTGCCCTGCATGTACTGCGTAACACCTAAACCATACTTACTTTCTAGCTCCATGATTAGATTGATTGTCGAATTTGCACGATCAACTAGCCTATGCGCTGTAATCTCTAAATCATTTAGTTCATTTTCTGATAGATCTTTACGATCATCTTTATCCAGCAAGATAACTGGCAAATCTTCTAATAATATAAAAATTTCCTTATCCTGCTTTTTTAGACGAATTATCATACTTTGTACATGACGATCAACTTTTTGGTATCCAAATAACTTTGCGAAGCCAGTAGCTTCTAATGCCACCGCTGAGGCTGCTATACTATTTAGCTGTGATAATTTTTGACGGGCTTTATTGGGTATCGCTCTTGCATTTTTACATGCCGCGTAAATTGTATCCACTGAATACCCTATATCTGCAGCTATCGCTTTTGGTGGACGATTGCAACACATCATTGCTAGTTCGAGCATGTCACCAATACTATCCACCATTGGTACGTCTATCATATTTACCACTTCCCTTTTTGTCGGAATATCACTTAACTATCTGACAGAATAATTTGCTATACTGAAATCAGAGGACAACTACTACTGTTCTCACCCCCACTCAGCCTGTCCACTGGACGGGCTATCTTTTTACCAATCACTGGGTATGATAAGAAGCACCAAAAGAAATAATATAAATAAGGATACACATTTTAAAATTTCAGTCTCGCGAGACAGCTTATGTATTGTCGCAAATGTGAAACGTATATTCGTTAGTTCCATATACCACCATCCTTATATTTATTAACGAATTAGGCAGCCTCTTTCAACGCTCTTCTTTTTTTAATTAGCCTTAAGGCAGCATTCATTAAAATTCTAAGTGCGATTAATTTTCGCTGATCACTTACATCTTTAAATGCGTTTGCCATTATTACTCACCTCCCAATGGATGAAATAGTATTAAAACAATTGCTGCAAGCCCTACCACTTGTACAACTAAAACTGGTTCCAATTAACCACCTCGCTTTATTTAATATAGGATTTTTATATCTTTTGTCGAATTATCACTAAAATTATAGAATTTAAATAAAGGATGATTCGAAATGGAACAGCTAACTTTATGGAAAGTATTTTTAACTATAATCGGATCAACGATTGCTGCCATTTTTACTAACTATCTAATTCAATTTATGAAAAACGCCTTGGAACGGCAAAATGTCCTTATTACAGCAATAGAAATGTATCGTGGTATGCTTAAAGCTAATTACGACGTTATTAGTTTTGTTTTAGACAATAGCCCACCAGATGAAACATTTATATCGCTTAACGTTTACAGTGAATTTGATACTATATTCTCTAAGTTAAATATTGAAGTTTTATTCCGTTATGATCCTGATATTGCGACTAATATTCTGTATATGAAAATTCTTACTGGCACATTATCTTCCATTCACGGTAATTCAATCCCAAAAGAACGCTTTCCTGAATACTTATTAACGAGCCAATTGGCAATAGAAAAATATACAGAATTACTGGAATCAATACATAAAATATCACGCTTACAATGGATATATTTAGACTTTCTAAATCTTCACAACAAAGAGTAATAAAAAAGTCAAAACTAAAACGTATAGAATCGATCCACAAGCACTCACTGTTCTCACCTCCTTAACTAGCTTGGGACTTTGGAAGATCATTACGTAATTTATACGTCTCAGATAGTAAAAAAAGGGTATCTAATTCATCCATTTTATTTAGTTGTCTCGCTATAGTTAAAGCAATATTAATTCCAATTTCTTTTTTTCTTCCATTCTCAATGTTTCCATATTCATGAATGGAAATATCATAGTCCTTGCTATTCAGGTATTCAACAAATTCTTGTTGAGAATTATACCCCGCCTTTATCCTGGCAGCCATTAAATTAGAACGTTTCATTACACCATCTCCTTTTTACGTTATTTTTACGTCCTTGTGTTTATTTTAATACGTTTTTTTTGCGTTGTCAACGTTATTTTTACTGATAAAGCGTAAAAATAACAGTTTTATTCTATAATTAACGTATAGCTTGCGTTAGGAGGTTATTATGGCAACTTTCCCAGAAAGATTTAATATTTTATACGAAGACAGCAAATTATCACAGAAGGAATTTGGCGCATTATTTGGAGCTTCTACTGACCAAGTATATAATTGGAGGAATGGTAGGGGAGAACCAGATAATGAAACCATGAAACTAATTGCACGAAGTCGTAATGTTTCGGTATCATGGCTATCAGGTGAAACAAATATTCGTACTCCAATTTCAACAATAGCGGCACACCGCACCGATGATCCCGCCAGTGATCTGCCAGAAGAAGCTCGTAAATCGTTAGAAGACTTTAAGAAATTCTTATATGAAAAACATGGATTGAAATATTAATCTTACAATAGATAAGGCAGGATACGTTATATGGACAAAATGCTAACGTTAGCCATGCAAGAAGGTATTCTTACTATTGATTATCCTTTGGTTTATCCCTTGTTAGGTATTTATTTGTGCAATCAACATGCAACACCAGTCATCGGTCTTAGTACATCTATTAATTCAATTGCGGAAAAAAGATGTATCATGGCAGAAGAATTAGGGCACCACTTCACCAGTGTTGGTGGATGTATCCACAATAAAGAGTTTTACCATTATAGTGCCTTAGCTCCTGTATCAAAGGTAGAATACAAGGCCATGAAATGGGCAGTTAATTATTTAATTCCAGAAAATGATTTGTTGGATGTTATCGGCAGCGGGTTATATGAACCTTGGGAACTTGCAGAACACTTTCTTGTTACTGAAGAGTTTGCAACTTTTAGACTACAACTTTTCGTGGCAAACAAAATATGATCACACAGCAAAAGACACAGCACTATTCCAATTTTTAGGACAAGCTGTGTCTTTATTTATATGGGGGATTTAAATAGAAATGCACTTCTGTGATCCTTTTAGATCCTTCTTTGATGCATAACAAAAAGGAGAAATTAACATGACAAGAGTTGCAGCATATCTCCGCGTATCTACGGAGGAACAAGCAGAGCAGAATATATCGTTACCCGCCCAAAAATCCCGCTTAATCCAATATTGTCAATCTAGGGAATGGATTATCCACGACTTTTATACTGACGATGGTCAAACAGGCAAGAACCTTGACCGACCAGCAATGAAAAAGCTAATCTTTGATGCGAGACAGAAAAAATTTGATATGGTCCTAGTAATTAAACTAGATCGTCTCTCTCGCAGACAACAACATGTACTCTATCTCATCGAAGATGTATTTACACCTAATGAGATTGGTTTTAATTCTGTTACGGAGAGCTTTGATACTACGACCCCTATGGGAAGGGCTGTATTAGGTATTATGGCGGCTTTTGCACAGCTTGAGAGAGAAACTATCGTCGAACGTGTTGTGGATGCTAAAATCGAATCTGCGAAGCAAGGGCGTTATATGGGTGGTCCGTCTCCTTTTGGATACTCGCATGATCCAGCAAATAAAAGCCTTGTAATTGACCCTGATCAGGCTGATATTGTAACTATGATTTACGATGAATATTTAACTCGTCAAGCAGGTTATCAAGCAATTGCTGATACCTTAAATGAGCGTAAAATAAAAGCACCCCAAATTAAGTACTGGCGGAAAGAAACAATCAGCAAAATACTATCTAATCCTTTTTATGCTGGATACCTCCCCCATAAAGGAAATCTCTATAACGGGAAGCATTCAGCTATTATTCCAAAAGAAAAATGGAATGAAGTGCAGAGCATGTTGAGTAATCGTTCTAGTTCTTTTTCAAAGCCAGGTGATTTCCTTTTATCGGGAAACATTTATTGCGGAGAATGTAATGCGCGTATGCGTGCAAAAACAGTACAACAACAATATCCTAAAGATAATCCAGCACTAATAAGATATTATGTTTGCTATTCGCAAGATGGCAGCGCTAGGCATATGGTTAAAGATATAAATTGTAAGTGTGGCTATAAACGTGCATTGCAGGTAGAAGAATATGTAATAGATCAATTAAAATTTATAAGCAAGGATGAAAAAACTATTGATGATATCTACCGTGAAATGACGGATATTGCCGATCCAAAAATTGTTGAGAAAAAGATTAAGCAATACGAGAAAGAAATTATTCAGCTTAATAAACGGATTGATAAATGGTATGATGCCTATGAAAATGATTCAATCAGTTCCGATGATATGGCAGAACGAGTCAAAGGTTTACGCGAAAAGCGTGTTTTTCTAGAAAATCAGATTTCCGAATTAGAACTGGAAATCGAGAATCATAATGATCGTATTATTTCTGCAAACGAATTTATTGCAACACTGCGTAATTTTGAAGAAGTATGGGAAGAGTGTACAATAGAGGAACAGAAGGTTATTATTAACGCTTTAGTACAAGGTGTGAAGGTCTATAAGGATAATCGAATTGAATTAATCTGGCCTGAATAATCAATGTCAACATGAGCATAACCCTTTTGCTTGATCTGTAGGCATGGAATACCGCTGATTTAAATACCGCAAGGAAGCTCCTAATTCACCATCTGGCCCTCCATATTGAGTAACAACTAGCTTAGCAAAGGCAACATCAGGACGACTTACTTTTACGGGATGCTCTAACGCTTTTTCATATATCCACATAATGTGATTCCCCCATTTATAATTGCCATGGCCATGGACCCTTAGCCCATTGCCATGGTTCTTTTGATTGTCCGCCAAAACCAAAGCTTAAAAAGGGTCCAAATTCATCTTGATAGGCCATTTTATGTCTTTCCAGTATTTCAACAGCACAATTAAAATCATTAAGTGCATCTGAATCACAAGGGTGAGTATCTAAAAACAAATTAAGCTCAATCGCAACAAATTGCATTTCCTGAATCTTTTTTAGCATACATAACTGCCGTTCATAATTCACTACTTTCACCTCCCACTGTTTACTTCGGTATTGGATACGCTCCATATAAACTAGGGAATAATGTTCCCTTCCTCAATGCTTCCTTCGGACTAAAGGCTTCAGTATAATGCTGCCATGGAACATATGCATGGGCTAACATCATGTTTTTATTTCCGCATCCACATCCACAATGAAGATCATGATCTTCATTGTTACAATTCCACATATTCATTTTTATTCGATCTGTGTCTTCCCTTTTCTGAGCTTCTTCAACAGTTTCCTCAATAGTTTCCTCGACAGTTTCTTCAACAGATTCTTCAGCTACATTTCTTTTCATTTATCCAACCTCCTCTTCATACTACTTACTACATTTTATGTAATGGCTTATACGTGTGTTACTTGAAATAAAAAAAACTGATTAGCCATTAGACGGCATAATCAGAAAGGCAATTATATACAATAGGACGCCCACCCCACGATATAAGGATAACAAAGCCCAAGCTAAACGAATTAGACTAACATCTATACCTGTATAATCGCTAAATCCAGCACATACACCTAGAATCATACCATGAGCTGGATCGAGAGCTAAATGTTTCTGTAAGGCTCCATTCATTCCGCTTATATCACCTTGGAAAAACTGCCAGGCCGTCAATGCACTCACGAGATATGCTCCTATGCGGATAACACCAAACAATTACCCCACCTCCATAGATATGTTATCCCTCATCATTACCAATATTATACTTATCTTTCGAAAAATGCTGCTGTCTTCTACATCATTACCAGAGATATCTAACCTATAAGTCTTAGTCGCACTTATCCTTAAGATAAAAAGAGGCAGCTTAACAGCTACCTCAAAATGGCATTCTAGGATCTTTCCTTTTGGCTCTTTTCGCACTTCGTATTACTATTTAGACAAAAGAAAGGCTTGTATTTAATTAGGAATCGTGGATAATGGTGAATTTTTCTGGCACGCTACATCAGCCAATGAATGGAATAAATTAAGTAATTATCAATGTAGCAGAGCAATTAATGCCATCAGCAGGAATTTTTTTGAAGATCAATTACACTATGAGGAGCATGTTGTGCTGCATTACAATAATATATAGATCAGGTTTAATTGCACGAGCCCTTCTTTACTATATTTTCAATATCGCAAATTGCGCCTGAAATGTTTGATGCATACATTACTCTTAAAAGGTATGTATCTCTATCCACCAGTTTAATAATAATCATACGAAATATATTTAAATACTATATTACATTGTGATTCTTTACCATATAATGTAATATCACTTTTTTCATCATACCAAGGTTATTTAACCCGATTTAAGTTTCTGCCTTGCCTAGCCAATTTCAAACGGGTGCTACGGCTAGAGTCAGACTCTACTGTCGGCTCTTGAGACACAGCGCGATCTGCTTGCCGCCCTACATTCAATACAACACCAATAGCTAGCAGATTAATAATTAGGGAAGTACCTCCAAAACTAATAAAGGGCAAAGGCACACCTACGACAGGAAATATACCTGAAACCATGGCAATATTAATGATAGCCTGTCCCACCACCAAAACAATACCACCAATAGCCAGCATTTTACCTAATCCATCTGGAGCTTTCAATGCGATTTGAATACCGTAATATGCCAATAAGGCCATGAGGAACAATACAGCAAGAGCACCAATAAATCCCATCTCCTGACATAATACTGCAAAAGCAAAATCCGTATGAGCCTCTGGCAAATAGTTAAATTTACTAGACCCCATACCAAGACCTGTTCCCCAAAATCCACCTGAACCAATTGCCAGCAAGCCTTGTACAGTCTGATAGCCAATACCTAGCTGATAGTCCCAAGGATTTATCCATGCAGCAATACGTTCCGCACGATAAGCCGCAGCAAAAGTTGCATATACAAATAAAGCAATGCCGCCTCCCACTAAGGCCAAGAGCTGCTGTTTTGGTAATCCAGCAATTACATATAACATGAGACTCACACCCACAATAATAACTGCAGTCCCCATATCCGGCTGCTTTAATACGATTCCCCCTAATAATGCCGCAACATAAAAGGGCAATGATAATAGAGTAATTCTGCGCTTGCGATCAATGAGAGGTCCTAAAAATCCAGCAGTGATTAAAAGCCCTGTGAACTTCGCCAATTCAGAAGGCTGAAACTGAAAACCAAGATTAATCCAACGGCGAGCACCATTCACTTCAATACCAATAAAATGTACTGCAATTAACAATCCTACTGTCAGCAGCATTAAAGGCAAAAGGAAACGATTCAAGCGATGATAATCAATTTTGCTGATAATAGTCATAGCCACTATCCCAATGCCAAAGGACATCAAATGCCTTTTTACATAAAAATAGCCATCTCCCATTCGTTGTCCCGCTTCTACAAAACTAGCACTAAAAATATTTACCGTGCCAATCATAAATAATAATAAGGTAATGCATATCACAGCTTCCGTGCTGCTTCGCCATAATTGAGAAAACCTGCTCATTTTATTTCTCCTTCACTACTCGATAATCCTATTATACAAAATTAATTCTTTATACCCAATAACCAATTTGCTATTTCAGAATATTATATAAGGAAATCGACTATACAAACTGGGATAAAACCGAGGTGATTATATGAAAATTCAGCCTTATCAACTAGTCGTAATCGATGATACGACTCATGCCTTGCTCCTAGTTGATGGTAAACAGGGGGAAATTATAGCTGAAATGCCTTACCCTTCAGAATATACCCCCACAGAATTACTATTATCGTCAGATAAAAGTAAAGTGTATATGCCTGTAATAAAAAACAATGGCAAAGGCGCTCTTTTCGTAGGTAATCTGGAACAAAAATCCCTTTACCGCTTACCAGTTGATCTGCCTCCACCTACACAATTTGCATTGGCGCCAAAGGGTAATTGCGCCTACATAGCTGATCCAAATGGCAAATTATATTCTCTTACCATACCTAGTATGAGTCTAACTACTTGGGGTAATCCCGCAGAGGCTGCCTGTGTCGGCCTAGCTACTGATCATACTGCTCTCTATAGTGTCTGGGAGCATGATAATCAAGGCACTTTGGCAGTTTTCAGTCCTGAAGGACAGCTAGTACAGGAATATTCTTTACCAGGAATTCCTACCAATGTAATTCTCCATGGTGATCAACATATTCTAGTACCTTTTACCAGTACAGCTTTTACACTGGAAGGAGTTATGATTTTTACAATAACAAAAGAAAATGATACTACCCCTGCTATCATTACATCAGAGGCCTGTATCTATCCTCAAGATACAAATGCACGACCTGCCTATCCTTCCCATATTGCAGCTCTTCCTCATGAGCAAATTGCTTACGTGGTCAATGAGGAAAATGCATCCATTACAGTCATTGATCTTTCCAATGCGTCAATCTCTCGAAATATTGAGCTTGGCCGTTCTATATCCTGTCTGCATATTTTACCTGGTAATCAGTTGGCCATCGCTACCAGTCATATCCTTGCCGACCTTAGCATGATCGATTTGCAAAACGGTCGCTTATTGTCAGTTACGGACACCAAACGTGAACTCTTAGGATATATCGCAATTGTACCTAGCCCTACTAGTACTGATAGAGAAAAGAATCTTCTGGCAACCGAAAAGGACTTGGCATAGCGCCAAGTCCTTTTCCACTACCTAGCAATCATTTAGTTAGATTTTTTCCCTAATTGACGGGGCCATTTACCACTCCATTTATATTTAGCATCACCATTCTTGGTTTCCACCGAATGCGCAGTTGAAGGCACATCTTCTTTTACTAACATGTTATCCTCTTGCACTATGACTGTTTGCTCTATGGTTTTACCCTTACTCTCAAAATGACTATGTTTTTGTTCCTTTTGTTCCTTATGTGCTTTTGGTTTAATATTGACTTTTTCTTTCACTACTTCCTCTATCTCAGGCTCTCTGTCCTTAGATTCAGGTATAAATTCTTCTTCTCGCTCTGGTTTTATCATATTAGGTATAGCGCCCATGTTACTTAGATCCGATACTTTGGGAACCAAAGGGGATTCTTCACTGCATTCTAAAGATGCTACTGCTGAGTTTTTCATAATTCCTTTTTCCATCATCGTCAAAATCAAGAGAAAATGATCAGCTTCCCGCCTTACATGATCCGCTAATAGGGCAGGAATCAAACCTACTAATCGACATTCCCTTATCATCTCTTCGGCGGCGCGTTTAAAATCTCGAATGCGCAAAACAGCGGCACGAACATCCTGAAGAAACCGTTTAAAAGAAGCAACCTCTGGATACCCCTGCAACATACTAGAAAAATCTCTTCCTTGTAAATAAAGATCATCAAATTCTTGGGAAAATCCATTAGCAGTTTCAATTAAATTTCGTTCAGATGGATCTAATAAATGACTGATAAACTTCGCATGATCTGCCATAATGCGTAGCCAAAATACATTTTCCTGGGCTTTCATCCCTCCAGATAACGCAATTTTACCGTTTTTAATTTTGTCTAACAAACGCATAAAATACTCAGCTTCACGAGCCATATGATCAAGAAGCAAGGGAAAGTTATAGCCACCTAATTTGCACTCTAACATACAATGTAACAAATCACGCTTATAAGTATAAAAATCTTTTAATAAAGCCTGAGTATCATTTACTAATTCCATGAACTTCTTGTCATTTTGCAATCGCTCTGCACGTGTGCGTAAAGACCCAAACTCTTGATAAAAAGATTGGGCTTCGTCAATTAAGTCCTCTTTATCACAAGGTAAACCAGATTTAATAAATAAGGCATGTTCTTCCATAATTCTCAGCCAAAATTTCACTTCTTCTAAGTTGAGTGGCTCCAAGGGCTCAGGAACCATATAAGACATGAGTTGACGCGACGACATAGCAACACTCTCCCTTTCTGATCCCACTACACATTTATTACATTCTATGCCGTAATTTTAAATTCTGTCATAAAAAAATGAAAACTAGCCATATTATTTTCCAAATGACCAAGCCGCTCTAAATTTCCCATCTTAACAAAGGGAAGTCTTAGAGCGGCTTGAGTCTTACTTTATGAAAATTTTACTTCACACCGATTGATAGGTGTACCCATACTACTAAATTTCTTTTCATATTCTGTCATAACATTTCCTTGATAATCACTGTTATGCAAATCATATGTTACTTCATTCACCTCTAGATTGCAGGCAACAAACTGCTCTAAAGAAAAATCAAATAAAGGCCTGTTATCTGTCTTGAAAAATATTTCACCACCGACAGACAAAAGAATACGATACTTGTCTAAAAAATTAGCATGAGTTAAACGACGCTTAGCATGCCTAGCTTTAGGCCACGGATCGCAAAAATTGATATATAGTCTATTTATTTCACTTGGAGCAAAAATATTCAATACATGATTAATATCAAAAACGAGTAAGCGAACATTAGTAAGGCCCTTTTCCCGTACCTTCTGTGCTGCATAATACAAAACATCCTGCTGGGCTTCGATACCAATAAAATTAACTTCAGGGTTTTCTTCCGCCAATTGAGTAATAAAGCTGCCTTTTCCTGTACCTAATTCAACATGTAGAGGTGCCTTACGGCCAAAGACTTCATGCCAATGCCCTTTTCGACATTCATGTGCATTAGGTATCTCCTGATCACAATCAATGCTTGGCTTTAAAGAAAGACCGCATGGAATTTCTTTTATTACAACAATATCACTATATTCTTCTAGTGCCGCATCCACCCACGGCTTTCGTCTCAGTCTCATTTTATTCTCACCTATACCTTTACTATTCTTTATCTAAACCAAATTTTTTCAAATATCTATACAACGTAACACGACTGACATCCAGCATATTTGCCAAACGGCTAATATTTCCACCAGCTACTTTCCAGGCCTCAACAAATATCTCTTTATCTTCCTTCCAGGCTGTACTAATACCAGTGTCTCCCAGTAGACTAATATCCTGCAGACCAATTCTCCACCCCTCGGTATTAAAGAAAGCTTGTTCAACAACGCCTTGCAGTTGTTTGATATTTCCAGGCCAATCATACGACATCAGTAACTCTTTTGCTTCGCTGAGCAGTTCTTTGACTGGCATATTGTGCTGCTGTGCCAATTCAGAAATAATATGTTCTGCTAACAAAGGAATATCTTCACGCCGAGCTCGCAATGGAGGAATACGAATCATGCTTTTGGAAACGATTTCATATAGGGGAGAAAAGAAAACTCCCTTCTCCGTAAGGCGTTTTAAATCACTATCACAAGCAGCAATAATCCGAATATCAAAACCTCGCTCCACATCTTCACCCAAACGGCATAACTTGCATTCTTTTAAAGTCACAGCTAAGCGATTTGCTACTGGCATTGTCATCTTTTCTATTTCATCTAGAAATAATGTTCCACCATTGGCCAATTCCAGCTTCCCTGGACGACTTTCATCTCGGTATTGACCACTGCCAAATAACTCTTCTTCCAGCACTTCCGGTAATATATCACCACATTTTAAAGAAATAAGTGGTCCAGCAGCTCTGGTACTTGCCTCATGTATCGCATGTGCCATACGTTGCTTACCTGTACCAGACTCACCCTGCAATAAAAGATGATTATTATTACGAGCGACCCTACCCGCTTTTTCCTGCATGGTAATAAAGGCAGAAGTTCCCCCTACCATACTGGTTAGGCTATATCTAGCCTTATATCCAACAGCATGGGCCACAAGGGTTCTCAAATCTTCAATTGGCAAGGATACAGCTACTACGCTTGTTACGGCTTTATCCTGTTCCAAGGGCACTACAGTAGTAATATCTTCATATGTTTTTCGTTGGGTAATCCATGTCACTTCTTTATTATAAGACGGTATCCCCTTGAACCCTTTATACAAGGGTGTGTGCTTATAATTTAGGACCACATCATTTAAATTAGCCAATACATCATTACTAGCAACAGCGTCAATACCCGCTAAACGGCTTTTCCCTAATTTATTGCTGTATACAACGTCACCGCCTGGTACTATATGGTACACGGCAAATGGTACCGAATCCAATATAGCATGGCGTGCGTCAAGCTGAGCTAACATGGTTAAATGCAGCTCCATGGCATATTTAATACTAAATAGCAAAGAAACCACTGAACTGTATGGTAAATCTTCTTGTTCCACGGAAACAATGGTTACTATATATACAAGTTGTCCATCTACTATAATGGGAACAGAGCAGGCGTCGCCATCCTGACAGTCTTTAATCCACATCTCTGGTCCAAACAACAAAAAGGGAGCTTTATGTTCATGAACAATACTAATACTAGATGTTCCAATATCTTCTTCAGCAAGCCTTGCCCCCTCCAACTCACCAGGACTTTTTTGAAAAAACGGCAGGGCATAATTTTTAATAACATAGCAATCCTGATCTAATAACAGTAAGCTTAAATTATATACATTAAAATGCTCTCTCGTCTCATTATATAATCCATTCAAATACTCCATTGCTGCATGATGCAGTTGCTGCCGTCGGTTTAATTCCTCCTTGCTAAGTTTAATTAAAGATGGCATGCATTGGGAAGTAACGTTTCGTTCTTTACTTTTCTGCCAAGAATCAGCCACCCATGGATGTACATTGGGATCCATAACACCTTCATTAATAAATTTCTGGTAGTAGTTTATCAGTTTTTCCTTACTACGCCGCTCTCGAATCATATTAACCTCCATATATTTCCCTATTTTCTATTTTATACATACTTTAATACAAATTATCGATAATTTAGAAAACATTACCTATAGAAATCTTTGCAAGGGCTGCAAAACAATTTATATTGTTAGAAAAATTCTGTATTTGCTATCTTCTAAAAAATAATATCACATATTTGACAAAATCCATAGTTTTCTCCATATTATTATTTCCATTTCATTTTTTTGTAGTATCTCCTCTTTCGCAAAAAAATTGAGTAGGTAGGCCTTTTTGCCTAACCTACTCAATAAACTGCACTATGCAATTATCAAGTACGATACTGATTAATATCTACACCAAAATGCTGAATCATAACTTTAAATTCGCCAATTCTTCCCATCATATCCTGTAGCTTATCATTATACACTTGAACAGAAGCACTGACTTCCTGGCTAGCAGCTGAGTTTTCTTCTGAAATCGCTGCCAAGGATTCAATTTTACCATATACATGGTGAAGCCCTGTCATTTCATGTTCTAGTTTCCCAATCATTTCTACAATGTTCGTAGCAACATTATGTACATTGTCTACATTGCGACTATTACTTGCCACCACTACATTAAGCTGATGACTTTCCACTGCCAACACATCATATTCTTCCTCAATCATGGATACGACACCACTAATAATATCCATCAAGACTTTCAAGTCACTAGTAATGCTATCAGAATGATGATGTGACTGTTCCGCTAACTTCCGCACTTCTTCTGCCACAACTGCAAAGCCTCTGCCTTGCTCACCTGCCCGCGCTGCCTCGATAGCTGCGTTGAGTGCCAATAGATTGGTCTGCCCTGCAATAGCTGCGACCATCCCAGTAATCTCTGTAATTTTAGTAGCTTGAGACTGCAAATTTTCTGCTGATTTCTTTACATCTGCAAATTTTAGTAAACTATGCTCTAATTTAGCCCCGGATGCCTCTACCTCACCAAAACCCTGATTGATTTCAGCTACGGCTGCTTCTAGTTGCGTTTTATTACGATTTTGCTCCACAACGAAAGTCTTCAAGGTTTCCAAATTTCCACTTAAAATGCCAACAGCTTCTGTAGTTTCCATCGCTTGATTACTGGCAGCAGTTGCTACATCATAAACAACCCCCGAAATACTATGAGAAGTATCCTTCATTTTATCTGCCAATTCATTAAAATCATCTGCGTATTTATCCATTTCATCTGCAGTACCCTTAAATCCTACAAACTCACGCTTTAGACGTTTTTTATATAAAGATAGTCCCTGCATAATACCTTCAAAAACATCACTAGTATACAGGTTCGTTTCGTTGAAATACTTTCTTTCCTGAATATTTTTAATTTCTTCTTGAATTGCAGTAAAGGGTAATAATAATAAGTAAGATGATATCACCGCAACCCCACCGCTAACTAAGGCTGACCACAAAGGAACAGGACTACCAACCAATGCTAGGATTCCATCTACTAGAGCGGTTAGTATAGTAGCTGCCACACCTATCTTTACTGGTAGACTTTTGATAAAACCAAAGGATAAGAACTTATTAATCGGGTATGTTTTATTCTGAGTAATGGGTTGAGAGAATTTAATTTTTAATTTGATATGTTCAGTCGATTCTTCCAAAACCTCGATTGCAATATCCTCTTTAAAATGCTCTGCCCCACCGCGAAGAAGACCATTGAGATAGCCAAACATTCCCCTCTTTGATTTATAACTAAAAATTGCCTCATATTCGGAAATTGGTTCAATTAAAATTTCTGGCGGTTTGGCACCTGGTATCCTTTGTACCACGACAACATGTACGTCATACATGGATCGTAAAAAAGAATAGAATGTTTCCTGCTGAAAAAATGCTGGGTAGGCAGCTAAAAAAGCCTTCACGTTATCCTTGCCAATGGTTAACCAAATATCATCTTCTGATTTCCCTTGGGATGTCGCCAAAGATGCTATAAATTTTTTAACCCCTCCATCATCGATATCTTCCGTTGGCATTATAATACGATCCTTGGCCCAACCTGCACTTCCCATTGCCTTATTGACAAGTTCTTGCCCCCACATATTACGAGCAGTACTTATCCAAGTCGCAACAACTGTTCCCTTCATAACCATCACTCCATTTTAAATATGTAGCAACCATCTTTTATACATTTTTATACAATAGATATATAATTTCGCTATTTTTTCCCAAATTCCTGCTAATTTAAAACGATTCTTATCTAACAAATAATTATTATAATATAATTATTAAACCTTATAATCTAGTTGTGATATCTGTCACAGACAATAATGGCAATCTATTTATAATAAAAATGGAGTCATATCATTACCACCTAAGGAGGGTCTTTCATGACAATACCATTGGCTAACATTCCTTTTCTAAACAAAAAGATTAAATTTCCTGTAACGCCCCATATCCCCGGTGGCTTAACCACCTCTACCCAACTTAGAGAAATTGCCGATATCGCTGATCAATATCATGGTTCATTGAAAATCGTAGGAAATACCATTACCATTATAGGACTGAGCCTTGCAGATGGAGAAAAGGCCCTTGCTAAACTTAGCTGCCAAGGTGAATCCTTTATTGCTAAAGCCGTAAGAGCTATTGCCTTTTGTCCTGGAAAACCAGATTGTCCCAGAGCATTGCAAGATAGCTCTGCCTTAGGACTTGCCCTTGATAAAGAGTTCTTCGGCCAAGAATTACCCAGCAAACTGCGCATTGGTGTTAGCGGATGCCCAAATTGCTGTATTGAGCCATTAGTAAAAGACGTTGGCATGTATGGTACAGCCAAAGGCTACACCTTAGTCGTTGGCGGTAATTCAGGATTTTCGGCACAAATTGCAACTCCCGTCGCTGAAAAAATTCCCGCCGATGAAATTGCTTCCATTGTGGACTCCATATTAATCTACTTCCGCCAACATGGAAAAAGTAAAGAACGTTTGGGGCAGCTTATCAACAGGCTTGGCTGGGATCATTTTACCAAAGCAACCATACCAGAAGAGTATCAAAAGAAATAAGAGAATAGATAAAAGCACTTGCTAAATGGCAAGTGCTTTTATCTATTCTGCCAATATATTATAAGAAATGCTATGCGTCCTTTTGGATAACAAAAAAACTCGCTTTCGCGAGAAGGTCTTCATTAAATATTCGGGGCAACGGAGTTCCCCCAAGATTATCTCAGCATCCACCCCAACACTAAGTAATCATTAACTCCGTTGCTTCATATCCATTCTACCACAAAATTCACAACTATAAAAGTAGAAACATCCACTCATTTATGAAAACTTTATGTTTTTTCTATCCATGAGCAAGTCTCTAAATCTTAATCTTCTCTATAAGCAATGTAAAAACCAAGTCACAGCTAATAAATCCGCCACACCGCCAGGACTTACATTTTCTAAAATGAACTCTTTATCCAATGCCTCACATTTCCTTCTACCCTCAGTCGTTTCCATAGCGCCCGCCCGAATCACCATCTGTGCCTGTTCACGAACCCAAACTCTCATTTTATCAGGATAATGACGGTGCATAACGGTAGTATCATCTACACAAGTCATGAGTACCAACAACGTGTATATTAATGCATCATTGACTGATAGTCCTTTGCTTAAGGCTTCACGCAGGGCTGGTAAAGCTTTATATCTTACCGCTGGCAATCCATCTGCTAACTCTCCTCGAATACCAGTGATGCCGTAGCTAATATATAAACGTTCTCCTGCAGTGAGCTGCTCTGGGCTCTTATGCACGGCCCCTGCCAGCTCTCTTTCTACAATTCCTGCTACCATGACTGATGCATTTTCCAAAACAGCCTCTGCTGTCACTGGCAAAGAACGTGCGTGCAGCCAGCCTGCTATCCCAGCCATAATGCCGAGTAAAAAAATTAGTCCTTTTTGTGTGTTAACCCCTTTTGTCGCGGCTAACATGGCCCGCTCTCCTTCTAAGCCGATGATCCTGAGTATTGGCAGTAACCCTTCTATATCGCCCTCATGGATAATTCCAGCCTGAGCACAGCGACTCATGGAGCTGCTAAGAGCAGCGGAACTTGCCATAAAACTATAAAAATCCATATCCCGATGGGCACCACTATTAACTCGGTCCACTAAACCTGGAGACGGAGTACATGTTACCTCATACAACATAGCCTCAATAGCTAACGCCCCGATTTTTTCTGCAATAGGGCTGATAAACCTGGTTTCATATGCCTTAAATTGATTCAGCAAATTTCTCACTACACCTAGTAAATCTTCCTGGCTATGGCGTCCTTCTCGTCTACATAATACAAATTCTTCACCGCAAACAAAACAACCCCGCCCTTTGCCCTTGTCGCGCCGGGATAAAAGTATACCTGCTTTATCGAAAACATCTATATCTAGCAGCCGAGAAAAAGGATGAGTCTCTTCTATCTTCATCACTGCTTTTTTCACTAACCAGCCTTCATTATCGATTGCTAGCAAAGCTTCTGGACCTGTCAATAAATTAACTTGTTCCTCCGCCAATATCTGAAACTGTCTTTTAACTTCTTGCACAGCATAATCCCTAAGTCGTCTAAGAATAGGAGTATCTTTTAATGATCCTGGCATATTAATCGTAATGCTTACGACTAGGACTTCATGCTTTGCTTTAAATTCCCTTTGTCTCGTAGACCTAGCTTCTTTTGCTGTTAATATATCTTCTAATGTAGCAAGCTCTTTTGTCATTTCAACACTCCATTTTTATGAACTACTTTTTCTGCAAGGAGGAGAGAATCTCTACAACTTTATGAATTAATGTTTTATTCAAATATTGACGATTTTTGCAGGTCAGAATATAATGATTCAATCGATTATCAGGAAATAATATGGGCACACTACTGTTATGGACCTTCACATGCACCGCTTCATTGGTAAATAAGACAATGCCTTCTACCCATACATTAATTCCTTGCTCTTTTAAGAATTTAGATAGCTTATACACTTGTCCTTTTACCTGCTTTATGGGGTTCGCCATTTTTTTAGAATACCTTCCGCCACCTCGTCCTATTTTATGCTGCGTCCACTCTGCATCCTGTGCATCCCCGACAATATGTCCATTGTGGTTTTTTACCTCTACTACATAGACACCTTTCATACCTACGATAATTAAATCTGTTTCTTGGCTATAATTCTGATAGGAAATACTCACATTTGTAAATACATGATAGTCATCGGGAAGATGTAGCGCTTCTACCAACCCCAGATTCTCCCCTTTGGCACCAAAGCGAAAAATGACTCCTCTTCTAATATAATAACTAGATAAAACCATAAATAGGATAAGAGGTGCCAAGTAGTACCAATTATCTATCTGCAATTTATGCACAAAGATTAAGTAAAAAGACATAATCACTAGGACTAATATTAGTATTCCTGCAATTAGACTACGGGTAGCTTTCCCGCTCAGATTATTTTTACCTTTATAAAATTGAGCCATCCTTTTTACTCCCTTATTTTCTCTATACTTTACCCCTATATCTTAGTTTTTTTATAATAACTTTATTTTACAAGATTTTATTTAGCCAAGATACTTATTCGGTTTAGATATAAAAAAAACCTCCACATAATGGGCGGTTTTATTCTTTAGCAGTATTATTTTAACAAGAATCATTATGCGTATCGCTTGATCCTTTTCTACAATAAATAGATAGTAAATCACGGAGGCTAGAAACATGTACGAAGACCCCACCTTAAAAGCATACAAACGTAAGATTCACTGGCAGATGTTTCTAGCTATCTGCATTGTTTTATGCTTTGTTATGAATGTAGCTGGCCTATTTACAGGTGCCGTTTTTTACAAGGAGTTCTGCGTATTAAATACTCGAACCAGCCTAGAGCGTTTCAATCCTCTTAAGTCTAGACTAGAGAAAGGCCTCCAGACTAAAAATTGGCAATCCGTCAACATTCATTCCTCTTTCGGCTACTATTTAAAAGGAACATACTTACCCTGTGCTACCCCCTCTGATAAGACTGTGATTATTGTACACGGCATCGCTGCCAATCGTCTAATGAGCCTGTATTATGTGAATATTTATCTAGATAAGGGCTATAATGTACTCATCTATGATTCACGGGCCCATGGCGAAAGCGGAGGAACATCGACAACATGGGGATTTTACGAGAAATATGATCTTGAGCAATGGGTGAAATGGGTGGTCAAAGAGCATCCGAAGGGTATCATTGGGGTACATGGAATCTCTATGGGAGGAGCAACAGCACTCCTGCAAGCTGAACTCAATGAATCCTCCAAACAAGTCGATTTTTATATTATTGACAGTGCTTATAGCAATTTAGAAGACTTGCTTACCAAACAAATTAGCAGTATGGTCAATTCTCATAACCCCCTATGGATAAAAATCTTATTAAAATACTCCAGTGCTGTGGCTTATAGCCAAGCCCGCTTTCGTTATGAAGACGTATCTCCCATTCACGCTGTAGAAACAGTGACTACACCCATTTTATATTTGCATGGAGAAGCTGATGCCCTTGTTCCAGTTAGCATGTCACAGCAGCTTTACGCTGCTACAAAGGGATATCGAGAACTTTATACCTTCCCTGAGATTGGACATGCAATGGCTATTTTTGATAGTAAGGTAGAATATAAAAATGTCATTACTAAATTTATTGAAACAATTAAAACAACTACACAATAATTAATTTAAGAGAGTAGAAACCCCAGAAAAACTGGAGCTTCTACTCTTTTTTACTTCCTTTCGAAATGATCCGCAATACGTCTCAATGATTTAGCAATATGATATAACAGATAGAAGAAACTTCCCGCTGCAACTACATGAGCTACACCAAAGGCAATGCCAACTACAGGATTTCCATGCATCATAATTCTCTCTTCCAATTTAGGATACTTTTATTATTGCATGTATCTATGACAAAGCTATGACCATTCAAATACTGAAATCAGCATTACTGAACAAAAGCTTTTATTTTTTAAAAGGTATAACGTAAGCCTAATTTAACTTTACTCTCCTCTACATCATAGCCGAAGGCAAGACCGATATACTTACCATCCTTACTAAACTTCTTATTAATATCGGCGCTGATTTCTTTAATTTTTAAATTTCCATTTATCGTCTTTGACCAATCTGGATATACAGTTACACCTCGAACTATTTTTTTATAAGCATATACATTATACTGGTTTAACGAAATTGCTGTATCTGGAGATAATTTTTCTATTTCTTTTATATCCAGCTTTTTATCCGGCTCATTGGGGTTGGTTACTATAACAAAATCTGCATTCCGCTTTTCTTTTTCTACTTCTATTACTTTCTGAACTTCTATTGGTACTGTTTTAACAACGGTTTCTGGCGGTTTTTTTTTTAAAGCTGCAATCTGCCCTGCAGCCTCCTCTAATTGAGATTGCAGCATATAAATATGGGCCTCCTTAGCTGCTAAAGCTACACCACTAGCAGTCTCGGATTGTCTTTGGTTTTCATATATCACAGACTTTATTTGATACTGCTGCCAAAAATAATATCCAATCCATCCCAGAAAAGCCACAACTATAATAACCACGACATAACGTATTATAACTCCTGTTTTTAGTGTATCCATTCTTTATGACCATCTCCTAACAATATAAAATTAATGTCCTTACAACTTCCACAAGCTATCACTACTTAATCTCATGGTCGTTCCTCTCAAGGCCCTTGCACCAATATCACTTATACGAATGGGAACTCTATATAGTCATTCATAAGGATAGGTGTTACTGCCATTTAGCTTGGAATTAACATTCCATCTGAATCATCTATTTTATGTATATTATGCAACCATCTTTTCAATTGACTGCAACGACATAATCCTATCGCCTTTATAATTTATAACATTCAAACCTTTTCCTATGTTACACTCATTGCTACACTTTTTTTTAACTTCTAAAACTCTGAATCTAATCATATATTTTTGGAATAAAAAGGATATTCATTGACTTACTAACAACCTCATGATATTATGAGATTGTTAGTAATCATATAGGGGGCGGATAATGTGAGAATTGCATTAGTAGGATTAGGTAGAACAGGAAAAATCGTGGCAGAATATCTTCTTTCACAAGGTGTGCTCTGCATGGTATTATGTAGACCAAATAATACTAGTGCTCATAAGGATATTGGTCAAATACTTAATATTAAAGATACGGGAATTGTAATTGAAACAAGTGATCATTTAGAACGAAAGCTATTTCAATACAAACCAGATATCCTTATCGATTTTTCATGTACCAGTTTTTTAACAGACAATATTCATACCATCGAAAAATGCGGTGTAAATGTTATTACTGCAGTGACTGGCTACGATTCAGCCGAGCTGGAGAAGATAAAAAATGTAGCGCAAAAAGGTAATATTGGAATTGTTGTAGCTCCCAATATTACTTATGGTGTTAATGTATTAATGCTGATGACCGAAATTGCAGCAGAATTAATGAATGACTATGATTTTGAACTTTACGAAGAACACCATAAACATAAAAAAGACAGTCCTTCAGGAACTGCCAAAAAAATTGCTCTAAAAATACAAGAAGTCTTAAATCGCAGTGAGAAAATTCCCACTCATGCTGTTCGAGCTGGCGGTATTGTCGGTAAGCATAAGGTTATGATTTGCGGTGAATTCGATTCCATTGAAATATCTCATCAATCTTACTCCAGAAAAGCATTTGCCGAAGGTGCTTATAAAGTATCACAGTTTCTTATGGGAAAAGCAGGATTCTATGAAATGAGCGACGTTTTCGAACATGAACGAGAACAAAGAAGACGCATCCTTGCTCTAAACAAAAGGATGGAAGATATCAGTATTTTAAACTTAGCATAGAAAATCTGGTATAATATATCTATGCACTACAATTCCATCTATGGAGGTGATCATATGGGAAAAGGATCTCCTAAAGTTACTTATAAGAACATCAAGAATGCAACGAAAAGCACTCAGTTCTTCATTGACAAGCAATCACCAAAAAAACCAACAAAAAAATAGTAAGAAAATGGAGCAAAAAGCTTTCTTTTCTCACATAAGCCACTTAAGAGTTCCTACAAGAATATCAATTGTAATTCTTGTAGGAACTCTTGTCCATATTTTCCCTTTTCCAGCCATACATATTGACAAATGAAATATAACCATTCTATAATCAAGTTAACGAACGTTAACATATGGAGTGAATTTCGAATGAATAACCTTTTTTCTTATGAAGGCAAAAAAAAGGATCTTATAAAAGCAGCATTAGATTTATTTGCCCTTAAAGGATATGACGGTGTTTCAGTAAGAGCGATTGCCAAAACGGCAGGGGTTTCTGAAGCCGCCTTGTATAAACACTTTAAAGGAAAAGAAGATCTAGCTTTATATATTTTTAATGCTATTATCAAAGAATATTCAGAGAGGCTCCTCAAAGTAAAGGTGATACAAACCAGCGCTATTGATAAGCTTTGTAAAATAGTTGAATTTACTTATGATCTTTATGAAATGTATCCTGCAGAAATCCGTTTCGCTCTATTGTCTCAATATAATTTCTGGGATTCATTGAACAGTGAAATTAAACCTCATTATATTATGAAAGAAATCCTAGAAGAAGGAATGTCTACTGGAGAAATTCCCAAACAAGAGGTCTATTTGTGGATCGCCGTATTTTCGGGAGTCATGTTACAGCCCTTAACACAATATCCTTATTTTCATGAGGTCTTGCCCGACATCCAGACACTTAAACATAACGTAATGAACATTGTGAATACATTGTTTTCGGAAAAAACAAAAACGCTCGATAGTCGCTATTAATTATATAAAAAATAAATTGGTAAGATGAGGGAGTAAAAATGTTGAGATATTTGTTAAGAATTCTACTAGTTTGGCTTTTTAAAGCGAAAGTAAATGGTTTTGAACAAATGCGTTTTGATGGTCCTACGATCATACTACCCAATCATGTCTCATTTTTAGATGCTATATTCTTATATGCATACTTGCCTAAGGATGTTGTATTTGTAATTAATACAGATATCGCCCAAAAGCTACGTTTTTATCTCCAATTTATCGACCACATTAAAATAGATCCTTTGAATCCTTACTCCCTAAAAAGAATAATAGGAGTATTAAAAGCGGGAAAACCCTTAGTAATATTTCCTGAAGGGCGTATTACACGGACAGGAAGCCTTATGAAGATTTATAGCGGCATCGGCTTCATTGCACTTCGATCGAATGCAGCGATTTATCCTGTTATATTCTCGGGACTAGAGTATTCGAAATTCTCTCGAATTCAAGATAAGGTGCAGTCAAAATGGTTTCCAGAGGTATCCATGTATGCAGATAAAATGATTCATCTGGAATCTGGCGAAAGTAAAAGTATTAAACTGCAAAAAAGAGAACTTGCCGATAAAATTCGTTCCATTATGGAAAATACCATGCTTAAAGCCAAGGAATATACAACAACTGAAATTAATTTATTTAATGAGTTATTGTCAGCGGGTAAACTACACGGTATGAGTAAGGCTATGGCAGAAGATATTAGTGGAAAGACTACCTATCGTAAAACCATTATTGGTAGCTATGTCTTAGGAAATAAATTACGTGTGGTCCTTGGTTCAGAAGAATCCATCGGTGTGTTCTTACCTAACTCCATCGGCCATGTGGTTACTTTATTTTCCTTATTTTACATTAATAAAACTCCTGCTGTTTTAAATTTTAGCGCAGGAATACAAAATAATTTGGATTGTGGCGAAGCTGCAGGTATAAAGACCATACTTACCTCTCGTGCATTTGTTGAAAAAGCCAATTTTGAATCCTATATCAGCCAATTAGCTGAGAAATTTACCATCGTTTATCTTGAGGATTTGAAAAAAACAATTTCCAGTATTGATAAAATCCTTGGTTTGATGAAATATATACAAAAGAAGAAAGCTTCCCTGAATGGCAGCAGACGTTTGATACTATTCACGAGTGGTAGTGAAAGCAAACCCAAGGGTGTTGTGCTGCCTCATTCCAGCATTCGAGCTAATATTCATCAAATCTCTTGCGTTATTGACTATACCCACCGAGACAGAATGCTAAATGCCTTGCCTATGTTTCACTCATTCGGTCTAACTGCTGGAACGCTACTGCCGATTATGGAAGGGATTGAAGTGTTTTTGTATCCTAGTCCCCTACATTATAAAGTCATTCCTGAAATTGCTTATGACCGAAATATTACAATCCTTTTAGGAACGCCTACCTTTCTTATGGGATATGGCAAATATGCTCATAACTATGACTTTTATAATGTAAGGTTTGTATTAGCTGGTGGTGAAAAACTAAAGGATGATGTACGTAACCTTTGGCATGACAAGTTTGGTATACGTCTATTTGAAGGCTACGGAACTACGGAAATGTCTCCAGTCCTTAGTTTGAATACTCCTATGTTTAATCGCCGAGGTACAGTAGGAAAATTTCTTCCAGGGATCCAATGGCGATTAGAATCCGTAGAAGGCATCGAAGAAGGAGGCAATTTATTCGTAAAAGGTCCAAATTCCATGGAAGGCTATCTGCTACACGGTAAAGGATTTGTGCCTGCAGAAGAATGGTATAATTGCGGCGATGTTGTTACTGTGGATAAGGATGGTTTTATTTCTATAAAATCTCGTTTAAAACGATTCGCAAAAATTTCTGGTGAAATGATCAGCTTAGATGCGGTAGAGAAAGTTGCCGAGGGATGTTTTGCTACGGATAAAAATGCAGCAGTGAATATTTCTGATACTAAAAAAGGCGAAAAGATCATATTGTATACCCTTCATCAAGATGCAACTAAGCAACTGCTGCGAGAATATATTAGCCACAATGGGCAAAGTATGTTAGTTATGCCTACTACATTGCGGGTTGTGGATAAATTACCGTTACTAGGAAGTGGCAAGATAGACTATGTAACATTAAAATCACTGGCTACAAAGGAGATGGAAAACGGTGAATTTTAATCTTCTGCCGTTACATGCCTTATTTTTAGCTCAATTTTTATCCGCTTTTGTAGATAATATGATCTTATTTATTGCCTTGGGTATTATCCATCGAGATGGATATCCAGGATATTATCTGCCTCTTGTACAAAGCACTTTTTTATTTTCCTATATTGTTTTATCTCCCTGGGTGGGGAGGTTTGCTGACAAAAAAGCAAAATCCCAAGTGTTAATGGTGGGAAACGTCATAAAGATACTAGGAATACTTCTTCTCCTTGCAAAATACGATCCCGCCCTCAGCTACGGTGTAGTAGGCATCGGTGCCGTCATTTACAGCCCAGCAAAGTATGGCATCCTGCCCTTTCTGGCAAGAGGAGAAGATGCCTTACTCAGAGCAAATTCCAGCTTAGAAAGTTATACCATTGTGGCCATTCTCACTGGATCAGTAGCTGGCGGCTTTTTATCCGATATTTCCATTCCCTTGTCCTTATTAGCGTGTACCCTACTTTATGGAATATCAATTGGAGTGAATACGTTAATACCAAAAGATCCTGGCAATAGAGGAATCCAATATAGTAATGCCATTAAAGAGTTTGCACTCGATACGACAACCTTGTTCCATCATAAACAAAGTCGCTATTCCCTCATTGGTACGGGTTCTTTTTGGATGGCATCTGCCGTACTGCGAATGATTATCTTTGCTTGGGTGCCCCTTACCCTCGGCATATACAGTCGAATGGATATTAGTATGATTATCGCAGTTACAGGTATTGGCATAGCCATAGGAGCCTTCATTACCCCCTATCTGATAAAGGTAAGAGAATACCAACGAACCGCATGGTATGGCTTGGGCATGGGTATTTGTATCATAGCATTCTTATTCATCAAAACCTTACCTATCACTGTTATCTTTCTACTCTTGATTGGTTGTATGGGAGGTATCTTTATCGTTCCCATGAACGCTTGCTTGCAGAATGTTGGCCATCTTACCGTAGGAGCAGGTAAAACCATTGCAATCCAAAATTTTATAGAAAATAGTTTCATGTTCCTAGGTGTAGGAGCCTATACTCTCGCTTTAAAATTAGGAGTATCCATACATAGTTCGCTAGCCGCTAC
This sequence comes from uncultured Pelosinus sp., assembly GCA_963526645.1. Classification (GTDB taxonomy): domain Bacteria; phylum Bacillota; class Negativicutes; order DSM-13327; family DSM-13327; genus Pelosinus. Next base: position 9,256 of record CAUROG010000013.1, on the reverse strand, counting down.
TGGCATTGTCTTGCTTGCCTTTGTTGCTTACTTGATACTGCTAACCCGTAAAGGGGAAAAAATCAACTAATATTTTGACCTTGATTATAGTAAAATACTCACTTTACTATAAACCATACTATAAATAGATCTTCTTATCTTAAAAAGGATGTGTGGTGCATTCATCAATGCACCACACGCTGCTATTCTACTTTTTCAGTACAAATTTACTAAAGTAGATATTTATTTTATATCAAAGTTAACATTCGTTAACCTAAAGGAGTTGTTTTCATGTTTCAGCGTGTCTTATCTTCTCTATCTCATTATATTTCTCTTTGGCGGCTTACTCTTTTAGTTAGTATCATTGTGGCTGCTATTTTGGGTATCATGAGCCTACCTGCTATTCCGCAAGACACTTCCTATCATCATTTCGCTGATGATCGCGAGGTTCTAAGTATCCCTAATATGAGTAATGTAGTATCCAATATTTTCTTTTCTGTCTCTGGACTCCTCGGACTCTACCGATTTAGCACCTTTTCAGGCTCTTTCGCCATATTTCGCTGGCGCCTTTTCTATATTTCGATAGCACTTGTCGGCTTAGGATCTGCCTACTATCATTGGATACCATCCAATGATAGCTTGGTCTGGGATCGTCTTCCTATGACTTTAGGTTTTGTCTCTTTAATTGTTAACTTATTGGCAGAGCGATTTGGCGAGCGTGTCGGGAACGTTTTATTCTGCCCCTTGGTACTCTTTAGTACAGCAAGCGTCGCCTATTGGTGGTTTACAGAAGGACTGGGTGCAGGAGATCTACGTCCCTATATTATAGTCCAATACCTCCCCTTGCTGCTGGCACCTGCTTTGCTCATCCTTTTCCCCAAAGGTTCCCATTGGGATCGCCCTTATTGGATCTTGCTACTCGGCTATGCCATTGCTAAAGGATTCGAATGGCAAGATGCAGCTTTCTATGAATTGACTCATCATCTGGTTAGTGGTCATACATTAAAACACATCGTTGCTGCCACAGCAATATTGATTTTCCGTCCCTTTACTGGTGATCTTTTGGTGTCAAAAGATCACACTTCTTAACGTACTATTAATTTGATCAATCTCTACTTTTTTATTTTGATTTTACGTGAGCAAGTCTCTTAATAAATCAGGATCATTCTTGGCATAATAACATGTGTAGCAGCTAAAAGAATATACCCTCTCTAAAAGAATTAGAAAATGCAGGAGACATATATGACAAAAGATAAATCAACGTTACTCAAAATAAGCATACTTTTTATAGCCATTCAGTTAGTGCTCATTTTTGAGTTGGCGAGATCAGGCCAGTCGAGCTACGCTCGAAGCGTTATGGTAACAACTTTCTTTTGGGGTATGTACACATTTCTAGAGGCAAGATATGGATTTTACATGAATACCTATGTTAGAACCATAGTAATCATCTCCATTCTGGCTGATAGTTTCTTGGGCAGTTATTTAGACCTTTACACAACCTCCTTCATTTTTGATAAAATTTTGCACGTGTTTGGATCCTATTCCTTCTCACTATTTGCATATATTTTAGCGATTCAATTAGTTAATCATTCCGTAAATCCCTCATTTAAATTTATATTTATTGTGTCCCTAGGACTTAGCATTGGAGCATTTTATGAAATTCTAGAATTTCTTACAGATACCTTTTCACATCCAAATCCAATTAGTCAACCTAGTCTCTTAGATACAGATCTTGATCTAATAGGAGATCTCATAGGAGCAATTATCGCCGCAGCTCATGGGACTTTTAGAACCTTTATGAATCGGAACTTTTGATAATCATATTTTAACCAATAGAATCGAGTTGCTGTGGTAATATCATCATGCTTGGAAACTTATACTGCCTTCCTATATAGTGACGACTAATAGTTTATATGATATAATATGCATTATGTAAACTAAGTAGGAAGGAATTGAGATCATGCGTCCAATACGAAAAAGTATGCTGTTTCTTAACCTTTTAATTATTCCTGCAACGGTAATTAAAACTCTTCGTTCTAAAAATATTAGCTTTAATCAGTTACAAAATAGCATTGAAGTTAAATCCGATGAAATAGTTAACAGCTTTCAAGTTTCACAGGTGTATAATCCTTCTATCGAAAATGAAAGTTATTAAAGCATTCTCTCGCTTAATTGGAACCCTAGTATAAAATATAATATGAAAGTACACAATGATTGCAAAATAATACTGCACCAAATTGTGTACTTTTTTTCTGTTTCAATTTCCATTATTCTCTTACTCTCTTGGGGCTCTAATCGCTTAGTTTTATTATTAAAAGTTCCATGCAAAGGAATATTATTTCCTATTTTCAAAGACTTTTGCTGGGGACGTGCCTATATGACAGTGAGATAATGGAAGGAATTATGGGTCTATTAATGAAACATATTCGTAAATTATTGTATGCATTGCAATATAGTTGGAGGACATACTAATTGTGCCAACCAGCAGCTTGAGTAAGCCGTTAACTTACTCCTACTTCAAACAGAAAGGACGTATTCTTATGCTTAGCAAAACATTATTAAATGTACTTTCTCATCCCTCAGACGGAGCCGTCACTATTGTAACCAATGGAGAGGATGGGCCTCATTTGGTTAATACATGGAATAGCTATATCACGGTTACTCCTGATAATAAACTATTAATTCCAGCATCCGGCTTTAACAAAACGGAAAGGAACCTTAGCGCTCATAACCATGTTATTCTTTCAATTGCTAGTAAGGAAATTGAAGGTTACAAAACGAAAGGAACAGGTTTTATCGTGAAAGGAACTACCCGTTTTGTGAAATCAGGTGAAGAGTTTGATAGGACGAAAGAAAAATTTGCATGGATTCGTGCAGTATTAGAAATAACTGTGACATCTGAGAAACAAATGCTTTAAAATAAGCCAGTATGTTCAGATTTTACGATGTAGTATATAGATGCTCTAGGCATTATCAATATTATTAAAATCAGCATTCTTATTGTTGGATAAGTGAATATGTATGGGGAAAGTGCGCTTCCAGGCCATGGAAGCGCACTTTATAATTCTCAATATGAAATATAAAAGCTCAAAAGAGAAAATGAAGAACTTAGGGCGGAGCTAGAACTACTAAAAAAGTACCGGGCCTTCTTGAAGAAAAGGAATGTATAAGATCTCAATATCTTAAGGAAAACCAGGACAAATATAATATCAAGAGGGCCTGTACTGATGATAAAAACAAGATTTGGTTTGGCGATATTACATATGTACCGACAAAGAAAGGGGTATTGTATTTAGCCATATTCCTTGATATTTATTCACGAAAAGTATTTGGATGGTCCATGAACAGGAAGATGAAGGATACTCTTGTAATGGATGCATTTATGCAATCTTATGGCAGAGAACGCCCGAAAGAAGGTCTTATAGTCCATACCGATCAAGGCTCTCAATTTACCAGTGGTAACTTTCAGGCATTACTACGTACACATAGAGCGGTGGCCCAACGCAATTTTCATCATATATATTTAGGAAAAAAGGTAATATTATCCTGAATTTATATCGTATAAAATATATGTTTTGATACATGCTAGATTCAAAAAAGGGAGGCGTATTATGAGTTACGAAAATACCCAATACACAAAATGTGAATTCTGCGGTCAAGAAAAGCAATGCTTTACACAATATGAATTTGATGGTGAACATATTCTATGCTCAGATTGTTTACTCCTTACAGATTTGGATTAATGTTGAAAACCGCCTACACATTGATCCAAGACCTCATGTGTCACCTCATTTTTTAGTATTAGATAAGAAATAATCATAAATGATATTTAATTGTTTACATAACCTTAACCATTGCGTAATATTGTTAATTAATTTATGTTGAAAGGATTGATCAGTATGGCAAAAATCATTACGCATTGTAAGAAATGTAATACTCAAATGAAGATGGAGGCACGCCCAGACTCTACACGCGTATTGGTTTGTCAAAATCCTCATTGCAAACATACTGAATAGCACAAAAGCCGCCCATTACTGAGCGGCTGACCTTTTTTAACTTACTATTATTTTACCACAGCTAAAGTAAAAAACTGTCTAGACTTTTTCCAAAATGCAGTTTTAAATAAATCCATCAAGTAATTTAATTTTAGATTTTGAGGTACTTAATTTGACTATAATGAGAAAAGCACCGCTATGGCGCTTTTTTATTATTTTCTACTATAGTCGTACTAATATCAGAACTAATACTGGCTTTTGCATTCAATACGGCATAGGCAGTTGTAATGTTAGGGAAGGTATTCCTTTTTGCAGCTTTAGCAATAACTTCATCTGACGATTTCTGTTTAGGCATCACTTACACCTCCTAGTAAAAGTGTGTACTGAGTTTTGAAAATTTATTCGGTTATTATGGATCGCAGACAAAGGGAAAACTTCCGATACTAAATCTTCTATATATAAAAACTAGATTTTTTGTCCTGCTCGGTTTTTTCACGTACATAAGACACTCCCATCCTTATGGTTTATTATACATAAAAATGGGCGTACTTGCTCTTTTGTCTACAGTCTGAAACCATCCATAAGGACGGTTACATTGCTTTTAAGGCAGTCTGGAAAGGCTCTTGGAATACTAATTTGAACTGCTACATTCTCATGCCAGCATGAATAGCTATTTTACCTCTATAACTTGTTTTCCAACATCTAGTTTCTATTACTTTTTTCTTTAAGGCTACTAGGCTTGTAAATGGTTGTAGGATGGTTATTGCTTTCATACAGATTCCTCCCGTATATAATCCAAGCTGTAAGTTAAAACTATATTTTATTAAATAGTAATGGAGTGTCTCATTTTGAGTAATAGCGTTATCATGTGGTCAATGTTTTTCATTCCTTGGTTCTCTCTCTTCTTTCTTTATAAAGAAGAAATAAGGCATTGGATGCCTGTTGCCATGTTCGCCGTAGTTTTAACTACTATAATTAATGACGTAGGTGCTACGTTAGGCTTTTGGGTTAATCAGGAATCAACATTTCCTTTTCATCAAATGCTTCCTTACTATTACGGTGCCATGCCAATATTAACAATATGGATTTTTAAGTTCACCTATGGACGTTTTGTGACGTATATGGTTACCAACATAATCCTTGATATAGGGTTTAACTTTTTTTTATTAAATTACTTTTTACCTAGTAGAGGTATTATGAGCTTTAACATTTCCCCCTTCTTGTCATTGCTAATCACTTTAATGCATGCAGTAATCATTTACGGCTATCAAATGTGGCAGGTTGGAATTAGCTTCGAGCCCAAGCCCATTATCGTTAACACTATACAACCTGCTGTAGCAAAACCTCTTCCGAATCAACAAGAGGATGATAATAAAGACTAGGAATAAGCATGTGACTCTTTAATCTCGCCAAATCGAGAATAGTAAAGCTAATGGGGGTGTTACTAGTGACATATCAAGCGGCGCGAAAGATACATCTTTGGGTTGGCCTCATTTTGGCTATTGTTTTGATTATTGAAGCTATAACTGGTTTGGTATTGGCTGAACCTTGGATAGTGGGACAAGGAAAACCACAAATACCTATAGGCGATTCACAAAATATGGAACAAAGAAAATCTATGCCTCGCTCTGTTGAAAGTGGTAAACCTGTCCAAAGTGGTTTCAATGCTTTCGGCTTTGCCAAAGGTCTCCATCAAGGAAAAGTTGGAGGCTTTGACTTAACGTGGGTCGTTGACCTCTCAGCTATCGGATTAATAGTACTTGCATTAACTGGAGTGTATCTCTCAATCCCATTCTTCCGAACACGAAGCAAAAAGAGTAATCCTTAAACCGCCCTTATCGCAACTTCCGCCCTCTCACAATCCTTACTACTAGCCTCTAACCTTTCGCTATTACCTTACTACCTGCTTATCATCTTGCCATGCTATACCGGTTAATCCGTCTAGCATGGCATTAATCAAATTATCAATATCGGGAGGCTGTCCCTTATGTATGTAAAACTGGATGCTTATTGCCTTAATTGTCTTCCAAATGCAAAAAGCCCTCCGAGCAAATGTCGAAAGGCTTGAATTTACTGGAGCGGGTGAAGAGATTCGAACCCTCGACCCACGGCTTTGGAATCCAAATAGGTTGATTTCACTGTATCTATATAATCTGACATGATCAATAGAATCACGGGTTTTAGTATAATATTATTCTTTGTATTACTGTTAATTCTATATAGTTTTATAACCTATTGCCTTCCTAGGTAATAAATTTTTCAGAATATGAACCGAGCGCATGAGCTATGCATTTCATATAGATAATTTACCATAGAGAACACGGGGACAGGGATTATATTTCATTATTGAAAACAACATCCCTATCCCCGTGTTTCTATTTAGCTTGTAGTTTATTAAATTTTTCCAGTATTTCTCTTTCTTCCTCTGTTATTGGCTCATCAAGCACGATGCTGTGAGGTATTTTTTTCTTGTTGCCATCGATGCAAACAAAGGTCGAAAAACCCTCTGCAACTTTAATCTCTGTATTGTTTCTAAGAGCCTTCGTATAAACTGTAAGACTTGTCTTTCCAGCTTTCACTCCTGTTGATACAAATCTAATCATATCTCCATTAAAAGAAGGTCCCAAGAATTTCATCGAATGAATTTCAACTGCAACTAAATGATCCTTCTCACCATATTTGCCATATAAGTTGGAGGCTCCTAGAAAAGTTGCTTCAGTAAACCACTCAGCCATTCTGGCTGCAAATAAAGTATCGTGATGATTCATATCTTGACCTGTCACTAATCTTGATGATGCGTAACTTTTCATCTTTTTCCTTTTTTCCTCCTGTCTTATGTTCGACTCTACTGCTCGCTGTTTCTCAGCTAGCACCATACATTTATTATACCATAAACCTCCCTCTTCCCAGCAAGAAAAAATCCCGAGATTGAATGATCCATCTCAGGATTTTGAGAGAAATATAAACACGAGTATAAACACGGGGACAGGGACTATGTTTCATTATTGAAAACAAGAAAACAACATCCTTGTCCCCGTATTTCCTATTACCTTTTTATTTCGTAAAATCAGTCACTTCAAAGATCAAAATCTTATCAAAAGCTAGATAATCTTTTCTTTTAAAGCTTTTATCAAAAGTATAATAAGATGATCCAATCCCTTTTGACCTATCGTCATACCAACTAACAAAAGCATCAAGGTCAGCTTTAGAAAGTTGATATTCTTTTTCTACTTCTTCAGCCATAGTTACTACTAGTAAAAACTCCCCTGAGACTGTCGCCGTTTCCGTTGGAGGTATAAAATCCTCAGTCCAACGTGCGATATTTGAAATACGGAATTCATCTATATATCAGTTAAAAGCATATCCATCACCTAGGTCTTACACCGATCGCCTATCGTTAACTCTGTTAACTTATCATATCTAAAAAAATCATTGGGATATGCTTCTATCTTTCCGTTAATTGCGATATAAATGGTATCTAGTGTTATGGCCAAATAAATGTGATTCCATTCGCGTATATTGATTATATTAGTAGTATTGTGAGTAACCCACGCTCCATTTGGAGGATAGTTTGTACCAAATTCTAAGATATTATTTTGCATGATATTCATTTCAAATACATTAAAGATACTATTGTTGAATTTCATCCCAAAAACTACTGGCTTATTATCCACTTTTTGTGGATACACCCAAAAATCTATGCTAAATGTGCCATTAATATTTAAGCAGGAAAATGTCTTATAATCATTTGGATAAATTTTCGCAGCAGGGCTACTAAATAAAATGGATAGTACCAATTACTTTTACATCATTACTGTATTGGAGTGTATCATCGCCACTCCAACTATTGCCACACTCATCCTTTAACCCATCTTCAAAATGCAGTAATGACACTGTATACTCATCAACTTCATACATAAATTATTACCTCCATTTTTTTATTTCAAGCCGGCATAGCCATGGAACTCTATTTCTATTGTGTGCTTCCTGTATATCGGCTTTCACAGAGATACATTCCGTAATAACTATAACTTCAACTACCGAATATAGTCTTTTTAAATTATATTTTATAAAAAACATCTTTTTATTTTGTAATAACTTCAAAGCTGATGATTTTTTCAAAAAGCAAATATTCTTTTCTGCTTTTAAACTTGCCCACATTATATAAACACGGGGACAGGGACTATGTTTCATTATCGAAAACAAGAAAACAACATCCCTGTCCCTGTGTTTTTTCCTAACTGTTTCCATAGCCTTCAAGAAGCATTTCTGATACCCACATTTCAAGAAATATATAAACCACTTAAAAAGTGTAAGCGTCAACCCAATGCCACATAGTTTTCCCCCGAAAAAGCTGAGATAATGTTCCCAAAGGGGGCATTCACCATGGAAACAATAACAAGACGAAAACATAAAAATTATTCTGACGCAGAAAAAGCATTGTTGGTGAACACTTATAAAACTAGCGGGTTATCTTGCAAGCAGTGGTGTACCGAAAATTACATCGGCCTGAGTACCTTGCAACGATGGATGCGGGAGGAACGGAAACAAAAAACTTCACAACCTCAGCAAACCTGGATACCTGTCGTTACGGCAACAGAACGAAAAGAAGAAACACTTTCTGTACAGGCGGGGCCATTTACTATCCCGGTTGCCGTTAATACCGATATGAAACTATTAGTGAGCGTACTCGGGGTGATACGGGAACTATGTTAAAAAAATCAGAACCTATGCCGGTATTTCTAGCCTGTGGTCATACAGATATGCGTAAATCCATTAATGGATTAAGCGCTCTCATTCAAAACAGTTTCAACCTCGATCCTTTCGAGAAAGCCCTATTTGTTTTTTGCAATCGCCAGCGCAATCGCCTCAAGGTTTTGACCTGGGAAGACAATGGTTTCTGGTTGCACTTTAAACGGTTAGAACGTGGTCATTTTAAATGGCCGACAACTGGAGAAAACCATACAATGACACTGAGTACAGAGGAACTTTGGAACCTCATTCAAAATCCAGGTCTCGAACAAAAAATACGTCGCACCGAAGTGTTAAAAAGCCAGTAAACGTCAGTGTTTTAGTGGCTTTTTCCCTCGTTTTTTGATATAATAAAGGAAGGAAAATTGAGCAAAAAAGAGGACTTTTTTTGTGAAAACTGAAGACCAACTAAAACAATTAGAAAAACTGGAAAAAGAAAATGCTTCCTTAAAATCTCGCGTCCAAGAGCTTGAATTGGTACTAGAATATAAATAGTGCAAATTAAATATGGAAAGTTCCAAATAATTTGT
>CAUROG010000012.1:0-123889 GCA_963526645.1 uncultured Pelosinus sp. | reverse complement strand
TATCATGCCCTTATAGGGCGTAATCAAGCCACCCGTTATACGGGTGGTCCTGACTGTTTTACTTAAAACTGTAAAAATATAGCGAAAAAGTAGCGATATGTTGCTATTTTTTAGCTAATTTGTCCCTTACAATAGCAAGAGAGTGTCAAAGAAGCGCTCTAACCAACTTAGCCATAACCCCAAATATATTCTTAGTAAGCATATAAATATATTTTTGCTATTCCAGAGTAGTATTAGTAGTCGTAATCAGTTTAATCCTTACCGCCGTATTTACGACCCCATCTCTGCCAAGAGTGACCCCAGCCACCATATCCGCCACCCCAACCATGGTGTCCCCAACCGCCGTACCCACCATATCCATACCAAGGGTGTCCCCAACCGCCATAACAATGGCAAGTAGCGCCACCGGAGCTACTATAGCAGTTACAATAGCCACCATCATTATATGGGATATAGTATCCTCCGTGTACATAGCCATTATAGTAATTACGCCACATACATAACTCCTCCTTGTTATTTTAGTACATCTTATGTAATAAAGAGTATAATTGTGACTACTAACTATAGCCTCTATCAAGCTGAGCTGTACATAAACAGTAACTGAATTATTACCAACCATTAAAACTAAGAGCACCCTGCCATAAGGTAGAGTGATCTTAGTTCGCGCCTCCCCTCCCGATATGACAGCAAGAGTTAGGAGGGGGCATTGCTGCCGGCAGGCTGGTGAATGTCGGGTAATTCGCCTTATGTATGTGAGGCCGCCCGTAGGAGAGCGCAAGCGGTACGATGCATAAAAACGGATTATCGGAGCTTGAGCATTCCCGTACCTAATAGGGAAGGGTTAGGGATGGATAAACTCCTCGTCTTGCAGGTTGGGGTGTGAGTGGATGCGGTGTTGGTGGCAGCATAGTTTGGGTGGCAACCATCATTGCAGGAGAGAATGCCCTAGCTTGCAACTATTATAGATGATGTGTAGCTAAAGAACAGACACAAGACTCTAGCGATAGCGGCGGCTGCTAGTGAGCGGGCGTAGGGAACGGACAGGGGGAGAGTGGTGTGGCGTTGGCAATGTATAGAAATGCATCATAAGCTGTCATGCGGGTGTGGTTGGAGATTTTCCCTGGTATATACTGGTTTAAAAAATGGGTGGATGATATACTTTAAGTAACTATATTTTTATAGGCAAAAGGAGTTTATGATAGCTTTCCCTGATATATCCAATTGTAAATAGCTTTAAAGCTAAGTTTACCAAGAAGAGCAGTATTGAAAATTTGTTCGGGCGACCAGGTAAGACATAGTTTTTCGGTTATTACGTTAATGATTGCGTTATCGTACTTCCCATAAGGCTTAGAGCAAGTCCTGCGTTGGCGATATTGGTCCTGGGCATCCTCAGCCTCATAATTGCCCTTTGTATTGTTTCTAGTTAATTCACGAGCAATGCTGGAGTGGTGACGCCCTAGTTCAGTTCCAATTTTACGAGTCGAGTAATCTAAACTGTTCAGTAGTTGTATACGAGCACGATCAAACGTGCTAAGATGGTGGTAGCTCATAGGATAACCTCCGTCGAATGTTGTTGTGGTGATTTCATTCTACACGAAGGTTAGCTCTATGAGCTATTTTTTGTTGTTTATCTGTCGCACTTCATTCTACAATCTATCATTTAAGAAAAAGTCATTACTCCAAAGGACAATATGGCTTGGCTATTATTGATTATAATAAAGTGATTGAATTAATCAAGTGACTGTAATCCTCAAGTTCTGAAAAGGATGCAGTGAGAGGCAAGAACCTTCTTGTACATTCAAATACGGTAAGATAGACACAAAGGTTAAGGACTTTAGTAAAAGACCCGCAATAGCCCTGGTCCCTATTGCTCTATAGACTAATGTTCACCTTTGTAAGATGAGACGAAGTAAAGATTATTTATATTTTAGGGGAGGAAAAATGAGTTATAAAATACTTCTATTTGATTTAGATGATACATTGTTAGATTTCGGCACTAATGAAACTGATTCGTTAAACAAATTGTTTCAGCAACACGGATATACTTTTTCGGATGAGTTGTTTCGAGTATATAATTCTGTCAACAAACAACTATGGGCTGATTATGAAAATGGAAATATTGTATTAGATGATGTACTAAACTCAAGATTTTCAGAAACTATGTTAAGACTAGGAAAAGTTGTGGATGGCATTGAATGGGAAAATATGTATAGAGAACTTTTGGGCAATGGATGTCAGCATATGGAAGGAGCTTTAGAAGTGTGTCAGAGCTTATCTGTATCCCATAGACTGTTTGTTATCACTAATGGTATAACCCAAACTCAGATAAAGCGATTGAAGCAGTCAGGCTTATATGAATTTTTTGAAGACATTTTTGATTCTCAAAGCATTGGATCTCAAAAGCCATCAAAAGAATTTTTCAATTACGTGATGAGTCATATTAAAAATTTTAATATAAAGGAAGCACTTATTATCGGGGATTCATTAAATACCGATATAAAAGGTGGCCTTCTGTCAGGAATTGATACCTGCTGGATTAACAGAAAGTCACAAAAACGCTCTGCAGAAATTCAAAGTACATACACGGTCACAAGCTTAGTGGAATTATATGACATCTGCACCCCTATAAAATGATCATAATGGGTAATTAAGTTAATTCGTATTATTTATTTAAAATGCACAAAACGGGAGCGCTTAGAGCACCTTTAGAAGTACAGCGATCTCAATTATTGCACTCCGCCGACCTTCCTATCCTGAAAGCATACCCGGCAAAGGCTGAGGCTATTTCTATGACTGTGATGGGAACAACTTATACCGAACGTAAGAAAGCGGGTGAAGCGATTATTGCAGCCTGCAAAACCATGACCGATCTCGATCAGAAAATGGAACTGGGAGAATATCGGGGATTTCCAATGGTACTTCAAATAGCTGGTACTACAAGACTGTTATGGAGGCTGGGACAGAAAAAATTCATAGTGAGATTCTGCCGGGGCATCTGGAGGAATTGATGCATGCATCCGCAGAAACTGTGCAGGCAAAAAAACAATAAAATATGGATTCTGATTCAACTGAAAACTGTATCAGTAAGATATTGGCAAAATATCAAAAAATTAATCTGATTTAGAATAAAGGAGGTGGTATAGTGGCAATTTCACACTTAATTCTCCGGCATCTGCGGGATGGAGATACATAAAGTTAAGCCTGTTTCTTGGGTGAAGCCTTTGTGCGAGTGAATTATCGGCTGATAGTGGATTCGGTAAATGGAACAGTGAGTGCGTTTGATGAAGAATTATTTGGGGTGATGGTTATAATTATGAGAAATGTTTTAGGAAGAACGTGGGAGGTCATGGTTACGGGGTTAAATAAGTATAGCTTGTATTCATGTTTGCAGGTGTGCTTGGTATTGGGCAGTATTAAAGTGTTTCAAATCACTTATCCCGTTCTTTGAGTATTCCTTTAGTGCAGTTTCTAAGAAGATTCATTTTTTATATTCCAAGTTCAGAAAGCGTTAGCGAATTGTATCCGCGAGCAGTGGCCTCACGTAAAATGTTTTCTAGAGCATCCACCGTGGCCTGACTGTTACCAACCCCATCATGTAGAATAACGATGCAGCCTGGTGACAAGTTAGCCAGTACACGTTCAGCGATCGCATCAGAAGAAATGCCAGACCAATCTCTTGGATCAACAGTCCAATAAACTATTTTTACGCCAAGCTCAGGCGCCCGGTTTGTATAAACGTCATTGCCTTTGCCATACGGTGTACGGAAGTAGTGTATGGGCTGGCCTGACATTTCCCGCAAAAGCGTCACTGAGTCGGTGATTTCATAATCAAGTTTAGAGTCAGATGAATCGACGGGGTCAGGATGAGTCATAGAATGGGCACCTATTTCATTGCCACTGGCAGCAACCTGCTTTACTAGTTCTGGGTATCGTGTGAAGTTCTGGCCAACCATAAAGAACGTTACCCGTGCTCCGAATTTTTCGAGGATTGGCAACACTTGAGGTGTATAAACCGGGTTAGGACCATCATCAAATGTAAGGGCAAATTTGAGGGGTTCGGATTTTACAGGTTGAGATGTCTGTTCAGGAGAAGGTGTGGAGCTTGGCGGTGGGATAGTATTAGGAGTGAGAGCAAGTAGTGGACTAGGATTCGATGCTTGAGAATTAGAATTCGTATCTGGTTTTGGGTTTGAAGCTGGAGCAGAGGTCTGAGCATTGGGAAACCCAGATGATGCAACGCTTGGAGATATAGGCTTATCATTAGAAGTAGCAGCTAGGACAACCGGTGGAAGCCAAATGAGCAATAATGCAAACAAGATAAATAATTTTTTAAACAAAAAAATGCTCCTCTCAATTCAAAATCGAACTAAATTACCATATTGTACATATAATATCATATTGGACAAAGTCTAAAATATGCACGCTGTTTTTGAAGACTACAGCTAGTATTGGGGCGAATCTAAATTAGAGCTATTCAATGCATAACAAAGGGATTAGAGTATAGCGCTTTCTGGACAGAAACCTTCGCAGATTGGGCTTGCCAAGTAAGAAGTGGCTATGATAGACAAACTGAACCGGAGTCTAAATTTACCTGATTTAGGTGTTAATATTAATGAAGGCAACAAAGATTTGCATCCGCAAAACTGGAACTGGGATAGTCCCAATCCAGTCTCTGTAATAGGGGACAAGGTTAACTGTTTAAATATGAATATTATTAATTAATGCTCATTGAGTGCGGACAGTTTTGTTTAGCCTGTCCTTTTGGCTTTTCATGTTGCTTAAGACGTTTTGCATAACTGAAGCTATCTCATCTTCAATGCTTTCAATTGTGTGAATATAAGGTCTAGTGTTAGATATACTTCAACAGGCATTTGCAAAGATTCCTAACGAAACAGTACTAGTCCTTCATTTAGATCAAGGGTGGCAATATCAAATGGAACGTTATCAGGATTTGCTTAAAGAAAAGGGCATACAAAGCATGTCATGTAAAGGAAATTGTCTAGATAATTGCGTTATGGAAAATTTCTTTTCCTTATTAAAATCAGAGCTACTTTATCTGCAAATATTTGAGTCCATAGAGCATTTTAAAGAAGGATTAGAAGAATACATATATTACTATAACCATAAGAGAATTAAGGGCAAACTAAAAGGACTGAGCTCTGTGCAATACAGGCCTCAGCCCTCGATAGCTGCTTAAATAAATTTTGTCTAACTTTTTGGGGTCACTACAAAATGTAGGCGGTTTTTATATCTACATATAGCAATATATAGCAGATAAACAATATGCACACAATGCCTGTGTATTGCCATATTTGCGTTGAACATAACAGTTTTTTTCTTGGCCACAAGAGTCACATTTCATATATTCCGAATCACTACTTGCAGAAAGCATAACAACACTCCCTTTAAAATCTAGCATGTAACAAAAACATGGATTTTATTAGAGGGAAATACTTCCTTTTGTGGGATTATATATATTATTTGCAAAAGGAGTTGATTATATGTCTATTGATAGTGACACAACATAAAAGCATATGAAAGTATAGAAATATGCCAAAGGAAGAAAGAAAATTTGAACATGCATATTTAGAGCAAATTTTAAAATACGCCATCTTTTCTATAATTTTCAATGATATTTTCTAATAACCCAAACTTATTTATAATATATAATATGTAGTTTTCTGATAGTATCAATTAGTTCTATTATAAATACGTCTATTCACATGGATGCATTAAAAAAAAGTAAATAATAAGGAGAGTTATTGCTTAAAGGCTAGAAGATACGGAATCAGTTAGAGCGTCCTACAGGGCGCTTTTCTTATGCAAAAAAAATAAACCACGTCTTGGTGGAACGTGCTTCAAGAGGAAATGCTTTGGTGGATTAGTTTAGAAAAATTAACAACTAGGAGAACACTCGTCACTGCAACAGAAAAATAACAAGATAATAGTACAGCCGGAACCGCCGAGGCCCATAGTTATTCCTCCTTCTTCTTATATATTCTTATGACGTAATATATTGTATTGCTAAACACAGGTGGTCATCATGAAGCGGTGGCAATTATTGCTTATAAATTTAATTAGTAATTAAGAAACAGTCGCCGAGTGAAAGATATTTCGGTGACTGTTATTAGCGGTGTGTTATGGATGTCAGGCAAAGGAGCGTAGGCGATGGGGACATCGACAGTAGTTAAGGGGGATAGGGGCAAGTCTCTGCAAGCTAATGGCCTCATCCAGCGTACCCTAGTCGAGCTTATACAAAATTCGTTTTTTGAACTTTTTGAGAAGATGGTGATGGAATGGAACAAAAGCAGACGGTGCTTGGATAATGGATACTGAGCATGAAACTTATCACGTACCATTAGAAAACGGCTTTTTTAAAAAATGACGGACGGTTCCAATGTGTTTCGTTATCCATTTAGGATATAATCTAAAAAATACTTGACTTGGAGTTAACTCCAAGTCAAGTATTAATTTCATGGAGCTAAACATGACGATTGCAGAAGCAAGTGAGAAATTCAATATTTCACAGGATACACTTGGTAATTATCGGACTTTTCCTGATGTGAACCGTAATAAAGCGGAATCGGGGAGAATGCAAAAACGCTGGAACGCCTCTATGAATAGGCAGTAGTGAAAAAAAATACTAAGAAGACCGGAGGATTAAATTTTATGGGTAAAGATATATTGATATTATCCGCTAGTCCAAGAAGAGGCGGAAATTCCGACCTCTTATGTGACCAGTTTATGCTTGGTGCGAAAGAAGCCGGGAATCAGGTTGACAAGGTATTTCTAAAAGAGAAAAACATTAATTATTCCTTGGGCTGCCTTGCCTGCCAGAGTGGCGGTAGTTGTGTATAAAGATGATATGGATGAAATCATGGATAAAATGATTGAAGCAGACGTTCTTGTCGTGGCAGCAACCCCTGTGTATTTTATAGCATGAGTGCACAGATGAAGACGTTGATTGACAGAACCTGCCCAAGATATACATCCATTAGTGACAAAAAGTTCTATCTAATCTTAACCGCTGACGACAACGACAAAAATGCAATGAACGAGACTATTACAGGTTTCAGGGGATTTCTGCGTTGCCTAGATGATGCAGAAGAATCAGGCATCATCTATGGTACCGGAGCATGTGATGTAGGAAATATTAAAGGGCATCCTCCAATGAAGCAGGCTTATGAGATAGGGAAACATGTATAGCCTTAAACTGCATAAATGAGATTATTCCTGAAAAGCAAATTGTATGAGTTTTAGTTTTAGCTGTATGAAGGGATATAAAAAAATAACGTCGTCCAAATGGACGGCGTTTAACTTTCGCAACAGAGAGTACTTACTCCTTATCCTTATTACCCTCAGTTTCATATAAAGGTTTAGCTATTGCAGGCTGTATCATAGATGAGACTGCAGGTTTTTCAGATAGAGCGAATATATCGTCTTGCCACATCTGATAGCCGTACAGCACAAATTCGTGAGCAATATTTATTAAGTACACAAGAAGACTACTGCTAAGGAATTGAAATATCCCTATATGAACTAGCCACGGTAAAATAGCATAAGCGAAGCCAATATCAAGTACTGCGTTAGTAGCTACGTATAGCCAAATCCGTCCATATGTAAATTTAAAAATCCACATTGTAAAAATTGGTATTGTCATGTAGATATAGGGTGGAATCTGATTCAAAGGAAAGAGTGTCTCTTTAACGGCCCAAAATTGTAAAGTAGTTCCCGATTCAACGATTATCGAACCTGTTACAGCAGTTAGTAATCCAACAGGTGTGTATCGTTTAATATCTTTCTTTTTCATAAAAAACAAAGTGAGTACGGGTAAGATTATCATAGACCATAATATGATTTGATTACTCATTATAAAACCACCTTAAAATTTTGTGTGTCATAATTGTAAGTATACAAGGAGGTTATTTATAAATAGTATATCCGAGTGACAAACCATTATTCTGATTGGTGTTGTCTTATTGGCATTGACTGGATGGTTGCTTTGCAAGGACAACAACGCAGGTTAGGAGGCCTGACTGCGTGGACAATCGTGTTGACTAAGCAATCAAAATGCAGAAATGTTGACCAACTTTATTTGCTTTATCACCTTTATCACTTTTGAAACATATTATGTAGTATAAGGAGGTGTTAATTTATGTCAGCTATAAATTCCTCTGGAGAAGAAAATAGACTTATCGTTAGAATAGAAAGATTAGAAAATCAAGTCGAAGAAATAGAAAGAATAGTACGCGAGATCCTTCGAATAGTTCGTGAATTGGCTGAAGATGATTGTCGTAGATAACCGCACACACATAAGCTAGTTCTACTCTGCTTCTTACAATAGCAACACAGTTAGTTTTTAGTCCATTTGAAGTGCTCTGATCAACTGAGCTTATAGCCAAATACAAACAGGCCAGAGACATTTATTTGTCTCTGGCCTTATTTTTTTATGCCTACTTAGACAATCAATCATCCAACATATTCATCGCTTGACGTTTATTTGTCATAATGAAATGCAACTATACAAGAGCACATCGATTGATTGTTCATAGATTGCGTTCTTGCTTATTTGATTGTTAAAGTGATAATTTTGCTATTTTTAAAGCACTCTCCAGGCTTTTAGTTGATGCTATAAACCCTGCTTTATGGCAAAATATAGCATCATCTATTTTAATTATAGAATTTATTTCTTCACTTGATTTTCCTCTGAGAGATTCTAATATATCTTTTCTTGCTTCAAAAGTATCAACAGTTTTCTTTACAGTTTGAATCTTATACTCTTCATTATTATCACCTGGAGAAATAACAAACAATACCTCATTATTTAAATCTATTTTAAGTAATTGTTGGAGCCAAGGACAGCCATTTTTTAAAACCATTATTTCACTAATGTTTCTATTTTGAAAAGCCTCATTTACTATGACCCTTGCTTTTATAACAGAAACTTGTCTACTTATTATTCTTTTTAAAACCTCAGTGGCATATTGAACAGCTTCTTCAAATGCATCATCTTTAGAATCATTTGAATCCCATGTAGGATTAAAATTTTGGATAATATCACTTATAGAGGTAACTTTAATTTCTGATTTTATTTCTATGCCATTATCTGTAGCGTCAATCCCCTGCACTAAATTTTTATCAACATGATCAAAAATTGAGATTATATCATTTTCCTCAAATTGAGAATTAAACTTTTGTATTACTCTTGAACCAAACTCTCTCCAGACTAAACCACAAGCAGCATACGGAATATTGTTTTCTCTTATTTCTTTATTTAATTGGTGATGGTCGAATTCTCCCAAGGATATGTCATAAACAAGATCTAGTTTTCCAAGTATATTTTCATCTCTTGTTCTTGTTACCTTTATATCCCCTAGTAGTAACCTAAGTATAGCAGTAGCCATAACATCGTCTGCATGAAATTTCCCGCTATGTGTTCCTAAAGTTTTAATATTCTTTTCATTAATCATCATTTACCCTTTCATATTCGAACTATTTATTACTATTCATATTTATAAATATAGTATAGCATTGTTAAGGAAGATCTTATTCAATAAAATGAATACAGTAAAATGTTGCTATTGTTTTTTAATCATACTTCGGGTTTATTAAGGGGGGGCATTCTATATCTTTCAGCTTATTATTTTCACTATTTACTTTGCACTTAGTAAGTAGTAGAATTTTATTACTATTTTATCGGGAGTTGATGAGATGTCGGTTTTCATAATTGGGCACATCATCCAATATAGGAGAAATCCCCATAAGTAAAGTGCCCACATATAAGTAAGATCGGGATTTTTCTGTAAATAATTATCATCAGGAGGAATCCCAACATGATAAAATACGTCCAGAAAATATAAATGATTACTCAGCGGTATTTGATGTAAATCGTTCAGCTTTCAAGCAGGAATATGAGGCAAATTTAGTTGAAGCAATTAGGAAATCTGAGAATTATATACCTTCGTTATCCTTG
This sequence comes from uncultured Pelosinus sp., assembly GCA_963526645.1. Classification (GTDB taxonomy): domain Bacteria; phylum Bacillota; class Negativicutes; order DSM-13327; family DSM-13327; genus Pelosinus. Next base: position 113,916 of record CAUROG010000012.1, on the reverse strand, counting down.
GTTGCAACAATAGATGATAAAGTCATTGGCCATATACTTTTTTCACGAATTACCATTGAAACTGCAAACGCTTGAATTAACTTCAGGGGCACTACACGGTATACATGGAAAGGTTAAGTATTCATCCGAGTTTGGGATTTAGAAAAATGTTATAAACAAAGTAATAGAAGGTTCTTTTCGAACCTTCTATTACTTTATGTTTTTTATAGTTACTATTTAGTCTGCTTTTTCTTTTACTCCACTAAGGGACATTTTTTATCAAAGCAACATATTATGTAATAAATATAATAAAGTAGGTTAATAAAAAATGAGTGTTGATCCCGATCGAGATTGCTGTCACCATCATAAAAAGTGTTCAAAGTGTTGTCGTAGATGCCCAAGATGTCATTTCGAATGTGATTTAGAATGTCGTGAATGTCCTGTATGTCATCACTGTTTTGATAATGGCTGCGTGTGTTGTAAGTGCGGTTCTAAACATGATCAGTGCTGGTAGATTCATGGGCGCCCTTTGGGGCGCTTTTCTTGTGCAAAAAAAAAACCACGTTATGGCGGAACGTGGTTTCAAAAGGAAATGGCTTGGTGGATTAGTTTAAAATAATCAACAACTAGGGGAACAATCGTTGGAACCACAGGAGAATAGCAATAGGATAATGATAATTATAATAATACAGCTAGAACCACCAAAGCCGTTGCGACCGCCTCCAAAACCGAAACCCATAAGTATTCCTCCTTTTTGTTTACTAATCTATTGTATGATAGCTAAGTGCAGGAGGTGAGTCATATAGTCGGCTACAGTCAATTATTTATTAAGAACGTGGCAGGAAAATGTTTGGAATTAATGGATGAATGAAATGGGGAACGTTTGATAAAATAAATTCGGTTTCATAAGCTAAAACTTTCATTGAAAATACGAAAAGAGACTATCCCAAAAGCGTAAATACTTTTAGATAGTCTCTTTGGATGCAGGTCACTTTGCCATCTAAAGAATAACCGATATCTATGTAATGTTTATCATCAGGCGCTTTCTACGCTCCGCCAAGGCAACAACGGCTAGGACCTATGGCAATAATTTCATTTACATTGATCCTAATAATATCGCCTTCTTCAAAAAGATCGGGCTCATCTCTTGTATACAGGCGTTTTCTTTAATTATGGCAGGGGCACAGGTTAATTTCAAAACGATAAAGTCAGGATCGTCGTCTAATTTTGCCTCTACCTCCACCTTTAATGGTGGGGGTGGGCAACAACATTTATCGTCGTCGTCATCCTTCCAGTGGTGGCGCTCATAATCATCTTTTAGAATTTGCCCTTGAAATACAATGCGGCCATCCGTTAATATGGTTACAGCTCCCACACAGTCCGCAAAAAAAGAGTCAGCGGAAAGGTTACAGGCATAACGCCAAGAAGATTAGAAAATAAAACTATGAATGGGGGTAGCGTATGATAGAAAAGAGACTGTACGATATTATATAGTAATGAAACAAAATATGTTCATGCATTTAGTCCATACTACCATAGCAATAAGACTTTAGTTGGCATTGTTTAAACCTCATATGAATCTTAAGCTGAAGTCATTAGAACATTCAATAATCCATGCCAGCTATTAGCCACATTGATTGCATTTTCATATTCTGGAGCGTTTCTTTGTGTTTTAGCTGGAAGGCAATTTATCATTATAGTGTGATGTTCTAAGTCATTTACATGCATAACAACATAAAGAGTATCTACATTTACGGAATTTGTCTTATTGCCAGTTAACCTATCAACAAAAGCCCTGACAATTTGTTTAGTAGTTTTAGTATCTGTAATGGTTGGAATGTTTTCGACTATTGAAACATCTAAAATATCTTTAGGCTCAAATATTTTATATGACATATTGGTCGATACTATACAAAACTTTCTTGACTCTTGGTCAACATAAAGAAACCCGGACAAATCAATGCCATTGACAATTGCACACGCACTCGAAGCCCTAAAACCATCTATCTGCGCAACTATATTATCCGACTGGACAGCTAAATTGTGGACTTTCTTTTTTAACTTATTGCCTTTAAATATGGAAAAAGCGAAAGCTCCAATAGCCCCAAGGGCTGTTAAAAAGAATATTTCAACCATGGTATCACCTCTATTCGATTATTAAAGTTATTATTACCACAAATATAATTATATTCCTGCAATGTATAAATGAAAGCGTATCATCTTTAAGCTCATTACTTAGGTGCTTCTCGGTGGATTCCGTAGCGATCGTACCATAAATGATTGAGCCATCAATTATTTCAGAAGTTTTAAAGTAAAAGAAACAGCAAGTAAAGTGACGTTTTACTTGCTGGAAAGCGGACTTTATTATTTTACGGGTTTACTTGCTTTAATTACGGCTGATAAAGCAGCTGCTGCTACCATTTCGGATTCATTAGATGAGGCTCCATATTTTCTAGCCATACTTTTAACTTCACTTTTAAACTTACGTTCATCAAAATCAATAATCATATTATCACCTCCTTTCGAGGTGAAATATCGACAAAGAAAATTCAGTAAAAATTATATAGACTCTACACTTTAATATATGCGTATGTATATAAAATTGCAAAGAAATAAAACAAAAATATCTTAACAAGCATTAAACTATCTAAATAGGGGGGGCTTCAGCAGGAATATATTATCCTTTGCAGAAGTATTTCATAAATATAGAGGAGGCGGTAGTATGGCTGGAGCTTCGATTATTTGGCTAAATAGTGACAAAAGTGAACAAATCGCATATTTCAATAATGAATATGTCTTGATAACAATAGCCGACATGAAAAAAATATCCCTTGGGGCAACCTTGGAGGATGCGAAAGAAAAATTAAAAGAGATTGGTAGATCTGACATCTATAAAGAATTGGCATAAGTTATTTTCATTCATTATGCGAATCTATCTAGATAAGCCATCAACAGCACCAGCGTACTGGCTTGTACAACGGATGCTGTTTTTTCATGAAAAAAATCGGTTGGTACATGAATTCATATTTTTAAAGGGTTAAGTCGAATTATGGCGAAGTATATATGAAACAATATAAGGAAGTGTTAAACTATGTGTATGGCGTGTGATGAAACGTACAAGATATTCTCTATTGAACTTGTTACAAAAGAGTCTGTAAATACAAATATGGAATTATTCAAAGAGATAGCTCACAGATTGTTTCAAAATAAAGTAATCTCAAATATTAATATTGATAATAATAGAATCTACAATGCCAATGATAAACAAATGTTTGGTTTCGACCTCCACCTAGGTAATACAAAGGACCCTTTGACTGTAACCCTCGCTAATGTTGAAAAAGCGCTTGATGGTCTTCTTGATCATTTTGAAAATTATTCTGAAATGAATGTTAAATCTAATTAAATAATGTAAAAACAATGGAAAAGGCAACTTAAATAGCGAAGAACCGCTACTTAAGTTGCCTTTTGCACGATTAGTAATCTGGACAGTACATTTGATGAGCAACTGAGTATTTTATAAGGGAGTAATTACTCAAATAATTCTTTGACAGTATGTAATTCCCGGCGAATGGGGATGCCTTGTGGGCAATGAGTTTCACATTTGCCACATTCGATACAATTGGATGCATGTGCTGCCGAGTCAAGACGGAAATTGTATAAGAATTTATGCCGCTCTCTTACTTCAGGACTAGCACCGAAGATAAAATTGTCATTTAGAATTGTAAAGCAACCTGGAATATTTACACCAACAGGGCAAGGCATACAATAAGAACAAGCAGTACAATTGACTTTTATTCTTTCTTTAAAGACAGACTTTACTTGATTAATAATGTTGATTTCTTTTTCTGTTAGGGAATTTGCATATGCTTCTTGGGATATTTTAAGATTTTCCGTCACGTGTTCCATAGCAGACATACCACTCAAAACAACAGACACCTCTGGATGATCCCATACCCAGCGCAGAGCCCATTCTACGGGCGTTCTTTTTACATCAGCTTGATCAAAAAAGGCAAGAGCATATTCAGGGAGATTTTCAGCAAGCTTTCCACCTCTGAGAGGTTCCATAATAGCAATACCCAAGCCTTTCTTTGCGGCATACTCTAGGCCTTCTTTACCAGCTTGATAATTTTCGTCTAAATAATTATATTGAATTTGGCAAAATGACCAATCATAATAGTCAACGATTTCCTTGAACAGGCTAACTCTATCGTGAAAAGAAAAACCTGCATGTTTGATTCGGCCATCTTTTATAGCCTGATCTAGAAATTCATTAATACCTGCTTCTTTTAGTTTAGACCAAGTGGTAGCACCAAGTGAATGCACTAAATAAAAATCAATGGTATCTGTCTCGAGACGTTCTAATTGCTCATTTAAATAGTTATCCATATCCTCTCGTGTTTTTATTAACCAACTGGGAAGTTTAGTAGCTAGTTTCACACGTTCCCGATAGCCATCTTTCAATGCCTTTGCCACAAAAGGTTCGCTGGCACCGCCAGAAGCCATGCCTTTTCCATGATAAGGATATGCAGTATCTATATAATTTACTCCCTCATCGATTGCATGGCGGATCATTTTTATTGATTTTTCTTCATCAATGTTGGTGGGATCACCGCCAATAATAGGAAGTCTCATACAGCCAAATCCCAGAACGGAAACCATTTCATTCGTTTTACCATATTTTCTGAATAACAAAATAATCACTCCTCTGCTTGGCAAATTGTATCTACCAAATGCTCCTATCTTTCATTTCGTTAAAATCAGAATGATTCCTTCCTGATGTTCTAATGAATGCAGTTTGTACTTTAAGATTTCTACCACTAAATTTTGAGCTACTAACTGTACTGATAACAAGAAACTTAAAATGCAGGAGAATAGATCATAAAAGACGAATTGAAATCTTCTGATAAAATATTGGGTTATATAAGTGCGGCTAAACCCCACCTGAATCAACTATTCTATAGCAAGAGGAGCGAAATAGTATGGATAACCAGGAAGTAGTACTACCAAAACTTTGGACAAAAAGCTTTCTTCTAATTTGTTTGTCCAATTTATTTATATTTACAAGCTTTTATTGCTTATTACCCACGTTGCCCTTGTTCATTACAGATATTCTTGATGGTGATACTAAAATAGTAGGTTATAATTTTGGAATATTTGCCTTGGCAGCGGTTTTAGCGCGGCCCTTAGCTGGACATCTATTAGATACTTTAGGGAGAAAAGTGATATTGCGCTTATCTCTATTTTTCTTGGCACTGGCAATGGCAGCCTACAATGGGGTGACAAGTTTATTATTGTTATTTATACTGAGGGGAATTCATGGGATATTTTGGGGATTTGCCACTACTGCCTCTGGTACGACGTCAACGGATCTTGTGCCTGCAGCCAGAAGAGGTGAAGGAATTGGTTATTATGGATTGTCAAATACAATCGCCATGGCTGCTGGTCCCTTCCTTGGACTAGGCATACTACAACGTTTTGGATTTTCTACACTGTTTATGACCAGTTTTTGTTTTGCGGCACTTGGCTTTCTCTGCGTATGGGGGATTAAACACCAAGAAATAGGCAAATCCACCGATAAGAAAAGTATTATTTTATTTGAGCCAAGGATATTTTCGTATGCAAGTATCATGTTTTTTATTGCGACTTTGTATGGGGGCGTCCTTTCTTTTGTAGTACTTTACGGTAAAGAAATAGGTATTAATAACCCAGGGAGTTATTTCTTGGCCTTTGCTGGTGCTCTCTTTCTTAGCAGGCCATATGCTGGAAAGATTCTCGATCTAAAGGGCCCTGTGAGAATTATGTCACTAGGATTTATTGCACTAGCATTATCGTTTTTGTTGCTATTCTTTGCTAAAGGATATATATTATTTATAATGTCAGCACTAGTATTTGGAATTGGTTTTGGCATAATTCAGCCAACAACTTTAACGATGGCTATTAATAAAGTAGGTGCTTTACAGCGTGGGGTGGCAAATGGGACTATGTTAACTGCCTTTGACTTAGGTGTAGGTTGCGGATCTATTTTATTAGGAGTACTGTCAAATCATTTTGGTTTGTCCCTGATGTATTTGGTAAGTTGCTTTGTCGTTGTTATTCCTCTTAGTATATTTTACGTAAATCATGTGAGAGCATATAAATAAAATAATCACTAAACAGGTATCTTTTTGAGTATAAGAAATTTATTACTTTCATTGCGTACGACAGGATGCATTCTCGCCCCCAAAAAAATTGCTTTCGCGATCGTTCGCAATGACGGAGACGCGTTAGCGTTTTTTTTGTTTAAATGCAGAAGAGGAGCATTTATATTCAAATTACATATTATATAAAGAATAATTTTAAAGAGAGGTGAAACAGGTGAATAGTGAATCTGAACGTGATTGTAAATGTCATATGCAGCATTCTGCATGTCCAAAATGCCATCATGAATGGCCCCATAAATGTCCTCACTGTCATCATGAATGCCATGAAAAATGTCATAAATGTCCTCATTGCGACCACGACTTCCATCATGAATGGGAGTGCCCTAAGTGCCATCACAAATGTAAGCATGACTGCTGTTAATGCTCTATAATACAAGAAGCGCCCTACGGGGCGTTTCTCTTATGCAAAAAAAAAAACCACGCTTATATAACGTGGCTACAAGAGGAAGAAATTTGTTAAATGTATTTTTAAAATCACTAACAAGTAGAGGAACAATCATTATTATTAAAGCAACAAAATAGTAGAAGGATCACAATAATAATAATAAAGCTACCACCACCACATCCATTACCGTTCCCACCAAAACCGAAGCCCATAAGTATTCCTCCTTTTTCATGCTTAGCCTAATGACTTACTATATAGTATGCTAATTGAATACAGGAGGTACCAATGAAATGGTAGTGGCCGAAAGATATACTATTAAAACTCTGTGATTTACAATGCTATTCTTCACTCTAGGGATAGGATATAATGGTAAAGGAGTATAGTTAGGAGAACACAATTACTTATGATGTAATATATGAAGATAATTTATAAAAGCAATAGGAGAAGATAGATGAATAACGCTAATGACCAATTTTTACTATCCATGTTAATTATTATGTTGGGATATATTTTTAAAAAAATCAATTTAATTAGGGAACAGGATGGAGAATGCCTATCGCGGATCATCTTCAACATTACCCTTCCTGCTTTAATTATCAATACATTTAATACGATTGTCATTGATTTTTCCCTGATCTTAATTACCACAATTGGTATTGTATATGGTGTATTTATGGCACTATTGGGTGTATTTATATTTAAAAATGAAGATAGAAAGACTCGAGGCATGCTCTCTATGCTAATTCCCTCATTTAATATAGGACTTTTTGCTTACCCTCTTGTAGAAGCTATTTGGGGACAGGAAGGTATTAAATACTTTGGAATGTTTGATGTAGGTAATTCAATAGTCGTATTTGGTGTATCCTACATCGTTGCAGGTTATTTTTCTTCTGATGGTACAGATTTGAAATTTACCAATATTGTTACTAAATTATTAAAATCTGTTCCCTTAATGTCTTATATCATGGTTTTTTGCCTCGCCATGTCTGGTTTGCATTTTCCTGAGATTGTTCTTGATTTTACCAAAGTTCTAGCAAGAGCTAATATGCCTCTTTCTTTACTACTCTTGGGTGCCTATCTAAGCTTTTCATTAGATAAGAATCATTTGAAAAACCTGTCAAAAGTATTGGCATTACGATACCTAACTGGTTTAATAATCGGTATGACATTCTTCTTCATCATGCCCTTTGATAAAATGTTTCAACATACGATGTTGATTGGGTTCCTGCTTCCGATACCTACAGCGGTTATACAATATGCAATAGAGTTTGATTATGACCAAAAATTCGTAGGTACTGTAACCAATGTAACAATATTACTGAGCTTTTTTTTAATATGGATCATGATTGGTATGCCAATGTTTAACTCTTAAGCGTTGAGAGTATCATGATCTCAATTAGAATTTCAAGACTATTTTTCCTTTCATTCAGAGCTTACTTCAGTATGCAGTACCAACTCTGTTAGGAAATAAAGAATATCTCCAAAATATTTCCGCTGAGTCAGTACCATTGTAACTCCTGTTGGTAATATACATTTTTTTCCTGGGAAATAAATAATCTATAATTAAATAAAAAGCAGATAATGAGCCATTTTTTTCTTAGAGTAGGCTAAATGTTAATAAAGGCATGAATTTCTTAATATAAATCATGACTTGTGCCTGTTAATTTTCTATGGCTGATATACAGCCTTAATGCCATATATAGTGCTATAGTATGTGCCGTGCTGTATACCATCGGCTTGTACCGCAATGGTTCCATTTGCATAAGAGATGGGAATTTTAAATTGATATATCCATCCTGTGTATGGATTGCCAATCCCTTCTCTACCAAAAGGCTCAGTTACTTGATCAGGGGGAATCATATTGCCATTTTGATAAAGAAAAATACGACTTGGATTAGGATATCCAATAAATCGAACAGCTATATAAGCATTCTGTCCATACAAGGTTGTAGTAGGAATTTCTCTGGCTGTTATCCAGCCAGTATTGTCAGCACCGACGTGTGTAATCTGAACGCTGGATAGATTTGGAGCTGGTCCAGCATAAGCTATAGAAGTTACTAAAACTAATAGGCAAAGTAGTACAACTGACATAATAGACTTTCTCATATATTTAGTACTCCTTATCATTTCGCTAACTATCTTTTATCTTCTGCAAAAAGTTTATTTTTCCTTTGATTTTCAAAGTATTGATACTCAGTTTTTGATATGAAAAGATACTAGATTAGTAACGCTTCTGTTCATTTTTTTATAACTTATGATATAATTAGCAAAATGCGATAAAGGCAATTACAGGGTGTTTATTCAAATAAAGATAGATTTCCGTTATTTAATTTTTAATTTTTATATGCAGGAAAGAGGTATGATAATGGCTTTTTTTACTAAACGCGAAGCTGTACCAACTCAAGCATGGGCAGCAAGTACTGATATGATGGAAGCAATCGGAAAAATTTGTGATGGAGATCTTTCAGCAAGTGTGATTGTACCTGAAAATGATCCCTTGTATCCAATTGCACAAGGTATCAATCGGATTAAAGATACATATGCAAAGTTGATTATTGGATTCTCTCTTGATATTACTGCATTAGTAACTCTTGCTATGCAGCAGGGGGACGATCTCAATCGATTATCAGATACGTTTACAAATCAAGTTGAGGTTATTAGTCAGATCACTACGGCTACCAACCAACTTACCTATTCGGTTACTGATATCGCTGGTTCGGCAACGCAGACTGCAGCTGAGACAGTAGCGGGCATGGAATCTAGTCTTGAAACGAAACGTCAGGTTGCTTTTGCTAATAAGGAGACTAGCCAAGCGCAAGAACAATTAGAACAGTTGAAAAGCGGCATGATGGATCTCCAAGAAGCAGCAAAACAGATTGACAATTTGGTGGAGGTAATCAAAGGCGTGGCAGATCAGACCAATCTTTTGGCCCTCAATGCAGCCATTGAAGCGGCCAGAGCGGGGGAAGCTGGGCGGGGATTTGGCGTGGTTGCCGAGGAAGTTCGCAAGCTAGCCGATCAATCGCGACAGTCAGTTGCCCAGATTACTTCTCAAGTTGGTACTGTGCAAAAGCAGGTACAAGTTATCGATCAAGGATTCTTGGCTATGGGTGGACTGTTTGTGAACAATGTAAAATCGGTTCAGGAAGCAGATCGAAGTGTAGATAACCTTGTGGGAGTATTCACCAACATAGATAGCGCATTAGGTAGACTTGCTCCCATTGCTCAGGAGCAATCAGCCACCTTTGAAGAAATCAGCGCTTCTCTAGATAATGTCTCACATAACGCTGAAAAGATTGATATTGAAGTGCAGAGTTGTAATAAAAATCTTTTTCATCTTATGGGAAATGCTGAACAAGTTCGTGGGCAAGTCAGCACTTTGAAGCTGCCCTTTACAGCTCATCACATTCTTGAGCTAGCTAAAACAGACCATTTACTTTGGAAGTCTCGTGTAGACTATATGTTAAAGGGATTAACGACGTTAGACCCAGATAAAGTCGCCGATCATCACATCTGTCGGCTCGGAAGATGGTATTTTGGTTCAGGTAAGGATACCTATGCACAAGTCTCAGCCTTTCAGCGTTTGGATCAATATCATCATAAGTTTCATGCACGTTGTGCTGAAACAATACGACTTTACCAAAGCGGTGACCAGACAGGAGCCCGACATCTCCAAGCGGAGATTGGTCAACTATCAAAGCAAGTATTAGAGCTTCTTGACGAAATCAAGGCCTCAAAGTAGACGATGAGAATAGTATATAAAAAAGGATTTGGCACGTTATGTATTTCTACGATCTCCTCTGGTTAGGAGATCGTTTTTATTGTTTAAGATAGTCAGGAGAGCTAATAGATATGCATAATACAGTTAATTGATATGTTTAGTAAAATAGTCTTGACGGGTATTATTTTCCATAGTATAATCTAATTAATAACAATTATCAATTAGTAATTGAGATAGAATAATAAATTTCTATTGGTAGCTAGAGTACTAAAAGTATAAAAATTGTAATAAACAAATGATAAATTAAGGAGGTTGTATTATGAAAAAAATATTAGTTGGTGTGGGCTTGCTCCTATCCCTTGGTGTTGGAACTGGCTTTGCCACTCCTATCAATGATTTAGAGAGAAGTCAGACGGCAGTTGGTGTATTAACTGACACTATCTACGTAGAACATAAACTTTCTGACAATCTCACATTAGGTTATCAAAATATTGATAGAAAATATGGCGATAGTATAAATGATTTTTATGGGCAGTATAAACTATCCAATAATAATAGCCTTCGAGCCATCCTTGGTCATAGAGATGTAGACTCTGGTTCAACCTACATAGGAGTATCGATTAATGATGAATTAGCCCCTAGAGTAGACGGTTTTGCTTCGGTGATTGGCAGCAGTGATTTCACAGAATTTCAAGTTGGTGCCAACTATGAGTTAAATCGTGAAGTTGACCTTAATGTCAATTATCGGTCCTTTAGACCAGACCATGGTAGAAATGATAGCCGCGTAGAAATTGGTGCTACTTTAAAGTTCTAACTTTTCTATCAAAAAAGAGATGCACTTGCATCTCTTTTTCCTTTTGAATATAAAAGAACATGATTGCTCTAAAATATAATGTAACTATAAAGATAGAATATCATTGATAGTGACTATGATATTTACGTTTTTATACGCGAGAGGAAGTTATGATATCGTTGCAAATGGATTTAATTTATTTAGAAAATAGCGGTTTTGTTCTGCAAACAGCAAAACACATATTGGTTTTTGATTATTATCAGGATACTTCTGGTACTATTGCAAAACTGCTAGAAGAGGGAAAAACGCTACATGTATTTTCTTCCCACAGTCATCATGATCATTTTAATCCTATAATAAGTACGTGGCAAAATAATGTAGCCAAGTATTTTCTAAGTGATGATATTGGTAATGTAGTTGGTATTAGTGGCGAAAAAATTGTTTCTATGCGTCCTTACGAAACCAGCATTCAGGGAGGGTTACAAGTTACAGCTTATGGTTCTACCGACCTAGGAGTCTCTTTTCTAGTAGAAGTAGACGGCTGGAGATTATTTCATGCTGGTGACTTAAATTGGTGGCATTGGAAATGGGACCACAAGTATAATCAGGTGCTGGCCAAAGAGCTGTTTGAAAAAGAAATGGATAAGCTGGATGGTCTACAATTGGATGTTGCTTTCTTTCCAGTAGATAGTCGATTAGAAGAATACCGTGCAGCCGGGGTGAAAGAATTTTGCAGTAGAGTTGATGTTCGGCAATTGGTAGCTATGCATATTCGCGGAGAAAGATGGGTTCCCCCTCTTGGATTTCCAGGGAACGGCAAAGCTGTTGCTTCTTGGTGTCCCTTTTTTGCTGGAGACAGGTTACGAGTAAGTAAGCCCAAGGCCGTCACTGGATTACGATGAAGCGGTGGACTTTTTCATAGTGGTAACGTCCAATTACGTCATCAAAGCAAGTTTTCATAATAAAGAATTCAAAAAAAACTATCAAATGCGTATCTATGTATGATTTGGTCGAGCAATCTTAAGTTTGCGTTGACCTTTCTAGGCATAAAATAATAAGTTGCTATAATCAACATTATGAAAATGACGATTATAGCAACTTATAACAAGAGTTTGAGTAGTTTAGGATATTGCTTTCCCATTGTCATTAAAACGTATCAATAGTTATCTTGAGTAAGGCAAATATTATTGAGCAAGAAAATATTTTTTGATTCCATTGTAAATGCCAATCGCTACTTTTTTGTCAAAATTACGATTGGCGAGCAATTTCTCTTCTTTAGGATTAGAAATGAAAGCAGCTTCTGTCAATATGGCTGGCATGTTTGTGTTTTTCAGAACATAAAAGTCATTAGGCTGGGCGCCTCTATCATACAAATTCAATTGGCTAACCATACTATCTTGAACTAAACGGGCAAGATCACCGCTACTACCTGGACAAAAGTAAGTTGTTGTCCCAGTTTCGTGTTTGTCAAATGAATCAGTATGAATGCTAATAAACAAGTCCGCGTTAGCCTGATTTGCGATATCGACACGGGCTTGCAGTTCGTCAATATCCAAAGTTGCCTCATCGGTAACATCGTTATCAGATGTTCGTGTCATGATAACCGTTGCCCCTCCATCGGATAGTAACTGTCGAAGATCGCGAGCGATAGCTAATGTAACATTTTTCTCCAAAACATTATTAGGTCCTATAGCACCAGCATCACTACCGCCATGACCAGGATCGACAACGATCACCTTACCTTTGAGAGAGTTCTTCTGAGATGAGCTGTTTTGAAATTCCCATAGCTTACCTACACTTTGACTCTGGGCATCATGGGTAGCAGCGCTAACCATTGTTGACGTTGAATTAATTCCTAACAACAATAAAGCTATGAACGCAAGGGATAGTAATATTTGCTTTTTCATGTATTCATCCTTACTCATTTATATTTTAGTCAATTAATTCAATTATACTCTAAATAAGTTCTTTTTAGTTAACGTAATATTTGCCATTGTAAACTAAATATACAGATTCCAATCAGTTGTATCCATAGTATCAAAACTAGTACTTTTACTAATAAGAACTGTATTTACAATATGATTTTTTTTGGCAACCGCAAATTATGATTCCAGGTATTCTTAAGGTTTCAACAAGCAATATTCACTGCTTGTTGAAGCCTTTTATTACATTTGTGATTGATTATCTGTAGAATCTGCAACCAATAGCCTGCAATAAATTGCAGACATGCTAAATATTGCAGATGGATTTGTCAATTCATTACTAAAAATATCGGAGATTTCGCCGTAAGCTTTGATCATTATCTATTGGCACGTTTCTTGCAAAATTTATAGAAGTTACATGTTTAAGATATTACTTTGGGGGGAGTAATCAATAGAGCATATGAATTGAGCGGCGATATTTTAGCAGAAAGGCGGATAGCTATGCTAGGGAAGGTGCGAAGCACTTTCTTACCTCATGGTTAGACGAGAATGGAGATGGATTCTTCTAGAACTAGGTTATAAATAAATCATGTGAGGGAAAAGAATGAGGCATATACAAGAATATAGTTCTAAATTGACTACGGCAGAAAGAGCAGTTAAAGTCATTCAGTCTGGCGATTGGGTTGATTATAATTTCACTTTGGCCCAGCCTATCATTTTAGATAGGGCGTTGGCAGCGCGAAAAGATGAACTGGTTAATGTTAATGTAAGGGGAGGGTTTACATTAAGGCCTTTGGAGATTATTAATGCTGACCCTGCAAGGGAACATTTTTTTTACAACAGTTGGCACTTTAGTCCTAGTGAAAGAAAACTGAGCGATTCTGGTCTATGTAATTACATACCAATGATTTATCGTAACAAGCCATTGTTTTATCGTAAGAGTTTGGAAGTGGATGTAGCGATGTTTTCAGTTGCCCCAATGGATAAGCATGGGTACTTCAATTTTTCACTTACTAACTCCGCATCCAGAGCCATTTGTGACAAAGCCAAGATCATTATCGTAGAGGTTAATGAGAAATTGCCAATTGCTTTAGGAGGGCAAGAAAATTGTATTCATATTAGCGATATTGACTACGTAGTAGAAGGTAATAATTCGGATTTACCAGTTATCCAGTCTGCCGAAGGTACAGATACAGATAAAAAAATCGCTAAGTTGATCATAAAAGAAATAAATAATGCTTCAACAATTCAATTAGGTGTGGGTGGATTGCCCAATGCGGTAGGTACAATGATTGCTGAGTCAGATCTAAAAGATTTAGGCATACATACAGAGATGTTAGTGGATGCCTATTTAGTGATGGCCAAGGCAGGCAAGATCACCAACCGGTATAAGAACATCGATAAAGGAAAAGGTACTTGGTCCTTTTGTGCTGGGAGCCAAGAATTATATGACTGGGTTGATAGAAATAGCGGTTTAGCCTCCTATCCAATTGACTATACAAATGATCCGAATGTAATGGCTAGTATCGATAATCTTGTAACAATTAATAGTTGTGTAGAAGTTGATATTTTAGGACAAGTGACTGCTGAAACATCTGGTTCCCGGCAGATTAGCGGCACAGGCGGACAACTTGATTTCTTGAATGGGGGTTATTTGTCTAAAGGTGGGAAGAGTTTTATCTGTTTTAACTCCACCTATACTGACAAGAGGACTAGACAACAAAAATCGAGAGTAGTAGTAGACTTGCCTACGAATGCGGTAGTAACGGATCCACGAACACAGGCCCATTATTTTGTAACAGAGTGGGGTATGGCTAATTTGGCGGGAAGGTCAACTTGGGAGCGGGCAGAAAGAATCATTGAAATTGCTCATCCAGATTTTCGTGAAGAATTAATAAAAGGAGCCGAGAGGCTGGGGATATGGCGGAGATCTAATCGAATTAGTTAATCAAGTTATATGATAATTCGAAGGGAGTATGGAAGGTAGGAGGGATGAAGATGCCAAGACCAATATTCAATCAAGAAAAATGCAAAGGTTGTGGACTTTGTATTGTAGCTTGCAAAAAAAGCATCATCGTTGTGGAGGATTTCCTAAATAGCAAGGGTTATCATCCAGCAGTTTGCTCCGATGAATCTGCGTGTATTGGCTGTACATTGTGTGCCAAAGCTTGTCCAGATGTAGCAATTGAGATTAATAAATAGGATGGGGAGTGGTGAATGTGTCAGAGACAAGGTTAATGAAAGGAAATGAGGCTATTGGCGAAGCCGCAATTGTTGCTGGGTGTCGCTACTATTTTGGATACCCAATAACGCCCCAAACCGAATTGATGGAGTATATGGCGAAGAGAATGCCTCAGGTTAATGGGGTATTTTTACAAGCCGAAAGTGAAGTTGCAGCCATTAATATGGTGTATGGAGCGGCCGGTGCAGGAGCCCGTACCATGACCTCATCATCTAGTCCAGGCATAAGTCTGAAAGCAGAAGGCATTTCCTACTGTGCTGGAGCAGAACTTCCTTGTGTGATTGTCAATATTATGCGGGGTGGTCCTGGCCTTGGCAGTATCCAACCAGCACAGGCCGATTACTTTCAAGCTACGAAAGGAGGCGGGCATGGGGATTATCGAAATATTGTGCTGGCTCCCAACTCTGTTCAAGAAATGGCAGATTTAACGATGCTATCCTTTGATCTGGCGGACAAATATCGAAATCCTGTAATGCTGCTTGGGGACGGTGCTCTTGGACAGATGATGGAGCCAGTGAATTTTGAGGAAAAACCTATTGTCCTACAGGAAAAACATTGGGCAGCTAATGGACTAAAAGAACGAACAAAGCCCAATGTAATTAATTCTTTATATCTTCAGCCTGAAAAGTTAGAAGCACATAATGTTCACCTTCAGAATAAGTACCAAATAATAAGGGGAAATGAATGTCGCTGGGAAGAAATAAATGTTGAAGATGCGGAATTGATAGTGGTGGCTTACGGTATTACCTCCCGTATTGCCAGATCAGCTGTTGAAATGGCAAAGCAAGATGGACTTAAAGTAGGACTGTTTCGTCCGATAAGTCTATGGCCATTTCCTAATAAGCGGTTAAAGGTATTGGCTCAGCAAGCAAAATCATTCTTAGTTACAGAACTTAGTGCTGGACAAATGGTAGAAGATGTACGTCTTGCCACAGGACAAATCAAGCCTGTCCATTTTTATGGTCGTATGGGTGGTATGATGCCGAGTTCCAGAGAAATTTATGATCAAATCAATCGCATTGTGAAAGAAAAGGGGGCAGTACAAAATGACCTCTAAACTATATGCAAGACCTGAATCGCTAACAGATGCATCTTTTCACTATTGCCCAGGCTGTCAGCATGGAATTGTTCACCGGATTATTGCTGAGGTAATAGATGAACTTGGTGTTCGTAAGCAGACCATTGGGGTTGCTCCTGTAGGATGTGCAGTATTAGCCTATGACTATTTCAATTTTGACATAGTTCAGGCTGCTCACGGTCGTGCACCAGCAGTCGCAACTGGTGTAAAAAGAGTTTGTCCTGATTCTACTGTCTTTACTTACCAAGGTGATGGAGATCTCGCAGCCATTGGTTGTGCTGAGATCGTGCACGCTGCTGCTCGGGGAGAACGAATTACTACTATTTTTATAAATAATGCCATTTATGGAATGACTGGCGGTCAGATGGCTCCTACTACATTGGTAGATCAGGTAACCAGTACCTCGCCTTATGGGCGCAATGCAAACCAAGTGGGAGCTCCATTATGTATTTCTGAAATGCTATCTGCAATACAAGGGGTCCATTTCATTGCTAGGGTTGCTGTTAATAATCCCGCAAATATGGCAAAGGCAAAGGCGGCTATCAAGAAAGCCTTTGAACTACAGATTAGCGGGGAAGGCTTTTGTTTAGTAGAAGTGCTAGCCACCTGCCCTACCAATTGGGGGATGGCGCCTGTCGAAGCAGTAAAGTGGCTAGAGACAAATATGATACCCCAATACCCTTTAGGTGTATTCAAAGATGTAGGAGGGAAATAGCATGACTCACGCGATTATTCTGGCAGGATTTGGTGGGCAAGGTGTCATGGTGATGGGGCAGCTGTTAACCTATGCTGGGATGCTAGAGGGAGCACATGTTTCCTGGATTCCCTCTTATGGTCCGGAAATGCGGGGAGGTACAGCAAACTGCTCAGTTATTATTTCGCAAGAGCCAATTGGTAGTCCTATTGTCACTGAAGCTACAGCAGTGGTAGCGATGAATTTACCTTCACTTGAAAAGTTCGAGTCCTCGCTGTCTCCTGGTGGAATTTTAGTACTGAATAGTTCTTTAATTGATCGAAAAAGCAAGCGGGATGACATTGTTACCTACCAAGTTCCCGCTAATGATATTGCTAATAGTCTGGGAAATGCAAGAATGGCAAATATGGTTGCCTTGGGTGCATTAAATGCGGCACTTGGATATGCAGTAGATACTTCGCGAATTATAGAAGCGTTCAAGAAAATCTTTGCTAAAAAACCTGCAATTGTTGCACCTAATGAACTAGCGGTGTTAGCAGGGGTTAAGCATATAACTGGTCAATAAAACCAGTCCTTATTTCTATTTCTTTTTGTTCCGTAGAAGAAAAAAGTATTAATAATATAAAAGACAAAAAGTACGCAATTTTATGCATGTTATCTTGCAAAAAATTGCGTATTTTTTGTGTAAAAATTTGCAAATGATACAGGAATTTACAGATCCGTATTGAAGTATGCGCTATAGTAGGAGATTGTTATATATATTATCTATATGATGGAGGGAAATATGGAATATATACATAGGGCGAATTTACAAACAGTAAGGGACCTCAGTAGTCGCCAAATGAGAGATATTTTTAATTCAGCGAGTGACGGGATGATTGTCATCGACGAAATGGGTGCCATTATCTTGATTAATATAGCAGCAGAAAGGATACTTGGTATAGTTGCTCAAGAAGTATATGGACGGGCAGCGAAGGACATCATTAGCGGAAGCCGTCTGGCCTGTGTGTTGAAGACGGGTGTGGCTGAGTTGAATCAAAAACAGCAAATTGATGATAGGTGTATTATTACGAATCGCTTTCCGCTGCGGGATGAGAATAATCAAATTGTTGGCGTAGCAGCAGTGTTTAGAGAATTTACACAGGTAGAGCAGCTAACAGAAGAACTTACTTCAAAATATGAAATGCAGCAATTTTTAGAGACCATCATTGATGTTACCCAAGATGCTATCTCAGTAGCGGATCACGAGGGAAAAATCATCATGGTAAATCAGGCCTATACCCAAGTCATTGGAATGCCAAAGGAAGAAGTAATAGGTAAGTTGTCTACGGTGGACATTCGTGAGGGAGAGAGTATGCACTTACAGGTGATGAAAACTCTTGATGCGGTACGGGACATACCCTTGAAAGTTGGTCCGGCGAACAGAGAGGTCTTAACGAGCGTCTCGCCTATCATTATTAAGGGCAAGTTGCGTGGTAGTGTGGGTGTGGTTCATGATGTATCAGAAATTAAGCGGCTTAGTGAAGAATTAGCCCATACTAGAATGTTGGTAAATCGATCCCAAACCCACTATACTTTTGAAACTATGGTGGCAACGGATGCATCCATGTTAGTTGTAGTGGAACAATCTCGTCATGCTGCCACAACGCCAGCAACAATACTGTTGTCAGGTGAAAGTGGAACAGGAAAAGAGGTATTTGCTCATAGTATACATTATGCCAGCCAGCGAAATAATAATCCCTTTATTCGAGTCAATTGCGCGGCTTTACCGGAGACTTTATTTGAAAGTGAGCTTTTCGGGTATGAGGCAGGGGCTTTCAGCGGTGCTTTACGAGGTGGGAAGAAAGGGCTGTTTGAAGAAGCAAACGGCGGGACTATTTTTCTCGATGAGATCGGTGAGATTCCGTTGGTGGTTCAGGCTAAACTTTTGAGGGTCTTACAGGAGAGAGAGTTCACGAAAGTTGGCGGTGTAAAGTCTAAGAGTATTAATGTACGGGTCATTGCTGCGACGAATCAAAACTTAGATGCAGCAGTGAAGAAAGGAATTTTTCGTGAGGATTTGTTTTATCGGCTAAATGTTTTCCCAATTGTCATTCCACCATTGAGACATAGAATGGCAGATTTGCCACAGTTAATTACGTGTATATTAGCAAAACTAAACCAAGAATATGGGAGAAATGTCAAGGGGATATCCCCAGAAGCTATTGCTGTATTTCGTGAATATATGTGGCCGGGCAATGTTCGGGAATTGGAAAATGTTCTTGGTCGAGTCTTAATAAATATGCATTTCCCAGAGACTATGATACTACCGAGGCACCTGCCGCCATTTTTGCAAGAAATAAGGACTAATCCTATAATGCAGACTCACCTACCACAAAATAGTTTAGCCGAAATGTTGGAAGTAGTAGAACGTCAGATCATTGAAGAAAATTTGAGAAAAAACGGTGGGAATAGGACAGAGACTGCGCGACAGCTAGGAATTGCTATTCGTAGCTTGTACTACAAAATGGAAAAGCTTAAAATAAAAAATCAATAGAAGTTATATGGGCTGCATCTCTGACATAGGTTGATAGACATGCATCATATGGTGAGCTTCTATCACCATATGCCCTCTTCCCATTTCCTCCACTTCTTTGTGCTTGTAGGGATCTTTTCATTCCATAGTTCATAAAAATACCTCCTTAAATTTGCCATAGTCACACGCTTGTCATATAATATAGCTTACAGACAATAACAGGAGTATACTAATAATACCCTTACTATAGGGGGATAATACTGGAGGAGTACTACATGAGAAAAATTACATCTATTATTCTTGCAATAACCTTTGTCATTGTGTCTGTTTCAGGCATTCAAATGGCTATGGGAAGTACCAATAAGCGTCCGGCAATCAAGAGTGAAACCACTGAAAGTAATGCTATAACTTCCAGTGATGTTCATGTATCGCGTAAGGAACCCTCCTTTTATCCCAAGAAAGCACATGAATGGGTAGGGTATATCTTTATAATTGCAGGCGTAACTCATATTGTATTTAATTTTAGACCAATGGTAAGCTACATTAAGAAAATAAACTGATGTAAAAATCAAAAAAATGGTGAGTCTGAGAGCAGCAGACTCACCGTTTTTCATATTTAAGAAGACGTAGACATTTACTTTAGCTAGGAAGTTCAATATGTCTTTATGTTGAAGAGTTTACTGCATCGTTGAGGAGGCCGCAAAGAATTTCTAGGCCTTTTGGCAAATCAGCATCTGCAAGGTTGGTCCAGCAAATTCTTAAATGATTGGTTTCAGGTTCTCCCGGGTAAAAAATAGAACCAGGGAGAAAATGTATACCACGGCGATGAGCTTCTGGAATTAAGGAATCAGTGTGAATTCCAATTGGCATAGAAAGCCACAAGTGGAGGCCAGCAGATTGTTTTGGGCGGATAATGCGAGGATCAAGGAGCTGGTCAAGAGTCTGAAGAACGCTTTTTCGGCGTGTATCTAATAAGGTGCTCATGTTACTTATCACACTTAGCAGTTGTGAGTTTTGAAAAAAAGGGATCAATGATTTTTGCAGCCAGAGGGGAGAACCGAGATCTGCAATAGATTTGTCAGCAAGTAATCGGTTATAGATACTGCCATCAGCAGCAAGTAGTCCTAATCGCATTCCAGGAAAGAGGAATTTACTGAAACCTTTCAGATAAATAACTCGCCCATCAGTGTCTAACATTTTTAACGGCGCAGGTAAAATAGAGTTTTTAATACGGGCCATTTCTAGTTCGCGATGTGGTTCATCCTCTAAGATGAGGACATTATGCTCTCGTGCGAAGTGTAGCAGATCTTGGCGACGGGACAGAGACATGACGGCACCTGTTGGATTCTGACCCGTGGGAACAGTATAAATGCCTTTCAGGCGAATATGGGGTGCTAAGTCTTCCAGTATGTCAATCCGTATTCCATTACTATCAACGGGGATTGGTTGTAGGTTAACATGAGATAAGCGAAAGGCGTCGATGGCTCCTGAGAAACAAGGGGTTTCAACGGCAATTGTATCTCCAGGACCAAGGAAAGTACGGGTAAAGAGATCTATGCCCTGCTGAGTACCATTTGTGACAATCAATTGGTGAGGAGCAAGGTGAATGGATAGCAGTTTTAAATAGGCAACGAGTGACTGTAAAAATTCGGAATCGCCTTGAAAATTTGCATATTGTCCTAGGTAATCGGGAAATTCTTTTAATGTTTGCTGGATGGATGCTTGAATTAAAGGAATGGGCAATAGAGAGGCTTCGGTTTACTGCTATCTTTAATTGGAGTTGTGATTGCCGTACTCCCAACATTGGGAGTCGAAGTAACGAAGGAAGCGATCCTAGCGATAGTAATCATACTGGCCGCTGAAGTAGGCTGCGTTTTTGGCACAATGAAATCAAAAAAAATATTAACAGAAGGTTTGAGTCCTTTTCTACTAAATGGCTGGCAAATGATGATTGGAGGGATGATTCTGGTACTATTGTCAATGATAGTTGAGCCAACAGGAGTGGCTATGAATAATCAAGTTGTTTTTTCATGGGCTTATCTCGTTGTATGTGGTTCCCTCATTGGTCATGGGTCTTACTATTGGTTAGTACGCCGTGCAGGGCCTTTATTGCCCTCTACATGGACTTATATTTCACCTGTCATTGCTCAATTTGTCGGTTACTATTTCCTTTCAGAATATGTATCAGTCTATTCGTTCCTCGGACTTAGCTTGGTACTTAGTGGTGTCTTCTTTGTTAGCAAGGCAAGCATGTTGGAAAATTGGATCAAAGAGCAATTGAAAAGAGTAGTGCCTTCTTGATCACTAATTCACAGTTTAAAATGCGCTGTCGGTATGCCGGTAGCGCATTTGTTGTAGGAGAGATATAATCTAGAATGATTTGAACGTTAGTATTTTCATTTTATATCGAAGATAAAATGACTGTTAAACCATATAAATGTGAGGGTTAGTCTAACACCCCTTGTATTAATAAAAAAAATTTGGGATAATAATAAACAGATTGTTAGATTAGAGTGCTTACGTGGGATTGAATTTTAAGGTTGGGAAAGAGGATAAGGAATGAATAAACCATCCATTTATGGATTGACATTAGATCAGCTGGCAGCGTGGCTTGCTGAATATGGGCATAAAGAATCTCGGGCAGTACAAGTTTGGCATTGGCTTTACAGGAAGCGAGTGACGGGCTTCTTTGAAATGATGGATGTCAATAAAGAATGTATTCAATTATTGACAGAGCATTTTGTTATTGAAACATTAAATGAACACCTACGACAAGAATCCACGGATGGAACGATCAAGTTTTTATTTCAGTTACAGGATGGAAATCTGGTTGAAACGGTATTAATGAGACATAAGTTTGGATTATCTGTTTGTGTTACAACCCAAGTAGGCTGTAACATTGGGTGTAGTTTTTGTGCGAGTGGGCTATTAACCAAAAAACGTGATTTATCCAGCAGTGAAATAGTGGAACAAATAATGAAGGTCCAGAAACATTTGGATCAAGGAAAACAAAAAGAGCAAGTGAGCCACGTTGTGGTGATGGGTATTGGCGAGCCCTTTGATAATTTTAAAAATCTTGTAGACTTTTTACAAATTATTAAGGAGCACAAAGGATTAGCCATTGCTGCAAGACGTATCACCGTATCGACCAGTGGTCTTGTAGATAAAATTATCGAATTTGCCGATGCCAATTTGCAGGTGAATTTAGCTATTTCATTACATGCGCCAACGAATGAGCTTCGCACACGAATTATGAAAATAAACAATACCTTTCCAATTGAAAGAGTAATGCAGGCCGTTGATTACTATTTGGCAAAAGCTAATCGGCGAATTACGCTGGAATATATTTTGCTAAAAGACGTAAATGATCGTAGGGAACATGCCTGTGAGCTTGCGGACTTGATTGGCGATAGAAGGCATCTTGTAAATGTAAACTTAATTCCCTATAATCCAGTGGATGAACATAGCCAATACCAAAGAAGCGAGGGCGAATCCATGCGGACATTTTATGATATATTGAAAAAACGTGGTATTCATTGTAGTAAACGGCTGGAGCACGGAACGGATATTGATGCCGCTTGTGGGCAGTTAAGAAGCAAACAAATTAAAGAATGTACGGATAAGAACCTCAATCAAGATACTGCAATAAGCTAAAGATTAGCAAACCTCCTGCGAAGATTCAAATAAGAATTTTTGCAGGAGGTTTGTATTTTAGAATCATTGAATTTGCTAGTATATGACTCAATGAGCTACGCTTCCATGATTTTTAGTAGCGGAAAGAGGGATAATAGTATGCAATTATAAGAAGGTTCAGTATAATATAGTTAAACATAACAATTTTTTCCAGAGGGGATGAGTGAGTGGCTAATTTGCGTGCAGTATTATTTGAAAAGCCGGCAGTTTATTGGAATAATCAAAAAATGCTGTTTCCATTTGCCAAAATGGAAGCCTTATTGTACTATCTGTTAGTTACTGGTGAAGCCACACGAGAGAGTTTGGCGGCACTTTTCTGGGGTGATATGGGAGATCATGCTGCGAAGCGAAATTTGCGTAATACGATATATTTACTAAAAAAGATGTTTTCGGTAGATTTGTTGATCACTTCAGCGCGGTCAAAGATTGCATTAAATCCAGAAGTGGTGGCAGCGACAGATCTGGAGCTATTAACGGTAACAGATATTGCAAAATTTTTAGAGAAAAATACGGGTGAGTTTTTAGAAGGTTTTTATTGTAAGGATGCAACTGGCTTTGATGAATGGGTTTTCCAAAAGCGTGAACAGTACAGGAAGGATAGTATAAACTGTTTGACTAAGCTAATCATAAAGCTAATGAACCATAAAGAGTATACATCTGCTAAGCAATATCTACAGCACTTAATTGGGTTGGATGAGTATAACGAAAGTGCATATCGGGTGTTGATGAAAATATATGCAAAAGAAGAATCTTATAAAGTCATGGAAATTTATCAAAAACTAGAACGAAAGATGGAACAGGATCTAGGTTTGGCACCCAGCGTTAAGACGCAGGAAATCTATAAACGAATCAAGGACAGGAAAAGCAGCAAAATGATTGAAGAAGAAGCACTCAGCAATCAGAAATTTTTCGGACGGGAGCAAGAGCTACAGCAATTGCGTCTATGGCTGGAAGAGTTTTATCATAAGGGCCATAGCAAACAAATGATCCTGCTGCAGGGAGATCAGGGTGTTGGCAAATCAGCAATTATTGAAGAACTTTTTTCAACCATTCCAATCGAAAATGGTAATGTTATACGTACCCAATGTTATCAGGCTGAATTTGAATATACTTATAAGTCATGGACTAATATTTTCTTGCAGGTAATGAACATTTTATTGCAAGCTGAAATTCATTTGCCAGCTCTTTGGCAGCAGGTGATTGCTTATGTATTTCCAACTGCGAAAATAAATGAAACACTTTTACATAAAGAATTCATGGTGGATGCCTATACATTCAGCACAACAATGGTTGAAGAAATTATGTGTGAAGTTTTAGGCAAAGCTGCTAAGCTGAAGAAAACCATTCTATTGATAGAAGATATTCATTGGATGGACAAACAAGGGTGGTTATTGCTATGGCATGTATTGCGCATTCATGGGGAAAATATGATCTGTATAGCGACTTGCCATACGGAATACCTGCAGCAGATTGATAAAAAGATGGAAGACTTTGAGCGTAGCAGTATGCTGGAATACTTAAGAATTGGACGGTTTAGTGCACAAGATGTGATGAAACTATCAGCTTTGCGCCTGCCCAACATTAACAAAGAGATGCAATCCAGGTTATACGACTATACAGGCGGCAATGCTTTATTTTTGATTGAGTGTTTGAATTTGATTGCAGCCGGCAAAGATATCAGCCACGGTTCTATCAAGTTAAATAGCGTATTAAAAGAACGAACGGGCAATGTTTCTGATAATGCTAGAAAAATTCTTGAAATTGCTTCCGTTTTTTTTAATAATGCCAGTTATGAAGTGTTGTTGGCTATATCCACAATTAATGAATTTGAATTGGTTGAAGCATTAGAAGAATTACAACAGAAACAGCTGCTGATGGAGGAGCTTGACTCAGATAGAAGTGACTCTGCTTATAAGTTTTATAATTTGCAAATTCGTAACTATGTTTACAATCAAATGTCAACGATTAGGCAGCGAATGTTACATAAACGAACGGCACTGTATCTAGAGCAACAGTTGCAAAGCGGCATGCAAAGTAAAGATGTTTATGAAGATATTTTATATCATTATACAAATGCTGATGAAAAGCTGAAAATGCTGGATTACACGATTACATTAGCTAAAAATTATTTCTGCCCCCAGTATGAGATGTTTCCAGAACTGAATGGTTACTACCCAACAGGATATATTGATTTTAGAGAAAGTCGGAGTCAGATTATCACTTATCTAGAGAAAATAAAGGAATTACTGAATTCATTATTAACAAAAACGACGATAGATGAACGATTGGATGGCTATAAAGTTGCCTATTGGGAGATGGCGGGTCGCTATCATATCTGGCGGGGAGAACACCTGCTTGGCTTGAAGCTCATTCACCAGATGCTGCGGTTGGCTTCAGCGAAAAATCTCAGAGAGTACCAAATCAAAGGATATCAGCAAATTATTTATTGTGGTATTCAAACTCGGAAGGCACACTTGATTCGGGAATTTGCCATGAAATTAATGCATTTGACAGAACGAGATGAGCTTCCTGATAAAAAGGCAACAGCATTACGCTTTTTAGGGATTGCCTGTGCGCTCAAGGGACAGTATCAGGAAGCTGAGGATTATTATCGCCAATCGCTTGCGCTGTTCAAAAAATTGGCAGTTCGCAATAGTGTGTATGTTTTTACCATTGCAGCAGCCAATAATTATATTGGTGATTTACGGCGGGAAAGTTTTGATTATAAAGCTGCTTTGCATCATTATGAACAGGCTGCTAGAATAGCCGGACGTAAAAATATTAGTGAAGGTGTAGCTTTATTTTATATTAATGCAGGCTATACAGCTTTTCAACTCAGTGACTATGTGAAGGCTAGTGAATATCTTACAGATGCTTTGTCGGTAGCAGAAGGGTTTGGCGATCAAAAAGGTTACTGGTGTCTGCGCGGTTATTGCACGCTCAATTGTGTATTGGCATTGATTGCAGTCAGACAGAACCGCCCTTATGAAGCAAGACGATATTTAGAGCAGGCAAAGGATTTTTTGGAAAAATACAATGATCAATATCAAAGTGGGTTGATCTTTCGTACCCAAGCCGAAATAAGGCTAAGAATGGAGAAGGAAAAAGCAGTAGCAGAAGTATTTGAAGAGTATCTGTCTTTGCCAGCAGTAGAATATTATAAGCAGGCACGAAACGTGTTTGATAAACTAGGCAGGACGGCTGAACTTATATCCTTGGAAGAAATGATGGCTGATTATGCCAGTAACAGGTAAAGCGTAAGTCAACAATTAATACTGGTATATGATAAAATTAAAAGCTGGCTCCAAATTGTGTGCAATCAACGATTTGG
Source organism: uncultured Pelosinus sp. (assembly GCA_963526645.1). Lineage (GTDB taxonomy): Bacteria > Bacillota > Negativicutes > DSM-13327 > DSM-13327 > Pelosinus. The sequence goes on along the minus strand of CAUROG010000012.1, from coordinate 87,363 downwards.
AGTTAGCTTTTTGTATTTAATTTACTTATTTCATAGGTTGACTAAAACCTTCAGTGATTATAATTTGACGATATTTTGACAGTGCTAACTGTAAAATTGCTATATATAGATAGTAATTTTAAAATGGGGGGCAAGCATATGTCTAGCACTTGGATCAAGGAAGTGCCTTTTGCAATAACTGTTACAGATAAAACAGGCAAAATCATTGAAATGAATGAATCGTCGAGAGATACTTTTGAAAAGTATGGGGGCAAGGCTTTGATTGGAAAAAATCTAGAAGATATTCACTCTGATCATGCCTGCAAAAAAATAACCGAGATCATCACATCTAAAACTGCCAATAGCTATACGATTGAGAAAAACGGTGTAAAAAAGCTAATTTATCAAACACCTTGGTTTCAGGATGGAGAGTATGCTGGATTGGTAGAACTTTCTATGATAATTCCAGCTCAAATACCCCACTATGTAAGAACATAAAGGTTGATATTGTGGGAGGATTTACCATAATAATCAGGGAAGTAATTATAGCTGCTAGGGCAGTCTATTTGATGATTATTCTGGATGATTGTAATCAAATACAGGTTTCATAACCGGGAAACGAAGGTGAGTTACGCTGCAAGATGATACGGTCCAAAAAAATTGTGAGGATAGAGCTATGGTAAAAAAACTACAAATATTTCAAAATCGATATGAAATAGCAGATTTTCAAGCTTGGCAGGGGCGGGTTGATAGTAGGGAGAATTATGATGCCTTTCGGTGGCACCAATGGATAAAACCACTGGATTTACGGCAGCCATTACCCCAATTCCTAGGAAAAATGGGATTTGCCTTACTGGGTTTTTGCTGTGATGAAGGTATCCGGCGGAATAAAGGACGCCAAGGAGCTTCTTTCGCGCCAGATGAAATCCGACGTGAACTTGCCAACTTACCCTGTTCTTTTTCTTCAGAGGTGTGCTTGTTTGATGCAGGAAATATAATGTGTGCAGATGGGGACCTGATGAAGAGTCAGGCAGCATTGGAACAGGCAGTATTTTGTCTTCGACAGTCTGGACTATTCCCTCTTGTCTTAGGGGGAGGTCATGAAACCGCTTTGGGACATTATCGGGGACAGGCAGATTTCCTACGACAAAAAGATGGCACATGTGATTTGGGTATTTTGAATTTTGATGCCCACTTTGATCTTCGGCCATTTGCCGGTGAAGGGAATTCGGGGACAATGTTCCGGCAGATTGCCGATGACATTCGGCAAAAAGGAGAGGTGTTCCGCTATTTTTGTTTGGGCATCCAGCGCAGCAGTAATACACTTGAACTGTTTAAAACGGCTGAGCAATTGGGAGTAAGTTACTTATTAGCTGGCGATATTTCAATGCAATATGACGAACATATCATGGAAAAACTCGACTCCTTCATGCAGTTAGTGCCTAATCTTTATATAACGATTTGCGCAGATGTGTTTGCGTCTTCTTTTGCACCAGGTGTGAGTGCGCCGCAGCCGTTGGGACTACATCCAGAAATGGTGCTGAAGTATTTAAAACATATGCTTCGTACCCATAAAGTGGTTGGATTTGACATTGCCGAAGTCTCACCACGATTTGATCATGATAGGGCAACCGCCAGTTTAGCAAAAGTGATTCTATTTGCCGTAGTCGATACTCTTTGCCGAGTGAAAGGGTTAGCCAGGTGAAAATGAAAGCAGTTGCATAGTATTAGACGATACTGGTCACTTCATTGGCTATTTAGAGTGAGGCTTTTGACGATAGTTTGACAGTAGGTGCAATATAATCAGAATATAGATAATATTTAGAAAATCATAGATATTCTGGTGACGGGTTATTAAATTGCATAAGCTTTGTGGAAGGAGACATGAAGATGAAGATTGACAACAAAGGTATCACTTGTGCCATGACAATTAAGCTGGATAATGTCTTACCGGAACCTCCTATATTTAAGAAAGGAGTCCGAAGGGCACCGAATCGAGGTTTTCGGCTGACGATTGAACAAAGTAAAGTAGCACTGAAAAACGCTTTGCGATATGTTCCAGAAGAACTGCATAGTCAATTGGCAAGCGAATTTATGGAAGAATTAAAAGTATATGGACGAATTTATGCGTATCGATATATGCCGAAAGAAAATATCAGTGGTAAACCGTTAGATGAATACAAAGGCAACTGTATAGAAGGCAAAGCGTTTCAGGTCATGATTGACAATAACTTGGATCATAATGTAGCACTATATCCTTATGAAATGGTGACCTATGGCGAAACGGGCAGCGTGTGTCAAAATTGGATGCAATACCAGTTGACTAAACGATATCTGGAAGTAATGACCCAAGATCAAACCTTGGTCGTAGAGTCGGGGCATCCTCTGGGATTATTTCCGTCAAAACCGGAAGCACCTAGAGTCATTATCACGAATGCTCTGATGGTGGGGATGTTTGATAATCAGGACGACTGGGAAGTAGCCGAACAAATGGGAGTTGCCAACTATGGGCAGATGACTGCAGGCGGCTGGATGTACATTGGTCCCCAAGGAATTGTACATGGAACCTTTAATACCATATTGACAGCTGGCAGAATTAAGCTAGGTGTTGCACCTCACGATGATTTGCATGGTAAATTATTTATTTCTTCTGGCTTGGGCGGTATGAGTGGTGCTCAACCCAAAGCGGTAGAAATCGCTGGTGCTGTTGGTATTATTGCCGAGGTAGATTTCTCTCGCATTCAAACACGACTAGATCAGGGTTGGGTTGGCAAATGCAGTGATAAGCTTGAACAAGTATTTAAGATGGCAGAGGAATATCAGGCTGCAGGCAAGGCATTATCCATTGCTTATCATGGTAACATTGTGGATTTACTGGAATATGCAGTTGCTAATCATAAACACATTGACCTGTTGTCTGATCAGACTTCCTGTCATGTGGCTTATGATGGAGGTTATTGTCCACAGGGGCTGACCTTTGAAGAACGAACTGCACTTTTGGCAAAAGATCGCACTAAATTTCATGAACTAGTCAATAAAAGTTTACAGCGCCATTTTGTACTCATTAAAGAGTTAGTAGAACGAGGTACCTATTTCTTTGATTACGGCAATGCATTTTTGAAGGCAATCTATGATGCAGGGGTTAAAGAAATCGCCAAAAACGGACATGACGAAAAAGATGGTTTTATTTTCCCTTCTTATGTGGAAGACATCATGGGGCCGCAATTGTTTGATTATGGATATGGACCATTTCGCTGGGTTTGCTTAAGCGGTAAGGCGGAGGATTTGCAAAAAACAGATCAGGCTGCAATGGAATGCATTAATCCTGAACGGCGTGGGCAGGACAGGGACAATTATATTTGGATTCGTGATGCCGAGAAGAATCAGCTGGTGGTAGGGACGCAGGCACGCATTTTATACCAAGATGCAGAAGGACGGAAGAATATAGCTTTACGGTTTAATGAAATGGTTCGTAAAGGTGAGATTGGTCCGGTCATGCTGGGGCGCGATCATCATGATGTCAGCGGTACGGATTCACCCTTCCGTGAAACATCGAACATCAAGGACGGCAGCAATGTGATGGCAGATATGGCAGTACAATGTTTTGCCGGAAATGCTGCCAGAGGGATGAGCTTGGTGGCATTGCACAACGGTGGTGGTGTCGGTATCGGTAAATCTATTAATGGTGGCTTTGGTATGGTTTTGGATGGCAGTGAGCGGGTGGATGAAATTTTGCGTTCGGCTATGTTGTGGGACGTCATTGGGGGCGTAGCTCGTAGGTCCTGGGCAAGAAACGAAAATTCTATTGAAACGATTATTGAATTTAACCGTGAATATAGAGGTAAGGCTCATGTGACGATTCCCTATATATCAACAGATGAACTGATAGATAAAGTGGTGTCAGCGGCTCTGAAATAGCTCTTGTACCAAACTATTGTGCTAAGGGGGAGATGTCTTGCGTAATATAAGCGGCAGCAGATCGTTACTGATCAAACATGCAGCAGAAATTGTTACCAGTACCGGAACCGCAGCAAAAAAAGGGATAGATATGAACCGGTTAGAGAGAATCACAGACGGTGCACTATTAGTAAAAGACGGTATCATTGAATGGGTAGGCGCAACTGCTGATTTGCCTGTATGTAATGATAAAAACTTGAAAATTATTGATGCTGCTGGCTGTAGTGTAATTCCTGGATTTGTAGATTCACACACTCATTTTGTATTTGGCGGTTATCGACCAGAAGAGTTTTTCTGGCGGCTTAGTGGTACGCCTTATTTGGAAATCTTAGAACGTGGCGGTGGCATCTTAAATACCGTAAAGTTCACGCAGTCCATGGGTTATGAGGCAATGATACAGACTGGGTCAGAGCGATTAGATGCCATGCTAGCCATGGGAGTTACTACGGTTGAAGGCAAGAGTGGTTATGGACTGGATTTAGATACTGAACTACAGCAAATAAAGGCTATGGGACAATTAAACAAAAATCATACTATCGAAGTTGTACCAACTTATATGGGTGCACATGCTGTACCGCCTGCGTATCGTGGTCGGGCAGATGACTATGTGGAATTCATTGTGCAAAAGGTCCTGCCGGCAGTGGTAGAGCAAGGAATCGCTGAGTTTTGTGATGTATTCTGTGAGAAGGGCGTATTCTCAGTGGAGCAGTCGCGAAAGATTTTAAAAGCTGCCAACTATATGGGATTGAAAGTAAAAATCCATGCCGATGAGATTGTCTCCTTTGGCGGAGCTGAACTCGCAGCGGAACTTGGGGCTACTTCTGCCGATCATTTGCTGCAAGCATCAGATAAAGGGATCGCGGATATGGCCGCCCGAGGTGTAGTGGCGACGGTATTACCTATGACGGCTTTTTGTCTTAGGGAAGAATATGCTAGAGCCAGAACAATAATTGATAATGGTGGAGCAGTAGCACTGGCAACCGACTATAATCCAGGCAGCTGTTTTAGTCATTCGATTCCCATGCTAATTGCATTGGCGGCTATCCAGCTTAAACTATCCCCGGCGGAGGTTTTAACGGCATTGACGTTAAATGGTGCTGCTGCCGTCGGGAGGGCAGATCGAATTGGCACGCTTGAACGCGGGAAGCAGGCAGATATTGTCATGCTGCGATACCCCTCTCATCTATTCTTGAGCTATCATGTAGGGATGGATATCGTCGATATGGTCATTAAAAAAGGGCAAGTGGTTGTAGATAAACGCAATAGCAAATATGGAGGTAATTAGTAAAATGAGTAAACTAGTTGAATGTGTGCCTAATTTTAGTGAAGGACGCTCTCTGGAAATCATAGAGTCCATAGTGAATGAAGTAAAAAAGGTAGAAGGTGTTAAGCTGTTAGATGTGCAATCAGATGCCAGCCACAATCGGACAGTAGTAACCTTTAGCGGCGAACCGAAAGCCGTTAAACAGGCAGCTTTTGCCTCTTGTGCTAAGGCTGCAGAATTGATTGACATGGAGCAGCATCATGGTGAGCATCCGAGAATTGGGGCCACCGATGTGATCCCCTTTATTCCAGTGCGAGGAGTTAGTTTGGAAGAGTGCGTGGAACTTGCAAATGAATTGGGCAAAGAAATTGCTGAAAAATTGGATATTCCAGTGTATCTGTATGAAGCGGCAGCGAAGAAAACTGAACGTAAGAATTTGCCAGACGTTCGCAAAGGGCAGTATGAAGGCCTAAAGACAGCTATTAGTGAGCCGGAAAGAAAGCCAGATTATGGACCAGCAAAAATGCATCCTAGAGCCGGTGCCACAGTAGTGGGAGCTAGGCAATTCCTAATTGCCTATAATATCAATTTAAGTACCAGCGATGTCAACATAGCCAAGAAGATTGCCAATACCATTCGGGAAGCCAAAGGCGGTTTCAAATATTGCCGTGCAATGGGAATTATGATTGAAGAACGCAATGTGGCACAGGTAACCATTAATATGATTAACTATGAAGGTACGCCGCTTCACCGTGTGTTTGAAACAGTAAAAAATGAAGCAGACCGTTACGGTGTGAACATTATCGGCAGTGAAATTGTTGGGCTGGTACCGATGCAGGCAATCATCGATACGGCAGATTATTACTTACGCTTGGAAGGGTTCAGCCGTAAGCAGGTCATGGAAGAAAATATGTAATAGGTAATCATAGAGCTGGGAGGATTTAATGTTATGCTAATCGACAAAAGCATCACGGGATTTTTAGCAGAGCTGAAATCAGATTCGCCGGCACCGGGAGGTGGCAGTGCCGCCGCCTTGGTAGGTGCCATTGGGGCAGCACTAGGAATCATGGTAGGCAACCTGACGGTAAGCAACGCAAAATATGAATCGGTGCATGAAGAATGCACAAAGATATCTTTAGACCTTGAAGAACGTTTGGCAGCACTGGAAAAGTACATTGATGAAGATACAGAGGCATTTAATCAGGTTATGAAATCCTATAAACTGTCCAAGAGTAATGATGAAGAAAAATTGTTGCGCAGTAAAGCTATTCAAGAATCTCTTAAGGCTGCATCGACGCTGCCATTTGCTGTTGCCAAGGCATGTCTTGATGTATTAGAGTTATCGGGGAAAATACTTTCTATTGGGAACGCCAATGCGGCAAGTGACGCAGCAGTAGCTGGAAGAATGGCCCATGCTGCCATGTGGTCGGCCATCTATAATGTACGGATTAATCTGGGTTCAATTAAAGATGGTGATTTTGTAGCTGATATGAAAAGTAAGGTTGAGGGTATTGTAGCGCGTTCAGAAGAGCTGATGGTTCAATTGGTTAAGACTGCGGATGAAAAAATATAAATAAGCCAATAAAAAAGAGAAAAAAGAATATGTGGAGGGATTATTGTGACAACACTGACGGATCCCAAAAAACAGACAGTAGATACGGAAGCATTAGTTCCAGAGAAAAAAGGTCTGAATCGTGGTTTGAAATCGCGGCATATGATGATGATTTCGATTGGTGGTACGATTGGTACAGGGCTGTTCTTGGGTGCTGGGCAAGTGGTAAGCGAAGCGGGACCAGTTGGCGCTGTACTGGCTTTTCTGTTTGGCGGCATGGTAATGTATTTGGCACTATTATGCTTAGGGGAATTGGCGGTCGCGATGCCTGTATCAGGTTCATTTCAAAGTTATGCATTGAAATTCATATCCCCGGGTGTAGGGTTTACAGTAGGTTGGCTATATTGGATTAATTGGGCAGTCTGTATTGCAGCCAACTTTACCGCTTCAGGTATTATTATGTCGCTGTGGTTTCCTGGCGTATCCATTTGGATCTGGTGTGTATTATTTGCCGTATTGGTAACTGCTTTGAACTTAATTTCGGTAAAAGTTTATGGTGAGACTGAGTTTTGGTTTGCTGGTATCAAAGTTGCAGCTATTGTTGCCTTTATTCTTGCTGGTGCTGGTTTGATGTTTGGTGTTGTCGGTAATGAAGGGGCCATTGGATTTTCCAATTTTAACACAGGGGCTGGGTTGTTTCCACATGGCGGCTGGGCATTATTCTTAACCATGATTACAGTAGTGTATTCATTCCAAGGATCGGAACTGGTGGGAGTCGCGGCTGGGGAATGTGAAGATCCCGGCAAAAATGTGCCTAAGGTTATTAAAGGTGTTGTTTTCAGAATCATCGTATTTTACGTGTTGGCAATCATTGTGCTGGGAGCAACCATTCCTTATAAAGAAGCAGGCGTATTGGAAAGTCCATTTGCATATGTTTTTGGTCGTATTGGTATTCCAATTGCAATGGATATCATGAGTTTTGTTGTGCTGACATCAGCCTTGTCAGCCAGTAATTCGGCACTTTATGTTTGTTCGCGGCTGCTTTGGTCAATGTCGAAAGATGGGCATGCACCAAAATGGCTGGGCAATCTAAATTCTCGAGGCGTTCCTATTAACGGCATATTCTTAACGCTAGTATTATCCGCTTTATCACTGCTGACCAGTGAATATGCTGCCGATACCGTTTATATATGGCTGATGTCCAGTGTAGGTCTGACGGGTTGCCTAATTTGGATTGTCATTTCTTGGTGTCAGATTAATTTCCGCAAACACTTTCTGCAACTTGGTGGCGATGTGAAAGATCTGGTTTTCAAAACGCCGTTATATCCGGCTTTGCCGATTGTGGCGATTATTTTAAATGCATGTATCATTGCTAGTTTAGCCTTCATTGATGGACAGGAGATTGTCCTTTATACAGGCTTGCCGATCATCGCAGCTATTTATCTGTATTATATTTTTATTCATAGTAAACGTGAACAAATACCAGAAGAGATAGCCAAATAATAAGCAGGACTTTAAAATACGGAGGCGATTTGCATGATAGTATTAGATGGATATTCTTTAACACTAGAAGATGTTATAAAGGTAGCGCGCAACTATGAAGAAGTCAAGCTCAGTGATCAGGGGCGTGAGCAAATCATTGCAAGTAGAAGAATTGTTGATAAAATAATGGAAGAAGAAAAACCTGTCTATGGCATCTCAACTGGGTTTGGTGATTTTAGCACAATATTTATCTCAAAAGACGAACGAGCAAAACTCCAGCGTAATTTAATTTTAAGTCATGCTACTGGTGTAGGCGAACATTTGTCAGAAGATGTTGTTCGCTCAGCTATGATGCTTCGAGCCAACTCATTGGCAAAAGGCTATTCGGGTATTAGGCTGACCACGGTGGAAATGCTGTTAAGCATGCTCAATAAACGTATCTGCCCCGCAATTCCAGCAAAAGGATCAGTTGGCGCTAGTGGTGACTTAGCACCCCTTTCTCATATGGTACTGGTAATGTTGGGAGAAGGTCATGCGTATGTAAATGGTCAATTGCTAGAGGGAGCTAAGGCATTACAAGCTTGCGGCCTGGAGCCAATTGTATTGAGCGGCAAGGAAGGGCTAGCGTTGATCAATGGAACGCAAATTATGACGGCAGTGGGTACCGTTGTCTGGCATGATGCCGTTAACTTGATGAAAGCAGCGGATATTGCAGCGGCATTAAGTGCTGAAGCTTTAAAAGGTACCAGAGCGGCTTTTGATCCAAGGATCAGCCAAGTTAGAGCGCATATCGGACAGATTGCGACTGCTGAAAATATGCTGCGTCTGACTGATCATAGCGCCATCATTGCTTCCCATATCGGCTGCAAAAAGGTACAGGATGCTTACTCGCTGCGCTGTGTACCGCAAGTGCATGGTGCTTCAAAAGATGCGCTTAGGCGTGCAGAGGAAACCTTGACCATTGAAATTAATGCGGCGACAGACAATCCCCTCATTATGCCGGAAACGGGTGAAGCTATCTCGGGCGGAAATTTTCATGGTCAGCCTATTGCTTTGGTCATGGATTATCTTAAGTTAGCAATTGCTGAATTAGGAAATATATCCGAACGGCGCACCAATCGTCTATTGGATGTACATCTAAGCGAATTGCCACCATTTTTAACAGCCTACCCAGGAGTTGATTCCGGTCTCATGATTACGCAATATGTTGCAGCTGCGTTGGTATCAGAAAATAAGGTTCTGGTTCATCCAGCCAGTGCTGACTCGATTCCGACTTCTGCAAATCAGGAAGATCATGTGAGCATGGGAACGATTGCTGCTCGTCAGGCTAGAGAAATCTTGGATAATGTCTGCAATGTGCTAGCTATTGAAATGCTTGCGGCTGCCCAAGGCGTTGATTTTCTAGCGCCGCTTACACCAGGAGACGGCACTGCTAAAGCCCATGAAACTATTCGCGGCATTGTACCGCACTTGGATGAAGACAGGATTCCGTCACCGGATATCAAGAATCTCCATGATTTAATTGCAGGTGGTAAATTGGTTGAAGATGTGGAAGCGGTGATTGGACAATTGAAGATTTATTAAAGCGAGGGAAATATTATACCAATATAGTATTTTATCTGCTGACTAAAATGTGCTAAAATATCTTAGATGATGATGGACTCAGCTAACTCTTGTGGAAGTAAGGCATCTAGCTGAAACCAGTAACAGAATTTTAAATAGGATGATTTGATGTGAATATATCTGTTCGAAGTATTACACTAATGGCTATTTTGATTGCACTAAATGTAATTTTAAGCCGGGTTTGCAGCATTCATATTCCTTTCGAAGGCGTTGAAAGTATTAGAATCGGATTTGGCACACTGCCGCTAGTGTTAAGTGGTATCTTGCTAGGCGCAAGGTTAGGCTTTTCTGCTGGTATTATTGGCGATCTGTCGGGATTCGTATTAGCCCCAGTGGGTATGTTTTTGCCAACTTTTACGATTGCTGCCGGTTTACACGGTTTGCTGGCAGGGCTAATTGCTAGAAGCGGGAAGACAAAAGATTGTCCGCGGTGGCGTGTATATTTAGCAATTGCAGTAAGCCAGATTTTGGTTACCATCATCTTAGTCCCTAGTTTATTGCATTGGCATTTTGGCATTCCCTTTTGGGTTACGCTGCCAGCAAGGTTAGTTACACAAGCTATTCTGATCCCGATGTATTGCGCGTTAATTTATACTGTATTAGACAGAATAAAATTCTGTTATCGTGAACAATCAGTAGGTTAATCATATAAGCCTGTCTCCAGCGAAACCTCCTTTGAGAATTTAAGTATGAATTCTCAAAGGAGGTTTGTGTTTTATAGTAAATACATGCTGCTATTAAGTTGGTTTTGTCACAATGGGTACGCCAAATCTTACTCTTTTATAAGTGGCTTTCTCCATTATATAATGGAGTTGAAAAGAGGTGATATTCATTACACTTAATGAAATGTCTGCCCAATTGTTTCAAAGAATCAGTAGCAGCAATCATTCTTTGAAGATTTCCACACTGGCGGAGGCATTGCATAGCACTCCACGGCAAGTTCGCTATAATTTGGATAAGATGGATGACTTTCTGAAGAATAATAAGTTTCCGCAATTCCTGCGCAAACAAAATGTAGGGATTTCCTATGTTGCCTCACCAGAAATAGTGGAAATGATAATGCAAAAACTGCAAGAAAGAAACGTCTGCAATTACATAGCTTCTCAAGAAGAACGAATCGATATTATTCTGGCGGTATTGCTGCAGCAGCAAGATTATATAACCATTGATGATCTTGCAAAAAAAATAAATAGTAGCCGCAGTACAGTGATTAAAGATTTGAATAAAGTAAGAGAATTATTGGCAAGCAATCATTTAACGTTACTTTCTTCAACGAATCATGGGATAAAAATTACGGGAGAGGAAAAATATCTTCGTCGAACGTCAATTGGTCTGTTGATGAAAAGCATAGAGGCGCAAGGAATGTTAAACCAAGAAATGCTGCCTTTTAAGCGAATGGACACCTTTTCTCAATCGGAAATTTCCAATATGTTTTCAAACATGAATATACCATTTATTGAGGGGTGTGTATTTGAGGCAGAAAAGCAGTTGGAAACTACTTTTTCTGATGATGCCTTTTATGGTCTAGTCATACATATAGCAATAGCCATAAAAAGAATAAAGCTTGGTAGAGATATTGTGATGCCCTATAACGAACTCAAAAGCTATGAAACAACGAAGGAATTTGCCGCTGCCTCTTATATCGCCAGCAGGCTGGAGAAGGAATTTCAAATCGAAGTTCCCTATGATGAAATCGGCTATATCACCATTCATTTACTTGGCAGTACTGTATATGTGACGAATCCGTCGTCGAATGAAGAATGGGCTACACTTCACATATTAACAGGAAAAATTTTAGATGAAGTTAGCAAGAGCTTACAACAGGAATTTTTGATTCAGGATGAACAATTGTTTCACGGCTTGCTTGAACATTTGCGGCCTGCCATCTACAGAGTGAAAAATGATTTAAAATTAAAAAATCCGGTATTAGAGGAAATTAAAAACAGATACTATCATCTGTTTCAAATCGTAAAATCCAGCATGGCTTCCGTAGAGCGCTATGTTGGCAAACTATTTGATGATGAAGAAATCGGGTATTTTACCTTGCACTTTGGTGCAGCTTTAGAAAAATTGAAAGCCAAGAGCGAGGTGGAGAAGAAGATTCTAGTGGTTTGCAGTACAGGATTAGGTACCGCTAGGTTGCTATCGTCCAGATTGCAGCAATTGTTTCATGTAAATATTGTGGATGTGATTGCTTATCGTCAGGTAAATCAAGTTCTCAAGTATCAACAAGTGGATCTCATCGTTACGACATTGCCTGTAAAATTTAATGTGGTTTCTTGGGTACAGGTAAATCCACTACTATTAGAAAAAGATATTGAAAACTTAAAAAAATATCTAACGGAATATAAATTTCAGCCGAAGAATGTATTTGCTGAAGCGCTAAGGCTGATTGAAGAACACTGTGACATAAAAAACTATGATGAGTTAGTTTCAGGACTAGCTAAGATTTTAAAAGCTGACCAGATAATGGGGCAGAAGGGAGTTGTACAACCGTTGTTAAGAGAACTATTGACAGCAAATATGATAGACGTGAAGATTGAAGCGAAGAACTGGGAGGAAGTGATTTATGCAGGCGGAAAAATTTTAGAGGATCATGGGTTAATCGAACACAGGTATGTGGATGCCATGGTTAATACAGTAAAAAAAATGGGGGCGTATATTGTTATTGTTAAAGGGATTGCCATGCCTCATGCAAGACCAGAAGATGGCGCAAAGAAAGTGGGAATGGCATTACTTACCCTAAAGACACCAGTGAACTTTGGCAGCAAGGAAAATGATCCCGTTAGTGTAGCTATCTTCTTGTGCGCAGTAGATAATATTACCCACTTAAAAGCGTTAGCTGAACTGATGCAATTATTGGATGATGAAGATTTTAAAAAAGTGGCAGATGAAGCTAGTAGTAAAGATGAAATCATAGCATATATCAATAGCAAACACTAGAAAGGAGAGGCTCTTATCATGCTTACAATTTTAACTGTATGTGGAAATGGGATTGGTAGCAGTATCATGTTGAAAATGAAGATAGATGAAATTTGTGAAGATCATTACATCAAAGCTTCTGTGGAATCGGCAGATTTTAATTCGGCCCAAGGGAAAAAGGTTGATCTGATTGTCACGGTAAAAGAACTGGCCTATCAATTCGAGGGTCGCGAAGTGGCGGTGGTTCGAAGTTATGTTAATAAGAAAAAGATTGAAGAAGATGTTCTTGAGATTCTAAAGAAAGTACAGGAAAGCAAAATGTAGGGGGTATAATCTATGTCCACATTTACAATCATTCTAGAATTTTTTCGGGACGTCCTGAAACAGCCGGCATTATTAATGGGTATTATGGCACTGATTGGGTTAGTGGCACTAAAAAGACCTATGTTCAAAGTCATGACAGGTACCTTAAAGCCAATCCTGGGCTATTTGATGCTAGGAGCAGGTGCGGATTTTATCGTTGCGAATTTGACTCCTCTAGGGAAAATGATTGAAGAAGGTTTCCACATTGCAGGTGTAGTTCCCAACAATGAGGCGATTGTATCTGTTGCACAAAAAGTACTTGGCATTGAAACCATGTCTATTCTTGTGGCTGGGCTAGTGATTAATCTTATCATAGCAAGATTTACCAAATATAAATACGTGTTTTTAACCGGGCATCATAGTTTCTTTATGGCTTGTCTCCTTTCAGCAGTTTTAGGTGCTTCAGGCATGAAAGGGATCGAACTCATTCTAATTGGCGGCTTTATTCTTGGGGCATGGAGTGCTATTTCGCCAGCGATTGGTCAAAAATATACATTAAAAGTGACCGATGGTGATGAAATTGCCATGGGACATTTCGGCAGCTTAGGCTATTATTTATCTGCATGGGTTGGCAAATATGCTGGAAAACCGGAAGAAAGTACGGAAAAAATGGAAATTCCGGAAAAGTGGGGTTTTCTCAGAGATACGACGATATCAACAGCGCTGACCATGATGATCTTTTATCTGATTGCAGCGTTTGCGGCAGGGCCTGGTTATGTATCCTCGCTTTCCGGCGAAATATCTCCCTTCTTGTTTGCCATTATGGCGGCTCTAAAGTTTGCTGTTGGTGTTACCATTGTGTATGCAGGGGTTAGAATGATCCTGGGTGATTTAATCCCCGCCTTTCAGGGGATTGCGACAAAGATAATACCAAATGCGGTTCCAGCGGTAGATTGTGCTGTATTTTTTACCTATGCCCCAACAGCAGTGGTAATCGGCTTTATTAGTTCCTTTATCGGAGGTATAATAGGGATGCTGCTATTAGGTACTGCAGGAGGCATTCTCATCATACCAGGACTGGTACCTCACTTTTTCTGTGGTGCTACGGCAGGCATTTACGGAAATGCCACGGGCGGTAGAAGGGGAGCTGCATTAGGAGCTTTTGTAAATGGATTAGCCATTACCTTTCTGCCTGCGTTCCTGCTTCCTGTTCTGGGCCAGTTAGGCTTCCAGAATACGACCTTCGGCGATGCGGATTTTGGTTTTCTGGGTATACTATTAGGCAAGGCGTATGATGCAGTGGGGCCGGCTGGAATTTATATTTTTGCAGCAATTTTAATGATTGTATTAGTGGTTCCAAATTTTATGAAAACGAAAGCTCATGCAATCAACAATGTACAGGGTTAGTAAATCGTCGGCCTTTTATTGCTAGTGAATTTGATACTTGAGAAGGCGTGCCATCCTAAGGTAGGAATAGCACGCTGCTTCTCTTTGTAAGGGATTAAAAAAATTAATAGAAAGAGTGATGACATCATGTATGATGAAGTGACGAACAAGATGGATGTAGTAGGGATTGGTGTATGTACACTGGACATGTTCACCGTAGTTAATGCATTTCCTACGACCAGAGAAGTGCAAAAAGCGGCTGCTATAGTATTAGATGGAGGAGGTCCGGTAGCTACAGCGATAGTAACACTAGCTAAATTAGGGGCTAACACGGTAATGATTGATAATCTGGGAGATGATTGGAGTGGCTCGCTGATTATAGAAGATTTTAAGAAATATAATGTGAATACCCATTGTCTAGAAATCTTCCCAGAGTCCTCTTCATCAATAGCCAATATACTGGTGCAAAAAGATACGGGTATTCGAGCAATCATCTATCATCCTGGATCGGTTCCGGAAGTAAAAAATATTGCAAAGTATGCTTCCATCATACAAGAAGCTAAAATACTTCATTTGAACGGGCGGCATTTGGAGGCAAGCCTGAAAGCTATTGATATTGCCAAAGAAGCAGGGGTCAAAGTATCATTTGACGGTGGTGCAAACCGGTATAATCCAACTATGCGGCTGGTTGTACCCAAAGTAGACATTTGTATTGTAGCGAAAGAGTTTGCCTTTACCTATACTAATGAAACTACGATTGACCATGCTGGAAGAGCCTTGCTAAAAGCTGGTCCTGGGCTGGTAGCGATAACAGATGGGATCAATGGAAGCTGGGTCTTTAATGAAGATGTTGGTCTATTTCATCAACCTGCATTTAGGATTGGCAATGTAGTGGACACAACTGGATGTGGTGATAGCTATCATGGTGCATTTTTATATGGACTCATCCATAACATGTCCTTGCAAAAAACAGCAGAATTTGCCAGTGCAGTTGCCGCCCTAAATACCCAATATCTTGGTGGACGAAAGGGATTACCTTCTTTGGAAACCGTTGAAAATTTCTTTTTAAACCATTGACCCATTCATTTCAAATATATAGTGTTGGTAAAGGAAATAAACCGTCCCTCTGGGGCGGTTTTATTTTTAGAGATGCGTTAGTTTTATTCGACAATAAACACAGTAAGTAAAAGATAATCGTATTCGAATCTGTAGGGGGCTTACTGATGCACCATATTGCACATAAATAATAAAATAATAGTTAAAGTCAATATTGCAATCAGTAGAGGAATTAAAATGAAATCCATAATAAATATTGTAATTATTTTAGTTTGCTTGGTGATATTGGGCAAGTCGTTCTATCTTTAATTCTAATAAATTTGGGGAGGTTATCTGATTATTTATCATAAGGACATATTGTTAGTTAAATAGCTATTTTTGGGAATTGTTATAATAAATCAAGATGAAAAATAAGGAGTGTTGTAATTATGAAAAAGATTTTATTAACATTGTCCGCATTATCATTAATGTCTAGCATGGCAATGGCTGCACCAATAACAGACCTATCGAAAGGTGAATCTGTTGTAGGATATTCTTACTGGAATACAAGTCTTAAAGTTGATGAATACGACTTTGGCAAGACAAATGTCAACGGATTTTATGCAGAAAGTGCTATAGATGATAAATTTAGTATTGGTGTTGAATCTACGAAAGTTAGCAAAAATGGTAAAATTTATGGCGTTGGTGTTTCTATCTATACTACATTTATTGACGTTAGCCTAAAATATAAAATTGATGAAAACTTCCAATTGATTGCTGGAAACAGAAACTATGATAACACTGCAAGTGTTGGTGGTTTTTCTGCATCAGACACAATTAATACATTCTTCTATGGCGTTGGTGCAACTACCGGAATAGGAAAAACTACATCAGCTTACGCTAGTGTTATACATAGCGATGTTGCCGACGATTGGCAGGTAGGTATCAATCGTATATTAAGCAAAGATGCGGATTTTAACGTGAACTATCGGAGTTACAGTGAAGATGGGATTTCGTTAAAGGGTGTAGGCGCTGGGATTTCTTATAAATTTTAATACAAATAAAGCCTAATATGTAGCCATCTTTTCCCGATATTGGATAGGGGAAAGGTGGCTTAGTCTTTTTCGAATGCAAAGGCCGCGTGGATTCATATTGCCTTACAGGATAATGAAGATATATTAGGACCTATAAATAATAGTAAGTAAAGAAGCGGTTGAATACGCTATTCGTTCAAACCAGATGGAGGGACTTGTTCTATAGTCACAAAAATCGTCTCGACACCTTCGTAATGATTTAAAACTGGATGACCTTGAGAGTGGGGATCTGATATCACTCTAAGCATGCAGTACTGCTTATGGGTATCAAATGTGGGAAGACAGTGCATTGGTTTCGACTAAGAGATCAAGCCTCAAAGCGAATCTTCAACCAGTAGCAGCCAAGCCTTTACCTAAAGAACAGGCGAGAAAAAAGATAGGGAATAGAAATAAAGTAAGCATTAAATATGTGACAAATGGAAACAACATACCTATCGTATTGGTAACCTAAGCTAAAGTGCCTTTCAAGGTGCTTATTTATACTTTCTGCTGTTTATTGCTATAATTACATAAAAAATGAATTGGAATAATAGACTTGCTGGTCATATTGGATCATTTCATTATATGATAACTAAAAGTTATCATATAATGAATATTTGGTATTATCATTATATTCTTAATAGTCATATAATGTGTATAAGGTTGCTGGGAATTTATATTAAGTTAGAAGGAGATAAATATGAGTTTACGTGATGAGGCATTAAATTATCATCGGAAAAATAATGGTAAACTAGGTGTAATTGCTAAGACTCCACTAAAAGATGCTCATGATCTTAGTCTAGCATATACTCCAGGGGTAGCAGAGCCCTGTATGGAAATTCACCGTGAGAAAGATCTATCCTTTGAATATACCTGCCGAGGTAACATGGTGGCAGTTATTACTGATGGAACTAGAGTGTTAGGGCTTGGAGATATTGGTCCAGAGGCAGCTATACCAGTAATGGAAGGTAAAGCTGTGCTATATAAAACTTTTGGGGATGTAGATGCGATTCCTTTATCCATTGATACTAAGGATGCAGATGAGTTCATCAAGACAGTTCGGATGCTACAACCTAATTTTGCAGGAATCAACTTAGAAGATATTTCTTCCCCTAAATGCTATGATATTGAAGATGCTCTCAAAGAACAAATGGATATACCTGTGTTTCATGATGATCAGCATGGTACAGCCATTGCTGCTGTAGCAGCTACCATCGGTGCACTTCGTTTAGTAAAAAAACAGTTGTCTGAAGTCAAGATTGTAGTAAATGGCGCTGGTGCAGCTGGTACCGCTATCGTACAATTGTTACTTAATGCTGGTGTAGGGCATGTCGTTATGATGAACTCCAAAGGCGCAATGTACGATGGGATGGAGATGTCCCGAGTGAATCGGGTCCAGGCTGCACTATTGCCTAGAACTAACTTAAAAAAAGAGCAAGGTAGTATCGAAGATATTGCCAAAGGCGCAGATGTGCTCATCGGTGTTTCACAACCCGGCTCTTTCACAAGATCGATTGTACAGAGTATGAATGCTGATTCTATTGTATTCTCCTTGTGCAATCCTGAACCTGAAATTAGTTATAATGATGCCAAGGCCGCTGGTGCAAAAGTAGCTGGTACAGGCCGTTCAGATTCTCCTAATCAAGTCAATAATGTTAGTGTTTTTCCAGGAGTTTTCCGCGGGGCTATTGATGTCAGAGCCCGTCAAATTAATGAAGAAATGAAATTGGCAGCGGTATATGCTATTTCAGAATTAATAACAGAAGAAGAACTACGAGAAGATTATGTTGTTCCTGAGGTTTTTGACAAACGAATTGCTCCTGCTGTAGCGGCAGCTGTAGCTCGTGCAGCGATAAAAACAGGTGTTGCCAGAACTATAGTTGATCCTGAAGAAGTGAGAGCTAAGGCGGCAGCTAGAATCAAACTTTCTTAAAGTTAAATGGTCTTCATTAGAAATTGGAGGCCATTTTGTTTTGATATTAAATATAAGCTGTATAAACCTATTATTTTTTTAAAAGGCTAAGCTTTTGTAAACACTGATAAAGAGTACGGACTAAAACTAAATATATAACGACAAACTCCTGTAGCTTAGCCTTACAGGAGTTTGTCGTTTAAATAAAGTAGAAATATGGAAAATGTTTTTATAGTACTAGAAAGTATAAGTATTTTTGATAGTTCTGGTCAATATATAAGAAAGGAATTTATGATACACTGGAATAAAGAAGAGCAGAGGAGGAAAAACTACTTTCTTTGCAACTGATGAAAGAGGGGTCAAAATATGGAAATCAAGCACCCTGAATGGTTACAGATCGAAGCAAATAATCATATATTGTATGGTTACAATCAAGATTGGTATCAGACTTCTTTTAAGAGAACTAGAGGTTGTGGGCCGACAGCTGCCGCCATGGTTCTTTTGTATCTGAATAGACGAGAGGTAGAGCCTCTTCCATATCAGAGTAACGGTATTTCCGCTATAACGAAAGTGCTTGAGAATGTATGGGATTTTATTACTCCTGGGTGGTTGTTGGGACTTAATAGTACTGGGAAATTCTGCAAGGGTATGGAAGCTCTTTTGAGGCATTATGGACTGAGTTGGCGATGTCGTGAACTGAGCCTTAGCGCATTCAAGTCCAAACGGGCATCGCTTTCGCAAGTGGTGAAGTTTTTAGAGGATGGTATCGCTTCGGATTGCCCCATAGCATTTTTGAACCTGCACAAAGGACAAGTGACATCCTTGGAGAGCTGGCACTGGATCGTGCTCATATCCTTGTCTTATGATGCAAGTCAGAATCGTTATATATCCACCTGCTATGATGGAGGCCGCTCAATTATATTTGATTTGGGGCTTTGGCTGGAAACCAGCAGATTTGGGGGTGGGTTTGTATATATAACAGTTGGAACGGTTCAGAGTAAAGATTTTTAAAAGCAATAAGGGAAAAACTATATTGCTTTTTAAAAATTCCCCCTAATAATCTAGTGGGACGGTTTATATTAGTAAGAAAGGAAACAAATATTATATAGTGTTGCAATCAAGTCGCCCGTAATGGGTGGCTTTTTTTATTGCACTGAATCATACAATATTGTGCGATTCAGTTATTTAAATCGAAAGATCGGTAATAGAGAGAAAGCCAATAATATGATTAAGTTAGATTGATAGTGAAATTTGTCAATAAATAAATTTTCTGACTTGCTATGATTTTACATTTTTTTACAGCATTGATTTGATACAATATTGAATTGTAACTGCTTTTTACTTATAGAGGAGGGAATATTAAATGCTGTTCGAGATTTTATACGGATTATTTTGTATTAGTACTATCACTTTAGTAACTGTATTTTGTATGTATTTTAAACTGCCATAACATGGCTTGACAATAGTATTAACTAGTTAAAGAGGTGATTGATTCTACAGAATCTTCTAACCCGTAGAAGTATTAGAACATTTCAGAAAAAAATTTAAACTCAGAGAGGCGATTATAGAAGAAGCTAAATACGCGCCAATTGGCAGTAATTCTCAATTGGCATTTTTCTGTTGTACAAAATGCAGAAAAACTAGAACAACTAAACAGCTGTGTACGAGAAGCTTTTGAAGTTTTAGAAGCCGATGAAACAACATCTCGCGAAAATCAAGGGCAAAAAAGCAGTAGAAAATAATAATTATAATTTTTACTATCACTCCCACTCTGATAATAGTGTCTAATGATCGGCAGTATTTAAATGTTATGGCTGATTCTTTATTGGCTCTTCAAAAGATCTTCTTAGCAGCCCATTCGTTACATATAGGTTCGTGCTGGATCAATCAATTGGCTTGGTTTAGCGATGAACCGGCAATACGAGTGTTAACTACATTTGGAATTCCGAAAAATTATAAGGTATACGGTGCAGCGGCATTAGGATACATTTCGGGCAATCAGCCTAAAGCTGCCCCACGCAAGGAGGGGACGGTAAGCATCATAAGATAATACATGCTCTTCACTAAGTTAGTTTAACTGTGCTGTCAGTATAAGATAGTGCGGTTTTTATGTATAGGAATAAATCGGCAGGGATTTGATGAAAGTTAAGGAATTTCATCATACTAATAGAGATTATGATAGCATGCATAGGAGTATAAGTATGAAAAATGTAACGGCTGCATTATTAATAAAAGATGGATTATGTTTAATAGCCAAGCGAAGCGCTGGAGATCCTTTAGCGAATCTTTGGGAATTCCCTGGAGGCAAAGTGGAAGAAGGCGAGACTCCCGAGGATTGCTTACAGCGTGAAATGCATGAGGAGTTTCAGATTGATGTAGAAGTGAGCCAATTCTTTGCTGAGAGTATCTACGAATATGAGAGGGGAACGATACGATTATTAGTATATTGGGTGAATTGGAATGGTGACTCCTTATATCCAACCGTGCATGATGAGATTGCATGGGTTGATAAACAAACAATACTGAATTATAAATTTGCACCGGCGGATATTCCTATAGTAGAGAAATTAAGGAATTACAATACAGGGTTTTAATCATGGTAGAATAAAACTACTCGTTGTTATCGGCAAGATAATCCGGAAAACACTTTAGACAATTCAGGTTAAGAACCATCCCGAAAAGGGCAAAAGAGGTGAAGTTGTATGAAAAACTTGTTGAGTATACTGTTGAAAATGGCGATTTAAATTTGATGAAACGATCCAGTATTAACCAGAAGAGATAATATGCCAAGGGTTTAATGTTGCAGAAATATTCAAGTGATAGCAAAAAACGATATTCTATGATCAGGCTTCTTATAACGAAAAACTCCTGTAAGGCAAATCAGCCCTGCAGGAGTTTGGATTTTAAGACTCTGTCTGCATCTGAAACTTGGCGCAGGCAGATGTCTTAGGCGTTTTCATCTAATTAGATGCCTAAAATGAACATGAAAAGTAGTGATACTATCGATAGGAAATTTGCTAAAATAACCATTTTAAGGGATGACATGAAGATGCCTCCTTCGTGATATTTATGATTTCATTATAAATAGGTATTGGTAAGTTCGCAATATTCACAAATAGCGTACACATGTGCTTGATAATTGATGAGATACAGGCTAGTAGTTAATGCTTAAGCTGTAATTCGAAATAGAATAATACAATAGATCGATAGTATCTTGAGTGTAGTAAGGAGGCGTTTGTATCTATTTTGTGTACATTAGTGGAGTTTTTGCAGCTTTTTTCCAATTTATTAAATATAATTTCATTTATATTCAATAAATTGGAAAAAGTTTTCACTGTACAAGTCTATCGATAAAATTAATGGCAACGTGTAAAATATTGGAAGGGATTAACGTTTGATAAAGAGGATATACCCATAACTTCTTGTAGACGTAGAATAAGTAAAATTACCTTTATTATTCTAGGATGCTTAGGAGGTTGCTACGGGTATGGGCGAATAGCGCTACCGACAGCCAATAAAACAGTTGCGGAAATCACTTGCCATGCCCGCGGGGTAGCGTATTGGCGGCCTGAAACTCGGGTAGTAATTGATATATGCGGCCAGGATAGTAATATAATCAAAATAGGCGCACAAGGGCGGGTTCTTGATTTTGTGATGAATGATAATTGCGCAGCGGGTACGGGACGCTTACGGTTAAGTATATAAAAGGTTACTACAAAAAAAATTAAGTGCCTACTTGATAATTGGCATCTTAGTATCTATTATTATAGTATAGGATCAGCTATAAGAAGAAATTAAGTAAATCAGGAGGAATAAACTTGGAAATACAAAATTGGCATAAAGAAACAATTGGGAAAAAGGTAGTAGACGCTTTCATAAAAAATGATTTTGATGCTGTATATTTTTCATCAGCTGCGGAGGCAACCACTTTTATTTTAGATCACGTAAAACCTGAAACTAAAGTAGGCTTTGGTGGATCAATGACAATCAATAGCATGGGCATTCAAGATAAAGTGAAAGCTGTTGGTGGTAAGGTTATAGATCATGGTGCACCGGGTTTGACTCTGGAAGAAAAGCTAGCTACTGCGAGAGAAGAATTGCTAAGCGACTTATTTTTATGCAGCAGTAATGCAATTACTTTAGATGGTCTGCTAGTTAATATAGACGGCATGGGAAATAGGGTAAGTGCAATGACTTTCGGCCCCAAAAAAGTAATAGTAGTAGTTAGCGCAGATAAAATATGTAAGGATGAGAAAGCTGCCTTTGAAAGGTTAGAAGGTATCGCGGCACCTATGAATAATAAAAGACTTGGCATCCCAAATCCATGTACGAGAACAGGTACATGTATGAATTGCCAAGCTAAAAGCAGAATATGCAGAGTGTATTCAGTAATGAGAAAAAAACCAATGGTAACAGATATAACTGTAGTTGTCGTAGGGGAAAGTATTGGATACTGATTTTATGAGGGATATTTCTTAGGTTCTATTTTTCGTAGTTTGCGATTAAATTCGAAATATATGACATGTTGGTTGTGCTGCTTTGAGTAGGAGGCATTGATTGCTTATGTTGCTTTAACGCATTTAAGCCTTGGACACTTATCTCAACAACATCTCCTTTTTGTTGTGTAATTTTTGAGTCGGAATTACGTTTATTTTTATTGTAGTTATAGTTATATTTGTAGCTTTTCTGTATGGGCTTCATTTGATCTTGTCGAGATGTCTGAAGATATTTAGCATCAATTTTCTGAATGGGAGATACTTTAATATTATATTGCATTTATGATAAACGCCTTTCTTTTGGGAATTTACTTGAATTACTAAATTCAGGATAGTATATAAGTGTGACAAAATAATGACGATTTGAAACCAATATGTAGAAACGCATTAGTAAACTAATTTATCCTTTAAATGTAAAGAACCCCTTGTATTGGATTTTTTTAAAATATCCAATACAAGGGGTTCTATTCAGATATAACGTAGGTAGTTTTCTTCCATTATTATATTTACTTTGATCATTGCATCCAATTATCGTATCAATCTAAACTTATAAGATTGTGGATGCCAATCGCTGTCACTAATATATATTTCCTTACGGGATATAGGGCGACCATCCATATACAGGTCAAAATCAATAAAACTAGCATCTTTGACTTGTCCCAGAGATTTTACAGACAGAAATACAACGCTCTGAAAAACAGGTGTTGTATTTTTTGTGAGACAATATAAAACAAGGAAAATCAATGAACGAAATTGAAATGTAGGATACTATGGGTTCTTTACAAAAATAGGAAAGTGATTTAGATTATTTAAATCCAGAATTGGAAAACCGGAGGTGAATTCTAGTGCAGGATTTAATAAATGTCAGAGTACATGACCATTATTGGGATGAAGATCTTAGTTGTGCTGTGACAACACTAAAAATTCTATCTGAATTGTTTTATCCTAATCTACATCCGTAGGTCATAGAGGCAGCATTTGGATTAAATGCTGGCAGATTCGGTTCTCAGTGCGGTTTAGTTGAGGGAGCATTACTGTTTATCGGAAGCTACGGAAGCTATAGAAATATGAATAAAGAAAACATCACAGCCATAAGTCATGAATTTTGTCGTAAATTTCAAGCACGTTTCGGTAGCCTATTATGTAATGAATTAAGAACCCAAGGGTTCCGCCCAGATAACCCTCCACACCTTTGCGAAAATATCACTAAAAAGGCTGTTGCTTTTTCTGCGCAATACATATTAGAAGAAATAGGAATGGCTTGCTAAATAACTGGCGTTTATTATCATCTTGGACTGACGATCACGGTTTTTTAAAAAATGGACGTCAATTCAATTAGAAATATTATTTAGACCCATTTAATAAAGAGAAGATTGCTGATTATTAGATTATCAGTATCTTCTCTTTTGATTTGACATAGTAGTAAATATGAATTAGATAAGCAATTTAAAAAGGAGGATAAGTATTGTTATGATAAGGTACGTACTATTTGACTTTGATGGTACTTTAGTAGATTCACTGAATATCGTGATCGAAGTGTATAACCAGCTTGCAGACAAGTATAATTCCAAGAAGATAGAGCAAAAAGATATTGCACATCTAAAAGGAATATCGATTACGGAAAGGTCTAAATTCCTAGATTTTAAATTATACAAATTTCCACTTTTAGCGTTGGATATTTACAAACTATATAAGCACTCCATAAAGGATCTTATTTTGTTTGATGGAATTAAGGAATTATTGGAAGAATTAAATGCCTGTGGTTTTCAGCTAGCAATTGTCTCAACCAATTCGGAGCACAATATAAGAGAATATCTTGAGCACAACCAGATTGACTTTATTAATGAAATTATTTGTTCAAACAATATGTTTGGCAAGAATGAAGATATTAAAAGATTTCTAAAAACCCACAAACTAAAAGAGTCCGAAGTGATTTATGTTGGAGATGAAGCTAGAGACATAATTGCGGGCAAAAAAAGTGGTGTTAAGGTGATTTGGGTGAGTTGGGGATACGATCATATTGATAATGCGAAGAAGGAACAGCCAAACTATATAGCTAATAAACCGCATGAAATTTTAAGTATTTCACAGTCGATTTAGGAGGTTGACTTTATAAAAATTTATAGCCTTAAATGACTCCTACCTTATATCTAAGTGCCTCATAGAAAGAATGAGCATCCTTGCGTTTGAGGAAGGACACTAACATCTGAAAAAAGCTGGTGCAATAATATACAAAAACACAGCAAAAAAAAGCGAGCGCATGAAACGCCCGCTAGGAATGGATTCGTTATTATCGTAAGGTAAACTTATTGTCTTTAGGATGCCAGCCTTTTTTACCAATGAATATTTGATCGGTCGCCATATCATGACCATCTTTATTGATATCAAAAGTCAGGGTATCTCCTCCTCTTACTCTGAAATCAAATTCATCAATCCCGCGTCCAGTGAAACGGAAGCGAATCGTGTTACGGTCACGATCTACTTTAACGAAATCACCATTTTCCAGATTTCTCTCATCAATGCTGTAAAAGCGTCCGTCTGTACGAATCACGCCAGAAAATACATGTTGCTTACGAAAGTTAGTTGTTTTCACATGAAACTCGTCATTTCGATCATGCCATACGGACAGGCTGGAGGGATTTTGTGCTGGGCGGCCCTCGGAACGGTCACTCCAGGCAAAAGCGGTTCCTGATAAGGTAACAAGGAAGCAGGTAAGTAGTGCTAAGCAAGATAACTTTTTCATATGTAACATCTCCTCAATTTTGGTCTGATATTACTATATTACAAAACTTTGACAAAAATATGACAATAGAAGGAGTGAAATGAGTCAACAAGCCCTATACTAAATTACCTCTCAGTCGATTGCAAAAGAACAATTGAAATTTCAAATATGACGATTCATGGAACTATTTTTCCTCGACCACAATTAGACAAATTTATGACAAGAGAATCAGCAAAAAAACCTGGTATATATGCTGCTTGGAGCAGATGAAGATGATCCAGAGAAAAAGGCTTTATATATAGGTGAAGGAGATCCGGTGCTGCCTAGGCTGAAAAGTCACGCGATTAACAAGGATTTTTGGACGGAGGCTATTGTATTTTCATCTAAAGACGATTATCTAACCAAGACCCAAGTAAAGTACCTTGAAGCAAATTATATGCTCTGGCTAAAGAAGCGTATAGAACCAAACTTGATAATGCACAGATTCCTACAAAACCAAATATATCTGAGGTCGATGAAGCCGAAGTGAGTCAATTTTTAGATGCGATCAAATTATTATTGCTAACGCTGGGAATTGATATTCTAGAACCTCGAATATTAGTTGAAGAAACTACGGTTTCTTTAGAAAATATTTTTGAGTTGAAGGTTAAAAATGCCTCTGCTAAAATGGCAATTATTAATAATAAATATGTAGTCTTAAAAGGGTCGACAGCTGTGATGGATAATAGGCCATCGATTCCCAATGTTCTTGTGAAGCTTCGGCAGGATTTAGTCGACACAGGAATAATGCTAAATAACGGAAATGGTCTTTATATATTTATGCAAGATGCTACTTTCAATAGTCCCAGTTATGCGGCAGCGGCCATTGTTGGTGGTGCTGCAAACGGGAGGAAATTGTGGAAGCGTGAAGGAAAGACGTTGAAAGAATTTGATAGAGAAATGGCGGATAATGGGGAAGAGTGTGATTAGTATACTTTTTGTTAGCGTATGTGGCAAAGTGTTGTCAAAAATGAACGTCCCTGCGTGTCCTTCATTGAGGAAGCGTGCCTAGAATGGCCGGTTAATCTCAATGGATCATTCGTGGTCGGCGGCAACCAGCGGGATCTTGATACAGCAAAGGGAGCTGGTATACCTGGATAGCGGTTTCTAGAAGGCAACTTGTATGATTTTGTTAAGGAAATTTTGAAAGATAGATAGGTGGAAAGTGAATACGTGATGGATCAGTCGATATGAGAATGATGCTGGAAAGGGAACGAATTTTTTTAATGAATTCGTTCCCCTTTCCTTTTGATGAAGTCTATATGGGTAATACATTGCAATGCATTTCTGGGTATGAAGGAACAAATGGTAAGCGAAAAAATCTAGCTACATGTCGATTCCTGTCATAAAATGGTCACAGTTTTGGTCTATACTAATACAAGCAGAAGCGGATACATAGTCAAAAACATATTTTAAAAGGAGGTGACTGCATGATCAAAAAGGTTACGATACTATTTGCTTTGCTGACGCTCTTTACTGCTCATGCAATGGCAGCTTCCCCGCTTGAGAGGGAAATCAGGAACGACTTAAAGAGGTTTGATGGCCGGGTCGGTGTCTTTGCCAAAAATTTGAATACTGGCCGGACGATAGAAATTAACCAGGATGAGATATTCCCCACGGCTTCAACCAGCAAATTAGTGGTTGCCTTAGCTACCTATAAGTACTTGTATCCTCAGGTCGGATCAGCCAAGGCCAGCCAATATGATCAGCAAATACAGCTGATGATGACAGTTAGTGACAACAATGCATTTCAGGAATTGTTAGATGAGATGGATACCAGCCACAAGGATGTCCTTAGTAAGGTTGTCAAGGACCTTCAGCTTCGCAAGACCCAAATTCATAGCGAAGATGCTTTTCAAAAATATCAATATCATAGTGTAACTACACCTTATGAAATGGGGAAAGTATTCGAGAAGATTTATACTGGCAAATATCTGAATAAAAGCAAAAGTAACCAGTTAAAATACGAGTTAGCGAATACTATTTTTAATGATGAAATCCCGCGCCACATGCAGACTCCTGTCTTTCATAAGGTAGGGGAACTGGATGAAATCCTTTGCGACGTGGGGGTAATCCAGGATGGTCATGATCCGATTCTAATCAGCTTTTATACAGCTTCTTCGGACCATATGTATTCCAGCAAGTTTATTGCCGATGAATCAGCCAAGCTTTATAATGCCTTGCGGAGAAAATAGAAGCAAGATAAACCTGAGATTTTGAGATTCTAAAAGTAGAAAAGGGATTTTCGAGCCATAATGGCGCCGAAAATCCCTTTTTTGTTTACAAAATGAGGATTAGCTATTGTGAAAATCCGCCTTTTAGTAAACCATAAGATCAGTCAAAGTGTTCAATACATCACATCTTATTACCATCCCTAGCAGTTATTTTAAAATGACGGCTAAGAGTAAGAATTTCTCCATGTCATTTAAAAATTGATATAACATGCCTCTATTTTCGAACTCTTCCCGATCTTGTGGGAGTTCCATAGTCGTGAAGCTGTTCCGTAGATTTCTGAAGTTTTCTAGCTGTTTTTCTGCTATATGGTTATCTTGGATTGAGTTGGCTATTTTTATGGTAAAGTCAGCGATGAGTATCGTCTGTTTATATGTAATTGATAATCTTTGAAAATGGTTTCTCATATTTTGTAAACAATGGAATTGTTGTAATCGAATATCCATATATTCAATATAATCAATATTGTTTGAGGAAAAATTATTATTAAAATTCTTATATGCTATATCTCGACCTTGTTTTATTCTTACTTCAAGGAAGGTGAACAGCTCTTCTTCTTTTATGGAAACAACTTGCTGGCGTAATGAGTTAGACATACCTAATAGTATTTCTTTGATTGTTTCCTCAATCACCTCTTGTTCTTCTTTGATCTTATGTTCAACGCTCGGCATGTATAAATGTAAGAGTAGTGTGATAACAACGCCAATTGCCATTAAGGATATCTGATTTAGTATAAGTGAAATTTCGATGGTTTTTTCAGTTAATAGATGAGTGATGAGTACAGCGCTTACGACTATGCCTTCCTGTACTTTGAATCTTACTGATAAAGGAATAAATAGCAATAGGAATAAACCGAAAACTAACGGGGTATAGCCAAGTAATTTAAACAAGCAGATAGCAAGAAGCAGAGCTAATAGAAAAGCACCGATCATTTTGATCGAAAGTTGTATGGATTGCTTCCGGGTACTTTGTAGACTGAGAATCGTAATAATACCAGCAGATGTGGCATACTTTAATCCCAAATGCATTGCAAGGTACATCGCAATGACTGCGCCTATTACAGTTTTTAAGGTCCTATATCCGATAAAACTCATACTCTACCTCTTCTTTTGGCTCTAGTTAGCTGTTTATCTGATGGACAATACGCTGATGCTCTATTAATTCATATTCTCTGATTATGCCTTGGCATAGTTTTTTATTTAAAGGTAATTGTTAAGTGTAGCCTATCCAAATATAACAATTTCAAAACACTTATCATTAGGAGCTGTTTTCTTATCAGAGGTTTAAAATTATTTGAGAAAAAGAAGGACAATTGAATTAGTCTAACGAGGGGGAGAAGAAAAGAAGGACAGGTCAATTGTTTTGCGAGAATAGAAATGATATACTCATTTAGCTAAGTAAAGCACAGGAGAAGAATGAGATGTATTTTAAAAATCATTTTCAGATTATGTAAATGGGTAAGAAGGTAGGTCATGATAATATGAAATTTGCTTTAGCAGACAAATTCCACGAAAAATATCTAGAAGATGTTGTGCTAGAAGTTAGTCAAGACAGTCTGTGGAGAAAGAGACTTTTTGCGGGACAATATAATGAACGGTTATTAATCACATTTAAGGAGTTAGAAGAACTACCTTGCCCTTTATGGACTACCTTTTCGAGATATGGCTTAGAGTATTTTGTTTCAAAGGTTCACTCGTGTCCCGAAGAATTCGATGAAGGGTTAGTCATTTTTAAATTTGAAGCAAAGGAATTTTCACACTTACTAATGTATTCAGGTAATAAGCAAAGTGAAATCACAGAACAAAACCTCGATCAGGATCATTTGTATTAAAGTGAAAATCAAGGTATAAGAGAAAAGCGTTTCCATTCTTTTGGTACGCTTTTCTTTTTAGTATCAAAGCCCAATTTCAGCAAATTTTTATTAATTTATGGTGTAATATAAAGAGTATTACTTGCCGAGGATGATAAACGGATTGGCATCTTCTTTATCAAATGTTGCTACGTCAAGTTCAAACTTCAGAAGAACAAACTCGCAATTTAAGAAAAGGACGAGTCGCCATATTAGTAGCAATTCTTATATCACTATTAAGAGTAAATAGTAAATTAGATATAAGGTTGACTTTAGTACAATTTTTTTCTAGAGAGGAAGCGAAAAACAGTAAAATAGATACGCTGAGTAAGTATGCTTGCTGAAAATAGAATTATTCAACATTTTTTAATAAAATATTTGAAAATTTATTTAAAAATCAACATTGACAATTAACAAATTGGCTATTGACAGGGGGAGCAAATGGTGATACTCTAATCCCAGACAATTGAATTCTTCGTTAGGTGAGGCTCCTGCATGAATACAGGCCACTGCCCGGAAACGTCGAGAGACGCCAATGGGTATAACAGGTATTACCGGATTAAGGTTTTACATAATGTGGCTGAGTGTTTTAAGTTTATACTCTACGTTGTGCAGTGCTAAAGCTCAAACGAGTGGGGGAGGTATATCATATTGTGCTATTTACGAAAGCCTTCTATTTAAGGAGGCTTTTTATTATTTTCTGGGAGGTGGTTAAGATGGATTCGGATAGTAGTATTCCCCATATAATACTATTGACATACTGGTGCTTAGTGCATTCAATGATTTGGAAAACATCCTTACCACAAGGAGGAACTATCTATGGCATTTTTCTCAATTAATATAGCAAAACACCGATTGAGTTGGGTTGACTCAGTTATCCTACTCTTTATTTTTGCAATACTCTATTCAATATTGAATTTAGGTGCTAGTATGCAGGCGCCTTTTACGTTAGGAGATCATAGCGAAATTATTCTTGACCCATCAATGCTCCCATATTATGCAGGGCGCTCTCTGCTGCGTATGTTTATTGCGTTTGGAGCATCATTGTTATTTACTCTTATTTACGGCTATATTGCCGCCAAAAGCCGAACAGGTGAAAAAGTATTAATCCCATTACTTGATATGCTGCAATCCGTTCCTGTATTAGGATTTCTATCCGCCACCATTGCTGCTTTTATAGCATTCTTTCCTGGAAGTTTACTTGGAGTAGAGTTGGCCTCTATATTAGCTATATTTACAGGGCAAGCTTGGAACATGACATTTAGTTTTTACAACTCACTTAAAACGATCCCTAAAGATTTACAAGAAGCATCGGATGTTCTTGGCATGAATTGGTGGCAACGTTTTATAAAACTCGAAGTCCCGTTTTCTATGATTGGCTTGGTTTGGAATAGTATGATGTCATTTGGGGGTGGCTGGTTCTTTCTAGCCGCCAGCGAAGCAATTAGTGTACTGGGGCAAGATATACGGTTACCGGGAGTTGGATCTTATCTCGCATCGGCAATAGAAGTCGGCGATATGCAGGCAATTGCATATTCTATAATAACTATGATTTTAATGATCATACTGGTTGATCAATTATTTTGGAGACCACTGGTCGTGTGGAGCAAAAGATTCAAAATGGAGTTAACCGAATCTGCAAGTACTTCGACTTCATTTGTTTATGAAATGTTGTATCGTTCGAGCTTAGTTAACATGCTTAGTAGCGTTTTACTATCTCCTCTTTGGAAAGTAATAAACTTGTTATTGAATAAAATTGCATCTCTGTCTGAAAAAGCCTCGCAAGAGTTTCAAAGCGTGCCAAAATCATTCTATATTGGCAAGCAGCTGATTAAGTTCTTTCTTGTAATGCTCCTTCTGGGACTGATGCACAATCCCGTTTCCGAAGCATTTATGCTGGTAGCTTCTCTGGACAGCAATACTATATTGGAAATAATTCGGCTAGGATTATATACACTTGGGCGTGTCATGATAGCTGTATTATTGGGTGCACTTTGGACCGTTCCGGTCGGCGTATGGATTGGTCTAAATCCCCGAGTGGCAACGATATTACAGCCTATTGTTCAAATTGCGGCCTCATTTCCTGCCAACATGTTGTTTCCCTTTATTACGATTTTATTTTTGAAATATCAAGTGAACTTTGAGTTAGGATCAATCTCGCTCATGATGTTAGGAACCCAGTGGTATATTCTGTTTAACGTTATTGCGGGAACGATGTCTATTCCGAATGATTTGCATGAAGTTGGAGCTGTTTTCAAATTGGAAGGGTGGCGTAAGTGGAAAGTACTCATCCTTCCAAGCATCTACCCATTTCTTATAACCGGTATTATTACAGCATCTGGCGGTGCATGGAACGCAAGTATTGTTTCAGAAATTGTAAGTTGGAACGATAAGCAATTGATAGCAACCGGTCTTGGCTCCTATATTAGTAAAGTTACTGAACAGGGTGACTGGGCAGGAATCATTTGGGGAATCACAGTCATGTGTTTATTCGTAACTCTAATAAATCGGTTCCTATGGAGACGTTTGTATCAACTTGCTGAGGCGAAATATCATCTGGATTAGGAGGATTAAGTATGAAGGCATTAATTAAAGCTGAAAAAATATATAAGAAATTTGATGTTAAAGGTCATGAGAATACAACAGTACTAGAAGACATCAATCTAGAAGTCAAAGAAGGAGAATTCCTAGCAATTCTTGGCCCTTCTGGGTCAGGCAAATCTACTTTGCTACGTATCATTGCAGGGCTTGTTCCTGCCTCTGAGGGTACGGTCACTTACTTGGGCAACGCTGTCAATGGAGTTAATTCTGGAGTCGCCATGGTATTTCAGTCCTTTGCGCTATTTCCTTGGCTTACTGTCTTAGAAAACGTAATGCTTGGATTAGTATCAAAGAATCTTTCCGAAAATGAAAAACGTAATAAGTCATTAAATGTCATTGATATTATCGGTCTGGATGGATTTGAAAACGCTTATCCTAAAGAATTGTCTGGCGGCATGCGGCAACGTGTTGGTATTGGCCGTGCATTGGTAAGTGATCCAGACGTACTATTAATGGATGAGCCTTTTTCTGCTTTGGACGTTCTAACTGCTGAAAATTTACGTCGAGATCTTTTGGAGTTGTGGCTAGATAAAAAGATTTCTACCAAGTCTATCATTTTAGTCACCCATGGTATTGAAGAAGCAGTATATATGGCTGATCGTGCAGTGATTCTTTCAGCGGGACCAGCTAAGATCGTAGCAAATATTTCGATTGATATTCCACGTTGGCGCGACAAAAAAGCTACTGATTTTACTGCCCTTGTAGATAGGATTTATTCTTTGATGACGAATAAAGAGCTAAGGAGCAGCGAACCTGCAATTTATCATTCGAAGAAGATAACGGCTCTTCCCCGAGTCTCGGCTGGAGCACTCACCGGTTTTCTCGAACTACTAGAGGATCTTAATGAAAGTACGGATCTCTACAAACTGGCTGATCGCTTAGTAATGGATATTGATGATTTTTTCCCCATCGTGGAGTTAGCCTCATTGCTGGGTTTTGCAAAAGTAGCGGAGGGGGATATTGAGCTTACTCTTGAGGGTATTAAGTTTGCGAGGGCTACTGTATTGGAACGTAAAGAATTATTCAAAGATCAATTATTAAAAAATGTTCCGTTTATTACACATATGATCAATGTTTTGCAAACAAAATCCAACAAACATATGAACATAGAGTTTTTTGAAGACCTTATTGCCCGTACCCTTGGTGATCAATTAGGCAAAATCCAAATTCAATTGCTAGTCAGTTGGGGACGTTATGCAGAACTTTTAGGATACGACGAAGAAACGAAATTAGTCTACCTTGAAAGCGGGGGCTAGGAACAATCGTTCTAAAGATAGTTAAAAGGTGTATCTTATCGAGGCCGCTGAAAAAGTCTATATTTCAAAAATCATACTAAAAGTAAAAGATTGTTACAGGCTTTAAATGCCCTGTAACAATCTTTTTTGATATGCTTATACATCTTAGTACCCCTGAAAATTGTTTGAAATTAAAAATGTAATAGTTTTTCAGTGGCCTCATCTTATCCCAATCTTTTTTCTCAAATCTATGCTTACTTCAATGCTATATCATAATGTACTTTCTATTTGATTACTTCTATCAAAAGATAGAGAATTATAAAAAAAGACTAAGATTCAGATGGAATTATAAAGAGGAGTGTAGCCTGGGTTTTTAAAGTTCGATAGGGAGGATATTAATAATTTTACTGCCAATAATTAAACTCTTTTATTATTATCTAAGGAGGCTATTAAGTCAAAAAAAGGTAAGAAAGAGAAGAAGCCCAGGTAAAAGACAAACGGGTAAATCCTATGGGATTTTCCTGCTTGTCTTTTTACTTGTAATCTCCATAAACGAACCATCATCACTTGTATAATTTCCTAAGTCAATTCTGCGTTGCAATAACGCCTGCCACCCCAGTATTCTTCTTGGTAATGACCAACATCAAATCGACTCTCTTGTATTGCGGATCTGCTTTGTGGAGCGTGAATCATTATGCCATTTCCTACACACATACCTACATGGTGAATTTTTCCTTTTCCGCCATTGCTTGCGAAAAAAACCAGATCGCCAGGCAGAAGATTTTCCTCTTCAATCGGGATACCTTCTTGTGCTTGCTGTCTAGAGTTACGGTAAAGGGATATACCTTGGGATTGGTATAAGCGAAAGGTATATCCGGAACAATCAAAGCCATAACAAGAAGTGCCACCCCATAAATATCTTAATCCCAAGAATTGTCTGGCCTCCGCTACGATACATTGTCGGGAAAAGAAGAGATCCGAGGCTTTTTTCGTTTCTAGTCGGGAGACATAACCTGTACAGCCGTCTGGTAAGCGTACTTTAAAGATATATTCCCCTTCCATCAGAATCGGTAATCGGACTTGAAAACTGAGCTCGCTAAGGGGGCGGGTCCAACAGGTTGTATCGTGGAATAATGTTGCTTTTGCTACTGATACCACAGCTTGTGGTAAACATTGCTGCTCTAGCAAGTAGGTGCTATTATAGCTAATCTGGTCTGCTGGAACCCAGCCAGCTTGGCCCCATTTGTTATCCTTTGTGCGTTGGGTAACTGCGGCTACTTGCAGCCAATTACCTTTTCCATCTAGTATTGCTACTCTTTCGCCGTATGTTGCCATAGTATTGACTTTTCCAACTAGCCACAGTCTTTGCTGTACATCTAGGCTTTGCGACCATGACATGGGATTGGTAGCAGCAGATGCACTGATCTTTTGATATTTTGGATCTCCAGGTTCGGACCAAAAGATAGCTAGAGGTACATTGATAGCACCAAATACCATCTGTCTTGCATGCTGTTTCATATTGTCACTTTCCTTTGACATATTATTTAATTAATCTATAGGACCACATCTGACTCTTCCTATTTAAATTTAACATTAATAAGACTATATTACATAATATGCATACTTTTCACGAAGGGACATTTTATTTACTCTAGACTAGACATATCTTCAGCCATTCTAATGCTTTGTTGAATAAACCTCTTCTAAGGATATCATTTCTATGATCTTGCTCAGTCATTGGGTGTAGATCAAGAGATCCTTAGGTAAGATATGAAAGATAGTAAAGGTGCTTTTCATCATAGATACAGAGCCTTTCAAAGAGAAGGTTTCTAGTTAATAAGTTTGCTTATGAAAAAAATAGTTGGATTTTTTGTTACCTTCATTGCTAATTTCGTTGGCTGGAGTTAATTGCTTCTTGCAGAATCTAAATATTGACATTGTAAAAATTAGGACGTATACTCTTAGTAAGATTTTAACAGAAATATTTAAAAAGCTATGATCGGGAAGAGTATTCATGATTTTGAATGTACAGAGAGTGGGGATTGCTGAGAACCTGCGATGATATTCAGAAGAAAATCACCTGAGAGCTGATGACTGAAACGTAAAAGTAAGTCAATTCGTATTCCTGCGTTAAAGGATAAGGTATGTTAGTACCTGAATGGGTCGTTAAAGGTGGTATAACGAAGATAAAACTTCGTCCTGAACAGGACGAAGTTTTTGTTGTTTTTTTGCTGCTGAAAAAAGTCTTCTTATTACAAGGCAAAAATGGGAAGGATATAGGAGAAAGGAGTTTTTAACATGTATAAAAAGGTTGATTCCAAAAATAATTTTGTGGCAATGGAAAAGTCCATTCTTGAGCTATGGAAAGAAAAAGATATTATAAAAAGAAATTTCCAGATGAATGAGGGAAGTGAGTATTTTACCTTTTATGATGGA
The DNA here is from genome assembly GCA_963526645.1 of uncultured Pelosinus sp. GTDB lineage: Bacteria > Bacillota > Negativicutes > DSM-13327 > DSM-13327 > Pelosinus. Next base: position 51,265 of record CAUROG010000012.1, on the reverse strand, counting down.
CCGCCAACAGCCAATGGTGCACCTCATATTGGTCATGTCGTTACTCGGGTCATCAAGGATCTGATCCCCCGTTATAAAGTAATGAAAGGGTACAAGGTTTTACGCAAAGCGGGTTGGGACACTCATGGTCTTCCGGTTGAGCTGGAGGTAGAGAAAACGCTGGGTATATCCGGCAAGCCAGAAATTGAAAAATATGGTGTGGAGAACTTTATAAAGAAGTGTAAGGATAGCGTATTTACATATGCCACCCAGTGGAAGGATATGTCTGAGCGGGTAGCATACTGGATTGATATGGATAACCCTTATGTTACATATCAAAATGAGTATATCGAATCCGTATGGTGGTCCTTAAAACGGCTTTGGGACAAAGAATTGTTATATAAAGGACATAAGATTGTTCCCTACTGCCCACGATGCGGAACCTCTTTGTCTTCTCATGAAGTTGCCCAAGGTTATAAAGATGTGAAGGACAGTTCTGCTTACGTTAAATTCAAACTGAAGGGTGAGAATACCTGTATCTTGGTGTGGACGACAACCCCTTGGACCTTACCAAGTAATGTGGCTCTTGCGGTTAACAGAAAATATGATTATGTGGAAATTGTCAATCGGGAGGAACATTTAATCCTTGCTAAGGATTTACTTAGCAGGATCGAAGGTGAATATGAGGTCGTTAGGGCGTTTAAAGGCGACGAACTTCTTGATCAGGAATACGAGCCTATGTTTTCCTTTATTACTCCAGAGAAAAAGGCGTACTACATTATTCATGGAGATTTTGTGACTCTCAGTGATGGTACAGGAGTGGTCCATATTGCACCCGCTTACGGCGAAGATGATAACCGGGCAGGGCAGAAATATGACTTGCCATTGGTAAATCTGGTTGATGTTCAGGGTAATTTTGTGGAAGAAGTTACTCCCTGGAGAGGGATGTTCGTTAAAAAAGCAGATGAGAAAATCCTTGAGACTATGAGGGAAAAAGGTATCCTATATAAAGCAGAAAAGTATCTTCATTCCTATCCCTTCTGTTGGCGCTGTGACACACCTCTTTTATATTATCCAAGGGATTCATGGTTTGTTAAGATGTCCTCCTTACGAGACAATCTCCTAGAAAATAATGATAAAATCAACTGGCATCCTGACAATATCAAGAAGGGCCGTTTCGGCAATTTCCTGGAAAATGTGATTGATTGGGGGCTAAGTCGAGAACGTTATTGGGGTACCCCTCTGCCAATCTGGGAGTGCGATTGCGGGCATCGGGAATGCATAGGGAGTATTGCCGAATTAAAGGAAAAGGCAATCCAGGTAACAGAAGATATTGAGCTTCACAAACCCTATATAGATAACGTGTTGCTAAAATGTCCTGCTTGTACAAAAGAAATGCAAAGAGTGAGTGAGGTAATTGACTGCTGGTACGACTCCGGTTCTATGCCCTTTGCTCAGTATCATTATCCCTTTGAGAACAAGGAATTGTTTGAGGAAAATTTCCCTGCCCAATTTATATCGGAAGCAGTGGATCAGACTAGAGGATGGTTTTACACCCTTCTTGCCATATCTACAGCCATATTTGATAAGAGTTCCTTTGAAAATTGTATCGTTCTTGGGCATGTGCTTGATAAAAACGGTATTAAAATGTCAAAGCATAAAGGAAATGTCTTAAGTCCATTTACGGTCTTAGAAAATCAAGGAGCCGATGCCTTACGGTGGTATTTTTATACCGCCAGTGCTCCTTGGCTTCCATCTAGGTTTTATGAAGAAGCAGTAATTGAAGCCCAGCGTAAATTTTTGAATACCTTATGGAATGTATATTCTTTTTATGTGCTGTATGCGCAGATTGACCAGTTTGATCCTACCAAGTACCAGGGAAGAAAAAGCAGCCATGTCATGGACAAGTGGATTACATCCAAGCTTAATACCATGATTCACAAGGTTGACGAAGATCTGGATGCTTATAATATAACTGGAGCTGCTGAGCGTATCGGAGCGTTTACCGACGAGTTGTCAAACTGGTATGTGAGGAGAAATAGAACTAGATACTGGGTTATGGATATGACAGATGATAAAATTGACGCTTATCTTACCCTGTACACCGTGCTGAAAAATCTAGTAATAGTAGCAGCTCCTTTTGTTCCTTTTATAACGGAAGAAATTTATCAAAACCTTGTAGTGCGACTTGATGCGAAGGCACCAGAGAGTGTTCATTTATGCAATTGGCCTGAATACAATGAAATGCTTGTTGACAAGCAGCTTGAAACAGAAATGGAATTAACTTACAAGATCTGCGGACTTGGCCGAAGCGCGAGAAATCTTGCCAATATTAAAAACAGGCAGCCTCTTTCCAAGATGCTGCTGAGTACCAAGACACTACCTGATTATTATATCGATATTATTAAGGAAGAATTGAATCTTAAAGAAGTAGAAGTCAATGCCAATATGGCGGACTATGTAAGCTATACTGCAAAGCCGAATTCACCAGTGCTGGGGAAAACCCATGGTAAATTTATACCTGGCATCAGAAAGGCTATTTCAGAGATGGATCAAATGGAGTTAGCGTTGAAGATTTCAAGCGGCCAGTCCATTATGGTAGAAATTGATAGTACTCCTATAGAATTAAACTCTAGCAATTTGTTAGTCACTATGAATGGTTTGGAGGGGTTTGCCTTTGCTGGGGAAGGTGAGGTCGGTGTTGTTCTCGACACTCATATCTCTGAAACTTTGAGAGTAGAAGGATATGCCAGAGAAATCATTAGCAAACTCCAAAATATGAGAAAGGATAGTTCTTTTGAAGTAATGGATAAGATTCAAATATATATGACGGGAAATGCTCTGCTTAAAGAGGTTGTGAAGCAATACAAAGACTACATTATGAGTGAAACTTTAGCTGTAGAAATTGTATTTGATGAAGTAAGAGAGTATATAGATGTAAATATCAATGGTGAGCCACTGAAGTTGGCTGTTAAGAGGCAATAGAATTGAGAATGAAAAAAACTACTCATGCTTAGCAGCATGAGTAGTTTTTTTGTTTTGAGAGCGTCGATGTATCAAATTATTATTTATCCGAAATCTGTCGTAATTGCTACAACAGTATTCAATTGTTTTAAGGCGAGAGGTGTAATTTTTAGTGTTCGATTGGATTGCCCTGAGCCACCATATACGTAAGGGTAGCAAAACAGCTGCTTATCTAAAATATAAGAGAGTGGTATGCCGATCATAGGAAGATTTGCCGCGTCAAAGCCTGTCTTTTTCTTTATTTCTTCTCTGCTTGCCAACTTGGCTTGTTTACAACCCAGTAAAAAGGAGATTCGTTCAATTTGCACATGTCTGCTTTTACCTGAGACAATGAGTGCAAAAAAACCCAAATCTGTTTTTATAATTAGGATAGGTGCAGTTTGGCCAGTGTCAATGCCAAAATAATCAGCACCTTCTTGAGGAGTAAGGATGGGTTGATTATGATAGATAAATTCATATGCGTAGTTGCTGTTTTCTAAAATGGTCTTGATAATATCCACAAAGCACCTCCTTAAATGCTTTTTCTATCATTATATTAATAATCTTTTATAAGAATCACAGTTATGTTAAAAACCCATTAAATATTTTACTTTATGATAGTTTTTTTCTGATGTTAGAACTTTTAATAAGGTAAAGGCGACATCTAAGGCAGTTGCAGGTGAGGATGAGGTTATAATATTTTTGTCAATCACGATTGGTTGATTGATGACTTCTACTCCAAAAGCGGCTAATTGTTTTTGTCGATAATCATTCAAGTGATAGGTTGTTCCCTTGCGTCCCACAAGCACTCCACTTTTTCCAACGGGCAAGGCTCCTACACAAATGGAAGCAATGGGCTTGCCTGCTTGATCGAAGTCACGGATTACAGAAAGAAATTCATTGCTGTAGGCATCTTCATAAAAACCTGCTTCTTCAAAGCCGCCAGGTATAGCCAATGCATCAAACATAGTAACATCAACCTGAGAAAGCTGCATCTGGGGTAATACTGTGAAATTCCAAGTACAATGTAATTGTTCTCGCATACCGCAAGTAATGCACTCGGTAGAACCATCACCTTCCAGTTGATTCCAGCCTAATACATCAGTAAAAACACTAGCCTCATAAGCCTCGAAGCCATTGGCTAGGAGTAGTAAAACTCTTTTCATACCAAATTCACCGCCTATTTACATATAGAAATTTTGTTTTCATTTTAACATTGAAAAAAGTACTATACAACCAAGAATTACATCGTACTGATAGATATTTTTAATTAGAAAGATCATAACTTAATTCAGCGGGGGAGATACTTGTAATAAAGTATTTTTTTCTTTATTAATTAGGAGGTCTGAATTTGAATAAAAAAGGTGATGGATTGTCAGCGTGGCAATTGACCATGATGGCATTGGGGACTGTTATTGGTGGGTCCTTTTTCTTGGGTTCTGCAGTAGCGATTCGTACAGCTGGCCCAGGAATTATTATTTCTTATTTATTGGGAGGAGTATTAATCTACGTCATTCTTTTTGCTCTATCGGAACTGACTGTTGCAGATCCTGCGCCTGGTTCTTTTCGCACATTTGCACAAAAGGCCTATGGCCCAGGTATGGGTTTTGTTGTCGGTTGGGTATATTGGAGTGGACTGGTTTTGGCTATGTCTAGCGAAGCCACTGCTGTGTCTATTATTTTACGGACGTGGATTCCAGGAGTTTCTCTTCTCATGTTAGGGGCTATTGTCATTGTGGGAGTATCTCTCCTCAACTTATTAGGAGCTGATCAGCTCAGTAAGCTGGAGAGTGTATTGGCAGCAGTAAAATTATTTGCGATTATTGGGTTTATTATTTTGGGAGTGGCTTTGATTAGCGGCTTTATGCCGGGGATTGCTCCAGTTGGATTGGGGGAATTGATAGCTGAGCCTTTATTTCCAGCAGGTATTTGGGGAATTGCGGGCAGTATGCTTATTGTCATGTTTACGTATGCTGGGTTTGAGGTCATTGGCTTGGCAGCAGCGGAAACTTCGAATCCTTATGAGGTCGTGCCAAGAGCCATTAGGTATACTGTAATGGCTCTAGTGGGGTTGTATATATTTGCGATTCTTGTTTTATTGCCCTTAATACCCACTAATGCTCTAACGGCTGAGGAAAGTCCTTTGGCTTTAGCCTTGACAAGATGGAATCTGGGCTGGGCCGGGAACGCAATTACCATTGTATTGGTGACAGCTATTCTTTCTACGATGTTAGCTGCCATGTTTGGGCTAGGTCGTATGATCCGATCCTTAGCAGATGAGGGGCATGCCCCTGTATGGCTAAAAGATGCAGGTAATGTACCTTATCGGGGAATTCTTTTCTCTGGTGTGGCTATGCTAGTAGGACTGGGTCTAGGATTTATGCTGCCCCAACAAGTATATCTATTTTTAGTGAGTTCTGGCGGTTTTGCTTTGCTTTTTTCATATGCAGTCATATTAGCGACGCATTATAAATTGCGTAAGGCGGTTGGCTGTCCTCCTGAAGGAAAATGCCAACTTCCAGGATACCCCTTAACATCTTTGCTGGCCTTAGTCAGTATTATTCTGATTATTGCAAGTATGCCTATTGTTCCCGGACAGGGGGCAGGACTATTGGCAGGAGTCTCGTTGATCCTTCTCTTTTCAGGTATATATTTGGGGCAAAAATTGTATCAGAAAAAGTTTGTACAGGGAAGGATCGTGTCAGAGGTACATCCAGAGCTATTTCAAGAGATGCAGTTTGAAACTGCAAAAGAGTTGGCTATTGATCAGGAAAAGTTGAAGAAAAGGAAAAAAGAAAAGTAGGGAAATTATATAGTCTACGTTTCAATGTCAAAAAAAGAGGGATTTTCAAATAATGTGTTGAAAGTTTCATAGATTGGCAAATATATGAAATATACTTTGCGTAAAAGAAAGCGTATTTTATAATAAGAAATAAAAGACCCAAAGATACTAATTATTATCATGATAAATTAACGTTTTTTGAGATTGAATTTTGGATGTAAAATTTGCGAAATTGTTTTATAGACTACCCTGTTAAGGAGGAAATAATGGTTACAACAAGATTTAGACGAATTCATTTAGTAGTGATGGACTCCGTTGGGATTGGAGGAGCACCTGATGCAGAAAGTTTCGGTGATTTTGAAGTAGACACTCTAGGACATATTGCTAAGGCATGTGGAGGCCTAACGATGCCGAATATGAGTAAACTCGGTGTTTCTAATATTAGAAATATTCAAGGCATTGAACCAGCAGAACATCCTCTTGCTTATTATACGAAAATGCAGGAGTTATCAAAGGGCAAAGATACAATGGCTGGACATTGGGAACTTATGGGGCTGTATACAGCCAAACCCTTTCGTGTATTCTCTAATGGCTTTCCAGATGAATTGATCCGACGTATTGAGGAAAAAACGGGGCGTAAAGTAATTGGCAATAAGCCGGCAAGCGGTACCGAAATCATAAAAGAGCTGGGTGAGGAGCATGTGAAAACAGGGGCACTTATTGTTTACACATCTGCTGATTCAGTGCTGCAAATTGCCGCACATGAAGAAGTAATCCCATTGAAAGAACTCTATGAAATCTGTGCATTTTGCCGAGAAATTACCTTGGAAGAGCCTTATAAGTTGGGGAGAATTATTGCTCGTCCATTTATAGGAGAGTCAGGCAACTTTACACGAACTGCTAACCGTCATGATTATGCATTAAAACCTTTTAGTCGCACCGTGATGAATGAGTTGAAGGATGCAAACTTTGATGTGATTGCCCTGGGTAAAATCTCTGATATTTATAATGGCGAGGGAGTCACGGAAGCTATCCATACTGTTTCTAATATGGACGGCGTGGATAAGTTAATTGCGATCTTAGATAAAGAATTTACTGGACTTAGCTTTTTGAATCTAGTTGATTTTGACGCTTTATTCGGGCATCGCCGTGATCCAAAAGGTTATGGTAAAGCCTTAGAGGAATATGATGCTCGTCTGCCAGAAATATTTGCAAAGATGACGACAGAGGATTTATTAATGATAACCGCTGATCATGGAAATGATCCAACTTATCATGGTACAGATCATACGCGGGAGTATGTACCTTTACTCGTTTATTCTCCTTGTTTTGCTGAAGGCAAGGAACTTCCCCTCAGGAAAACTTTTGCGGATGTTGGTGCTACTATCGCAGAGAATTTCCAAGTGAAAATGCCGGAATACGGTACAAGTTTTTTACAGTACTTAAAATAATAAGATATAAGAGTGCTGTTATAGCAAGAAGTCCTGACCTATATTAATAAGGTCAGGACTTTTTCTTATGCAGTATTCCCTACTTGCTTGTGGATAGTTCGTGGAATAGGGAAAGATTTTTTTCTAGCTTATTTCCCTCTAATAAATCTGCAAGGGCTTGTTCATAATGTAATAGAGTTATATTAGGAATACAATTATATTTTGCGATGTTAGCAAGAAGAGCAATATTTTGCATTTTTGGATTACTTAGCTTAGTGGGGATGATTCGGTATTCCTGGATGCTGCGCCGGAGGCATTCCCCGCTGATATCTTCTGATTTTAAAAGCGATTCCTTGCCTAGTCTAACCAGCAGAGGCTGCCACTCTATATCATAATATATAAGGGTTCCACCATCTCTAAGATGGGAGTTAAGACCGCGTAGGGCTTCATTTCGTTCTAAAGCAATGACCATATCACTGCAATGGACTTGAATGAGAGCAGAGTGAGCGTGTGAACCAAGGCGAACACAGGAAGACACAGTACCGCCGCGCTGTGCCAAACCATGGGTATCGGTACCGCGTACTGGTAGGCCAGCATAATCAGCTGCTCTTATGATGGCTTCACTTAAGAGGCCTATGCCCTGCCCGCCGACTCCAATGATATAAATATCCATTTTTAACGAATACATCAGCTGTTCGCCTCTCTTCCCTTTGTTTTATGAGTGATGGCCTTTGTTGGACAGGTTTGCTTGCATGAGCCGTCACCGATGCAAAGGTCATTATGTACGAAAATGCTACCGTCTGCATTTTTTTGAAAAGTAGGGCATGCAAAGGAACTCACACAAGTATAATTTTGGTTACAGTCTGTTGTGATTTCTACGCAGGGGGGCTGTAAGTTTCCAGACGCATTACGTTCTCGCATGAGTTTTAGCATACAGGGATGTTTGGCGATCACCACATTAAATCCATTTTCTACGATAGCCTCTTTAACAGCTTCTTCTAGTTTAACCTGGGCATAGGCATCGACCTCGCGAATGTTGGTAATCCCAAAGCCTTCTAATACACGGCGGATGGAGATTTTGACACCCGGAGGGTCTTGGTGGCCAGTCATAGCCGTAGTGCCATTGTCCAAAATAATTAAGGTAAAATTGTGATGGTTAAAAACAGCATTAATGATCCCTGGCAGGCCAGCATGAAAGAAAGTGGAATCGCCAAGAAATGCAACGACTTTACGACTATTGTTAAAGAGTGATAGGCCAGCAGCTGTACCACTGCTATGCCCCATACATAAGAGTACTTGCCCCATGTTGTAGGGTTCCATGATACCGAGAGTATGACAGCCGATATCAGCTACGGAAATATCCTCAGCGTTTAGAGCTCGTTTGATCGCATGAAATGCGGAGCGATGGCCACAGCCAGGGCATAATTGGGCTTGACGAGATGACCATTCCATAGGAGGAGGTGGTGTTTCGAGGAGGGGAGGCAGCAAATGAGGCCATGTTTTTCGCATGACTGCATCCACTTTTTCTGGTGTATATTCATTCAGCCAATCGTCATAATCTTGTTTGCCGATTATTTTAGTCGAAATACCCATTTCCTGGGCCAGTGCCTTTACTTGTTGCTCGATGAAGTCATCTAATTCTTCTAATATTTTGACTTCCTTATGCTGACGAAGAAAATCAGAAATCAATTTTTGGGGCAAAGGATAGATAATACCAAGTTTTACGATATCGGGTTTAACGGTTGTTTTTTCTAACACATCTTGTAGTGATTGAAAGGGCGCACCCATTGTTATTATACCGTAACTAGGATTCCTATTGTTTATGACAGTGTTTAGGGATGAGGTATCGGCATAGGCTGAAAATTGAGCCAGTTTTTCTAAAGCACGTCGTTTTAAAGGAAGAACCAACTTCGTGGTTAATGGTATGTAGGGTCCGTTGGCTACGTTAAAGCGTGGTGAGTTATTGAGGGGCTGAAGTGCCCATGGAGAGAAATATACTTTTTCTTTAGCATGGCAGACATGAGTAGTCAGTCTGAGAATCACTGGCATACGGCGTTCAATAGACAGACGGGCTGCTTCTTTAAACATTGTGTAGACTTCAGTTGGTGTAGCTGGTTCTAACATGGGGATGTAAGCTAGGCGGGCATAATGACGGTTATCTTGTTCATTTTGTGATGAGTTAGCTCCAGGGTCGTCGCCAAGAATAATTATCATGCCGCCAATTAGCTCCATGTGTCCAAGCTGAACAAAAGTGTCAGCAGCTACGTTCAACCCGACGCTTTTAAAGAAAACAGTTGATAAATGTCCATTGATAGAAGCCCCGAAGGCTACTTCTGTGGCAACTTTTTCATTAGTGGAAAACTCAAAATAAAGGGGATTTTTTTCTTTGGGAATCGATGCAATAGCTGTGGCTATTTCAGGGGTGGGTGAGCCAGGATAGGATGTAGCAACTCTAACACCAGATTCAAGCATAGCACGGACTATGGCCGTATTACCCATGACGATTTCATAACCGCCATATGGGGAAAGAAGAAAGTCACCTAATTTTTTCATTTTATCACCTCTTGTGTATACTATATAGTTAGTAGTCTTAGAATGCTAACAAATGAACAGAAAAATATTTAGAAAAGAAGGACTTACTGATGAAGTAAGTCCTTCTTTTTATTGTAGTATTAATTCATGCTAGTTGCGAAGCTTATCACTCAGAAGTAGTAACCTCGATGGAATTTGAATCACTCCTGTGCCTAAACTGACTCCTAAAAGTACAAGCAAAAGAGCTGCAAAATGATACCAACTTAGCTGCTCGCCTAAGAAGATGGCTGATGCAAGTACTCCTACTATAGGAACACCGTTCTGGAAAAGGGAGGCGGTGGAAGCACCTACTTGTTGTATCGCTGTATTCCACCATAAGGCTCCTAATGCCGTACTAAAGAAGCTGGAAAATAGTAAAACCGCAATTGGCCAGAAGTCATAACTGCCAGGGTAGCTCCACACTGGATTTACAAACAGACCAAGAATCAACAAACCAATAGAGGCTAAACAGTGGCTATAGGCCGTTACAATCAAGGGAGAAACCGTTAACGTAGCTTTTTTAACAAATAAAGATCCTATAACAAAGGTAATGGCTGCAACAAACATGATTCCATCACCGGCCAGAGTTGCACCACCTTGTGAGCTGCCTGAAACGACTAATAGTAAGCCACTGAAGCCTAAAAATATAGCGATTCCTTTGGCCCATGTAAATTCCTCTTTTAGTAGATAGCCAGCAAACATAGTTGTAAATAAAGGATTTAATCCCAAGATAAGAACTCCATGGGTTCCGCTAGTTGCAGTCAATCCAATAGTAAGTGTTATTTGGTGAAAGAAAATACAAAACATGGATATTCCAATAATGGGAAACCATTCTCTGCTGGATAATTTTTTATATCCCTCTCTACGAAGCACAAGGGGTACTAGTAGCCCACTTGCCAGGAGTAAACGAATTGGAGCTAATGCCAGAGGTGGGAAAAATTGAGTGAGAAATTTAATGCAGACCGCATTGATCCCCCAGAACAAAACTACTAGGATCAGTAGGAAGAATATGCGGCGGTTATCTGTTGAAGTTGTCAAAAATCGTCATCCTCTACAAAATTAAATATTTGTTTATCTTATCACAGCTTTGCAGAAAGGGAAAGGGCCCTAAAAGTATTCTTTAAAAGTGAAAATCTTTGAATCCTAGTACTAATTCTTCTATAAATTTATCAGTAGCTGCAGGGATGAAGATGTCTTTACGATAGATAACACCCATGGATTTTTTCATGTGTGGGTCGTCTATGGGGATGGCTTGAATATTTTCATTCCCAAAGCTATTGATATAGGACCGTGGAAGGATGGTTACTGCAATATTGCGGCCTACGATTTCTAGTAAGTGCTCGAAAGGCATCATTTCAATCATAGGTTTAAATAAAAAACCAAGTTTTTCTGTAGCCTGATCAATAAATTGTCGGATGATATATTTGGGAGGTAATAAAACAATAGGGATGGATTCTAGCATCTCTAGAGTTACGCTTGGGTGTTTTGAAAATGGATTGTCTTTGCTTGCGGCAAGACATAATTCTTCGGTATATAAGTGAAGACTTGCCAGTTGTAGGTCGCCTAAAGGGAGAAAGGCAATCCCTATATCTAATTCATTTTTCAGTAATTTTTCTGTTATTTCTTCTGTTGATAACTGAACAATAGATATTTTTATCCCTGGATAATGGGTATGAAATTTTACTACTGAGGAGATGAGTAGATGACTGCCCGAACAGCCAACGGCTAGGTTGCCTCTGCGTAAGCCTTCAAGTTCTCCAATAGCAGTATGAGCTTGCTTTAATTCGCTAAAAATTTTTAAGCAATGATGATAGAGGATTTCTCCAGCTTTGGTAACGAAAACTTTTTTCCCAATTCGATCAAAAAGGGGAGCTCCTACTTCACTTTCTAAAATACGAATTTGTTGGCTTAAGGTAGGTTGCGATATATTTAATTTTTCAGCTGCTTTTGTAAAATGAAGTTCTTGATGCATAGTCATAAAATATTCTAAATGCCTAAGCTCCATTTTTTCACATCCAATCATAGTTTATACCAATGATTATACTAAAGATTATTAGATTGAACAATCGAATGGCGTAAAATATAATGAGAGCAACAAAGATTTGGAGTTAGGAGGGAATAAAAATGAAATATCAAGCATTTCTATTTCTTTTAGTATGCAATTTATTATGGGCGGGAAATTTCATCTTTGGAAAAGTTGTGATCAATGAATTTTCGCCTTTGTGGATTACGTTTTTACGTTGGATGATTGCTTGTGGCATTCTGCTTCCTATCGCAGTAGTGTATGAAAAATTGAATGTTACAAGGTTAAAAAAGATATTGAAAGAGTCTTGGCTTATCTTAACTTGCATGGGGGTATCGGGAGGAATCTTATTTAATGTATTTACGTATTCAGCATTGCAGTTTACTTCTCCTACAAATGGAACCCTAGTTTTTTCTCTTACTCCTGCCATTACAATGATTTGTTCCTTCTTTTTATGGAAAGAGAAAATTTCCATTATGCAGGTAGCAGGATTAAGTATTTCTTTTCTAGGAGTATTAACGTTACTGACTGGCGGGAATCTTATGCAAGTCTTTCAAATGAATTTTAATAAAGGGGATTTACTGATGATTGCTGCAGATGTATGTTGGATGGCCTATGCTTTCTTTTGCAAGAAGTCAGATACGGTACCACCGATTACTGCTATAACTCTTTCTTCATTCATTGCAGTAGTGATTATGATTCCATTTTTGATGTTACAGCCTCTTGCTATTCATCAAGTAACTGCTATGGGAGTCAACGGAGTTCTTTATATTGGAGTTTTCGCATCTGTGTGTGCTTTCATCTTATGGAATATCTCCATTCGCACCGTAGGTGCTAGTACAGCTAACCTGACTATCAATTTGATTCCCGTTTATACAGCCATTATCACTCTTCTAATGGGAGATATGATTTCTAGAACCCAAATATGGGGCGGTGTAATGGTAGTCATGGGATTGTTGTTAACCAGTCAAAGAGCAAAAGAGTCAATCTCTATTGTTGTTAATACCCCAGAGGTCACTTTAGACAAGGTTGCAATGAAATGCTCCCGTTATGTAAATTGATACTAGAAAGACCTCCTGTAGCGTGAAATCACGAAACAGGAGGTCATTTCTATGGAAGGAGATAACCAATGTTAATTTAGCAAACTAGGCAAAAGACCTTTCCTTAGCATCACATAGGTAATGGATCGATCATAACGAAAGATAGGAATGCGCTTTACTTCAAAGGAGTTATTAAACATTGCATAGCCATAGTGAGTCGTAAAGCCTGCTTTGTATCCAACTTCTTTGGCAATTTTTAAGGTTTCCGAATTATAACTACCGCCAGGATAGGCAATGAAGTCGACTGCTTTTCCTAAGAGTTGCTCTAGTGCAAATTTTGACTTGGTTAGTTCTATTCTCATTTCTGAAGGTGTTAATTCCCCAAGAAACCGATGGGTAACGGTATGGGAGCCAAAATCCATGCCTGCAGCCTGCATTTCACGTATTTGAGAGGCTGTCAGTCGTTCATCTTCACCAATCATGCCTGTTATGATATAAAAACTAGCTTTCATATTATATTTCTGGATAATTGGAAATACATTCGTGTAATTGTCTAAATAACCGTCATCAAGTGTAAGTATAATAGGCTTATCAGGTAGTGGAGAAGATAAACCATCTTGCAGATGTTGCTTGACTTGTTCAAGAGATAAACAAGTGTATCCTTCTCTGTTTAGCGTTTTCATATCTTCCTCAAACCGTGCAGGGCTGACGGTATAGTTATCAACTTGATAACCGACTCTATGGTAAAGTAAAATAGGTATACTTTTATTAATCTTTTTGTATCCTGAAACAAATGATGCGCCGGAAATGGCTGCAATCGTACCGGCACAACCAAATAGAAATTGACGTCTGGTAACCACGAGCTTCCTCTCTTTTCACCTATTGTATTTTTAAAAAGATCTCATTTGAATTTTATACCATTTTTCTATAGAATGCAAATAAGAATACTACCATTGTATTGCATTCTAGTGGCTAAAATCGGGTTATTGCCTTTATATAAGAATGCTTTTTCATTTCTTAATACTATACACCATTTTATCTGCCGCATCATTGCAGATAAATTGTTCAATAAATGTCAAAGATGCAAGACCTAATTGAAAAAACTAACATACAATACCATAAGAAATATCTAGCTAGGAGAGGAATACTATGAGATTATTTAGATTGAATAATAAAATTTGGCCTTTTGTTTTACTTGCATTTCGCTGCGCAAATTATTGTAATATTAATGTTAGCTCATGTTATCACGGAGGGAACTATAATTTACGCAAGATTGATACCCATCGAAAGCACTAGTTGTCTTTTAAGGCTATTTAACTTGAATAATTAATCTACTATTGGCGTAAGTAAGAATGAAATTAAGTGAAAAAGAAATTTAGCATAAAAACTGCCATATTTATATAGGTAGTTTTTTTGTGCTCAACATAGAGAAACAGGTTAATTCGTACCTCCTTATTAGATGATATATACCTCAAAAGTATGGAATTAAAATATTATTGGTATTATCAGTATGGAAGCTACTCTGGTATAATTATAAATTAAAGAACTTTTCTTAGTTAAATAGAGATTGTCTCTCGATTGATTTTTTATTACATGTGTATTAGAAGTAAAAAAATAACGATGAAGAGAAATAGCTAAAGTCTGTGCAGTAAAAGTTGAAAAATTATCAGTATAATAGGTGTGAACTATATTAATGAAGGAGCGTACTTTCAAATGGGAAAAAAGGTTTTGCATGTGACGCCTATTGTACTAGCTGGTGGAAAGAGTACGAGGATGAAGGAAAATAAGTCTTTTATTCAATTGACGACAAAACCGATGATCGAAGTTGTATTGGAAAAGGTCACAGGCATATTTTCCTTGCTTCCGATCGTAATCACGAATTCTTTTGAAGAGTATTCTTACCTTGGAGTTCGGTTAGAAAAAGATGTTTATTCAGGGATGGGCCCTTTATCTGGGATTCATGCAGGTTTATCATTTTCTACTACACGGCAGAGTTTTATTGTTGGCTGTGATATTCCTTTGTTGGACCCTGCATTTATTCAATATATGGTTAGACAAAGAAAAGATTATGATATTGTTATTCCCAAAGAAGATAGCTATACTCATCCTTTGCATGCCATATACAGTAAGAGTTGCCTGCCGTTTATTGAAAACAAACTAGAACAGAATGAACGAAAAGTCATTTCTTTTTTTTCAGAAGTAAAAGTTCGCTATATTAGTAGAATAGAAATGGATCAAATTCCTTTCGCGCGCCAGTCACTGGTCAATGTGAATACGCGAGAGGATTTAAAAAGAGCTCAGGTTATGTTAAAAGGTGATTATGGATATTAATGAAGAAATGCATTGGACTTTAATAGATTAAGCATATTGCTTTTACCAGTCAATTATGTGATGATTATAGGTAAATATAGGTAAATGGGCTCTCGGAGATATTAGAGTCTTTAATTGATCTATTAGTGCAGAAAAGGGCAATGAATTGTCCTATTTACTTTTCTTTTACCTGTTTATGAAGGAGAGGGAATGGCTATGGAATTTTTTCAGTGTGTGTCCCTCAGTGAGGCACGAAATAGTATTGTTAATTGTCTTGCGGATATCACTGTACATAGTGAAATTGTGCATTTATTAGATGCTCTAGGGAGGATCGCTGCTGAGGATATTGTGGCAAAGGATGATGTACCAGCTTTTAGTCGTTCTACCGTTGATGGGTTTGCTGTACAAAGTGGCGATACTTTTGGTGCTAGTGAGTCTGGTTCATCACTTTTCTCTATTATTGGAGAAATTGCTATGGGCGAAGAAGCGGCAATGGAAATGTCTTCTGGTAATGCTGTAAGCATTCCGACAGGAGGCATGTTGCCTGCTGGTGCAGATGGGGTAGTTATGCTAGAACATACAGAGCAACCGGATGCTAATTATTTATTAGTTTTAAAGATGGTCGCCCCTGGGGAAAATGTTGTTGCAAAAGGGGAAGATATTCAAGGCGGTACTACCATTATTGAGAAAGGCCAACGCATTGCCTCCCAACATATTGGCATATTAGCAGCATGTGGTTGTGCCAATATTCCAGTATGTAAAAAAGTAGAAGTAGCAATTATTTCCACTGGTGATGAATTAGTAGATATTGAAGAACCCTTAACTTTTGGACAAGTCAGGGATATCAATTCCTATGCTCTTGGTGCCTTATTGTTGGAGATGGGCTGTGCAGTAAAACATATGGGAATTGTTAAAGATAGTTATCAGAATTTTTTTGATGTTCTATCGAAAGCGGTAGCCAACTATCAATTAGTGATTATTTCTGGTGGCAGTTCCGTAGGGGCAAGAGATTATACAGTTAAGGCCATTGATGCTCTAGGATCTCCAGGAGTATTAATTCATGGAGTCTCTATTAAGCCTGGTAAGCCAACTATTTTTGGTATGATAGATGCTGTACCAGTATTTGGCTTGCCAGGCCATCCTGCTGCCGCACTGACGGTATGTAAGCAACTGGTTAAAGTGGCAGTCCGCCAACTAATGGGCCAAAAACAGCTTATTGAGTCTATTGGCGTTCCCGCAAGTCTTGTACGAAATGTGGCTTCTGCTCCAGGCAGAGATGATTTTATCAATGTACGTCTTAGTAAACAGGATGAAAAATATACTGTTAGTCCCATATTGGGAAAATCAGGATTGATTCGTATTATAGCTCAAGCAGACGGTATAGTACATATCCCTTCAGATAAAAGTGGACTTTATAATGGAGAAATCGTAGAAGTCTTACTCAACAAGAGTGAAGAATGAAGGAGGAGAGGAAAGGTTGCAGAAGAATAAGGCCTATCTAAATTGCCTACAACGAGAGCAAGCCCAAGAGTTATGGTGGCATAAATTGAAAGAGTGCGGCTTTTTCAAAAAACCTTCTGTGGAGACTATAGCCGTTGAAACATCTCTAGGGCGGGTAACGGCATGTTCTGTTTATGCTAGACAATCTGTACCTCATTATAATGGCTCTGCTATGGATGGAATTGCGCTTTGGGCATCGGATACTTTTGGTGCCCAAGAGACTGAACCGAAGCGCTTAAAGCTTATTACTGCCCAGCAACCATTTTCCACTGGTTGTTGTTATGAAGTTGACACTGGTGATTTAATGCCTGCTGGGACCAATGCAGTGGTAATGGTGGAAGATGTTTATTTTATTGATGGTGAGGCAGAAATTATTGCAGCTGTAGCACCATGGCAGCATGTGCGCATTGTTGGGGAAGATATTGTAGCTAACGAATTAGTGTTATCTGAACATCGCATCATTACACCAATTGATATTGCTGCATTACTAGCAGCAGGGATAGAAAACATCGAAGTTTTGTGCAAACCTAAAGTGGCTATTATCCCAACAGGAGATGAAATTGTTGCTACATGTAAAGAATTAAAACCAGGAGTAATTTTAGATGTAAATTCTCATATGCTATCTGCAGCAGTAGTAGAATGGGGCGGTGAACCAGTTCGTACAAATATCGTCAAGGACGATATGCATGAGATTAAAAGAGCGATCTTTGCTAGCCTACAAGTCAATGATATGGTGATTGTGAATGCAGGTACATCTGCGGGCAGAGAAGACTATACTGCTAGTGTCTTGGCTGAATTAGGAGAGCTATTGGTGCATGGCGTGGCAATAAAGCCCGGTAAACCAGTTGTCCTAGCTATCTGTCAAGGAAAGCCCGTAATCGGTCTGCCAGGGTACCCCGTGTCTGCTATGCTGACAGCGGAGCTATTTGTGCGGGATGTTTTGCTCGCGAGACAGAAGCTAGCACCGCTAAAAGCAAATCCAATAGAGGCAACTTTAGTGAAGCAGGTGGCTTCGACTCTTGGTGTGGAAGAATACGTTCGAGTGTCTGTGGGGAATGTTCAAGGGAAAATGGTAGCCGCTCCTTTGAGCCGTGGTGCAGGATTAATTTCTTCTTTAACCAAAGCACAAGGTATGATTAGTGTTGGACAAACTCACTTGGGAGTTGCTCCAGGGAGTGTGATACCTGTGACTTTATTGAACAAGTCTCATCCGACTAACACGATTCTAGCTGTTGGTAGCCATGACTTAGCTTTGGAATTATTAGGCATCTTTTTGAGACGTCACTTGGAGAATGTGGACTTATCTTGTGCTAATGTTGGCAGCATGGGAGGAATTATGGCAATTGGCAATAATGAAGCTCATATTGCAGGGATTCATTTACTAGATGAGGTTACTGGTCAATACAATATTACTCATCTTAAAAAATTCTTGCCAAATAAAGAGGTTAAACTTGTACATTTTGCAATGCGGCAGCAGGGCCTCATGGTATTGCCTTCTAATCCTAAAGAGATTAAAGGACTAGAAGATTTGGCAAGAACCGATATTATTTATATTAATCGTCAACGCGGCTCAGGTACACGTATGCTGTTAGATTATGAATTGAAAAAAATAAAAATACAATCTAGCCAAATTTGTGGTTATGAAAAAGAAGTAGGAACCCATATGGCAGTGGGGGCTTCCATATGGGCAGGAGCAGCGGATGTTGGGTTAGGTGTCCAAGCTGCAGCAAAAGCTTTAGGATTGGATTTTATACCAGTGTCACAGGAACAGTATGACTTAATTTTGAATTTTGATATTGATGATGAACGCATGAAAGTAATTATAGATACATTACAATCACCAGAATTTCGTTATGAAGTGGAATCCTTAGGTGGATATGATTTACGTGATGCGGGAAAGTTAATCGACTTGTATAAATGAGCTATGGATTGCCCTGTAATGCGGTTCGGATAAAAAACCACTCTTCAGCAAAAGAGTGGTTTTTATCCGAATTTTTTAAATTTACATTAGATTGAGAGTTTGTAAGTATCACCTATTAAATAGACACCTGAAAATTATCATATAAAATATACTTTTATGGAAATAACAAAATTTAAGTATGACTTTGGGTTTGCTTTTCTACAAACCAGTCAATAAGCTGTCTTGCCACACTCAATTTGTCCGGAATATCAGGGAGATTGTGGGCAGAGAACCAGCCAGCATCTACAATTTCTTGGTTATCAATGGTGATTTCTTCTGTTGAACATTCGGCCGTAAAGGCAATCATAAGAGAATCAGGAAAAGGCCATGGCTGGTTTCCAAAATAATTGATAGAATGTACTTCAATACCAACTTCCTCTTTTAGTTCTCTTTGAACACAGTCTTCTAGTGATTCTCCAGGCTCTACAAACCCTGCAATAACACTATAGCGGTTAGGCGGGAATCGATTTGACCTCGCGAGAAGGATTTGATTGTCTTTTATGACAGCAACTATAATGGCTGGAGATATGCGAGGATATGCAATATGACCGCAATTTGAACATTTCATTGCAAGTTCTTGTTGAGATACATTCATTTGAGTTCCGCAACAACCACAAAATTTACTGGTATTCATCCAATTTTTGATGTGAAATGCACGGCAAGCAAACCAAAAACATTCCTCCTCCATGTTTCCATACAAAGGCCTTACTTTTTTCCAAGAAAATTCTTGAGGAATAGCTTCACTATCTAAATGGGCAACGAAACATTCTTGTTCATGGAGAAAACCAATACACTGAGCATTCATGGGGATTATTTCTAGTTGCTCTATATCAGAAGATGTAAGGATATGACTAATCCCTTCCACTTCTTTGATTAAAAGATCATCATCATGAAATAAGAACCAGTATGCATTTTTATAATTCATTTTATCTACCACCTTAGCATTCAATTATATATTCTAGGTACTATACTATCACAAAAATTAATAGAATGGAGTTGGATCTTTAGTCTGACTTTATTTGGACATATTGCATATGTATAGTATTTCTAGGAGAGAGAAGTCATATTCTTGAGGACATAGCTTCTTTATTACTTATTGGGCTTATAATCATAGAGTGACTTTATAGATTATCGTGATTTAAAATATCATATGAAAGTGTTTTAACTCATATTTGTCTTAAATTTATATGTAGTTTTTTTTACAAATTGCTTATAGTCACAAAGCAGTTGGTGACATAGTAATTGGCAAATTATCAGACTGTGAAAGTTTGAAACAGTTCTGACAGATGCAGAAAAATGAGCAAATGAACGCTGCAATAAGAATGTATGGTTATCAAAATGATAAAGCATATATTACTGAAGCAAGACAACGGAAGCTGCTTCAGTAGCTTCCATGGTCTTGTTTTAGGGATTTTGACAATAAATATCAAAATGATAATAAATATCAAAATGATAATGGGGACTTCAAAGCGTTTTTTCTACACAGATCTATATAAATAGCTGATTTTACTGAATTAATAGATTCTTTTTAGTTTTGGCATGGAATTTGCAATATTAATAGGTGTACAAAAAAATACCCAAGGAAGGATGAAATCATGAGAAATAAGATAAAGTGGACTGGTAATAGTATGATGCAGACAAGTCAATCAAAAACATCAGTTGAGTTTTTAGGTAAACAAGAAATTGATAAAGCTAAGAAATTCCATATGAGTTTCCCGGGTTATGAAAAAACGCCTTTACGCAGTCTTGATAGTTTGGCTGAATTATTGGGGGTTGCAGGGGTCTATGTAAAAGATGAATCATATCGCTTTGGCTTAAATGCTTTTAAAGTATTGGGTGGTTCGTATGCTATGGCAAGATACATGGCAGAAAAATTGCAAAAGGATATTAGTGAATTACCTTTTGCAAAAATAACTTCCCAGGAAATAAAGGAACAATTAGGTGATGTTACTTTTGCAACAACTACTGATGGTAATCATGGACGAGGCGTGGCTTGGACAGCTCGTCAGTTAGGTCAGAAATCTGTAGTATATATGCCTAAGGGTTCAGCTATCAGACGGCTTGAAAATATTCGGGCAGAAGGGGCAGAAGCTAAGATCACTGATTATAATTATGATGATACTGTTCGCATGATTGCAAAGGAATCAGAAGAAAAGGGCTGGATTATGGTTCAGGATACTGCCTGGGAAGGATATGAAGAGATTCCTACCTGGATTATGCAGGGTTATGGAACCATGGCTGCAGAAGCGTTAGAGCAGCTAAATGATGTAGGAATTAAGAAACCGACACATATTTTTGTGCAAGCAGGGGTTGGATCATTGGCTGGTGCTGTACAAGGATATTTTGCTTCTGTATATGAAGAAGCAAGACCTAGAACTGTTGTTGTAGAGGCTGATCAAGCTGACTGTCTATATAAATCAGCGAAGGCTGGTGATGGTAAGTCTAGAATTGTCGGTGGTGATATGGCCACCATTATGGCAGGATTAGCTTGTGGTGAGCCCAATAGTATTAGTTGGAATGTGCTCCGTGATTATAGTGAAATGTTTATGTCTTGTCCTGATTGGGTAGCAGCAAAGGGTATGAGAGTCCTAGGAAATCCACTAGGCAGTGATTGTAAAGTGATTTCAGGAGAGTCTGGAGCTGTTACTACTGGTGTGCTAAGCGTATTAATGCAGGACGAACAGTTGAAAGAAGCACGAGAAGCATTAGGACTTAATAAGGATTCGATTGTGTTATTGTTTAATACTGAAGGTGACACAGATCCTGATAAATATCGCAGTATTGTTTGGGATGGGGAATATCCTAGTTATTAATAAAAGGAGTGAACTTTATGTTAATTGAAGCGAGAGAACAAGAATTAATAAGACTTTGTAGTGAGTTGATTCAACACCAGAGTTACTCTGGTGAAGAGAATAAAGTTGTAGAAAGAATTAAACAAGCATTTGAGGAATTAGGGTTTGACGATTGTTGGGTTGATTGTTACGGGAATATTGTTGGTCATATTAAAGGCAAGAGACCAGGAAAAAGCATTTTGTTTGATGGTCATATCGATACTGTGCCTGTTCCAGATGATTCAAAATGGAAACATGCCCCTTTCGGTGGAAAATTAGAAGATGGTAAGATCTACGGCCGAGGAGCTTCTGATATGAAGGGCGCTGTCAGTGCCATGATTATGGCAGCAGGATATTTCGCCATTGATACCAACCGTGATTTTGCTGGGGATATTTATATTGCTGGTGTGGTACATGAAGAGTGCTTTGAAGGGGTGGCCGCTCGTGAAGTAAGTAAACGGGTACAACCTGATTATGTAGTAATCGGGGAAGCATCAGAGCTTAATTTAAAAATAGGTCAACGTGGCAGGGCGGAAATTGTAGTAGAAACCTATGGTAAACCTGCTCACTCGGCAAATCCACAGGCAGGCATTAATGCTGTATACAAGATGTCCAAGCTAATTGAAAGAATCAGAAAACTTACAATGACTTCTCATGCTGTTTTAGGACAGGGGATTTTGGAGTTAACAGATATTAAATCATCACCCTATCCTGGAGCTTCTGTAGTGCCTGATTACTGTAGAGCAACCTATGATAGAAGATTATTGGTAGGCGAAACCCGGGAGTCCGTACTTAAACCAATATTGGATCTAATTGAGCAAATGAGTAAGGAAGATGCTGAGTTTAAAGGGGCAGCTTCGTATGCTTCTGGTGTTGAGAAATGTCATACTGGCAATAACATTGAGGGGGAACGGTTCTTCCCAGGATGGTTATATGATGAACAGGATGAATTTATCCAAGCTGCTTTGAAAGGTATAAAGTCTGTGGGTATAAACCCTACTATTACCCAATACTCTTTCTGCACCAACGGCAGTCATTACGCTGGTGAAGCAGGAATTAAAACAATTGGCTTTGGGCCTTCACGGGAAAACTTGGCTCATACAATTGATGAATATATTGAAGTTGAGCAATTAGTGAATGTAACAAAAGGCTACTATGGAATTTTAAAAGAAGTATTAAAATAATAGGGCGGTGAAATTCATGAAGATTCTCATTCAAAATGGCACTGTTATTGATGGGACAGGTTCAAAAGGATTTATCGGCAATGTAGCGATTGAAAATGACAGAATAACAGCAGTCGGTGAAACTAGCTTAGAAGGATTTGATAAAGTAATCGATGGGACAGGCATGGTCGTTTGCCCAGGATTTATTGATACACATAGTCACTCCGATTTGAAAGTTTTGCTTGATCCCTATGTGATACCTAAAATTCGTCAGGGGGTTACCACCGAAGTCTTAGGTCAGGATGGAATTTCCATGGCGCCGTTGCCTAAGCAATATGTTAGTCCTTGGAGAAAGAACTTAGCAGGTCTTGATGGGGATAGTGATAACATTGACTGGAGCTATGAAACGACAGAAGGCTATCTGAAAATGATGGAAAAAATCGGAGTAGGTCTCAATGAAAGCTATCTAGTTCCTCATGGCAATATTCGTATGGAAGCTATAGGTCTAGACAATAGATTGCCAACAGATGAAGAAATTCAAAAAATGTGTGATATTACCAGACGGGAAATGGAAGTCGGAGCCTTTGGTTTATCAACAGGACTTATTTATATGCCTTGTGCTTATTCTGAGACCAAGGAAATTGTTGAGATGTGCAAGGTCGTCGCGGAATTTGATGGTGTATTTGTTGTCCATCAGCGTAGTGAGGCGGATACCATTGTAGAATCAATGGAAGAAGTAATTAACATCGGGCGTGAGTCAGGGGTAAAAGTTCATTTTTCCCATTTTAAGGTGTGTGGTAGAAAGAACTGGGGACTGATTGATCGCGTCGTGGAATTATTAGAGAGTGCTCAGGCGGAAGGCATTCGGGTTTCTTTTGACCAGTATCCATATGTAGCAGGTAGTACAATGCTCGGAGTTATATTACCTCCTTGGGTACATGATGGTGGGACAGATAAGCTGATCAAACGGTTAGAAGATCCTGAACTAAGAAAGAAAATGATCTATGATATTGAGCATGGTATACCAGGTTGGGATAATTTTGTTGATTTTGCTGGTTTAGATCAAATCTTTGTTACTAGCGTAAAAACGGCAGCCAATGAAGATTTAATCGGCAAGAGTTTGATCGAAATTGGTGAAATCAGAGGTAAAAATGCCTATGAAGCTACTTTTGACTTGTTGCATGATGAAGAAAATGCCGTGGGCATGGTTGATTTTTATGGAACGGAAGAGCATGTTATTCGTTTCATGACTAGACCCGAGCAAAATGTTTGTACAGATGGACTATTGGGGGGCAAACCTCATCCACGAGTATTTGGCTCTTTCCCTCGCGTTTTAGGCAAATATGTACGGGAAGATCAGGCACTGACCTTGGAAGACGCAATTAAAAAAATGACCTCAAAGCCAGCCGAAGTATTTGGTTTTGTTGATCGCGGCACTCTGAAGGTTGGAAATTTTGCTGATATTGTTATCTTTAATCCGGAAACAATTATTGATAAAGGAACATTTGTTGAGCCTGTTCAATATCCAGAAGGTATCCAACATGTCATTATTAACGGATTAACTGTGGTGGAAAATGGTGTAGAGGTAAAAGCTCTGGCAGGGAGAGTCATTCGGAAAACATGTCAGTAATAAACTCTGGGTATAAAAATACCCATTGAAATCTGAATGTTTTAATTAGTGCATTAAGACGGAATAATTAAGTTGATTCTAAAAAATAATAATGGAGGTTGTTTTATGAAAATAGTTGTAAATACAGATAAGGCACCAGGGGCGATTGGGCCTTATTCACAAGGCATTAAAGCAGGAGGATTCGTATTTGTATCAGGGCAAATGCCTGTTGATCCAATAAGCAACGCTGTTGTAGAGGGTGGAATTGAAGCACAAACTACGCAAGTATTAGAAAATATTAAAGCAATCCTCGCCGATCAGAACCTTACTATGGATAATGTGGTTAAGACAACTGTATTTTTAAAAGATTTAAACGATTTTCAAGTAGTGAATGGTATTTATGGGGATTATTTTAAAGCCCAGGCTCCGGCTCGTGCCTGTGTGCAAGTAGTTAAGTTACCTAAAGATGTCATGGTTGAAATTGAAGCTATTGCGGTAGTATAAAATATCCGTTGCAGTCATGAGAAAAATATTAAGAAAATAAGTGCTGGCATGAAATTGCCAGCACAAAAATAGGAGTGAATGCGTATGAGTGAGTTAAAGCAAGGTGGTTTTCGGTGGAAAGTCAGACACACAATTTTATCTATTATTTGGGCAGGTTGGTTGTTTTCGTTCTTAGATAGAATGGTTATTAGCATTGCTCTACCTTTTATCGGTAAGGATCTCAATATTGACGCAACTATGCAAGGGGGAATTTTAAGTGCCTTCTTTGCAGGATATGCTTTATTTCAAATACCAGGTGGAATGCTCGCAGATAAATTTGGTCCTAGAAAAGTAATGGCACTAGCCATAACCTGGTTTTCTGTATTTACCACTTTAACTGGTTTTGTTAGTTCTTATTCGATGATGTTATTTGCTCGTCTTGTATTTGGCATAGGAGAAGGATCTTTCCCCGCTGCCTCATGGAAAATGATTGCAACCTATTTCCCTCCGAAGGAAAGAGCAACAGCTACGGCCATACAGTCGTCTGTTAATACCTTAGGACCAGCAGTTGCATCATTAGTCGCTGCAGGGATTATTGCAAGCTTTGGCTGGCGTCCCGTCTTTATTTATCTTGGTTTTCCTGGTCTCCTGATTGCAGCAGCAATGTGGTACTACTTTAGAGATAACCCGACAGATCATCCTAAGATAACAAAAGAAGAATTAAGTGAACTGAGTATTGAACCGGTAAAAAGTGGAACTGACAAAGTAAACTCAGGTCTAATGACATTTAAGGAATTTCTCAGAAAGCCTATTCTCTGGCAAATGGTTTTGATTTGGTTCTTCTTTGATATTACTTTTTGGGGTTTTGTTTCCTGGTTACCATCTTATCTGATGAAAGTAAGAGGATTTTCGTTGTTGAAAACTGGTATAACTGGTTCAATACCTTTCTTTGTCGGGACAGTGGGTATGTTAGTTGGTGGATACTTGTCCGACCGTGTGAAAGGACAGCGCAAATGGATGTTTATTCCTAATGCTATAATAGCCAGTTTGTTCTTGTACCTAACATATACTGTGCAGTCTGCGGATCTGGTTATTGTGTATCAGAGTATTTCGGCCTTCTTTATGTTCTTAGCAATGTCCGCTTTCTGGGGTCTTGTTATGGACAGTATTCCAGCACATATTATGGGTTCTAGTTCTGGTACTGTAAACTTTGGTGGACAAGTCGCTGGATTTATCTCACCTTTTGTCATGGGATACCTTATCGATAAAAATGGTGGTTCATTTGATACAGCGTTTATTTTCCTTATTGTTGCAATGCTTGCATCTGTAGTGGTTGCTTTCACTGTACAGCAAGAACGTCCTGTTGAACCAAGCATTTCGAATGCTAAAATATAACTGAATTTTACAAGAAAACAGTCGAGAATTTATTCGCGACTGTTTTTCTCGTATCCATGTTTGAGAGATAGGAGTATAAAACATATGATACTAATTTCCAAAGGTTTTATTATTTAACCTGTCTACCCATAGGGGAGCATATCAAAATGGCTGATGAAATATTTATTTTTCCGAATCAAACTATAAGTTTTGGAGTTCAAAACATTTAAACGAGAAGGAGATACTGTTTTAAAATGCATAATACTCAAAAATAACAATCACTATCAAGAGGGAATTAGGGTGAAATGCGGAATATTGTAATATAATAATAGAAGCAAGTACTTAGAAAAGAGTAAGTGGGGGCAGATCGTTTGAAAATGTCAATTCTACGAGAAATTCAAGAGGCCGTTATTCCCTATGCAAATATTATTTCCCATGTTATCAAGATGGATGTGGAGATTGTTGATGCTCGTTTATTTCGTATTGCTGGTACTGGTATTTATAGCAACAGCATTAATGAGGATATGTCACAAGAGGGGTTTGTTTACAAGCAGGTATTAGCTACAGGCGAGCCCCAGTTAATTAAAGAGCCAGGCAAACATATTTTTTGTAAACTGTGTCCCAAACGTGGCTGTTGTAATGAAAAAATGGAACTATGTACTCCAATTAAACTAAAGGATGAAATAATTGGTGTAATTGGGCTAATTTGTTCTGATGAAGAACAAAAACAGCGTGTATTACAAGATTTAAATTTTTATCAACTCTTTTTACAGCAAATCGCGGAGTTTATTAGCGCGAAAGCTTATGAATATCGAGAAACTGAACGAAATCAACTCATTATGAATTTACTCTTGCAAGTAATTAACAATGTAGACAAAGGAGTATTAATTTTAAATCAGAGTAATCAAATTATACAAATCAATAATAGTGCATTAAAACAATTGCAGTTGGTTTCTTCATGTATTAATGAAAAAATTGTAATAGAGGCTACTGGTGATTCGCTGTTAGGGGTGGAAGAATATAGAGTTATTATAGGAAAAAACACTTTTTCTCTAATGGGTGAATTGTTATCTGTATCACCTGGCTTATCTATTTATAATAAAATTTTTATTTTTAATGAAATAAAAAATGTAAAGTCTGGTATTTACGGACTTACAAATGTGGCTACATCTGTAAGTCTAGATAATATACTTGGTGCATCTGAAGTTATTGTACAGTTGAAAAGTAAAATCAAAAAAATTGCTGATTCAAACTCTACAGTGTTGATTACCGGCGAAAGTGGCACGGGTAAAGAGCTGATTGCCAGAGCGATTCATGCTGAGAGTAATCGTAATGAGAAACCTTTTATTGCTATAAACTGTGGAGCCATACCCGATACTCTGCTAGAAAGCGAACTTTTTGGTTATGTCAAAGGAGCCTTTACTGGAGCCGATCCTCGTGGGAAAATTGGTAAATTTGAACTTGCTAATAAAGGAGTTATATTTTTGGATGAAGTTGGAGACATGCCAATTTATTTGCAAGTCAAGCTACTAAGAGTATTGCAGGAACGCAAATTGGTGCGTATTGGCTCCAATCAGTTAATTCCATTTGATGTCCGAGTGATTACTGCTACTAATAAAGATCTAAAGGATCTGATTAGAGAAAATAAATTCCGAGAAGATTTGTATTACAGGCTTAATGTTATTCCCTTTGAAGTGCCACCTCTTAGGAATAGGGTAGGAGATATTAAGATGCTTGTGACAAGTACTATAGAAAAATACGCTGGCTTATTTCATAAAAAGGTACAAGCTATTGACCAGGAAACGATGGATCTTTTAATGCGTTATCCTTGGCCTGGCAATGTACGAGAGTTAGAAAATACCATTGAATTTATGATTAATATGGCAGATGATTTAGGGATTTTAACTCAGGAAACGTTACCCCGCAATGTCCTCGAATACAAAAATCATTTAGAAGAAGTAAATATTGAATGCATTCGTCCTTTGCATGAGGTAGAAAAGGAACATATTTTAAAGGCGGTTGCATTTTATGGTGATAATACAAAAGGTAAGCAAATTGCTGCAAAGCAGTTAAAGATCGGGATTGCTACATTATATCGAAAATTAAATGAACTATTATAAGTGTCTATTCAATCCAGAATATTTATAAGATACAAAAGAATCTATTTGGGAATGGGCATGGATGTGTGACGGTCCTTGGCCTTAGCAGAGCTAATGGAGGATCACAATATTAACTGTGAGCTTGGCATTAATTTTTGTTATGATCCCTTTATGACGCTGGCATTTATGAGTTTATCCGTAATACCAGCACTCAAATTGACAGATAAGGGGCTGGTTCATGTAAAAAAAATTGTAGTCTAAAAGAGTGGTTTAAGAATAAGCTTGTATGGGTCAAGGATCGGCAACTACTTTAATCTAAAATGCTGGAGAAGTAGCAACAGGATTACAATAAAATCACTTATCTCTTGCCTAGGGTGCAAAAGAAGTAGGTGTAATTGTGACGATTTCTGGTGCAGCTGATAATAAGATTTACTTTGGATTGGAATATTGCTACTCTAGGCTATGGGGAGAATTATTTGCTTATCCAATTAAAAGAGTATGGTGGGGGAAGATATGGATATTTTTTCAAGTTTGTTACAAAAGGTCCATCATTATCAACCGACGGATATTATAACAATAGTGAACACTCCTAAGGAACAAGCAACTAACTTAGGAAAAATGTTGACTATATCCTGCGAGAATGAGCCTGATGGAATGCTTGTTGATCAGAAATTTACTGCCTTAGTTGTTCATAAGATAAAAACAGCAGACTGGCAGAAGCCGAACATCATAGAATTAGAATATGATGGGCACTACCGTCTCTTTTGGGATCGCTTGAGCACTCGGAAGAGTGCTTTGGTATTAGGTGCTGGACATATTAGTCAGCCTGTAGTGGAAATGCTATACCTAATTGGTTATGCTGTAACAGTAGTAGATGATCGTCCCGATTTTGCCAATACTATTTCATTTCCCAATGCAGAAAAAGTTATTTGTGAAAATTTTGGAATCGCTTTAAATAAAATAGATAATAAAGGGTATTCTGCAATAATCATTGTTACCAGAGGACATCGTTATGATTTAGAATGTTTACGGGCAGTTCTTCATTATCCGGTATCATATCTAGGTATGATTGGCAGTCGGCGAAGGGTGAATGGAATTATAAACAAGCTAACTGAGGAAGGTGTATCCAAAGAATTTTTATCACACCTACGAGCTCCTATTGGCCTTGATCTTGGTGCTCAAACACCAGCAGAAATTGCCCTAAGTATTGTTGCAGAGTTATTAGCAGCTACTCGAAATGGTACTTGCTTACCTCTTAGCGGTATAGGAAGGTGATAAAATGGATGAAATAATTCTTAAGACTATTTGTGCTATTAAGGAAGAAAAAAGCAAGGCTGTGTTAGTGACCATCATTGATACTCATGGCTCTACGCCTCGTAAAGCAGGCGCCAAAATGCTTGTCTATCCTGATGGAAGAATAGTAGGTACTATCGGTGGTGGTTGCACAGAGTCAGAGGCTAAGTTACAGGCTCTCAGGGCATTAGATGAAAATGTATCGTTTACTTATTTATTGTCATTACTTGATGACACAGCTGCTGATGAAGGTATGGTCTGCGGTGGTACAATGGAAATCTTTCTTCAAGTTATTTAAAGCTTAGTTGGAGGTAATCATGTGATAAAATTAACAGAGTACAGCAAAAATGGTGGTTGTGCTGCTAAAATTAGTCCAGGAGATTTAGCGGGGGTATTGCGGCAGTTGCCTAAAACATCAGATCCTCGCCTCTTAGTTGGTATAGATACTTCAGATGATGCTGGTGTATATAAGCTAAACGAAACAACAGCGTTGATTCAGACTGTTGATTTTTTTACTCCTATTGTTGATGATCCCTATCTGTTTGGCCAAATCGCTGCGGCCAATAGCCTCAGTGATGTATATGCTATGGGTGGCAAACCACTGACGGCTATGAATATAGTAGCTTTCCCTGTTTGTAAACTTGATCCGGAGGTGCTTCTGACAATTTTGCGTGGTGGCCAGGATAAAGTGGTCGAGGCCGGGGCAATTATTGTAGGTGGACACTCTATACATGATGATGAACCAAAATATGGTTTAAGTGTTACGGGAGTGGTACATCCTGAAAAAATTCTTACGAATGCTGGCGCTAAAGCTGGTGACGTTTTACTTATTACAAAAGCCATTGGCACAGGCATTTTGACAATGGCGGCGCGTGCAGATATGTTTCCTGAAGGTGTAGCAGCGGCCATCAGGAGTATGGTAAAGTTAAATAAAATAGCTGCACAAATAGCGGAGAGATTCACTGTTCATGCCTGCACCGATATTACTGGGTTTGGCCTTTTGGGTCATTTGAATGAAATATCAGTTGCTAGCGGCGTAGGAATTGATATTGATACAACAACACTTCCATTTTTACCAGAGGCGAAAGAAGCTGCAAAGATGGGCCTAGTACCTGCTAGTGCCTATAATACCCGAAGTTATTTAACCACAGTTATATTTGCGTCTGCTGTACCAGAATACATACGAGATTTGTGCTATGACCCCCAAACTTCTGGCGGTCTTCTTATGAGTGTTCCCAAAGATGTTGCCTCACAATTACTAGCAGAATTAAAGCAAGCTGGAATAGAAGAGGCAGCAATTATCGGACGTGTTTCCAAGAAAGAAAGAGGTGAAATATATGTTTACTAATGTAGATGCTCGCGGCATGGCTTGCCCACGTCCTGTTATCGCCACTAAAAAAGCATTAGAAGAAATGTCTGATGGAATTATTACTGTAGTTGTTGACAATCTGGCTGCCAAAGAAAATGTAGTTAAATTTGCTACTGCCAATCAATGTAAAGTCACAGCTGAGGAAAAAGATAATATTTATTCTATTGTTATTACTAAAGGGGAAGGGGCTGGTGAAGATATAGCTCCTAAGACAGTCCAGAATAATAATGTATATCTTATTACTCAATGTACTCTAGGGCAGGGCAATCATGAATTAGGGGCAGTTTTAATAAAATCGTTCTTTTATGCATTGCTAGAAAAAGAACCATTACCTCGCACCATTATGTTTATAAATGGTGGGGTGCTCTTAACGACAGAAAGCTCTCAGGTAATAGAACATCTGACCACCTTAAGCGATAAAGGAGTACAGATACTATCCTGTGGAGCATGTCTTGATTATTATGAACTTAAAGACAAGCTAGTTGTTGGAGGGATAACAAATATGTATTCAATTATAGAAGAGTTATCTTCTTCTGGAAAAGCCATTACGCTGTGAGGTACTGGGATGTATGAAGAATATAATCGCCTACTTACTTTCTGTTCTATGCGCCATGCAATGTGGGCTGAGGGATTGTTGCTTAAAGCTGGTATTATAGTGGCTTCTATACCAATTCCACGGGATATTAATATAAGTTGCGGGCAATGCATTCTTTTTATGGCTGAGCAAGAAAGCCGAGTTATGGCTGTACTTAGGGAAAAAAATATATTTTGGACAGAGTTATTTACAAGAGATAGTTTGAATAAAGTTTATGAAAAAATTGCAGAGTATGAAGATGAAATCTAAAACTTGTGCTTGCTTCATTCAAAACCTGTACTTATCTTATATAGCAGCGTTGTGAATATATAAAAGGCATACAACTTCCTTCAGTATAAGTGAAGGGGTTGTATGCTTTTTATAATGGAATATTAGAAGGATATTACATTATCTTTCGTGACCAATATCTTCAATAATAATAGTATTTACACCATTTAAGAAGGCTAATGCACTAGCTTTTATTATGTCAGTATCAACCGCTTTAGAAGAATAGATCTTATCGTTATATTTTATTTGTAAATTTACTCGTCCTAAGGCTTCTTTTCCTCTGGAAACACTGGATATTTTATACTCAACTAATTCGATATCAAGGCCTATAATATTTTTTATGGCTGTATAAAGGGCATCTATTGGACCGTCTCCAACAGCACTATCTTTAAAAATGGCTTCTCCGCACTTTAATTTTACACTTGCTGATGGGAAAATATCATTACTTATTACTTGAGAGGTTACAAGTTCATATAATTTTTCACTTACCGTGTGTATTTCTCTTTGTGTTTTGCCTTGTTCGGAATAGTATCTATCAACAAGATAATAGAGGTCATGATTATAGATTTCTTTCTTCAAGTCAGCAAGCTCTAAGAATTTGCTGAAAAGATTTTCAAAATCATTATTCACGATTTCGCCATGCATTATTTTGGTGATTGCATCTTTAAACGCATGTCTTCCAGATCTGGCTGTTAGAATAAGCTCCATGTTTTCCACTCCAACATCTTCAGGTCTAATAATCTCATACGCATCACGAGATTTCAATAGACCATCTTGATGTATACCAGAGGAATGAGCAAAAGCGTTGTCGCCAGTAATTGCTTTATTAACTTGAATATCTAATCCCATTAAAGTACTAACAAGTTTTGAGGTATTCTTAATTTCTTTTAGCACAATATTTGTATGTGCATTGTAATAAGAAGAACGGAGTTTAAGACCTACTGCAACTTCTTCTAATGCTGCATTGCCTGCACGTTCGCCAATACCATTTAAAGTACATTCAATTTTATTCGCTCCGTTTTTGACAGCAACTAAAGTATTTGCTGTGGCAAGTCCAGTATCATTATGGCAATGTACGCTTAATATTACGTTATCATTTAGATTTTTTAATCTGTAATTGATATTACTGATTAATAAGCCAAATTCCTCGGGCACTGCATACCCAACGGTATCAGGAATATTAATCATAGTGGCACCTGCTTTTACTACTTGTTCAATTGTTTTCCAGAGATATTCAAAATCGCTTCGCGAAGCATCCTCTGTAGAGTATTGCACATTAGGTAGTAATGTTTTTGCATATTTTACGGCATCAACTCCCATTTGTAAAATGGATTCTTTAGATTTATTAAATTTTTTCTCAACATGAATGGAAGAAGTCCCTAGAACAATATGAATAAGTGGATTTTGGGCATATTTGATACTTTTATAGACTGCATCAATATCGTCTTTTACAGCTCTTGCTAAGGCAGTAATCATTGGGCCATCGATGATTTCTTTAGCAATTTTCTGTACCGCTTCAAAATCACCTTTAGAAGAGGAGGGGAAGCCAGCCTCGATGATATCTACATTTAATTTTTTTAGTTGATGAGCAATTTCAAGTTTTTCATATATATTAAGCTTTGCTCCAGGTACTTGTTCACCATCGCGTAGGGTTGTATCCAATACTAATACTCTGCTACTCATTTAAATGACCTCCTAAGTTATTTTTATATAATGAATGGAGATTTTAGTGACTAAACCCGGAATTTAGACACTAAAAAACCTCGTCTCTATTATAATAGAGACGAGGTAAACTCGCGGTACCACCCTAATTGGTTCAAGAAATGAACCCCCTTTTTCGATGGCAAACACCATCTATCCCTGTAACGGTGGAATTCCGGCTCACCCTACATTATCGGGCTGCGGCTCATGGGTGAGTTCAAAGTCTGAAATTTACCGAATCACACCAACCTTCGGCTCTCTGAAAATTTCGAAACCTTTACTATTCCCAGTCATTACCTTTTGCTGTATTGGTACTTATTCTAATCAATTAATTACCTCTTGTCAATACATCATATACTATAATTATCTAAAAATTTTAAAGAAAATAATATTTTTAATCATAAATAAATCAATCTATAGATTTCTAAAAGCTATAAGAGTATATATTATATAGTGTATAATTCAAATATAGTAAATCCGAGGGGAATGAAACATGGAATTATTAAATTATTATAAAAGAAAATATGGAAAATCTTTTTTTCTTGCAGTGTTTTTTGTAATGTGTGAAACTTTGTGTGATCTTATGCTGCCGACTATCATGTCGCAAATTATTGACGTGGGTATAGCTGCTAAAAATATAGAGTATATTATTTTAAAGGGTGGCTCAATGCTGCTCATTACAATATTAGGAGCCTTTGCAGCCTCTGCTCGTAATATAATATCGAGTAATGTCTCCCAAAAGTTTGGAACTGAATTAAGATTAGACTTATATAAAAAGATTCAAACGCTTCCACTTGAAAATATTGATCATTTTGATAAAGCTTCTTTGGTAACTCGATTAACAAATGATGTTACGCAAGTACAAACCCTTGTGAATGGGCTCATGAGGATTTTTATTAAGGGGCCTCTTTTGTGTATAGGAAGTCTTATTATGGCTGTACGCATAAATCATAATCTGGCAATGGTGTTGACTGTAGTCGTTCCTATTGTTGGAATGTTAATCTTAATTAATATGAAAATTGGGTTTCCATTTTTTATAAAAGTTCAGCAGGCTCTTGATCAAGTAAATAGTGTGATGAGGGAATATTTATCAGGTGTCAGGGTTGTAAAGGCATTTAATCGGTTTGACTATGAAGTGAAAAAATTTAGTGAAGCTAATACCGATCTTCAATTAAAATCTATTACAGCTATGCGTATGATGTCTGTATTTGGTCCAGGGATCATGTTAACTGTCAACTTTGGCATCATAGGGGTACTTTGGTTTGGTGGAATATATGTAGATCTAGGAGAAATTCAGGCAGGCCATATTATTGCATTTATTAACTATATGACACAAATGTTATTTTCATTATTATTGATTTCTATGGTTTTTAATATGTTTGTGCGAGCAAAAGCATCAGCAGGACGTATTAGTGAAATATTCTCACAGGTAAATAACATGAAATGGGATCAGCATCTTATAAAAGATTTAACTGTAAAAGGAAGAGTGGATTTTAAAGATGTATATTTCTCTTATGGAGGAACAATTACACAATCGATTATCAAGAATATTAATTTAACTTGTATGCCAGGAGAGACAGTTGGAATCATAGGTTCTACAGGTTCGGGAAAGAGTAGTCTTGTCAATCTCATTCCACGTTTTTATGATGTAACTTCTGGTACTATCAAAGTAGATGGTGAAGATGTGAAATATAGAGATCCTAAGTGGATACGACAAAAAGTTGCTATCGTTCCTCAGAAATCCATCCTATTTACTGGTACCATCATTGATAATATAAAATGGGGAAAGGAAGACGCCACGATAGAAGAAATTGAAAAAGCATCAAGAATTGCTCAAGCTCATGATTTTATTGCTGCATTGCCTGATGGTTATCTAACAAAAGTAGGCCAAGGTGGAGTCAACTTTTCTGGAGGGCAAAAACAAAGACTGGCGATTGCCAGAGCATTGGTACGGAGACCAGAAATTCTCATTTTAGATGATTCTACAAGTGCTGTAGATGTGGTTACAGAAGAGAAAATAAAAAAAGAACTAAAAAAATATGCAAAAGATCTTACCTGCCTTATTATTGCACAGCGGATTACCTCCGTCATGGATGCAGATAAAATAGTAGTGTTAGATCAAGGAGAAATCATTGGTATTGGCAAACATGATGAACTGATGAAATTTTGTAAGATTTATCAAGAAATATTTTATTCACAAGTAGGTAAGGAGATGTAGTGGTATGTCTCAGGAAAATAAAAAATCAAAAGAAGGTAAGGAACAGGGCAATTCTTATCTTTTAGGTGGCCCAAGAGGTCCACGGGGAAGCTTGGGTGGACGCCGTGGAAGGGAAACTGTTATTAAACCTAAAAACTTTATAGGAACCCTTAAGAGGCTATGGCACTATGTTGGCCAGGAAAGAAAAGTTCTAGCCTATATTTTAATGTTTATTACAGCTGAATCTCTGCTTGCTCTTCTAGGGCCTTATTTGATAGGTCTTGCTATTGACACCATGTCTACTTCCAATGGTTTTGTTAATTTTGGCACACTAGAACTACTGGTTATAGCGCTTATTCTTGTATATGTTGCTAGTGCAATCCTGACTTTTTTTCAAGGATGGCTTATGGCGGGTGTATCGCAGCAGATCGTTACAAATCTCAGAAGAACTTTGTTTGGAAAACTTCAGAATCTTCCTATTGCCTTCTTTGATATTCATCCTCATGGTGAATTGATGAGTAGATTATCGAATGATATTGATAATGTAAGTGGTACTATCTCTCAGTCAACAACGCAATTATTGTCGGGCTCTATATCAATTATTGGTTCTCTTGTTATGATGCTTTTGTTGAGTCCATTCCTTACAGTAGTTAATTTGCTTACTGCTCTGCTGGTAATATTGCTTGCACGTGTAATTGCTAATAAAACCAGCAAATTATTTAAAGAACAGCAGATACAGCTTGGTCGTTTAAATGGTCATATTGAAGAGACTATTTCAGGCATACAAGTGGTTAAAGCCTTTAACCATGAGGATAAAGTGATTGCAGAATTTGATCTTGTAAATATGAAGCTGTGTGAAGTCGGTTTGAAGGCTCAAATTTGGTCTGGTTTTCTCATGCCCCTCATGAATGTAATTAATAATTTTGGAGTTGCTCTTATTTCCATTGTAGGCGGTATTCTGGCAATAAAAAATATAATTACAATTGGCGTTATCGCTAGCTTTCTAAGTTACTCAAGACAATTTTCTAGGCCGTTAAATGATTTAGCTAATATATTTAATCTTTTGCAGTCTGGTGTCGCTGGGGCTGAGAGAGTATTTGAAATCCTTGATGAACAAGAGGAGGCTGCTGACTCGCCGAATGCTATTCTATTAGAAAATCCTAAAGGACATGTAGTGTTTGAAAATGTGAGTTTTGGATATCGTCCAGATGTACTCGTATTGAAAGATGTAAGTTTTTCATCGCGAGAAGGTAGTAGTACCGCCCTTGTAGGATCTACAGGAGCAGGAAAAACTACAATTATAAATTTAGTTACCCGCTTCTATGATGTAACAAAAGGAAGGATATTGATTGACGGACTCGACATACGAGAATATACGAGAGACAGTTTAAGAAAATGCTTTGGTATAGTACTGCAGGATTCCTATTTATTTTCAGGTACGATTAAAGAGAATATAAAATATGGGAAACCAGATGCTACAGATGAGGAAGTAAAAAGAGCGGCTATAATGGCTAATGCTGATAGCGTTATTATGCAACTTCCTAAAAAATACGAAACTCAATTGACGGAGAATGGTGGAAATCTGAGCCAAGGTCAAAGGCAGCTTCTAGCGATTGCAAGAGTGATTTTAGCGGAGCCTTCTATACTTATTTTGGATGAAGCTACTAGTAGTATCGACACTCGCACAGAAGTATATATACAGGATGCTCTGCTCAATATTATGCAGGGGCATACTAGTTTCATAATTGCCCACAGATTGAATACGATTCACGATGCAGATAATATTTTGTTAATTGATCATGGTGAAGTACTTGAAGAAGGCAATCATAATTTTTTAATAAATAAACAGGGGAGATACTATCATATGTTTTTTGGCCAGTTTAAAAATATTGAGAGATTACATAGTTAGAGTTAAACATTTTGATAGATGACTTAGGAAATAAACGAAACCATCTAATCGTAAGAAGTCGCATTTAGAAGTATAAACTTGTATCATGCATATAAATCTTCCTAAACAGAGAAATTTCAATATAGCCAGTGTTAAATGTCTTTGCATCTATACAATACATGTGGTATTATGTATCTACTGTAGTAACAAATTGCCTGGGGTGTACGTGATCTTTTATATGTCCAACCTACTTTTATAATTGGGGAATTTAATGGTATTTGGCTGCCGAGCCACCTGCGAGTGGATGGCAAAAGCATATCTAGGATGCCCACCTGCGAGCTGCAGGTTTGGACATATAAAAGAAACGATATTATGGGCTTTAATTATTCTATAGAGAAAAGGACTTATCAAAAGGTAAGTCCTTTTCTTATTTATAAAGAAGATCTGATCATGGGGGCTTAACTTCATCAGAATTTTAGAGAGACTTAGTCATTAGTATAGAAACAAGAAATGAATAAGCATGTCATTTCATTGACAACAAGGATATTTGATCAATGAATAATCATATAATATTTCATATAAAAGTTTAAGAAATGTAAGCAAGCAAAGAGGTAGGTGAATATAAAAGTGGCCCCAAATATGCTAGCTGATATCGTATTGATAAATGGTGTAGTGTATACTGCTGACGAGCAAGACACAGTATATCAGGCTGTGGCGATTCAAGATAATAAAATTTTGCTTACAGGTAGTGACAAAGACGTACAGAATTTAATAGGTGAAAAAACTCAGGTCATTGATCTGGGGGGGAAAATGGTACTGCCTGGTATGATTGATAGTCACATTCATCCACCTGGTCTATCCCTATTGGATCTTTACGAGGTTCAGTTGTTTAATATTAATAGTATTGAAGGGTATGTTGAAGCGGTAAAAAATTTTATATCGGATCATCCAGATGCCAAAGCTGTTTATGGCAGGGGGTGGTCATGGGGTATATTATCAGGAGAAGAGCTGATTAAAGGCCCTCGTAAAGAATATCTTGATGCTGTGGCAAAGAATATTCCTGTGGTATTGCGAGCAAATGATGGCCATACCTTGTGGGTAAATTCCAAAGCATTGGAGTTAAACGGTGTAACTTGCCAAACAGAGGTACCTAAAGGTGGCGTTATAGAAAAGGATCAGAATAGTGGTGAAATATGGGGAACACTGAAAGAGTGGGCTATGTGGCTTATCGCTCTACCTGAATATAGTCTGGCTCAATATATAACTGCTATGACTGCTTTCCAAAAAAAGATGCATAGTTTCGGGATTACTAGTATACTTTGTATGGCGAGTTTACCTTTTCGTATCATATTTACAGCATGTGATGAAATGCAAAAAGAAGAACAATTGCTGCTTCGTGTTCGCGGGGCTATGACAATCAATACGAAGGATGCTTTATATAGTCAAATCGAGAGTATTAAAGAGTTGCGAACAAAGTACAATACGCCATTGTTGAAAGTAATAGCAGCAAAATTTTTTACTGACGGTGTCATTGAAGGTTGTACAAGTTATTTATTAGAACCTTATAGTCTTAAAGCTGGAAAAGGGGCTAATTATTACGGTGATTTTTTATGGGATATGGAAAATCTCAAGCAAGCTTTCTATCTGGTGAATCAGAGTGGTTTACAAATTCATGTTCATTCTACGGGAGATGGATCAACTAGGAATGTATTAGATGCTTTAGAATATGTTCACCATAAAGCTCCAGTAGGAGACTATCGTAATACCATTACCCATTTGCAGCTTGTAGATAAGAAAGATATTTTACGTTTCAAAGAGCTTAATATAATTGCTAGTGTGCAACCATATTGGCAATTTAAAGGTCCCAAATGGTGGTACAATGTAGATTATCAGTTTTTAGGTGAACGTGCCAATAAGGAATTTCCTCTAGGTACTTTCTTTCAGGAGGGAATAACTTTAGCGTCGTCCTCTGATTATCCAGCTACGGCTGTGCCCAATCCTCTTTTGGCGATTGACATTGGTGTTACACGTAATATTGATAATGGCACGTTTCATGGCGTAGAAGATATTACAGACATGGATGATGAAAGGTATCTTTTAAATAAGCAAGAAAGAGCTACTGTAGAACAAATGGTTAAAAGTTTTACCATAAATGGCGCTTATAGTTTGTTTATGGACCATGAAATTGGTTCCATTGAAGTCGGAAAAATTGCAGATCTGGTGGTGCTTGATCAGAATGTCTTAGCGGTGAATCCTATAGAAATAGATAAGATAAAGGTTGTTATGACTTTTTTTAATGGTAAGCTGGTATACGAAGCAGATTAACCTAAGGCTTGCTGGCTTTCTATGTTAAATGACTTTGCATCTCTATAATTCATGTGGTATTATATATCTAATGTGATAAGCGTTTGCCTGTGATATATGTTATCTTAGATATGTCCAACCTACTTTCATAAATAGGGAATCTAATGATATGTAGCTGTCGAGCCTCCTTTGAGTGGATGACAAAAGCCTATCTGTGATGCCCACCTGCTAATAGCAGGTTTGGACATATAAAAGAAACGGTATCATGGGCTTAATTTTTTTAGTAAAGAAGAAGGGATTTCCCTAATGAGGGGCCTTCTTCTTTTTATATTTGAGTATAATCCAAGTAGTAGGGCGAATAAATCCTCAAATATAAGAAAATAGCTGAACTATATGCCATATAAATAGCCGTTTGTCAGATGTGACAGACGGCTATTTATATGATTATTCGCAGGGAAAAGGAAGATATTGTCGAAATAAAGATTATAACAACTCATTTATTAAAGGATATTTTAAGGAGTTGATATTATGTTAGGTAATATATATTCTAAGGGTTTCAATATCACAGCGCTCTATGTAGCAATCAGCATATTGTGGAGTGTAATATCTAATTATTTGGTGAACTACTTCTTGTTAGACCCAGCTATGGTTACTAATATAGAGGTTATAAAAGATTGTTTTTTTGTAATAATAACAGCGGTATTACTTTATAACTTGATTTCTAGTAATGATATGGTGCTTATGGAATCGGAAGAGAAGTTGCAAAATAAGAGTAGTGAGACCATGGCAGCATATGAAGAATTACTTGCGGCTGAAGAGGAGCTAAAACAGCAAATTGACGAATTATGGGATAGAGAAGGTAAGATTAGCCGACGGAATGAATGTTTACATGCTTTACACGAAGCGTCAGTTGCCTTAATGCAAGGATTTATGGTAGATGACTTTTTGAAAATTGTCGTAAGGAAAATGATGACCATGGGTGGAGCTCAGTATGGATATATTTACTTGCTTAATGAGAATGATGATAGAATGACAGCCAAAATTATAGAGGGCTTTTCGGTAGACCAAATTAAAAACAGTGTAAAAAAAGGTGAAGGCATTATTGGAAAAGTATGGGAGAGCGGGGAAGCACTCATTGTTCCTAAGTATCAAGAATGGGAAGAGCGGTTACGTGACCCAGTTTATAATCTTTTACAAACCGGTGTTGGTATTCCCTTAAAAGCAGAGAGTAGAGTGATTGGTGTTCTTAGCATGAACTATACGGTTGAACATGTTTTTGATAAAGAAGAATTACAAATGCTAGAAAGTTTTGCAGAACTCACTTCCATCTCTTTGGGAAATCTGTTTTTATATGAGGCACTACAGGTCAGTCAGCATCGTAATCAAATGTTAATTGATGCATTACCGGATTCCATATATCAGCTAGACAAGTATGGTAACGTACTTACTTACAAAGAGGGTAAGCAACTTAGTTCTAGAGTGAAGATGGAAGATAAGATTGGGAGAAGATTAGAAGAATTCTTAATGATGGAAAATACGGAGATTCTATCACAAAAGATTGAGGAAGCTCTTTTAACTGGTGATACTCAAATTTTTGAATGTCAATATCAGGAAGGGGAAACAACTAGATATCAAGAAGTGCGGGTTATAGCGAATAGTGCAAGAGAAGTGATTGCCATTGTCAGAGATATTACTAATCGAAAGGATATGGAAGATAAACTTCAATACTATGCTTTGCATGATAGAATGACGGGATTATACAATCGAGTATATTTTGAGGAAAAATTACAAGATGTAAATGAGAGTTGCCAATTTCCTATCGGCATTGTGATATGTGATATTGATGGTCTTAAATTGGTAAATGATACTTTCGGACATCAAGCAGGAGATGAGCTTCTTGTTAGCGCCGCTACTATTATTAAAGAGTGTTTTTTAGGGATTGCTGAAGTGGCCCGTATTGGTGGTGATGAGTTTGCAGTGATTTTATATAATCTAAGTAGTGTAGAAATTGAGAAAATCTGTCAATGTATTCGCCAACGGGTTCAGGAATTTCGCGAAACTAACAATAAAGTTCCTCTGAGTATCTCCATTGGATTTAGTATTACAACATATCCCAAACAGAGCATAGCTGAAGTATTTAAAATTGCTGATGATAATATGTATCGAGAAAAACTACATAGTAGTCAAAGTATTCGTAGTTCCATTGTGCACACCCTTAGTCAAGCTCTTGGAATTCGAGATTTTGTTGCTGATGGACATACCGATCGATTACAAAATTTAGTCGTGAAATTAGCAGTAGCTGTGGGAGTGCAGGATAGCAAGTTACCTACTTTACGTCTGTTTGGGCGCTTTCATGATATTGGAAAAGTAGGTATACCTGATCATATCTTGTTCAAAGCAGACCGCTTATTGGATGATGAACTTGTAATTATGAAACGCCATTGTGAAATTGGTTATCGTATTGCTCGGTCTTCGGGTGAGTTAGCGCCTATTGCGGATTGGATATTGAAACATCAAGAATGGTGGAATGGAGAAGGATATCCATTGGGAATTCGGGCTGAAGAGATACCTTTAGCTTGTCGGATCTTATCCATTGTTGATGCCTATGATGCGATGACAAATGATCGTCCTTATCGAAAAGCTATGAAGCACGAAGATGCTATTGCTGAACTCGAACGGTGTGCAGGAACACAATTTGATCCTGGCCTAGTACCGGTTTTTAAGCAAATTTTAATTTCAGAGTCTGGCCAAACAAATAAAAATACTTGTATGAATAATTGAAAGAAATGAATTTAATTATAAATTCTAGCAATACCTCATAAAATATTATTTATAAACAATAAATAAGGAGGCGTTGCGCTTGTTAATTCATACTCAATGTGGTGGTAGAGTGCGTTTGAATGATTATGGTATGGGAAAATGCTTAGGATGCGGCACAATTATTAATGTACGAACATCCAATAAATGAATGCTATTGAATATTTTAATAGTGGTTTTGAGCTGTGATGTAATATAATCACAGCCTTTTTTAATATATATAGAATGTGTTGCATAAGATGGAATAGGATGAAGGAATAATGGAGTGGAGAATCTGATGTGAATCAAGAAGAGGATGAACAATTTATTCAAGATACCAAGTCTTTTCGATATGATGATGACCAGAGTGAGGTTGTTGCCAGGATGCAAAATCATCAATTTGCAGATGGGCTAAGATTATAATTGGGCCACTAGTTCCTGCTATTAGGATTAGTAAGGGGTGAAATAATTAAAAAATTAAATATCGATTAAATAATTAAAAAAAACGAAGAAATCCTGCGAAAACAAGAGATTTCGCAGGGTTTTCCCCGATTAATGGCAAATGTCTATAGGGTAAACAAAGAGGATAAGTAAGTCAGTTAACAGGAAAATAAATTGACTGTTATAGAAAGGGAAATATTTACTCTTTCTATCTTACTAGACTCTTAAATGAAAGGGGAATTGTATATAATATGCTTGGTTTGGAATTTTTAATAGTCTTAGGATGTTTGATTTTAGGTACTCGCTATGGGGGAATGGGATTAGGCTTAATTAGTGGCATTGGTCTTTTTATTCTTACTTTTATATTCCATTTACAACCTGGTCAACCACCTGTTGATGTTATGTTGACAATCTTGGCGGTAATTGCCTGTGCTTCTGTTTTGCAAACTGCTGGAGGCTTAAATGTTATGATGAAAGTTGCTGAGCGTATACTACGCCGGCATCCTTCTTACATCACCATTCTGGCCCCAATTACTACCTGGACGTTGACCTTTTTATGCGGTACCGGTCATGTAGTTTATACTATGTTTCCTATTATTTATGATATTGCTGTTAAAAAGGGAATTCGTCCAGAAAGACCAATGGCTGTTGCTTCCGTTGCATCTCAGATGGGTATAGGTGCATCTCCAGTATCAGTTTCTGTTGTATCAATGGTTTCTATTTTAGCGCAAGCTCATGGCGTAGGGAAGGCCATTGGTATTCTTCAGTTATTGTCAGTTTCTATACCTTCCACTTTATTAGGGGTAATCGTAGCTGCTCTTTGGAGTATGAACCGCGGCAAAGACCTGGATAAGGATGAAGAATTTCAAGCTAAACTTCAAGATCCAGAACAAAAAGAGTATATTTATGGAAGTTCTGATACCTTATTAGATAAAGTATTCCCAAAAGAATCTTATTGGGCAACCTGGATATTCTTTGCTGCAATCGGTGTTGTTGTTCTATTTGGTGCATTTCCTAATTTGCTTCCTTCCTTTGGACCTGCTGGTAAATTAAAACCTTTATCAATGAATTTAGTAATTCAGATGCTGATGTTAATTGCAGGTGCTATTATTCTAATTGTTTGTAAGGTAAACCAACGGGAAATATCGAATGGCCCAGTATTTAAGGCTGGCATGGTCGCTATTGTTTCTGTATTTGGTGTAGCATGGATGAGCGAGACATTCTTTCATGCACATTTTGACTTATTAAAAAGTACCTTGGCTGGTATTGTTGCTAGTAAGCCTTGGATGTATGCTATAGTATTATTTCTAGTTTCGAAATTAGTGAATAGTCAAGGTGCTGCTGTTGCTGCAATTGCTCCTTTAGGTCTTAGTCTGGGGGTCGATCCTAAAATGATGGTAGCCTTTTTCTCTGCTTCCTATGGGTATTTTATATTGCCAACCTATCCAAGTGATTTAGCATGTATTGGTTTTGATCGATCAGGTACAACTCGAATTGGTAAATTCATTATCAACCATAGTTTTATTATGCCAGGCTTAATTGGTGTAGGGGTTGGATGTCTTACTGGCTATTT
Organism: uncultured Pelosinus sp.; assembly: GCA_963526645.1. Lineage (GTDB taxonomy): Bacteria > Bacillota > Negativicutes > DSM-13327 > DSM-13327 > Pelosinus. The sequence continues at coordinate 6,684 of CAUROG010000012.1, read as the reverse complement.
CTTGGTTAAAATACTTATGTAGTTAATAGAATTCTAAGTTTTTAGCATAAAAGGTCTCTCATCAAAGGATGGGGGACCTTTTATGCTAGATGGCTTAGGATTAAGGTGAGTACTAACTCCATCTAAATAGTTATACTTAAGTCGGATGATAACTTTCATGAATTCATATTTTATTGAAGAATAAATTGTAAATTTGGAGAAAAAATATTGAGGTATTAATTCATTTATAAGATAATAATTATGTAACAATCATTATCTTGTATCATCATGTCAAGGTGTCGCCTTCTGTTGAGGCGGTATGTGTGTTATAGGCAATAAAGATCGCTAAAATCTATTGATAATTATATTTCATGATAGAATGTTTGACAAAAATGGCGTTTCAGTTTTTATAGTTACTAGAAATAGAGTATAATAGGATAGGCTTTATGAAAAATTTAGTAATATGTGATATAAAGAGGAGAAAATAATGAGCGAAGCATTTGTAAAGATAGGTATACTTGCGCCGCTAGCAGCAGGTTTAGGTAAGGCAGGGATTGATGTTCCTACAGGGATTCAGACAAAAGTAATTCCAGTGTCTTTACTTGGTAAGGATATTATAGGTCAATCAGCGACGGGTACTGGTAAGACATTAGCTTATTTGTTGCCTTTATTTCAAAAAATTGATACGAGTAAAAGAGAAATGCAAGTTATGATTCTTGCTCCCACTCATGAACTTGCGATTCAGATACAGCGGCAAATAGAGATGTTATCGAAGAATTCAGGATTTCCTGTAACATCAACCCCTATTATTGGTAATGTCAATATAGCGAGGCAAATCGAAAAATTAAAAGAGAAGCCTCATATTATAGTCGGATCTAGCGGCAGAATATTAGAATTAATACAAAAAAAGAAAATCACATCTCAGACAATCAAGACAATTGTTATTGATGAGGCTGACCGGTTATTAGATGACAAAAATGTGGATAGTGTGAAAGCTGTACTTAAGACTACGCTTAAAGAACGACAGATTATGTTATTTTCTGCAACGATAACCCCAAAAACATTAGAACTAGCTAAAGGAATCATGCGTGAACCTGAGGTGATTACAGTTGCAGAAGAATTTGGCGATAGACCTGATATTTCCCATATGTACTTCGTGGCAGAGCAGAGGGATAAAATCGAAGTAGTTCGTAAAATGGTAAGGCTTGTAAATGCTGGGCGCGCATTGGTATTTATTAATAAAAGTGATGATATTGAAGAAACCACTGAGAAACTTGTATACCATGGACTGAAGGCTGCAGGTATACATGGAAGCTCGATAAAAGGTGATCGTAAAAAATCCTTAGAAGATTTTCGAAAGGGTAAAGTTCAATTGTTAGTTGCTTCTGATGTAGCAGCTCGCGGACTGGATATAGTAGATGTAGACTATGTATTTAATCTAGATATGCCTGAAGATCCGCAAGTATATTTACATCGTGTTGGACGGACAGGGCGAGCGGGCAAAAGTGGTATCGCCATATCCATCGTTACTAAGCAGGAAGTAGCTTTGATTCATAAATATGAGAAAATGTTAAAACTAAATATAGCGGCAAAACAGATGGACCATGGAAAGATATTTGATAAGGGTAACGCTCGCAAGTAGGAGGTGACATTGTGTACAGTTTTCCGATGGAAGAAGATGAGCATATTTTAAAAAAGGGACTTGCTAATTTGTATTGTGATAGAGAGGCTTTTAACGGTGCTCTATACCTAACTACAGGCCGGCTAGTATTCGTCGGATATTTGCTTGATATTACAAGTAAGTATATGGAAGAAATTTCTTTGTCCCATGTTAGTGAAATTTTGCAGGAGTCATCCTTACTTATTATTCCTAATGTATTGCGTGTGAAGACCATTAAAGATCGGGATTTGAAGTTTGTAGTGAGTCAACGAAATCAGTGGTTAGCAGAAATAAATAAACAACTGAGAACAATTGTTTAAGACTTGGCATAGGCCAAGTCTTTTCTTATTATATTTTTGACTTGTATGCAAATATAATGTGGTACATATAATATAGTAGGAAAGGAGTGAGGGTGGTGAAATTACTTTCTGTTGGTTTGAGTGGAACAACTCAGGATATTAGAGAAAAATTGCAAATGGATTGTAAAACATTAATTAAAGATGGATATAGAGTAGCTATTGATGAGATCAATAAAGGACATTATACTTTTATTGGCTGCAATGTGATGGAAGGCGAGTTGTCTTTTCGTAATTACGAGCGGATCAAAAATGCGGTAAAACATCATGTTGCCAATATGCTAGCCGAATTAATTATTTCACGGGAAGAAAAGAAAATTGTTCATAAAATTGTTGAAAATAATTATTATTATTTTTCTGTAGAGGAACGCAAAACTATTTACGATAATACAATACAGTTATTAGATGATAATTATGGTGTGGTTGCAGATTTTGGCTTTGGCACACGTTGTAAGAGTATAGTGGAGAAAATTGCTGAATATCTTAATTCACATCATGAACTTGTTCTAGAAGGGTTTGTGAATTTTAGATTAAAAGAGTATAGGGAAAAGTTGGCTAAAGTAGTAGATGCAGCTGTAGATGATTATATGATGGAACTAGAGTACAAAGAGTTCATTCGAGTATTACGATATTTTATAACGATTCAAGAGCCACAGATAGAGGAAGTACATGTAGTAATAGTTAATAGTGGTACGTATAAAATTTTAGACGACCAAGGGAATTTGATTAGTAATCAAAAGTTAGAAAACTTCGTATTAGAAAGTGACGATACGATTAATTATGAAGATTTGCTTATTACAGCGCTGATTACCATCGCACCTTATAATGTTATGGTCCATTTAGAAGATCACAATCGTGTCACCACCCAGAGTGTAGTGGATATTATAAAGAACATTTTTGAAGGTAGGTTTATGATATGCAATGGGTGTGATTTTTGCATGAAAGCTTATAAAGAAGATCTTACTCCTACTCATTAAAACAGCTAGTGCGGATATTGACAATTATCTTGAAAATAGATATTATTATTCTAACAATAAAATCATAAAAAGTAATGCAAAGGACAAGACAATAGTGTACTGTCGTCTCAGAGAAAGGATGCCATAGGCTGTAAGCATTTTTACGTACACCATTATTGTTACCACCTTTAAACTGCTAGGCTGAATATTTTATTCTATTAAGTCGAGGTAAGACGTATAGCTATAGAATGGTAAGCTGTGCCGGGGTAATTCCCGTTATCAATCATTAAGATGGGCTTTGGCCAATCAGGGTGGAATCGCGGGTTACAACTCTCGTCCCTATAGGGATGAGAGTTTATTTTTTTTTGAAAAATGTTCAAGGAGGAAGGTTTAATGACTAAGATAAAAATTACTTTAAAAGATGGAAGCCAACGTGAGGTTGAGCAGGGAACTACCTTGGCTGAATTTGCAGCATCGATTAGTCGCAGTCTGGCTAAGAGCGCTGTAGCAGCGAAAGTGGATGGCCGTGTTACTGATTTGCCAATTACATTAGAGAAAGATGCAAGGGTTGAGTTTGTTACTTTTGAAGATGTTGAAGGGCGAGATGCTTTCCGTCATACCTCATCGCATATATTAGCTCAAGCAGTAAAACGTTTATTTACTAATGTAAAAATCGCAATTGGTCCTGCTATTGCTAATGGATTTTATTATGACTTTGATGTAGCTGAGGCCTTTACTCCTGAAGACTTAGAAAAAATTCAGGTTGAAATGGAGAAAATCGTTAAAGAGGACTTTCCTATTGAAAGAATGGAAGTTAGCCGAGATGAAGCGATTGGTATATTTGAAAAGTTAGGTGAAGATTATAAAGTAGAATTAATACGCGATTTGCCTGTAGATGTAACTATATCCATGTATAAGCAAGGAGAGTTTATCGATTTATGTGCAGGCCCACATCTTGCTTCTACTGGCAAGGTAAAGGCTATTAAACTGCAAAGCGTGGCTGGTGCTTATTGGCGCGGTGATGAAAAGCGTAAAATGCTGCAACGTATCTATGGTACTTCTTTTGAAAAAAAGGCTGATTTAGAGGCGTATCTCAAAATGCTAGAAGAGGCTGCAAAACGTGATCACCGTAAATTAGGACGAGAACTTGATTTGTTTAGTATTCAAGAGGAAGGTCCAGGATTTCCTTTCTTCCACCCCAAGGGTATGGTACTTAGAAATGAACTAGAAAACTTCTGGCGCAAATTGCATTTCAAATATAGATACCAAGAAATTAAAACTCCTATTATTTTAAATCAAAAGTTATGGCAACAATCAGGACATTGGGATCACTATCGGGAAAATATGTATTTTACTACGATTGATAATGAAGGATATGCTGTAAAGCCTATGAATTGCCCAGGTGGAATTTTAGTGTATCGCACTCAGCATCATAGCTATCGAGATCTTCCACTTAGAACAGCAGAATTAGGATTAGTGCATCGTCATGAGATTTCGGGAGCGTTACATGGTTTAATGCGAGTGCGTAGCTTTACACAAGATGATGCTCACATTTTCATGTTGCCTACACAGATAAAAGCGGAAATACAAGGTGTAATTGATTTATTTGATACTGTATATAGTACCTTTGGCTTGTCTTATCATGCGGAATTAAGCACAAAACCTGAAAAAGCTATGGGATCTGATGAAGTATGGGAACTGACTACGAAAGCTCTTAAAGATGCTTTAGAAGAAAGAGGTATGAATTATCGTATTAACGAAGGTGATGGGGCGTTTTATGGTCCTAAAATAGACTTCCATTTAAGAGATTCTATTGGTAGGACTTGGCAATGTGGTACGATTCAATTAGATATGCAGATGCCAGAAAAATTTGATCTTACCTATATTGGAGAAGATGGGCAAAAGCATCGTCCTGTGATGATTCATCGTGTAGCTTTTGGCAGTATAGAAAGGTTTATTGGAATTCTAATTGAGCATTATGCCGGAGCATTTCCTGCTTGGTTGGCACCAGTACAGGTTAAGATACTACCAATTACTGATCGCCAGGTAGCATATGCTCGTGAATTGGCTGCCACTATGTTTGATCAAGAAATTCGTGTAGAAGTAGACGAACGTAGTGAAAAAGTTGGCTATAAAATTCGTGAAGCACAATTAGAAAAAGTCCCATATACGTTAGTTGTTGGAGAAAAAGAAGTTGAGTCAGGTAGTGTGGCTGTACGTAAGCGTGGTCAGGGTGATATTGGTGGGCAAATTGCTTCTGAGTTTATTTCTAATCTTTTAAAAGAAATAAAAGAAAAAAACTAAAAATGATTTTAGTGCTTGACATTAGATTTATCTAATGTTAATATTATCAAGTACTCAAAAATATTGAGTTAAGCAGAAGCCATCCGCTTCTCACCTTGCAACGCATATGCAGTTCGTAAGGTTATGACAGCATACTTGTATTATTATGCTTTTGTTGCGGGTGGTATTTATACCATCCGTTTTTATTTATATTTAGCTAAATTTATCAGGGGGTGAGCGACAATTAGCAAAGACACATTAAGAATTAACGAGGAAATCAGGGCTAGAGAAGTTCGTTTGACTAGTGCAACCAATGAACCATTAGGTATTGTTCAACTAAGAGATGCGCTGCAGATGGCAGCAGAACAACATCTTGATTTGGTGGAAGTAGCGCCAACAGCTAAACCGCCTGTATGTCGTATTATGGACTTTGGTAAGTTCAAATATGAACAGCAAAAACGGGAGAAAGAAGCCAAAAAGAAACAAAAAGTTGTAACAGTCAAAGAAGTTAAACTTCGTCCTAACATTGAAGATCATGACTTTGATGTTAAATTCAAAAACGCTCAGCGCTTTCTTGAAGATGGTGACAAAGTAAAAGTAACCATCATGTTTCGTGGACGGGAACTTTCCCATCCTGAACTTGGTAAGAAGGTTTTGGATAAAATGGCCAGCCAAATTAAAGATATTGCCAATATTGAGCGCGCGGCTAGGCTTGAAGGAAAAAATATGATAATGATTCTGGCTCCTAAGCCACAGAATTAGAAGGGGGACCAATTATGCCAAAGATGAAAACACGTAGAGCTGCTGCTAAGCGCTTTAAAGTTACTGGTAGCGGGGAGTTCAAACGCTCTAAAGCTTTTAAACGCCATATTCTTGAGAAAAAAGGCCCAACTCGTAAACGCAATTTGCGTAAAGCTGGTTTGGTTAGCAAAGCTGATCATGAGCGCGTATCGAAAATGCTTCCTTACGCTTAAAATTGACATATATTAAATAGGGGGTACAGCACATGCCAAGAGTTAAAAAAGGCGTGACAGCACATAAACGTCATAAAAAAATTCTAAAGTTAGCTAAAGGTTATAAAGGTTCTAAGAGTAAGCTGTTTAAAAAAGCAAATGAAACAGTAATGAAAGCTCTTTATTATGCTCGTCGCGATCGTCGTGCGAAAAAAGGTGAATTCCGTAGATTGTGGATTTCCCGTATTAATGCGGCAGCTCGTTTGAATGGCCTTTCTTACAGCAAATTGATTAGTGGTTTGAGTAAGGCTGGCGTAGAAGTAAATCGTAAAATGATGGCTGATTTTGCAGTGAATGATATGGCTGCTTTTAGCAAGCTTGTTGAGATTGCTAAAGATCAACTTAAATAGATAACCTAATTCCTAGACTTTTTGTCTAGGAATTTTTTATTGTATATTGAAAACCACGCGCTAGGCGTGTGGTTCCAAAAAGCTTAC
>CAUROG010000011.1:0-124090 GCA_963526645.1 uncultured Pelosinus sp. | reverse complement strand
TGCTATAGTTATTATCTTTAGTGCGATCAGTTTTAAAAGTTATCTTACACCATAAGTTACTTTTGCTCAAGCACAAAAAGCTGGTGATATGTCAAATGTTAATCAGGCAGAACTTGCTAGAGCTAGGGAATTAGTACGTAAAGCCCAATGGATGTGGGATATTGTAGCAGCTGAAAATAGTATGGGCTTTCACAATACAGATCAGACGATGACTACTCTTGGGCAATCAATGAATTAGCTCACCAGGCGATTGAAGCAGCTAATCTGGCAGCAGGAAGGAATCAATGTGTTATAAAGTAAAAGAGCTAGGGGAGACTACCTTATTTGGTAGTCTCTCTTAGCTCTTTAGAGGGTTGTCAGCTAGAAATATAAATCCCGGGCACCGTCTTCAATTTCTTTTAGACGTTTAATTGTTTCTGCGCGGACGCTTTCTTGTGGTATCGAGTCAAGGTTTTTCGCAATCATAGCTTCACCGACACTCTTTAGAGAATCATCACCATAATCAAGCAGATATTCTTTAAAAGTTAATAAGGCATTAGGTAAGCATACATTTTGTATTTCACCGCTTTTGGCGAGACTCATAAATCGATCACCTGTACGGCCTTGGCGATAACAGGCTGTACAATAGCTAGGTATAAAATTCTTCTCACATAACATAGAGATGATTTCATCTGGAGAACGATTGTCCCCAGTTTCAAACTGCATGGCTCCCTTTGTTACAGCAGAATCTTCTTTGGTTTGTTGGTAGCCACCTACACCAGTACAGGAGCCAGCACTAATTTGCGAAACACCATAAGTGAGAAGTTGGTCTCTCAATTCAGGATGCTCTCTAGTTGATAAAATTAGCCCTGTATAAGGCACTGCTAAACGAATAATGGCGATGATTTTTTTGAAATCTTCATCATTAACTAGATGAGGGAAGGTTTCTAGATTAATGCTGTCAGCTGGTCTAAGGCGAGGCACTGAGATTGTATGCGGCCCTACGCCAAAGGTTTTCTCTAAGTGTTCAGCATGTAAGAACATAGAGATGGTATCATATTTATAATCATAAAGTCCATAAAGTACCCCAATACCTACATCATCAATGCCTGCTTGCATGGCTCTATCCATAGCAGTAGTATGCCAGTTATAATCTTTTTTTGGCCCAGCAGGGTGCAAGATCTCGTAAGTTGGTCGATGGTACGTTTCCTGAAATAAGATATAGGTACCAATATCGGCTTGTTTTAATTTCCGGTATTCATCAATGGTGGTAGCCGCAACATTAATATTGACACGGCGAATACTACCGTTTTTATTTTTTACGTTATAAATTTCTTTAATGGTATCTACAACATAGTCGATGGAGCAGTTTGCATTATCTTCACCGGCTTCCACTACTAAACGTTTGTGTCCTAAGGACTGAATAATTTCTACCTCTTGTTTGATTTCAGCCATGGATAAATGGCGACGTACCTGGCTATCATTGCTGCTGCGATAGCCGCAATAAGAACAGTCGTTAATACAGTGGCTGGAGATATAAAGCGGTGCAAATAATACAATGCGTGTACCATAAATGTTCTGTTTAATATCAGTAGCAACAGAGTACATAGACTCTAATATGTCTGTATCAGTCACTTCCAAAAGAATAGCTACTTCAGATGCTGATAGACCATGATATTGGCTTGCTTTAGCAATAATATTGTTAACTAGCTTTTTATCATGGGCTTTAGTTTTAGCTTCGTGGAGCAATTGAAGAATTAATTTGTCATTAATAAAATCGTCAGATGTTCGTTCTTTATTAGAAATCAATTAAATGGCCTCCTTATACTACTGCATTTAAATACAGAATAGGAAGTTGCTCTTTGCAACGGGTAACTTCCTATTTTGATCATTCTACATGCTTTGAATTTTGACTATTATTATATAATAATTTTTAGCCAGAATATATAGTTTTAAAGAAAAGTTATTAAGATAAACAGGTAGTTTACCAGGCACAAATAAAGTTATCCAGCATATAATAGTATGGATAATGATAGGGGGGGGCGGGGAAGTGCTTAATGATGAGGAACGAAAATATATGGTGGATGACAAATCCATAACAAATAGTAATGAAGAGAATATGGATAGGATACATGTACATATGTATACTACCCAAACAGATATTGCTGATGATCATCAGCATATGTTATTGGGTATTAGTGGACCTGCCAAGGTAGAAGGACGGTCTCATGTTCATCAAATTTGTACACGGACATCTTTTACAGCTGAAGACTCGGTAGGGCATTGGCATTGGGTAGATGTCATGACAGATCGGGCGATTGCCATGCCAGATGGTTCTCATACTCATTATTTTGCAGGTCGGACGAGTATGAATGATGGTCATTGTCATAACTTTTCTGATGTCACTGGCCTAGGACCGGATATATGTGAGGATGAAGAGGAGAAAAAAATCTGTAAATATAAATATAAACGTCCAGATGGTGAAGAATACAATTAAAAAAATGGAGACTTTCCATTCAATTGGCAGTCTCCATTTTTTTTTTTAGATTTTAATAATGCAGTTATAATTCATGTCATACATTACCATACTAGATATTGGAGGTGTTATTATGTTATTAAGCTGGATGATGATGAAACTCATGGATCCTACAATGGATGAAGCAACGGCAAAAATGCTTACAGAGGATTATGCGGACAATCCTTTTCTAATGGTAACTGTAACAGAAAAATTATCACCCCGGGCTATGATAGAAGCCGCTATGCGTGCTGAGGCTGGTAAAGAACTGGCGCGTCCTCTGGGCAGTCCGGTGGTATTGTCTCCATGGGACAAGCTGTTACTCAATCCAAAACAATTATTTCAATTACCCCCTAATGATTATAATCAAATTGACACAAAAACGGTTATTGGACCAAAGGCTAAAAAGCCTCTACAACTTGAAATGCCTATTATGATTACAGGAATGTCCTATGGTGGATCTCTCAGTTTGCCCGTTAAAATAGCGTTGGCAAAGGGAGCTACTATGGTAGGAACCTCTACCAATACAGGAGAATCAGCAGTTACAGAGGAAGAACGTGGCGCAGCTAGATTCTTAATCGGACAATATCATCGAGGCGGACAATTGAATGGTCCAGAGCAACTAAAACAATTAGATGCGATTGAAATTCAGTTAGGTCAAGGAGCCTGGGGCGGAGCAGTTAATTCTACAATGAAGGCTGAAGATATTGAGGATCATTTGCGAAAAGCATGGCAGTTAAAAAAAGGTGAAGATGCCACGGTATATGCTCGTATGCCTGGGAAAAGTACAACCCAAGATTATATTAGGATGATTAATGATATGAAAGCCCAGTATGATGTACCAATAGGAGTAAAAATCGCTGGTACTGATTATATAGAATATGAATTGGCTGTTATTGCCCAGACAGAAGCCGACTATATTGTAGTGGATGGTTCTGAAGGGGGGACAGCAGTGGCTAACCCAACCTTACAGGACAATGTAGGTCTGCCTACTTTTCATACACTTGTAAGGACGATTGATTGGTTAGTGAAAAATAATTTGCGTGATCGTTTTAGTGTCATTCTTGCTGGTGGTTTAACGACTCCAGGTCATTTTTTAAAAGCCCTAGCCTTAGGAGCGGATGCAGTTTATATTGGAACCATTGCCCTGCTAGCCGCTTTGCATACTCAAATGACAAAGGCAATGCCCCAAGCCCCTCCTTCACAAATGTTATTATATACAGGCAAGTTAACGGACAAACTAGATGTTGAGCTAGCGGCTAACCATTTAGCAAACTTTCTTACGTCCTGTAAGGTTGAAATGCAATTAGCCGTACAAGCGGTGGGAAAGAACAGTATAAAAGAACTAAATCGTAGTGATATAGTAACGGTAGAAAAAGATTTGGCGGAGTTTGCTAATATTCGTTATGCAGGTAGCCATAGAGAAGACAGAAAAAAATCAGATCATTAAAAAGCAGATAGATATTATAAAAACCTCTTTACTATGAAGAGGTTTTTATAATTATAGGGAAAGTGGTATTTTTCAATGCCTTTTTTAATAGTGTAGTAGTGTTAAAAATACCAATTGGTGGTGATGATGATTATGGTGAAGCCTAAAATACAGGCTGTTGGTACAGCAGTACCTCATTATGCTTTAGCACAAAATGAAATAAAAGAATTTGTCTCTAGTATCTTCCGTTCCCATGTAGACCATATTGATAAGTTGCTTCCCATCTTTGAGAATAGTTCTATCAAAGTAAGGTACTTATCTCGTCCATTGGAATGGTATGCTGCTCCCCATTCTTTTTCAGAAGCTAATCAGATCTTTGAGGAGGTAGCCCTTGAACTTTCAGAAAAGGCAGCATTGCAGGCTATGACTAAAGGTAATGTAAAACCGAAGGATATTGGTATGGTTATTTTTGTGACTTCTACTGGTATTGCTACTCCTACCTTAGATGCTAAACTAATTGAGCGCCTAGGCTTATCACCTCATACAAGCAGATTGCCTATATGGGGACTGGGTTGTGGCGGTGGTGCGGCGGGATTAGCACGAGCAAGTGAACTAGCTTATAGTATGCCAGGAAAATCCGTATTATTGGTAGCTGTGGAACTTTGTAGTCTCACTTTTCAAAGGAACGACTGCTCTAAATCCAATATAGTTGGTACCAGTATTTTTGCTGATGGGGCAGCTGCCGTACTCATAACCATGGATGGTGAGGGGCCCGCAATTTTAGGTAATTATAGTACCCTGTTTCCTAATTCAGAAGACATTATGGGTTGGGAGATCGTTGAAACTGGCCTTAAAGTACGGTTTTCACGAGATATTCCCAGCATTGTTCGTCGCTATTTACCAGATTTATTACAAAATGCTTGTGAAAAATGGAGTATAGAACAAGCGGATATAGATCATTATGTTGTTCATCCTGGTGGTGCCAAGGTCCTGGGTGCTTATTCAGATAGTCTCAATCTGACAAAGGACCAATTATCACAGGCATATGAAATACTAACTGATTATGGCAATATGTCTAGTGTCTCCATCTTATTTGTGTTAGAAAGATTTATGGATCAAATACCGTCAAAAGGCATGTATGGAATTATGCTAGCCCTAGGGCCTGGTTTTAGCGCGGAACAGGTACTGTTCAAATGGTAGGTTTATGGATTTTTCTAATGGCCTTTATACTAATAAGCCAGCGCCTATTAGAATTATACATAGCTAGAAATAATTATATATGGGCAGTGGATGCCGGAGCACAAGAGTTTGGTAAGGATCATTATCCTTTATTTTTCATTCTACATATTGGCTGGTTTATTGGCTGGATAATGGAGAGTAGCATAGGAGGTAATGCCCTAAGCGAGATATGGTATTTGTGGGTAGGCCTATTTGTTTTTGCTCAAGTAGTACGGTATTGGTGTATTGCTAGTTTGGGGCAGTCTTGGAACACTCGAGTATTAGTCATTCCTGGTAGAAAGCTTATTTCTAAAGGGCCATACCAATTTATAAAACATCCTAATTATGTAGCCGTAGGGATAGAATTGCTAGTTGTACCTCTCATTTTTGGAGCTACCATAACAGCAGTTATTGCGACTTTATGCAATTTATGGTTAATTTTGGGCATTCGTATTCCGGTGGAAGAAAAAGCATTACGGGAAAGTGCTATTGAAAAAAGTACCTAAAAAAGGACTAAATGTATGTCATATTTTATAATATAAAGGGGAGTAGTTATCTACTCCCCCTTGGCCAATCTATTACTCTGCTTGGTTATTCAATTGATTTTGTTCTGTAACACCAAGGCGACTATTAAGCTGGCTAATGTGCTGATCCATGTCCTGTGACATTTGTGTAAATAGTTGTTTAGCTGTTTGATCATCAGTAGATTGTGCAAAGGTTGCATAGGTTCCTTTAGCGGATTCAGCTGCAGCAACAGCTTTTTGCAAATCTTTTTGTACAGTCATGACAATTCCTCCCTTATATGTTGAGATGTTACTCACACATATATTATCTACAGTTATCTTACTTTTATGATTGTTTATTTCAATATTCTTTCTAAAAGGAATAAAAGTCATGCGCCTAGTGTTAGTGCATGGTAAATGAAATAATCATAAGGTTAAAATGTTGATTTGTATGAAATAATATAGTATATTTATTGCAGTTCATAATGCCTAAAGTTTTGATTGTATGGTTGGTAATCAAATCTTTAGGTATTTGTTATTGAAAAGGAGAAGGTAAAATGAACCCGTATTTAGTAGCGATTATCGCATATGCATGTATTTTAGTTGCTGTAGGTTTTATTGCAACTAAGCGCGTTAAAGGTGCGTCTGATTTTTTTGTTGCAGGTAGAAGGCTAGGACCAGCGCTTTTATTTACCACCTTGATTGCACCTAACATTGGTGCTGGCTCCACCGTTGGCGTAGCTGGAGTCGGTTACAAATTTGGTATTTCTGCTTGGTGGTGGATTGCTTCATCAGCTGTAGGCTCAGTCATTTTAGCCTTTATTGTTGGGCCCGCTATTTGGCGAGTGGCAAAAAAATATAACTTATATACTTTGGGCGATTATCTGGATTATCGCTATAATCGAAATTTTCGTGGTTTAATATCCTTGATGATGGCCATTGGAACCTTGGCTATTTTTGCTGGACAATTAATGGGGATTGCCTGGATTTTAACGGCTGTAGCTGGCACTGGTAAAACAGTAGGAATTTTGATTGGTGCCATTGTAGTGGTTTTATATTTTGGTGCTGGAGGATTATTAGCAGCAACTTTTGTTAATAGTATTCAAATTATAGTAAAGTTCGCTGGATTTTTATTAGCTGTTCCTTTTGCCTTGCAGTACATAGGTGGCTGGGAAGGGCTTACCACATTAATTGGACAAAACTTAGCAGATGCAAATAAGGCAGAAGCATATATGAGTTTTGACGGGATAGGGATTACGATGATTATCGGATACTTTTTAATGTTAACGCCGTCTTTTTTTATTTCTCCAGGACTGATCGGAAAAGTGTATGGAGCGCGAGATGTAGCTACTGTCAAAATTGGCACGGCTCTTAATGCTTTAGTGCAATTTGCGTTTGCTATTGTGCCTGTATTGCTAGGAATGTGCGCTTTTGCAGCGTTTCCTAACTTGGCACAGAGTGAATTAGCATTGCCCATAGTTATGAAAGAATTTATGCCATTTTGGGCTTCTGCATTTGCTTTAGCAGCCATTTTTTCCGCTGAAGTTAGTGCTGCGGATGCAGTATTGTATATGATTACAACATCCTTTACCAAGGATTTGTATAAAACATTTATTAAGCCTGAAACTTCAGACGAAGAACTACTGAAAATGAGTCGTATGGTAACAGCAGTAGCAGGAATTCTTGGCATCAGTATTGCTTTAATATTACCGAATATCATTACAGCATTGTCCATCTTTTACTCATTAATGTCAGTGTCATTAACAGCCCCTTTGTTGTTTGGTTTGTTTTCAAGACGGCCTTCTACTACAGCAGCATTTATATGTGCAATTGGTGGAGTTTTGACGACGGTAATCCTACAATTTGGCAATGGCGGAAAAGGAATTGGCATATTAAATGCTCAGTCTACTGGAATTGTTTTGACAATCATAATTATGGTATTTATGATGTATGTATATCCTGCTAAAAAGGATAACTAATGGGTTAGTGATTTTTTGATCCTGCCTACATAGGTGGGATTTTGATTTTCTGTGAAACTATAAGTTAATAATTAAATAATTGGAAATGATATAGTTGAGGTGTTTATAATGCATATTGTGTTGGTTGAACCTGAGATTCCTGGTAACACTGGTAATATAGCAAGGTTGTGTGCAGCCACGAATAGTGAGCTTCATTTAGTAAAACCTTTGGGATTCTCTATTGAAGATAAATATCTGAAAAGAGCGGGACTTGATTATTGGAATTTGGTAAAAGTACATGTTCATGAGAATTTTGCTGAAGTGGTAGAATTATATAAAGGTCATAATTTTTATTTTAATACAACAAAAGCGGATAAACATTATAGTGAAATTCAATTTACAGCAGATGATTTTCTGGTGTTTGGCAAAGAAACTGCTGGTTTGCCTGAACACTTATTAGAAGAATATAAAGAGTATTGTATTCGTATTCCAATGGTAGATGATGCTAGGTCTCTTAATCTATCAAATGCTGCTGCCGTTGTAGTATACGAGGCTCTTAGACAGCAGCAGTTTGTAAGCTTAAAATAAGTGTCATAATTATAGAAAAGATGGTGATGCAAAAAATGCGCCCACAATTTGGTCCAGGAGGAAATCCTGATGCTTTTTATGACGCTGGCTATAAAGCGTCCATAGAGATGCCTGCATGGTTAGAGAAGATGGAACTGACTGCTTATGAATATCAATGTACTCGTGGTGTGAATATAAAAGAAGAAACAGCAGTAAAAATTGGTCATCAAGCAGTAAATCACGGAGTAAAATTAAGTATTCATGCTCCTTACTACATTAGTTTATCTACTGAAGATGAGAAGATCATTGCTAATACGCAAAAACATTTTTTGAAATCATTAGAAGCAGCTCGTTGGATGGGTGCTGATCGCATTGTTTTTCATATGGGAGGGGCAGGTAAAAAAGATCGAAAAATCTCGATGGAAAATGTGAAACGTGCACTTCATGCAGTATTGGAATTACTAGAGCAGCGAGGGTTAACTGGAATCTATCTTTGCCCAGAAACCATGGGAAAACAAAATCAGCTAGGTTCATTAGAAGAAGTTCTAGATGTCTGTACTTTATCAAAATGGCTCATTCCAACTGTAGATTTTGGACATTTACATGCTGTAACAGGTGGACAGTTTACTACACAATCTGAGATTGAAGCTGTTTTTGATAGAGTTGGGGAAAAATTAGGAATAGAAGTGGCTAAAAATTTACACATTCATTTTAGCCCTATTGAATTTACGAACGGTGGAGAAAAGCGTCACTGGACTTTTGCCGATGATTTTGGTCCCCCTTATGAGCCTTTTGTAGCTGCTTGTGCTGCGCGCGGTTTTATGCCAAGGGTTATTTGTGAGTCGGCAGGTACTCAGGCAATGGATGCAAAAGCAATGCAAGATCTGTATTTGGCCTTGATAGGGCAAAAATAATAGTATAGTTATCTTACAATATCTATACTATTATCAGTTAATTATTGTATAATATATGAATTGGGTATATTAAGCATATTATAAATTAGGAGGTAGAATATGAATATTTACGATAAAACTCATGATTTGGTACGTGCCATCAAAGAATCTCCAGAGTATGTAGAATTTATGGCAGTTAAAAAAACGATTGATACAGATGAGCAAGCGAAGAAAATGGTAAAAGAGTTTATTGCAAAGCAAATGGAATTAGAATATGAGATGATGGGTGGTAAGCCTGAAAACAAGGAAAAAACAGAGCAACTACAACAAATGTATCAACTTATTATTGGAAACAGTAAAGCATCTGCATTCATGCAGTCATATATGAAATTTCAACGCTTAGTAGCGGATATTTATAAAATTTTGGGTGATTCTGTAGCTGAAGGAATGGATTTTTTTGAAAAGAAATAATCTTTCTGATGAACTTTTACTAAAACTACAACATGTAATTCCTGAATCAAGGCTTTTGCTCAATGAACCATTATCCAATCATACCACTTTTAAAATAGGTGGACCTGCGGATTACTTAGTGTTTCCTACTTCCATGGATGAAATATCTGCGATCATGATAATTACCAAGGAATATGGCATACCTGTCACCGTACTGGGAAATGGCTCCAATATTTTGGTGCGAGATAAGGGTATTAAAGGGTTAGTGTTAAAATTTGGTAATGAAATGTCCTATATCAAACATACAGGGGCTGTTATTACTGCCGGTGCAGGGGCTATGTTAGCTGATGTTTCTTGTTATGCAGCTCAATATGGGCTAAGTGGTATGGAATTTGCTATTGGCATTCCTGGTAGTATTGGTGGTGCCGTATTTATGAATGCTGGCGCTTATTCAGGTGAAATGTGCCAAGTGGTTGTTGCTGTATCTGGTGTTTGTTCAGATGGTAGTATTCAGCGACTCTTATCGGCAGAACTTGATTTTGGTTATCGTCATAGTATATTTCAAGATAATGGCTGTATTATTTGTGAAGTAGAATTAATGCTGCAAAAGCAAGAGAAACCAGCAATTGCCCAAAAAATGGATGATTATACATTGAGACGAGAGACAAAGCAACCGTTAGAAATGCCCAGTGCTGGTAGTACTTTTAAACGTCCTCCAGGCCATTTTGCAGGGACGCTTATAGAACAAGCCGGACTAAAGGGGCTTCGAGTAGGTGGCGCTCAAGTGTCAATGAAACACGCGGGTTTTGTGATCAATGCTGGCGGTGCAACTGCGGAAGATGTATTATTACTAATTGAAGAAGTACAACGTCGTGTATATGAAGATTCTGGTGTTATGTTACATCCGGAAGTTCGGGTATTCGGCGAAGAATAGCAAAAGACTTAGCGCAAGCTAAGTCTTTTGCTATAGTAGTATAAGGAGGGAGGAGTTTTTTTATAATTGTCGAAATATACAGACAAAGGTAATGAGAGGAGAGAGTAAGATGAAATTAACTTTCTTAGGTGCAGCAAAAATTGTCACTGGCTCGTCTTATTTATTAGAAGTAGGTACACAAAAGATTTTGATAGATTGCGGGATGTTTCAAGGTTCAAAAACCATTACAGCATTTAATAGATATGATTTTTTGTATGACCCAACAGTAATTGATTGTGTATTGCTAACACATGCTCATATTGATCATAGTGGATTGTTGCCTAAATTATGTAAAACTGGTTTTAAAGGTCCCATTTATGCTACTCGGGTTACTAATGAGCTTTGTGGCATAATGCTACCTGATAGTGCACATATCCAAGGTTTTGATGCTGAGATTGCTAACCGGAAAGGTCAACGTGCTGGTAAGAAACCGATAGAACCTTTATATACCATTGAAGATGCTTACGCTTGTTTAAGACATTTTTCACCAGTTGATTACGATAAAGAAGTGATTTTATCACCGAATGTTACGGTACGTTTTCGCGATGCAGGACATATTTTAGGTTCAGCCCTGCTGGAAGTAATGGTCGCTGAAGAGGGTAAAACGACAAAATTAGTATTCTCTGGTGATTTAGGGCAACCCAATCAGCCCATTATAAAAGACCCCACCTTTATTGATGAAGCTGATTATATTATTGTGGAATCTACCTACGGCAATCGCTTACATGAAGACTATGACAAAGAAGAATATTTAGCCACTATTATCAATGACAGTGTAGCCCGTGGAGGAAACATCATCATTCCTTCTTTTGCTGTAGGTCGCACACAGACCATGTTGTACTATTTGCATAATCTTTTAAAAGCGGGAAAAATTCCGGATATACCTGTGATTATCGATAGTCCTTTAGCCATATCTGCTACCGATATATTCATGCATAATACACAGGATTTTGATACGGAAGCCAAAGAGATGCTGGAAAATAATAAGGATAATCCCTTGCAGATGCCTCAGCTGCGTTTCACGAAAACTGCTGATGAATCCAAAGCTCTAAATAGCTTAAAGGAACCAGCGATTATCATTTCTGCCAGTGGGATGGCTGATGCTGGTCGGATACTTCATCACCTAAAACATAATTTGTGGCGTCCTGAATCGAGTATATTGTTTGTTGGTTACCAGGCACAAGGCAGTTTAGGGCGGCGTTTGGTAGGAGGCGTAAAAAAAGTAAAAATTATAGGGGAAGAAATTAGTGTGAGAGCAACTATTTATAGCTTAGATGGTTTTTCTGCACATGCGGATCAACAGCAGTTATTGACGTGGTTAGCTTATTATAAAAAAAGGCCAGCCAATATCTTTTTGGTACATGGAGAGCCAGAAGCATCAGAACCCTTTGCTCAGTTAATCAAAGAAAAATTAGCTGTTCCCACCTATATTCCTAATTTTGGTGATGCAGCGGAATTAAAGGGAAGGACGTGGCAGATTGAACAGGCTGAAATTGTGGATCCTGCAATAAGGCAGTTAAATGAGCATTTGGAAGTGTTAGATAAAGTGTATGCAGAATATCGGAAACATCTTGAACAATTGGGAAGTGCTGATAATCAAAAAATGGGAGATATTATGCGCAGCCTAGAAAAAATGCAAGACTATATGAATAAAACGAGAAAAGGAGTATAAAGAGGAAAAGTGCTTTATTTTGTATCATAATTGATTTATAAGTGCTTTTTAGCCAAAAATATTTGGTAATTTTTAATATTAATAATTGACAGCAAGACGACAGTATAATATAGTGGTTTGTATGCGAAAATAAAAGGGTGCAGTGAAACGCATCCTTTCTTTGTTGATTTTGTAGGAGGGCTTAATTTATGAAACGTACTGATTTACGTAACGTTGCCATTATTGCGCACGTTGACCATGGTAAAACGACTCTGGTAGATGCAATGCTTAGACAGGGCGGTGTATTCCGCGCGAATGAAACTGTGAATGAGCGGGTTATGGATTCTAATGATCTTGAACGTGAACGGGGTATTACCATCCTGTCAAAAAATACTGCTGTTATGCATGATGGTGTAAAAATTAATATTGTGGATACTCCAGGACATGCGGATTTTGGCGGTGAGGTAGAACGGGTACTCAACATGGTTGATGGGGTTCTATTGCTAGTGGATTCCTTTGAAGGTCCTATGCCCCAAACTAAATATGTTTTAAAAAAAGCCTTAGAGCAAAAATTGAAACCTATTGTTGTTATTAATAAAATTGACCGTCCTGACCAACGGGTTAAGGATGTGGCTGATGAAGTATTTGAATTATTTATGGAATTGGATGCTACAGATGAACAATTGGAGTTTAAGATAGTTTATGCTGCTGCTAGAGCTGGTGTTGCTAAATTAAACATGGAAGATGATAGTGATAATCTGCAGCCTTTATTTGATTTGTTGATTGCTGAAATTCCTGCTCCTCAAGGGGAAATGGACGGACCACTACAAATCATGGTCACTACCCTAGACTATGATGATTATGTAGGCCGGATTGCCATTGGTCGTGTGATTCGTGGTAAAGCTACTAATGGGCAACAGGTTTTAGTGTTAAATGGTGAAATACAGAAGAAAGCGAAAATTGGTCGTTTATATACCTATCAAGGTTTAAAACGTACAGAAGTTCAGGAAGTGGCCTTAGGAGATATTGTTGCGATTACTGGTCTTGATGAAGTAAATATTGGTGAGACAATTGCCGATACAGAAAATCCTGAAGCATTACCGACTATTGATATTGATGAACCTACGTTGGCTATGACTTTTAGTGTTAATAATAGCCCTCTTGCTGGGCGAGAAGGTCAATTTATTACGACGAGACATATACGTGATCGTTTGTTTAAAGAAGTAGAAACAAATGTAAGTCTAAAGGTTCGCGAAACAGACAGTGCAGATACATTCGAAGTATCCGGCCGTGGGGAATTGCATTTGTCAATTTTAATTGAAACGATGCGTCGTGAAGGTTTTGAATTTCAAGTTGGAAAACCTGAGGTTATTTACAAAACCATTAATGGACAGCGTTGTGAACCAATCGAGGCTTTAACCATTGATGTTCCTCAAGAATTTATGGGCGCTGTTATGGAAAAGTTAGGTACTCGCAAAGCGGACTTAGTGAATATGACAGAAATCGCTGGTTATCTTCGTATGGAATTTACTATTCCTGCTCGGGGATTAATAGGCTTTCGTTCCGAATTCTTGACTAGTACTAAAGGTAACGGCATTATGCATCACCTATTCCATGGTTATGCGCCTTACAAAGGTGATATCCCTGGTCGTAGTCGCGGAGCTTTAGTTGCTTTTGAAGCAGGTGAAACAACGGGTTATGGTATTTTTGGCGTGCAAGACAGAGGAACCATGTTTATCGTTCCAGGTCAAACCGTATATGAAGGTAGCATCATCGGTGAAAATACTAGAGAAATGGATATGGATGTAAATCCATGCAAAAAGAAAAATGTTACGAATATGCGTACCAGTGCTTCCGATGAGGCATTGCGTTTAACTGCACCTCGCATATTAAGCTTGGAACAGGCATTAGAGTATATTAACAAAGATGAATTGGTAGAAGTTACTCCTAAGAGTATTCGTCTACGTAAAGCGACTTTAAGCCGTACCTTACGTGGTAGAGAACGTAAAAATGGCTAAAAGATAAGAAATATTGTACAGGGCGCCCCTCGTGGGCGTCTTTTTCTTTATGATATAAATTATCATTGTATTTTTTATTCTTATAAAATATCGTAAAAAAATATAAAAAATTTGATTAGAATGCAGGAAGATGTTAGGAAAGTGTCGAATCAGTGATATTAGATGGTAATATTTAGTTAATTGGGTTAAAATAATGTCTGGAGGGCAAAAATAATGGGGCTTAGTTTAATCGATAAGCTGACAAATTATTTGATGCCACTGGAAGAAGTGGCTACTGGCGGGCAGGCTATCTCAGCAATGGATGCAGCTCGTTCTCGTAAGTCAATGAATTTAAAAGTTCATTCCAGCGAATTGGCTTCTTTAAAAGTAGTAGTGGCTTCGCCAGCAACATATGATGATGTTTGTATGTATGCAAATCATTTGAAGGAAAATGTGGCAGTAGTAATTAATTTTGCAGGTGTAGAAATAGATATGCAGCATGCAATTAAAGATTTTATGAATGGTGTATGCTATGTCATATCTGGTAATGTGCAGCGAATCGCAGACTCTGTATTTATCTATGTCCCAGGGCATGTAGATATAGAGAAAGAGTTGTATGCTTATTCCGTACCTGCCTATATAAAACCTAAGATATAAGTGAAAACCCCTTAAAGGGTTTTTTAATTGTACTTTGAAGCTTGCTGTAGATAGTAAAAGTAAAGCGGATACATTTCGCCTATTTTAATAGAGGTTAAGACAGAAACCCTGAATTCTATGATTAGAATTCAGGGTTTTCTATTATGCATAAGCACAGTGGTGAGAACGTTACATACTAAAAATTAAATAAAATAAGGAGCAGATTAGTAATACTTAACATAAGATATAGTAGAAATATTCGAAAGGAGGGTTTTTATGTCATGTTGTTCTAATAAGCCTAATGATTGCTCATGTGAATGTTCTTGTGAACATCAAAAAAAGCAGACGCATGTGCATGAATATTTAGGTAGTGTTAAACTTGCGGAGGAGGGTGAGGACAGGCATAATCATCGTTTTGCTGGAGTTACTGGTGAAGCTATATTTTTACAAGGAGGCAGCCATGTTCATGATCTATGGACCAACACAGATTTTTTTGAAGACCACCATCATGAACTTAGAAAAATACGAACAGGGCTTGCCATTGAAGTAGGTGCAGGTAAGCATGTTCATTTTGTTCAGGGTATGACTACAATTAATGACGAGCATGCTCATAATTTCGTTTTTGCTACTTTAATTGAGTGTCCGATTTCACCAAAGTGTAAATGAATAAAAAGTGATAGGCCATTATAAAAAAGAATATTGAAGAACTCCATTGTAAAACCGGACCTGAAGTGATAAAATACGCTATGAAAAAGTGACGATTAGGTTTGGGAGGATATTACTGTAAAGAAGACCTTTGGATATATACAATAATCTTCTCCTTAGATCGTTGCACGATATTGCTAATACAGCACGATGTTCATATCGGCAGGTATAGAGTGTATTAGTCTAGAAAAGAACAGGATGCCTAGTTGAACTGGAAGATATTTAAAAAAGTTACTGACTTTTTAAAGAATATAGTGAAGCTGTTAAGGTAATAGCCGGAATAGAGGTGGGTTACTAACTGATAATTTAGAAGTATAGAAAAGGAGAATGTAGAGGTGGCAATATCACTAGAAGACGCGATGGCAATTTTACTAAAAAAGGTAAAGGTGCAGGAAAAAGTTTTTCTTCCCTTAGAGGATTGCTATAATCGGGTTTTAGCAGAAGACATTATAGCAGATATGGATTTTCCGCCTTTTGATCGCTCACCTTTAGATGGATATGCAGTACGAATGAAAGATGTAAAGCAAGCTTCAGCCCTTCAGCCAGTAGTGCTAAAACAAGTGGATTACGTACCTGCAGGTAGTTGGCCAAGTAAAAAAGTAGAACCTGGTATGGCGACTCGAATTATGACAGGTGCGAAAATCCCCGAAGGGGCAGATGCAATCATTCGACTAGAAGATACAACTGTTCTTCAGGATATGGTTAGCATTTTTACAGCTGCAGATGCGAATCAGAATATCTGTAGGCAAGGCGAGGAAATTTATAATGGTCAGATCATGCTAAAAAAGGGTATGGTCATCAAAGATGGAGCTTTAGGAATATTGGCCATGCTCGGTAAGAGTAGTCCTTTAGTTTATAGAAAGCCTAAAGTAGCGATCTTAGCCACAGGGACAGAGATTATTGCTATTGATCAACCTTTAGAAAGAGGAAAAATCCGAAATTCGAACAACTATATGTTAATGGCCAAAGTCCGAGAGGCAGGGGGAGAGCCTATCCTCTTAGGGCAGGTGCAAGATGATATTAAAGAAATAGAAAGAATGCTGGCAGGGCACGAGAATGTTGATATGTATATTACTACTGGTGGAGCGTCTGTTGGTGACTATGATTTAATGGAGCAACTTTTTAGCAAGATGGGAATTTCGCCATTATTCACGCGGTTAGCAATGAAACCAGGAATGCCTGTTATAGCAGGCTACTGGCATGATTCTTTAATGGTAGCTCTATCTGGAAACCCAGCATCGGCTAATGTTTCTTTTGAGGTTTTGCTAAGGCCCTTGCTTAGGAAAATGTCAGGTGCCCAATTAATTGAGCGTCCTAGGACTCAGGCCAAACTTAAAAAAGCTTTTAACAAAAAAAGTAAATCGAGGCGTTTTATTTGGGCAAGGTGCGAACATATTGATGGAAGGTTATATGCTGAACCTATTGGTTATCAAGGCAATGGCATGTTAGCAGGTCTATTGCCTGCTAATGCCTTACTTGATATTTCAGAAGGCAGTAGTTGTTTACCAATAGGAACTACTGTTGAAGTCCGATTATTGGCTGAGTAGAAAGGAAAAACATGATGAAATCAATTGATGTAAGTCAAGCAATCGGTATGGTCTTAGGGCAGGATCTTACTCGCGTTGTACCAGGAGAAACCAGTGGAGTAGCCTTTAAAAAAGGACATATTATTCAAAAAGAAGACATTGCTTTAATGCGTAGTATGGGGAAAAATAATGTATATGTCATGGAAATTGATGATGATCAAGTCCATGAAAATGATGCTGCCCAGCAGTTAGCCCTTTTGGTGGGACATAGAGCATTACTATTTTCAGAAGCAGCTGAAGGTAAGGTTGGCCTAAGAGCCCAGTGCCAAGGTATGCTAAAGATTAATACGGAAAAATTATTTGAAATTAATATGTTAGAAGGTTTGTCTCTTTCTACATTGCATAATAATAGTCCCGTGTGCATAGGGGAATTAGTGGCTACTGCCAAGATTATACCTTTGGTCTTGCCAAAAGAGACAATCGATAAGGCGAAAGAGATTTGCGCAGAAGGGAACTTAATTCGCGTTATGCCTTTTGTAGCAAAAAAAGCAGGCTTACTGATCACAGGTAATGAGGTATATTATGGTATAATTAAAGATAAATTTGAAGCAGTGATAAAAAAGAAGTTTAGAGATTTAGGCAGTAGCGTGACAGAAACTATTTTTTTACCTGATGATGCTGATTTAATTGCTGAGAATATAAAAACGTTAGCAACTAAGAATGACATTGTATTTGTAACAGGGGGGATGTCAGTTGATCCTGACGACGTGACCTTGGCAGGTGTAAAAAAGGCGGGGGCAGATGTAGCGGTGTACGGCACACCTGTATTGCCTGGTGCCATGTTTTTGGCAGCATACTTAGACGATGTACCTATATTAGGTATTCCGGCATGTGGCATGTTTAGTAAGGTAACAGTACTTGATGTAGTATTGCCTAAAGTTTTGGTAGGTGAGCGTATTACTCGACGGTATATAGCCTCCTTGGGACATGGCGGTTTATGTCGTCGTTGTGAGGATGGCTGTCGATATCCTCATTGTTCATTTGCCAAATAAAAGAAGTCGGTCAGAGTGGCTTATTTGAAAGGAGGATGACCATGTCAGCAAAAATAGCTGCTGTTTGCATTAGCAAAGAAAAGGGTGTTCGCAAGGAGAACATAGGTAAGGCCCAATTAATAGCTAACTGGGGCATGGAGGGTGATGCTCATGCAGGAAAATGGCACAGGCAGATTAGCTTACTCAGTATAGATAGTATTGAAAAAATGAAGGAAATAGGGAGACAAAAAGGCCTAGATTTAGTGCCAGGTGACTTTGCTGAAAATCTCACTACGGAGGGATTAGAACTTTTTAAACTGCCTGTTGGCACCTATATAAAAGCAGGTGAAACCTTGCTCGAAGTAACCCAGATTGGTAAGAGCTGTCATCATCATTGTGAGATTTTCAAACAAGTTGGACAGTGTGTCATGCCCAAAGAGGGCATTTTTGCCCGTGTACTAGTGGGCGGCAATATACAAGCAGAGGATCCGATTGCTATTTGGCAGGGAGTACCTGTGGGGATTATTACAGCTAGTGATAAAGGATTCAGAGGCGAACGAGAAGATAGTAGTGCTAAAGAGATTGAAAAACTTGTGTCCGATATAGAAGGGCAAGTGATTGACTATCGCATATTGCCAGATGATCAGGATATACTAGTATCAGCTATGACGGAGATGGTGGATCAACTTGGTGTAGGGCTATTACTTACTACGGGGGGGACAGGCTTTTCTCCAAGAGATGTGACCCCTGAGGCTACCTTGCATGTCATTGAAAGGGCCGTTCCTGGTTTAACAGAAGCCATGAGACGAGAGAGTTTTGCCATATCCCCAAGAGCTATGTTAAGCCGAGCAGTGGCGGGCATTCGTGGTAAATGTTTAATTGTGAATTTACCAGGCAGTCCCAAAGCCGTACGGGAATGTCTGCAAATCATTTTACCAGTATTGCCTCACGCTTTGGAAATTCTCCGTGGCACTGGCGGTGAGTGTGGACAAAGTGCAGGTAGATGAACTATAGTGTGAAAATAAGAAAAAATATAAAATTATTAAGCCTAATAGCAATCAAACACTCTTAAGCGAATCTCGTTTAGGAGTATTTGTTTTAAGAAAATAACCATCAAAAAACAGGAGTTTGACTCGTGTGGAACGAATAAAATTTACTGATAAAATTAGATGACCGAGAATAGAACAGGAGGTTACGTAGTGAATAGTAATGTAGAAGTAAAGCGGTCTGTTTGTCCTTATGACTGTCCCGATACCTGTGGACTTTTGGTAGAGACAGCTGAAGGAAAAGCAGTAAGAGTCATAGGTGACTCAGATCATCCTCATACGAGAGGGACATTGTGTTCTAAGATGAATCATTATGAAAAAACAGTACATTCTCCTGAACGGTTAACTAAGCCCTTATTACGGATCGGACCAAAAGGTGCTGGAGAATTTAAAGAGATATCTTGGGATGAAGCAATTAGTCACATTAAAGAGCAGTGGGAAAAGATTATTGAGGAGTACGGTGCTCAGGCAATTCTTCCCTATTCCTATGCAGGAACAATGGGCTTGGTGCAGCGCAATATTGGTGAAGCTTTTTTTCATCGTTTAGGAGCTTCCCGTTTACAAAGAACGATTTGTTCTACCGCTAAAGGATATGGCTGGTCTACGGTAATGGGATCGAGTCTAGCACCTCATCCTCAAGAGGTAGCAGCAAGTGATTTGATTATTATTTGGGGAAGCAATATTTTAGCAACAAATATTCATTTGCTATACCAAGTGAGGGAAGCGAAGAAAGCGGGAGCTGTGGTCTGGTTAATTGAGACATATCAATCCTCAGCGGCTCAAGTTGCTGATAAAGTGATTCTGGTACGACCTGGCAGCGATGGAGCCTTAGCATTAGGAATGATGAATACTTTAGTACGTAAGAACTTAGTAGATACAGAATTTGTTGATAAATATGTACAAGGATTTGAGGCTTTCAAAAAAGATTCATTGCCTAATTATTCGCCAGAAGTAGTTAGTGAAATCACAGGGATTGATGCTGCGACTATAGAGGAAATGGCTAGTTTATATGGAAAAGCACGGGCCCCTTTTATTGTCATGGGCAGCGGTTTATCTCGATATGGTAATGGCGCAATGACAGTTCGTACGATTACCTGCCTTCCTGCTCTTGTAGGAGCTTGGGCAAAAGTGGGGGGCGGACTTTTATCAAGTATTGGTACAGGAAGTGCTTTTGCTATGGAATCTATAACTCGGGAGGATTTTATACAAGAGCCTACTCGAATTGTGAATATGAACCAATTGGGACATGCTTTACAAGATATGAAAAATCCACCCATTATGAGTATGTATGTATATCATTCTAATCCTGCCGTTGTTGCTCCTGATCAAAATGCTGTATTAAAAGGGCTTCTACGGGAAGATCTCTTTACTGTCGTTCATGAACGTTTCATGACAGATACGGCCCGCTATGCGGATATTGTACTGCCAGCCACCAGCTCCCTGGAACACTCTGATATATACCGATCTTATGGACATTACTGTGTCCAACGAGCATATCCGGTAATTCCACCTGTAGGAGAGGCTAAAGCCAATTGGGATGTTTTTAGGTTATTGGCTCATGCTATGGGATTTGCAGAGCCTTTCTTTGGGCAGACGGCGGATGAAATTATTGAGCAGTTATTGGAATCGCCCAAACCCTGGCTAGCAGGTGTTGATATGGCTAAAGTGCAGGAAGGGATTGCAGTAGAATTGCCATTACCCCCTGATTATAAAATAACCTTTAAGACTCCCTCAGGAAAAATTGAAATTTTTAACCCAAGAGAAATGGATGCTCTGCCTAAATATAATACATCTCATGGAGATGATGCTCCCTTTTGGTTTATGAATACTCCAGGTTTATATTCTCTTAACTCCTCATTTAATGAACGTCCTGAACTTTTGGAAAAAAGAAAAAGGATGTATTTAATGATGAGTCCTAATGATGCTGAAAATAAAGGGCTAACAGATGGGCAAGAAGTGATTGCTTTTAACGTGCGAGGAGAAGTTACTTTTATCCTGAAGATAACCTCTGAAGTTCCTGATGGAGTCGTTGTGGCAGAAGGAATTTTCTGGATTAAAAATACTCCGGGAAAGAGTTCTGTTAATGCATTGACATCCCAGCGACTTACGGACCAAGGAGCAGCTAGCACCTTTTATGATACAAAGGTTGACGTTAGATCTAAAAAATAAGTAGATTTATACATAAAATTTGTGATTTTGGTAATAGTTAACTGTGAGGCAGAATAAATTAAACTAGCACACTCATTTACAGACAAATTGAAATAAGTAAGGGGTGACTGTTACGAGAACTCTATTTAAGGAAAAGATAAGTAAATTTAGATCTTTAATAAGTATATTGGCATTAATGACGATGTTTACGCTGTTTTCCCTCTTTATACCTGAACTGATTGCATCAGTAGCTGGAAGAGTTTTTGTGATCTTGTGGGCGATGTTAGCGATTATAGCATTTATTGCTCATGCAAGGAGAATAAAATCAGTTGAACGACGTCCGTCCCAATTGCAGGCCATGCTGAAAAAAGAAGAGCGTACCCGAAAACGGATACGCCCAGAACGCTTAATGCGTGAATTGTAGTTAGATTTTAATAGAAGACAATACGTCATCTAAGTTGTTTAGTACATTGTGAATATCTCCAGTGGTAATTACTAAAGGCGGTTGAAAAGCTAATGTATTACGGTTAGGACCATTTTTACCTAACAAGATGCCTCGGCTTTTCATTTCTTCTAAAATGAAATCAGTTTCCTTTATAGCAGGTGTTTTGTCAGGATATACTAATTCGGCACCTACCATAAGACCCAAGCCTCGAATATCTCCTATGATAGGATATTTCTGCTGTAAGGTGGTAAGTCCGTCTTTTAGTATCTTGCCCAATGCAGTAGCTTTGGCTGGAAGATCATTCTTTAAAATATAGTTTAAGGTAGCTAGGCTTGCAGCAGCTGTTACAGGATTTCCACCTAAGGTAGAAGCACCAGGGCGAGTATAAATATCCGCAATTTCCGCTCTAGCTGTGAAAGCTCCAACGGGTGTGCCATTAGCAAGTGCTTTTGCCATAGTCATGATATCAGGTTCTACATCATAGTGTTCCATGGCAAATAATTTGCCTGTACGGCCAAAACCAGTTTGCACTTCATCGACGATTAGTAAAATACCATAGGCATCCAAAATGGATTTGACTCGTTTAAAATAATCAAGTGGTGGAGTGATCATTCCCCCATTGCCTTGAATCGGTTCAGCAAACATAGCAGCTACTTTTCCGGAAGTAGCTGTTTTTATTATGGTTTCAATTTCATTAGCGCAGGCTAAATCACATTCAGGATATTTTTTGTCGAAAGGGCAGCGGTAGCAGTAAGCGTTAGGGGCAAAACTAATGCCGCCAACAGGAGCAGAATCTGTACGCCACATACTAAGACCAGTAAGGCTCATGCCTAATTTAGTACGCCCATGCAGTCCTTGCCGTAGGCTGATGAATTCAGAGTTTCCAGTGTAAAGAGAGGCTAAGAGGGCCGCCCCTTCATTGGCTTCACTTCCACTTGCACAAAAGAATGTTTTTTGCAATCTTCCAGGTGTAATTTGGGCCAATTGCTCAGCTAGGTTTACAATATTTTCTGTTAAATATATGGTGCAAGTATGCTGTAAGGTGCTAACTTGCTCACAGATGGCTTTGGTAATTTCAGGATTGCAGTGACCACAATTAACTACAGATACACCAGCGAAACAATCTAAATATTCTTTGCCTGTGGAGTCGTACAAATATTGCATTTCTCCTCGAACCAATTGCATAGGCTGATTATAGAAGTGATATACGCAGGGAATTAAATATTCGCGCTTTTTACGTAAGATTTCCTCGGCGCCAATGTAGTTATTCAAAAATATCTCACCTTTCGATTTAGTATAGGACAAAAAATTACTAACTTACTTCGACAGACGGTGACGGAAAGTTCCAATGCCTAACTCTCTAGGGCTTGCAGCAGTAAGCTTTGCTAGTTGTTTGTCGTCAAATTGATATTCTGACTGTAACGAGATAAGCTTATCTAATTCTTGACGGTAAGTTTTTGTAATGAGACCAACCAGTTCAGGAGTGTAATATTGGCCTTCAATGCGATAATTTTGTACTGCAGTTAAAGAATGCAAGTGGGGTAATAAACACAAGTCTTTGGCAAAGAGCAGATTGCTGCGGCCATATTGGTCCAGCATGATAGGATGCTGTTGTCCTGCCGTATCTAATAATGCATATTGTCTCGTATCTAGTGCTGAATCATAATCATTTAGATACTGATCATTAAGTATCGCTTCTGGTATAGAATGATCAGTAATCATTGCTGGCAATGATCCATGCACGATTAGTTCTAATGAAAGTTGACTCTTTTCAGCCAATGTCATAATTTGTTCATAAGTAGCTTCGAGAGAAATAGTGGCTTTTTGCACTTCATTATTTTGAAGAAAGTGGGCAGTCTTATGATTAAATACATTAAAGGAAAAATCAGCTTGTAAGGGAAGCTTTGAAAACTGGCGGGCTAACGATAATGCTCCCAAGTTGCCGATCATTATACCATGAGGGCTTACTTGAGGCAGGGCACTAAAGAATTGTTCTAGTTCACCACATTCTCGTTCCATGGTAATGCGCGGGGTAGTAATAACTACTTTTACATTATATTTATTGGCTTCTTCTACAGCTTGCGCCATTGCCTTAAGAGTCCAGGGAATTGCAGGTCTTGTGACTTCACCACCGATATAGATGGTGTCAGCTCCGTTTTGACAAGCCGTAATCAGGGAGGCTATATCAGCAACGCGAACATTTAATGTAGGCTGAAAGGGGTTATTCTTTTTAGGATCCACTTCTAGGAGCTGTTTTTTAGCAACGGTCGTCATGTCTGCTTCACGTACAGCTTGGCTAAAGAAGCGTGGCTCCCGTTCACCGCTATAACCAATTACCGTTGCCCCAGGGTTGCCTAAAGCATAACAAGTAGAAAAATCTCGAGAACGAGTGTTTTGTAAATCTTTCCACTCATTTATATCTGGTGCATAACCCATAGGATCAGCAATGTAGCTATCGATCGCATTACGATATGTTTTTACAATGCGACTTACAAAATCAGCAGTACGCATACGACCCTCGATCTTAAAGGAAGTAACGCCTGCTTGAATCAATTCAGGCAATTTTGTGTATAAACACATATCTTTCATAGCCAGTTTGTAAGGGCCAGGATCTTTGTCAGTTACAGAGCTGCCTGTGGCTGCATCCACTAGTTGATAAGGCCAGCGACAAGGTTTTAAACATCTGCCTCGATTGGAGCTTTGCCCAAAAACAACTCCTGACTGTATGCATTGACCACTATGAGAAATGCACATGTCACCATGAATAAAATATTCCACCTCAATACCAGTGCGCTCTTTTAATAAGCTAAGTTGTGATAATGACATTTCACGATTTACAACAACACGACTGATTCCGTAACCTTGTAACGCACGTACAGCGTGTTCATTATGTGTATTCATCATAATAGATGCATGTAGTGGAACACTTAAATTCATTTCACGAGCCAATTGCAGAATGGATAAATCTTGTACAATAAGGGCATCTGGTTTTAGCTCATCAAGAAGTTTGAGATAGGAACGCATATTATCAAGTTCACGGTCACTAATCAGATTATTAACTGTGACATGTAAATGTACATTATTCTTATGAGCGTATTCAATCGCTTTGCCTAACATGTTATCATCAAAGTTAGCAGTTGTTTTAAACATACGCATATTAAAGCGTTTACCGCCTAAATATACGGCATCTGCTCCGGCTTCAATGGTTGCTTCTAATACGTCCCATGTGCCGACAGGTGCTAATAATTCTACGGAATTTCGTGTTAATAACATTTTTTCATCTCCAACAGTTTAATTAAGAAGAGTTATTCAAAGATTTCAGTTGCTTGTTCTTTCAAATCATCAGGGAAAAGTAGTCCTAAATTTTCAGCGGTATATTGATTTAACCAAATTTCAGGATTTTTTACAGTATCAACAGGGATGAATTTTGGCTGTGCACCCTTTAAGATTTGTTCAGCTTTAGCCGCACACTCTCTGCCTAGCTGGTAGTGGTTAGAAACCAAGCCAGCTAAAGCTCCATCTGGTACATTAGGGGCATGAGAAGCGATGATCGGGACCTCAATGGTATCCGTATAATAAATGATAGTAGCAAAATTTTCTTCAATGATTCTACCAATTGGCAAAAATAAAGCATCAATATCACTAGGTAAAAGATCAGGTAAATCGGATAAATCTTCAGACTTTTCAATTGGGATTTCTACTAAGGATATCTTTGAGTTTGTTACTTTACGAAAGTTTTCTACTTCAACAATCGAATTGGTATCAGCAGTGTGATAGAGGATGCCTACCTTTGTAGCTGTAGGCAGTAAGCGATTGATAAATACCATTTTATCTTCTGCCTTCACCATACCTGCAACCCCTGTTGCTTTACCCCCTGGTTCTTCCATGCTATGTACAAGGTTAGCACCCACAGGATCAAAAACAGGTGTGAATACCACTGGAATATTCTCAGATAGATTTACTGCCGCTGTCGCTGCAGGAGTTGAGCAGGCAAAGATTAAATCTACTTTTTTTGCCGCCAACTGGGCAGCTAGCTTAGGAAGATCATCTATATTGCCGTCAGCATTTAAATAGTGAAACTCGGCATGAATACCGTGTTCTGTAAGCTCAGTTTTAAAACCATGTACGGCATCATCTAAGTTTTGTGTAAGTTGTAAAATACCTATCGTATACAATTCATAACACCTCTTTAAACATTTCTAACCTCTATATATTCAACCTATTTATAAAAATACCTGCGAAGCTTCCCTCAAAATGTCCTGGTTTTATGGAAAAATTAATATTATACTGTCAAAGTAACACGAAAAAAGCAAGAATGCATTAGGGGCTATATTTCGTTATTGTTTACTATAAAGTATAATAGAAAAAGAGCTTTTTATGTAATAAAGACGACTTGGTCATATGAAAAACTCTATCATAAAGAGGATGTGAAATAAATGGGACAACAGTTACAACATTCTACGACTAGGTCGTTTGTACATTTGCATGTCCATACAGAATATAGCTTACTTGATGGTGCTAGCCGAATCGGCAGTCTGGTACAAAGAGCGAAGGAACTTGATATGCCTGCAATTGCAATCACAGATCATGGTTCAATGTACGGCATTGTTGATTTTTATAAACAGGCAAAAAAACAAGGAATTAAGCCAATTATTGGCTGTGAAGTGTATGTGGCACCTCGTTCTCGTAAAGAAAGAAATATGGTAGAAGGGGAAGCCTATTATCACTTGGTATTATTGGCTGAAACTGATGAAGGGTACCGGAATTTAATCGAATTGGTCTCTAGGGCTAACACAGAAGGTTTTTATTATAAACCGAGAGTGGATAAAGAATTACTTAGCATATACAGCAAAGGTCTTATTTGTCTCAGTGCTTGCATTGCAGGAGAAATTCCCGCTTGGATACTAAAAGGGAATATAAATACTGCAGAGGCTTTAGTCCAGGAGTATATTGATATTTTTGGTAAGGATAATTTTTTCCTGGAAATTCAGGATCATGGAATACCAGAACAAAAAAAAGTGAATACGCTATTGATAGAAATGTCTCGTAAATTTGGTGTTGGTTTAGTAGCTACCAATGACTTACATTATATTAATAAAAAAGATGCAGAATGCCATGATGTATTGTTATGTATCCAAATGGGTAAGACGGTAGATGATACGGCTAGGATGAAGTTTTCCAGTGATGAATTTTATTTAAAAAGCTTTAGTGAAATGGCGCAGCTATTTGGCGAGTACCCTGAAGCTCTCGCGAATACTTGCCGTATTGCGGAACGCTGCAACGTGACTTTAGAATTTGGTAATTTATATTTACCTGAGTTTCCTGTGCCAGAAGGACTTACAGCAGATGGCTACCTGGAACAATTGTGTAGAGAACAATTAGTGGAGCGCTATAGTGAGGTGACTCCTGAGATTAATGCCCGGCTAGAGTTTGAGCTAGGCGTCATTGTAAAAATGGATTATTCAGGTTACTTTCTAATTGTGTGGGATTTTATTAATTATGCTAGGCAACAGGAGATTCCTGTAGGGCCAGGTAGAGGTTCGGCCGCAGGTAGTATCGTGTCCTATTTATTGGGCATTACCAATATTGACCCCATTGCCTACGGATTATTGTTTGAACGATTTTTAAATCCTGAGCGGGTCACCATGCCTGATATAGATATTGATTTTTGTTATGTGAACCGAGGGAAGGTTATTGAGTATGTTTCTGCTCGGTATGGTGCAGATCGAGTCGCACAAATTATTACTTTTGGTACTATGGCAGCTAAAGGAGCTATTCGTGATGTGGGGCGGGCCTTAAATATGCCCTATGGTGAAGTAGACAGAATTGCAAAAATGGTACCTAATGAATTAGGCATTACCTTGCGTCGTGCGTTAGAGATCAGCTCTGATTTTCGGGCTGCTTATGAAAATGAAGCAATGGTGGGTAAACTGCTAGATTTGGCAATGGCGGTGGAAGGGCTACCGCGTCATGCTTCTACACATGCGGCAGGGTTGGTAATTTCCAAGGAGCCTTTAACTCATTATGTACCTCTGCAAAATTCTGCCGAAGGTTTCTTGACGACCCAATATGATAAAGATAAGGTAGAAGAGCTGGGTCTATTAAAAATGGACTTATTAGGTCTTAGAACACTAACGGTTATTGGCGATACCATCAAGTTAGTGCAAGAAAGCCGCGGTATTAAAATTGATATTGACAACATTCCCTTTGATGATCCTAAAGTGAGTGCTATGCTGACGAATGGTGATACGGCTGGTGTCTTTCAATTAGAATCAAGTGGCATCACCGCCTTGGTAAAAGACTTGAAACCTGAGTGCTTTGCTGATTTAATACCTTTAGTAGCCTTGTATAGGCCAGGTCCTTTAGGGAGTGGCATGGTAGAGGATTTCATCAATGGACGGCATGGTAAGAAAATAGTTACTTATGTGCATCCTTTATTAGAGCCTATTTTGTGTGATACATTCGGTGTTATTTTATATCAGGAGCAAGTTATGCAAATCGCTTCTGTTATGGCTGGTTTTACCTTGGGACAAGCCGATCTGTTAAGACGAGCTATGGGGAAAAAGAAACATGATGTGCTAGATGCTCAACGAGAGAATTTTTTGCAAGGTGCTAGTGAACGGGGTATAGAAAGGAAAATGGCCGGTGAAATTTTTGACTTGATGGCGCATTTTGCCGATTATGGTTTTAATAAATCCCATAGTGCTGCTTATGCTCTGGTTGCCTATCAAACCGCTTATCTAAAGGCTAATTATCCTCAGGAATTTATGGCGGCTTTGCTGTCTAGTGTTATGGGTACAAATGAGAAAATTGGTTCTTATATTGAGACCTGCCGCCAGATGGGTATTGCTATACTGCCGCCAGATATAAATGCCAGTCAAAGTAGTTTTAGCGTAGATGATAATTCGATACGTTTTGGTTTGGCTGCAGTGAAAAATGTTGGTGAAAATGCCATTCAAAATATGGTCGCTGCTCGTGATGCAAATGGGAAATTTGAGTCGTTGGTTGATTTATGTACAAAAGTGGATATGCGATTAATTAATAAGCGCGTACTGGAAAGTTTAATTAAATGCGGAGCATTTGATTCATTGGGAGCAAAGCGGTCACAGTTGTTAGCTGTATTAGAACGGGCAGTCGATATGGCTGCAGTACGTCAACGAGATAAAGTCAGTGGACAGATTGGCTTATTTTGTGAGGAAACCCTAAATGATGCTGATGAGATTAGTTTTCCCGATATTCCCGAAATTCCTAAAGATCAGTTATTGGTTCTCGAAAAAGAAATAACGGGTTTTTATGTAACTGGGCATCCTTTAGACGCCTACCGGGACAAAATGAACAGCTTTACGCCATTGGCTGAACTGGTTAATGGGGAATATGGTGATGGCAAAGCAGTTAAGGTAGCAGGTCTTATTATTAGTGCAAAACGCATTACTACTAGAAATGGTGGCATGATGTGCTTTATGGCCCTGGAAGATTTTACGGAACAAATTGAAATTGTAGTTTTCCCCAAGACTTTTGATAAATTTAATAAAATGTTACTACCTGATACGCCTATCAGAGTATCAGGTAGATTAAGTATGAGTGAAGATAAAGCAAAAGTCATTGCTGATGATATTCAATTACTTGGTGATCCAGAAAATATGGAGGTACGGCTTAAAATTAGTAAAGAGCAAGAAAGTGGTGAAGTGTTTGAACGATTGAAAGAAGTCTTTAAACACTATCCTGGTTCCACAGTCGTTTTCTTGCATTTGACTGATAGCCGCCGGGTAATAAAGACGGAAAGACAATTTTGGATCAAACTTACTCCTCAAGTCATTGAAGCATTAGAAAATATTATTGGTAAAGGTCGAGTAACGGTTGCGTAATAAAGAGCACTTGGTGACAAAACCAAGTGCTTTCTTATTTTCCCGTAAGGAACAATACAGCCATGGCTGCACCTTCCCGTATATATTGTTTTGCTGTAAGATAAGGATTGTTTGCCATTGGTGCAGGTGCGCCGCTAACCAGCATTCCAAGGTTTTGGGCTAGTAATAATGAACGTCGTATATGGGAAGAATTTGATACAATGATAGCTGTCTTTAAATTATGTTCCCGCATAATTTTATGGGAATTAGCTAAATTTTGATATGTATTAAAGGATTGATCTTCAAGTAGGATTCGTTCTGCCGGAATTCCATGGCTAAGGAGATACGTTTTCATAGTAGCAGCTTCACTGACATTCTCGTCCGCGCCTTGCCCTCCGCTGACGATAATAGTAGAAGCATAACCTTCTTCGTAGAGTTTAATTGTCTCATCAAGACGCAAGCGTAACATAAGACTTGGTTCTTGCCCTATAATTTTAGCACCTAAGATAATAATGGTGTCACTCCTCGTTGGTTGGGTCAGATAACCAACAGCAATAATGGGGATTTCTATAGCTAATGTTAATAAGAGAAAAATAAATAATACATATCTTTGTAATTTTCTTGAAAAATTCATAATATCTCCTTTAAGATATTGTCACATTCATTATTATATAACATGATAGACAGATTGTTACAAGTTTCCTTTAATGGCAGATGCCTAAGTATAAAGTAAGCATAGAAATTATATTTTTGCCATGGACATCCAAAAACTAGCAGGAATACGCTTTAATTTGGAGAAAGCAAATGTATAGATTTTCATTTTGGATTTCTAACCAGTAGGTTTATAAAAGGTTGCTAAAAAATGAAAGTAGTAGCAGGAGGAAATATGTGGACTGTAATATATATTGCAAAAAATAAAGCACAAGCAGACAAGTTGAAAAACTTACTTTGTACAGAGGGAATTTTGGCTAACACAAGGCAAGCAGGCGTTGCTTCCGTTGTTGGCGATGGCTTATATGAAATATTGGTACTAGAATCAGAAGCTGATGAAGCACACGCTGTCCTTTGTCAATATGCAATAAAATAATGCTATTATTCTAAGAAGATGGGAAATAGCAAAGGGAGTGTACAATATGATTAAAAAGACAAAGATTATCTGTACATTAGGACCAAGTACTGATAAACCAGGTGTTTTAGAAGGTTTACTAGAGGCGGGCATGAATATTAGTCGCTTTAATTTCTCCCATGGATCTCATGAAGAGCAGGGCAAACGCATTCAAGCATTGCGTACGGCTAGTGAACGGTTGAATAAAAAGGTAGCATTATTGCTAGATACTAAGGGACCAGAAATAAGACTTGGTAAATTTGCTCAGGGAAAAGCCCAACTTAAAATAGGACAAAGTTTCATTTTGACATCAAAGGATGTTCTAGGAACTGTAGACAGGGCATCTGTAAATTATAAGTCGCTACCAGAAGAAGTGGCTGCTGGCAATATCATTTTATTATCTGATGGATTAATCAGTCTTCATGTTGATGAAGTAAGAGCGGATGAGATCATTACTACTGTGCAAAACAGTGGGGAAATTGGTGATCGTAAAAGAGTTGCAGTGCCGGGTGTAAGTCTTAAACTACCTTTTTTATCGGAAGCTGATAAAGCTGATATCTTATTTGGTGTTAGTCAGGATATGGATTTTATTGCGGCATCTTTTGTACAACGGGCAGCGGATATAATAGCAATTCGTAAATTATTGGAAGATGCTAATGCACAGATGGAGATTATCGCCAAGATCGAGAATGCGGAAGGTGTAAAAAACATTGATGAAATCATAAAAGTTGCTGATGGTGTTATGGTAGCTAGAGGTGATTTAGGTGTAGAAATTCCTGCCGAAGAAGTTCCCATTGTACAAAAACGTTTAATCGAAAAATGTAATAAGGCTGGAAAGCCTGTTATTACTGCCACTCAAATGTTGGAATCTATGATGGTTAATCCTCGCCCTACTCGTGCAGAAGCCAGTGATATTGCGAATGCTATTTTAGATGGTACGGATTGCATTATGCTAAGTGGTGAGACAGCTTCGGGGAAGTATCCTGTTGAAACATTACAAACTATGGTACGGATTGCCATACGAACAGAAGAGTCACTACAATATAATGCAATTTTAATGTCTAAGGGAATAACGCTGCAAAACACAACTACAGATGCTATTAGCCATGCTACGGTGCAGATTGCTAATGAACTAAATGCGGCTGCTATTATTACAGCAACGGAGCATGGATATACAGCGCGGATGGTTTCAAAGTATCGCCCTCAGGCTAATATTATTGCCGTTACGCCTCGTGAGAAAACGGTACGACGTATGATGTTGTTTTGGGGAGTTCAATCTGTCTTAGGCGTAACTACGAAAAATTCAGATGATATGGTACAGAATGCTGCAGACAAATCCGTAGAGCAAGGTTTGGTTAAAGAAGGTGACTTGGTTGTCATCACTGCTGGTGTGCCTGCAGGAATGTCTGGCACTACCAATATGATTCGCGTACATGTTGTGGGTAATATCTTGCTGCGAGGAATAGGGATTGGTCAGAATGCCGTATCTGGAAATGTTTGCATAGCTCACTCCAGCAAAGAAGTTAGAAATAAATTCCGACCAGGCGATATTTTAGTCGTTGCAGGTATAGATGAAGAAACAGCTGTGTATGCGGCTAAAGCAGCGGCCATTATTGCAGAAGAGGGAGGATTGACTTCGAATGCGGCTGTGCTAGGTATTAGTGTTGGAATACCTGTTATAATTGGAGTAGATGGTGCAGTAGAGCGTTTGCAGGATGGGTTACTGGTTACCGTTGATGGAGCGAGAGGGCTTGTCTATCAGGGCGAAATTAACGCTAGGTAGAAATTGAAAGGATCATTTGAGATATAAATCTTGTCCTGCTATAACGTATGAACGTCGGTTTTAGAGTGGAGTCTTATAAGCTATTTAAAGAATATAGGATGGGCGGAGAGTGTTGCTATTGTTCTGGGTAGCATCGATATGCAGTGTTCTATTCATAATATTGATTTGCTATTATTATCGGAAATATAATTGGAAGATTAAAATAATAACATTTCGATTGAATAAAATGATTCGTAACTCGCAAAGAGATAAGAAGGTAGCACAACGATTATTAAAAGATATATATGTACTTTTAAATAAAAGCATAGCTAATAATGATGTAGTTACAGCTTATCAAGCCATTGACCTGCTTAAATTGGCCTTTGGTTACGGAATATTTCGCCAAGACGAGTCGGCGAGGTTAATGGCCATTAGTGTAGCCGCATTAAATAAGAAAAAACCTGATATGGTGAGTTTTATTTTGGATGCGTTTAGACCGTTGATTCGTCAATTATTGCCTGAGTGTATTCCTAGTGCAGCAGAGCAGCTAACATTAATTGGTGTAATAGCGTTAAAACAAAGACAAAACTTTTTAGTTGCGAAAGTAACGGAATGTATTTTTTTAATTATGGACAGAACCGATGCTACTGAGGATAAAAGTATAATAACCGCCGCCATTAAAGCATTTAAGGTAATGGGCGTTTTGGGCCTACGGCGTCGTGATGTTGCTTTATTTAGGGAAATGAGTGTGCGTTTGTCTGGTTGGTTTACGATGAACCGTGTTACAATAGACATTGCAGAGGAACTAGTATGTATGCTAACAGCATGGCTCCATCGTATCGTAGGAATCAATAATATAGCCCTATTTGAGATGATAGAAGAATTTACTGATATTCTGATTACATCTAAAGTGTTAGAGAGTAAACTGGAATTGCTGTGTGAAGAATGGGGAAATCTTGCGGCATCCGCTTGTTTAAATCCTAATAATTTATTAGCTGGAAAGATTATAAGCTTTTTATTTAGGTTAGCCAGTTCACAAAAGGATCATAAAAAATGGGCAAGGGTAGTAGCTATTGCGGGAAGGGTAACAAAATTAACAGTTTCTCGCCATGGTATTGTGGGTGCCTTTATGGTCTTTCATCCTATGCTGGAAGTAGGACGAAATTTATTATGGTCCGAGTTAAGATTTGTCCAGTGTATCGATGAATATAAACAAAAGATGTTGTTCACAGTGGTTAGAGAATCCCTTATCATTATTTCCTTTGCTGCTAAACAAGATTTAATTGGTTCTTCGGGACAATCAATTGTAGATGTTTTTAAGTGTTGGGTAGAACATCCGGATATAGCTGGAAATCATAAAAAATCCATAAAAAAATATTGTCAGATGTTATTACTTTTTTGGTTAAAGGATAAGCGGCAAGTCAAGAAAAATTTGCCTCATAGTAATGATCTTACAGAACCTATATTATTTACGGATAGTGAAAGAGAACGATTTAAAATATAAATAGAAAAAAATCCGGGTATTGATTATACACCGGATTTTGGTTTCGGCAATTTGCTGCCAGTTAGTAATACACTGATAATGGGGATAAATTGGCTGAGTTTCTTTATAATAAGGGAAAAGGCTAAGCTGATGCTGGTTGTTGCTATATAAAAGGCAATAGTGACGAAGGCAGTCATCAGTAAGTTTTGTCCAGCTAAGTAATTGGTCAGATAATACATTACTAGAGGGTGGACCAGATACACTGCATAAGAATTTTCACCAAACTTGGAAAGAATCACCTTGATTCCTTGGGGCAAATTTTCTTTGCTGAAGACCATAAACAAAAATAGTGTGCTGGACAAAGTATATAATATGCCAATAGGGCTAAGCTGATGAGCCGTATTGACAGCAGCTTCTGGTGTGTAATGAAGAGCAGATAGCAGATAATAATAATAAGAGAGAATTCCTAGCAGGGTAAGATAAAAAAAGGTTGTTATAGAGGTTTGATGATTTTGGATCATTTCTTTAAATCTTGCATATTTTACTGCACATACAGCTCCTAATAAAAAGATAAACAAATAATGTAATATCCAATAGCTTAGACGATGATAGATTAATTTATTTACATAATGGTTTGAAAAATCTGCATGTAGCATATAACTGGAATAATAGTTAAAGAGTATTTGCAGTAATAATATAATGCCTAAATTACGGACAGGATGCTTTATTATGTGGGAAACCCAAAAACGCCATAAAGGCATGAGAGCATAAAACCATAATAAAATGACCAGAAAGTAGAGTTGATAAGAAGCAAGGCCGAATAAAGCATATTCATAAAGGAGGGGAGGATGCCATATCATGGTGTCACCACTCACTAGGGTATAATGAATCATGTATAAGATTGACCATACTATATAAGGTACTAGAACGGTGCGTAGACGTCTGGCGAGAAAACCTCCATAGTTGAATTTAGCCGTAAGGTCTTGTGTAATAAATAAACCAAAAGCCGAAGCAAAGAAGAAAATAGGTACACTGAAACGTGTGACGATTTCCAGTAAAGCAAATAGATAAATATTTACCTTGGGATTGCTTAGGGAGTAAGCTCCGGTATGAATACCGATTACTCCCAGCATAGATATACCTCGAATATATTCGATAGCCATGATCTTTTTTGAAGACATAAGTGAAATTCCTTTCTACTCAAATATTTTATTACCAAAGGAGGATATTGTGAGTGAAGTAAACGTTGAAAGTCTAGCACTGGATTTTTCCTTGCCAGCAGCAGATGGCAGTATGGTACAGCTTAGCCAATATCGTAGGTACAAAGTGGTATTAAAAACTTGAAAATACTTTATTCGTAATGCAACTATCATATTCCTGCTTTCATGTTATAAAGTGGACGCAGGAATAGGGGAGTCTTGTATACATATATAAATTTTAGGAGGATTGTACAATGAAAGAACTAGGATTAATAAATGGCAGATTGATCGAAATAAATGAGAATGTCATTACTATGGAAGACAGAGGGCATCAATTTGGCGATGGAGTCTATGAAGTTACAAAAGTATATAATGGTAAATGTTTTGCTTTAAGACCTCATTTAGACCGACTCTATCAGTCACTACGGGCGATTCGCATTCCGGCAACCTATACTTTCGAAGAATTAGTTCAGTTTCATGAAGCCTTGATAAAGGAAAGTGGTATTAGGGAAGGTGCTATTTATTTGCAAATTACAAGGGGAGCCGCACCGCGCGTACATCCTTTTCCTGAACAAGTTGTACCATGTTTGACCATGTCCATTCGTCCTAGTGGACCCATTAATCAAGAATTGCGGGAAAAAGGCGTAAAGATTATTCTGATACCTGATGAACGTTGGTTGCGTTGTGACATTAAATCTTTGAACTTACTGAGCAATGTGTTAGGTAAGCAACAAGCAAAAGAAGCTGGTTGTTATGAAGCTGTGATGATTAGGGGCGAACATGTTACGGAAGGTACTAGCAGCAACTTTTTTGTAGTAAAGGATGGGATTATTTGGACTCATCCAGC
Source organism: uncultured Pelosinus sp. (assembly GCA_963526645.1). Classification (GTDB taxonomy): domain Bacteria; phylum Bacillota; class Negativicutes; order DSM-13327; family DSM-13327; genus Pelosinus. Next base: position 88,180 of record CAUROG010000011.1, on the reverse strand, counting down.
AACAAATTTAATTTTAAAAGGTATAACCAGAACCATTATTTTAGAACGATTAGCAAAAGAGTTAGATTTGACCATTCTGGAGAAGGCTTTTGACGTATCCTTTGTACAAGGAGCATCAGAAGCATTTTTATCAGGGACTAGCACTGAGGTTATGCCTGTTACTTCTATTGATGGAAAAGCCGTGCATGATGGAACAGTCGGCCCTATTACTCGAAAATTGCAGCTAGCATATACCAAATTAATTGATGAAGAATGTGGACGAAACTAAACGATTTCCTATTTGAAAATTATTATATGCAAAATAGCAGGGGATGAACCTTGCTATTTTTGTGTATAGTATTATAGCAAGAGTTTAGTGATTATGGAGGATAATGATGCAAGAGCAGTTGAAGAAATTGCCCTATTATCGTTGGCTGATTTTTAGCGTAACGGTAATGGGGACATTTATGGCAGTATTGGATTCGAGTATTGTGAATGTTGCCCTGCCGCTGATTGCTGGGAGCTTTGGCGTAGAATTAACAGTAGTACAATGGGTGGTAACGGCGTATTTGCTGGTTATTTCTAGCCTGTTGCCCTTATTCGGTAAGATTGGTGACATGTATGGTCGACGTAGAATTTATTTATTAGGTTTTGCAATTTTCACAATAGGCTCATTGTTGTGCAGCTTATCAAATGGTATTTGGCTTTTAGTCGCTTCTAGAGTGCTGCAGGCCAGTGGGGCTTCTATGCTTATGTCCAATTCTCCCGCTATTATTAGTATAACCTTTCCAGGAAAAGAACGTGGGCGGGTCCTGGGGATGAATGGTACGGTTGTGGCTTTAGCTGCTATGGCTGGACCAAGTTTAGGTGGAATTTTAGTAGGATTCTTTAATTGGCAATGGATTTTTTATATTAATTTACCCATCGGAATAATGGCATGCATATTAGGATACTATATTTTACCTGTGGAGAAGAAGTGCGCTTCAGGAACTTTTGATTTTAAGGGGGCCGCTTTATTTGCCTTAGGCATGACGGGATTGCTAGTGGTGTTGAGTGAAGGTCATGAATGGGGCTGGGGTTCTTTTATTACAAGCATTTTTGCTATAGCCAGCGTAGCATTGTTAAGTATTTTTGTTTGGCATGAAGGTAGGGTAAAACAACCCATGATTGACTTGTCATTATTTAAACGCTGGCCTTTTTTAGCAGGCAATATATCAGGTTTATTTTCATTCATGGCCATGTTCTCTAATAATATGCTAATGCCATTTTATTTACATTCCATATTGTTGTTGACACCAACGGAGATTGGTTTGGCAATTACCCCCTTTCCCTTGCTGATGGCAGTTGTTGCACCCCTTAGTGGTTATTTATCAGAGCGAATTAGCCCGGTGGTATTGACCAGTAGTGGACTGGGTATTTTAATGTTGGGGTTACTATATTTATCTACATTAGATGCACAATCTGTTATTTGGCAGGTTGCCATAGGACAGGGAGTAATGGGGATTGGCAATGGTATGTTTCAATCACCTAATAACAATAGCGTATTGAGTTCAGTGCCTGCAAGTAAAGTAGGGCTGGCTAGTGGCATAAGTGCCTTAATGCGTAATGTGGGAATGGTAAGCGGTACTGCGGTAGCTGTGTCTGTTTTTGAAAGTAGGAGGCAGCAAGAATTGGCTGGTATGGCAGTTCTAAATAATGATGCATATATGAATGCATTTTTGTCAGCTTATCATGTTGCATTGCTCATTGGCGCTTGCTTTGCAGGCATTGGCCTGATTATTTCATTGAGTAGAAAGGGACATGTATATTTAAAAGTTGTAAGATAGAGGTTTGTTTTTTAAAGATTAGCTAAGTGTAATGCATTACCTAGTATTTTATTTCTCTTAAAAAGTTGACAAATGTATAGCCCATTACTTATAGTAAAAATATAGATAAGTAAGGGTTGCTGTATTGGGTTGCTTTGATGAGTAGAACATGTAAGATAAACCTGTACATTGAGGGAGGGTAAAGAATGAATCAAATTTGGTTGCGAATTTTTATGGTAATGATCGGTGGCAGTGTTGCAAAGTATATATTTCTTAATCCATTTATCTGGGTATGCATTGATTTGGCAATACTTGGTATTTCTTATTTGATTTTAAAAAAATACCCTTTTGTGGATTTGAAGCAAAGTATGTCATTCCTTGGCGGGCTAACAGCTGTTTCTATACTGACTGACTTAGGGATTATTAGTGGCCTTGTTGGCAATATTCTTATAATAGCATTGTTGGCATGGATGATGTTTGGGCGTAATGGTAGGGGTTCTAATAATCGTCCCGCGACTCGCCACAAATGGCATAAGTAAATTGAGAATTTTTTCTATGAGTTCTAATTCAAAGGTTGCCACAATAACTCGTGCAGCGTTATTGCTGGCCCTTGCTTTGGTGTTTCAGTCCATACGCTTATTACTTCCCATTCCACCCTTCGTATCTACATTTCTAATCGGAAGCTTAATGAATACTTGCTTTTTACTTGCTGCTGAGATAGTAGGGTTAGGACCTGCTTTGATGATTGTATTCTTAGTGCCTATCGTGGCATACTTTCAGCAAGTATTACCTCTTCCTATTTTTATCATACCTGTTGCATTGGGAAATGCTATATTTATAGGGATATTCTTAATGGGAAGACATTGGAAATATTGGGTGAATATTGGTATTGCTGCTGCAAGTAAAACTATCTTTTTGTATGCTGCATTTAGTTGGCTCTTGACGCTTATAGCAATTCCTATAAAAATTGCGACAAGTTTATTGTTTGTTATGAGTTGGCCGCAATTTATAACTGGAATCATCGGTGGTGTTCTTGCTGGAATTATCAAAAAACGTTTGAGGTTGTTGTGAACAACAATCTCAAACGTTTTTTTAATAAGGTTATTTATGTTGGAGGATGTCCATAAGAATCATTCCGTTTGTGCGCAACCATATGCGATGTTTTTTGAACTGAGGTGAGAATTTTTCTACTTCTTGCCAAAAGGTTTGAGAATGATTCGGTATACGCAAATGGCAAAGTTCATGAATGACTAAATAATCAATTACTTCTGGCGGCGCCATGATGATTCGCCAATTATAATTAATATTACCTCTAGAGGAACAACTGCCCCAGCGCGTTTTTTGTTCTTTGATGGTAATGCGCTTTGGGTGTACTCCAATTGTAGATGCCCATAATGATGTTTTGGATGATAGATCTTTTATAGCGCAGTCAATATACCATTGTTTTAGAAGTGTTTGTGGAATTGTAGCTATGTCCTTGGCTGCTAGAGGAGGGAGGGTTAAAATAATTTGATTACCTTCCAAATGAACTGCAGGTTTATTAGTATCTTTGATAATAAACTTAAGAGTATGGGGTTGTCCAAGAAAAAGTATTGTAGCGTCATGGCTAATGGATTTATTAATTGGATTGATTGCCGCAGCTTTTAATTTAGCTATTTGTTTTACAATCCATTTACTCTTTTCAAACAGTATTTTTTCAATGCCTTCTTTAGAGAATTTGGTGGGAGCGGTAATGTTTAGATGGCTGGGAGAAGTGATTTTTAATTGTATGGACTTACGGTTTCTTTGATAAGAAACCGTATAGGTAAGTTGATGGTTATCAATTTTAATTGTATTCATAGTATTAGGATTAGACAGCATTGTTCAAAATCCTGCAAACAAGAAAAAAAGCTCCCAATTATCATTGAGAGCTGTACAATACTGGTGCCGAAGGCCGGACTCGAACCGGCACGTGGAGTACACGTCTGATTTTGAGTCAGGTGCGTCTGCCAATTCCGCCACTTCGGCACATAAGAGGTTGAGCGACTGCCCAACGAATATTATGATAACATAACAGGCAGTTATTGTCAAGTTGCAGGTGAAATAAATGTAGATGTTTTAATCATAATAAGAAAAAATGCCTCGGAACATAGCGAGAACATATATTTTATAGCATAACAAAAAAGACTTAGCATAAATGCAAAGTCTTATAAAATACTGGTGCCGAAGGCCGGACTCGAACCGGCACGTGGAGTACACGTCTGATTTTGAGTCAGGTGCGTCTGCCAATTCCGCCACTTCGGCACGTGCTAAGTTGTTTGGTGTCAAGTTCTTGCTCACCAGACAATTGATATTCTAACATGATATGAATAATTTTGTCAAGGGAAAAGATAAAAAATAGAAATAACCCAACCATTATCGGCTTACATCAGTATAATTATTTGTCTGCAGGGAATAATTGTATTATATATGGAGTATGAGGAGGACGTTACTATGGCGACAAAAATGGGGCGTTTACCTGTAAAAAAGGTTTTATTGAATAGCAAAACAGTTAGTGACGAAGGAGAGTATGAATTCATAATTGACTGTGAGTCTATTTATTTTGATGTAGGGTATGACAATGAAGGTGCATTGCAATTCGTTGATCAGTATTTTTACACTGATCGAAATTCCCAAGGCGATCTGGAGTTTGCAGCAGAGCAGAATATTCTTTTAAATGTTGATGATAATGATTTTCCTGTAAAAAGTTATTTACTAGCGAAACAAGAACAGGGAAATGAATGGCTGCGTTTTCATGCTGTGGTACCTAAAACAGTTGACCCCGGATATTTCCATCAAAAGTATCTTGGTGAGTAATTTTAAAAAGATTATATGTGATCAATTTGTGTATGGTAGGGATGGCTTTTGCGCCATCCCTTTTATAGTTATATGATTAGTAAGTCGCTCTAAAACTTTCATCGTCTGCAGATGGGAGTTAAGAGTGGTTAAGCACGATGAAAATTTGTCTCCTTTAGGATATAAAATATAATAAAAGTGTAATAATATGGTAAAACATATTAAAAATGTAATAATATGGTAAATAAAATATTTAATTGTTAAATATTTTATTTTTATTTAATGCTATTATGTCGAATAAAGCAAGGATGAGAATCGGGAAGAAGCTTGCTAAATCAACGCGGTAAATTTTGGAATAATAATATTCGACAACAAGTGCCTATATTGCTTAAAAATATGTCGTAATTTTACGAAAAGAACTTAGTCTAATTTAGCAGGACTTACAATTATTTACAAGAATATTATGTATCACTTTAATAAATAGAAAGGAAAGGGAGATGGCGAAACGTGTATATAGCAGCAACTTCTCAAAATAGATTAGTAAACTTAGTTAGAGAAGATGAGTATAAGGAATATTTTGAGTCGACGACAAATGGGATTATACATCTTGATAGTGAAATGCGGATAAAAAGTCTTAATCGGGAGGCTGAACGAATAGGGGCCATTGATCGTTCTGCTGTAATCGGAAAAAGAGCGGAGGTTATTTTTCGAAAATATGGTGAACAATTTTTAAAGATCTTTAATGTTTCAGAATACGAGGATATTAAGACTGCAAATATTAGCTTAAAATTCAATGATCAGGTTATTTATCTTCATGTAGATGCATTGAAACTGGTAGATTCCTCAGGTGAATTCAATGGTATGATCGTTGTTTTACAAGATGTATCCGCAGTGAGAGCCGCCATAAAACAAATACAGACTACTCAAATGCTCGTGTCATTAGGAGAATTGGCGGCTGGTGTGGCGCATCATGTAAGAACTCCCTTGACTACGATTAGTGGTTATCTCCAGGTTATGTTAGGACGCATTGATGATGATAAATATACTGTGCGTCGTGATGTATTAGAGACCTTACTCGGTGAAGTTTCTTATATTAATGATGTAGTGAAAGAATTAATTTTATTTGCAAAACCGCCTGTGCAAAAAAAACCAGGCGTTGATCTGAATCGCTTACTGGAAGAAGCATTGCTGTTAAGTTTTAAAGATATCGGTGGAGAGAAAATTAATATAAGTAAGGAGTTGTCTAAGAATCTTCCTGCCATTACTGCAGATAACAATTTGGTAAAACAAGCTGTTATGAATATTATGCAAAATGCTATAGAATCTATGGATGGAGAAGGGGTACTGAGTATAAAATCTTGGATGAATGCAGAACTCAGTATGCTGGTACTCGCAATAAATGATACAGGGGCAGGGATAACGCCCGAAATATTATCTCGCATCTTCGAACCTTTTTATACTACCAAACTGGATCGGGTAGGATTAGGACTGCCGATTGCCAATCGTATTATTGCAGAACATGGCGGATTTGTTAATATTAGTGTGGGTGAAAAAGGTGGTACAAGAGTACATATTTATTTGCCGATTGTTGATGATTGTACCAACCGCTTAGCAATCGTACATCAACAAATCTTAAATTTGCAGTAGAGTATTATTTATCCGTTTTAAAGATGGAAATTAATATATCGGTCATATACACAGAACATCCTTCATATATGTTTATTGTTCTTTAATTTTAGACAAAGAAGGGATGTCTGTGTTTTATTTTTTTAAGACCATGGTATGTATGTTCCTGTTATTATTTTTAATCATGACACCTGTAGCTGCTGCTACACAGCAAAGTGATTCACCTAAGGTTGTTATTAATTTGCCTAGTCGCACCTTACAATTATATTATGGTAATACTATTAGCAAGGAATATTCAGTAGCAATTGGTAAGTCCTCTACCCCAACGCCTATAGGAAGTTTTTATATTGTAAATAAGGAACGTAATCCTACCTGGATTCCGCCTGGACGTGATTATGTTGTATTATCTGGACCGGACAATCCCTTGGGATATCGTTGGATGGAGTTTCTTCCTTTGTATGGCATCCATGGAACAAATGCCCCTTGGACAATTGGCATGGCCGTTTCTAATGGTTGTGTACGAATGCGAGAAGAGGATGCGGAGGAACTATTTGAAATTGTAATACTTGGTACTCCGATAACCATAACGTATGATCGTGTTAAAATAGACATTGACAAGAAAGGCCAGGCGTCCATAGGAATTTATCCTGACGTTTATGGATATAAAACGATTACTCTAGCTGACGTATATAATAAATTGGATGAATATGGATATAGAAGATTTGTAAGTGAAGATTTTTTGTTGCCGATCCTTAGGGAAGAAATTGGCAAGCAAGTGGAATTCGCCAAACTCTTGAATATAAAAATAAATGATACCTTGTTGAGCCAAAAGGCAATAGTGATTGGCAAGAATACTTTTGTACCAGTCTGGGCTGCCGCAACAGCATGTAAAAGTAATTTTCTTTGGGATGAAGAGAAGCAATTAATTTGGAAAGATAATATTGCATATCCAGGTTTGATAAAAGGTGATATTATCTATAGTAAAGTGGAAACTGTTCAGAAGTTATTTAACCTAAAGCAAGTTTATCAAGAAAATGAGGATCTGGAGCTGAATAATGATTATACTAAATAAAATTGAATAGTTTATTCGCCGTGATAAATAGAAGTAGTTTATTTGGCGTAAGATAGAAGAAAGATACTGGAATAGAAAGGAACGCGTAAATTTCCTTCCGCTCCAGTATCTTTTAAATAGAAAATAATTTTCTGAAGAATATAAAGGAATTCTGCAATTGTTTAGCAAACTATATAAAGTTGAAATTTATTAATTTAAGGTGGTAAGCATATGCCTGGAAAATTTATTATTATTGATGGAAGTAGTTTAGTGCATAGGGCGTTTTACGCTTTGCCTCTATTAACTACAGCAAGCGGACAATATACCAATGCAGTATATGGCTTTACAACCATGTTGGTAAAATTATTAGTCGAACTCAAACCAGATTTTATGGTTGTAGCTTTTGATAAAGGAAAAATTACATTTCGGAATGATGCATATGCTGAATATAAAGCACATCGTAAACCTACGCCGAGAGAGTTGTCAGAACAGTTTCCTCTTACGAAGGATTTATTAGCGGCCTTAGGTATCAGAATGATAGAAGAAGCTGGATATGAAGCCGATGATATTATTGGTACCTTAGCGTCTAAAGCAGGACAAGCAGGACACAATGTGATCATTGTTACTGGTGATCGCGATGCTTTGCAATTAATTAGCCCTCATACTAAAGTGATGTTGACCAAAAAAGGTATAACAGATACTGAAATATTTGATAAAGATGCTTTTTTAGCTAAATATAGTGTGACTCCTCAGCAGCAAATTGATCTTAAGGGTCTTATGGGGGATGCTTCTGACAATATTCCTGGGGTTCCTGGAATTGGTGAAAAAACGGCAATAAAATTAATTGCTGAATTTGGTTCCATTGAGAATGTTCTTGATAACGTTGAGAATATCTCAGGTAAAAAACTCCAAGAAAATTTGCGCAACAACAAGGAGATCGCCTTGTTATCAAAACAATTAGCGACGATTAAATGCGATATGTCTCTAGAATTTTCAAATGAAGAGTTTGAAATCCATCCCGATATTGATAAAATAAAAGAATTGTTTGCTACATTTGAATTTAAAAGTTTATTGGCAAGAGTAGAAAGTATATTTCCTGGAAATGAGCAAGAAAGGGTAGTTGAGGTGGAAACTCCACCAACGATTGATATAGTAACGGATTCTACTGAAATTACTAATCTTATTGCTACGGTAAGACAAGCTGGCGTTTTGGAATTTTATCCAATCATTACAGGGGCCTTACCTTCTATTTATATGGATGGGGTATCTGTCATTGCTGAAGGTAAAGTCGTATATGTACCAGCTGAAGCTGAAGGGTGGCAAGAAATGCTGGCCTTATTTGCGGATGCATCTGTAATGAAAGTAACTCATGACGCTAAAAAAATGTACAATGCATGTGTTAAGATGGGCACAGCCTTAGGCGGTCTTGTATTTGATACTGTGCTGGCAGCATATCTTTTGGACCCGATTGCTAGTAATTATTCCCTTGCTATACTGAAAGAGAAGTATCTTGGGAAAGCTAGTAATATCCAATGGAGTAAAATGTCCCATGAACCCATTTTTGCAGTATGGGGAGTTGAAGTTATTCATGAAATATATCCTATTTTGAAACAAGGCTTAATCGATAATGAGCTCATGCACTTATTTGATGAGATAGAACTTCCTTTGGTTGAAGTTCTATCTATAGTAGAGAGTAATGGAATTAAGGTAGACCGTGAATATTTACAAGTCATGTCTGTTGAAATGGGAGTTAAAATTGAGTTATTGCTTGCCCACATTCATGAATGTGCAGGGGAAATCTTTAATGTGAATTCTCCAAAACAACTAGGAGTAATTTTATTTGAGAAACTGAATCTGCCTATAATTAAAAAAACAAAAACAGGATATTCTACTGACGCAGAGGTATTGGAAAAATTAGCAGGTCAGCATGCTATTGTTGACATGATTTTAGAATATCGGATGCTGGCTAAATTAAAGTCAACTTATTTGGACGGAATGATTGATTTGATTTCCCCAAATACAGGGCGTATACATACTACGTTTAATCAAATGGTAACTGCTACTGGCAGGCTCAGCAGTTCAGAGCCTAATCTGCAAAATATACCGATTCGCACAGAAGTAGGGAAGAAGATTCGAGAGTTGTTTGTGCCTGGCGAGGGATACGATTACCTCATGTCTGCTGATTATTCTCAAATTGAACTTAGAGTATTGGCTGATATGTCAGATGATGATAATCTCATTGAGGCCTTTGCTCAGAAACAAGACGTACATACTCGTACTGCAGCAGAAGTATTTGAAGTGCCTATGTCAGAAGTTACCTCAGAATTACGCTCAAGAGCAAAAGCGGTAAACTTTGGTATTGTCTATGGTATCAGCGATTATGGTTTATCAAGAGACACGGGTGTCAGCCGTAAAGAGGCAAGTCAATATATTGAAAATTATTTCACCAAATATCATGGGGTAAAAACTTTTATGGATAAAATGGTTAGTGCGGCCCACCAACAAGGGTATGTTACCACCTTGTTAGGACGGCGCCGCTATTTGCCTGACATCAATAGCAAGAATTTTAACCAGCGCTCATTCGCCGAGCGAACTGCCATGAATACTCCGATTCAGGGGACGGCAGCAGATATTATAAAAAAAGCCATGGTTGATGTACACAATGCGTTGCAAAGAGAAGAATTGCAGAGCCGTATTTTATTACAAGTTCATGATGAGTTGGTATTGGAAGTACCTGCTAGTGAAGTGGAGCAAGTTGCTAAAATCGTTAAGGAAGCAATGGAGCAAAGTGTTTCCTTAAAAGTGCCACTAGAGGTAGATGTAAATGTAGGAAAAAATTGGGCAGATGCAAAATAGTAGGATAACATGAACCAGGAGGTCTAGTATGCCAGAGATGCCAGAAGTTGAAATCATTCGACGCAGTCTTGTCGATAAAATATCAGGACGCAAAATTATAGAAGTTGAGTTTTTGTTGGCGCGATTGGTGAAATGGCCTTCGGCTGCTGAATTTCAAGCTGTATTGACAAACCGAAAAATTGTAACTGTAGCCAGACGAGGTAAATATCTATTATTTCATTTAGATGATAGTCAAGTCTTGGTCATACATCTTCGCATGACGGGGCGATTACAGTATGTCACATGTGGCATGGAAAAAGATAAATTTACTCGTATTATATTTAAATTAGATAATGGGGATTTATTGGTATATGCAGATACCCGTACATTAGGAACCTTATATCTAATGTCCGTTGATGAATTGTGGCGTATCACGGGACTTGATACCATGGGACCAGAACCCCTAACTTCTGAATTTTCATTGCTGTATTTAAGCGAGATGTTAAAAAAACATCATGGCAAAATTAAAGCAGTATTGTTAAACCAAAAATACATAGGTGGGTTAGGTAATATTTATGTGGATGAAAGTATGGCTATTGCAGGTATTCATCCAGAGCGTATTGCCAGCAGCTTAGATGAAAATGAAAATGAAAAATTATACCACGCTATTAATAAAGTTATAGCAGATGGTATAGAGCATGGTGGTACAACTTTTCGTGATTACCGTGATGGGGATGGTAAAAGTGGTAGTCATCAGCATCATCTGAAAGTATATGGCCGCAAGGCTCAGCCTTGCCATTCTTGTGGTACATCCATCGTATGGAAAGAAGTATCCGGGCGTGGAACTCATTTTTGTCCAAAGTGCCAAAGGTAAAGTAGGGGGAGGAACATCTCATGTACATTATTGGCCTGACAGGCGGGATTGCAAGTGGTAAAAGTACAGTAAGTGCCATGCTGACAAAATTGGGAGCTTATATAATTGATACAGATAAAATAGCTCACGCTGTTGTTATGCCAGGACAACCTGCCTTGCTTGCCATTGTTGATCATTTTGGAAATGAGGTCATGCTATCGGATGGAAATTTGAATCGAAAATTTTTGGGAGATATCATATTTCAAAATCCGGAAGAACGATCTCAATTAGAAAAGATTACCCATCCCTATATTGACATGCAAGTAGATCATAACATTAAGAAAGCGGAGCAACTTGGTTATCAGATAGTTGTTATAGATGTACCATTGCTATTTGAAGCAGGTTGGCAGCATAGGGTTGATGAAATTTGGGTGGTTTATGTTGAGTCAGAAGTGCAGATTTCTAGGCTAATCTCACGCAACGGGTTCACTACTAAAGAGGCCATGGATCGAATTAATGCCCAACTCAATATAACTGAGAAGGCTAAGAGATCTCATGTGGTGATTGATAATACCTTGGATTTAGAAAATACGAAACAGCAAGTAATAAGCGCGTGGCACAATGTATGTGGAAAATTGAATATTTTAGGGTAGAGACAGTTTAGTTGTTCTACTTTCTTCGTATTTTGAGTAGAATTTTGTAGGATGATACCTACTAATATAACAACGGAGTGATTTGTTTTGCGGAATTTAACCTGGATGAAAGTCCTGGTGAGGAATATATTAATATTAGTAATTATCGGATATGGAGTATACAATACAGATTGGTTTCAAAAAAAATATGTATATCCCTTTCCTTATCAGGATATTGTGTATCGTTATGCCTTAGAAAGGGAAATTGATCCTTTTCTTATTGCTGGCGTGATACGAACGGAAAGTAAGTTTGATTCCCGAGCGATGTCTCCTAAGGGTGCTTTAGGATTGATGCAGATGATGCCTGAAACTGCAAAATGGGTTGCTGAGCAAATGGAAAGAGGTAATTTTGGAATCGATCAATTAGAAAATCCTGAAACGAGCATTAGCATGGGAACTTGGTATTTAGTGTCGCTAAAAAAAGAGTTTAAGGGTAATGAAGTTCTAATGCTAGCTGCTTATAATGGGGGTAGAGGTAATGTGAAACAGTGGATGGAGCAGTATGGATGGACCATGTCTTTTAATGATGCTGAGCAAATTCCCTTTGGCGAAACTAAGAAATATGTAGAGAGAGTTTTATCTAGTAAAAAACGTTATCAAGAATTATATAGCAGATAAGGGAGCGGTAGTTTTGCGATATGAGAAACCAATGTCAGTAAAACATGAAGCAGGTAACGGATCTCTTCCAAGAAGAACTGTAATGATGTTTGGCCGTGAACGTGGTATTATATTGTATTTGATGATGATTATCATGTTGATAAGTGGTTGTAGTTCCAAGTCTTTGCCAATTCCCCAAAAAAATGAGATCAAGCCAGGTGGGCAATTAGTGTATGGTAGTCTGCAAGAGCCTAACACATTAAATCCATTATTATCAGACCTCTTAGCAACTGCAGAAGTTAGTAGTTTAATCTTTAGTGGGTTGCTAGTAACTAATGATAAAGGGGAATGGCTGCCAGATCTAGCTCTTGAAGTTCCTACCTTGCAAAATGGTGGAGTGAGTCAGGATGGCTTAACTGTAAGATATAAACTGCGTCCTGGTGTAACCTGGCATGATGGTAAAGCCTTTACTGCAGAGGATGTTAAGTTCACTTGGCAAACTATCATGAATCCAAAAGTGAGTGTAATTTCTAGAGATGGATATAATAAGATTGCTGCAATCGATACTCCTGATAGCTATACCGTGATTGTACGCTTTAAAGAATATTATGCACCCCATTTAACCTTATTTACCAGTATTTTGCCGAAACATATATTAGAATTTGAGGATATCAATAAGTCTTCCTTTAACAGAGCGCCAATTGGCACAGGATCTTTTAAACTGAAAGAATGGCGTTTGGCCGAAGCAGTTGTACTAGAGGCTAATACAGCCTATTACCGTGGCAAGCCTAATCTTGATACTATTCTTTATAAAGTAATACCTGATAATAATATTATGTTGACTCAATTAAAGGCTGGTGCATTAGATATTGTCACCAATATACCTTTTTCTCAAATTGATCAAGTAAAAGGTATTGGGGGTATGCAGGTAATTAATACGCCCAACATGATTTGGGAACATTTTGATTTTAATTTGGATAATACCTTATTCCAAGATGTAAAGGTACGGCAAGCCATTGCCTTAGGAATAGACAAGCAGGCCCTGATTGTGAATGTATTAAAAAAATCAGCGAGTCCAGCCGTAGGTGATCAATCTCCTTTGTCTTGGGGGTATAATCCAGCAGCAAAGCAGGTTGTACGAGATACTGGCGCAGCTCGTGATCTTTTATATCAGGCCGGATGGAAAGAGGGGACTGATGGAATCTTTGCTAAAGATGGACGTAAACTATCATTTTCACTCAGCGTACCAACCGGAAGTAAAACAAGGGAAGCGGTGGCGCAAGCCATATCTAACCAGCTAAAAGAAGTAGGTATTCAGGTAGATGTGAAAATGGTGGATGGAAAGGTGTTCTTTGGTGACCTTTTAAAAAATCACCGATTCGAAACGGCCATGTATGCATGGGTTGCTGGTGTTGATCCTAATAATTTTAACTTGTGGAACTCTAAATCGATTCCTAGTGTAAAGAATCAGTATGAAGGTCAAAATTACCCTGGCTGGCGAAATGCAGAAATTGATTCCTTAACAGAACAAGGAATTTATACAGCGGATATAGAAAAACGCAAACAAGTATATTTTCGCATTCAGGATTTGATTTTACAGGAATGTCCGATTATACCACTCTATTTTAGGAACAATATTGATGTAGTAAAAAATACGGTTGTTAATTATCATGCGAATCCAACCCCATCAGGTAGCTTATGGAATGCTTGGCAGTGGGGGTTCACAGCAAAATAGAAGATAGAAAAAGATATGAATTTACAATAAAAATGTAGTTTTGAAACCAAAATAGGAAAAAGTTTATTTATCTTGTTGACCATTTTATTATGAAGAGGTATAATAGTATTTGTCGGCAAGTTAAAACCATATAAAGTTAGCTTAAAGTGTCTTGCTACGCGGTCGTGGCGGAACGGCAGACGCGCTAGATTCAGGTTCTAGTGAGGGAGACTTCGTGGAGGTTCAAGTCCTCTCGACCGCACCAACTTTAGAATGGCTTATCTTGTTAAACAAATATGCTCGGCATATTTCATTTGCGGTAGTGGCGGAACGGCAGACGCACCAGCTTGAGGGGCTGGCGGGGGCAACTTCGTGATGGTTCAAATCCATTCTACCGCACCAATTCAATTATGATAAGACTTATAAGCATTTTGCTTGTAGGTCTTTTTGTTGTTTGCAGTGTTAAAACGAGGGGTGAAATTAGGATTTGACACCATTTTTGACACCATCTTTATTTATTAGCTCAGTTAGTTTGCTGACGGCTTGTTGTTTAAGTCCTGGTATAACATGGCTGTAAATATCTAAAGTAGTACTAATTGATGCATGTCCCAATAATTCCTGAACGATTTTTGGATTTTCTCCACTTTCAAGAAGTAGTGTAGCAGTGGTATGGCGTAACGAATGTACCGTTATATGTGGCATATCTAGCTTTTTACCAATTCGTTTTACATAGTCGTAAATGCATTCAGGATATATCGGTTGTCCATCTGGACGAGAAAATATATACTCAGTATCAAAGTTCTTTAAATGGTGTTGCCTTAGGTAATGCAAAACCTCAGCACATAGTGGAATCAGTCTTCTGGAGGAATGATTTTTGGTTTCATTAATCAAAATACCATAGCCCCCCAATTTGACTACAGCGCGTTGGATGTAAGCTGTTCCTTGCTGCCAGTTTATATCTGACCATTTTAAACCGCATAGTTCGGAACGTCGTATTCCAGTGGTTGATAAGATAAGAAGGGCAGGATATAAAGGGTGACCTTTTGCTTCATGGAGAAGTTTTTTTAATTGTTCAAGCAATAGTGGGGTGACTTCAGGGTTTCTAGTTTTTTTTACAGAAACCACATCGGTACAATTTTTAGTTAATATCCCTATTTCAACAGCATATTCGACGATAGCATGGATGGTATGGCGTATCTTCTGAACAGTGCTGGCGGAGAGGCCGCTATCGAGTTTTTTGTGGATTAATTGCTGAACATGTTTTGAAGATAATTTTTGCAGGGCTATGGAGCCTAATTCAGGGATTATGTGGTTTTTCACAATGCCTGTTTTCCATAAGAATGAGTTAGCACGTACCTGCAGTTTTAAATAATCATCTAGCCATAATGAAGACCACTGCTCAACAGTATAACTAGTGGGTTTGATCTGTGCCCCATCCTTATGCCTTTCAATAATCATAGCGATCTTTTGTTTGGCTTCAGAACGTGTATCTCCGTATTCGGTATATCGCTTACCGTCTATTTGTATACGCCCCATTACCCTTCCATCATCTCTTTTAGTATAAGTACCTTCATGTTTTGAACGTTTTGCCATGTGAATCCTCCTAAATTAGGAGGCATATAGGATTACTTAAATTCTACCATAGGTGTAACCACTGATCCAAGTTGTATGAGGTTGGAAATAGGTGGTATATGATGCTGTGATGGAAGATGATGGAATTATGATTATACTAATTGGAATTAATTTAGTCCCTAAAAAGGAATTAATATTGAAGTACCTATATATATGAACAATAATTTACAATAAAAAGATAAACTAAAACCAAGGGTGGCATTTCAGCAATCCTTGGTTTTTAATTTGATATTTGCATATTCTCATATGATTAGAAGGATATACTTTATGCCCACCAAATAACGTAGGATTATTTCATTAATTTTCGGAACTGCCCCTTTTTGCTTTTTGCCTTAATTGATGTATTGCTTCTCTTGCATATTCCAGAATGTATTTAGCAGATTCGCCTTCATCAAATCTTCTGTTGACTTCCTTAATGAGATTTTTGAAGTCAGTGTGTTGTCCTTCATTGTATTTGAGGTTTCCTTTTATCTCGCCATCCCTAAAACGTTTACGTATATTTTCAATTACTTGTTTTCGTGGATTAGCTAGATTACGTGCCTTATCTCCACAAGATTTTGAGCAATAAAAACGTTGGTTTTTTTCTAAAGGGGCCGAGCATTTTGAATACTGACAGCGACGTCCTGAACGTTCGATTTCTTTTATTAGGAAAAAAATCAAGTTGCCATCAATTTGGAATGCTAAATTGATTTTTCCTTTATCTTGAATCGGTTTAATCCTAGCGGGTGTGTTTTCTAGTACATGTGAAATACAGGAAAGAAATTTATCTTGCAACCATTTAATCGCGCATTTAGGATCTTTTTGATTATCAACTAAGTGCTTAATATCCTTTCGGTTCACTGTGAATGCAAGTGGAAAAAAAGTTTCATCACCATGATTTATGGGTTTGAAGGGGTGGAGTCCTCCTCGCCAATGTGGAGAAAACGTGTCTTCTTTCCACAGTTCTAGCCAGATATAATATCCGCGTCCAAATAGTTTCCACTCTTGGGTATAAAGAATATCCATAATATCCTCAGATGTGGTTGCAGGCGTAGCATTTAGTTTTTTAAAACTAGAAGTAGTATTCCAAAAACTTAAAATTAAAGCAGTACTATAACATGTACCAAGAAAACGTTTAATGGCCATGCGATGGCGTATTTCATTTTCCATACTCTGATTGTTGTTATTTTCTGGAACAGTAAAAAGCGGACCATATTCCTCCCAATACTGCTCCATTAAAGTAAAGTCTGATATCTCAGCACGTTGTCCCTGTTTGGGGATGTATTGGCTGATTAGCTTTCCGATTATTTGCTGTACTGCCAAAGTTTTATGTACACTTCTAGTTTTCCATGTAGGATTTCCTTTACTGTCGCAGTCTCCAAAAGTGTTTTCTTTAGTGATAGCTGTAGTTTTTATAGAACCAAGATCAAAATCCTGGTTTAACCAAAAGAACGAGTGCCATGATTGTGAAAAGGCTTCATGTGCTTCTGTTTTAAGATAAGGTGCAAGACTTTTATATTCAGTCTGGATCGATAATTTTGTAGGCTGAAAACCCGCGTGAAATTGCATGAAAATCAACTCCTTTTTATTGGTATGGTCGTAAATGTATGGTAGCATTTATTCCGCTTTAGATTTATTATATACTGCAATCAAGAACCATGTAAACGTCAAAAAAAAAACACACAGCAACGTTTTTAAGAACGGTACAAGTTGTGAGAGGAGGATTATAATGAGAAAAAGCATATTTGAGGTGTCGTGCAAGTTTGCAAAAGTAATAGAAAAAGATAGTTATGGTGAAAAGGTGTTTGATAAATCTGATCCACCATAACCAGCTATATGGCCATGGAAAGATATACCTGCTAGTTTATTTGCAAGTGTACATTGTTTTTTAAAATAATAGGATAAGTAATCTGCATGAAAGACATAAATATCACAATGTACAAAGCAGCAAAGCCCAATTGGGAGTATTAAGATAAATATTGGAGGACTCAATTATGAATATAAAAAGCAAAATTAATAATTTGTTAGAATTGGCCTTAAAATATGCCGATCTTGGGTGGTATATTCATCCACTGGATGGTAAAAGACCATTACTAAAAGACTGGCCTAATAAGGCAACTACTGATAAAGAAATTATCAAAAGTTGGTTTACGAGACAATATCAGGCGTGCAATATTGGAATCGTTACTGGGAAAAAAAGTGGAATATTTGTATTAGATATAGATCGAAACCACGGGGGATTAGAGTCATTAGAGTCATTAGAAACTGCGCAAGGTCCACTTCCTTTAACAGTAATAGCAAATACAGGCGGTGGTGGTAAGCATATAGTATTTAATCATCCTGGATGTAGTATGAGTAATAGCGCTAGTATACTTGCTCCTGGAATTGATATAAAAGCAGATAACGGTCAAATAGTTGCAAGCCCAAGCATACATCCAGTTACTACGTTGCCTTATTCCTGGGTAGAAGGGCATTCACCATGGGATATAGCTGTTGCAGATGCACCTGACTGGCTACTTAAGTTAGTAACACAACCTTCTGCTAAAATTGTAGTAAGCAGTCAAGGAGGATTTGGTATAGGTAGTCGTAATAATTCTTTAACCTCACTTGCAGGATCAATGCGGTCTAGGGGGATGAGTGAAAATGCAATATTAGCTGGACTGCGAGAAGAAAATAAAATATCTTGCATGCCACCCTTACCAGATGATGAAGTTGTAACGATTGCGCATAGTGTATCACGGTATGCGGCTCAGTATGATGTAAAAAATACACCATGGTTGATTGAGAATAAAGTAAATCCAGCTATTTTAGCAGAATGTATATTGCGATTAGAATATTTTACCTTTCACCATGGTCAGGTTTATATCTACCAGGATGGTGTGTATAAACCCGAAAGTGAGGTGCTTATCAAACGAAGGGCGCAAGAACTGCTCAAAAGCAAATACATGGATAGAATTGGAATAGAAGTAATTAAGTATATACAAACCAAATTGTACAGCACAGAAGCAGTGCTTGATAAAAATATTAATATCATCAATCTTCAGAATGGCTTACTTGAGTGGTCAGGCGAAAATATTAGTATATCACCTCATACTCCAGATCATAAGAGTAGCATAAGAATCCCAGTTATATATGATTCTAATGCAAAATGCCCTAAAATTGATAAATTTTTGAAAGAGGTATTACCAGCTGATTGCCAGGATTTAATTGACCAGATCATGGGGTATTTGTTGATACCGGATATAAGATACGAGAAAGCATTTTTGCTTACAGGTGCGGGTGCCAATGGTAAAAGTACGTTGCTTAAACTTCTTACTGCATTAATAGGAAAAGAAAATATTTCGAATGAATCGCTACAAATGCTAACAAATAACCGATTTCGATCCGCTGAACTCGCTGGAAAACTTGCTAATTTATTTGCTGATTTAAGCCCAGAAGCGTTGAAAGATTCCTCTAATTTTAAGATGCTAGTTAGTGGTGATGATATGAGCGCAGAACGAAAAAATCAGCCTCCCTTTACTTTTGTGAATACAGCAAGAGGTATATTCTCTGCAAATCAATTGCCACGCGTACTTGACAACAGTGTAGCTTTTTTTCGAAGATTACTAATAATACCATTTAGAAAATCTTTTATTGGAAAGGCGACGAAAAAAGATCCCCACTTGATAGAAAAATTAACTACCCAGGATGAATTATCAGGGTTGCTAAATAGGGGCCTTCGGGGATTGCGACTACTATTTCAGAATAATGAATTTCCCATTCCAGTAAGTGTAGCTAATGAGTTAGAGGCCTATCAACTTGATAACAACAACGCGCAAAGGTTCTTTAAGGAGTGCTGTATTGCAGGAGGGAGATCACGTATTAGTAAACAATTGTTATATGAAAGATATATAGAGTGGTGCGATTCTTCAGGTTTACGAGGATTGTCGAATGTTAATTTTTATAAAAAGATACTTGAAGGGAATCCAACAGTGACGGAAGGGCGTTTCCGTGGTAGGCATTGTTTTATTGGCGTTAAATTTGATCTATATAAGAATCAAGAGGATGATAATTTGGACCCATATCTGGAGTCAGATGGTGAGGAGGCTGATCAGGTGCCCATTATTCCATCGCCAGAAGTTGCCCCTGTTATCACTCCTCAACGCTTTAGTGCTTTTATTGAAGAAGACCAATATGACGTAAACGATGATAGATGTGAGCAGGCCGAAAAGCAATATTATGAAGATTGTCATTACGATAAACCGATAAAGAAATATTAGGATGCTCTGAATCATAATCTAATTTGTCAGCCTTGCCAGTGTTTTTGTACTTATTATTTTCTTTATAGAGCATGCAGTTACACTATTACTTATTTTTAGAAATAAGTTAAAAAACACTGGTTTTCCTGACATCCTTAATACAAAACTGAATAGTACAAGGTATAGTTAATAATAGATATTATGGTTAAGTACCTAAAATTCTAAAATATGCTTGCTAAGAGAACAAGTTTTGTTAATAGAAAAAATGCTGGTTAGTATTATCAATATTATTGAAAAGATATAAAACAAACTCAGGAGGTATAAAAATGAAAAAATACCAAAGAAATCATATAGCTGATTTAGAGATGTGCAGTGATGCAAGCGACGATAATTGGCAATTGATTTGTTATAATGATAGCGGATGTGGTGGTATTACTCCTAGAGAAGTGGCTTCTCTTGTAGAGGCAGGCTATGAGGTTTGTTTAGAAAAGAATAGTAATAGCCAACGTTTATTCCTACCAATTATGAAGAATAGTGTGCCTAGCGTTGCTGAGATTGAACTTCTTATTAATGGGAAACCTGCGCTAGAGTACTGGATAGAGACATCGATGAATAAACAAGATGAGATAGACCATCTAAAACACCGGTTACGGCGACTTGCGGAGATTGAAAAAGAAAATGAAGAACTCTGTTATTTACTACATTGCAATAAGCCTCGTAATAAGATATAATTTAGTTGATAATCTTTCTCAGAACAATATACATACAATAAAGCAGGGGGGATTTAGTTGGCTAATATGAACCCTAACCATGGCTTTACTAAAGGTGTCAGTGGAAATCCTGGTGGGAGACCAAAGATCAATGAAGAACTTCGTCAAAGCCTTAAAACTTACTCTGCTTCAGCCCTGGCTTACTTAGCCCTTGTAGTAGAAGGGAAAGAGCCCAAGGCAAGAGTAGCTGATCGTATCAGGGCTAGTGAGGTACTTATAGACAGAATGTATGGCAAAGCGTCCCAGCCAATATGTGGAGATGAAGACGGAAGTGAGTTAGTGATTACACTCAAAGGACAATTAATGGACTGGGCGAATTAAAATAAGGGTGACCATTTGGTCGCCCTTATTTCGTATTTTAGGGAGGGGGAGCTCACTATCGTAGGCATGTCCCGATCCCTTTTGCTATTCTAGCAGAGTAATACTCTTTATTCCTATAGTTGAATCCTAGATTTTATTAGCATCATAAGACATTCTTTGTTCGTTACTAAGGCGAACTATTGAAGAATAAATCAACGAACTAATAAACGAACTAGCAGGAAAAGGACTAACTATAGTGAATAATCAGGTATAGAGGTGATAGTGTGAAGTTAAAAAATAAGTTAAAGTCATTACGATATACGAAAGAAATGAATCAAAAGGAATTTGCGGAATACTTGGAGGTTGCTTATTCAACCTATTGTAATTATGAGAAGCAGACCCGACAACCCAGCTTAATAGCCGCTTTGCAGATTGCTAGAAAATTAGAATGTACAGTAAATGATATATTTGAACTAGTACCCTAGCCTTTATCATCTGATAAAAAGGCTAGGGTTTTTATTTATCTCAAATATATTAAAATTGTGTAATTATTATCCTTTAAGCATATAATGAACCAACAACGAATAGGGGGTGATAGTATGCAAAACAGAGAGGGGGATGTACTAAAGGAAGCTATTGACGGTATGAGGTACCTGTGGCGGCATAGGAAGGGGCAAGAGATACCAGCAGCAGTTCATGATGTAATTGCGTCTTGCTGGCAAAAGGTGAACTATATACCATTAATAGTGAAGCAGAAGAAGCTGATTAGTGAATGGACATTTATAATACATCTACCCGCAGGCATTGGTTATGCAGAATTTAAGGCGAAGGAACAACTATTTGCAGATGCAACAGGTGGGGCTGTTATCGTTAATAAACATGGTAAAGCGGCTATGATGCAGGTACTTACAGAAAAGCTGAAAGAACGTTATGCTTACGAATGGGATTGGGAGCCCTATAGCAATATGTATCTGCCTATTCCATTCGGTTATAGTGCAGCAGGACTACTAGTGAGGGATTTAGCAGATGCGCCTAATTTACTAGTTGCAGGGCATCCAGGGGCGGGTAAGTCAAACTTCCTTCATGTGCTGGCAGTCAGTTTGTTATTGGCTAAACAGATACACCTCTGTATCATTGATTTAAAGAGGCTGGAGTTTTCTTACCTCAAAGAGAAAGCCCTGCTAGTGATTGAACTAGACAGAGCGAGAGCGTTACTGCAGGCTATTAATAAGCAATTAGATAAACGATTAGGGCTATTAGAAAAGGCGGGCGTAGTGAAGGTACAGGATTATACATTCCCTATGCCATTTATAGTATTGGTTATTGACGAATTAGCAGAAATGCAGGATGAACAATGTCAAATAGCATTAAATAGAATTTTACGTCTAGGCAGGGCTGCAGGCGTATGTGTAGTAGCTGCAACTCAACGACCTTCTAGTAGTATGTTTCAGAAGTTTGGTGACAGCAAAGCTATGTTTGCAGCAAGTATGTGTTTCCATGTTCGGGACGAAGTGAACAGTAGGATGGTATTAGATAATGGCAAGGCAGCACTTATTCCGAATATTAAAGGTAGAGCAGTTTACCAGTGGGAAATGGAAATCGAAGTACAGTCAATGTATTTGCCGGTAAAGCAAGCTAGGGAATTGGTAACAGACATAAAGCAGGAGGTAATGACCTATGAGCAATCATACAAAAGGTTATCACCGCGATAATGCGATAATGGCAGCATTGAAGGAATGTCAAGTATTAAATACAGAGCAAATACAATTACTATTCTTTAAAAATGTCAGTCTTAGAATGGCGCAAAAACGCTTACAAAGATTGACAACATTAAAGAAAGTACATAGGCAAAGGGATTATATTGGGCAATCATTTTATTACTACCTAGAGCAGAGACCAGGGCAATCTAATCACAAGTTGGGAGTAAACTGGATTAAGCTATGGCTGCAGCAAAGTTTAAAATCATGGGAGGTACTTCATTTATGGCAGTATGAACCCAATTATAAGAGTATAAGACCAGATGCTTTTGTTGCCATTAAGAACGTTATAACAGGTAAACTACGATTCTGCTTCATTGAGAGAGAATGTGATACCAATCCTTTTAAGAAAGTAAAGCTATACAATGACCTGTATTCTAGTGGTGGCTATGGTGATGCATGGTGGGCAGAGGACGCAGAAAGATTTCCTACTGTGATGGTAGTGGTGGAATCTGCTGGTAGGATGGAAACAGTTAAAAAGCTAATTGAAAAAGACAATAAACATGGTTTAGAGTTTAAGGTTTATCTACTAGATCAGATAGTAAGGGAATTAAAGAGGGGAGAAAGTATGAAGGTGACTCATGCTATACCTATACTTATTGGTGTGCTAATATCTCCTGTTGTAGCACATGCTGGTATGTTAGAAATAGGAGCAAGAACCTTTTCTAGTGGTCCAGGGGCGGTACTTATTATTCTCACTTTTTTAGGATTAGGAAGTTACTTATTATCCAGTTTCATGTCTAGTGTTGGGCAAGGTCAAATCGCAGGTTTTATCCGTGTAGGTGGATTGTTAGGTTGTTTAATTACAATAGCAACACAGGCGTTTGAAACAATAAAAGCTGTGGCTAATGCACTGGGGATAGGGCTATGATTGAACTGCTATATAATCAGTCATCAGGTGAGGTGGCAGTGCAGGTAAGTTACCTCTTGGCATATGGTTGGCTTATGGCTTTTATCATGCCTGATAAGATAGCGGGATTAATGAGAACTACGACGGTTATGGGAAGCTTACAGTATGTTGCAGAATATATTTACAGAATTATGAAATGAGTAATTGGTATCTAAGTATTAAGTATTCCGTAGTGTAAGGTTGTGAATATCTATTTTAGTTTGTATTACCGCTTGAAACGGACGAAAATACTAAGAAAAACTGTGGCATAATACCCAACAGTTTGGAGAGTAACGATTTTCTTTGTCTGTGGGTATGATAACTTTATAATTTCAGTGGCAAGCCGATCTCTATTCCAGAGTGTAACCTTATTTGCATCTGCTAGTTCTTTAGCAGATGTGGTAAAGTAATTATTAGTAATAACCATGGTGTCAGTACAACTATAGTAGGCTTTGGAAGCAACTACCTCCTGAATAGCTTTGTTGTCAACCTTATCTTGATAGAGCTTAGCTTGTACAGCAATTCTTTTACCGTATCGCATTAGGATTAAGTCTGCACCTTGATCACCACTTTCAGGGGTCACATGAACATACCAACCAAGGGCGCGAAAAAGTTTAGCAAGGTATAGTTCAAATTGCCTGCCGTTGAGCGCATCTATTTCAGTCATCGATAGCAATTGAAGATTAGTTACGTAATGGTAGCCTACGTATAAAAGTAAAGAAGCCGTAGCAGCTAATAAAAATGTATATGGATGGTTTGTAATAAAAAGATAAAAAAGTTTAATTATGAAATATATCGCTAGGATTTTGAGGAAACGAGGGCTACATAAAATTTTTATAAGTCTAAAAAATATTTTACGTTCCACAATAACATCTCCTTTAGCCATTTGTGTGAAATTCAAACAAAAATACTTTCTTCAAAGGACTTGCTTTCTTGTAAATAATATGGAAATAGGTGGGTGAGTAATTTCTTAGTCCCCCTGGTTATGGAATTGATTAAGATCAAATAGTTGTTGTATTTGCCGTATTCTTTCAGTCTCGTCATATTAAGCATATTAAAAATGCCCCACTTAAAAGTAGTATGCATCCATATGATAGGGTTATTCAATCTCCAATGTTCTTTTAAGAGATAAGATAAAAGCACCATTACTCATAAATGGTGCATATTTAACAATACAAAGTTAATGACGAGAGAGAGTTATCACTCAATTATCCCCTGCATAGTTTGATTAGCCAATGCAGGGGACATTATTTTATATAAGCCTAAATGTGATATCATATAATTCCTAACCAGATAATTATCTCGTTAACTACACTGCGTATAATTAACGGTAGTTTGATTTCTTTTACTTCACAAGTGTAAAATGGATTTACTCACAAGAATGTATCTAAAAGTATACTTTTTGATACATTTATTATGATGCTGTTTCATTGACTTAGCGGTGTATCAAAATGTCAAAAAATAATTTTAATATATATCAAAATACCAGCCTACATTTTAATACATCTCCGTATACTAATAGCATAGGCAGAGGGGTAAGGGAGTGTATTAAAATGAACATAGCATACATTCGGGTATCCACTAAGGAGCAGAATACAGGCAGACAGCTTGAAGCAATGAAGACATGTAACATTGGTAGAATATTTGAGGAAAAAATTAGTGG
Source organism: uncultured Pelosinus sp. (assembly GCA_963526645.1). GTDB lineage: Bacteria > Bacillota > Negativicutes > DSM-13327 > DSM-13327 > Pelosinus. The sequence goes on along the minus strand of CAUROG010000011.1, from coordinate 62,986 downwards.
TAAGAATACTAATAGACCAGAATTACAGGCGATGCTTGAATATGCTAGGGAAGGTGACACTATATACATTGAATCATTCAGTAGATTGGCTAGAAACATGCTTGATTTATTAACCATAATTGATCGCTTAACACGGAAGAATATTGGTTTTGTTAGCCTTAAAGAAAAAATTGATACCACCACACCAGCAGGGCGGTTACAGTTGAATGTGTTTGGTGCAATCTACCAGTTTGAACGCGAGTGCAGCCGTGAAAGGCAACGTGAAGGTATAGAGTTAGCACTTATAGAGGGGCGTGCATATGGCAGACCCAAGACAGTGGTACTAACTGATCAGTTTAGATTGGCGTATAGACAATGGAGAGATAAAGAAGTGACTGCTACTAAAGCAATAGAGATGTTGGGAATGTCTAGGGCAGGGTTTTATAAGCTAGTCAAGGAGTATGAGCAGGCAAAGTAGCTTGCTCTTTTTTTTATAATAATAAAATACTTGTATCTATTAAATAATGAGATAGCCCCCCCCACCCCCATACTACCCACAAGAGTATCGATACTTTTGCATACTCAAACACTGATGTGCAAATTTTGCTGAATTTCATTTTTGGTGAAAAGCTATATTTTATAAAAATTAGAGCATAGAGACATCTGCGATAATAACCTGCACAAAGGTAAATATTATCACTATAGCGGCTGGTAGTGAAGTGTATAAAACTATGTTTTAGCGCATGGGGACAAGTCCTTAAACTGATTTAATAGTATTGCCTTTGGAACTTAATATGAGTTAATTCGAGTATTTTCTTTTTATACAATAGCTGAGCCACATGCACATGGAATTTGCAATTATTTTGTCTAAAAGTATAGCCCAAAAAACCACCACGACAACCCCATTTCAGGGTGCAGAGACGGGTGCGCAAAACAACAATTCAGCGTATCCGTATATGGATGGCTACCTCTGAGATGTTATTTGTAGTGTGTGGCGTTTATAGAGCGGAGTAGGCTGATTTCAAGAGTTTCACGTTTTTGTGGTATTAAACAAGTGCTTATTATGTTCGCCTGAACTTATGTTTAGGTGAATTATTTTATTGTGTGGGGATTTTTACATGGAAATAACAAAAAGATGTAAAAATTGAAGGAGTTTGTGTAAAAGTATGGAAATTTAAAATAATAAAGATTAATATTTGTTAGTTTGAGGTGCATACGATGAGAACTATTAATTTACCACCATATGCTCCAACTCTTATGGAGTCTACAAGAGCAATTGGTTATTCTCTTGAAGCTGCGATTGCAGATATTATAGATAATAGCATTACTGCACGAGCGTCGACAATCAGTATCAAGTTTTTTCCAGTAGGACAACCATATATTTCAATTCTTGATAATGGAACTGGTATGACAGGAAATGATCTTAATATTGCTATGCAATATGGGAGTAAGAATCCAAGTGAGGAAAGAGATCCCAATGATCTTGGCAGATTTGGACTTGGTCTTAAAACTGCATCGTTATCTCAATGTAGAAGTTTGACAGTGGTAAGTCTAAAGGATGGGGAACTTTCTGGTAGGAGATGGGATGTTGACTATGTAATAAAAACTAGAGAGTGGTCTCTTATTATCCTTGAAGATGATGAGGTTAAACAAATGCCACAATATGATGAGCTTATTGCAAGTGGTAATGGAACATTAGTAGTGTGGCAGAATCTTGATAGATTGAGTATTGGAGAAAGTGACTTTGTCACATCTTTTGGATTGAAAATGGACACAGTTAGAGAACATATATCATTAGTTTTCCACAGATTTTTATCTGGAGAACAAGGATTGAAAAAAATAGATATATTAATAAATAATAGTAAGTTGAAAGCCAATGATCCTTTTTTAGTAAAGAGTAGTGTTCAATTAATGGATGATGAAACAATAATTGTCCGGGGTCAAAGTGTAAGTGTTAGACCATTTATATTACCACATATATCAAAATTGTCGGAATCTGAAGTGAAAGAATTAGGCGGGAAGGATGGCTTAAGAAAAAAACAAGGGTTCTACGTGTATAGAAGTAAAAGATTACTTGTTTGGGGAACATGGTTTAGATTAATGAGACAAGGGGAGCTGTCAAAACTTGCAAGGGTCCAGGTTGATATTCCTAATTCACTTGATGATTTGTGGACATTAGATATAAAAAAATCATCAGCAATACCGCCAGAGGATATACGGAAGAATTTGGGAAATATTATTGAAAAAATTGCTGAAGGAAGTAAAAGAACTTGGACATATAGAGGGAAAAAAGAAACAGATGATTCAAAAATTCATATTTGGAATAGGTTAAGAACAAGGCAAAGTGGAGTTGTTTACGAAATCAATAGAGACTATCCGTTGGTAGAGAAGCTAAAAGATATTAGTGCAGAAACAAAACGATTATTGGAACATTTGCTTTTGCAAATAGAAGGTAATCTACCTTTAAATTCATTATACATAGATTTAACAAGTGATGAGAGAGTTGAAAACGAAGTGAAAATTTCTGAAGATGTAACAATGGATTTATTAAATCAATTGTTGTCGGGATGTAGGAATAATGCTGAGAGCACTGAAATGTTAGAAAGATTGCTTTTGACGGAACCCTTTTCACAAATTAAGGAAGTTATAGAGAAGAAATTCAAAGGGGAAAAATAGAATGAATAAAATTAATATGGAAATGTTAGAAAGATTTATTTCAGCAATTATTAATACAAAATATAAAGAAATTCCACCTACTGAAGCTGAATTTATTAAAGAAGCAAATGATACTAGAAATATGGCGCAAGCAACTTCGCCTGTAACGGATGAAGAATATGAATATATATTAAGAAAGTTGAAGGCTTCAATGGTTATTATTATGGATGATGGAGTATATATTTATGATCCAAATAGCAAACATCAATCTTGGTTACCAGCAAGGCGTGCAGAGATTGAGTTCTTCTATTGGGAGAGATATAAAAAATACCTTGAAGATGAAAAAGGGTGGAATACCAGAGTTACAGCAACATTAGATAAGGTTTCGGATGAAATTGTGGATTTACTTGGTGATCCAAAAGATGCGACAAATCCTTTTCAGAGAAGGGGACTTGTTCTTGGAGATGTGCAGTCCGGCAAAACAGCAAATTATACTGCTATTTGTAATAAATCAGCAGATTGTGGGTATAGAGTGATCATAGTTTTGGCTGGAATGATGGAAAACTTAAGAATACAAACACAAGAGCGCTTAGACACAGAATTTGCAGGAAGAAGAAGTAAATATCTTTTGGATCCTAAGGCTGATCAAATTATAAAGAATACACCCTTTGGTGTTGGAAGAATTAACCCTAATAAAAGGATTTCCTGTTTTACATCTGTAAATACAGACTTTAATTCAGTTATATTAAAAAGCAATGATTTAACATTAAGAAATATAAGCGAACCAGCAATTTTTATCGTAAAGAAAAATAAAAGCGTGTTGAATAATTTACAAAGTTGGTTGGTTTCAAATAATGCAGATATGAATAATAAAATAGATTTACCATTACTTTTGATAGACGATGAAGCAGACAATGCCTCTGTTAATACCAAAAAAGATGATCAGGATCCAACTGCCATAAATGCAGCTATTAGAAATATACTGAATAGTTTTTATCAAGCATCATATTTGGGTATTACAGCAACACCTTTTGCGAATATATTTATTAATCCAGAGACAAAAGATGAGATGCTTGGTGATGAGCTGTTTCCAAGAGATTTTATATATGCATTATCACCCCCAACTAATTATATAGGAGCGGATTCCATTTTTGGTAGCAATGCAATATACGCTAATTCAGTCGTAAAAATTAAAAACCAAGAGATGGATAATTTTTTCCCCTTTAGGCATAGAAAAGATAATCCTGTTGATGGCCTGCCACCAAGCATGTTTGAAGCAATCGGATACTTTATGATTGTAAATGCAATTAGAGATTTGCGTGGAGATAATACGGAACATAGATCGATGCTTATAAATGTTAGTAGATTTACAGATATTCAAATAAGAATAAGTGAGTTAGTGAATGAGTGGCTAATAAAGGTTAGGTCAGAACTGAGAAACTATGCAACTTTAGATGAAAATGAGTCATATCAAATATATTCTATACGCTTTCTAAAAGGAATTTGGGAAAAATATAATTTAGAAAAAATTTCCCAATGTACTTGGCTTTATTTACAACAAAACTTTCTATATAAAGCAGTAACTCCTATTGATGTACGTGCTGTAAATCAAAAAACAGGATCGGCAAGTCTAGATTATTATGCTCATAAAACTGATGGGTTTAGAGTAATAGCTATAGGTGGTAATAGCTTATCCCGTGGACTAACACTTGAAGGATTGTGTGTAAGTTATTTTTATAGAAACTCACAAATGTATGATACGTTATTACAAATGGGAAGATGGTTCGGGTATAGAGAAAATTATGCTGATATTTTTAAAGTATGGATGGCTGAGGAGGCCGTAGATTGTTATGGGTATATAACTGATGCATCAAATGAATTAAAGTTAGAAATAGCAAGGATGAGAGCTGTTAATCAAACACCGTCTGAATTTGGTCTAAAGGTTCGTCAAGATCCTAACTCATTAATAGTTACGGCTAGAAATAAAATGAGAACAGGAACTCAAGTTAGCAGACCAATTACTGTTTCAGGTAGGCTCTTAGAAACACCTCGATTAAAAAATGATGTTGATGTTCTGACGTCTAATGAAGAAATATTTAAACTGTTTGTTGCAAATTTAGATAGTATTGGGACATCAGTGGAAGTTCCACAAAATGCAAAGTTCTGGAAAGGCATTCCTAAAGATTTAGTAGTAAATTTACTGAGAAGTTTTGATACACATCCATGGCATTTAGCTTTTCAAGGTAGAGCACTTGCAGATTATATAGATGGTAATAGTGAGTTATCAGAATGGGATGTTGCAATACCGCAAGGCTCAAGTAAAGAAATGTATACTTTGACCGGTGCATATAACGAAATTGGAATTTTCCCTGCTGTACGTACTGTTTCTGAAGATGGTAAGATGATAAAAATTAATGGTACAAAAGTGAAAGTTGGGGCTGGTGGCTCTACAAGGATTGGGTTATCAGCTAAAGAAATCGAAATAGCTAAGCAAGATTTCGCTAAAATTCATGGTAGTAAAAAAACAATATCAGATAGTGGGTATTTGATCAAGGGAAGAAAGCCAATATTATTTCTACATGTGATTGAGTGTTCGGCATTAGAAGGCGAGGAACTCTCTCAAAGTATACCTAAATATCTTTTTGCCTTAGGTGTTGGTTTTCCAGCAACGGATAAAGGTACAAAGATTGCTAATTATGTTGTTAATATGGTTGATTTAAAAAATTGGATTGATGTTGACGAAGATGAGGATAATGAAGATGTTATCTAATATGGAATTATTAAAGAAGTGGGATGATGTCCCATTTTATGGTGGGGGATATAAGCGGATAGATGATACCCATCCACTTGAATGGTATATAGGTTATGAAGATATCAATCAAAAGGCAATTCTTTTAGTAACTAATAATAATCCTGGTAATATTTCTTCGTCTAAATCGATAATTGCTTCAACAGGACGACGACAAGACGGCAAATGGGCAATTTCATTTCGTTTAATTAAGAAGGATAATGAAGATGTATTTATTCATTTGTGCTGGGATATTATAGAATCCTCTCGTGATAAGTCGTTAGGATGTGCTACAGTCGACTATATTATTGACAGGTATAATAAATGGCTTAAGTTAATGGAATATCAGCGAGCTGATCTTATGGATGATGCCAGTATAAAAGGGCTTATAGGAGAGATGCTGTTTTTAGAAGAAAACATACAAAATGGCATGACACTACAAGTAGCGATAGATGGATGGATTGGACCTGATGGAGCAGATCAAGATTTCGTGTATGCTAATGGTTGGACCGAGATTAAATGTACGGGAGTATCAACAGACAGCATATCAATATCTTCTATAGAGCAATTAGATGCAGAATTACCAGGTTGGATTTATATATTTTTTGTAGATAAGACAGCACCAGAAAATATAAATGGATTTACATTAATGGAAAAAGTTGAGCAATTAAGAATTGCATTTACAAGTAATTTAAAAGCTAGAGCTATATTTGAAAACAAACTTTTTAAATACGGTTATGTTGATAGAAAAGAATATAATGAACAGAGATATCGATTTGGCGGTAAAAGTAAGTATAAAGTTAACGATAGCTTTCCAAGACTTATTAAGTCAAATCTACCATTACAAATTGTATCAGCCAAATATAACATTAGTTTGGCATCAATTGAAGGTTGGAAATTGAAATAGGAGCGATTTAATATGGACATGCTAGATTTTCGGAAAGATTTTTTTGAAGATGTAAAATCGACTGCAGCTACTATTGGTGAAGGTTCATCCTCTGCTTTTGTTCAAATTTCAACAGATTATTTAATTAGTGCAGAAGTTTTACCAGATTTCCTACCTTCTTATTATGTTGGCACTGGAAAAAATAATAGAAAATTTAGAGTGGATGGATATGTTCTTGATGAATTTGATTACACTATGAACCTCATAATAGCTGATTATTCTGGTAGAGAAGAGGACAGAGTGGTAAAGCGTTCTCAGGCAATACAGATATTTGATAGGCTACTTTATTTTATAGATGAAGCTTATGGTGAAAAATTATATAAAGAAATAGAGATAAGTACTCCTTGTTCAGATTTGGTTGAATTGTTAAGAGCTAACAAAAGTAGAATTAGAAAATATAGATTATTACTAATAACTGATGGATATATGAGTGATCGAATTGATGTGTTGCCGTCGAAAAATATAGGTGACACCCAGGTGGAATGTCAGATTTGGGATATTGAGAGATTATTTAAAGTCTGCATTTCTAATATTGGAAGACAAAATATAGAGATTGATTTTAAAGCATATACAGGAAAAGGAATACCATGTCTTGAAGCTCATGGTGCATCAACAGATGAATATAAGAGTTTTTTATCTATTATACCCGGGTATGCATTAGCAGATATTTATGATTATTTTGGAAGCCAATTACTTGAAGGAAACGTAAGATCATTTTTGTCAACTAAAGTAGCAGTTAATAAAAAAATTCGAGAGACTATATTAAAAGTTCCAAACATGTTTTTTGCTTTTAATAATGGAGTTTCTGCAACAGCAATGGATTTAGTAATAGAAAATTCAGAGGATGGTAAATATATTACCTATGCAAAAGATTTCCAAATAATTAATGGTGGACAAACAACAGCTTCATTATCAAATGCACGGCATAAAGATAAAGCCAATCTTGAGGAAATATTTGTTCAAATGAAAATCACAGAGATAGATGCAAATGGAGATAAGTCCGGAGATTTAATAAGAAATATTTCCAGATCTTCTAATAGTCAGAACAAAGTAAGCGATGCAGATTTTTTTTCTGCACATCCGTTCCATATAAGAATGGAACAAATTTCGCGAAGGTTATTTGCTCCAGCAATTGGGGGGGCACAGTACGATACACGGTGGTTTTATGAGAGAGCAAGAGGGCAATATTTGCAGGCCCAAATGCGCATGACAAAGTCTGAAAAAAATAAGTTTGCTGCACAACATCCCAAAAAGCAACTACTTACTAAGACTGATTTTGCAAAGATAAGAAATTCATGGAGAGGGTTACCTCAGATAGTTAGCCGGGGGGCACAAACTAACTTTATGAATTTTGCAGAATGGGTTGATATAGAATGGTCAAATTCTGATATAGGATTTAATGAGAAATACTTTCAAGAATCTGTAGCACTTATGATATTGTTTAGGCATACTGAGAATGTTGTTACTCACCAGCCATGGTACGAGCAAGGCTATAGAGCAAATATTGTTACATATTCTATTGCATTGTTACATGAATTGGTAAAAATTCAATTCCCTGATAAAGAAGTTGACATGCAAATAATTTGGAATCGTCAGTCAGTACCAGAAGCAATAACAAATGAATTAGTAAAAGTTACGAAAGTTGTATTTGAAACCATAACTGATCCTAAGAGAGAAACAATAAATGTAACACAGTGGTGTAAGCGAGAAGCATGTTGGACAAAAGTAAAAGATAATAAAATATTATTAAGTAATGAAATTGAAAGGTTTTTAGTTGATAAAAGTGAAATTAAATCATACGAGAAATATGCAAAAAAAGATCAAAAAATAATTTCTGGAATCGAAGCACAAACGAAAGTTTTGGAGTTTGGCGCTGCGAACTGGAAAAGTGTTATGGATTTTTTAGTAGCAAAGAAGTTAGCTACAACTGAGGGATTTGCTGTATTAAAAGTAGCAATGCAAATACCTATAAAAATACCAAATTCACATCAAAGCCAAAGATTATTAGAGCTTCTTAATAAGGCTTATTCTGAAGGATATAAATAGGACATATTAGGATAGTGTTTTTACTGATTTAGGCCAATAAGATATAAATATAAAGAACTGTGATCCAATAACATAGTAGTAGAAATTACTTTACTAATAAAGTGATTTCTGCTACGATGTTATTGAGTTATACTGGGGTATAGTGTATCTAATCATGGAATTTATGTATCTAGTTAATGAATAGGATAGAGAAAATTAACTAGATAAAAAGGAATATTATATAGGGTGAGTATAAATGAAAAAGTATACAATAATAGATTTGTTTGCCGGTGCTGGAGGTTTAAGTTATGGCTTTCAGGAAACTGGGAATTTTGATATAAAAATTGCTGTTGAACACAATAAACATGCTCAAAAAACCTATATCAAAAATCATCCAGGTGTCGAGATGGAATTTGATATTACACAAATCACAACTGATAAATATAGAGCTATAAAAGAAAAACATGGGAATATAGATATCGTAATAGGTGGCCCCCCCTGCCAAGGGTTTTCAAATGCGAATCGTCAGCAAAGTGAGTTGATTTGTGGTAATAATCAATTAGTAAATGAATATATTAGGGCAGTTGAACAACTTGATCCTAAAGCTTTTGTTATGGAAAATGTTAAGATGATTAATTCAAGTAAACATAAATTTTTCTGTAGCGAAAAAATCAAAGGTATTGTAGAAAAATTAGGTGTTAATCTTGAAGAAGAAACAATAGCGATCGCTGAAACTACAATTTGTACAGAGAAGTTTATGGAATTTTTGAAGCATGAATCCTTTTTAAAAGAACACACATTAGAAAAGCAGGATTATGTTAAAATAAATACTATATATCGTAATTCAAAAACTTTAGAACAGTTAAATAAGTATATACAAAAATCTGAAAAAACAATAAAAAAGATGTTAGATAGCTGGGAAAATCTAAAGATTAATTTTTGGAACATAGAATTTGAGCAAATTTTCTATGAAACTAAAGAAGTATTAAATACATTCCTAATGACCGGTAATGGGTATGATGTTCTTAAAAAAGCGTTAAAAATAATAATAGAAACGCAAAAAGCTATTTATAAAATGTTGGAAATCAGAGATTATAATATTACTTTAATAGATATGTCTATAGAGAAAAATAATATTTGTGTAGTGGTTAATACATATAATATTATTGAATATGTTATGAAGAAGTTTAAGTCTATAGGATACGAGGTAGAATCTGGTATTTTAAATGCAGCTAATTATGGCGTACCACAGAATAGAGAACGATTTATTATTATAGGTATTAAGAGTGAGTACTTAAAAAAGGAAAAAGTACAATTACCACCGCCAATACTTAAGTCTCCTAAGGAGTTTTATACTATAAGAGACGCTATAGGGGATTTGGCACACTATGAACCTACGGTATTAGAAGCAATGCCAATACCAAAGAAGAATAAAGAAGTGCAGGGTTTAAATCCCTTACAAAGATACCTTGGTAGGGGGAACTTAATCTTTAATCATGTTACTACAGATACTGGGGCTACTGCACTAGAACGTTTTAAGAGTTTACAACCTGGACAAAATTTTCACAACCTAACTGAAGGTTTGAAAACAACATATAGCGATCCTACGAGAACACAGAATACTATATATTTACGTTTAAATTATGAAATGTTATCTGGGACAGTTTTAAATGTTAGAAAATCTATGTGGATACATCCTGTTAAGGATAGAGCTATCAGTATAAGAGAAGCTGCGAGATTGCAATCATTCCCTGATGAATTTGTATTTTGTGGTACTAAAGATGCTCAATACCAGCAAATTGGTAATGCCGTTCCACCATTACTTGGTAGAGCAATTGCAGAAAAATTATTAGAGTTACTAGGTCAAGAATCTAATGATAAATTAAGTGATATAATAGTGAGAAAATAGAAAAGCATAAACAACCACAGATTTTAATTAAATCAGTGGTTGTTTTCTATGTTTTATTCCCGAAAAAATTACTTACAGGGTATTATACATATTCAACTTATGTTCATACCGTTCGGAAGTAGACGGTATTTAATATCCCGAATAGATGAGATTGTTGACTCAAATACAGAACCACGTAGGGCGAGGGGAATTTAATCTAATTCTCCATTGATCATCAGTTACCATGGGCCGTAGTGAAGTTATGCACGAGATTAAGTTAAAATTTTGACACCATTTTTGACACCATTATCAGTAAAAACAATCCTATATGCCTCACTTTTTTGATGGTCTATAGTGGCTTGAAATCCAGTAAATTAGCGGTTGCGGTAGTGGCGGAACGGCAGACGCACCAGCTTGAGGGGCTGGCGGGGGCAACTTCGTGATGGTTCAAATCCATTCTACCGCACCATAATTGTTACTAATAGCTTATAGGCTTTTGCTTATAAGCTTTTTAATTCTATCTACACTTCTTTTAAGTGATAATGACTATAAAGTTGATGGAAATAATATAAGATCAGCGATTGCTATTCCATAAATAAGAGTAGCCTAGAACCTTTTTAAAAGAGTATATTGTATTCATAAAATTCTGACAAAGAAAGTTATTGTTTTAACAATCTAAGTATGTTAAAATAATAACAAACGAAGGTTGCAAGAATTATCCGACAATATTAACTTAAAATGTTGGGAGGAAAAGGAAAATGTATACTAATGTTATAACTAGCAAGAAGTATCTGTGTGACAATTGTCATTACCCCTTTATTATTTCGACAGAGAAGGATGAATTGCCAACCAACTGTCCGTTCTGTAATACTCCTTTCACTTGTGGAGCCCCGGATATTTCCTTCGATGGATTTGAAAGTGAAAGAAATTTGAGAAAGTAGTAAATATAAAGTTTAGAAGGATTGGTGTTGTAAAGACGGAATGGATGAAATCTTCTATAGCACCTAATTTCTCGAGAAAAGTCTCTGGGAACTTTCCTAGAGACTTTTCTTAGTTAATGAAAACCACGAGATAAGCGTGTGGTTCTATTATATTGGAAAACGGATAATTCTGATGCAAGGGATCTTGTGTATAAACAGGGGCCGCAATCAGGAAGCAACTGCAAGTTATATGGGGTAATTCAATAAAGTATAGATTTCAAAGGGCTACGAAGATTGTTTCTAAAATTAATGTAATTAGCTTTTTAAGTATGTTATAATAAAAAATGGTGATAAAATATGATAATATTTAAGAATGATTGGCAAGATTTGCTTAAAGAAGAATTTGAAAAAGACTATTATTTAAATTTAAGACAATTCTTAATTAAAGAGTATCAGGCGAAAACGGTTTATCCAGATAAATATGATATTTTTAATGCTCTACATTACACGGCTTATCAGGATGTGAGAGTGGTTATATTAGGTCAAGATCCATATCATGGACCAAATCAGGCTCATGGACTTAGCTTTTCGGTAAAACCAGGTATTAAGCCTCCGCCGTCTTTAATGAATATCTATAAAGAGTTAAAAGATGATGTAAATTGTTATATACCGAATAATGGCTATCTTAAGAAATGGGCAGATCAAGGAGTACTGCTACTTAATACGGTTCTTACTGTTTTAGAAGGGCAAGCCAATTCTCATCGCAATATGGGTTGGGAGCAAGTTACAGATAAAGTAATCAGTCTATTAAATCAAAGAGAAGAGCCTATTATCTTTATTCTCTGGGGAAGTAACGCACAATCTAAGATAAGTTTAATTACTAATGAGAATCACCATATTATTAAATCAGTTCATCCGAGCCCGTTGTCAGCGTGCAGAGGCTTCTTTAAAAGTAAACCTTTTTCTCAAACTAATGCTATTTTAACATCTAGGGGGAAAAATCCTATTCAATGGCAAATTGATAACATATAGCTACAAACAATTCAAAGCATATACATATGATAATAAGAAGAGGTCGTCTTAAAGCTATTCTGGCTTTTAGACGGCCTCTTTCTTGTCTTCGGTGTATAGGGTGGGGGATATATTTGTATTTTAAATATCATGATCAATTAGCGAAAAATAATTTTCGGCAAACTGTAACCACAAACGCGCAGCATGGGACATGCACCGGCCCTTTTTCCAGATAATAGACATTTTGTGAATGATCTGTGGTTCTGTTAAAGGTACTGGGATAATTCGTCTAGGGTCTAGCTCCTTGCATACTGCACTAGGTAAGAATGCAATTCCTAGATTTGCTGCAACTATTTGAGTCATAAGTTCACGTTGAGATGTTTCCAATATTATCTTAGGTTGAAATCCTGCTATTTTGCACTGATTCACAATTTCATCGTGTAGGCTAAAATCTTCACTATATAATACGAAAGATTCGTTGGATAAGGATGCCAGCTCAATTGTTGATAACTGACTTATTGGGTTGTGGGGAGAGACAATAACAGAAAGAGGGTCATTCGTAAAGGAGAGAGATTCGAAATATTGATTATCTGGTGAAATGCATATTACGCCAATATCTAACGTTCCATCTTGAATTGCAAGGGCCACTTTTTTTGACCCATATTCTGATAGACTAATATCTATTTGAGGATACTTTCTTTTAAACTCTCCCAGTAACTCAGCAAATAGGGTAGAACTTGTGATAGGAGGCAAGCCGATGAATATTTTGCCCTTCTCCATTTTGATTTCATTTTCAAATTCAGTTGTGAGATTATGAAACATTGCAACAACTTGTTGTGCTTGGCTTAAGAAGATAACGCCTGCATCTGTTAATTGTACATATTTGGACGTCCGGTTAAATAAGGCGGTTCCCAATTCTATTTCTAAATCTTTTATCATTTTGCTAATTGCCGACTGGGATACATGGTTTATATCAGCGGCTTTACTAAAACTTTTTTGACGAGCAACTTCGACGAAATATTCCAAATGTCGAATATCCATAGGTAACACCTCCCTGTACAGTGTACTATCTATTTTTATCATAGTAAAGATTCCTATTATATATTTTACTTATTGATAGATTGGATTTAGAATAAAGACAGAGAAAACAGAGAGAGAAAGACGCTTTTTATATAGATCGAAGGAGATGTTTTTATGATTAACCAGCAGGCATGTCAGAAAAGTTTTTTAGGAGGGGTGAATATTATGGAAAAGGATAAAAAAATAGTAGAAAAGACTACTGTTAAGAAAACTGCAAATATAGATATTACACAAACTAAAGAGTTCTGGTCTAAATTAGCAGTAATCAGCTAATAATGATGAAGCCTTTTTGGTACATGTGAAAAAACTTGATAAACAAGTAAGAAATTTTCTATAAGGAAAAGCTCTGAAGCCCAATGAATGACATGGGAATCAGAGCTTTTCCTTTTTACTGGCTCAAGAGGTGATTGATAAATTGTTGCCCTGTACGTCCGGAACGTCCATTATGCTGTCTTTCCCATTTTAGCGCCTCCGCTTTGAGTTGTTCTAATGGTAACGTTATATTATTTTTAACAGCAAGTTGTTCCACAAGAATTAGATATTCTACTTGATTTGGTGACAAATAGGTCAGTGTAATGCCAAAACGATCCGATAGAGAAAGTTTTTCATTTACGGTATCAAAGCGATGTACATCATCAGTAGTTCCTTTTCTATCATCCCAAGTTTCCTTTATCAAGTGCATTCTATTAGAAGTGGCATAAAGGAGAACATTTCTTGGAGTTACTTCGATTCCGCCATCAATGATTGATTTTAAGTATTTATACTCAATTTCAAATTCTTCAAAGGACAAGTCATCTAAGAAAATAATAAATTTTTGTGAATAATTTCTCAGCGTATCCATGAGCTTGCCTAAAGATGTGAGCTCATATTTTGAAACTTCTACAAGGCGGAGGTTTTTGGCGAAGGGCTCATTCATGAGGGCCTTAACAGAAGAGGATTTACCTGTTCCAGGTGAGCCAATTAGCAATATATTATTAGCTGGTTTATCAGCTATGAAGGAACATGTATTTTGGACTAAGATTTTTTTCTGTTGTTCATAACCAGTTATATCTTGTAGACGAATGGTGTCATAGTGCCTTATACCCATAAGGCCATTCTGGCTATTCCAGCGAAAGGCAATGAAATCGGACATGATCCCGCTGGAATAACGAATATAATATTGAACTAGTTGTTCTACCAAAATGGTGGGTGAGTAGGTTTCAGTGGAAGATTCTAAATATGTATTTAGTATTGGATTATAGGATGTATTCGTGTGATTGTTGATTGGAGTAAAGTGAAAGACAAAATCAAGGTCTTCTTTTTCGAAAAGAAGATCTAAAGTACAAATAAATTTTTTAATAATCTTAATATCATGTAATACTGCTTGATATAAGCTGGAGCTGTAATCGATTCCATTACACTTTTCAACTGTTTTACTAAAAAGATTTTCGTCCTTAGCTATTAAATAAATGAAATAATTTTTAAACAAGTTGCCCGATAGGTTTAATTGTTCTGCTTTATTAATAAGTTGACTGCATAAATCAAAAAATACATGCTGAGGATAATTTTCTTCCATAAAAATCAGTAACTTTTTAATAATTTCATCTTTTAAAATATTTCGATAGATTAATAAATTATTTAAAGAGAATTCAGTTTTATTCATAGTATTTATAATCCTTTTCTTAGTTTCCGGCTTATTTGCATATAGTATAACAAGGTCTGATAAAATGCAATTATCTAAATGAGACAATCCGCGCCTTGCACTGATTTTGTATGGAAAATAAGAAAAAGCTCTACATTCCACCCAAATGAATGTAGAGCTTTTATGCGTTTATAGAGGGATATTACCGTGTTTCTTAGCAGGTCTTGTTTCTGTTTTAGTTTCAAGCATTTTAAGAGCTTCAATGATACGGAGTCTCGTTTCTTTAGGCTCAATAATGCAATCAACAAAGCCTCGTTCAGCAGCTTTGTAAGGTGTTGCAAAATCTTCTACATATTTTTGTGTTTTTGCCGCTACCTCGGTATCACCGCGAAAAATAATATTCGCAGCTCCAGCAGGGCCCATTACGGCAATTTCTGCTGTTGGCCAAGCAAATACCATATCAGCTCCTAGATGTCTTGAGCACATGCCAATATATGCTCCGCCGTAGGATTTTCGGGTAATGATAGTAACCTTAGGAACGGTTGCCTCTGAATAGGCATATAAGACTTTAGCACCATGACGAATGATTCCGCCATACTCTTGACTGGTACCTGGCAAGAAACCAGGGACGTCTACTAAAGTCACTAAAGGGATATTAAAGGCATCGCAAAAGCGGATAAAACGAGCACTCTTATCAGATGTATTAATATCCATGCATCCCGCCATGACTTTAGGCTGGCTTGCAATAATTCCTACGGATCGGCCATCCATGCGAGCAAAACAAGTGATTATATTTTGTGCAAAAAAAGGTTGTACTTCACAAAATTCTCCATTATCAACAATCATCTTGATGATATTTCTCATATCATAGGGAATCGAAGGATCATCAGCGATTGCAGTATTCAAGGCATCATCCATACGGTTTGATACATCTGTGGTGTGGTATTTAGGTAGAGGGTCAAGATTATTACTTGGTAAAAAACTCAATAAATAACGAACCTGCTCTAGGCAATTTTCATCATTAGCAGCAATGAAGTGGGCAACTCCTGATGTTGAATTGTGAGTCATCGCACCACCTAATATCTCAGCGGAAACTTCCTCTCCAGTAACTGTCTTAATAACTTGTGGCCCAGTAATAAACATTTGACTGGTTCTATCCACCATAAAAATAAAATCAGTTAATGCAGGAGAATAGACAGCTCCGCCAGCACATGGACCCATAATAACTGAGATTTGAGGAATCACTCCTGAAGCCATGGTATTATTGAAGAATATATCCCCATATCCTGCCAATGCATCAACGCCTTCTTGAATCCGAGCACCACCTGAATCATTAATTCCGATAATCGGAGCTCCCGTTTTTAAGGCCATTTCTTGGACTTTTACAATTTTAGCGGCATGCATTTCACCTAGGGAGCCACCCACTACAGTGAAGTCCTGGGCAAATACAAATACTAAGCGGCCATTGACAGTGCCATGACCAGTAACGACACCTTCTCCAGGACTTTCCTGCTTTTCCATACCAAAATTAATACAACGATGTTTGACAAACTGATCAAACTCAATAAAAGTATTAGGATCAAGAAGTTTTTCTATGCGTTCACGAGCCGTAAGTTTGCCACTGGCATGCTGCTTTTCAATGCGTTTTTCTCCTCCGCCTAGCTTGATCTTCTCTTGTTTATTCTTTAAGTCCTCAATTTTTTCGAAAACAGTTGCCATATTTTTATTGCCTCCCAATATTTTGTAAGGATAGAATATTAAATCTATCTTTTGCAATGTGATTTTCGAGAGAAAACTGCATTGTAGCACCAGGTATTATTATCTGGTACTAACGTTGTGGTGATTTTTATTATAGCAAAGAAAAGTCTCTTTATCAAGTTAGCTCGCTAAATGAAAGTGAGATTCTGGTAGGTTAATAGCCGATAAAAAATTAGATGCATTTTTATGAATAGTTGATGATTAAGATGAATATCGTAATTTAACGGTAATGCTTAAAGATGTTGACAAATATAAGTTACTTTGATATGATAATTCTAATAGAATACTGCCTTTAAAGTGGTCCTGTGAGGCTGCAAAGGAGACATTTAATAAAGTAATGTATATTTATGCCTTCTTGCGCCATAACGTGAGAAGGCTTTTTTATGTTTGTTTTAAAAAGATTGACAAGTATTTCATTTATTTGATAGTATATATATAAATAAAACATGCATAAATATTAACAAACTTATTATGGTTAATAATGGTAGGGCGTATTCTGTTGGAAAAATACAAATACTATCCTTTAAGCTAATCCAGAGAGTTTGGCAAGGATGTTTGTTCGGTCACAAGTCTGTCTTGTTGCCTTGAAAACTCCTTGCCCATATGGTAAGGAGTTTTTTATATAAGGGGGAGTCGCAGTGAGTAAACGCCAAATATCATTAAGAGGAAAAGATATTTTAGGTCTTGAGACTATGACAGTTTCTGAAATAGAATTAATTCTAGAAACTGCTAGCCAAATGAAAGGAATTATTGATCGTGATATAAAAAAAGTACCCACGTTAAGAGGAAAGTCCATTGTGAATCTATTCTTTGAGGCAAGTACTAGAACGCGTACTTCCTTTGAATTAGCAGGTAAATATCTAGGGGCAGATGTGGTTAATATTACCGCTAGTGCTAGTAGTGTGACAAAAGGTGAGAGTCTGCGAGATACGTTGTATACTGTAGAAGCTATGGGGGTCGACGTAATTGTCATGCGCCATGAAGCAGAGGGAGCAGCACAGTATGCGGCCAAGATAGCATCTCCTGTAATCATTAATGCTGGAGATGGAGCTCACGAACATCCTACCCAAGGTCTATTAGATATGTTTACAATAAAAGAAAACAAAGGTACGCTGGCTGGATTGAAAGTAGCCATTGTCGGCGATATTTTTCATAGTCGGGTTGCTAGATCAAATATTTGGGGACTACTAAAAATGGGAGCCGAAGTACATTTGGCAGGACCTAAAACCTTGATGCCTTTTCAAATAGAAGAAGCTGGAGTACATGTGCACAATCGAGTAGAGGATGCGCTTGAAGGGGCCGATGTTGTAAATGTTCTACGCATTCAGCGTGAGAGACAGCACAAAGGGCTATTTCCTTCCGCAAGAGAGTATGCTCGTATTTTTGGCATCAACCAAGCTCGTTTGGATTTAGCAAAACCAGATGCATTGATTATGCATCCGGGGCCCATGAATAGAGGTCTGGAAATATCCCCTGATGTAGCATATGGCGATCAATCAGTAATACAAGAACAAGTAAAGAATGGATTAGCAATCAGAATGGCGGCCTTGTTTTTAGTACTGACAGGAGGTAAGAACATTGAAACTATTGCTTAAAGGTGGAAACGTTATTGATCCTGCTCAGAAATTTGATCAGGTGGCAGATATACTGATTGAAAATGGCCTTATTGCTCAAATTGGAGAAAATCTAAGTACAGCAGGAGTAGAAGTTTTTGATGCGCAAGGATTAGTAATTGCTCCGGGACTTGTTGATATGCATGTACATTTACGAGAACCAGGATTGGAAGCAAAGGAAGATATTGCATCTGGTACTAAAGCAGCAGCAGCAGGTGGGTTTACCACCATAGCTTGTATGCCAAACACAAAACCAACAGTGGATCAGGCTATAGTAGTTTCAGGAATATTGCACAGAGCACAGGCAGAAGGTGTCGTCAATGTGAAGGTCATTGGTGCCTTAAGTAAAGGGCAACAAGGCAAAGAATTAGCTGAAATTGGGGATATGATACTTTCCGGTGCAGTGGCTATATCTGATGATGGAAGTTCGTTAGACAACAATCGATTATTTAAAACAGGTTTAGAATATACGAGCATGTTTGGATGTCCCGTGATCTCTCATGCAGAAGATGAGTCATTAGTGGATGAGGGAGTCATGCATGAAGGCGCTGTTTCGGCCATGTTAGGAATGAAGGGACGCCCCTCTGTCGCAGAAGACATTGCTGTGAATAGGGATATTATGCTTGCAGAATATACTAACTCCCTCCTGCATATTGCCCATGTGAGTAGTAAAGGGGCAGTAGAGTTAATTCGCCAAGCTAAAAAGCGAGGTGTAAAGGTTACTGCTGAAGTAACGCCACATCATCTAGCGTTGACGGATGAAGCGGTGAAAACTTTTAATACGGCAACAAAAGTAAACCCGCCCCTGCGCTCCGCTGATCATGTGGCTGCCTTAATAGAAGGATTAAAAGATGGAACCTTAGACGCTATTGCAACAGACCATGCACCTCATGCCTTTGAAGAAAAGGATATAGAATTTAAACAGGCCCCTCCTGGATTTGCGGGCCTTGAGACGGCATTGGGAGTTGTTTTGACAAGTCTTTATCATACTGAAAAGTTTACGTTACTTGAGATTATCCAGAGGATGTCAACTGCTCCGGCTTCTATATTAGGTATTGAAGCTGGAGGATTAAAAGTTGGGGCACCAGCAGATATAACTATTATTGATACTAACTTAGAATGGACTGTAGATAGTAGTACCTTTTATACAAAAGGTAAACATACTCCATTTGATAAAAAAATACTAAAGGGCAAAGCGGTTGCTACCTTAGTCAGTGGCAAATTCGTGATGCGTAAAGGTAAGGTGTGTATATGAAAGGAAAACTCATATTAGAAGATGGTTCCGTATTTTACGGAAGTCTGGTAGGAGACGATAGTGCTGTTGGGGAAGTGGTATTTAATACCGGAATGACAGGCTATCAAGAAATATTGACTGACCCGTCTTATTGTGGACAAATTGTAGCCTTAACGTATCCATTGATTGGCAATTATGGTGTAGCGGATTTATTTCAGCAGTCAAGAAAATCTTTTGTACGTGGTTTTATTATTAGTGAACTTTGTGAAGAACCTAGTAATTATCAATGTGAAAATACACTGACAAAATATTTGATAGACAACAAAATCCCTTGTATCTATGGGATTGATACAAGGGCGATTACTAGGCGCATTCGTTCCAATGGAACAATGAAAGGTGTTATTGTTCCAGAAGGTGCTAGTGAAGAAGAAATAAAAAAATATTTTTCAGTATTACCTGAATTAAAAGAGGTAAAAGAAGTTACAACTCCAGAGGTTTATGTGATGGACAATAAAGGACCTCATGTAGTGGTAATGGATTTTGGTATAAAACGGAATATTTTAAATTCCCTTCATAATCTAGGCTGCAAATTAACGGTTTTACCCGCAGACGCCACTATTGAGGAAATTCTAAAATTAAATCCTGATGGTGTATTTTTATCTAATGGGCCAGGAGATCCTAAAGATGTGTCGTATGCTATTGAGACTATTAAAGAATTAATGGGCAAAAAGCCTATATTTGGCATTTGCCTAGGACATCAACTGATAGCGTTAGCCTTAGGTGCTGATACCTATAAAATGAAATTTGGTCACCGAGGTTCCAATCAGCCTGTAAAAAATTTACTGACAGGCAGAGTGCATATTACTTCCCAGAATCATGGATATGCAGTAGACGAAGCTTCTTTGGAACAGATAGATGTATGTATTACCCATCGGTCTGTGAATGATAATACAGTGGAAGGGATGCGTCACAAAAACTTACCTGTTTTCTCTGTGCAATATCATCCAGAAGCATCGCCAGGACCTGATGATAATACGTACTTATTTGATGAATTTATGGCGCTGCTGGCGAAGGGAGTTTAATTATGCCGAAAAAAGAATATCTAAAAAAAGTAATGGTAATTGGTTCGGGTCCCATTGTGATCGGACAGGCGGCGGAGTTTGATTATGCAGGCACACAGGCCTGCCGTGCCTTAAAAGAAGAGGGATTGGAAGTTGTATTGGTTAACAGTAACCCGGCGACTATTATGACAGACACCAATGTTGCTGACCGTGTATATATAGAACCCCTAACTCCTGATTTTCTAGAAGCAATTATTGCAAAAGAACGTCCGGATGGCCTTTTAGCTACTTTGGGCGGGCAGGCTGGACTAAATTTGGCTGTTAATTTATATGAAAATAATGTCTTAGCAAATTTCAACGTAGAATTATTGGGAACCTCATTGGAGGCTATCAAAAAGGCAGAGGATCGTGAACTCTTTAAAGCAACCATGCAATCCATTGGTCAACCTGTTCCAGAGAGTATTACGGTAGAAGATGTTGACAGTGCTTGCGAATTTGCTCGTCAAATTGGCTATCCGATCATCGTGCGTCCTGCTTATACCATGGGGGGCGCTGGTGGTGGTATTGTAAATAACGAAAGCGAACTCATTGATGTTGTTATTCGTGGACTAAAGTATAGTATGATTGGTCAGGTGCTCATTGAGCGTAGTGTGGCTGGTTGGAAAGAAATTGAATATGAAGTTATGCGGGATGCGGCAGATAACTGTATCGTAGTGTGTAATATGGAAAACTTTGACCCTGTAGGTATTCATACAGGAGATAGTATCGTAGTGGCTCCATCCCAAACTCTTAGCGATCATGAGTATCAAATGCTGAGAACGGCATCGCTGAAAATTATTCGAGAGCTTGGAATTGAAGGCGGTTGTAACGCCCAATATGCTCTTGATCCTCATAGTAATCAATATTATGTCATTGAAGTGAATCCGCGGGTAAGCCGTTCTAGTGCTTTGGCTTCGAAAGCAACTGGTTATCCCATAGCAAAGGTAGCTAGTAAAATTGCCATTGGTTATCATCTGGATGAAATACAAAATGCGGTTACGAAAAAAACAATGGCCTGCTTTGAACCAACATTAGATTACCTAGTAGTTAAATTCCCACGCTGGCCTTTTGATAAATTTATGTTTGCCGATAGAATTTTAGGGACCCAAATGAAAGCGACTGGAGAAGTCATGTCCATTGATCGCTCTTTTGAAGGTGCCTTGTTAAAAGCTGTACGTTCACTAGAAATAGGCGTTAACCATCTACAAATACCAGAGATGGCTAAATTGTCAACAGAAGAAGTACACAAAAAATTGAATATAGCCAATGATGAGCGTATCTTTATGATAGCAGAGGCATTGCGTAAAGGTATTTCGGTAGATGAAATTCATAGAATCACAAATGTAAATACATTTTTCTTAAACAAGATTAAAGGCATTGTTGCTATGGAAGTACTACTGCAAACAGAAGAGATTACATCAGAACGTATGTTGAAAGCCAAGAAAATGGGTTTCACAGACAGAACGATTGCGGCCTTGTCTGGTAGTACTACAGAAGAAATCAGAACTTCACGTAAACAACAGAACATTGTGCCTTCTTATAAAATGGTAGATACTTGCGCTGCTGAATTTGAAGCGGATACGCCTTATTATTACTCTACCTATGCACAAGAAGATGAAGTAACAGTATCTCATAAACGTAAAGTAATGGTGTTGGGGTCAGGGCCGATTCGAATTGGTCAAGGTGTAGAATTTGATTATTGTTCCGTGCATTCAGTCTGGGCACTTAGAGAAATGGGATTAGAATCGATTATTGTGAATAATAATCCGGAAACAGTAAGTACTGATTTTGATACTTCTGATCGTCTGTACTTTGAACCACTTACTCCGGAAGATGTCATGAATATTATTGATAAAGAAAATCCCGAAGGCGTTATTGTGCAATTTGGCGGGCAGACAGCAATTAATTTGGCAGGGCCTTTAGCAAAAGCTGGTGTCAAGATATTGGGTACCAGTGTAGACAGTATTGACCGTGCAGAGGATCGGGAGAGATTTGATGAATTACTCGAACAAAATAATATACCGAGACCTCAAGGATCTACAGTGACAAATGGGGTAGATGCTGTTATAGAAGCAAATAAAATTGGCTACCCAGTAGTAGTGAGGCCTTCTTATGTATTAGGTGGTCGGGCTATGGAAATTGTCTACACCGAAGATGAATTAAAAGACTATATGACTAGAGCTGTAAAGGCATCGCCTGAACATCCAGTATTAGTCGATCGTTATATGCAAGGTACAGAGGTAGAAGTGGATGCTATTTCTGATGGAAAGGACGTCTTTATTCCTGGTATCATGGAACATGTGGAAAGAGCAGGGGTACATTCTGGAGATAGTATTGCTGTATATCCAACTAAAACCCTATCGCCTGCAATTATAAATACAATAGTGGATTATACTACCAGATTGGCAATTGGTCTTAAAGTTAAGGGACTTATTAATATTCAATATGTAGTGGTAGATAATCATGTATATGTAATCGAAGTAAATCCACGTTCTAGCCGAACCATCCCGTTCTTAAGTAAAGTAACGGATGTGCCAATGGTAAATGTAGCGACACGTGTGGCTATGGGGGAAAGTCTTAGCTCCCTGGGATATAAGTCAGGTCTATTGCCCTCTAAGCCTTATACAGCAGTAAAAGCACCCGTATTCTCCTTCTCAAAAATGCAGCAAGTTGATATATCCTTAGGGCCAGAGATGAAGTCTACTGGTGAGGTTATGGGTATAGACTATCATTATGCCAGAGCGCTATACAAAGCAATTACTGGTGCGGGCATGAATGTGCCTGAATATGGTACCGTATTGTTCACTGTAGCAGATAAAGATAAAGAAGAAGGCGGAGAACTAGCAAAAAATCTTGCTGACCTTGGATATCATCTAGTAGCTACTAGCGGTACGGCAAAACATTTACAGTCTTTAGGGTTATCTGTCACTATGGTAGATAAGGTACATGAGCATAAACCTGATATTATACAGATGATCAAAACCGGAAAGATTAATATGGTTATAAATACATTAACCCATGGAAAAGAGCCAGAGCGTGATGGATATAAGATTCGTCGAGCTACTGTGGAACATGCCATTCCTTGCTTTACATCCATGGATACTGCTAAGGCAGTATTGGAAGTTCTAACCTTTATGCGGGAGCGCCGTTTATCCTACGTTTTAGCAATACAGGATTATGTGGGCGGAGGGGATAGTCTTGCCTAAAATGGTAGTAGAAGCCCAAATTGTGCGTAATACAGAAATTGGTGTTAACGTCAAAGAATTAGTGCTATACGCACCAGAAATTGCAGCGCAAGCTGTTGCAGGGCAATTTCTCCACGTTCGAGTGGCGAACTCCTATCATCCTTTGTTACGCCGCCCTCTTAGTATTTCGAGCGCAGATAGTATAGCTGGTACGGTAAGCACCATATATCGTGTGGTTGGTCAAGGCACTGCTTGCTTGGCTGAGTTATCTAGCAAGGATTCTGTAGATTGTATGGGTCCATTAGGGAATGGTTTTGCAATACATGGTCAACGTCCTCTATTGGTTGGAGGGGGAATGGGATTGGCGCCGCTAGTGTTTTTAGCTGGCGCCTTATGCCCACGCCCGATAGAGATACTAATGGGCGGGCGTACCAAAGAGGAAATGTTCTGGACTGATTTGTTTCATAATAAGTGTGATACCATCCACGTTACCACAGATGATGGTTCATTAGGCAGTTGTGGTGTGACCTTAGATATTTTGCCTGGTTTGTTGAAATGCGGTGCTTTTGATATGATTTACACCTGTGGTCCTAGGATTATGATGGAAGGTGTAGCAAAACTTGCTAAGGAATATAACATACCCTGTCAAGTTTCCTTAGAGGATTATATGGCCTGTGGTATTGGTGGTTGCTTATCCTGTACTTGTGCTAGCACCGATGGAACGCGAAAGAAAGTTTGTACAGATGGTCCAGTTTTTTGGGCGCAGGAGGTGATGTCATGAGCGTAGGAAATGGTGAACGTAATCAGCAAGATATGCTTGGCGTAACCATTGCAGGCATTAAAATGAAAACACCCGTTATGACAGCATCAGGAACTTTTGGTTTTGGGCTAGAATATAAGGATTTTGTAGATCTGAATAAAATTGGTGCAGTGGTTGTGAAAGGCACAACGCTAGTGCCGCGGCCTGGTAATATGGGGCGGCGTATTGCTGAGACTCCGGCTGGAATGCTAAATTCTATTGGCTTGGAAAATCCAGGGGTAGATGAATTTTTGTCCACTATATTACCCCGCTTAGGGGAATATGATGTGCCTGTCATTGTTAACATTTCAGGTAATACAGTAGAGGAATATGGTGAATTGGCAGCTCGCCTCAATGTAGCGGGTGTTGCTGGTGTAGAACTTAATATTTCTTGCCCTAACGTAAAAGAGGGAGGCATTGCATTTGGTACCAATTGTAATAGTGCCTCAGCAGTAGTCAGACAGGTGAAAAACAATACAGATTTACCAGTAATCGTAAAGCTGTCTCCGAATGTAACGGATATTGTTGCCATGGCTCAGTCCGTAGAAGAAGCTGGGGCAGATGCAATATCTCTTATTAATACCTTATTGGGCATGTCTATTGATATTCATAAATGGCGTCCTTTATTGGGAAATGTGGTAGGAGGATTATCTGGTCCAGCTGTAAAGCCAGTCGCAGTGCGTATGGTATGGCAGGTGGCTCAGGCGGTACAAGTTCCCATTATTGGTATGGGTGGTATTGTAACAGCAGAAGATGCTATAGAATTTATGCTGGCAGGAGCTAGTGCAGTAGCAGTAGGTACAGCAAACTTTATTAATCCTTGTGCTGCCCAGTCTGTAGCAGATGGAATAAAGGATTATGTAAGACAACGTGGCTTATCTCATGTAAATGAACTTGTAGGTAAAGTCAATATATAATAGTATTGGACGTGAACGAATGAATTGTGATAAACGCTTAATTGTTGCCTTAGATCTCCATAGTATGGAAAAAGTGCAGCAGCTTGTAGAACAGCTAGGTGATAGTGTCAGCTATTATAAAGTGGGTATGGAACTTTTTTATAGTGTAGGAAGCCAGGTAGTTACCTATCTACGTCAGCAAAATAAAGACATTTTTTTAGATTTAAAGTTGCATGATATACCCAATACAGTAGGACAAGGATTGGCGACTTTAACGCAATTAGGCGCGACGATGCTGAATGTTCATGCTTCCGGCGGATTTACCATGATGCAAACAGCAGCTGCTGCTGTAAAGGCAAAGGCTAATGACTTGCAGGTAGAGCGTCCGAAACTGATTGCTGTTACAGTTTTAACTAGTATGAATGCTGATGAATGGTCTGCTCTTGGTTATAATATAGATTTGTCTCAGCAAGTGATTCATTTAGCCCAATTAGCTCAGAAAGCAGGTATGGATGGAGTAGTAGCCTCACCTCAAGAAGCTGCCCAAATTCGTGCTGTATGTGGTAATGAATTTGTTATTGTTACACCTGGCATAAGACCTTGCGGCGTAGCAATCAATGATCAAAGTCGCATTGGCACACCAGCAGGAGCCCTTAAAAATGGTGCTCATCATCTAGTGGTAGGCAGACCTATTACTGCGGCGCAAAATCCAAAGCAAGCTGTGAAAGACATTTTATTAGAAATGAGGGACAAGCATGAATGAAGCAGAAGTAAAGCGGTTATTTATCGATACAGGTGCCATTCTTGAAGGGCATTTTCTATTGACTTCGGGTTTACATAGCCCGTTATATGTGGAAAAATTTCAAGTGCTTCAATATCCAGAGTATACAGCAAAATTATGTAAGGCTTTGGCGGATAAATTTGCTCAGGATCAGGTAGAATTAGTAATTGGTCCTGTTACTGGTGGAATTATATTGGCTCATGAAGTAGGAAAGAATCTTGGCACTCGTGCTATTTTTACCGAACGTGAGAATGGTAAAATGACTTTGCGACGGGGATTTATCATTAAACCTGGAGAACGGGTGTTAATTGTAGAAGATATTATTACAACAGGCGGCTCTGTGCAAGAGGTTCTTGATGTTGTTAGAGAACATGGTGGTATTCCAGTAGGGGTAGGAATATTAGTCGATCGTAGCGGTGGTAAAGCGGATTTTGGTGTACCTCATCAAGCTTTATTGCATCTTGACGTGAAAACATATCATCCTGAGGATTGTCCTTTATGTGCTCAAGGACAGTTAATCACAAAACGTGGTAGCCGGAAATTGTAAAGAATATAGAGACGTGGCAATGTAGAAGAAGAAAAAATAAAGAAATTAACATAATTCGTTAAAAAATAGCTTGAACTTATGAAAAAGGTGTGTTATTATTATTAAGTCGGTGGTTGACGCGACAATGTGGCCCAGTAGTTTAGCGGTTAGAATGCCGCCCTGTCACGGCGGAGGTCGTCGGTTCAAATCCGATCTGGGTCGCCATTATCATGCGGAAATAGCTCAGCGGTAGAGCATCGCCTTGCCAAGGCGAGGGTCGGGAGTTCGAATCTCCTTTTCCGCTCCATAGGGGTATAGCTCAATTGGTAGAGTAGCGGTCTCCAAAACCGTTGGTTGAGGGTTCAAGTCCTTCTGCCCCTGCCACTTAAACACACGGAATTCCTCATGTTAGAGGAGTTCCTTTTTTATTTCCCAGAGTATTTCCCGAGTGTATGGAGGAGCCCTAGTAAGGCTCGTGTCTAATACGATTTTGGGGAGGACACGCACCATGTCAAAAGTAAGGAAAAATCCTGCAATTTAGAATGACTTAAATATATTTACACATTAAAAACAATGTCTAAGATTTTATATTTACGAAATAGTGGATAATGTTATAGGTTAAGACTATTACATTGTAATTTTATCAAAACAAAAGGGCTTTTATGGATTTTAAAGAGTAATTATCCATAAAATATTTAGGCTTATCATGAGATAAAGAGAGGTAATAACGAATTAAATAAGATAGATACAAATTCTAATATTGTAGTGAGGAGAAATTAAATTTTATGTATGTGTTTTCCATTGTACTAATTGTAGCATCTAATATTCTGTATAATATATGTCAGAAATCAACACCAGAAAGTGCTAATCCAATGTCGTCTTTACTTGTAACCTATTTAACAGCGTCAATTATAACTCTTATTACATTCCTACTTTATTACACTGATAAAAGTTTAGTTCAATCAGTAGAAGAACTAAATTGGACAAGCATTGCACTTGGAGTTGCAATTGTCGGACTTGAATTTGGGTATTTGATGGCATATAGGGCAGGATGGAATATAAGCGAAGGGTCTTTAGTAGCAAATATTATTCTTGCACTTATTCTTATTCCAGTTGGTATTTTCTTTTACCAAGAAGGGTTCGGTCTTAACAAGACCGCGGGTGTAGTGCTTTGTGTGATTGGATTGATTCTTCTAAACAAGACCTAAAGTATTTATTTTATATACTTAGGGCGGGTGTAAGGGTAAGCTGCAAGAAGTGAAGTATAAACATGACCCCTCGTAAATTCGCTGTAAAAATTCACTTAGACAAGTAGAGAAAACTTAAGTAAAGCGTTCATTTTATGTAGGACATGAGAATAGTAAACAAATCAAGAAAATCTAATATTGCTTATGTAGTTGAGAAAGTGTAAAATGTAGATGCCTTTATAATCATATATTTGGAGGTTTACCTAATGGAAACAATACTTCGACAAATATTAGAAGAGCAAAAGAAAACGAATCAACGTTTAGGAAGTATTGAGGGTCGTTTGGAGAATCTTGAAGGACAAGTAAAGGAGAACAATTCCTTTATTCAAGCACTCATACACCGTACAGATGAACTAGAAGCGAAGTTTGATGGTTTACTCCATGCGACTGCTACTAAAGATTCTATAGATATCCTAAGCGCCAGTATAGAAACCTTAAACACAAGGTTATTTAAACAAGAAACTGAGCTAACCTTATTGAAAACTGCAAAATAGAGAGGGTCTTTACAAGAGAGATAACAAAAGTTAGATAAAGGCCACTCATGAGTCCTTTTGGATTCTGTGAGTGGCCTTTTTTTTAGTATTCATTTTTAAATAAACTACTAAGCTATAGCGATTGAGTATCTTGATTATAACAAAAGTGAGACAAATGGAGACTAAATGGATAAAGCTTTGCTTTTGCTATTTATAACTTCATCTCTCAGGACAAGCCAAATAGACTGAAATAATTGATTGTATTGTAATGAAGTGCGGATTTCAGATATGTTTCGAGGGCGTGGAAGATCGTTATTGATGATAGTTTTAACAACACCTGGATTAGCACTCATAACCATGATCCGATCCCCTAGGCACAAGGCTTCATCAATACTATGGGTGATAAATACTGTAGTTTTTCTAGTCCCTTCCCAGATCCTCAATAGCTCTTGCTGCAGGAGGATTCGGTTTTGTTCATCCAGAGCGCCGAAGGGTTCATCCATTAATAAAATTTCAGGATCATTGGCAAAAGCACGAGCTACACTGACTCGCTGCTTCATACCGCCAGATAGTTGAGAAGGATAGGCATGAGTAAATTTGCTAAGCCCAATCATTTCTATGTAATGCTTTGCTATTTCATATCTTTCTTTCTTGGAGATTCCACGCATGTGTAATCCGTATGAAACATTATCGATCACAGTCATCCAGGGAAATATTGACTGTTCTTGAAACACCATAGAATTGATAGGACGATTGATATTTGTTGATTTAATATTTATAGTGCCGCTCGAGGAGCTGTCTAGTCCTGCTAATATTCGAAGCAGAGTCGTTTTACCGCAGCCGCTCGGTCCTACAATGCAGAAAAACTCGCCCTCGCCGATGGATAGTGATATATCTTGTAAGGCCATTATTTGACCTGAGGTAGTATGAAAAATTTTATTAAGATGAGTAACCGAGATGCTTTCTCTTTCATAAGCCATTTTATGCATCTCCTTTGTCAGATTTGCTTTTTCCAAGGAAGAACCCAATTTTCCAACATGTCAAGGAGTAAAGAAAATATATATCCAAGAAGGGATAATGTAATGAGGGCTATAAACATTTGCTCGATCGCAAACATATCATAGGCTCGCCATATCATCCAGCCTATACCTGCTTTCGCAGCGGAAAGCTCAGCTGCCACAATTAGAATTAAAGCCATGCCCATACCTAGTTTTAATCCTGCGAAAATCATAGGCAGAGCGCCAGGAAGAGCAACGGTAAGATAGAAATTTTTACGACTGGCACCGAAGTTTTGTGCAACTTCTAAATAAATTTTATCAATACTAAGCACACCAGCCATGGTATTGATAACAACCAAATAAAAAACACCAATTGCGATCGTAAATATTTTCGAGGTTTCACCTAGCCCAAAAATTAATAAGATGAGAGGCATAAGGGCTAGCTTAGGGATAGGATAGGTAGCGGCAATCATAGGTTCAAGGGCTGAGCGAATAAGAGGAGATAATCCCATGCCAATACCGATCATTATACCCGGGATAGAACCAGCTAAAAAACCCCATACCACTCGCTGTACACTAACTGCAGTATTATACAATAATTCGCCAGATAGCAGGAGGGGAATGAAAGCATGTAATATTAAGCTGGGGCTAGATAATAGTCGGGTATCTATCAAGTGAACACGAGCCATAATCTCCCACAAAATGAGAATGCTTAAGGGGGATAATACGGACAGTATCCGAAAGAGTAACGTAGAATGTTCTTTTTTTATCATGCGATCATCTCCAAGTGTTGGGTTTTATTGATATGTTCCTAAGGTTTTCAAAGCAAAGTCAACGTATTGATTATCTACAGCATCGTCAAATTTTATATCTGATTTTAATAAGTTATTTTCTTTATACCAATCTAAATCCATGACGATGCCCTTTGTGCGGATGTAGCCATTTGGGTTTAAGCCTGTAGGGAACATTTTTTCATATAAAGCAGGGTCTTTTATTACAGAGTATTTGCATAGAATATCAATGATTTCCCCTCTGTTTTTATTTTTAACAAAACCATCATTATAGTCTCGTAAAGATTGTATGTAAGCTACCATAAAACGGTTGGCTAGATCTGGGTTCTTTGTCATACTTGTTCCGTATACTAATAGAGCAGTTTGTGCGTCGGGGTCATAGTCAACAGGATCCTTCCATGGATCAGCCAGATCTTTGCTTCTGCTTAAAGTCACAAAAGGCTCTATAATCATAGCAGCATCAATACTTTTATTACCAAGGGACACTAACATGTCGGGAAAGGAACGGATAACTTGAACATCAACATCCTTAGTAGTTAATCCTCCCTTTTGTAATACTCTGGCTAAAGCAATTTCATCCAGGGAAGCAGTGCCAACAATGGCAATTTTCTTATCTTTAAGATCCTTATAGTCTTTAATGCTATCTACTAAATCTTTGCGGATGACTAAACGATAATATCCTTGTCCAGGAAGGTTAATACCTTTGTCAGCAACGATTTTCACGGGAATATCTCGAGACATAGCATTAAATAGACCTGAGGAAGTAACGGTAGCCCCTACATCAAGTTGCCCAGCGGCTAGTTGGTTTATCATTTCTTGTCCGGTATTGAACTGTACAGGTTCAATTTTAATCCCTACATCTTTGTAATAGTTTTTAGCCATGCCGATTAGTATACCTGCATCGGATACAACTTGTTTCATGCCTACTTTAACTACCGTTTCCTGAGGTAGAGGAGATATTGATGGTGCCCAAATAGGACCTTTATTTGATATATTCTTTGTAACAGGATTTTCTTGACTACAGGCTGTAATAAATAGTACCAACAATAATATAGCCATGATTTTTATACTGCGCTTCACAAAGTTCCCTCCTAACGTATGATTGAGTTATCACATGATATTCATTTTTATTATATTTGGTGATAAGGCAGCAGGTTTTTAAGTATGAATACAGAATATCTAATAGTAGCTCACAGTGAAAGGTATTGTTATATATGGAAAAAATTATAGCGCAAGTAGAGACTTGGGAACTATTGGAAAAATTACCAAAAGAATTTGGGGAATTTACTCTACAAATCGAGTTGGAAAAGCGTGGTACACAATACTGCATATTTACGTATCAAAAGAAAAAAGAACACAAAAGTTTTTCAGTGTTATATGATCAAGCAACGAAGGAATATTTTGCTCGTACAGTAATTGGTTTGACAGAATATTTTGATGTAAATTTTATTGTTGGTGAAATAGAACAGTTGGAAAACTTATTAGTTCAACGACTCAAAAGTGTTTTAGCAAATTTAAGTTATTTTAATAGAGAAAATATAGATAGCATTGTTCATGAAAAAGAAATTATGGATTGGTCCTATGGGGAAGAGTTGCCTTGCAATTTATTAGGATTTGAGCTATTTATTAAGCCAGATGAGCCTGTAAAAGTCATAAATGGCTCTTATATAATTATTGATTATAGTGATTTTAATGCCCAGAGTAACTTAACTATTTATTACAATATATTTAGAGATGAATTTTTTGGGGAAACTCGCATTAAAGGAACTCCGACAATGTTGGCTGTTTTTGACACGAAAAACTTCGAAGACTTGCGGAATATTATTGAAAGTCAGCTTACATCTGTCTTAGGTAATATAAGAAGCCAAATAGATTGATATTAATTATGTAAAATAGATGGGTTGTTAATTGTAGGAGGATTGAAGTTAAGTGGCAAGAGTATTAGTATGTGATGATTCTGCTTTTATGCGAATGATGCTTAAAAAAGTATTAATTGATAATGGTCATGAAGTAGTTGGTGAGGCGGGAGATGGTATGGAAGCTGTGCAACTTTTTCGGCAGCATAAACCTGATTTAATAACAATGGATATTACTATGCCTAAGATGGATGGAATAGAGGCAGTCAAGCATATCTTTGCTGAAGACCCTTTAGTTAGAATCGTAATGGTTACGGCTCTTGGTCAAAGATCTATTATTACAGATGCGATTAATGCGGGTGCCTCGGATTTCATTGTAAAGCCTTTTGACAATAATCAAGTGAGTGAAACAGTCAAAAAGGTATTGGGAGAATAAGCAAAATTGAATTTACGAAAGTACTTGACAATAAAAGTGTATGTGCTATAATAATATCTGTGGCTAAGGCGTTCAACTGGTAAAAATTGAATTCAGAAGAAATTCAAAAAAACAAGTTGACAGGTCAAATGAAGTGTGATACAATAGTCATTGTGACTGTGAGATGGCCCAGTAGTTTAGCGGTTAGAATGCCGCCCTGTCACGGCGGAGGTCGTCGGTTCAAATCCGATCTGGGTCGCCATTATCCTGCCTCGATAGCTCAGTCGGTAGAGCAGAGGACTGAAAATCCTCGTGTCGACAGTTCGATTCTGTCTTGAGGCACCATTTTATTGCGGGAATAGCTCAGCGGTAGAGCATCGCCTTGCCAAGGCGAGGGTCGGGAGTTCGAATCTCCTTTCCCGCTCCATTTAAGCGGCGGCATAGCCAAGTGGTAAGGCAGAGGTCTGCAAAACCTTTATCCCCAGTTCAAATCTGGGTGCCGCCTCCAATCAAAGTTTTATATACTGCCTTAAACAGTTTGGCATATTGATTTATGCCGGGGTGGCGGAACTGGCAGACGCAACGGACTTAAAATCCGTCGGAGAGAAATCTCCGTACCGGTTCGATTCCGGTCCTCGGCACCATGTAAATTGAAACTTCGCAGTTTATGCGAGGTTTTTTTAGTTTTATTTTTAATAGTTTAATAATTGTGGTATAATATTACAATATATATATAATAGAGGAGGTGTCCTATTTCCCCAATGGATGAGGGATAATAGGGAAATTTATTGGACCCTGCGTCGATACTGTTTAATACGATTTTAGTTTTAGTTTTGGTTATACTGAATGGATTCTTTGTTGCCGCTGAGTTTGCTATGGTTAAGGTGAGGAGTAGTCGAATAGAAACTCTGATTTTAGAAGGGAATCTAAAAGCAAAATTTGCACAGCAGTTGACAAAGAACTTAGATGCTTATTTGTCAGCATGTCAGCTGGGTATTACTCTTGCTTCACTTGGCTTAGGGTGGGTAGGGGAGCCGGCAGTAGCTAGTATTATCGCGCCACTGTTATTAGCATTTGGTTTATCTCAGGAAATCATTGGAACCATTTCTTTTGTTATTGCCTTTTCTGTAATTACCTCTCTGCATATTATCTTAGGAGAGTTAGCACCGAAATCAATGGCGATTCAAAAGTCGGAACAAGTTACCATGTGGGCAGCACCCCTTTTAATTGCTTTTTACAAAGTCATGTATCCTTTTATTTGGTTTATGAATGGAACAGCGAATCAATTTCTAAAGTTATTGGGCGTTGAACCTGTAACAGATAGTGAATCTGCTCATACAGAGGAAGAGATACGTATTCTTATGGAAGAAAGTCACAGACAGGGGTTTATAAATCAGACGGAATTAACGTTAATGGATAATATATTTGACTTCGCGGAAAGGCATACTCGTGAGGTAATGATTCCGCGTACAGATATGATATGTTTGGACATTAAAAAATCGTATAAGGAAAACTTAGAAGTTGCAGTGCGTGAAGAGAAAACACGCTATCCAGTGTGTGATTCAGATAAAGATAATATTATTGGCTTTATTCATATAAAAGACTTGCTATCGCCACTTGCCTTAGCGGAGAAACCTGATCTTAAAAATATTACGAGAAATGTGCTTGCTGTGCCTGAATCGATGCAAATTAGTTCTGTTTTACGACTTATGCAAAAAAATAAGGCGCAGATAGCAATTGCTATAGATGAGTATGGTGGTACTGCCGGTCTCGTAACTGTAAAAGATATTCTGGAAGAAATCGTAGGGGAAATGCAAGATGAATTTGATGATGAACGTCCCCTAATTGAAATACAAGATAAGAATCACATAGTAGATGGGCGTATATTAATAGAAGAATTTAATGACTTTTTTGAGTTGCAGCTTCCGTCGGAAGATGTAGATACTCTTGGTGGCTGGATTTGTGCAAGAACTGAATTGCCACTAGAGGTGAACCGAAAAATTTCTTATGAAGGATACGAATTTATTATTACAGAAGCTGATTTTATGCGTGTAAATAGAGTTCTTATTCAAAAAGTATCATAATGCTAAAACCCTCGCAGATTATGCGAGGGTTTTAGTTTTATGTATATCATGATAAGATACTTTATGGGCAATATATCGAAATTGTAAATTTTAAATCGTGAAGATTGAATGTATTAAATGATAGGAGGCATGATAGATATGAGTGGCCCAAAAGGAAATTTTAAGGCATCTATATCTTGGACACAGGGGTCAGCACTTACCATTGGAGCAGTATTAGGATCAGGTGTATTGATTTTACCAGTGGCGACGGCTCAGTTGGCTGGTCCGGCAGCAATGGTTAGTTGGGTCTTGATGGGATTATTATCCATACCGTTAGCTCTTACCCTTGGGCGCTTAGCCTCGGAGCAGCCTGATGCAGGTGGCATTGCCGCATATGCTAGAAGAGCTTTTGGAGATAAAGCGGGAGCGGTAACAGGGACATTATTTCTGGGAACAGTACCTATCGGAGGACCAATTTGCGCTTTGATAGGAGCCAATTATCTTAGTGCCCTATTTTCGCTAAATTCTTATCAAGTTGTGATCGTCGCGGCAGCCATGTTAATTATGGCGGTGATATTTAACTATCGAGGTATTCAGCTATCTGGAAAGATACAAATAGCAGTCATTGGTAGTGTGGCTGCAGTACTATTGGCGGCGGTATTTTCAGCCTTACCTTATGTTGAGGAAAGCGTTTTTTTCCCCTTTGCGCCCAATGGTATAGCACCCATAGGTGTATCAATGGC
The DNA here is from genome assembly GCA_963526645.1 of uncultured Pelosinus sp. Classification (GTDB taxonomy): domain Bacteria; phylum Bacillota; class Negativicutes; order DSM-13327; family DSM-13327; genus Pelosinus. The sequence goes on along the minus strand of CAUROG010000011.1, from coordinate 27,595 downwards.
AATGTTATTTTGGGCTTTCGTTGGCTGGGAGATGATTGTTCATTTGGCAGAGGAATTTGAAAATCCCATCCGAGATATTCCTTTAAGTTTGGTGGTATCCATTGTTATTATTAATATCATGTATCTTTCTGTTGTGTTTGTTACGATAGGTACTGGGGCATATATAGGGCCAGCCAACTCTACAGCTTTAGCGGGTATGATTGGTAGGGGATGGGGGCAATGGGCTGGTGCTGTTACTGGGATATTAGGATTTTTGACCTGTTATGGCACGATTCATACCTATGTAGCTGGTTTTTCTCGTCTTGTGTATGCCCAGGCCCGTCAAGGAGATTTTCCAGAATACTTCAGTTCTTTGCATGAACAGTTTCATACCCCACATCGTGTATTACTTGTCCTATTGCCAGTTTTTATGGTGGTATTATTGGTAAGCTTCTTGTTTAATATTGACATAGGGGTCTTAATTCAATTTCCTGGTACTATATTTATTTCCTTGTATATTATCGGCATGGCAGCAGCTGTGAAATTATTGCCGTCTAAGGGATGGAGTCGATATTTTGCAGTATTGGCATTTGCTATGTGTATGGGAATCTATTGCTTTACGGGTTGGATTGGATTATATCCTTTTGCCTTAGGTGCTCTTGGGTGGTTTGCCCAATTCATTAGAACAAGTCTCTCTCACGAGAGTAACCTGTAAAAGAAGGAAGTTATAGATTTGTAGAGAAATTTTACAATAAGACCAATAAACTGCAGATAAAACAATAAAATTAGCCAAGATGTAATAAAAAATTGTGTAATGTTAGGAGCAATGAATGTGGAAAAAAATGCGCAATGGGTAAAAGAAAATCTCGTTACAATATATGATGAAAATCCATATATTAAATTATTGGATATTACTATTGAACATGTGGAAGAAGGTAAGGTAGAACTTTGTATGCCTGTGGTTGCTGGTAAGCATACAAACTTATATAATATCGCTCATGGAGGAGCCTTAGCTTCTCTCGCTGATTCTGCGATGGGAATTGCGTGTGCTACTACTGGAAAAAAAGTGGTGACTCTTGAGATGAATATGAATTTTATTAAAGGTGCAGCACCTCAAACTACCATACGAGCTATAGGACAAGTAATACATAACGGGAAAAGCACGATGGTGGCAGAAAGTGAGATTGTAGATAGCCAAAATCATCTGCTAGCAAAAACAAGAGGTACTTTTTTTGTTATAGGTATGTTTAAAGAAAATAAGGAATAAATAAGCGCCTATCCATTAGGATAGGCACCTTTTTTTGCAAAGCCATTAGGTAAATGCAATTCTTTATTATTTTATTCTAGAGTTTAATCTAAAAATTTTTGAATTTCCCTTTACAAGAACGAGTGTTTGCTTTAGTATAAAAAATACAAACTGATGTTCGTGATTGATTTTAGAAAATGCACTAAACGATACAGCATAAGTCATACTACATAATGAAATAGGTGATTATTTTCAATTGGGCGATACATATTATTATTGGTCTTTTTTTTAGCATGGAATTTACCACACAGCCAATGGATATTTTGTTTATAATGATTGGCAGTATACTACCCGATATCGATCATCGCAGATCGATTGTCGGTAGGTTAAATATCTTTGTAGGTTTTATGAGTCATAGGGGCTTTTGTCATACCTTGTTAGGATGCGCTGTCCTAGCTCTTCCTTTTTTATTTATAAAAGGTGCTGCACCCTATGTATTTTTAGGGGGAGTTTCCCACCTGTTTGGAGATGCCTTACAATCTATATTTAGTTCAAAAATATTTAAGATTAGAGGCTGGTAAAATTAAATAAATTTTTATTGGGGAAATAGGATATTATAAATAAGTAGTATTCCAATGGCTAGGCCAGGGAGAAGAAATAAAAATGCTTTTTTAGTTTGAGAAATTCGAAAATTATACATAGCCACCCAGATAAGCGTAATAGATAGTAAAATTCCACCTAGTATGGAAGAATAGTAAATTAAGTTTTCCAATTTAAACATCCTTTCAAATATAATATAGCACTATTGGTATATATTATATTTTCTCATTTTACCCTGCTAGCGTCAATCTTTTAATCTATGCAGCATATAGTATTGACGTGGAATCTCTAACGTTATCAAATAAACCCATATTGCAGGACGTTGTTCCTGCGATAGCGAATATGGTAGAAGAATGAAATTTATGAAAAGAGGTAATGGAATGGATTTGATAAAAGGCAATCTATATAGTGGTTTTCGCTTAGAAGAAGAACAGAAAATTGATGAAATAAATTCGCTGGCCAGAACGTTTTATCATGAGAAAAGTGGCGCGCGATTGTTATATTTACAAAGCGATGATGATAATAAAGTATTCTCGATTACCTTCCGCACACCTCCTGAAGATAGTACAGGTGTTGCCCATATTGTTGAACATTCTGTATTGTGCGGTTCTCGCAAATTTCCAATGAAGGAGCCTTTTGTTGAATTAGTAAAAGGATCTTTGAATACATATCTAAATGCTATGACATTTCCTGATAAGACTATGTACCCTGTGGCTAGTCGTAATAACAAGGATTTCCGCAATTTAATGGATGTTTATTTAGATGCAGTTTTTTATCCGAATATATACAATTATCCAGAAACGTTAATGCAAGAGGGGTGGCATTATGAATTAGAAGACAAATTAGGTGAAATCACATATAAGGGTGTAGTCTATAATGAAATGAAAGGTGTTTTTTCTTCACCTGACGCTATTTTAGAAAAGAGTAACTTTGAATCCCTATTTCCCGATACAGCCTATGGCGTAGAGTCTGGTGGTGATCCTGAGTTTATTACGGAGCTTACACAGGAGCAATTTCTTGATTTTCATAAAAAATATTACCATCCTTCCAATGGATATCTGTTTTTATATGGAGATTTAGATATACTTGATAATCTTAAATTTTTAGATGAAGAATATTTAAGTGATTTTGAAAAAATTCAAGTCAACTCTCAGATTGCACTACAACCTGCATTTGCAGAAAAGGTGGAAAAAGTATTTGAGTACTCCATTGCGCCTAGCGAAAGTACAGAAGATAAAACTTTTTTAAGTAGGAATTTTGTATTGGGAAAAGCAACTAATTCTGAGATTTGTTTGGCTTTTCAGATTCTAGAATATTTGCTATTAGAAACTCCGGCTGCACCTTTGCGAAATGCCCTAATAGAAGCAGATCTCGGTAAAGATGTAGTAGGAACCTTTGTGAAAAGTATTTTACAGCCAACCTTTGGTATTGTTATTACTGGTACCAATGAGGGTGAAAAAGTAAAGTTTGTTCAAGTTGTGGACGAAGAGCTTAAGAGACTGGTAACAGAGGGCATTGACAAGACTTTAATTGAAGCATGTATTAATATCTTTGAATTTACATTACGTGAAGCCAATTATGGCACTCGTCCGAAAGGACTTGTCTATAATATTAAATGTATGGATAGTTGGTTGTATGATGCAAGTCCCTTCATTCATTTAGGATATGAGGATGATCTAGAAAAAATAAAAGCAGCATTGACTAGCAACTATTTTGAGCAGTTGATTGAAGAGTGCTTATTAAATAATAATCATCAATCCTTAGTCACCTTAAAACCCAAGCGTGGTTTGTCAGACGAGAAAGATGAGGAAGTACGGCAATACCTCGCCCAATATAAAGCGTCTCTATCGGAAGCTGAAATTGATAAACTAGTGGAACAAACCCTACGATTAAAAGAATTGCAAGAAAAACCAGATTCACCGGAAGCCTTGGCTACTATTCCACTACTCAAGCGAAAAGATATAGAAGTAAGGTCAGAAGAACTAGTGTTATTAGAGAAGCAAGAGCTGGGTGTTCCTGTTTTACTTCACCCACTCCGCACCAATGCCATTGCTTATGTAAATATGTATTTTGATACAAGTCGTGTACCTCAGCAATATCTACCATATATGTATCTGCTGTCAGAAATATTGGGGAAGGTCTCTACAGAACAATATGATTACTCAGAACTATCTAATGAGATTAATATAAATACAGGTGGTATTGTTTTTGATGTAGCAGTTTTTACGGAAAATGTTAATGATTCAGCGTATTTGCCTAAGTTTATAATAAAAAGTAAATCCTTAGTAGAGAAGTTACCACAATTACTAAAGCTTACGCAGCAAATGATTGCTCACAGTCGTTTTGATACTAGTAAACGAATGAAGGAACTTGTTCAAGAAATAAAATCAAATTGGGATATGAACTTGTTCCGCCGTGGGCAGCAGTTAGCTACTAACCGTGTATTATCCTATTTCTCTCCAATTGCTAAGTACAATGAAGTAGGAATGTTAGCGTTTTATGATTTTGTAGCTGCATTAGAAAAAGACTTTACAGCAAAGTCAGAAGAAATTTATCGTAATCTTGAAACTGTTGCTAGCTATATTTTTAATAAAGAAAACCTGTTAGTAAGTGTAACGGTAGAAGAAGAAAACTATAGTAAATTTCAAGAAGCTTTTTTAGAATTTCACGCATGCTTAGCCTCAACTTCAGAAAAGCCTGCTGTATATCATTTTGGGAACGATCAATACAACGAGGGACTCATGACTTCAGGAAAAGTACAATATGTAGTAAAGGGTGCTAATTTCCGGAAGTTAGGATATTCCTATCATGGAAGTTTAAAAGTATTAGAAACCATCTTACGTTATGACTACCTATGGACAAAAGTGCGTGTCCAAGGAGGGGCTTATGGTGGCTTTGCAAGATTTGAACGTAATGGGAATATGGTACTTGGTTCATATCGTGATCCTAATTTAAAGGAAACGTTAACGGTGTATGATGAGACCGCAAATTATCTTCGCAACTTTTCTGTTGATCAAAGAGAAATGACTAAATATGTGATTGGTACTATGAGTCAATTGGATACACCTTTGACTCCATCCCAAAAAGGAGAGCGCGCCACTAATAATTATATACGGAATATTTCTCAGGATATGATTCAACAAGAAAGAGATGAAATCTTAGCTACGCAACAAGAAGATATTCGTAATTTGGCTGATTTGATGAATGATGCAATGAAACAGAATTACCTGTGTGTATTGGGAAATGAGCAAAAAATAAAAGAAAATAACAATCTATTTCAGCATGTAACGAATATCTTGAAATAAAGGAAGATTTGGAATCACAGGAGGAGGAGGCAGTGGAGGGAAAACTAGAAAGGTTAGTAGATGAGTATGAGTTGACGCGCAGAGTTTTTGCTGTAAGAACATTACAAATTTTAGAGCGGACTTTAGAAGCAAAGTCGAGAGAAGCCCCATTGGATGCAACTGGTGTTGCTGCATTAGGAGTAGCCATTGCAAATGTGCTAAATGCTTCCATTTGAGAAAGATAAAAAAATAAGAGGGTGGTTTAACCACCCTCTTATTTTTACTTTTTATTTTCCTTCTTGTCTTTAGGGCAAATTTCTTTAGCAAATTCTGTATTTGCCTTCTGATTTTTAGATTTATTTTCTTTGCAAAACTCGTTTTGACGTTTTTCCATGATATCACCTCCCCGATTATAGGTTACCCAAGAAGTAGATTTAGAAAACTGGTTCCTAAAATATTTTTCCCTGAATCAAAATTTATATGAATATTGTTGGAAATAAATTAAAGTATATGGAGGATTTATTTTGTCAAATATGATGATATTGTTAATGCTTGGTCTCAATGGAATTATTATTTTTCTTCTTATTATAATAATGTTCCGTCTAGGAAAGATACGGCAGCAAGAGTTTACAAATCAATTAATGTCCATAGAAAAATCAATAGAAAGAGTAGAAAGAACTGTAAATGATGAGATGGTTAAAAATAGAAGCGAAAATAACCTTGTTGCAAGGGCTCTAAGAGAAGAGGTGGCGAATACTCTCGGTAACTTGAATGAGTCTATTCTAAAGAGAATGAATGAAAACACAAGAACCCAATTGGCCCAATTAGAGATGTTTTCTCAGCAATTACAAGGGCTAACCCAAATGAACGAACAAAAACTAGAACGCATGCGTGAGACGGTAGAAAAACAATTGCACATGCTAAGAGAAGACAATGGCAGTAAACTAGAAGAAATGAGAAGGACAGTAGATGAAAAACTTAATCAAACTCTAGAAAAACGTTTAGGCGAAAGTTTCAAACTGGTTAGTGAAAGACTAGAAATGGTACATAGAGGATTAGGGGAAATGCAGACCTTGGCCTCTGGTGTTGGTGATCTTAAACGAGTGTTATCCAATGTGAAAACCCGTGGCATATGGGGCGAAATTCAACTGGAAAATTTATTAGAACAGATCTTAACTATTGAGCAATATGCAAAAAATGTTGCAACTAAGCCAGGAAGTAATGACAGGGTGGAATTTGCCATTAAACTTCCTGGACGTGATACACAAGAGAGCATTGTATGGCTGCCAATTGATGCGAAATTTCCACAAGAAGATTATCAACGATTGTTGGAGGCACAAGATCAAGCCAATGCTCCTTTGGCAGAAGAGGCAGCAAAGGCTTTAGAGAATCGAATTAAAGGGGAAGCTAAGGATATTGCTAATAAATATGTATGCGTTCCTCATACCACAGAATTTGCAATTTTGTTTTTACCCATTGAAGGATTATATGCTGAAGTATTACGTCGACCAGGGTTGTGCGATACAATTATGCGCAATCACAAAGTAATCATCGCGGGTCCAACAACCTTATCAGCACTATTAAATAGCTTGCAAATGGGTTTTAGAACGTTGGCGGTTGAAAAGCGCAGCTCTGAAGTTTGGTCACTACTGAGTGTTGTGAAAACAGAATTCGGTAAGTTTGGCGATTTATTGGATAAAACACATAAAAAACTGCAAGAAGCTAGCAATTCGATTGATGTAGCTGCCAGAAAGTCCCGGACAATAGAAAGAAAACTTAAAAATGTACAAGAACTTCCTCAAGATGAAGCATTGGATCTATTAGATGCAGCAGCTACTGCAGAAGTGGCAGCAGCTCAAGAAAAAGAATAATTTGCATTTACATCACACTTATATATAAACGCCCAAAAGTCGGCAGGGTTATGCCAACTTTTGGGCGTTTATATATAGGTTTTTTAGGCTTACGATTTCAACTAGATGCCCAATTTTGAGCAATTAAGGACTGTAAGGAAAAATACAGTGAGGAATCAGTGCGTTCAAACAGATATTATGAATTGGAACGTAATTTGCATGGTAGTTCTCTAGAACATTTTATTAAAAGAGTCATCTGCTGTTATTCAGTAAGTAAAACTGTGTTTATCATTACATTTGGAGGTGAATTAGCAAATTCTTTGGCTAGAGATTATAAAACTGATAAGTTGTGTTGGGGAGATTTTTTCCAAAGAGGGATTATTTTCCAAATAGTAGAATATATTGGAGGAAGTAAATATGACAAAAATTGGTTGTCTATATGGTACCCACCGAGCTATCGAACCTCAAGGTGTTTTACCACAACCAGCGTGGAGAATTGATAATAACATGGAAATCTATGATAATGAGCTACTGATTGAAGTGGATACCCTGAATATTGATGCTGCAAGTTTTACGCAAATAAAGAAAGAAGCCCAGAACGATCTGGAGGTTATGAGTCAAATTATGCTTGATATTGTGGAGAAACGGGGGAAGCATCATAATCCGGTAACTGGATCTGGTGGAATGCTGATGGGTACAGTTAGTCAAATTGGCCCTGCCTGGATTGGAAAAACTCCAGTAAAAGTGGGCGATAGAATTGCTACTTTAGTTTCTCTATCATTGACTCCGCTTAAAATTCTGAAAATTAAAAAAATTCATCTAGAAAAAGAGCAAGTAGAAGTAGAGGCGCAGGCAATTTTATTCAGTAGTGGTGTTTACGTTGTATTACCAGAAGACATGTCGCCATCCTTAGCGTTAGCTGTATTGGATGTAGCAGGTGCGCCGGCACAAACAGCTCATCTAATACGACCAGGGCAAAATGTACTTATCATTGGCGGTGGCGGTAAATCGGGTATGCTTTGCCTTTATGAGGCTAAGAAGAGAGCAGGAGTAACAGGCAAAGTGATTGGTATGGGATCAAGTAAAGGTAGCTGTGATAGAATGCGTCAATTAGGTTTTGCTGATGAAGTACTGCAGATTGATGCAACTGATCCCATTCAAGTTATGAGGGCTGTGTCAGAGGTTACCAATGGAAAAATGGTAGATGTTACGATCAATTGCGTTAATATACCGAATACAGAGATGGGGTCGATTATGGCGACAAAGGACACAGGTACAGTATATTTCTTTAGTATGGCTACCAGCTTTACTGGTGCAGCTTTGGGAGCTGAGGGAATAGGTAAAGATGTAACTATGTTAGTTGGTAATGGTTACTGCCAGAATCATGCAGTAGTTGCCTTAGAAACGGTCCGAGAAAGCCCCATTCTCTGGCAAGTATTCCAAGAGCTTTACGCTTGAAGAAATGTTAAATTGGAAGGATATTTATAAAGTTCCCCCTCAAGTTCTAACCATTATTGGCATGGCTAAAAATGTGGGAAAAACTGTAACTTTAAATTATATGCAAAAAGTGTTATACGATCAAGGCATGGTCTTGGGGTTGACCTCAATTGGTCGGGATGGAGAGGGCTTTGATGCTTTGACACATTTAGCTAAACCGTCGATTATTGTGCAGCCACAAACCATCGTGGCTACTGCTGAACAGGTGATTGTAAATCCGCATGTATGGGATTATCTACAAAAAACAGATATCTACACACCTCTTGGTAATGTAATTATTCTTCGGGCAAAGTCTGTTAACCAAGTTGTTTTAGCTGGGCCAAGCAAAAATAAAGACGTAAAGCGCCTACTGCAATTCTTAACTTATTGGAGGGCGAATTGTATCCTTATTGATGGTGCCTTTGATCGACAGAGTTCTGCTGATCCCTTGGTTAGTAGCCAAGTTATATTAGCTAGTGGAGCTACCCTAAGTCGTGATTTAGAAGAATTAGTTCATATCACTAAGTGTCGTGTCGAACAATTAACTATACCTAAATGCAATGAATGCTATCATACCTTATTTAGCGAGTCAAAAGCTAAGATATTGATAGTGGATGCTACTGGGCAATCGCGAGAACTATTTGTGGATACCCCTTTATTAAGTGCCTCGGAGTGGTCAAAAATCCTTCAAGACGATTGCTCCGATCTTCTAGTAAAGGGTGCTGTTGGAGATGGTTTGGCTCAGGCTTTGCTAAGAAAGCAACAACTCCCTACTGTAATTGTTCAGGATGGTAGTAAAATTTTTATTACGGATTTTCTGTGGCGACAGCTTAAAATCAGGAATATCGACTTTAGAGCTATACAAGAAATTTCTTTATTAGGAGTAGCCATAAATCCAACTTATCCTGGTGGAAAGGGATTTGATCCAGCAATTTTATTGCAAGAAATGGGTGCGGTATTAGCACCTATTCCCGTAATTGATGTGGTGCAAGAGAAGAAATACTAAAGACTGGGTATTGGGGGGAGTAGATTGTTTGATGGGTTAGATGGCAGCGATAGTTGTCTTGATTTAGTTTTGGATCGTTTGGATCAAGCAGTACATGTGGTAAATTGTGAAGGAATAACTATCTACTATAATCAGACAGCAGCTGAAGTAGAAGGATTGCAGGCAGCGGACGTTATGGGTAAACATGTTCTTCAGGTATATCCTTCATTAACCCTTGAAACAAGTAGTTTGATGGAGGTTTTAGCTACAGGCAAACCAGTATTAAATCAGCAGCAAACGATCGTGAGCAGGACAGGGAGAATTATTACAATCCATTATTCTACGTTCCCACTTTATCGAGAGGGTATTCTAGTGGGTGCCTGTGATATGTCTCGGGATATAACAAAGATTAAAGAAATGTCTGATCGGGTGATGGATCTACAGGCTGTACTTTTAGATAAAAAAACGAGTGGATGTAAGAAAACGAAAAAGACAGAAGTTAGTTTTGCCAAATACACGTTTAATGATATTATTGGCACCCATGACTTAATGGTTAAGCTGAAAGTATTAGGCCAGAGGGTGGCGTCAACTTCTTCTCCTGTTTTGGTAATTGGTGAAACCGGAGCAGGTAAAGAATTAGTAGTACAGTCCATTCATAATGCATCCTCACGTAGGGAAGGACCCTTTGTAGCGCAAAATTGCGCGGCATTTCCAGCAACATTATTAGAAAGCATTTTATTTGGAACTGTCAAAGGAAGTTTTACAGGGGCGGAAGATCGTCCGGGATTATTTGAGCTTGCTGATAGAGGAACTTTGTTTCTCGATGAAATCAATTCTATGCCGATGGAACTGCAAAGTAAGCTACTTAGAGTGCTACAAGATGGAACATTACGCCGCCTCGGTGATAATAAGTTAAGAGAGGTAGACACCAGAATTATTGCCTGTACCAATGTAGATCCTCAAGAGGCAGTGCGTAAAAAGGAATTGCGTATTGATTTATATTATCGCTTGAATGTTGTTGCTTTGCATGTACCTTCTTTGCGAGAACGTAAAAGTGATATTTCTGCTCTGGTGGAGCATTTTATTGTTATGTATAACACTAAACTGGGGCGTTCGGTACAGAGGGTCAGTCAAGAAGTGAATCAGGTATTTTTAGATTATTCATGGCCGGGAAATGTTAGAGAATTGCAGCATGCTATTGAACATGCCATGAATATTGTTTCGGGTCTATTGATCGAAATGGAGCATCTTCCAGAACATTTACGCAACTATGGTGATGAACAAGGTAACGATATATATAGCCAATTAAGCGGAAAAAGTCTGCCGGAGATGCTTGGAAATGTTGAAAAAATTACTCTTATACAAGCCCTGAAAAAGTGTGAGGGCAATATATCAAGAGCAGCATTATCTTTAGGTATTCCTCGTCAAACAATACAGTATAAGTTAAAAATATATGGACTACTTAAAAAAATAAGATAGGTAACTCCTTATCGGGAGGGGATTATATTGAAAAAACTTAATTTAGATCAAGATTTGATTGCTCGCGGTAGGAATTATGCAAAGCAGATTGTGGATAAGGTGCAAGAACACATTGATGCTCATAGTACACTAACTGTTGAGCGCTCTGTTTTAAGATTGCTGGGAATAGATGGAGTAGATCAAGCTGGGGTTCCTCTAGTGAATGGAGTAGTCGAAGAATTGCATGCAGCAGGAGTATTGGGTAAAGGAGTCATGTATTGGATGGCTAATGCCATGCTTTATACCCAATTGTCACCTCAGCAGCTTGCTGAATGTGTAGTAAAGAAAGAAGTTAACTTAGTAGATCTACCTCGAAAATCGGATCAGGAAATAGAGGATTTAGCTCAACAACTTGCTGTTTCTGCCTTACAGGAAGTTCAAGGTCGTCGCCTAGAAAGAGAAAGACTTATTGCTGATTTAGGTAAGGGGCCGGAGCCCATGCTCTATGTTATTGTCGCTACTGGCAATGTGTATGAGGATGCGATTCAAGCCCAGGCTGCAGCCAGGCAAGGAGCTGATATAATTGCAGTCATTCGTACCACCGGACAAAGTTTATTAGATTATGTACCTTACGGGCCAACTACTACTGGATTTGGTGGTACCTATGCAACTCAGGCTAATTTTCAGATTTTACGTAAAGCACTTGATGAAGTGGGGCAAGAAGTAAATCGTTATATTTATTTGACCAATTATTGTTCGGGGCTTTGTATGCCGGAGATTGCGGTAATAGGCGCATTGGAACGCTTGGATGTAATGCTTAATGACTCTATGTATGGGATTATTTTCCGTGATATTAATATGAAGCGTACTTTTGTTGACCAATACTTTTCCCGTTTAATTAATGGTTATGCTGGTATTATTATTAATACTGGTGAAGACAACTACTTAACTACAGCCGACGCTGTAGAAAGCGGCCATACTGTCTTAGCCTCTGAACTAATCAATGAACAATTTGCTTTTCGGTGCGGTATGGTTTCTGAGCAACTAGGCCTTGGTCATGCCTTTGAAATTGATCCGCAAACACCCAATGGATTTTTGTATGAGCTTGCTCAAGCACAATTGGTTAGAGAGGTTTTTCCCAATAGCCCTATCAAATATATGCCACCGACTAAATTTATGATGGGGAATATTTTTAAAGGCCATGTGCAAGATGCTCTTTTTAATGTTTGTTCCATTATGACAGGCCAGAGTATTCATCTGCTAGGTATATTAACAGAAGCAATCCACACCCCGTTGATTCAGGATCGATTTTTGAGTATAGAGTCAGCCCGTTATGTTTTTAACAATATGCGAGGACTTGCCGATGAAATATATTTTAAGCCAGATGGATTCATTCAGCAACGAGCCCATGAAGTACTGGAAAAGGCAGTCAGCTTGTTGGAAGAAATAGCTGATATGGGACTCATGCAAGCGCTGGCAGCAGGATATTTCGCAGATATATGCCGCACATCTGAGGGGGGGAAAGGTTTGCATGGAGTTATTGTACGGGAAAAAGATTATCTGAATCCCTTTATCCCTCTTATGTTAAAAGGGGGAATGAGCAATGGTTGATTTACATAATGTCAAACCGTATGGGGATACCTTAGATGACGGTATGGTGCAGTTATCGTTTACCTTGCCAATCCCTTTAACAGGTGTTGCTAAAGAAGCGGCCAGGCAGCTGATTACTGGTATGGGGTTAGAAGAGGTAGCAGTTACCCATTCTGAATCAATCAGTGATACCTTCAGCTTTTTTATTGTTTATGGAAAATGCAAGGGGGGAGTAGATGTTACGGAGATTGTTGTGCCCGAAGTTGCATTAGAGGTCCTGTCTAAAAAAGAAGTAGATGACTTTATCAATAATCATCTAAAACGAAAACTCAACATAGTGGGAGCCTGCATTGAAAGTGATGCTCATACTGTTGGTATTGATGCCATCATGAATATAAAGGGATTTAATGGGCATAAGGGATTAGAGAGTTATCATGAAATTAATGCTGTGAATATGGGGGCGCAAGTGACTTGTGAAGAAGTCATTCGTAAAGCCTATGAAATTAAAGCGGATGCTATTTTAATATCTCAAGTAGTAACCCAGAAAAATATTCATATTACCAATCTTACAAAACTAGTAGATATGTTAGAGGCAGAAGGATTACGGGAGAAAGTGACCTTAGTTGTAGGCGGTCCACGAATTAGTCATGAATTAGCGAAAGAATTGGGATATGATGCTGGCTTTAGTTCTAATACGTATGCAGAACATGTAGCCTCTTTTATTGTACAGGAAGTGAAGCGTAAGAATCTATGGGAGATGGTTAGTGAAACTGGTTAATGGTCAAATTTAGAGGAGATGAAGGAGAGGAGAGTATGGAAGAAGCTTTAATACGTATCCGAATGAGCGAGCATGATGCCCATTATGCAGGAGGATTAGTGAATGGATCTCGTATGCTAGATTTATTTGGTGATGTGGCAACTGAATTATTGATTCGCAGTGATGGTGATGAAGGTTTATTTGTTGCATATGATAATGTGGAATTTACAGCTCCTGTTTATGCTGGTGATTTTATTGAAGCACGGGGAAGGATTGTGAAGATAGGGAATACTTCACGGCGAATGGAATTTACTGCTATGAAAGTGATTTCATTAGATAAAAAGGTTCCTCAGGAGTCTGCGGCAACTGTATTAGTAGAGCCAGTGGTAGTCTGCAAGGCTAGCGGTACCTGTGTTGTTCCTAAAGAAAAGCAAAGGGGGAGATAATTTGGATCCACTTATCATTACCGTTGCGCCAGTTGGGGCAGAAGCTTCTCGAAAAGACAATCCAAATTTGCCCCTTACTCCTAGGGAAATTGCTGATGAAGCGATACTGTGCGTTGAAAAAGGAGCTGCCATCATCCATCTTCATGTTAGAGATGAAGAAGGTAAGGCCACCCAATCGAAAGCTATATTTAAAGAAACAATGAATTTGATCAAAAAAAATTGTAACGTGATTATTCAAACCTCTACAGGCGGAGCATCTTGGATGACAGCCCAAGAACGTTTAGAGCCAATTGAGCTGAAACCAGAAATGGCAACATTAACTACTGGAACCGTTAATTTTGGCGATGAAATATTCTCCAATTCCATGCCTAATGTTGAAATCTTTGCTAAAACAATGATAGAACAGGGAGTGAAACCTGAAATTGAAGTGTTTGAAGTTGGTATGATTCATAATGCTTTGCGTTTGGTTCAAAAGGGTGTATTGAGGCTGCCTCTTCATTTTGACTTTGTAATGGGAGTCCCTGGGGGTATACCAGGAGAGCCTAGGCATTTGATGCATTTGGCAGAATCATTACCGCTTGGGTGCACTTGGTCCGTCGCTGGAATTGGACGTAGTGAATTGCCCCTAGGAACGATGGCAATCATCATGGGAGGTCATGTTCGTGTTGGTTTTGAGGATAATGTATATTATGCAAAAGGAGTATTGGCAAAAAATAACGCCCAATTGGTTGAACGAGTAGCAAGAATAGCTGTCGAGTTAGGGCGACAAGTTGCTACACCTGACCAAGCTAGAAAAATTTTAGGTTTAGATAGGATAATATGAATTTTATAGCTTACTAACAAGGTTAGATAGCAGGAGTCGTAAAAAATCCGGTAGGAGGATGCTACCAAATTTTTTATGACTCCTGCCGAAGTTTAGGCACATAGCTGAATATTGGGCAATTAATAAATAGTTATCAGTAGAGTTAAAATGGCTATATTACTTTCATGAAACGCCCAAAACTAGTCAGTAGCCGAAAAGAATAATATGTACTGTAGCAGAATTAAGTCTTTAAAGCGGATCCAAGCATTGGCATGTTTATTGCAATTGTTAGTAATCAAGAGATTAAGAAATATGATATAGATAACGCTGCAATTAATTGAAAATTAAAAAAATAGTAAAGGAGTGAATGAAATGAATGGTGATCTGGAAGGAGAGAAAATCCTAAGTCTTAGAGAGGAGGCAGGTATTGGAGGGAAGGAGGAGCTAAAACGAAGTCTGAAAGCCCGTCACATGAATATGATTGCACTCGGGGGTGCCATTGGCACTGGTTTGTTTTTAGCCAGTGGAGCATCGGTTAGTACTGCCGGTCCAGGTGGAGCACTAGTAGCTTATGGCGTTATTGGCATTATGGTTTATTTTCTTATGACGAGTTTAGGAGAAATGGCAACATATTTACCGATTCCTGGATCTTTCGGAACTTACGCAGCAAGGTTTGTTGATCCGGCGTTAGGGTTTGCAATTGGCTGGAACTATTGGCTAAACTGGGCGACCTGTATAGCAGTTGAGCTAGTAGCAGGTGCTATTATTATGAAATTTTGGTTCCCTGACATACCAGGTTATTATTGGAGTGGGCTTTTTCTAGTGATTTTGTTTTCTCTTAATTACTTATCAACAAGGGCTTATGGTGAAAGTGAATATTGGTTTGCTGGTGCTAAGGTTGTAACAGTAGTGATTTTCTTATTGGTAGGTACATTAATGATTCTTGGCATAGGAAGTTCTTCGCCTGGATTTGCTAATTGGCATCTTGAAGAAGCACCTTTTGTTGGTGGATTTGCTTCCATCTTGGCAATTTTCATGATCGCTGGTTTTTCCTTCCAGGGTACTGAGTTGGTTGGTATTGCTGCTGGTGAGAGTGAGAATCCTGAAAAGGATGTACCAAAAGCAATTAATACGGTATTTTGGCGTATTCTTCTATTTTATATTGGCGCTTTAATTGTCATTGGTTTTATACTACCTTATACGGATGAAAATTTATTAAAGGGCGATGTAGAAAATGTTGCTGTCAGCCCATTTACACTTGTATTTAGCCGTGCTGGGCTTACCGCAGCGGCATCACTGATGAATGCAATTATTCTCACATCAGTATTATCTTGTGCTAATTCAGGATTATATGCTTCTACCCGTATGCTATATGCCATGGCAAAAGAAGGTAAAGCTCCTCAGATATTTAGCAAGGTTAATAAACGGGGTGTCCCAGTTAATTCACTTTATATTACCTCTGCCATTGGATTTTTAGCCTTTCTTTCTTCATTAGTTGGGGAAGGCACTGCTTATACATGGTTACTGAATATTACGGGAATGATCGGATTCATAGCTTGGCTAGGTATTGCCATCAGCCATTATCGTTTTCGAAAAGCATTCATTAAGCAAGGGCTTGATTTAAATATACTCAAGTATAAAGCAAAATGGTTTCCCTTTGGACCGATATTTGCAATGGTACTTTGTTTTATCGTAATTATTGGTCAAAACTATAATGCATTTTTGGGTGGAGAGGTTGATTGGTATGGTATAGCCGTATCTTATATAGGTATCCCGATTTTCTTGGCAACTTATATAGGCTATAAACTTTCTAAGAAAAGTAAATTAATTGCTTTAGACAAAGTAGATTTAAGCAGGGATGCTAATTGATTCCAAACGATCAAATATGCTATGAAGCTAATTACCGAAGGGAGACTATAAGATGCGTGATTATCGTGATATTCCTTTGTGGGCAAATGTAACAGAAGAAGAATGGCAAGACTGGCGGTGGCAAGTAGCAAATCGTATCACTTCATTGGCGACGCTAAAGCAAGTTGTTCCATTAGTTCAGGAAGAAGAAGAAGGAATTCTCAATTGTTTACAAAGCTTAAGAATGGCGATAACGCCCTATTATGTAACATTAATTGACATTGATAGTTTGAACTGTCCAGTACGTAAGCAGGCAATTCCGACAGCGGCCGAATTAGAATTTGGCCAATTTGATATGGCTGATCCTCTGCATGAAGATAAGGATTCGCCTGTTCTTGGACTCACTCATAGATACCCGGACCGCGTGCTGTTTTTAGTGACTGATCAATGTTCAATGTATTGCCGACATTGTACCAGGAGGCGAATATCAGGAATCTGCGATCAAGCACGTACAAAAACGCAAATTGACAATTGTATTCAATATATACGGGAAACGCCAGTGGTCAGGGACGTAGTTTTGTCTGGCGGTGATGCTTTTTTAATCAGTGATGAGTTGATTGAGTATATATTGAAAGAATTGCGGCAAATACAACATGTGGAGATTATACGTTTTGGTACTCGTACGCCCGTAGTTTTACCTCAGAGAATTACTCCTGCCTTATGTGCTATTTTAAAAAAGTACCATCCAATTTATGTGAATGTTCATTTTAACCATCCAAAAGAACTTACTACAGCTGCACGAGAAGCTTGCGCCTCTTTAGCGGATGCTGGAGTGCCTCTTGGCAATCAATCCGTCCTCTTAAAAGGTATTAATGATTGTCCAGAACTAATAAAAAAACTAATGCAGCAATTATTGATGATGCGGGTAAAGCCTTACTATATTTATCAATGTGATATGTCTCAAGGCATACAGCATTTTCGCACACCAATTAGTTCAGGAATACAAGCAATTGAATATTTAAGAGGGCATACCTCGGGTTTAGCTGTTCCTACTTATGTGGTAGATGCACCAGGCGGCGGTGGGAAAATTCCCGTGATGCCTCAATATCTGGTTTCTCAAAATTCGAGTAAAGTTGTATTACGAAATTATGAAGGTGTCTTTACAACCTATACGGAACCGAAGCACTATGTAAATCCGGAAGCACCTTGTGAAGTATGCGGAGGCTATCATCATGACACAACAGTAGGATTAGCTGGAATGCTGAGTGGCGAGGCTTTTTTGCCGCCTATGATGCAGTCGATAGTAAGCAAAATAGGAAGTAATGATTAGCACTTTAGGAGGTGGAAGTGGCTTATGGCGAAAATTTGTACTGCTGAAGATGCAATTAAAGATATTTCTGAGGGAATGTGTATCATGATTGGCGGTTTTTTAGGTGTTGGTACGCCAGATAGTTTGGTGCAGGCTTTAGTGAATCAAGGTACCAAAAACCTGACCATTATTACAAATGATAGCGCATTTCCTGGAATCGGTGTAGGCAAGCTCCAGGACAGTGAACAAATTGCCACATTATATACATCTTATATCGGTGGGCACCCTGATAGTGGTAAATGTATGGAAAATGGGACTATGAACATTGTTTTAACTCCTCAAGGAACTCTTTCCGAACAAATTCGGTCTGGTGGTGCTGGTTTGGGGGGAGTTTTAACTCCTACAGGCATTGGAACGGTAATGGAAGAAGGAAAACAAAAAATAGTAGTAGCCAAAAAAACATATTTGCTAGAAGAGCCTTTAAAAGCAGATGTAGCCTTATTAAAGGCATATCAAGCTGATGTAAATGGTAACCTAATCTATCGTTTTTCGGCTAGAAACTTTAACCCCTTGATGGCGATGGCTGCCAAGATCGTTATTGTTGAAGTCGAGGAAATTGTATCAGCAGGCGCAATTGAACCTGATAATGTAGCAACTCCGGGAATTTTTGTTGACTTTTTGGTTAAAGGGGGCAAAGTTCATGCCGGAAATGGATAACCGAACTCGAATTGCAAAGCGGGTAGCCAAAGAATTGCATGATGGCGATGTGGTGAACTTGGGGATTGGTATGCCTACTTTGGTGGCAAATTATCTGCCAAGGGGAGTTTCTATTATTTTGCATTCAGAAAATGGATTTTTGGGGATTGGGCCAGAACCGCAGAAGGGATTAGAAGATAATGATTTAGTTAATGCTGGTGGGAAGCCTGTAACCATTCAAAAGGGCGGATGCTGTTTTGATAGTGCTATGTCATTTGCGATCATCCGAGGAGGTCATGTGGATACATCTGTATTAGGTGCATTGGAAGTAGATGAAAAAGGAAACTTAGCTAATTGGATGGTTCCAGGAAAAAGAATCTCAGGAATGGGTGGAGCTATGGACTTAGTTGTTGGTGCACAAAAAATTATTATTGCCATGGAGCATAGTAATAAAGATGGATCACCTAAAATCGTTAAGGCCTGTTCTTTACCCCTGACTGCTCAAGCTGAGGTTGATTTAATTATCACAGACATGGCGGTTATCGCAGTTCATCTAGATGGTCTGCATCTTTTGGAAATTGCTGAAGAGACTACCTTGGAAGAAGTAGTTGCTGCAACAAGTGCCCAATTGATTTTTTCAAATGGCAACATTGGTACTTTCTAAGTTAGTAGGAAATATAGTCAAATTCTTAGCGTGGATGAATTGCATAATTGCATATGATTATTAAATCAAAAAAAATAGCGTCAACAGCTTCTGAACTGTTGACGCTATCAGTCATTTTTTAATATTCCCAGAACATTTGTTGAATTTGGGTTAGGTCATTGGTCTTTGTTAATGCCAGCATCAATAAGATACGTGCCTTTTGTGGATTGAGTGTATCAGAAGCTACAAAGTGTAGTTGATCGTCATTTGCTTCCCCATTGCGAGCGATGATGCCATTTCCAACGCGGGAACTCCTAACGATAACGACACCTTTTTTCTGAGCATCAATTAAGCCTTCCTTTACTTCTGTAAAGAGACTGCCATCACCAACTCCTGCATGAACAATGCCTTTTGCCCCAGCATTAACGAAAGCATCTAGACCAACACGAGTATTATTGGCATAGCCATAAACAATATCTACGCGAGGTAGTTCATTTAAAGCAGAAATATCAAATTCTGATTTTGTAGTATGTTTGCGAGTGGATTCTCTATAGAAGGCTGGTTTGCCGCCTTGGATATAACCTATGTAACCTAATTCAGGGGCTCTAAAGGTGTCAGCCATAAAAGTATTTGTTTTTGTTACTTCTCGAGCGCTGTTAATTGCATCATTTAAGCATACTAGAACGCCTTTGCCTCTTGCTTCTTTGCTACCGGCCAAAATAGTTGCATTGTATAAATTAATAGGGCCATCAGCGCTCATGGCTGTAGGAGGACGCATTGCGCCGACAATAACCACAGGTTTATCGCTTTTTACCACTAAATTGAGAAAGTAGGCAGTCTCTTCTATGGTGTCAGTACCATGAGTTACCACAATACCGTCAACATCATCAGAAGCAAGTAGTTCGTTAATACGCTTTGCTAATTTCAGCCAAACTTTATTCGTCATATTCTCACTTGCGATTTGTGCAATTTGCTCGCCACTAACGTTGGCTACCTTTTTAAGCTCTGGCACATTATTAATTAAAGCATCAACAGGTACAACAGCAGCGGTATAGCCTATTGTTGTTGTACTTGTTGCTCCTGCACCAGCAATCGTGCCACCAGTAGCAAGAATTTTGACATTCGGGAGTTGTTTGTCCGGAGTTTCTGCAGCAAATGCAACTTGAAAACTGAATACAAGTAAGCAAACTACTGCGAGGCATGAAATAAACTTTTTGTTCATTCTTCCATCTCCTTTTAATAAATGTAGTATCAATATACCATATTTTAACATAGTTAGATTAATTTGGATATTGAAACTTTAACATACTATAATAAACGTTTGAGTGTTTAAAAATATATTAAAATTAATACGACTATTTTTTTGGAAAAAAAGATATTAGTACTAGACAAAAACATATTTACTCATTATAATAATGGATATAAAGCTTTAACTTTATATTTTGAGTCAATGGCGACTCCTTGTATTGGAATAACATCAATATAAGGGGTTTTTCTGTCTTTTGCTTCCTTGCCAATGTAGTATTGATGCAAACGTTTTGGGAAAAATATAATAAATTATTTTATGAGGTGAATGTTTATGAGTAATGATTTGTTGTATGTAGTACAATCAGGTAAATATGGTAAACAAGAATTAGTAGAATTGTTAAAGGAACACTCAGAAATTAAGTTCGTATCATTAGTAGGTGTTGATCTTGCAGGTAATGATACTGATGAAAAAATTCCTATGGAATTATTCCTTAAAGATATGGATGATTTTTTCCAAGGAAGTGCAGTGCAAACAGATGGTTCATCTGTAGTACTTACAGGAATTGCTATCTTGAACAATGCGAAAGTAGACATGCCTGCTGATCCTACTGTCAATTGGTTTGTGGACTATAATTATAATAATATTGATGAAAAAAGTGGTAAACCTATTGGTACACTTCGTATCCCAGCTTTTCTTGTTCATAATGGCTTACGCGTTGACTCCCGTGCTGTGTTAGCTGATAGTCTCAATTACATAAAAGCAGAACTGAAAAGTTTATTCAAAAAATATCCTAAAGTAGCTGGTCTAGAACATATTAATGGCGAAGAAATTGAAGATATTATTTTTACCTCAGGTACGGAGCTTGAGTTTTGGGTAAAGACCCCTGTTGAAAAAGCTGAAGTTGCTGATTTGTCAACTTCCCAAACCATGCAAGAACAATACTGGCAACGTACTCGTGGTTCTGTACGCACAGCATTAGAGCAAACAATTGTAATGTTGGATAACTATGGTTTGAAAACAGAAATGGGCCATAAAGAAGTTGGTGGAATCAAAGCTAGTATTGATGAAGCTGGAAATTTGACTCATGTCTGCGAACAATTGGAAATTGACTGGCGTTTTGCTGATGCTTTGCAAGCTGCAGATAATGAATTGCAAGCTCGTATTGTAGTAAAAGAAGTATTTAGAGCCAATGGCCTTGAGGTTACTTTTAAAGCTAAACCAATTATTGGTGTAGCTGGCAATGGTGAGCATACTCATGTAGGCTTCGCGGCCAAAATGAAATCAGGCAAACTGGTTAACCTCTTTGCTCCTACCAATATGAAGGGCGATTTCATGAGTGCTGTTGGTTATGGTTCTCTTATGGGCTTATTGAAAAATTATGAAGCGATCAATCCATTTATTACGTCCACTAATGATGCTTTGAATCGTTTAAAGCCAGGTTTTGAAGCGCCAGTTTGTATCGTAACCTCTCTTGGACATACTCCAGAGGTACCTTCTCGTAACCGGACGATTCTTGCTGGACTTGTGCGCGATGTTAACAACCCATTAGCGACTCGTTTTGAAGTTCGTGCAGCTAATCCTTATACCAATACTTATATTGCTTTATCAGCGATCTATATGAGTATGCTTGATGGCGTTAAGGCCATTGTTGAATCAGGAAAAAATACGCAAGAAATACTAGCTGAATTATCGAAAGAAGCAGGAACCCCTGGTTTCTATTTAGAAACCGATCGTGCATATCGTAGTGAACATGACGTATTTGAAGATTATTCAGAAGAGGAACGTAATCGTTTATTTGGCAAACCTCCTGCAACTGTGTGGGAAAACATGGAGAACTTGAAGAAATATCCAGAAAAAACAGAAGTCGTTAAGGCTGGCAATATTATGCGCCAAGAAATTCTGGATGCTTTCGTAGCAGGTGCATTAATCCGTTGGTCTACGGAATTAGTCAAGAGAATTATTCCTGAAAACCTTGCTCTTGTAAAAGCAGCTAAATCCTTGCATGATGCTGACAGTGCAGTAGACTATGATCTGTATCTATGGGATAAGGTAAATGCACTACGTTTAGAATTGGCTAAAGACACTGTTGCACAAAAATCAATTTTTACACGAATTAGTGATGCTATTGTATCAGGTGATTATGATACTGCATCTGCTCTTCAAATTGAAATGTACGGTAAAGTAGAAGAATTGAAAGTTGCATACGCAAAATATAAACGTAATATTATTTAATAGGATATACAATAAAACTCCCCTTATCAAAAAAGATAAGGGGAGTTTTATTTACGAGAATTAATTATAAATATTGCTTAACAACATTCATTACTTTATCATAATCTGGTTGATCGCCAATATTAGCAACATATTCTACATGGCGTACAAGGTCATCTTTATCAATGACTACAGTTCCGCGAGATAGGAGACGTAATTCTTCAATAACAAATCCATATTTTAGTCCGAAATCAAGCTCTCTATGATCAGAGACTGTTTTAATAGTGGCAATACCTTGAGCTGCACAATATTTTTTCAATGCAAAGGGTAAGTCAACACTGATTGATAAAACGATCAAGCTGTCAATCTTTGCAGCCTCTTCATTAAACCAGCGAGTTTGTATATCGCAAACGGATGTGTCGATAGAAGGTACAATGCTAATAACTCGTACTTGGCCTTTTGTATCTTTAAGTGAAAGAGGAGATAGATCAGGGTTTAGCACCGTAAAATCAGGAGCTTTGTCACCGACCTTAATTTCAGTTCCGACTAGTGTTACTGGATTGCCGCCGAATTTTACAACGTCATTACGTTTAGTCATCAGGGATGCCTCCTTGGTAGAATGTAATTATATATTTATATGGTAACATGTTCCATATAAAATGTAAATGATAATTATTATTAAATAGTTTAAGACTGTCTTATAATCCGTTAGGAGAAAAAACTGGTATTTCTTGTAGTTTTGCAGGAGTTTCTTTTAAATCGTGGAAATAATATATGTAATAACTGTATTTTACTTGAGGGGGTATACAAATGGATGTAAAATTATTTAGTGATCTAGAAGGATTACGAATTGCTATGGCAATAGAGGAACGGGGACGCGATTTTTATCAACAAGCATTTGATAAAGCAAAAGAAGATACCCACAAGGAATTATTCTGTCTATTGAAAAATGAGGAAATCATTCATTTTGAGACATTTACAAAGATTTTTAATAAAGTAAATGAAAACAAGGAAGCGTCATCAGATGAATATTTATTTGATGCTGAAACTTCCCGCTATCTAACCGTACTAGCAGAAGGACATATATTCCCAACAGCAGAAAATGCTGAATTTAAAATTGCCGAAGTTACAACAATTTCAGAAATTTTGCAAATGGCTATTCAAGCAGAAAAAGATTCAATCTTATTTTATGATGAATTAGCAAGTAAATCAAAATTTGAAGATGCTAAGAAAATTTTTACGACACTAAAAGCAGAAGAACAAACTCATGTAGTCAAATTACGCAAAATATTAGATTCTTTAAGTTAATTTTTAAAAAAATCGCGGTATAATCCGCGATTTTTTATTTTCTTCTTTTAGTAATAATTGTTAATTATTATAATAACTTAGCAGGAAATGACCTAAATGTAGGGAACTATATTTGATACTGAGTCAGCGCTTAACAATTTATAATATTTCTTCATATTATGTAATAAAATATGAAGGAGGCTTTTGATATGCTTGAGGAACGAGAATGTAAGGTGCAAAATGAAGTACAGATTATTTGCCCCTATTGTGGTGGGGTGATTCAATTGCCAATGTGTAAGGCAGTAAATAGTGAAGAAATTCTTTGTGAACATTGCCAAAAGAAATTTAAATTTAGAATATAACTATTAAAAAATTATATGGGGGGAGGTTAAGTGATGGCGAAAGGAATGGGAAAACGTGCTCACCACCGTCAGGATATGAGAAAACTGAATAGGACTGCACTTATCATAGGCGGTGTAGTGGGAGGCGTTAGCTTATTGGCAGTTATCATTTCTCTTCTGTATAAATAATAATGAAACCTCTGAGTGTACTTTATTTATTAAGTAAGATATCATATAAAAAAATTATATGATAATATCGTTAAAAGAAGGGAAAATTCCTTAGTGTGGCTAATTTATAATAATGATTCGATACTATTTGTTATTTACAAGGAGGATACATGGTGGAAATTAAAAAAGATTTATTAGAAAAAGGTGCTGTATTACAACGAGACAAAAAAACTTACGCAATTGCACCTCATATACCTGGTGGAATTATATTTGATGTGAATATTTTACGGAAAATTGCTGATGTGGCTGAAAAGTATGGAGCGCAGGCTCTTAAATTAACAAGTGCGCAACGTATTGCAATTGTTGGTATTGAAGAAGATAAAATTGATGAAGTATGGGAAGAATTGGGTATGGATAAAGGGCACGCAGTGGGTTTATGTGTTCGTAGTGTAAAGATTTGCCCAGCTACTCATTTTTGTAAACGTGCGCAGCAAGATGCAGTGGCTATCGGTTTAGAACTTGATAAGAAATATCATGGAATGCAATTGCCATCTAAGTTTAAGATGGGTGTTTCCGGTTGTTTAAATTCCTGTAGCGAATCAGCAGTGAAAGACTTAGGGATAATTGGCACATCGAAAGGGTTTACCGTTTTAATTGGTGGTAATGCTGGTGTAAAGCCACGCATTGCTGACGTATTACAAGAAAATGTACCTGCAGAATTGGTGTTAGAGTTAGTTGATAAAGTTGTTCGTTACTATCAAGAAAATGGTAAGAATTATGAACGTATGGGCAATATGATTCAGCGACTAGGTTTTGAAAAAGTAAAGCAAGAGATATTGGGTTAATTTTTGATAAAACGTCTAATTTTAGGCGTTTTATTTTTAGTCAATTAGAAAATATATGACTTTCCAATTTGCATAAGGTGCAACTAAGGTATATATCTTCGCTGAGGTTTGGTGCAAGCCAAGTTTTCTAATAAATTGGAGCTGAAAAGAAGGCTTAGGGTTTAGCGGACACATTTTCTTATCTAGGAAACGGATGGAATTATTATTAAAATCCGGTTATACTGTTTATATAAGCTGAGAAACTTCATAAGGGGGCGGTGCTAATGAACAGAGATAAAGAATGGGTAATGAGTGAAATAGAGAAAATTGCCTGTTTTGGTAAAGGGTCACGAGGCATAACGCGCTTAGCTTTTACCCAAACAGCTGAACAAGCTCAGAAATACGTAATAAGTTTGATGGAACAGGTTGGCCTCATTGTGACTATCGACCCAATCGGAAATATAATTGGTCGATTAGAAGGTCAAGACAAGACCCTGCCAGCAGTGATTACGGGATCACATCTGGATACAGTACCTGAAGGTGGTAAATATGACGGCGTGCTTGGGGTAATTGGCGGATTAGTCGCTATAAGCCGTTTAAAAGCTAGAGGAGGGTTCACTCATCCTCTAGAATTGATCATCTTTGCTTGTGAAGAATCAAGCCGTTTTGGCTTTGCGACTATAGGCAGTAAAACTATGACTGGTTTAGCAAATCTTGATGAATGGAGTAAGGCTAAAGATCAAGAGGGACTTGGCTTTACGGAAGTACTGACTCAGAATCATCTTAAAGTAGAATATCTCAGCCAAGCAGTAAGACGTAGGGAAGAAATGAAGGCCTTTGTTGAGCTCCATATTGAGCAGGGACGGGTTTTAGAAAAAGAAGGTAAGACGATTGGCATCGTAGAAGCAATTGCTGCTCCTACGCAACTCAAAATTAGGGTAGAAGGAGTGGCAGCTCATTCTGGTTCTACCCCTATGGAAGAACGGCAGGATGCCTTGGTTACCGCATCTATGATTGTATTAGCGATACAGGAGATTGGCCTAGAACAATCAAATTATGGGACAGTAGCTACTGTAAGTATGTTAAAGGTCCACCCGGGATCCATGAATGTTATTCCTGGTGTGGTTGAAATGTGGGTAGAAATCCGAGGTATCAATCATGAAAGTATTATTGAATCTCTGCAGGATATTAAGGATGCTATTAGTACAATCGCAGAAGAGCAGGAAACAAGAGTATCTATTATGTTATTGTCTGCAGAAAAGCCTATAAAAATGAATAAAGAAATGATGAGTCTTATCAAAAAGATATGTGTGGAGAAAAAAGTGCCCCATCAATTTATACATAGCCGAGCTGGGCATGATGCAATGAATTTAACTCGTTTAACGCCCACAGGAATGATTTTTGTTCCTTCTCAAAATGGAGCTAGCCACAATGATGCAGAATATACCTCAGAGGATGATATCATGGCAGGAATTGATATATTAACTGAAATTTTATGTCAACTAGCAAAATAAATATAGTATTTAGAGTGGCTACAGGAGTGTAAATAATTCAACAATAAGCGGTTTTGACCGCTTTATTTTTTTAGGCAGTAATTACCGTTATTAATTATGTAAACTGTGTGATAAAATGATATGGATAGGACTAACCCTATATGTATATTGGAAAGGGGATAAGAAATGAAGAAATTAATTGCCAGTATTGCAGCAGTTGTGGTAGTTCAGTTTTTTTCTCCCATTATACCTGCCCATGCCGCATCTTTAAATGATCAATTGGTACAATTGGCAGCTCAACAAGCCAGTGCCGATCGGATACAACAATTATTAGAATTAAAAAATCAATGGGAGCAAGGGAACAAACAGCAACTAGTAGAGACCTTGGCAAAAGCTGCTGTAAAGCAATCTGGTCAATTCAACACTGGCAGCAACGTATTAGAACAAATTAATGTGAATCAAACAGTTCAAAATGCATTGCGTCAGCAAATGGGACAGACGATTACAGATAAAGTAAGTCCCTATGAAAAAGAATTAACAGCAATAGCTACGTTCTTTAATAATCAATATTTAGCACCTAAAGCTGCTAATGAGAGCAACTCTTTAACGCAAGTTGTTAATGAGAACAACTCTTTAACACAAGCTCCTAAAAACTATAAGAAAGTATTAAACATGACATCTACAGCTTATGCACCTGGACCATTAGATAATGGTAAATGGGATACTAAAACCTATGTAGGAAGTACTGTGCGCCCAGGAGTGGTAGCGGTAGATCCAAATGTTATTCCTATGGGGACAAAACTATGGGTTGAAGGCTATGGGGAAGCTATCGCAGATGATCAAGGCAGTGCCATTAAAGGGAACCGTATTGATTTAGTTTATAATGATCGACAAGAGGCTCTTGACTATGGTATCAAAAAAGTTAAAGTATATGTGTTAAGCTAATTGAAAAAGTAACAGCTCTAGTTTGTACCAAAAAAGGCACGAACTAGAGCTGCTTTTTTGTATATTGAAAACCACGCGCTATGCGTGTGGTTCCAAAAAGCTTATAGC
>CAUROG010000010.1:0-128087 GCA_963526645.1 uncultured Pelosinus sp. | reverse complement strand
CTGTAAGCTTTTTGGAACCACACGCCTAGCGCGTGGTTTTCAATATACAATAAAAGATTATTGTCATTTTACTGACAATAATCTTTGTCGTAAATTGAAAAGCATATGACTTTCCAATTTTCATAAGTACAACTAATACAGTTGCTTTAGCTTCTCAATCTAGTTTTGCATATCATCTTTTTCTAGAAGATAGGTCCATCCTTCACGTTGTTCTACATATCCTGTTCTTATTAAGCTTCCTAATGCTCTCTTAAAGGCAGATTTACTAATCTGAAATCTTTCTTTAATGATTTCAGCTGAAGTGTCGTCACTATACGGCATTTTACCATTACGAGAGTATAAAAGAGCCAGTATAGCATCCGCATCCGTATTAATTGCTTCCTGTTTCAGTGGACGCATAGAAACATTAATCCGACCATCTTCTCGAATATGAGTAATACGTGCGGTTATTTCATCTCCTACATTGGGTCTTGTAACGATCTCACTTGTATGCATAAAGGCGATATAACGTTCTTGGGTAAATAAAAACGCCCCTTGCTCATTATAGTTATACAGTGAACCTGTAACCATATCACCAATTTTGGCATCCGTTGCCGGTACAGAAGCCCTTCTAAGTTCGTCTTCTACTTCCATACTAACAGCAGGTCTTCCTGATTTATCTATATATAGTTTAACCCATACCTTATCACCGCGCTTTAAATTACCCCGCATACCAGCAAAGGGCATAAAAACACCACGCTCAGCGCCAATATCAACGAATGCTCCATCACGTGTCGTATTAATGACAGTAACTCTAGCTACCTGCCCTACTTGCATTTTAGGCAAACGCATACTAGCAGTAAGGCGACCTTTAGGATCAAGATATAAATAGACAGGTATCTCGTCCCCAATTGCCACTGTATCAATCGTTTGCTGCTGTTTATGCAGTAAAATATCGTCATTTGTATTACCAGTACCGGCATCCAGAAAGACACCAAATTCACTGGACCTGACTACCTTTAATGTTACTACACTACCTGGAGTCAGTTTATTGGTTGATTCCATTATAACTACCACCTATATACCAATATTCTAAATCTATCATCTTAGATCATCAGCAACTTATTTTTTTTCAGCCAACTACTCTTCCTGCTCATTCACCCGGGCCTTGCCCCAAAGACGTTCCAAATTATAGTATTCTCGTTCTTCTTCTACAAAAACATGGACAAGACAAGTACCAAAGTCCAATAAAATCCAACGTCCTTGACGATGTCCTTCTTTATGTAATAACTCTACACCTTGTTTTTTCAGCTCGTCTTCAATATTGTCGGCAATGGCTTGTACTTGGATAGTCGATTTTGCACTACACACTACATGAAAATCTGTAACTGAAGAGATTCCATTCACATCTAGTATTATAATATCTGTAGCTTTTTTATCCTCAGCAGCCACCACAATCATTTCCGCTAACGTTTTAGTTGTATCACTCATAAAAATCCTCCTACTATTTACATATTAATTCGTTTTTACTTTATCATGGTATTTAACCTTGCATATCAATATTTAGTTACCATATTCTTAATTGTTGCTTATTGACCTCTAAAATATACCACTCATCTTAGCATCTTCGCCAATTAACATACGATCTACGAGTTGCTTTGTCTGCTGTTGATCATGATTCCAAAAGCTTATACCATCAATGGTAGCAAATTTTCCTGGTAGCATGTCCACATGCAAGTCTCCTGATTTAAATGACTTTAAATAATTCGCCAATTTTAGTCCTTTAAAGGTAGTAATGTCGGTTGTTACATATTGGTTCATTGTATTTAGTAAGGATGGCACTTTTAAAAGAGTGGTTACATTCATCGTTTTTTCCACCATTGCTTTTAAAAAACGTTGTTGCCGCTGCACACGACCAATATCGCCTAGTTCATCACTACGAAATCTGACATACTGACCCGACTTATTCCCATCAAGATGCTGATATCCTTTACTGAGATGAATTACTAAATTAGCGTAAGGATCTTCATAATTCATTTCATTTTCTACGTATAAATCAACACCGCCTAAAATGTCAACAACCTCAATAAATGCCTGCCAATCAATGACTACATAGTAATGAATAGGAATTTGCAATAATTGCTCAACAGTCTGTACTGCCAAGGAAGAGCCACCATAAAAAAAAGCATGGGTAATTTTTTCAGCACCCTTATGCCCCTGAATAGTAACTCGAGTATCTCGTGGAATGGATAAAAGATTTACAGTTCCATTTTCTTTACTGATATTGGCCACTATCATTGTATCCGAACGCTTTGGCGCGTTAGGATATTCATTATCGCCGTCATCTACACCCATAAGCAATATATTAATGCATGAACCTGTTGCTTCAGATACTTTCTTACTTTCCACTTTTGGGCTTAATGCAGGTGCAGTAGAGAATTGTTGATATGCATATACCGCTGCCCAAGATAAGGATGTAACAAAGGTAGCCAAAATGAAGACTAGCAAAAATAATCTTTTCCAACGTATTTTGCGACGCTGAGGACGCAGGCGTGACATGCGTATTCCTCCTCTCAAGAACATTACCTAATATTTTTTATGTAGTACGTAATATGGGTGTACGCCCTTTTATCAACAGATCATTACGAGCTTCAATCGTAGCAGGATGTATCAATCCGCCTTGCTCTAAAATATAAGATATACTATGATCCAAGGTCAACAGCAATGCTTTATCTAAATCACTATGAGCCATTATCCTAATTTCCTCTAAACCACCGAAATTACGACCGGGCTCAATAACATCTGCTAAATAAATAATTTTATCTAACATAGACATATGTGATCCACCCGTCGTATGCCAAAAGATAGCTTGTAAAATTTCAGTATCATGAATTTGGAACTCTATCTCAGCTATTTTGGCTGCAAGGGGAGCATGCAGTAATATAGGCTCAGCTCTTTCAATATCATTCACCACTATACCAAAGGCTTGTGCTCTTGGCAAGAACTCTTCTACTGGTATCTCGCGGGCTATATCATGTAAAAGTCCTGCCAGTTTGGCTTTGACTCTGTCACAACCAAACCGTTCAGCCATTTCCTCTGCGGTTTTACTTACACCAATAGAATGTTCTAGCCTTTTTGGTGATAAAGTTTTAGACAACTGAGCTAACATATTCTTATCATCCATTTTCTCACCACAATATCTTTAGTTTAGGACCACTGGTTCTTTTAAATACTTAATGATATGTAATGTAGTAAAATTCGCCAAATTATATCATTTTCCTGCTATTAAAAAATAAAAGCCTCCTAATAAAGAAGGCTTACATTTTTATTATTGTTCTCGTGGTCTAGCCTCATTCACTACGATCTGTCTTCCGCCAAAATCACTACCATTCATCATGCTAACCATTTTTTCGGCATCTGCATCATCTACTTCTACAAATCCAAATCCTCTAGATCGACCTGTTTCCTTATCTGTAATAATACGACTGGAAATTACATTCCCATGTTCTTTAAACACATCTGCTAAATCACTGTCATTTGTTGACCAGGGCAAGTTACCCACATAAAGCGTTTTTGACATCTGGAAAATCACCTTTCTTTTGTTAGATTCTAAAACTGTTGTAATATCATTATCTACGAAACCATAGTATTTATGCCTAACTTTTTTTGCCAAAAGAGAACCAATCGATTTTGAGTAAGATTATCTGTATCACTATTTATACAAATTTTCTTTACAGATATAATTTTCTACACTTTCAGGAACAATATATTTAATCGATCTACCTTGTCGCACTTTTTTCCGTATATCTGTAGATGATATTTCTAGTTCTGGCGTAGGCAAAGAATGAATACGGTTATAACCTTGCTCGCCAAAAGATTTTATTATATCATCTAGTGTATAAACACTACCTGGGCGATTGGCAGCAATAAAATGACATACCTCCAAAAGCCGATCAATATCCTTCCATGAAGGTAATTCTGGTACTGTATCAGAGCCAACAATAAAATAGAACTCCGTATTAACACCATATTGTTTGATTAATTCTAGTACTGTGTCAATGGCATAAGAAAGTCCTGGTCTTTCTATTTCTATAGATGATACATAAAAATGCGGATTGGAATAGGTCGCCATTACGGTCATTATATATCGATGAAGTGTTTTTTCCACTTGATAGTGCTGCTTATGAGGGGGATTAGCAGCTGGAATAAACAAGACTCTTTCAAGTTCATATTCTACACGCACCGCTTCAGCCGTAGCCAAATGACCAGTATGGATAGGATCAAATGTACCGCCCATAATGCCTATTCTACGTTTTTTATCTGACATAAAGGATTCTCCCTATGCTACAAATCTTCTTGTCTTATTATATCACACCAGAAAAAGGCAAGAGTATCTTTTCTTAAGTAAATTACAGATTTTATTGCAACAATGTGTGAATCAATATTCTAATGCCAGCCATAACTGCTGCCATAATCATGAGGGCCCTAACATAGTCCAAGCAATCATGTTTGCCTTTGTCGGTTTTTAAATAATTCACTAAGGAATAGAAGTATCCCATTTTTTTCTCCTTATCATAAAGAATAAGCATATTTTACCACAAAGCACTTACTTTTTATTCATAGTGCAGAGCATCAATAGACTATTTATCTAATGATGATCAAGTCGCTCTAAGACTACAATTCAGATGGATTTAAAATACCATTGAATCAAATCTTCCTTAATAATCTTATTGTATGGCGTTTCGACTATAGGGTCAATTAGGATTTTTTTAGCAAAAGCAATAAAACAGTAGAAGAGCTACTGTTTTATTGCTTTTACTACTTTATCCTTATCATAAAATAGTGTTGATCGATATAAGAACTAAGCAGAATTCAGTTGTGTGAGTCTAAAGCGCTCTACTGGGATTGTTCCCAAAGCAGCCACCTTCGCATAATATGAGATAAAAGCAAGTAATAATAGGGGGATAATTAGACTGTCAACTATACTCGAAAATATTACATTTTTTCTTGTCAATGGCACCTTTCACAAGAAAAAAACATACTATGAATTAAGAATATTAAAGTCTTATGTGTTAAGAGTATATAAGTATTCTTTGGTATTAAACAAGATCCCCAATTCCAACATATTTAGAGGAGGCTTTTGCTATGATAGACAGCAAGTATTTTGAGATTCCTGATTTTTGTGAATTAACTCGTCAGTGTGAACCGAACTGCCCCTGCAATAGCTGTCTTAGTATCTTCAACAACTGCGGACCCGCTTTTGGTACTACAACTCCACCAGTAAGTAAAATCCCAACATGTGACTGCCATGATATCTGCGTAGAAGAAGTAGTACTTATTGGAAATTCTGGTGAAATCACTAAATGTATTGCTTATCCTCCAGTAGGATCATGCCGTGTGAAATGCAATGGAACTTTCAACTTTCCAACACTCACTGTAGGTGAGCACTGCCAGGTTATCCTGTGGTGTGCAGATGAACAAATAGATGAAGGTTGTGCGAGCATAACCGTAAGTATTGGCTTAGTTATCATCTGTGGCCCTTGTGATTCTAGCCAACGTCCAATCATACTACCTCTACCAAACTTTACTGTACCATTCCCAGCTTCTAGATTCCGCAGATTCCCTGATTGCTCAGTTCCTGTCACAACGCAACAATTGAAGGATGAACTGACACGAATTGACGGCTCCTGCATTATAGCTCAATTTAATGCTATTGTAACTAATCCACACCAAATTACCATTACAGGCAAAGTTATTGATAAATTGTGGAGAACTGAAAACTTGTGGGTAGAAGGAATCCGACCTTTTGAATTAGATGATCAAGCTGTAGCTAACGGTTTCTCCTCCTTCACTGTAAAAGGATCTTTCGATAGCACTCATCAAATTGGTACGTGTATTGATTTCTGCGCTCCAAGTTAGCATAAAAGCAGACCAGTATGGTCTGCTTTTTATTTGTTTTTTTCTAATTTATTTATTATTTTCAGCATATAAGGCTACATGTAATAAACTTTCAATTCGCTGTAATCGTTCATTCATAGCCTGAATTTGGTCTGCTATTTGAATCCACAGCTGTTGCTGTTGTTCATTATCTACTTCAACATTCGTTCTATGCCATCTCCGGCTTTGGCTAAACCCACCCGATGCAACCGCTGGTATACCGTTCATTAATTTCTCTAGAGCTATTTTATCAGGCAGTATGTAGTATTTTTGCTCCCCATCCTGAGCAATCAAATTCTCCTCACCTAACAACTGCTCCAATTTTTCCTCAGTAATCAACTGAGTACTGTCCTTTTTGTCATTTTTAATACGGGTAATCATGCTTTCCAACATTGTGTCTTGGGATTGAGCTTTTACCATTGCATCTTTCCTCCCCTACCATCAATTGCCTATGCATTTAACGATCTACTTTACCATTATTTCTACTATAGGATATGTAACAATGCCAAAATGGTGCGTATTATTTTAAATTTTTCTTTTCCCCAAAGATTTTTAGTAAAGCACGCTCATAAGAAGGTTGGGCTGCCAAGCCATTAAACAAAACCTCTTTTACCTGCCCAGTTATTTTTTTCTTTATCTCTTCTCTGAGTTCCTTATTATGAGCCAATCTTACAGCCCATTCAACATACTCTTCTTCATTAAGGGCAATTCCCTCCTGTATCCCAAGTACACGAAGCATATGACTCCCCCATCTACTTCTTGCCATATCCCCTTCCTGGGTTACCATCGGCAATCCCATATATAATCCTTCCAGCGAAGTCGTCCAACCTCCATAGGGATATGTATCTAATTGAATATCAGCAATTGCCAATAAAGCATCCACCCTGCCTAAAGGAGGTACAATAAACAATTGATTTTCAACTCCTGCATTTTTTGCTGCTTTCCTGATTCGTTCTCCCAATTGATCATTAAAATTAGTAGAATGGCATGGTTTAAGTAATATACAGGCATTAGGAATCCGCTTTAATATTTCAACCAACAAAGTATCCCGTGACTCACCATGCTTGATACCATTTGCACAAGAAACAAAAACTACAGCATCTTCAGGTATTTTCCAATCTTTACGGGTAACAGGAATACTATCGGCAAAGGGCGGTGGAAACTGAGCTGCTCCTAAGTTAGGCAACCTTACTAACTTTTCTCTATAATGAGAGCTAGCATCAGGTGATTCGAAATCGCCACTAATGTAATAATCGATGGTTGGCAATCCACTAGTTGTACCATGACCAACTAGCACACATTGAATGGGTACTAGACGTAGACCTGCTAACATATAAGTTAAAGGGTCCATACCAATATCCGTATAGATTAGCATGTCAAGCTTACTATCAATAATATCTTGTATGACACCATAAACATCTTGGATTGCATCAAGATTGTCAAAGTGCCTAAAATAGTCACTATGCTTTTCAAAAAGACTTGTTATTTCATCATGGGTTTTTCCTAAAGCAAAGGTGTATATTTCAAACTTATCCTTATCATGATGAATAATCCTATTCACCATATAATAACTAACAGCCTGCCCGTAGAACAATCTGGAAATATAGCCTATGCGTATTTTTTTCTTGCGGCTTACCTTCTTATGACTGGAATGCATCTTTATTCCTTGCGGAACATACTGCTTCATATGAGCAGCAATAAAATCACCGAAGCTAGCTAGAGCTGATAGATTATTACCACCAACATAAGAAATACGCCAAAGAGCTTTCGTATATTCATTTACCAAAGGAATAAATGAACTTGTAGAAATGTTAATCAATGATAAATCAGAAGCATATTGTAAAACTTTATGTCGATGCTTTTCTTCAAGATTATAATATGGAACATGTATCAGCCAAAACGTGATAATTACCTTATAATACTCAGGAATGTCTTTATTCTGCCATAATTGAACAATGTTGATGTTAAACTGGTCAGCATCCATTGGATGATACATACTTGTCACTAATAGATCTTTTACACTAGCTGAAAAATGTATTTCCTCGAGACTACTATTTTCTTGTAGTGCTAATTGGTCATTCTTTTGCATGGGCAAAGATAAAAAGTCATTTAAAAATACCTGCTGCCAAAGCATGTAAAGCCTCTGTTGTTGTTCCTCCTGAAGTTCAATAAACTTACCATAAGGTACTTTCCTGAAATATTCCGCTAAACTTGCCCGCAGGGTTCTAATAAAGTCATAAAAAGCCTCTATTTGCTCTGGCAGTAAATCACTGCAATTTCCTGGTATTGGGCGGTAATTCTGCCACTTAGCAATCACCTCCCACAGTATATCACTTTCTGAAATAGGGTTTATTCCTATAAGGCAATAAGTACAAAACTGATCAACAAATTGCAGCTTTGCTCTATTCTGCTCCATACTAAAACTAGAATATTTATTATGAAATGCTTTCCAAACAAAGTTCCAACCTTTACTTTTGCAGCCTTCTACTAATTGAAAGATCTCCTCTTGATAAGGATTCCAATCCATATTCTCACCTGTGATCTGTTGATTATTTTTCATTATTTCTTCATACAAACATATATACTCAGCTACCATACGTTTATCACTAAATTCTTCTATCACTCGCAAGCGTGCAGCCCTGCCAGCACGTTGTCTTATTTCTTCATCTCCCAAGAAATAAGATATGCCGCGAATCAGCTCGCCTACATTCCCCCGCTCCACCAAATAACCATTTTCTTTATGAATTATTACTTCAGGAATTCCCCCTACTGCAAAAGCAACTACTGGGGTACCTGATGCCATAGCCTCACAAATAGTAAGACCAAATACTTCCGTAAGAGTGGGAGAAACAAAGAGATCAACAGCAGCATAGTATTCTGCCATACTCTGTTGATTATCAATAAAAGGAATATCAATATGAAGGATGGGAAAGTCATCTATAACAGATATACTATATGATCCGATAGTAAGTAAGATAATATCTGGATGTTCCTTATATAGTTCTAATAATGCTTTACATAAAAAATCCCCGCCCTTATAGGAGTTATTTAAACCACCATGAGCAGCAAATAGGATGATTTTTTTATTAACTGGTAAACCCAATTTTAGGCGCAATTTTACTTTATCACCAGGCTGAAAGATTTCACTATCAACACCATTATAAATTAATCGAATATCCTTTTCTTGTAACATGCTTGCCTTTGCTTGCTGAGCTAACCATGCCGAAGGACATACTGCTGTAAAATTTGACACTTTATACATTAGGCTTTTAATAGATTGCACCAATTCTCTATGTAATCCATTCTTTTTTTCTGTATCGTGAGGACACGTGACACACCAATTGTTTTTCCATCCATCACAAAAATCAGTAAATAAGCACTTTGCTGTGAAGGCCAGAGGATCATGCAATGTCCAAATTAAGGGCTTAGAGGCCAAAAAGGGCAACAACAAAAAAGAAAAATAATTTCCATTAATGCAATGCAAATGAACTAAGTCGGCCTGTTCGAATAAAGGGTGATTTAACACTTTTAATAGTGCTGCTGAATATAGATCAAATAATCCTTGTTGTTCCTGCTGCTCTAGCAGATTGGTTTGCCATGCAGCATGTATAAAAGGTATGGTAATCACCCGAGAGTCTTGAGATGTTTTATGATGAGCAAAAATAGTAGACTCGTGCCCCATCTCTGTCATACCATTCATAAGAGCCCAGGCAATCCTGGCTGCTCCTCCATGCTTGTCATAGAGATTTATGTGTATTACACGCATATGTAAGATCCTCCTCCTCTTTAAGCATTTGAAGCACAAAGATCGCTATGGACTGTCTTCTTGTATGACAGAATAGCGATATTGAGCCTCAATGGTTTGCATCTCTTTGTGACTTTTGCTTTTCGCACCATTAACTAAAACCTTTATATCCGGAATCAAAAAAAATTATTGGCCTGTAAAAATGCATCCGCCCAGGCATCCCGGATGACAAATTGGGGATGTCTTAAAGGAAACTGCATTGCCTCTATAGGTACATTAGCAAGATGGCTTCTCGAATCTTGAGTATGGGTAGCTTCTGGACCATATCCAATATTGGATATCAAATTACTATTGGGCAGAATATGCAGACCACTTTGTAAAAAAGCTGCAAAAGCAAATTGAAAATCCCAAGCATCTATTTTCTTGTTATAGGCAATCTCAAACATACGGTGCCAATATTCAGCTACACTCACTCCACCGCTCACTTGAAAATGACGTTGACCATCATGGATTACAAACTCCATATTGCCAAAAATATCAAATAGCCATCGTCCATCTCGAACATCCGGCCAAAGTAACATATCAAAATCATAATATTTCCATGCTCGCCGCCATGTCGCCCAACCACATGTCTGTGTATATCGAGAAAAATAATAACTATCCTGGGTTCGCCGTCTGCCAAACTGAAAATTATCACCAGAAATACTCATAATACGCTCATCATTACGGTATTTTTCTAGCAGTTGCTGGCAGTATTGAAAAAATGTCTCATGGGGCAGGCAATCATCTTCTAAGATAATGGCTTCTTCCACTACACTAAAAACCCAATCAAGACCAGTAGCTGGACGTCTTCCGCAACCTAAATTTATAGCTGAATATTTTTTTAATACTTCACACTCCCAATCCACACCTTCAACAACAGCCCTGGCAGTAGCGCACTTATCTACATCATCTGCTCTATTGGCCCTTGGTCCATCAGCTATAATTAGCAACCTCGGCGGCTTAGCCTTACGAATTTCATCAAAAATTTTCTTTGTAAGATCTGGACGGTTAAAAATGAGAAAAGCTACTGGTGTAGTTAAAGTAAAGTCCCCCATACCAACCACCTCATAGTCTTAGTAGTATCATCTTATAACGTATTCACTGGAACACTAAAAAATGATACCACTCCTAACAAACAATAAATCATCATAATACTACATTTTTCAAATAATTAATTGTTTGCTGTAAGCCCGTTTCCAACACACCTGCAGTTGCAATAATTTTTTTCTTTGGCTAAGGAAATGTCAGGGCAACGTTGCTTTGGATCATCCTATAGAAGAGGAATCTTTTTGCCGTTCGTTAACTTTATAAAGCAGACTAAGATTCAAATGGAGTAAAACTCCACCTGAATCTTAGTCTGCTTTATAAGACTTGCCATTTATGTGTTCAATATTTTTTTATATAGGTTCATATATTCGTCAACCATACGTCTAGAACTAAAATTAGCCACAATTCTCTTTCGTGCTGCTTCTCCAGCACACTGCCTGATAGAATCATTCTCTAGAAAATATGCAATGCCACGCTCCAAGTCATCACTACTACCCCGTTCAGCTATATAACCCGTTTCCTTGTGAACAACAATTTCCGGTGTACCGCCGACAGCAAAAGCCACCACCGGTGTACCGCAGGCAGAAGCTTCACATACTGCTAGGCTTAAATTTTCCACGGTAGAGGCAGAAACAAATATATCGGCAGCCGCATAATATTCAGATAATAGCTTAGTATCGTAAATAAAAGGTATATCTATCCGTTCAATAGGCAATCCCTCTAAAACAGAGTTGTCATAAGTGCCTATATTAAGCAATACCGTATCGTTATAGTGATTATGCAATATTTTTAGCGCCTCAATCATAAAAATGACGCCTTTAAAAGGATTGTTAAATCCCCCATAAGCCGCAGACATAATAATTTTTTTATCAATTGGCAATCCCAACTTAGCTCGGAGTTCTGCGCGATTATTAGGACGAAAAGTTTCTACATCAATACCATTATGAATCATGGTAATGGCCTGATTCTTCATAATACTCTCTTTGACTTGCTTCTCTAACCACATGGACGGGCATACAGCTGTGAATTTCACAATTTTATAAATTGATTCTTTAAACGACTGCATTACTATCCGCTGTGGTGAGTGCTTACCATCACTTTCGTCGATGGGGCAATTCGCACACAAATCAGTTTTCCAAGCGCTACAAAAGTCAGTATTCAAACATCCAGCTGTAAATGCTAGAGGATCATGTAATGTCCACACTGTAGGTTTTGCTGTCAAAAAGGGCAATAGTAAAAAGGAAAAATATCCTCCATAAATACAATGTAAATGAACAATATCGGCCTCGGCAAATAGCGGATCACTAAGAACTCGTAATAACGAAGCAGAATATAAATCAGAAAAGCCGCGTTCTGTTTGTTGCTTAAATAATTCCTGTTGCCATGCAATCTTTAAAAATGGTATAGGTGTCACCCGAGGATCATTCGTACTCTTATCATGGGCGAAGATCCGAACATCATGCCCTTCAGCATTCATAGTTTCCATGAGCGTCCAAGCAACCTTTGCCGCCCCTCCCTGAAAATCAGTAAGATTTACATGTACCACTCGCAAATCTTTCATCCCCTAAAACTGAATTTTATTCGATGACCAAGTCCCTGGATAAGTGCAACTAAGATTCAGATGGAGTTAAAACTCCACCTAAATTAAGTCTTCTTTATCATATAGGAATCCTTTACTGAATCAACCATCTTACTAACCAAAGTTATTTACCTGTGTATATTCATCCGCCCAAATATCCCGAATTATAAATTCAGGATGCTTTAGCGGGAAGTCCATACCATAGACCGGCATATTCGCAAACTTTCCTATGCCCGAGGTATGAGTTGCCTGCTGTCCAAAACCTATATTAGATACTAAATTCGTATTTGGCAAAACATGTATTCCATTTTGCAGCAAACAAGCAAACAACAACTGATAGTCCCACGTATCAATCTTACCGGCATAAGTATCCTCAAGAATGTCATGCCAATATTGTGTGCTTTCCACACCTCCATACGGCCTTAAACACTGCTTACCTTCTTCAACCGCAACCTGTATACTACCAAAAATATCAAAAAGCCAATGACTATCACGAACTTTCGGCCAGAGTTTCATGTTAAAATCGTAGTATTTCCACATACGCCGCCATGTTGCCCAACCCCATATATGATCATACCGGGAAAAATAATAACTATAATCCGTCCGCCGACGACCGAATTGAAAGTTATTTCCGGAAATCGTTTGTACTCGCTCATCATCACGATACTTTTCCAGTAATTCCTGACAAAAACGAAAAAAGGTTGGATGTGG
Organism: uncultured Pelosinus sp.; assembly: GCA_963526645.1. Taxonomy (GTDB): domain Bacteria; phylum Bacillota; class Negativicutes; order DSM-13327; family DSM-13327; genus Pelosinus. Next base: position 115,047 of record CAUROG010000010.1, on the reverse strand, counting down.
TAAACAATCATCTTCGAGAATAATGGCCTCCTCCACTGTATTAAACACCCAGTCTAATCCAGTGGATACCCGTTTCCCGCAGCCCAAATTTACATCTGAATAGTTTTTTAATACTTCACAATCCCAATCCACCCGTTCAATAATAGCTTGAGCAGCCACGCATCTTTCTGCTTCACCGGGTTTATTCAGGCAAGGACCATCAGCAATGACTAATAGTTTTTTAGGCCTAGCTTTGCGTATTTCTTCAAAAACTCGCTGGGTTACGTCCGGACGGTTAAAGATAATAAAAACCACAGGCGTCATTAAAGTAAACTCGCTCATCATTACACCTCATTATAAGTTAGACTAAAGCCCGTTCCTTCTTCCTAGCAGGTATTACTTATAAGCAAACCAAAAGGATTGATACCTATCGTATTCATCTAGCTGTTGAATGATGCTATTACTTATAACTTGGTATCTTCAGCATTAGATTATCAATCACTCTGATATCCGTTTCCTCACCAAGGAAGCGCTTTATTTCTTGATATCCTGTTGTCACATCTACATGATGGTTGCTATCGTCAAATGAAACTCCTACTGAATACTTACTCAACAGGTGTAATATATCAACAGGAAATACTTGGTTTGTCGTCAGCTGCTTCATATACTTCAATGTCACAATTTTATAATATTCCCAAGATATCATATCCCAATTTGGCGGATGTTTCATGTGAAAGGCATGAGCAGTCTCCACCCTTTTCACAGGTATTCGATAAAATAAAGGAATAAGCACTACCCAGTAATCCCAGGAAGGTAAACCGATACAAAATTCCGTATTTGGATAATACTGCGCAATCTGTTTATCAAAAAAGAAATAATCAAAACCATCCTGCAACACCTTGCCATATAGATTATCCATGGTTTCTACATCCACTCTGGAACCGTATACAAAGGAATTAATGGCTGCGTCACTAAGAAAAGTATAAAAACTTTCTTTTAACAGAAAAATATCCGAATTGACGATTCCGCAAATTCTTGAGTCACTTGAAGCAAAATACGCCAAGAAATCATCAAAATAAACGTATGGTTTACCAAATTGCTCCCTCGCATCTCTAGCGGCTTTTACAAATTGAATATCCGTAAAATGTGACTGCAATAGTTCTATTTCGTCAGACGCATTAATTGACACTACTTTAAAGCCAAGTGTAAGCCAACTACTGACAGCCCTTCTCTGAACATCCAAGTCTTTGCCTGGGGCTATTGATGTTGCAATTGTTATTACATCCGTTGTCCCACTCAAACTGCACTTTCTCATTTCGTAATACTCTCGGCCAACAATAAATTGTGACTTTTCCACAAGACAATTAAATTCTGCAGCTAATTTGTTAGCTAAAACAATCGCCTCATTCTTAGCCTCTATCTCACGTTCAAAATCAGGTCCTGGCTTAGAAGCAGAGATCATTTCCGTGATTTTACTTGCTAATTCTTCTGCATCAGAGCTTGGGAAGTAATGCTCATGCTCACTATGCACATCTAAATCAGAAAGTATCATCTTTTTCCCCATTGTCTCACACTCTTGTTTAGTTATATTTAACCATTCATCAAGAGAGGGCTGAATCACAAATAGACTTTGCCGAATCAGTTGTATTCGATCATTGCGGGGAATCGCCCCAATAATATGAACAATATCAGCAATACCCATTTGCTCAATATAGCTTTTTAGCCCTTGCCAATAGTCATTCTGATTTTCAAGCAAACCTGCACAGACAAGATGTATCTCTTGCCCTGCCTGACGTAAAAGTGCAATCGATTTCAGTAATGTGATAGGATTATTACGGCAGTAATAATCATTAAAACATAATATAAACCCCTCCGGTAAGCCATATCGGTTTTGTATTTCCGAAGGATTGCCTGCATACCATTCGTCTTCAGGATATATACACAGCGGCAAAACACTGGTAATTGCTTTCGTTGAAGGATAAAGCTGCAAAAACTTTTTCTCCTCGCTGCTGCTACTGAAAGTTATCATACATGCTTGCTTCGCAATTTTTTCACATATCTCATTCCGATTAGCATGTTCCCGCGGTGAAAAAAGTTCTGGCACATAAAGATGTCGAAGTTCGGGTATCCATGATACCGCGCACCTTCCTGGTAAAACATCGGCAATGACAGGAAAATAAGTATCGATTTTACTAAATAGCTCATCATGGGAACTACAATGAACAAAGGGTAACTCTATTATGATATGGGCCTTTTCAATATTTTGACCCACAAATATAATTTCATCAAATAACATGAACCATGACAAATATAGGCTAAACTTTGGCAGCGTTGCATCCGTAAAAATCAAAAACAATTGCGGTCGTTCTTTCTTTGGGAAACAAGTAATTGACTTTACAAGTGTCTCGATATATAAACTACCATTAAAAAAGCCCTGCTGCTCAATAAAGGGAATGCCTACACGTATATGCTGAATCATTTATTTTCCTCCCCAGATATTTCTACCAGCCATCTGCTTTCATCCATCGGCAAGAAGAATAATCAAATGTAAATAACTCATCATACCCTTCCGGCATTTCTGCAGCAAAGTATTTCATGAATATTTTAGTATCACTTTGAAAGTGCAGTGAATAAAACCTAACATAACGATTGAGTGGTATATTTTTGCAAAATATACCACTATTCGTGCGATATATTTTTTTCCGTCCAAACCAGTGTTCATAGTCTTGAACAACATTAATATTGTGATCAAAAGTAGTATCATTGACTACCTTTTCTAAATCGCAAATAGTATATTGACTCTGTTGACAATAATGATCAATTAGAGTCATATCACAAATACCACCTGGCAAATGCTTCTCTAGTAAACACTGATATATATTTTCCAGCCTGCTGAGACGAGATTTATCAGTATAACACTTCATAATAAATGTACAAAAATCATCCAAGGCATTTACATTATTTATAAAAGTTGTATGACCACTAAATCCACCAAAAAAACTCAAATCAAAGTGACTAAATGCTTCTTTATTAACATCGGCATACAACATGACATCCGAATCTTGATAATAGCATTGATTCATATTATATTGACTCATAAAATCTCTTAATATAAACCATCTTTGTATACAAAATATTTCATATTCATATGGATTTGAACTCATATGTCTATATACTTTATTAAACGCTTCCACTGATTTACCCAAATTGATCTTGATATGATTTACAAACGAATAATTATTATTACTATCATCCCCCAGCAGTATCACATCAGTGTTTGGATTGGATTTTTTCGCCTGGGACAAGCTATGCCCTAAATAGCTGCTATTACCATAATGCATGAAAATAACAGATTTTGGCATCTTATTACCTCCCTTTTACTATTTATGCTTCAGACAGAAAAATTGAACTCCAGTTACAAGGTTTATGTAGATACTCTATTGTAATTTACCATAGGTTTAAAGATTCTGTTTCCTCCCTGGTTTTTATCGTGATAACTTCATTTCCTTATTCTTCACATTAGGTACAGGCATGCCAAGTATAAACCAACTGCCATACATGTAGTTGATTCTATATGTGCCAATACATCTTATCTGGCATCAAGAATTCAATTATTATGCAAATAACTTTATTCTATTTATCTTATTCACTTACTACAAAAAAAGGTACAGTTGCGTAATTACAGTTTAATTTACATATTGTAAAAAATGCGAAAGAAAAAACCGCATCAAATGCATACAATAATAAGAACAGAATAACCAGTAATCGCGGAGGTTAATTGAATATGAAAATGAATATTACTATTTTAAATAGCATTGATCCTGTCGGTAATATCATTTTAAGCAATAACAAAGTATATCGCGGTATTAACAAAGAATATATAGAAAAATATACTATTATTTACAATATCTGTAGCCAAAATAAATTATTGGGAAGTTACATTATTGATACTAAAATTGCTGAAGATTTTGTTTTAGAACCATTTGATTTAATATTTGAACACAAGTTAATAAAGCCTTTCATATATCCGTTTGAGTGGACGTTAGCGATGATCATAGATGCCGCATATACTGCTTTGAATTTGCTAATAAAACTTGATGATGTCGGTTTAGGTCTTAAAGACGGGCATAGATTTAATGTAGCTTATCATGAAGGCACTTTTTATTGGATCGATTTTGGCTCTATTATTTTAAACAAAACGTCATCCTGGGTATTTGAAGAGTTTATTAATTCATTTATAAATTCGATTATCTGTATGTCACAAGGAATTTTTCATAGCAGAGATATATCTACATGCCTAGCTGATGAACATCAAAAAAAATATAACTCTGTCAAAACGGCTGTGCTGGCTTATGCAGATGAGGGTAAAATATCGAAAGCGGTTAAATTGCTTTATCAATGGATTAGATTATATGAAATAAACATGGATATTTTACCATATAACCTACCAACGCCAATCTCAATACCTTGTGCACTTGTAAATTTTATGAAAGAAACTCAAATCACTCGTGCTCTGGTGATTTCCGGTAATTTTACTGACCTTTATTTCGAATTAGAGCAACATGGAATTTCAGTGACAGTGTTTAATGAAAATGCTAACTATGTAGATTTCATTTATTCACACATTAAACAAAGAGCAACAAGTATTACACCTGTATTCATTGATTTTTCAAATCCCAATAGCACAAATGATGGTTGTAAATGGTTTAAGGCAGAAATCAGATTTCCGGCGGAAATGGTAATCGTGTTTGATCAGTTTGTTCATGCAAATCAAACTGAGTTTGACGTATTATTAAAAAATTTAAAACCATTTACTGTCAGATATGCGGCTATTGAAATTGTTTACCCATACAATGAAGAGTTTATTAACGCAATTAAACAAGAGTTTGATATTATAGCTATTACGAATGAGAGCTTTAATAATGGTAACCGGTTACTATTTGTTAAGGTTAAAGACTGGCAAGGATAGAAGGCGGTAGATGTCAGAAAAAGATATTGAATAAAAAGGGGAATTTGCGTGATTAATTCTACTAAAATACTACCGTATTTAGAATTTCATTTGACTGATCATTGTAATTTGAATTGTAAAGGCTGTAGCCATTTTTGCCCAATTGCTGACGAAAACTATTTGATAATTGATACATTCCTTAGAGATATGAAACGTTTATGTGAGATTTTCGCAACTATATCGAGAATTAGAATTATGGGTGGTGAACCGCTTCTTCATCCATTGGTGGCAACTTTTGCCGAAGAAACACGTCGAAAATTTCCCCATAGCTCAATCTCTATAGTAACTAACGGAATTTTATTACCTTCTATGAGTCCCCTTTTTTATGAAACGCTTCACAACAATAAAGTCAGCTTAGACATATCTGTATATCCGATAGTAGGAGAGAGGATATCGTCATACCTCTTATTAGCATCGCAATATGAGATTCCTATTAACTTAACTTATGTTGACGAATTTCGTAAAGATCTTAACGCTTCAGGTAATTCTGACAAAAATTGTACTTTCAAACAATGCAGGAACAAAAATTGTACTTTTTTACAAAATGGTAAAATTTTTCATTGTCGTATCCCTGCTCTATCGAGTATCGCTAATAAAAAGTTTGGTTTGAATATACCTGGAGACAGCTACATCGATATTCACACAAACATTTCTGCCGCTGATATTCTTGATTTCCTAAGTCAACCGTCATCAGCATGCACCTATTGTACAAAGGCAACTTGGTTTCCATGGGAAATATCTACGTGTAAAGAAGATGAATGGATTGTATGATAAATTAAAATAGGTATTACATCAACCGAATTATGGAGGTATCTGGTTATGCAATCATATAAAGAGCAACTTCCTCTGGTTACTGTAATAATGCCGGTTTACAACGGTGGAACATATCTTCGAGATGCAATGGAAAGCATTTTGAAACAGGAATTTTCAAATTTTGAATTTCTGATTATAGATGACGGTTCAACTGATGATAGTATTGATATTGTCAAATCGTATAAAGACTCGCGTATACTATTAATATGTAATACAAGCAATCTTGGCATAAGCGAAGCTGTAAATAGAGGCATAGAGAACGCACAGGGGCTTTATATTGCCAGAATGGATTGCGATGATATAAGCTTACCTCAACGTCTGAAAGTGCAAATAACATTTATGCAAGAAAATCCTCAAATTGATGTATGCGGTAGTTTCATTAAAACACTCGGGGAAAAACACGAACAAATTTGGCCTTACGAAACCAAATCTGATGAAATAAAGTGTATGCTCTTATTTCGATCGGCATTGGCTAATCCTTCGGTAGTTATGAGAAAAAGTGTTTTTCTAGATACCGAAATTAGATACAATCCCTCATTTAGATATGCACAAGATTATGATTTATGGGTTCGCTTAGCACAGAAAGCATCGTTTACGAATATTGCCGATGTTCTTCTCTATTATAGGTTACATTCAGATCAGGTGAGTACACAACATAATAAAGAACAACAGATAAATGCAGACGTGATCCGGCTACGTCAGATACATGCACTTGGAATTAAACCTACTCAACAAGAATTTGAAGTGCATCAAATTCTTAGTAAAGGAGCTTTTCCCGATAATCTTGATTTCATTGAATTAGCAAATGCATGGTTAAATAAATTAAAGGCTGCAAATGTTTCTGCACGATATTATCCAGAACCGATTTTTACTCTGTTCCTTTCAACATTCCTACAAAAATATTGTGTCATTACTCCGGTGGTTTAACATAAGTAAGGACAAAGACAGGATTATCCGCTAGTCAAATATAGGTCAGCCCCTTTCTGCTGTGGTAGCACTTGAATAATCCCTTGCCTTCTATTGAGCAAATCGTTCTCAAAGTAAAGCATGTTTATATGATTTTACAAATATACTCTCTCAGTTATTGTTGATATATCCTCCCATCAAATAACAATAACTGAGAGACTTAAATTTATGTCAATTATTAAAATTTAAACCTCAGGCCAGCATTACTGATTCTAAGGTTATCTATTTGCAGTCATACACTTCTGTAAAAGCTTTTGAATATTATGTAATGAATACGCTTACGGTAATCTGGTTTCAAAAATGCAATAACGAAGGGAGTATTTATACAATGGATCTAGAAATGCATAAAAACCAATGCATTAACCAAAACATACGAGAATTCGTGAATATGTATGCACATAATGCGCTGATACCGCGAGAAGATACTTTTAAACCAGAAATTATCATTCCGTGCTATAATCATGGTCAGTTCTTGCAATACACACTGAAATCCTTGCCTACAGATATAGCAATTACCATTGTTAATGATGCATCCACCGACGATACCTCTGAACATATTTCAAATTTACAGCATTCATATCATTTTAAACTCTTAACAAATCAAGTAAATTTAAATCAAGTCGGTAGTCTTAATAGAGCCATCACAGAATCAAACAACAACTTATTTATAGTTGTAAATGCCGATGATGCTTTAATAAAATATTCTATAAATACCATTATTAGGGTTTTTACATTTCATCAATCTGTACGAATGGTGGGCGGAGATAGTATCCATTTTACAGACAATACAATTTTAGAACACAATATTAATTTTCCAGACCAATTATCCTATAATCCAAAACCTAGAATCTTTCATCCAACAGATGCATTAAAATTCCATAAGCTAGGTGATATCAATATGACTATGTCAGGCTGTTCTTTTCTGCGTTCCGCCTGGGAGGCTGTCGAAGGATTTTGGTCCTTTGATAAACGAGTATGCTCCTATGATGATAGAGATTTTCAAATGCGGGTCAGTTCCCTTTTTGATGTGGCAGTTCTTGAAGAACCCCTTGCCTATTATCGAACTAACAGTTCTCAAGGAAAAGCATGTATCTAAAGAGCCGTGCTGGGTATACCTTTGATTGGCTTATAAAGAAGACTAAGATTCAGATGGAGTTATAACTCTAGCTGAATCTTAGTCTTCTTTATCCTAATGGCTAAACCAGAAAGGCAACTACTAAGATAACATCTATGATTAATTAACAACCTGTTCCAAAAAATATTAACTCATCAATCATCTTAGCATTTACTTTATTACTCATTATCTATTTTATGTTCGGATGAAATTTTGATAATGCACTCTTCTTTATGTCATCATAATCCAAAGATATTACAGCAGAATACTTATGAATAAGTCCCAGCATATAATATGGGGACAAATAAAGGGATTTCGTCAACGGAATTTAATGACACTACCGCAAAACCAATATTTTCCCAGATACTAATAGCCCTCTTTTGATTCTCTAACTCTTTACAAGGTGCGATGGAAGTAGCAATCGTTATGGTTCCATCATAGTCATATCAGTTTCTTAAAATAATCAATTGTTTGCCTTAGTCCTTCTTCCAAGGAAACGTAAGGCTGCCATCCCATTTTCTTTTTGGCCAAGGTGATATCAGGACAACGTTGTTTTGGATCATCCTGGGGAAGAGGTTTATATATTACTTTTGATGCTGAACTTGTTAATTCTACTATTCTTTCAGCTAATTCAAATATTGTAACTGATTCTGGATTTCCTAAATTTACAGGACCTAAAAAACCTTTCTCCGTTTTCATAACATGTAGGATTCCATCAATAAGATCATCAATATAGCAAAAGGATCGGGTTTGTGTACCATCTCCATAAATGGTAATATCCTCCCCTCTTAAAGCTTGAACTATAAAATTACTAACAACTCTTCCATCCTGGGGATGCATGTGAGGCCCATAAGTATTGAAAATGCGTATTATTTTATTGTCCAAGTTATGCCATCTAAAATAATCAAAAACCAAAGTTTCGGCACAGCGTTTGCCTTCATCATAACAACTACGTACACCAATGGGATTTACATTTCCCCAATAATTTTCCATTTGAGGATGAACAAGAGGATCACCATATATCTCTGATGTAGAAGCATGCAACACTCGAGCTTCTATATTACAGGCTAACTCTAATATGTTAATCGCGCCCAACACACTAGTCTTCATAGTTTTTATTGGATTATACTGATAATGTATGGGACTAGCAGGGCAAGCAAAATTATATATTTCGTCAACTTCAAAATGTATCGGCATAGTTACATCTTGCTGTACTAACGTAAAACGCGGATTACTTAACAGTGCCTCTACATTTACTTTAGATCCTGTAAAATAATTATCTAGACAGATTACCTCATGGCCCTCTCCTAGTAGTCTCTTGCATAAATGGGAGCCAATAAACCCAGCTCCGCCAGTAATCAAGGCACGATTATTTGACATAGCAACTTCTCCCTATGCAATAATACTCAAACTCATTTTCCACCATTTGTTCTGGATCAAATTGATTACGTCCATCAAAGATAACTCGCTGGTGCATCTTATTTTTCAGTTCGTTAAAATTCACCATCCTAAACTGTGGCCAATCGGTAATCACCACCAACACATCCGCATTATGAACGGCATCCATCATACTATCCGCATATTGAATCCTATCACCGTACTCTAAAAAGGCCTGCTCTGCTTGTTTAGCAGCCTCGGGATCATAGGCTACAATATGTGCTCCCATTGTAATAAGAGAGTGAACAATCACTAAAGATGGCGCCTCCCGCATATCATCAGTTTGCGCTTTAAAAGCTAAACCCCATATAGCAAATTTTTTACCTAGAAGATTTTCACCAAAACGTTTCTTAATCATTTCAACTAGGTAATATTTTTGCCGCTCATTCACCCTATGCACAGCCTCGGTTATATCCATCTGTAGGTCATTCTTTTTACCTGTATGAATTAATTCCTTAACATCTTTAGGAAAACACGAGCCACCATAACCTGCGCCGGCGTAAAGAAATTGATTACCAATCCGTGAATCTGCGCCAATACCAACTCGAACGTGGTCAATATCTCCGCCCACCTTATCACACAACCTAGCTATTTCATTCATAAAACTAATACGAGTTGCCAGCATAGTATTGGCTGCATATTTAGTAAGTTCTGCAGATGCTATATCCATAATTAATACTTGGCTTGAGTTGGCTACAATTGGCTGATACAACTGTTTTACAAGTTCAGCAGTTTGAAGATTGTCCGCCCCTATCACCACACGGTCAGGTTGCATAAAATCTTTAACTGCATCCCCCTCTTTGAGAAATTCTGGATTGGAAGCAATACTAAATAGCAAATCATCTTTCCCCCGAACTTTTAGTTCGAGTTTAATAATCTCTTTAATTCTTTCTGTAGTGCCAACAGGAGCAGTTGATTTCATTACGACAATCATATAATTGTTTATGCAACGACCGATGACATGGGCCACTTCAAAAACAGAGGATAGATCTGCTGATCCATCTTCACAAGGCGGTGTACCTACAGAAATAAAACAAAAGGAGGCATCTTTCATGCCTAGTTTTACATCTGTAGTAAAATGTAATCGCCCTTCCTTCCTATTTTTCTCCACTATATAATTTAAGCCTACTTCATATATTGGCAGCTCTCCAGAGCTAAGAGTGTTAATTTTTATTTCATCTACATCAACACAACAAACGTAATTTCCCATATCAGCAAAACAAGCTCCTGTTACTAGCCCGACATATCCTGTTCCAATTATGCAGATCTTCATAATCGCACCCCTCAAATCGATATCGCATAGTATATTAGCAGATGCTTCCTATACAATATATCGTATTCAGGTTTTTACAAAAGAGTGATGCTATTAAAAAGATAAGCGACTAGGAGATGTTATTGGTGGTTGGCACTAACCAAATATGCTGTGCCGTTGTTTATTAATTATAAGCATGACAACAAGAATAAGCTGACTTTACTAACGCATTTAGGACTGCTGCATACATATCAACATCGAAATGGCCAGATATATTATCTGGCCATTTTCATCTTCTATACGGTTCTCAAACGATTCATAAACACGTTGAATGCTACTTTGGGATAATATCCCACCAATTCATTTGCCTGTACTAGTTTATAAAGCCATGCATCAGCCAATTGAGCAAATTCTTTTTTATCGATACATTTATTACCAGCAAGCATTCCGTGAATTACCATCTCATCAGGGGTAGGTTCAATACCTAATGCATGTAATTGTTCCTTCCTTATCCGATCAATTACTGCCATTTGCTCATGGGAGTACCTTGTACTTACTTGATCTTGGTTAAATCTATATTGTATTAAAGGCTCTGGTATATTGGCCAATAATGTAATTTTTGCTAATTCCATCCATAATTTATAATCCTCAGCATGCTTATATGCTCCATCATAACGCAGTCCGCTGCTTTCTAAAACCTTTTTCCTAACCATTACTGACGGATGGGACAAGGTAGTACAAAATAGCAAACGACATTTGATCTCCTCAGGCTCGGTGGAGAGTTGCCATAATTGTCCCTGATACCATTCTCCTATGGTGTTGACCCAACTACCGCATACGCCAATTTCAGGATGAGCTTCCATAAATAATACCTGTTTAAATAATCGCCCTGGCATACTTATATCATCACTATCCATCCGCGCTATATATTGGCCCTGGGCATTTTCTATACCTTTGTTTAAGGCACTGACAATACCACAATTTATGTCATTTTTAATAACTCGGATACGTCCATCTCTATAGGAATGAATAATATCGCTAGTGTTATCTGTAGAACCATCATCAATAATCAGAAATTCAAAATCATAAAAAGTTTGTGCGATAACACTATCCATAGCTTCACGAAGATATCTTTCCCCATTATAGACAGGCATCAATACTGTAACCAGGGGCTTAAACATCCTAATTCCTCCTTGACTTTTAGTCAGAGAAGTTTACTTATTTTCCGGATTGCTCAATCATTATACTTTACTCCACTCCTCTGGAATAATGTCTTTACTATTATATTGCTTACTGTTAAACCATTTTACTGGAGCAAACACCTTTTTGTCCCTGTTATTGCACAGCCACGCTGCCCACCAGCTAAAGGAACTATTTGCGATAATATGGTGCTTGCAGTTACTCATTAAATATAAATCGGCATATTCTCTGTCAGTATCATTATGAGTCACAAAAGTCATAGGAATGCCTAAATTGATCTCTTTTTGCACCCACTCTTTGTCATCAGAAAATATATAAAAATGAGGATTGCTAATCTCTTTAGCTATTTTTTCTATGCATCGCCGATAATACTCAATCGAACATGTTCCATGAATCTGGTTATTATACTCATCATAAACATAATCACCTCTCCGTACATGAATACTAATCGACTGGGTATCCTTAATTTTTCTTCCTATATCTTCATCCATAGGATTCAATCTTGTCTTAATTTGAAACTCTTTACGAAGAATATCACTGATATCACTAAAATATTTTTCACATTGCCAGTAGCCATCTAGATATACATCACCAGGAATATCCATCATTAGCTCATCAAAACAAGTTAGCCTTTCCCTAACTATTTTGCCCGAGTCAACTAAATCTTTTATTTCTTTCTCCGAGGCAAAATCCTCCATAATATTAAAATGGTGTAACCTGTAGGAACGCAATTTATAAATATTATAGCTAGATACATCAAGTTTCAAGGGAACTTGGTGTCGATCTGCAATCCTACGAGCCATTGCATATTGAAAAAGTTGATTACCTAAACCGCCTAGAAGTCGTACAACAACCATACATCCTCCTTTATCTAATCAATTTTTTATATAGAATACTATTCACGGGCTATTTGGGTACTATTTTTATAAAAATTAATAATTTGACTCCATGCAGATTTGGGATAATAGTCTACCACATCATTTGCTTTCTCTAGCTTCGAAAGCCATATATCAGCTTTCTGCGAGAAATCTTGCGTTACAACCAAATTGCCATTATTAAGTTCACGATGGATTCCCATTTCTTCTATGGTAGGCCTAATCCCCAATACCTCTAATTGTTCTAACTTTATTCGGTCAGGTTCACTCACGGCTTCATGGGAATCTTTTACACTTGCCTGATTAGCATGCAATCTATATGCTACCAAGACTTCCGGAATATTGACGAATAATACTTTTTTAGCTAACTCCACCCACAGCTTGTAGTCCTGAGCATATTTATATGAAATATCATAATATATTCCAGTATTTTCAAAAATACTCCTCCGCATAAGTACGGACGGATGTGCCAAGACATTGCCAAACAACAATTGACATTTTATTTGTTCTGGTTCGGTATAAAAGCGCCACAAATGTCCTGCCCCCCACTCCTCTATTGTTTTAACCCAGCTTCCGCAGACACCAATCTCAGAGTGCTGTTCCATGAATAGCAACTGCTTATATAGGCGGTCTGACCTACTTGCATCATCACAATCCATTCTTGCTATATAGCGTCCCCGCGCATTTTGTATCCCTATGTTTAAAGCCCTAGAAATCCCAATGTTCGTATCATTTTTAATAATGCGGATGCGTCCATCTTTGTAGGAGTTAATAATATCAGCAGTATTATCAGTAGAACCATCATCAATAATCAAAAATTCAAAATTATGAAAAGTCTGACCCAAAATACTATCTATGGCATCGCGAAGATATAAACTTCCATTATGAACAGGCATCAGGACCGTAATAATAGGTTCAAGCATCCTATTTCCTCCTTTGAAAGAGATTTCCACTAAACAGCTTCCATCATCACCTAAAGCACAATATACATACGTCATTATGACGAGAAGTATAGTATGAAAAAAAATAATCCCTGGGCATTATTTGCATATTCAATTTGTAAGCAATTACAGAAGCTGCAGTCTGATCATGACGATGCCCCAACACTCTACTATCTTTGGAGACTTGCCCCTCGCTATTATCCCATGCACCTAGAAAAGTAATATTGTCATTTGCTTTTTCATGCCAGTATCTTAAAAATGCTACCGCCCGTTTATTGTTAAAATTCAGACCTGTACAGCCTGCCGAGCAGCATCGAATGGTAAAAGCTTCTTCTCTAGTGATATTCAGTGTTTCCAAAGCCGCATCAGAACACCATTGTCCTACATTATAGCCACTATCTTGTATGAAATGACCATTTTCCTTTATATGATTAAAAAGCTTATCTAATGGTTGTATAGCCACCATGGAACAATCAAGCAGCAATGCCATCTCATATCCTTTATCATACGCTTCTAATAGAGCATAGGTCTTAAATGCGTATGGTACTGTCTTATGATGAGGGCATTTTAGAGATTCTTCCCCAACCCAAGTCAAAACATCTCCCTCAAAGCCAACTTCTTGCAAACTATTTAAAAGTCGAATCTGCCCCTCTTTATACCATCCCTCTTCAGTTGCAAAGTTTACAATGCATGTTTTCTTCATAAATGTTCTCCCTACTTCCTCTGATTAAAGTTCTCTACTTAAATGTTAGATTATTCTCAGCCCACATTTATTCTCTACGTAGCAAATCACTTTCTTCAATTTATTTTATTCAAATAACCATAAGAAGGTGCAACTACCAACTAAGGTGTAGTCCGCTTATCTATGAAAGCAACATAAAAATCAGACCGTTGATTAAATCATACGGTCTGAATGGAGCTAACCTTCAGTTATTAAATAAATGCCACTGGATATATTCATCAGCCCTTACGTTGCGAAACACAAAGCGGGGATGTTTTAAAGGAAACTGCATACTTTGGGTAGGAACATTGGCAAGTCTACTATCAACATTTATTGTATGGGTAGCCTCTAAGTTAAACCCTATGTTGGACACTAAATTTACACTGGGAATAACTTGTAATCCATTTTGTAATAAACAACACAAAAAGAATTGATAGTCCCAGGTATCGATTACACGGGTATAAGTACTTTCAAATTTACCATACCAAGATTGAATGGCACGTTTTCCCCCTAGCACCTTTATTTTTCTCTCATCTTCGTCTTCTCGAACTTCAATAGTAGCAAAAAAATCAAATAACCATTGCCCATCACGAACCTCTGGCCATAAACTCATATCAAAATCATAATCCATCCATACCCGACGCCATGTCGCCCAGCCCCACATATGAAAATACTTAGAAAAATAATAGCTACATGGGATATGGTTATATCCAAACTGAAAATTATTTCCGGAAATACTCGTCACCCGTGTGTCATTACGATACGCCTCTAGTAATTCCTGGCAAAAGTAAAAAAACGTTGAATCGGGCAAACAATCATCTTCAAGAATAATCGCTTCTTCTACTCTGGCAAAAACCCAATCAAGCCCGCTTGATACACGTCTACCACAACCCAAATGCATATCTGAGAAATTCGTTAATACTTCACAATTCCAATCAACCTCTTCAATAATTTTTCTAACCTCAGCGCACTTTTCCTTCTCCCCCTCTTTATTACTTCGATGACCATCAGCAATGACAAATAATTGCCTTGGCTGCACTTTACGAATCTCAGCAAAAATCTTGCGTGTAAAATCAGGACGATTAAAAATAATAAATACTACTGGTGTTGTTAATTGAAAATTCATCATTTTAACTACCCCAATTCTTTTATACCTTAATCCTAATATTCATTCATGCGCTCTTAATATATATCTTTCATCTCGTCTCCATTGTAAAGAAGAATAATCAAATACTAAAACTTCATTCTCATCATTCGGAAATTGAGTCGCAAAGTATTTTATATAGCATTTTGCATCTCCCTGAAAATGCAGTGAATTAAATTTTATGAATTTATCTAAAAGTTTATTTTTACAAAACAGTCCATCACCTGTTTTATATATCTTTTTACGCCCTTGCCATGTTTCATAGCCTTGTGGTCCATAGGCAATTGGAGCATTTATATTAAAATCATAAGCAGACTGCTCATATACCTTCGCCAAATCATATACTTTCTCTGAATATTTCCTGCGATAAAAATCGATAAAAGTCATATCACAAACACCGCCAGCATCTCCTGACTGTAAGTACTGTTGATACCAACTATTTAATTCTTTAAATTTCACTCCATTTGTATAGTAATTTATTATAAACATGCAAAAGTCTTCTAATGCCTTTAATGTATTAACAAAGGTTGAGCCCCCATTAACATCACAAAATGCAATTTCACAATTACCATTTTCACCATGATTAATATTTTTATATAACATAACATCTGAATCCTGATAATAACATTGATCTACCCCATATTTCATCATAAAGCTTCTTAAAATAAACCACCTTGCTAAACAAATAACTTCAAATTGATATGGATTAGAATTCATATGCTGATATGCTTTCATAAAGCTATCCAACAATTTGTCATCATCCATTTTTATATGCTGAATAAAATCGTATTTATTATTACTATTATCGCCTATTAAAATTACATCTGTATTCCAATTACTTTTTTTTGCCTGCCTTAAAGTATCTTCTAAATAAAAACAATCACCATAGTGTATAAAGATAATGGGATATGCCATGATATAAAATCCTCCGTGTTTGACCAAATTTTAGCGCTTAGTGTGACTATATACTATGCAAATCACTGACAAATAGCAACTAAAACCATCTTTCCGAAAGGAATGTTATAATAATACCGCCCTACAGAACTAGTATTTTCATTATAAGTTAACATTTTCTTCTTCATAATCAATATACATATCATTTCACATATAACGCACAAAGGGAGAAAAAAAGCAATATACTACATAAGAAGATGAAAATATTATTAACAAAGAAGGGATTAAATGCTTAAGAATATACGTATAGGAATACCTATAATTGGAAGTAAATATTGGTATGCAGGTGTTACGGTAGTGGAATCCATTATCAATTCTGTAACACAAATGCCTAAAGAGGAACGTCCCCAACTTTTCTTTGTAATAAATGATGAGAATCTAGAATATCTAACATTGTATGATCTTATACCTTTGCATGAACATTTATTTCCATTGATCGACGGTTTAATTTACACTGGTGGAAATATAGCCTCTGCACGTAATTTAATTCACTATCCGCTTATCCATTATGCCTCCCATGATGAACTATTCCAGAATATAGATTTACTGCTACCAATCAACTCAGAATTATACCCTGGTCAACCTGCTATACCGTGGATACCCGACTTTCAGCATCACTATCTTCCCCAGCTCTTCTCAGCTACTGAGATTATTAAACGCAATACTATCTTTCAGAAGATTGCCGATGGCTCACCTTTAGTACTGTTTACCAGCAATGATGCAAAAAAAGATTTTCTGCAGCTTTATCCCTTTTCTGTCGCGAAAGCTCTAGTGTTGCCTTTCCCAGTACACCCACGAGAAGAATGGTATACAGGCGATCCTTATCAAATCCAAAAAAAATATAACTTACCTGATAAATTTATATTATGCTCTAATCAATTTTGGATGCATAAAAATCATGCCGTATTATTTAGAGCGTTAGCTATTTTGCGAAATGGAGGTCAAGACGTTCATCTTGTGTGCACTGGCGCAACAACAGATTATCGTAACCCTAATTATTTTAGTAAGTTACAAGAATACATTCAGGTTCTTAATATAAAAGACCATGTGCATATTCTTGGCCTCATCCCCCGCCATGATCAAATGCAACTCATGCGCCGCAGCTTATTTGTAGTGCAGCCATCCTTATTCGAAGGTTTGAGCCTGATTATAAAAGAGTGCCAATTATTAGGTAAATCCATCATTGTATCAGACCTACCCATTCATGAAGAAGAACATTATGGCACCTACTTTGCACGTACAGATGCCGAGGATTTATCTAATAAAATAGCACAATTACTACCAGTATCGAGTCCTGGCCCTAATCCTTTAAAAGAAATGGAAGCCAAAATAGAATACAATAAAGAAATTAACGAATTTAATTTACAGTTTTGTCAGTTCATTATAGCTGCTAAAGAAATTTATAGATCTTCGGAACAAGACGCAGCTTCCTCATATAGACCACCTAGCTTTGAAAAAATAACGATTGCTACTTCCCTGGCTCCCAATAAAGATATTCCTACACAAAAAAGAGCAATTGAAAGCTGGATTGCTTGTGGTTTTCATGTAGTGTCTATAAACTCCCAAAATGAAATAAGTATGATCCAACCTTATTTTCCTAATATTGAATTTGTTA
Source organism: uncultured Pelosinus sp. (assembly GCA_963526645.1). Taxonomy (GTDB): domain Bacteria; phylum Bacillota; class Negativicutes; order DSM-13327; family DSM-13327; genus Pelosinus. The sequence goes on along the minus strand of CAUROG010000010.1, from coordinate 97,028 downwards.
CAGCACAAAGAGATGCCAGAGAAATCTATGGCAAACCCTATATCTATATTGATGATATTTTGTCCTACTTTGCAACGCAGAATAATCGAATATGTGGCATAGTCAATTCAGATATTCATTTCTTTAAAAAAGATCTTCCAGCATTCATGCTTAAAGAAGCAGCAGATTCATTCGTTTTCGGCCCTCGCCTTGATATTGAATCCTTTGACAAAGTCAGTAATGGAACTTTCTATAAAGGATTTGACTACTTCTTCTTTGACCAAAGTTTAATTAAACATTATCCTCCTTCAAAATTCTGCATTGGCTTGCCATGGTGGGATTACTGGCTACCATTAATTCCACTTCTCGCCAAGTTATCGGTAAAAAAAGTAACAACTCCCATTTGCTATCATATTATACACCCTAGCAACTATTCAATTGCCTCTTGGAAGGCTCTTGCCATGGAAATGATGAAACACTTCTCTCTAACACCTCAGACTAATGAAATCTACCTTGGTTATTTGAACAATTATATCTTTGATTTCATCGAGAACTCCTCAGCTAGTATTGAATATACAATGAATTAATATTGGTGGGATGATCATGAAAAAAGCCCTTATTACAGGTATTAATGGCCAGGATGGTTCCTATTTAGCCCAATTATTATTAGCCAAAGGCTATCAAGTTCACGGTGTAATTAGACAATCCAGTATGGAGAACCATCAGAAACTCTCCTTTTTGAAAGAAATTTTTCATCAAGTCACACTGCATATCTGCTCATTAAATAATCACTTATCCATCTATAAATTGATTGATGCAGTGAAGCCTGATGAATGTTATCATTTAGCAGCCGCTAGCTTTGTAAGTTATTCTTTTGAAGATGAGGCTTCCATTCTTTCGACTAATTTAAATCCAACCCATTATTTCCTTTCCAGTATAAAGGAATTAGTACCCTACTGTAGATTTTATTTTGCTGGTTCTAGTGAGATCTTCGGCAACGCCGATGTGGCACCCCAAACAGAGGTCACCCGTTTTAACCCTCGTTCCATATATGGTATATCAAAGTTAGCCAGTCACTATGTTGTAAAAAATTATCGGGAATATCATGGCTTATATGCCTGTACAGGTTTTTGTTATAATCATGAATCTCCACGCCGCAACCCAGCTTTTGTTTCACGAAAAATCACATCATCAGCTGCTAAAATCTCCTTGAAGCTAGAGGACAAAATTCAATTAGGGAATATTGATGCCATTCGAGATTGGGGCTATGCTCCCGAATACGTTGAAGCCATGTGGATGATGCTCAACAACCCTTTGGGAGCTAAAGATTATATTATTGCCACTGGCATTCCCCATACGGTTCGTGACCTCTTAATAATTGCATTTTCATTGGTAGGCCTTGATTATAATAACTATCTAGAAATCAACAGTAATTTTTTTAGGCCAGGCGAGCAAGTTCCCCTGCTAGGTGATTCTTCTAAAATTTATCAAGATTTAGGCTGGCGTCCAAAAGTTAACTTTGAGGAAATCATTAAAGAAATGGTCCTTCAAGATATAAACTTATTCAAGTTCTAATATGTAAGATCCCCCGCTGTAGGAAGCAGCGGGGGATCTTACATATTAGGATCGATTTAAAAATGCTTTTATAGCTTCAGGCATTGCGATAAAGGAAGTATCCAATAAATATTGTTCTACTTTAAAGCTAGGAGGTAAATGAGCTATCAATGGTCCTCCAGCAGCCATCAGTGCGATTACAGGTAATGTTGTATTTGGTATTCCCCAACTTCCTGTTTGTAAGATACACTCATGAGATGTTTCTAAAGCAGAATCAAAACCGCCATTGGAATTTAAAGCAGGAACATAACAGAATTTTTTCCCCTTTTCCTCCATTTTCTTTTGCAGATAATGCAAACTTCCTGGCAACCCATGAATAATAAAACTATTAAAAGAATTGATTACTTGATCTAGAAAGATAGGATTTACACAATAGGAGCAAAAATGCCACAAATCACTGTAGTCAAGATACCTTTGAATGCTGCTTACTTTCTTACGCTTTAAACGATCTTTGTTTTGTTTTATAAAATCACATACTGATCTTACCAGATTCTCGTGATTTGAGTAATTTGGCAATTTATCCTGAATAATTTGAAAACTATATTTATAATCTTTATATTCCCAATCCGTAGTAAGATGCCGATAGTTCTCACATACTGCTGCCCGAAAAATGGGAACTCCTAAATACAGAGAGATTTGTTTTATTGCTTGCAAATGCATTTCAGGAGAAAGGCTAGTGCCATGAACAACATTTCCTACCGGGAGTAAATGATGATTTCTTGAGTATTTTTGCCACCGATAAACTACATAATCACTTATTTCGTTTTGACTAAATTTCTTGCTCATGACTGGAAAAGCACTTGCACTACCGACAGCAAATTCTCCGTGATCATCTAAAAGTAGTAAACTGGCCTCTTTAATCTTCTGTACACAATTTAAATAATAGGAATATCGTTCATCAAAGTCACGGCAAATAAAATAATCACAAAATACTAGATCATGATAAATTATAGGTGCTGGTGGCATACAGACATGGTGAAACTCGACTGGCATGCCAACTTCTCTTTCGATCATTTCCATATCTTGAGGAGTAAACTTTCCAATTACAGAATAATCCATAAGAGAAACTATGGAAATAACTTCTTTTATCTCTGACTGGGCATTATGGGTTTGCTCGATATTCTTCTTATTACACAGATGAATAATGTCGTTTAAGCTCATATCGCCCGAAATAGCTATGTGTTGTTCTTGTGCAATTGTATTTAGAATAATAATGCCTAAAGAGTCTAGTGTTTTTGCGATGGGAGTATCAAAAGATGTGCCGTGGAAGTACCGTGTTATTTCATATTTAATATCCCTAACCATACCACTATCTCTTTCACGCTCTTGCCAACTTTGATATTTTATAAAATCTTCCAAGGTTTTCTTGCGATTTATTTTGCCAGATGAAGTCTTTGTTAAAAATTCTTCTGGTACAAAATGAAATTCAAAATTCCCCATTGGCAATGCATGACTTAAGTGACTTGCTAGTTCTTTATATTGTTCAACATCTATTATATTTTCCCGCTCTAAAAGAACAAGAAGGGTTTGGGTACCGGTTCTGGCATCATCCTTTGCTAGACAAACCCCACGTCCTTCCCACTCTGAAACAGCGTGAGCTAAAATAATATCCATTTCATTTAACATGAACTTTTGCCCGGCCTGAATCATAACATCATGTTTACGCCCTTCGATAAACAATTCACCATTCTCAATGAACCCAATATCGCCTGTCGGGATATATTCTTCACCGTCAGTAATATTAATCTGATCTAGATAAGCCTTTATGGAGTAGCTGCTTTTGGCATACACTTCATTACTAACGATTTTTACGAAAGTTCCAGGAATAATTTTCCCACAGCTTGTTACTTCCCTGCCCTCTTTCTCATATGTTTTAATGCCATTGCTTTGGGATATTGCCATAATTGTTTCTGCAAAGCCATAAACGACTGAAATAGACTCTAGGTTAGTATTGATATGCTGACAAAATCGAACCATTGTTTCTTTTTTAACAGGTTCTCCTCCTGAGACCCACCGCCTCATCGTAGTAAGTGGATAAGGCAACCGCTCTTTCGCCATAACTTCAAAACCAAAATTGGGCATAAAACAAAGTGTACCGCCATAGTCGGCAATGGTTTTAAATAAAATGGATCGATTGCTTACCCAAACAATGGGGTCAATTAAGACTAATTTAATTCCTAAAAAAATAGGCATGCTAAAACATGCTATAAAACCCATATCATGATAAAGAGGCAACCAGGAAACAATACAATCTGTTTCTTTCATTTCCATGACATGATTATAACTTTGGATATAATCATATAATTGCTTAAAGGTAAATCTCATACCTTTCCTCATACCAGTTGTTCCTGATGATAGTTGAATAAAGGCACCATTAATGATTTCATCACAACTGGAATCCGCTTCCAAAATTCTGCCATCAAAGAATGTTGTCTTTACTATTTTTTCTACTTCTAATGCTTTAATGCCTACCTCGCATATCACTCCTTGAATATTGGCAGAAGAAATGGTATGACTAATGGAATTATGCCAGTAAATGATACTTTGTTTTTTTGTTGGATATTGAATGATTAATGGTTCCTTGCCAGCATCTAGTACAGCAAACCAGTGTAATATTAATTCTCTTGATGTTTTAAAGATAAGTCCAATATACTTTTCATTGGGAAAGTCTTGTAGTATTTTATTACTTAACCACCTGATCTGCCTGCCGCATTCTGAGAATATAACTTTTTCACTCTTATTCTCGTCTACAATCGTAATATCGGGAATATTTCTCAATATAATTTTTATATTACTTGTTTGATTTTCATCGTCATATAAAAGAGTAACTGACGACTTTACCATCTTAAACACCTCTCTTTGCCATCTGAAAAAATATCTCCTCTAGACGGATATATCATTAGAAATCGATTTATTAATTTAGTTGTAAGTCATGTTCCTCTTGCCATTGGCAAGTAGAATAATTAAATACCACAGGGATAGTACATTCCTCAGGTACTTTTTCTATAAAATACTTCATAAATGTTTTAGCTTGACCTTGGAAATGAAGGGCTTTAAATTTAATAAATTTATCAAGAGATAGATTTTTGCATAATACTCCTTGAGTAGTATAATATATCTTTTTCCGCCCATACCATTCTTCATAACCCTCTGTTAGATTTACATTTAGGTCAAAAACTTCATCATTACGAATGATTGATAAATCGTATATTTTTTCTGGATTTGTGTTATTACAATATAAGTTAACAAATACCATGTCACAAATGCCACCATGAGGGATCGTGGTGATAATGGAATGATAAAGATTTTCCAGCTGCTTCCTCAAATCTTCTTGTGTATAACAGTTAGTGATAAATGCACAAAAAGCATCTAAGGCTGCTATATTATTAATAAAAGAAATTCCTGCTGAAATACCTCCGCAAAAAGCAAAATCAAAACCAGTAATATTTTCCTTTGCAATATCTTCATATAACATAACATCAGAATCTTGATAGTAACATTGATCCACATTATGAGTTTTCATAAAATCTCGTAGTATAAACCATCTTTGTATGCAAAATAATTCATATTCATGAGGATTAAAGTTCATATGCTTATAGATTTTGGCAAATTCCTTCATGGAGGCACTTTCAGATACATTGACATGCTTAATAAAAGGATATTTATTATTGCTCTCATCACCAATTAATATAATATCCCTATCCTTATTTGATCTTTTTGCCTGTAGTAAACTATACTGCAAATAGTCACTATCGCCATAATGTATGAAAACAATTGGAATAGACATGTAGTTCCCCCTCAGTCTAATTAGTCTTTATCATAGATATAAAGAACCGACTAAAGCTTTGTACCTTACATCAGTCAATCCTATATACAATCTTTACTTTTATCAAACTGTTAAAGAGTTCAAATACCATTGATAGGTATTATCAATACCATCTCGCAATTTTATATTTGAATCCCAGCCTAAAGCTGCTAGTTTTGATATATCTAGCAGCTTGCGGGGAGTTCCGTCAGGCATGGCATGGTTATATAGGATATCTCCTGAATATCCTACAACGGTTGCAATTAATGTTGCTAATTCCCTTATAGAAATATCCTTACCAACCCCTACATTTATTGGTTCATTTTCTTCATACTCTTTCATTAAAAACAGACATGCATCGGCTAAATCGTCTACATGTAAAAATTCTCGCCGCGGATTTCCTGTTCCCCATATTTCAACGCTTGGCAAATGGTTGGTTTTCGCTTCATGGAATTTTCTAATCAATGCTGGAAGCACATGGGATGATGTTAAGTCAAAATTATCATTTGGCCCATATAAATTGGTCGGCATGATGGATATAAAGTTTGTTCCATATTGCCTGTTATACCCTTGGCACATTTTTATTCCCGTAATTTTGGCAATGGCATAAGAAGCATTTGTAGGCTCTAATTCACCTGTTAACAAGTACTCTTCTTTTATCGGTTGAGGAGCCAATCTAGGGTAAATACAGGAACTCCCTAAAAATAGTAATTTTTTCACCTTATGCTGGTAAGCAGCATGAATAATGTTTGATTGCATCATGACGTTATTATAGATGAAATTAGCTGGATACGTATGATTCTCTAGTATACCCCCAACTTTAGCAGCTGCTAAAAATACGTACTCTGGCTCCTCATCAGCAAAGAATTTCATAACCCCAGCCTGATTACATAAATCTAATTCCTGACTTGTACGATATATTATATTGGCATATAAATGTTGCGACAGTTTACGCAGGATGGCAGAACCTACTAGACCTCGATGTCCGGCAATATAAATTTTGGAATGTTTATTCATAACCTGCCTCCAACATCAAAAATAGTAAGATACCCCCTATCTAGGAGGCACCAATCCATAAAGGACTACTTCTTATTCTTTTTTGCTACGTATGCTTTCTGTACTGAATCCATTATTTTTGCATAATAGTTCCCGTTCAACTAGTTTTATGTCTTCGCTTACCATTTGATCTACCATTTCAATCAAGCTAACTTCAGGTTGCCATTTAAGTTTTTCTTTTGCTTTCGTCGCATCACCTAGCAAGAGATCGACTTCTGTTGGACGAAAATAACGAGCATCTACCTCAATTAACGTCTCGCCTGTAGCACAATTTATACCTTTTTCCTCTACTCCTGTACCTTGCCAAACAATACTTGTTCCAATAGCATGAAAAGCCAGTTCTACAAATTCTCTTACGGAATGGGTCTCACCCGTAGCAATTATATAATCCTCCGGCTTTTCTTGCTGCAACATAAGCCACATCGCTTTTACATAATCACCAGCAAATCCCCAATCTCTTTTTGCATCTAAGTTCCCTAAATACAATATATTGCCTACTCCTAATTTATGATGGGCTACGGCTCTCGTAATTTTACGAGTAACAAAAGTTTCACCTCGAATAGGTGATTCATGATTAAATAAAATTCCATTACAAGCAAACATATTATAAGCTTCGCGATAATTAACAACAATCCAATAGGCATATAACTTAGCAGCAGCATAGGGACTGCGAGGATAGAACGGTGTCGTTTCTTTCTGAGGAGTTTCCTGAACTTTCCCAAACAATTCACTCGTGGCAGCTTGATAAAATCTGACTTTATCAATCATATTTAATATCCGTAATGCTTCTAGTAATCTAAGTGTCCCTAAAGCATCCGCATTAGCAATATATACAATGTGCTATGCATAAATAGTTTCCTTGATTAAATAATCTCCCATTCTAAACAAAGGCTTACATCGTACGATATAATGGGAAACATAGCTACACTTCGAAGTGGGCAGGAATAGATGGACATGATTTACAAATAAAACCGCCCAGCAGAGGGTAAAACAAAATCCCACATGTTTTCCAAAAATTACACACCATAACTTTTCCTATTTGCGACAAGCTAATTGCAACCAGTCGCAAAGGAGAAAAACATGTCTGATTTAAACAAGCTAAAAGAAATGATTGAGAAGCTACGTGTTGAATTGCATGGAATATCTATGGGGAGATTATTAACCGACCCACAAGTTATTAAAGCTAGTGAAAAACTAGATACTTTGCTCGTGGAATATCAGAAGATGTTGAGAGATAAAAGTAAATAGAATGATAAGGGGCTGTCGCATTAGCGATATAAATTTATCGCTGGCGACAGCTCTGTTCTTTCTTTTACAACTTCCTAAATCACATATAATGTAAGTTGAAGCAAAAAGGGCACACGAAAACAGAGGAATAGTTTCCTCGAATTTTTGTGTGCTCTTGTAGTGATTTTATGCTATTTTCAAAAGATGTAAATAAGATCTGCATGTGCCTTTTTGTATTTTATTATGCAGCTTATTCACATTGTATGCAAGTCCAAGCAAGATACTTTCTGCCAAAATGTTTTTCGCAACAGGGAGAAAGTTTAGGCTTCTAAATCTTGCGATAGAAGCATAGCATGATCCGGGGCATGAGTGCCTTCAAGAAGGTACATGAAATTGATATCCCGCTTGCAGGCGGTTTCAATTTTTCTTGAAGAATAGCAACGTTTCATGTAAGCATACAAAAGGATCTTAAGCATCTGTTTTGGGGTTGCTTGATTATTCCTGAAACGGAAATAGGACTGGTAAATTTCTTTTAAATCCATCTCCTCAACAATGTCCCAGCAGCCTAACAGAGTCCTCCTTTGGAATGATGCATTCGATATTGAGCGGAAGTTTTAATTGATAAATGTTTCCGAAAGATGTATAATTTTTTTGTGTTAAATTGCTTTTTTTATAGCAAAAGGGCTGGCGCCTAATTTCTTAGTGCGACAGCCCCACTAATTGAAAATTCATTCCTCAAGTAAAATACAGATGTTAATAATATTTGAAGAGTTAATATAAAATATCTTTACAAAAAAGAAAAGCTGTCCACCTAATTAAAGGCAGACCCCCTCAAATCAAGTGCTATTTTATATTAACTCTTTATTTGTTTATATACATTGGTCTACAAAAATAAATATCCCCCCTCATAGTTTTTTGCCTAAAATAAAAAAAGTCCGGCAGCCGAAGCCACCGGGTATATGTTCTACTTATTACATGTTTTTTGATATTGTTTATATATAATTTGATTATCATTTGCGACTTGAGGAAAAACTTGTTTGCAATTAGTCTTTAATACTTGAGTGCACTGTTCCCAAAATGATAGTTCATCAACTTCAGGTGATGCCGATGTTACATTTGAAAATAGGCCAAACTGCATTAACCCCACCATAGAAAATACCATTATTTTTTTCGATATGTCTTTCATTTGAAAACCTCCATTTTGTATGTATCGCGAATGCGTGTTTACATAATAACATCTTTTCTTTTGAATTTCTACCGGTAAATATGTCCATCCAGTATTGCTTATAAGGTGTACAGAAATAAAAAACTGCCTCACCATTTTATACAGGCCTATCGGTTCCTGCTATGTTTAGACTGTATATTAATTTCCTACCCACTTTCCACTGCGCTTCCCCCTAATGGCTCGCTCCCTCATCAACTGTTTAGTATCATCCGTAGGTTTTCGCCTACTTATTGTACAAATGCAGTATGGTCGAGTGCAGGAGCAGTACATCCGTTGGGATTATACTATTTACATTCGATGTCACTTCAGGTTACGATCATATTGCACACTTCTCTTTTAAATAACAGTCACCGAAATATCTTTCACTCGGCGACTGTTTCTTAACTAATTATATTTATAAGCAATAATTGTCACCGTTCCGATGCTCACCCCCTGCGATTAGTCAGCATACAATATATTAGGTCATAAGAATATATAGAAAGAAGGAGGAATAAATTATGGGCTTCGGAGGCGGTCGCAATGGCTTCGGCGGTTCCGGCTGTAGTATTATTATTATAATTATTATCTTGTTATTTTTCTGTTGCGGTGACGAGTGTTCTCCTAGTTGTTAATTATTCTAAACTAATCCACCAAAGCATTTCCTCTTGCAACCACGTTCCGCCAAGACGTGGTTTGTTTTTCTTGCATATGAAAAGCGCTCCGTAGAACGCTTTAATATTTGGCTATATTTACGAACCATTGAATATTTCCATAAACCTTTCAGGAGTACGTTGCTAGAGAGTTATTGTTTTTATGATATCCCCACCATTATATTCCAGTAGACGTAATTACTTCAAAAACGCTATACTGGAAATCTCCTTTATAAAACTAAATCATGAGGTGATATCTTGAGTAAAAAACATCCTGATCGCACTATTGAGTGGGCTAAGCAACAACAGGCATTAAAAAATCCAATGCCAATTGCTGTATTAATACATAAGAAGACACAAGACGATCAAACAAAAGACGATAAAAAAGCTACTGAATAGGTGACATTCGTCTCCTCTCTTTATTGCCTCATATCGTGCAGAGGCGCAACCATTTAGTCACACCTCTGCCAACAAATTAACTTTCTCAATCCATTTATTTTATTGCTTAAACATGATATAATAGTGTTACCATCGTTTATTGGTACAGAAGCAGCCCACTTTACTTTTTCTAAAGGTAGAGCTGGGCTGTTTCTTTTTATATCCTATTGGAATTCGGCACTCTTTTGACAGAAAATATACCATAGACACAATTTACATTCATCATGGTCATTATACCAATCTCTCCTTATCGGAGAATCATTTACACATAACTGTGTTTTTGTATCCCATCATATTTATTAAAATTATCTAATGCCAACCGCCCCAACTTAGCGTTTTTGGCTCGCTGTTCGATAAATTTTAGTTTCCTTCGCCATTTCCCATCTTTTACTATTGAATTCTTCATATATTATCGAACATCCACCAGGACGATTTTTAAATTCATTTCTTAAAAACTGTACGCCGAATTATAATTCAGGAACTTTTATACCTAATCGTTCAGGCCTGAAAACAATATTACGCCCTCCCAATATAACCTCTCTCCTACCATCCTTATATATGATATAGGCTAGGATACGGTATTTACGACGGATCCATTTCCATGTACTCATTACACTGATCTGCTTCAACGTTCCCCCTACCTCACGCTCTAATGTATGTAGTCCCTACTTATAGGGCATACTATTGTTGGCGACCTCTTGTGTCGTTTTAATACTTCTTCTCTCTACATATTTTTTTCTTGGCTCTCCGTTGGAGGGCTATTTTTTATTTTTAATAACATTTTTGCAGGAATTAGTTAAATTTCTAATAATATACCTGATTTTATTATTCTATTAGTAAAGGCGTGCTTTTGATTTGGATAAGTCAACATGCTTTACATTTAATTAAAAACTAGGGGAAAACTACTATTAGGAGGTGATGTTATGGATAAAAATGTAATAGATGGCTCATATACTCGTTATAGAATGCCCTCTGAAAAAGGTCTAGCAAAGGACCTAGCAAATGGGAACATCAAAAAAGAAGTAATTAATCAAACTAGTAATAAAAGTAGAATTTCGGAATCCTACGTTATAGAGCATAATACTGTAAAGTAATTTTATGGGAGGTCAGTCAAACGACTGGCCTTTTTAACAACCCTATCAACTACGCCCCCTGATTCACACCGCCCTTATCACAATTTCCGTCCTCGGGTTAACCTTATCTATCCCCACTATCCTGCTACCATCGTAATTATCAATAAGCCTATCGTTTTCAAGGATTCCCGCTGTTCCCAATATGTCTGAGGTAGCTTGCAGTAGTCCGACACCAACGCTGATAAGGTCCAAAACTGTACTACTGCAACTTCTACTTATTGTTATTATATCGCTATTAGCGCATTTTTCTTTACTTAGGCACATGTTCCGCCCCCTTATATATACCAAAGTAGATTTTTAAAATTATCCTCCATTTATGAAAATGTATATATTGGTTACACTATCAACAGGAGGTGATCATTGTGGAAAAGGAACGTAATGAAGGCATAGATTCAAGTATTTTAGATGCTGAAAGACCTACCGAAAAGCAAGATTCTTCCGACATTGAAGATAGCAAGAATAACCAAGCTAAAAATAAAATGCCAGACTTCGTAATAAGTAGTGATCAAATGCCTTGTTAATAGCCTAGTTTGCCGCTTCTCCAAAAGTGAAGCGGCTTTTTTCCGCAGTCTGGGCACATGCCAAAACGGGATTTCGCTCACTCTATCACCACTTGTCCATTTTTATTCCAGCCAGATTAACTGGCCTTGTTACCTTTAGCTCTTTTTGCTATCTCAATTGCAATCTTAACCATGGTCTTATACCCTGCTGCTTTTCTTACTAGGTCTTCCTCTTGAGAATAACTTACTGTCACGTTGTACTTTTTCGCCATTCTCATCCCTCCCATATAAGATATGAATTATTGCTTATCCAAGATTACTATAAAGAAAAGAAATATAATGACTGTTACATACTGCTTGCACAAATAAGACAGCCTCCAATTAACCACCTCTCTTTGTTCTTTTATAATTGTTAAGGTATTTTTTCCTCTTAATGAGCTGCAATAAGAAGGAAGGTGAACTTATAAATGTTTACTAGCGGAACACTTTACTATTACAAAAGATTTTACAACTTTTAGAATGCGGATTTTAGATCCAATTAAATATGCAATAAAAGACACAGCTCTATTTCAATATTGAATGGACGAGCTGTGTCTTTTGTTGCATAGATAGAAGATGAAAAGAATAGTATTTACTTGACGGCTAATGTAAAGCAAATATTTTAATTATATTATTCTTTCTTTGACTTGGTTTTGATGTACAAACCTCCATTTTTATGCCTGATTATGCAAAAAATCTATGTAGATAGCTTTAGGTTGTTATCGGAAATTCAAATTTTTGGAATGATGGGATATCCTAGTTTTGCATCCACTCATTACCACAAGCCTTCAAAGCCATTTTCTAGAGATGAGTACTCTGTAAATAGCTACAAACAAGACTTGAAAAATAATATCCCTTTCCCCTACCCACCCAATAAAACGAGGTGATAACATGAATATCCTATCCACACCAAACATAAGTTATTTTTTATAAACTTCATCTATAAATAATTGAAAGGAGATAAATCAATGAACACGCTGCTTATCATGCGCAACTGCGCAATGCGAAAGTTGGTGATGTAAATGCCTACAAGTAACACGACTTCCATAAGTGCCGCTGCTTACTTGCGCGTCTGACGTCAGTACAGATGAGCAAGCAGAACACGGTGTTTCACTTCCCTCTCAAAAATCTCGTATCATCGCCTACTGTCAATCACAAGGCTGGAATTTACACGACCTGTATATAGATGATGGTTACAGTGGTAAAGACCTTAACAGGCCAGAAATGCAACGGCTCATAGCAGATGCTAAAGAGCAAAAGATAGGAGTTGTCATTGTCATCAAACTTGACAGACTATCGCGCCAGCAGAAAGATGTTTTGTATCTACTAGAAGATGTCTTTGAGCCTAATCAAGTTGGTTTTAAGTCTGTAAGTGAGCCATTTGACACTACAACGCCTTTCGGCAAGGCAGCAATAGGAATGATGGCGGTATTCGCGCAACTCGAAAGAGAGACGATTGTGGAGCGTGTGCGTGATGGTAAAAAAGAAGCTGCTAAACAAGGTCGTTTTATGGGTGGATATAGCCCATATGGATATAAATTTAATAACAAAAAATTAGAGATTAATGAACTAGAAGCGGAAACCATACGTCTTATCTTCTCTGAGTACCTAACTAGTGGTAAAGGGTATCAACATATTGCTGACATATTGAATGAACGCAAAATATCCCCTCCAAGGGATGCTGCCGAGTGGGAAAGGGGTACAGTGAGCGTTATATTAAAAAATGCATTTTACACGGGTCTTATTTCTCACAAAGGAAATTTGTATAAAGGGCAGCATGCCGCTATTATATCGGAGAATGATTATTATAATTCTCTGAATATAAAATCGGTACGAAGCAGATATGATCCAGATGCTGATTCAGGACTTTTAACGGGAATTATTTTTTGCGGTGAATGTGGCGCTAGAATGAGAAGGAAAAACGTATGGACAAATCCCAGGAAGCCAGTTCTTCCTAAAAAAGAACTCTACGTTTGTTATTCACAGGATCGATCAAGCAGGCCTATGGTCCGTGATATAACTTGCAAATGTGGGTATAAAAAAGCAATTGAGATTGACACGGCTGTAATTGATCATCTTCATGCATATAAACAGAATCCTAAACTTTTAAAAGAGGTCATGGATAGCATTTTTAATGCTAATGCTAACAAGCACATTGAAAATGCTAAAATGCAAGCAAATAAGGAATTAAGTACGATCAAAACTAAGTTAGAAAAGTGGTATGATGCTTTTGAAAAAAATGTTATTTCTTCCGATGACTTAGTGGAAAGAATTAAAGACATGAGAGATCAGCGCGCCTATTTGGAAAGAAAGATATTAGAATATGATGCAACAATGAAGGAAAATATTGCAAATTCCGTAACCACTGCAGATGTTATCGAAACCTTAAAGAATTTTGACGTCATATGGAAAAATGCAACAAAGCAAGAACACAGACAGATATTATTGAGTTTTGTGCATAGTGTTACAGTGGATAAAAACAATAATATAGATATCAAATTTTGCTAATTGCACACCTTTTCGCATATGTCGCTTTAGCAGTATATTCAGGTGTATCAAAGGAGACCTGAACATGGCTTTGGGCTGCTAGGTTATATATCTCATCTGGCTGTACTTCCTGAATAATTCGGATCAAATTGGTAGCATCCGTCATATCACCATAATGCAAGAAAAACTTAACCTGCTTTTCATGACAATCCTGATACAGGTGATTAATACGAGCCGTATTCAGTAGGGAACTGCGCCGCTTTATTCCATGAACGATATAGCCTTTTTCCAGTAAAAATTCAGCCAGATAGGCACCATCCTGCCCTGTTATTCCAGTAATTAATGCTACTTTTTCCATCAAATCTTATCCTCTCCGATGTCTTCTTTTTTTCTTTTTAATCACATCTTGCTCTACTACTAACACCTGCTGTATAGTTTCCTCATTTGTTTCTGGCAGATAATCCTCACAAGGTTCAGCATCTACAACGAGCTGCTTACATTCTTGGATTTGATATGATTGTTGCAGATTTTCTACTTCACTTTTTACTATAGCAATTTCTTTCAAAAAATAATCTTCTTGTTTTTGATTATCAATCCCACTTACACTTATTTCTTCTAGTACTGTCTGTATATGCTGCATACAATTTATCAATTGTCGCTGACACTCTTCACTTTTTTGATTCCATTCTTTTGCTAACATTAGGTCTTCCTCTTTATGGTACTCCTGATACTGATGCATCTCACCTAATTGTTCTTTTAGTAAAGAAATTTCCTTATGTATTAGATGATCTCTATTCTGCAATTGTTCTGCTAACAACTGAAAATAAGTAGTAAATTCCCCAATAATACTTTGTCTCATCTCCCACATTTCTGCCAGCATTTTGCTTTCATGTTCTACCAGCCTTTTTTGCCACTCTGTTTCCGAAAGGCGCAATGCTTTTTCTTGATTTACTTGTGCCTGAATAAATACGGCAAATTCATTTCTAAATAAGGCTATTTGTTGATTGATCATTTTCTCCATTGCAGTAATCTGATCTAAGACTGTCGTACATACGGGAGAATTTTCTCCAGTGCTGCTAATCGTTTCAGCAACAACAGGCTGATTTTCTTCTAAACTATTTCCCCATACATCCACTTTTCCCGTGCGCAGAGCCCATTTAAGTTGCTGTAAATCTAATGAGTGTATAGGTTCACCATTGGTCTTAATCACAATTATCAACTCCTTTTATGTACTTAATTGATGATCACCATAACTCCGCATCTATCAATAAGGCTTTGCCAAATATGTATTATAATATATGTAATCATCATAGCTTTGGTGAGAGTTCATAAATAAAAAGCCTCAAAATCAGTACGTTACTGATTTTGAGACTTTACTTCTTTTTTACTTCTAGTTATTCTCTTATCTGTCCATTACCAGAAATAATATATTTACTGCTAGTAAGCTCTGCCAAACCCATTGGTCCTCGGGCATGTAATTTTTGGGTACTGATACCAATTTCTGCACCAAAACCAAATTCAAATCCATCTGTGAAACGAGTCGAAGCATTTACATATACAGCTGCTGCATCTACTTCATGCTGAAAACGTTTAGCATTTTCAAGGCTTTTAGTAACAATAGCCTCCGAATGACGAGTACTGTAGTGATCAATATGTTCAAGAGCCTCATCAAGATCAGCTACTACTTTTATGGATAATATAAAGTCAGAGTATTCGGTAGACCAGTCTTCATCACTAGCTGGTTTTACTGCTTGATGGTACTGACATGTTACAGGGCATCCTCTAAGCTCTACATGAGCTTCCTGATACGCCATAAGCATGCCTGGCAAGAACCTCTCTGCCACTTTCTCATGTACTAATAATGTCTCCATAGAATTACACACACCAGGCCTTGATACCTTGGCATTAAAAGCAATGGCCTCTGCCATGCCCAAATCAGCGAATTCATCGACAAAGGTATGGCATATTCCTGTACCCGTTTCAATCACAGGTACTGTGCTATTTTCAACTACGGTTTTAATCAGCCCAGCTCCACCACGGGGAATAATTACATCCAAATATGTATTGAGCTTTAACATTTCATTTACAGCCTGGCGATCTGTAGTTTCAATTAATTGCAGGGAACCTGCTGGAATTCCTGCCTCATATGCCGCTTGGGCAATAATTTTAATAATTGCCGTGTTAGAATGGATAGCTTCTGATCCGCCCCGGAGTATCACAGCATTACCTGTTTTTAAACAAAGTCCTGCTGCATCTACTGTAACGTTAGGGCGAGCTTCATAAATAATACCAATCACACCAAGGGGTACCCGTACCTTACTAATTTCTAGACCATTAGGGCGTATGGTAGTATTAAGCACTTCACCAATCGGATCAGCTAAGGCCGTAATCTGCCTTAAACCATCAGCCATAGCTTTAATTCTATCTTGCGTTAACAGCAAGCGATCAACCAAAGCCTGGGATAAGCCTTTTGCTTTACCATTTTCTATATCCATAGTATTGGCTGCTAAAATAGTGCCACACTCTTTTTCTAAAGCATCTGCCATATTATTCAATGCTTGATTTTTAATGGTAGTAGATAATGTAACAAGTTTCCTTGCAGCTTGCTTAGCATTCTTGCCTTTGACTTGAAGTTCTGAAAGATGTCCCATATAACTCTCTCCTTTTATACTAGCAATACCATATTATCCCGATGAATTACCTCATCATAGGGTTTCAACCCTAATATAGCACTAATTTCATTGGTATGAAAGCCCATAATTTTTCTAGTTTCCACCCCACTATAGTTGGCTATTCCCCGGGCAATTTCTCTATTTTCAAGGGTGACAACACTTATGGTATTACCATGTTCATACTCTCCTGTTACTGAGGTAATACCTGCAGCCAGCAAACTCGAACCTCCAGATAATAGAGCCTGCTCACAGCCTTTATCGACAGTAATCACTCCTTGAGTACGAGCACCAAAGGCTAACCATTTTTTACGTATTTGTAAGCGATTTTCCTTTGAAAGAAAAAGGGTTCCCACTTTTTCACCACTAAGTACATTACGCAAAATTCCATCTTGTAATCCAGATGCAATAACCATTGCAACACCTGAATTAACAGCAATCTTCCCTGCTTGTATTTTAGTATGCATACCGCCAGTGCCTCGTAATGTACCTGCACCACCAGCCAAGGCTTCAATCTCTGGTGTGATATCTGTAATTTCCTCAATGAGCTGTGCATTAGGGTCTGTCTGAGGGTTACCTGTATATACGCCTTCAATATCAGATAGAATAATTAACACATCTGCATCCACAATACTAGCCACCATGGCTGACAAAGTATCATTATCACCAATTTTTAATTCATCAATGGCAACTGCATCATTTTCATTGATAACTGGAATAACGCCCATTTTTAAGAGTGTTAATAATGTATTGCGAGAATTAGTGTACCGAGTCCGTTTTACTGAGTCTTCACGAGTTAAAAGTACTTGGGCTACTATCTGACCATATTCACCAAATAACTTTTCGTAAGTATGCATCAACCGTCCTTGACCAACAGCCGCTGCTGCCTGCTTTTCTGGAATGGTTCTCGGACGTTCTTTCAGCCCTAATACATCCATACCAGCACCAACCGCTCCTGAGGTAACCAGAATAATTTCTTTTCCTTGGTTGGCCAAATCAGCCAGCTCCCGCACTAGCTTCTCAATACGCCACAAGTTCAATTTACCGGTACTATATGTCAATGTACTTGTTCCTACTTTAACTACTACTCGTTTGGCTTTTGTCAAATTTTCTCTGGTAAACATTCCACTCCCACCCGTATTTAAAATTTGAACCACCAAGGCATAAAAAATAGTTGAGACTCAGATGAATTTTAACTCTATCTGAATCTTAGTATTCTTTTCTATACCTTTGTGGTTATTGTTTTTTAACTAGGTAATTCTATTTTATGATTCTTTTCTGGATTCCGATTTCTTTTATATAAAAGACCATTGCGTCCAATAACCTGGACTAACTCAGCTCCTGCTGCTTCTGCTAATTCAGCAATTATTTCTTTTGGTGCATCACTGCAATTTTGGAGTACACGTACTTTAATTAGTTCTCGTGCGATTAATGCTTCTTTTGTACTATCAAGCAAGCTACCTGACATTCCTGTTTTGCCAATTTGTACGACAGGATCCATAGTACTTCCTAAAGATCGTAAATATCTTTTTTGCTTACCTGTTAACGCTGTAATTTCTTCCACTTATTGTTCCCCTTTATGCTCTAAATTCAAATTCCATTTCGCCAATCCGTACTGTATTACCTTCCTGAACGCCCTTTTCTTTAAGCGCATTTTCAATTCCAATGCGTTTAAAGAGTTGTTGGAAACGTCTTACACCTTCATCATTATCAAAATTAGTCATAGCTACTAATCGTTCGATTCCCCTGCCACGAATTAGAAAAGCACCATCAGTATCACGGCCTATAGTAAAGTCCTCTTCTTGTTTGGCTTCATATATAATGGTATCATCTGTTTCTTCTGGAGCCTCTATATGTTCTAACAATAATTTTGCAGTCTGCCGCATAAGTTCTGGCAAGCCTTCGCCTGTAGCTGCCGAAACAGGATAAATTTCATGTCCCAGTTTTTTCATATATTCAGCTACTCTTGGAAGATTCTCTTGGGCTTCTGCTAAATCCATTTTGTTAGCAACAATAAGCTGAGGACGAGTCGCTAATTTTTCATTATATAGTTTCAGCTCATTATTGATCTTATTATAATCCTCTATAGGATCACGGCCTTCCAAACCAGATACATCTAAAACATGGAGAATCACCTTGGTACGTTCAATGTGACGAAGAAAATCATGTCCAAGACCAATACCTTCATTGGCCCCCTCAATCAATCCTGGAATATCGGCTAGCACAAAACTATGCCCTTCATCAAGACTTACCACGCCAAGTACTGGTGTCAATGTAGTAAAATGATACGCTGCTACCTCAGGCTTAGCGGCAGACACAACGGATATAATACTGGACTTTCCTACGCTAGGATATCCTACTAGTCCAACGTCCGCTAATAACTTGAGCTCTAGTTGTAAAAAGCGCTCCGCACCAGGTGCACCGTTTTCTGCAAAAGTAGGTGCTCTGTTAACGCTATTAACAAATCTGGCGTTTCCTCGGCCACCGCGACCACCTTTTACAATAACGGCCTGCTGACCTACTTTCGTCAAATCTGCTACTACTTCTCCTGTATCAGCATCTTTTACTAGTGTACCAGGTGGTACTTTAATATAGGTATGTTCTGCATGCTGTCCATGCATATTTTTTGTTTGTCCACTTACACCATTATTGGCAACAAATTTCCGTTTATAACGAAAATCAATCAGGGTATTGGTGTTAGCGTCAACGATCAGTATCACGTCTCCTCCTCGGCCACCATCCCCACCACTTGGGCCGCCTTTAGGAACATATTTTTCCCGGCGCCAGCTGGACATCCCATTACCGCCATTACCAGATACAACATGAATTCTTGCTCTATCAATAAACATTTTTAAAAACCCCTTTAGGTATAAACCTATCTATGTATTCATCAGTAATATATGTCATTATGCAATAAATTACACGCCAACTCTATTTTTTCTATAAAGGTTTAGAAGCATTAATAAGAAAAATCTTATTAAAAACCTTTATAGAATAGTTTATAGGTTATCAGCGTTTTTGTAGAACTTGTCCACTTTAAAAAAGTTGCTGTAATACGCATCTTAGGTCTTATGTAGATGATCACATCGTTCTTCACAAACTTTTAACGCATCAGATACGAGAGCCGGATCTTTTGCTAACTCCTCAATGTATAAAAGAGCTTTTTCTCTACGGCCCATCTGCAGCATGGCATGAATAACTTGCAAATGGTTAACAAAATCATGCCGTTGCTTTCTTAATAAGGTAACAATTTCTTCACACACCTCATGATTTTCCATTTTCAATCATCCCTTCTATTTTAAGCACCATCCTAATCTATTTCCTTACAATTATACAACAATCTGGTGCGGTTTTATAGGCTTTTTTGTCCGATGTGACGTGTTCTAACAAATAAGTGAGCAAGCAACTGCTTTGAAGTAGGCAATTCTAAAAAAATAATACCTGCGGCTTAGGATAGCCGCAGGTGTAATATTAGATAGCTTCTTCCGTAGGATATACGCTTACTTGACGGTCGTTACGGCCTTTACGTTCAAAAGCCACACGTCCAGCAATTTTTGCATATAAGGTATCATCCTTACCAATGCCAACATTTTGACCAGTATGGAAATGAGTACCTCTCTGACGAACTAAAATGCTGCCAGCGGTTACTACTTCGCCTGCGTGACGTTTAACGCCAAGACGTTTGGATTCACTGTCACGACCGTTACGAGTACTACCTACACCTTTTTTATGAGCAAATAGCTGTAAATTAAAATTAAACATCGTACTTCACCTCCTGTGTTCAGAGATTCGAACACTTTGCGGATTTATTTTTGCTATCTCAGTTAAACCAATTAGCATTGTTTCCAACACAGCATTCGTTAATGGATCCGGATTATCTAATAAATACATCTTTAAATTCCCACTGGCAATATCCAGATGTATTCTGGTTCCTAAGTGACGATCCAAGCCCAGCACAGCTGTCTGAGTCAAAGCAGATACACCAGCACATACAATATCTTGTCCATGGGGACCTTGATTTGCATGTCCAGTAACACTAAATTCAACTATACTCTGTTCTGGGTTTCGAATAATCTTTATTTTGATCATTCTTATGCTTCAATCTTCTCGATCACAACTTTAGTGAACGGTTGACGATGACCTTGACGTCTACGGTAGTTAGATTTTGCTTTGTATTTGAAAACAAAAATCTTTTTGTCTTTACCTTGAGAAAGAACTTTACCAGTTACTTTAGCGCCATCTACTAGAGGTTGACCAATCACTACATTACCTTCTGTTACAACAGTAAGTACACGATCGAATTCTACAGCCTCGCCTTCTAGAGCTTCCACTTTCTCAATGAAAACAACATCACCTTCAGAAACACGGTATTGTTTACCGCCAGTTTGAATAATTGCGTACATTATATATTACACCTCCCTCGTTCTTGTACTCGCCGAATACGGTATCATTTTGAGCTCACTCAAAACAATTTTAATGGAACCTCTTCGTGCGGTTTGGGACACGTAAGCACAATCGCCTACATTAAATGATAATAGCATATGAAATACCCTTTGTCAATTATTTTCCCGAAGACTCACTTTCATGTAAAATCGAAAACATTTCGGGATGCATCTCCGGCAATGCTTCTATCCGTAATGAACACGCCAGTTCCTGTTCCATACGAGCTATTTCCCCTTGACTTCTGATGGTTTCCGCAACAAGGGGATGTACCTGAATGACAAGTCGTCCCTGACGCCTTGGTTGGCTCATAATATTACGCATTTTGCGCCATATATTGATCACTACTGTTTCAGGGGACTGTACTCTACCACGGCCCTCGCAGCATGGGCATTCATTATAAAGCATACCTTCCACATTTTGTCGCACTTTTTTTCGTGTAATCTCGACTAAACCTAGACCAGTAAAGCCAATTACATTGGTTTTGGTGCGGTCACGTTTAAATTCTTCTTCCAATGCTGCTAATACGGCTTGTTTTTGCTCTTCTTTATCCATGTCAATAAAATCAATAATAATAATACCGCCAATATCTCGCAAACGTATTTGCCTTACAATTTCACTTGCCGCTTCCAAATTGGTTTGAAAAACTGTATCCGATAAGTTAGTAGACCCGACAAATTTACCAGTATTCACATCAATGACCGTGAGCGCTTCTGTTTTATCAATCACGATGTATCCGCCACAGGCAAGCCAGATGGAGCGCTGCCCCACTTTCTTTAATTCCTCGTCGATCCCATAGTGGGTAAAAATATCTTCTTTCCCTTGATATAATGTAACTCTACTCAATAACTCAGGTGACATATATTTAAGCAAGTCACAAACACGTCCATATGCATCCTGATTATCCAAGATAAATTCTTCAACATCATCTGATAAATAATCCCGTACAATGCGAATCACTAAATCCACATCACGATACAATAAGATAGGCGAAGCAGCTCTTTTGCCTCTAGCAGTCAATGCCTTCCATAAATTATAAAGATACTCAATATCTTTTTGCAAATCGTCTTCACTTTTACCTTCAGACATGGTGCGTACAATAATGCCCATACCTTCTGGACGCACCTTTTCAACAATCTTCTTTAACCTTGTTCGCTCTTCTTCATTCGCAATGCGTCTTGACGTAGCAATATAATCTACAGTAGGCATTAATACCACATATCGTCCTGGTAGAGTTAAATGTGTAGTAGCCCTAGGCCCCTTAGTACCAATAGCATCCTTTACAATTTGAATCATAACGTCTTTGCCTACTGTTAAAGCAGTATCAGCAATTGCCTGAGCAGCAACCTGAGGCAATGTATCGCCAATATATAAAAAAGCATTTTTATCTCTACCAATATCAATAAAGGCAGCTTGCATACCAGGTAGTACATTCTTAGTTTTTCCCTTATAAATATTACCAACGCTATGACCACTTTTAGTTCGTTCTATTGAGACTTCAACTAGGTTTTTATCTTCAAGAATAGCCATCCTTGTTTCTTCCGGTGTCATATTGACCACAATTGTTTTTCCCATCCTTTTTCCTCCTTTCTTACTTTTTTTAACTGTACTCTATCTGTTTCTATTAAAAAGCCATCATCTCTTATAGTTCTACAGGTGAAACCTGTACTTTACCATCATCAATATAAAGCCCTGTACGATGAATCAGTATATTGTCAATATCCACTGGCAAATCAAACATTGCTACCAATGCCCCTAGTACTTCTCCCGGCTTTATACTACCTGTAGGAGTAATCTTGATCTCTAACATAAGACGTACCGCTTTCTCCAAAGGCACAACCTTAACAGCTTGTGCCATATACTGCTTCACTTCGATTTCCTTTTTCCCTTTTGGAGATTCTCTAGTATAAAAAACAGTTTCCGCATCATTAAACCATCGAATACTATCTTCTATGATCCCAAAGTCTCCTGCCAATAAAGGCACTGTCACGTCATAGGTAGCTAGATTGACAATGGCCATTAGCGCAGGAACATTTCCTTGAATATATTTTGCATTTTTTATTACAATTCCTACGGGCAATGTAGCAGTAAGGCACTTAATTGCTTGGCTTAAATCTACTTCCTCTTTACATTCAATATCTACATACTCTGCCTGGCTTGTTACCCCTACAGCTAAGGCTGATGCAAAGGACAGTTTCATATGAGGGTTAAATCCTTCGGAATAAGCTACAGGTAATTTGGCCCTAATAATGGCCCTTTCCATAGCACTGGCATAATCCAAGTGGGAAATATAGCGTATTTCTTCACCTTTTGTAATCTCTAAACGTAACTTTGCCATTATGCCTTATTCCCCCAATCTAATACCTCAACGCCTAGCCCTGGACATACACCACAGGCACTACAATTTTCTCTTCTACAATCACTAGTTAGTTGCTCTTGTACAGCTTGCTCATATTCACGCTGTAAAAATTCTTTGGATGCCCCGGAGGATAAATGATCCCATGGCATAATTTCATCAAAATTTCGATCGCGGGTGGCATAAAAATAGGGATCCATTTCACAAGCCTTAAAGGCATCCATCCACACATCATATTTAAAATATTCAGACCATCCATCAAACCTAGCCCCATTTTGCCAGGCTTTCAGTAATACCTGCCCCAATCTTCTGTCACCACGAGCAAATGCTCCTTCTAAAAAGCTAGTACGGGCATCATGCCAATTAAAAGTAATATTTTTATCACGAAGACGTGCTTTTAGCAGTTGTTGCTTACGTTCAAATTCACCAGCAAGATTTTGGCCAAACCATTGAAAGGGAGTATGAGGTTTAGGAACAAAACAAGATACGCTAACCGTTACCTTCGCTCCTCTACGCCCTTTTATCTCTTTGTACAGATCCAATACTTTGTAAGCTAAATCCGCAATTCCTAGGACATCCTCATCAGTTTCTGTCGGTAAGCCCATCATAAAATATAATTTTACAGAGGACCATCCCGCCTGAAAGGCAGCCGTCACAGCATCTTCCAGATTTTTTTGGGTTACACCTTTATTAATAACATCCCGCATACGCTGAGAACCTGCTTCTGGAGCAAAGGTTAGACCGCTTTTACGGACCTGCTGCACTTTCTGTGCCAGATCAATAGAAAAGCTATCAATCCTCAAAGATGGTAAGGATACACTCACACCTTGTTCTTTTAATTCATCCATTAAAGAATCGACTAGTCCTGGCAAACAAGAATAGTCTGCGGAACTGAGAGAGGTAAGAGATATTTCATTATATCCAGTACTAGCCACCATTTCCTTAGCCATGTTAAGTAGAACTTCTGGACGTCGTTCCCGCACTGGACGATACAATACTCCCGCTTGGCAAAAGCGACAGCCTCTAGTACAGCCACGGAATAACTCTAACATAATCCGATCATGAACAATATCTAAAAAAGGTACAATTGGCTTAGTAGCATATCCCACAGTATTCAAATCTTTTACAACTCGTTTAGTTACAACCGCCGGAGCTTCTAGGCAATTGGGTACCACTTTAGCTACGGTACCGTCTTCATGATATGTTACATCATAAAGAGAAGGTACATAGACCCCACCAATTTGAGCTAGTTTTGTTAAAATTCCTGATTTACCATCTAGTTTCCCTGATTTCTTCCAAGCTGAAACAGCTGCAACGATGTCTTCCATTACCTCTTCGCCTTCTCCTAAGACAAGACAGTCAAAAAAATCAGCAACAGGCTCTCCATTAAAAGTACAAGGCCCGCCCCCAATTATAATAGGCATTTTTTCATCACGTTCTGCTGTTAACAGAGGAATTTCCGCTAAATCCAGCATATTTAATACATTGCTATAACTCATTTCATATTGTAAGGAAAAGCCTACTATATCAAATTCCTTTACTGGTTTTAAGCTTTCTAAAGTATATAGGGGAATATTGCGTTCCCGCATTTCAGCTTCCATATCCACCCAAGGTGCGTATACTCGTTCAGCCGCAGTATCCTCACGATTATTTAATATTTGATACAAGATTTTAAGCCCCAGATTGGACATCCCTACTTCATACACATCAGGTAAAGATAAAGCCACTGTTACACTAACCGTATCATGGTCTTTCTTTATACTGTTCCATTCATTACCTGTATACCGGGCAGGTTTTATGACCCGATTTAACATGGCAGGATCTAAAGTTATCATAAATAATACTAACCTCCAAATTTTGCTTCAAAAAATATTATATGGATATAATGCACTAAAAATTTATATCTACAAAAAAGAGTTTCTTTAATGCTTTATATATATACTGCCCAAAAATATCCAAAGTTTAGTCAGATATCCTACCTTACGTTCTACATAATAAAAAAAAATCCTGCCAATCATTCTATATTTGTTAATAATGTTCATAATTCTATGTCCTAGATAAGCTCACCAATGCTAGCATGCAGCCCCTTCTTGGGTAATTCTTCCCATACTTCTGTTTCAGTTAAAGTTCCACAGAGCTTACAATCTGTATTTACTACAAGCATCACATAATACTGATCTGGATGAAATAACCTAACAATATCCTTAAGTAACACTCCTTCTACTACGGTAAGATGAGTCGTCGGCATCATTCCTCGTGCCCTTAATAAAGACTTTTTTTGAGCCATGATTCGCAAGGTGCGAAATCCTGCTATCTTGGTTTCACTCTTCGCTGTAGTATACAAAAAAATAGCGACTACTAAAAAAGTGATATTTACAGTACTTCCACTCACATACTGAAAAATCAAAATACCAACCAATAACACACTTACACATTTACTAATGCCAGCAGCGATAGCAGTGGCCTTTGCGTAATCCATATGTAAGGCCAACCATGCTCTAAAAATACGCCCACCATCAAGAGGCAAGCCTGGTATCATATTAAAGGTTGCTAACATAAGATTTGTCTTAAAATAAAAATCCCACATTTCAGTCCTCAGATTCATATAAAACATACAACCATAAACAAGAGCCGCCAAAACCATACTTGCGACTGGTCCGGCGGCGGCTATTATTATTTCACCTTTTGAACTTGCGACCCCTAGCCCTTCAATCCGTGCCACCCCACCAAAAGGTAGTAATTCTACTTCACGCACTGTAAAGCCTAAAATTATAGCAGCTCCTGCATGAGCTAATTCATGCCAGAGTACTGCACTAAATACTAAAAGAACTTTCATCACCATACCAGCTAAAGAGAAGAATAGGATCATTGCGATAAACCAATAACTCACGATTAAGTCTATATCTGCTATCTTAGCAACCCGCAATCATTTCACTTCTCCTCTCCCACAGGAAAATCTCCCTTCAACCTAGTAGCAGGATCAATAGCCTTGCCTTTTTCTCTCACTTCAAAATAAAGTAAGGGTCCGGATACTATGCCACTTTTACCTACTTTAGCAATAATCTGTCCTTGGCTAATGGCATCGCCTTGCTGTACTAATACTTCTCCTAAGTGGCCGTATACAGTTTCAACATCCTGACTATGCTCTATAATAAGTACTTTTCCCAATTGGGCACTATCTGTAATCATCTTAACTTTACCAGGTGCTACCGCTTTTACACCAGTCCCCAAAGCAACTTCAATATCTATCCCTTCATTCATCCTTTCTTGTTTTAATACAGGATGAATCCCCCAGCCAAATGGCGATACAATTTTCCCACTAACAGGCGTATTCATATACAGGAGGGGATCTGCGGGCTTAGATATAGTAGTCTGAACTTTTTTAAGAACAGACAAATCTACACTTGGAGGAACAGAGCTAATGATTTTTTCTATTGCGTAGTTAACATCCGTTTGGGTCGTTACTGTATAACGAATCCCATCATCGACTATTTTTCCTACTGCTGTTTCCGATATATGAGCACAATATACAATAGCAAACAGAATGACTGCTATTGCAGTTTTTCTTAACCAGCTATAATCCATCTCTTCTTCTGCATATTGCCAGGAATAGTCATGTTCTTTTGTATTGCCCCATCGATTCTTTTTCCACTTATTCCACAGCTTCGCCATATACGCACCCCCACCACTTAGCACATATTATTAAAGAATATATATGAGAAGAGGACGGTAATATATGCTTATAATATAAAAGAGATGCGCTATAAGACGCATCTCTTTATATTCTCTATTCTTAAAACATAATTTTTTGCCTACGCATATATATATTTAATAATATACCAATGCTAATCATATTGGTAGTAAGAGCACTAACTCCATAGCTCATCAACGGTAAGGGGATACCAGTTACTGGCATAATACCAGCAGTCATCCCTACATTAACCAACACATGAAAGGTCAGCATAGACGTAATGCCTGTTGCTAATAAGGTTCCGAAATTATCTTTAGCTGCTCCAGCAATTTTTACACCACGAAACAATAGAATAAAATACAATAGTAAAATAAAAACTGCACCAATAAAGCCAAGTTCTTCTCCAATCACAGCAAAAATAAAATCCGTATGATTTTCTGGTAGAAAGTTCAACTGACTTTGGGTTCCGCCAAAAAGTCCCTTACCAAATAACATTCCTGAACCAATGGCAATTTTAGACTGTATTATATGATATCCAGATCCTAAAGGATCAACATTAGGATCAAGAAAGACAGACAGTCGCATTTTTTGATAATCCTTTAAAAAATGCCAAAATATAGGCATAAAAGCAGCACCAGCGCCAAAGATTACCATCAAGTGCTTACTCTTAATCCCTGCAATAAAGAGCATACCAAATAAAATTGCCAGGAATACGAGAGAAGTCCCAAGGTCAGGCTGTTTTAACACTAGCAAAAAAGGTATACCCACATACAAAAAAATAGGCATCAGATCTTTAAAAGAGTTGAGTTTTCCTGTCTTCTTATCCAACATATCCGCTAATGCAATAATCATAATTAATTTAGAAAACTCAGAGGGTTGAATGCTAATAGGGCCTAGTTGTATCCAACGCTGGGCACCTAGGGCCGACTGGCCGACAAACATAACAGCTAATAACATGACTAAATTGACACCATATAACCCACTAGCAAATTTGCCCAATACATTGTAATCAAAATTTAACAACGCAATTATGATTATAATATTTAAAAAGGCAAACATTCCTTGGCGCTCCACATACCAATAGCGTTCCTCACCAGGTGTATTGATATGGGTGGCACTGCCAATGACTACCAGACTTATTAAAAGCAGTAGACTAGCCGTAGCAATTGTGACAAAATCTAAATTTTGTAGTAACCGACGGTTTAACATACCTTACACTTACCTTCCATACCAAAAGTCATTCCTATATTATAATATCCTTTCCCAATT
Organism: uncultured Pelosinus sp.; assembly: GCA_963526645.1. Lineage (GTDB taxonomy): Bacteria > Bacillota > Negativicutes > DSM-13327 > DSM-13327 > Pelosinus. Next base: position 68,471 of record CAUROG010000010.1, on the reverse strand, counting down.
TCGTCCACTTAAAAAGGCGCAGTATATAGTACTGCGCCTTTGGTAATTTTACCTATAAGTCTTCATCGTTTGGTCATGGCGCCCCTTTTCATACTGGTTACAGGAATATTAGCGACAAGAGTTACTGAAGATTCTGTGTGGGTCAGATTTACTTCCATACACTTTTCATTGATATCCATATAGTTAGATATGGCTCTGAACATATCATCTTTTAAGGTTTCCATCAATTGGGGAGAAACATTAACCCTATCATGAACCAGTACTAACCGTAGTCTTTCTTTGGCAATATCTTTAGAGCAAGACGAATCCTTGCCAAAGAGTTTTTGAATCAATTCAAGCATTTTTATCCCTCCCTAAAGATTAAATATTTTCTTCAATTTATTAAAAAAGCTAGTATTATCCTCAATCACCATTAAAGGTACATTTTCTCCTGTTAATCGTCGTACAATATTTTTATAAGCTGTACTCGCAGGTGAAATAGGATTAACGACTGCAGGCTCCCCTCGATTGGTGGAAACCACAATATAATCATCTTCCGGTATAATTCCTAATAAATCAATGGCTAAAATTTCAATAATATCATCAATGTTCATCATATCGCCCTTTTTAACCATTCTAGGGCGAATACGATTTACAATGAGTTTAGGGTTATGTTTACCTTCTGACTCTAATAAGCCAATGATACGATCAGCATCACGAACCGCTGATACTTCAGGCGTAGTTACAATAATCGCTTTATCAGCACCAGCTATGGCATTTTTAAAACCCTGTTCAATGCCAGCAGGACAATCAATAATCACAAAATCAAAGTCTTCTTTTAGTTCATCACACAATTGTTTCATTTGTTCTGGATTCACTGCATTTTTATCCCGAGTTTGAGCAGCTGGTAAAAGATATAATGACTCATAGCGTTTATCCCGAATCAATGCTTGTTTTAATCGACAATTTCCATCAGTTACATCCACTAAATCATAGACGATACGGTTTTCAAGTCCCATAACCACATCCAAGTTACGCAATCCAATATCAGCATCAACTAATACGACCTTCTTGCCTAGTAATGCAAATCCTGTACCTAAGTTGGCTGAAGTAGTAGTTTTCCCAACGCCGCCTTTACCCGATGTTATAACGATAACTTCCCCCATATATATCCTCCTATATATAGACTGATGCCAAAGTTCCAGTCCGCTTACTTTATATTTGTGCTTCTTCCACGCAGCTTTCTATATTGACTGTCCTAATAATAACAATTCCATTCTCAATGAGTGCTACTTCAGCTTGATGAGGTTGATCCAAATGATCTGGTGCCCTAGCAATGATTTCAGCAATTCTAATTTGTGAAGCTAAGAGACGCTGAGCGGTAATAGTGGCCGTTGTATCTCCATAAGCCCCTGCATGCACTACACCACGACAAGTTCCTTTTACAACAATATCTCCACCTGCTATTACTTCTGCACCAGGATTCACATCACCTTCTATGACTACCGAACCTTTGTGTATAACTTCCTGTCCACTACGTATGGTTTTACTAACAACTAGTATTTTTATTTCCTCAGGTTCAGACATACTATTTTCAAAATCTGCCCATTGTTCATCTACTTCTTGAAAAACCAAACCATAAGTAGCCAATAACTTACTTAATTCTTTCTGCTCCTGAAAAGTAAGTGTACGTACCTTCGCCGGTACTTCTACCATAGTGCCCTTCGCAAAAAAATCAACAGCTGATTCTAACTTAGCTGTTAAGTTTTCTAGAATAACTTCAAACTCTACTGATGCATCAAGTACTAATTGTAATCCATTTCTGCTGCCCTTAAAGGTTACATATTCTCGCATGTCCATCTCCCAAGTATTCCTACAAGTTACATATATCTGCCAGTTAGAATTCGCGCTTTTAGTCAATAATCCTGCCGAAAATAAGAAGTTAATTTTATAATCTGAAATATGGGACAAAATGACTAGTAGAATTATCCGAAAAATACTACACCTTTCTTAAATGAAGCTTTTTCAAATGCAAAAACACGAAGATAACACGATCTCCTTCGTGTTATCTTCGTGTCTTCGCGCTTGAATATTTTTACTCTAAAAAACTTATACGTTCTTATAATGCCGTATGCGGCTTATAGATCTGCGCTGCGTCAACAGGAGCTTGATTTAGATTAAAAGCAGCTTCCAAAATTTTTCTGGCAATTGGCGCAGCCGAACCTGCACCAAATCCCCCTTGTTCTACAATTACTGCAACAACAATACGAGGATCTTCATAAGGACCATAAGCAATGAACCACCCATGATCACTACCATGAGAATTTTCTGCCGTACCTGTCTTGCCAGCAATGGAAACAGGGAAATCACGAAACACTTGAGCAGCTGTACCACCCTCAAGGGCTACATCTCTAAGCGACTCCCGAATAAGGTTAATCGTTTTTTCCGATAGTTGTATTCTTCCTACTTCTTCAGGAGCAAAAGTCTTGGTAACTTCTCCATTATCTGAACTAATCTTACTTACCAAGTAAGGACGATACCGATAACCACCATTAGCAATTTGACTCATTAAAACAGCAACTTGTAAGGGAGTTGTTAATTGAAATCCTTGTCCAATGGCAGCATCAAAAGTCTCAGATAAATACCATTCCTCACCATATACTTTTTCCTTATAGCGCTGATTCGCAACTAGACCATCTGATTCACCTTGCAGATTAATGCCAGTTACTGCTCCTAAACCAAACATCCTAGCATACTTTTCTAAATTATCAATACCTAAGCGATTACCCATTTCATAAAAATACACATTATCAGACTTAGTAAGAGCTTCTTTAAAATTGATCCAACCTAGGGCTTCTCCTTCCGCATTTCCTTTGGGAATAATCCAATGTTTTCCTGTATCTAGGATTTTCTCCTCAGGAGTTACTTTACCCAGTTCTAAGGCTGCTGCACCTGTAACCAGTTTAAAAGTAGATCCAGGTGGATATTCCCCGGAAATAGCTTTGTTATCCATAGGGTTATTTGGATTGTCATTGAGCAACTTCCAATCTTTTCCAGAAATACCTCCAGAAAATAAATTAGGATTAAAAGTAGGTCTGCTGACCATAGCCAAGATTTCTCCTGTTTTTGGGTTCATAGCAATAGCTGCCGCCGCTTTAGCATTTCGAAACTCACTCTTTGTTTGCAAGTATGTAAGTTGTTCGTCAATTGCTACCTCAGCTGCTTTTTGTATTTTATAATCAATAGTCAATGTCAGGTTTTTACCTGGTACGGTTTCCTTTCGGCCCAATACATTAACAGGACGACCTGTTACATCAACCTCAACTTGATTGCCTCCATCGATTCCACGTAATTCACGATCATATATTTTTTCTAGACCGAATTTACCAATAATATCGCCTATCTTATATTCGTTAGATTTTGCTTTTGCTTTTTCCAATTCTACATCATTAATTTCACCCACATAACCAAATAAATGGGCAGCTAGCTCATTATTAATATAATTTCGAATAGGCTGAATTTCAATTACTACCCCTGGCAGTTCTGCACGGCGCTCCTCGATCTTTGTTACCACATCTGGACCAATATCTGATTTGATGCGAACAGGTTCAAACTTGCCATTATGTTGACTCATTTTTTTCTTGATTTCATCTGGATTCATATTTAAAATATTGGCTACTTTGATAATGATTTCGTCAGGAACGGGGCCGGAAATCGGCAGTAATGACACTGTAAAGCCAGGGCGATTCGAAACTAATGGAACACCATTTCTATCATAAAACATGCCACGGGGAGCCATGATAGGAGCAAGCCTGATACGATTACCATCTGCCTTTTCTCCATAATATTTCCCCTGCACAACTTGTAAATATCCTAAACGACTAACTAAAGCCACAAATACTAAAAGAATGATAATTGCTAATGCATCCAGTCTGTAGTTTGACCGTTTAACCAACATGATTGCAACCTCCCTTCTGGCAAAGATTTTACAATAAAAGTAAGAAAGGACTTGGCTAGTGCCAAGTCCTTAGATGCAGACGAAAGCCTTAGACCTTATATTTCTTCCACTATTCTGCATTGAATTTTATCAAACGATATACAGCATGATGTACTGGAACTGCAACAATTAAATTATACCCCATAAGGGGCACTATATTCTGCAAAAATGCAGATATAATATCAACCTTATAGCCAAATATCAATAATAATATTATTCCAGCCATGCCATTAAATATAGTTGCTACAGATGTAGCTAATATTGGTAATAGAACATGTTCTTTAAATACTTTCCGTTCGGCCATACCAAATACATAGCCTGTAGCCAATTTTGACAGCGTATTAACTCCAAAAATACTACCTGATACTAAATCTTGTAACAAACCAGCAAAAAAACCGATTCCTACCCCATTTTCTTTGCCTGTTAGCAGAGCATAGGATACAACGATCACAAGTAGTAAATCTGGATGAATACCTTTAAAAGAAACAAGAGGCACTACAGTAGATTGCAGGATAATCGTTACCACAAGTACGCTAAACCATGTTAATATATTCATTGTAAGGCTCCCTGGGATGGCGTTGCTGTCTTTCCAGGAACAGCAGGAGGAACTGGCACTGTAGAAGGCAAAGTAGGTATAGGTTCTCGTGAACCCACAATAATAGAGACCTCCTCTAGTCTATCAAAATCCACTGCCGGTTTCAAGACAGCATATTTTAACAAACCACCTTCTTCATTAATTAGATCTACCACTTCCCCAATTAACAAACCTTTAGGATAAATACCACCAAATCCTGATGTAATAATTTTATCACCTTTTATCACATCAGCGTCACGAGCTATATTCACCATTTTTGGGGTTAAAGGAGTAGCACTGTTGCCTTCTACTATCGCTGCAACTCTTGATTCAGGCCGTTGTACCAAAGCTCCTACTGCACTCCGTGGATCCAGAACCATGTTTACTTTAGCCACATTCCCATATACACTCACAACACTGCCAACTAGCCCTTGAGGAGTCACTACAGGCATGTCCTTGGCAATACCATCAGCAGTTCCACGATTAATAATAATTGTACTGGTCCAAGTCCCTGGATCACGTCCTACTACTGTAGCAGTAACTATATCAAATTGAGGTGTCCCCTTTTTATAATCTAATATACTTCGGAGGCGCACATTCTCTGCCATAATTTCAGTCATATTCAAATTGTTTTGTCGAAGACTTTCATTTTCTAGCCGCAAATTCTTATTATCACGGTATACAGTCATCAATTCCCCTGTCGATAAACCGATATTACGGAAAGTGAAACTCACATTGGTAACAACATATTGAACAGGTGCTAATACAGTAGTAATTACTTTCTCCATAAAGGCAAACTTATATTTACCCTGGGCGAGAGAGCTAGCCAGCAAAAGAACGAGTAACACAGCCACCAACAAGCTGACCATCTTTTTGTGAAACAAGCGCACTGGTGTAATCTCCTCTCAATCCCATTATCCCATTCTTTTGGGAGACATTAGCACACGTTTTAATAAGTCTATACTTTCCAAAGCCCGCCCAGTGCCCATACATACACATAACAAAGTATCCTCTGAAATATGTACTGGCATACCTGTTTCTCTACCTAAAAGCCTGTCAAGGCCTTTCAATAGGGAGCTACCACCTGTCATAACAATGCCACGATCCATAATATCAGAAGCCAATTCAGGTGGTGTTTTTTCCAAAGTAACTTTCACAGCTTCAATAATACTAGCCACTGGCTCACTCAAAGCTTGCTGTACTTCACTTGCTTTAATGGTCAAGGTCTTAGGTAAGCCACTTACCAAATCTCGACCTCTAATATCCATAGTATGATCAATCTCAGGCACAATCGCCGCTCCAATGGTTACTTTTACTTCCTCAGCTGTACGCTCACCAATCATCAAATTATAGGTACGTTTAATGTACTGTATAATTGCCTCATCCATTTCATCTCCGCCAACACGAATCGAACGGCTAGTAACAATCCCACCGAGGGAAATAACAGCTACTTCTGTTGTGCCACCACCAATATCAACTACCATATTGCCTGTTGGCTCATGAACAGGTAACCCTGCCCCAATGGCTGCTGCCATTGGTTCTTCAATCAAATAAGCTTCTCTAGCGCCCGCTTGGATAGTTGCATCAATTACAGCACGTTTTTCCACTTCCGTAATTCCTGAAGGCACGCCTACAATTACGCGAGGACGAATAAATGATTTTGTATCAATAGCTTTACGAATAAAATATTTTAACATGGCTTGGGTAACATCAAAATCTGCAATTACGCCATCTTTTAACGGTCTAATGGCCACTATATTACCAGGAGTTCGACCAATCATTTGTTTAGCTTCTTCTCCTACTGCCAATACCTCCCCTGTGTCACGTTGAATAGCCACTACGGAAGGTTCACTAAGTACGATTCCTTTACCTTTCACATGCACCAACGTATTGGCGGTGCCAAGATCTATACCCATGTCTCGGGAAAATGACCCAAAAAAACTTTTCATAATATATAGCCCCTTTCAATAAGCAAGTACATCGTTATCTTGCTACTTTACAAATTCATTCTATTATTCCCTTTTCTTTAAGACTAACATACTTATTATCGCCTATAATTATATGATCCAGGACAGGAATTTCTAAAATTTTCCCTGCATCAACTAATTTTCGAGTTAACCCAATATCTTCCGAACTAGGAGTTGGATCTCCACTAGGATGATTATGTGCTAGAATAACAGAAGCCGCTGAATGATTAATGACCTCGCGAAATAATTCACGGGGATGCACAATAGATGCATTTAAACTGCCGATAGAAATAGTAGGGGTAGCTAGCACATGATTTTTAGTAGATAAGAGGAGCACAATAAAATGTTCCCGCACTTCATAGCGTAGCCTGGCCATCAATAAATTCGCAGCGTCTTGAGGTGAACGAATAATCGTCCTCTGACCTGACGCGACTGTATTAAGACGTTTGCCAAGTTCAATAGCAGCTGCAATAGTCACTGCCTTCACTGGACCGATTCCCTTAATTTTACTTATCTCCTGAGGTCCAAGACTGGAAAGGGCAGCGATACCCATATCTTCATATCTTTTGAGCAGCCTTTCCGCCACTCGCAAAACAGAATCATTCTTCGTGCCCGTTCTAAGTAAAATCGCCAATAAATCTGCATTACTTAAAGCTTGAGCACCTTTCTCCAGCATTTTTTCCCTTGGTCTTTCCTCTTGGGGCAATTCTTTTATCATAAGCGGCTTATTGTCATTCACAATAACTTGACACCAGCCTTTTTCAGTAAATCAGACAATTTATTTAATGGTAGACCTACAACATTGGCATAACAGCCGCTAATACTTTCTACGAAAAGTGCACCTACACCCTGAATGGCATATGCGCCTGCTTTGTCCATAGGCTCACCGGTTGTGAGATATGATTCAATTTCCCCAGCCTTAATATCCCCAATCTTCACATTGGTAACAACAAACTCCGTCCAAACTTTATCTGTTGTGACAACAGCAATTCCTGTAATAACTTGATGCTCTTTACCTGATAAATTCGTCAACATACGCCTAGCATCACTTTTATCTACGGGTTTACCATAGACTTGTCCATCTAGTACTACAATGGTATCAGCACCAATCACCACATCATGAGTCTGCACTTTTGAAAATACATCTAAAGCTTTATCTTTAGCTTGTAAAACAGCCAATTCATGTGGAGGTAAAGCTTGGGTATTATCCTCAACAATAGTACTAGTCATCACTACAAACTCACAGCCAACCTGTGCTAAAAGATCACGACGGCGAGGTGATGAGGATGCTAAAATAATTGTCATTAACAAAAGACCTCCTATGGGTAGGCTTACATGCGCCTATACAGCAAAATTGCTACTACCATACCTAAAATACTGATTAAGTTAGGCTGCAGAGCAAAACCAATCATAAATCTTACAACGTACAAATTGATGCTAACTGGTGGCACGTCCAAAATAAGAAATGTTTTTACTAAATATGGAGCAAAGCCAGCTACTATGTCAGAATGAGAAATAAGTTCTCCTAAAATACCGCCAAAAACTGCACCCGTAAGCAAAAATAGTATGAACATACCAGATCCTTTACTTTTAGCGCCTCGCAATATTCTTCCCTCCCTGTATCTATTATGAGATAGAATAAATACATACATAGTAGTGAATTGACTTTTCACTACACTTATAGATTTTTTGGTGCCTTTGCTAAAAAATAAACTACAATCATCCCCGTCGCCCAACCTGTTGGCACGGCAAATAATATTAAATAAGGCAAATACCACAATAATGTAAGACTCGACACCACCAAAGCTGCCATCATTATTTGCGCTACATTATGTATAACAGCACCAAGGATACTGATTCCTATAAAGGAAAAAGTAGCATGCCAAGAAACATATGCATAAGCCATTATTAGAGTACTAGCTATAGCACCACTCATACTCATAGCAAAAGCTGGTCCCAAAAATGCTCCTCCGAACAACGATGCTAAAAAAACACGTATAACTACCACATATATAGCATCACGCCAACCAAAAATTGCAATCGTAATTAGAGATACAATGTTTGCCAATCCCAATTTAATTCCAGGTACGGGAAGTGGCAAGGGTAGCCAGGATTCTACTACATGCAGCACGCTAGCTATAGCTATGAATAAGGCTAGCAATACCATGCGTCTTGTGTTATTCATAAATGATCAGCCTTTTTAAATATACTTTGCCACCTTCTCGGTTAGTCTAGATTATTTTACCGCAAAAACTCCTAACATGCAAATAGGATACACATAAAAAACCGCAGAAGATTCATTCTTCTGCGGTTAATTGATACTTTTCCCTATTTTGCACAAGATGCACAGGCGATAACAGTGCTTTCTTCACTTTCGGTGCCAGGCACAATTCCCATTACAAAAGGACGAATCGCTTTTGTCGGACATTTGCTCAGGCACACAGCCTCAGAACATTTTTCTTCACATATTTTAGCATCTACAATGGCCAAATTATTAACCATTTTTATAGCTTCATATGGACACTGGCGCATACAAAGAGAACAGCCAATACAAGCTACGCTACATGCCTTTTTCGCTACAGCGCCTTTATCTTTTGAGTTACAGTTCACTCGAACTCTTGCACCAATTGGCATAAGAGAAATGACTTGTTTAGGACAAACACTTACACATTTACCACAAGAAGTACACTTCTCAGGATCAATGATAGGCAGTCCATCTGGACTCATAACCATAGCATCAAAAGGACAACTTTTAACACAGGTTCCCAATCCTAAACAACCATATTTACAAGATTTTGGTCCGCCAAAAAGTAGGTTTGCAGCAACACAATCTTCTACACCCGTATATGCATAGGATTTTTTAGCCTTGTCATGGGTACCTGCACATTGCACTTGGGCAATTTGTGGTTCCATGGGAGCAGCAGCCTTACCGGTAAGTTCAGCAACAAGTTTTGCTACTGCATCTTTACCTGGTGTACATAAATTTGGTGCTACATCAGGATTGAGTACAACAGCCTCGGCATAAGCCATACAACCAGCAAAACCACAGGCACCGCACTGCCCTTTTGGCAAAACATCCTCTACGATATGGATGAGCGGATTAACCTCGATGGAAAACTTTTTGTTTGAATAAGCCAATAGAAAACCAAACAATAACCCTAGAGACGTCAATACGATCAATATCAATATTGGTGTACTCATTTTTCATCACCTTCTATCATTATAGTGTGATCATTCCCGAAAAACCAAAGAATGACAATGCCAACATTCCTGCCAAAATGAAAGAAATACCCAGTCCTTGTAAGGATTTTGGTACATCTGCATATTGTAGTTTTTCACGCAGGCTAGCCATTAAGATTAGGGCCAATGCAAATCCGACTCCAGAGCCAATTGCAAGTACGAAACTTGTCATAAAACCATTATGAGACTCAGCATTAGTAATCGGCACGGCAATTACAACACAGTTAGTCGCAATCAACACAAGATAAATTCCCCACATATTATATAAAGCAGGAGCATGTTTTTTAATAACCATTTCCAGTAATTGTACAAGGCCGGCAATCAGTACCACAAATGTTATTAGCATGAGTACTTCCAGCCCAAGTGGGTGGAGAACATAGTTATATACTGTCCAAGCTAGCAAAGTACTGATTGTCATAACCGACGTAACCGCCATCCCCATACCAATTGAGGCGTTGAGATTCTTTGAAACACCGAAAAAGATACACAGACCCAAGAACTGGGTCAATACCATATTATTAGTAATTGCCGAAGCAACAAATAGCTTCAAGTATTCTTCCATTATGCATCACTCCCTTGCTTCGCTTCCTTTAATTTGTCTTGGTGTTGACCAATCAAATTAAAGCTAGCAATCATGAGCCCTATGACAATAAATCCACCTGGCGGCAAAATCATAATGAGCGCAGGGTCATAAGACGCCCCGAAAACTTGCATGCCCATTAACGTACCATTACCAAATAGTTCACGGACGATGGCAATGAACACCATAGCACCAGCAAAACCTGCACCCATTCCCAGGCCATCCAAGAATGATGGAAAAACAGGATTCTTGGCTGCAAATACTTCTGCCCGAGCTAGAATAATTGCAAACACAACAATAAGATTTAAATACAGATAGAGTTCTTTATAGACATCTGGAAGGTAAGCTTGCAATGTTAAGATAAGCACTGTAACAATCGTAGCAATGGATGTAATGTAAACAGGAACCCGTACTTTAGGATTCACCCATTTACGAAAAATGGATACAACTACGTTATTTGCAGTGATAACAAACATAACTGACAACCCCATGGCCAATGCATTATAGACATTGGAAGTAACCGCCAACGCCGGACACAAACTTAAGGCAAGGCGGAATATGGGGTTCTGATCAAATAACCCTTTATAAAATATCTCCCATAAATTTTTCATATTCAACACCTCACTTCTTTTTGTCGGCTGTAAAAGCAGTTACTTCTTCCACAGCTTCCTTAATTCCTTTGGTCACAGCACGCGAAGTAATCGTTGCTCCCGTTAACGCTTGAATATTTTTATCACTAGGAACTTTTACTACTTCTAAATTTTCGGCTGCTTTACCAGCAAATTGCTTACGAAAGGCTGGCTTCTCAGCTTTATCCCCAAGACCAGGGGTTTCCTTATGACTTAGAATTGCATAATCGATCATTTTGCCATCAACAGATACGGCAGCCAACATTTTTATAGCACCAGCATAACCCTTACTCTCAGCTGGTACAACATAAGCAATTGTCTTGCCATCCTTTAATGCTGCATACCAGCCTGTTTTGCCTTCAACGGCTTTGAAATCCTGGGCATCAGCAACTAATGCTTTCCGTGCCTGATTATCAAGCTGAATTCTCGTTTTAGCAGCGATTGGCGCCGTCACGGCATAAGTGCCTGCAATTACTGCGCTTGAAAGCAAACAAGCAAGAGTAAGATTGATACCTACTTTAAAAACACTATCATTTTGTTCATGTGCATCATGTGCCATATGTCTTACCTCCTTGCACCATATTTTACAGGTCTTACCAAACGGTCAATCAGGGGCGTGACGCAGTTCATCAATAATATTGCATAACATACGCCTTCAGGATAACCGCCCTGCAAACGGATCAGGACAGTAAGAGCACCGGCTCCTACGGCAAAAATAATTTGCCCCTTTGTAGTAATTGGAATGGTTACCATGTCTGTCGCCATGTAGAAAGCACCCAAGATAAGACCGCCAGACATCATATGAAGAAGCGGATCTCCACCAAATGCAGCAGTCAAGGCTCCTACAGTACCAATCATGACCACAGGCACTTGCCATTTGATATACCCTTTATAGATTAAATAAATGCCACCTAAAAGTAGAAGAATTGCTGAAGTTTCTCCCATACTTCCAGCGCGCCCACCTAAAAACAAAGACTTGTACATGGTAGCTTGATCGCCAAAACTTGCTACAAGTTTTTCGTACCCTTGCAGTTTCAGAATCCCTAAAGGAGTGGCTGTCGTTAGTCCATCCACTTTACCAATCATATCTCTGGAGATCGGCCAAGTAGTCATGGCAATCGGCCAAGATGCAAGAATAAATGCACGCCCAATAAGAGCAGGATTAAAAATATTAAACCCTAAACCACCCATAGTATGTTTGGCAACAGCAATAGCAAAGATTGACCCTGCTAGTGGCATATACCATGGTAATGTTGCTGGAATATTCATTGCTACCAATAAACCTGTTAGAAATGCACTACCGTCACTTATAACCATAGGCTTATCTTGCCATTTTAAAATTAAATATTCTGTTACCACAGCGGCAACAATACAAAGAACCATATTAACAAGCGCCGGCATTCCAAAATGATAAATTGAGAAAAGTGCTGCAGGCGCTAGCGCTGCGTTAACACTCCACATAATTTTCGAAATTGAGTCTTCACACCGAATGTGGGGTGATGCCGAAACCATTAAATTATCTATTTCTGTTTTTGCTTCTATGCTCATACAGCCACCTCCTTATTTCTTTGCCGCCATTGCTGCATTTTGTGCTTTGGACAATTTAATATAATGAACGATGTTGCGTTTTGCAGGACATACATACACACAAGAACCACATTCAACACAATCTAGTAAATCATATTGTTCCTTCGCAACTGAATATTCGTCGCGTTCACCGAGTATACTAAGCATACTTGGCACAAGTCCCATGGGGCAGGCCTCTACGCAACGACCACAGCGAATACATGGGCGCTCTGGACCAACATTTACATCCGCTTTACTTAGTGCTAAAATACCCGAAGTTCCTTTTATAATTGGTACATCCAGAGTGCGCTGTGCCATCCCCATCATAGGTCCACCCATAATTACTTTGGACGGTGATTCGGTAAAGCCACCACATAATGCTATGGCTTGAGCAAAGGTAGTACCAATTCTCAGCAATAAATTTTTAGGTTGCGCTACAGCACCACCAGTAACAGTCGTTACCCGCTCAATTAATGGAATCCCCTTTTCTACAGCATCTGCAATAGCTACTACAGTACCTACATTCTGCACTACCACACCAACATCCATTGGTAATCCGCCAGAAGGTACATCTGTGCCACAAATTACGCCAATCAGAGTTTTTTCTGCACCTTGAGGATACTTGGTTTCAAGAGGTACTACCTCAATACCATTAGCTCCAGTACAGGCCTTATTCATAACAGCAATGGCATCTGGCTTATTTTCTTCGATACCAATATACCCTTTGCTCACACCTAATACTTTCATTGCAATTTGCATACCAGTCACAACTTTTTCTGACTGTTCTAACATCACACGATGATCGGCAGTTAGAAAAGGTTCACATTCTGCAGCATTTAATATAAAGGTATGAATTGGTTTTTCAGCAGGTGGTGCCATTTTTACATGTGTAGGAAATGTTGCCCCTCCCATGCCAACCATACCGGTTTGACGAATAATTTCCTTAATTTCTGCTGCCTCAAGAGTTTTCCAATCACGTTGTAATGGTAAACCTTCTACCCACTCATCCTGTCCATCACTTTCAATAACAACAGACATACAAGCACCAAAAACCGGATGAGGATATTCTGCAAGCTCTACTACTTTACCTGAAGTAGATGCATGAATTGGACTAGAAACGAAGGCTTGGGCTTCAGCTATAACCTGTCCTTTTTTAACTAGATCTCCAACTTCTACTATTGGTGAACATGGAGCACCAATGTGTTGTCTCACAGGAATAATGACTTTCTCAGGTATAGGCGCAACTTCAATAGGTTTGCCTGCAGTATACCTTTTACGGTCGTCGGGATGTACACCCCCACGAAAGCTTTTTGCCATAATTTCACCCCTCCTAACTAACTTATGTGTTATCTTTCCTCAGTCTGATAAAATTCGTATAATTGTCGGCTGCATCTTAACATCAGATCTAGCCGCAGAATCAAAAAACTTAATATACACGACTGACAAAATAAAAGCGACGGTACCACCAATAATTTGAAACCATAAAGGCTGATAGGCAGAATGTTCTGCAAAAGTTCCCCCTGCCACCACACCAATAAAGATTGCGATTAAAGGTAGTATATACACAATAAAAGCAGCTTTCAGCATATTAACTTCTCTGACTTCTATAGCTACACGCTGGCCTGGCTTGGCTCCTAGATCATTTCTAGCGTCAAGTATCAAGGCCGAATTTCCTGGACAAGCGCCGCAGTTCTCACAGTCATTATGACGACTTGTCTTTACTTTTGCCATATGATTGTCTGTCACTTCCAGAACGATTCCTTCCTGCTGCTTATCCATATAGAACTCCTTTTTCACACTGCTCATTGGAATATAAATCACATATGACTATTACTCTACACCAATTAATTGCGCTCTGTCAACAATTCGACATTAATATTCGTTATCCAACACCAGTTACTTTTTTCACGTTATTTCTCTATCTTTCGTACTCTTAATCACTTATTTCATCCATCTACTTCATCAACGCCAATTATCATGCTAAATTCCTCTTACTTCCTTTCCTTATAAGAAAAAATTCAGCTTGTGCCAAGTCTTGACAGATGCATGCAAAAGCCTTAATCATTCTTACTTGGACTCAAGAAAGTACTATACTCTCTGATTCTATAACAAAAGAGTCGCGCAGTTATAAATAACTGCACGACTCTTTTGTTTATAGTAAATAATTTATTTACTTAATAACAGCCAAAACTTCATTAGGCTTTACGCTTTGATCAGCTGCTACATTAATAGACTTTACAGTACCATCAACAGGAGCAGTGATTTCATTTTGCATTTTCATAGCTTCAAGAATCATCAAAACGTCGCCTTTTTTCACAGCTTGACCAGCTTGAGCAAGAAGTTTTACAATTTTACCAGGCATTGGGGATGGAACACCAGTTTCACCAGCGCCAACTTCAGCAGCAGCAGGTGCAGCAGCGGCAACTGGAGCTGTTGCTTTAGGAGCTGCAGGAGCAGCGGCAGGTTTTGCTGCAGGAGCAGCAGCTGCTTTTACTTCTTTCACTTCTTCTACTTCAACCTGATATGCGATACCATTTACAGTAATATTAAATTTCTTCATTGTACTAACCTCCAAAAATTTATAATATACTTTTTTATGCGTTTTTGCGACCAGCAATAGACCATACATTACTGTCTCGTGTAATTTTTACAGCCTGAAAACCAGTGCCCATCATTTCATAAATAGCCGCAGTAATAACTGCTACTACTTCAGGCGAAACACCTTTTGCATCTATTTTCATACTATTCCACACCTTCCTTTATAGCGGAATGTTGCCATGTTTCTTTTGTGGCCGCTGCTCTCGTTTGCTAGCCAGCATACTTAAGGCAGTGATAATACGAGGTCTAGTTTCTTTTGGTTCAATAACCTGATCAACGAAACCGCGTTCTGCCGCTTTATATGGAGTGGCAAAGTCTGCTATATATTGTTCAGTCTTGCCTTTAACGTCTGGATCGCCACGGAATATAATGTTAGCTGCGCCAGCAGGTCCCATTACTGCAATCTCAGATGTTGGCCAAGCCATTACCTGATCAGCACCCAAATCTTGTGAACACATTGCTAAGTAAGAACCGCCATAAGCTTTACGAGTAATTACTGTCACCTTTGGTACTGTTGCTTCTGAATATGCATACAGCATTTTAGCACCATGACGAATAATTCCACCGTATTCTTGGCTAACACCTGGTAAGAATCCTGGAACGTCAACTAAGTTGACTAAAGGAATGTTAAAGGCGTCACAGAAGCGAATAAAACGAGCTGACTTATCTGATGCATCCACATCCAAGCAACCTGCCATTACTGACGGTTGATTCGCAATAATACCAACTGTTTGTCCATCGAAACGAGCAAAGCATGTAAGGATATTTCTTGCAAAATACGGCTGTACTTCATAAAAATCACCATTATCAACAATAGAAGTAATAACATCTTTCATATTATATGGTTGATTAGGATTATCAGGTAACAATGTATTTAAGGACTCATCCATACGATTGACATCATCTGTATTAAGAGCAACTGGAGATCCTTCCAGGTTATTACCAGGTAAGAAGCTCATCAAACAACGAATTTGTTCTAAGCAATCGTCGTCATTTTCTGCAACAAAGTGAGCTACACCAGAAGTTGTATTGTGAGTCATAGCCCCACCTAGCGCTTCCGCTGTAACCTCTTCAGCTGTAACGGACTTAATTACTTGTGGGCCTGTGATAAACATTTGACTAGTGTTTTTTACCATGTAGATAAAATCAGTCAATGCTGGAGAATATACTGCACCACCAGCACATGGTCCCATAATAACTGAAATCTGAGGAATTACTCCTGATGCCAGTGTATTATTGTAGAATATTTTGCCATAGCCAGCTAGAGCATCTACTGCTTCTTGAATACGTGCGCCGCCTGAATCGTTAATGCCGATGATAGGAGCACCCATTTTCAAAGCTAACTGTTGTACTTTTACAATTTTAGCAGCGTGCATTTCACCTAATGATCCACCTACTACAGTGAAATCTTGGGCATATACATACACTAAACGTCCCTCAATTGTTCCATAGCCAGTAACAACGCCTTCAGCAGGAGCATCTACGGAAGCCATATCAAAATTTACACAACGATGAGTGACAAACTGATCCAATTCAACAAAAGTATTAGGGTCCAGTAATTTCTCTACGCGCTCACGAGCAGTTAGTTTACCAGTAGCATGTTGCTTGTCAATACGTTTTTGACCGCCACCTAGCTTTATCTTTTCCTGTCTCGCTTTTAAATCTTCAATTTTCTCTTGGACTGTAGCCATTTTACACCTCCAACAACATTCAAATATCACTATATAGCAGGACTATATAATTTGCAATATTTTCTAATTGTATACCTTCTTTACATCTGCAACCAAATTCTACTTACGTTCTGATAATTCAAGCAAAATGCCGCCAGTTGCTTTTGGATGAACAAAAGCAATGGATGCTCCGCCTGCACCATAACGAGGTGCTTCATCAATCATACGTACGCCTTTAGCTTTCATATCAGCAATAGCTGCTTCAATGTTATCTACACGTAACGCGATATGTTGTATGCCTTCGCCATTTTTCTCAATGAATTTGGCTATAGGGCCATCTGGTGAAGTAGATTCTAAAAGTTCAATCTCACTATCACCGCAAGGGTAAAAGCAAACTTTTACTTTTTGTTGTTCTACTGTTTCTTCGCCTGCTGCTTCCATGCCAAGTATTTCAGTATAAAATTTCTTAGCCTGTTCTAAATCTTTTACAGCTATACCAATATGGTCAACCTTTAATGTTTTAAACATATTGAACTCCTCCTACATTCATTAACGCAAAATACTTGCCATTATGCCATCAACGACGGCATATGGATTTTTTTCGCGCCTTTCTACACTTGTTACCACTTCATCAAACTGTCCATAGTCAGAGAGTCTTTTTCGTACATATCGGCCAACCTGTTCATCAAGCATAGAGAGCAATTCGCTTCTAGTGCGGTCTGTACGACGACTGATAAATTGACTTGACTCTTTTGATTGTACAATTTGCTTTTCAATGGCCTCAGCCAGCTCGCTTATACCTTCACCACGGTTTGCAATGACACGTTGAATCGGCGGACGCCACGTTATTGTAGCCTGATTTAAGTCAAGCATCATTTCTAATTCGGTGTGAAGGCGGTCAACACCCTCATGATCAGCCTTATTAATGGCAAAAACATCACCGATTTCTAATATGCCGGCTTTAATTGCCTGAATGTCATCACCTAGACCAGGCACTAATACTACTAAAGTAGTATCAGCAGTTTTAACAATGTCGACCTCGGACTGCCCTACTCCTACAGTTTCTACAAGCACCACATCAAAACCGAAAGCATCTAGAATCTTGATAGCTTCTGATGTTTTGCGAGATAATCCGCCTAAACTGCCTCTAGTACCCATACTACGAATAAAAACACCTTGATCCAAGGTCAATTCATTCATGCGAATGCGGTCACCTAAAATAGCTCCACCAGAAAATGGACTTGTAGGATCAATTGCGATAATACCTACTGTTTTTCCTTGACGGCGATACTCTTTGGCTAGTTTATCAGTTAATGTGCTCTTGCCTGCTCCTGGTGGTCCAGTAATACCAATAACATGGGCATTACCAGTACGAGGGTATAATTTTTGCATAATAGTTACTGCATCATCATACTCATTTTCCACAGCTGTAATAGCCCTAGATAAGGCTAGTCGAGAACCTTTTAATAACTCATCTGCAATATTCATTGGTTACACCACCTTATGCTACTATAATACAGCGCATAGCCATATTATTTTTAGTTCACATTTGCATTGATGTAATCAATGATGGTAGTGGTTGATGTACCAGGTGTAAATACTTCAGATATGCCAGCTGTTTTAAGAGCAGGTATATCAGAATCAGGAATAACGCCGCCACCGATCATCAATACATCCGTCATACCTTTTTCGCGAATTAATTCAACAATGCGTGGGAACAAGTGATTGTGAGCACCTGATAATAAGCTTAAAGCAATTACATTCACATCTTCTTGCAAAGCTGCTTCCGCAATTTGCTCTGGGGTTTGACGCAAGCCTGTATAAATAACCTCAAATCCAGCATCACGCAAAGCACGAGCTACTACTTTCGCTCCACGATCATGTCCATCCAAACCTGGTTTTGCTACTAATACTCTAACACGTTTTTCCATGGTTATTCCTCCTATCCTCTTACAGTGTTGCATGCGCTTGGTATTCACCAAAGACTTTACGCATTACGCCACAAATTTCGCCAAGTGTTGCATAGGTTTTAACTGCTTCTAAGATGATTGGCATCAAGTTGACACTTTCATCAGCGCAAGCTGCTTCTAATTTGGCAAGAGCTGCACCTACAGCAGCGTTATCCCGGTTTGCCCGAAGATCAGCAAGCTTTTTCTTTTGCAATTCGCCTACAGAAGCATCTACACGTAAGAGGCCTTCGATTGGTTTTTCTTCGATTTGGAATTTATTTACCCCAACGATAACACGCTCGTCGTTTTCTACTTCTTTTTGCCATTTGTAAGCACTATCTTGAATTTCTCTTTGGATGTAGCCTTCTTCGATGGCTACAACTGCGCCGCCAATATCGTCAATTTTTTGAATGTATTTCAAAGCTTCTGCTTCAATCTGATTCGTCATGGCTTCTACATAGTAGGAACCTGCCAAAGGATCAACTACATCAGCTAAGCCGCTTTCATACGCTACGATTTGTTGCGTACGAAGTGCAACACGTACAGAATCTTCTGTAGGTAATGCTAATGCTTCATCCTTAGAATTAGTGTGTAAGGACTGAGTACCGCCCATTACAGCAGCTGCTGTTTGCAGAGCAACACGTACCACATTATTTTCAGGTTGTTGTGCAGTTAGCATAGAACCTGCAGTTTGGGTATGTACACGAAGCATCCAAGATTTAGGATTCTTAGCGCCAAAACGCTCTTTCATAATCTTTGCCCATACACGACGAGAAGCGCGGAATTTAGCTACTTCTTCTAATACATTGTTATGTGCATTCCAGAAGAAAGATAAACGTCCAGCAAAATCATCTACGTCAAGGCCAGCTTTAATGGCTGCTTCACAGTAGGCAATACCATCAGCAATGGTGAAAGCAATTTCTTGCGCTGCAGTGGAGCCTGCTTCACGAATGTGGTAACCAGAAATGGAGATGGTATTCCAATTTGGTACATTCTTGGAGCAATATTCAAAGATATTGGTAATCAAACGCATGGATGGTTTTGGAGGGAAAATATAAGTACCGCGAGCTGCATACTCTTTCAAAATATCATTTTGAATGGTACCATTTAATTTTTCAGGTCCAATACCATTTTTCTCTGCAACAGCAATATACATGGCAAGTAAAACAGAAGCAGGCGCATTAATGGTCATAGAGGTGGATACTTTGCCTAAATCGATTTGATCAAACAAAATTTCCATATCAGCCAAGGAGTCAATGGCTACACCCACTTTACCTACTTCACCTTCGGAGATGATATCATCAGAGTCATAACCGATTTGGGTTGGTAAGTCAAAGGCGCAGGAAAGACCTGTGCTACCAGACTCTAAAAGGTAACGATAACGTTTGTTAGATTCTTCAGCAGTAGAGAAACCAGCATACATACGCATGGTCCAAAAACGACCGCGATACATAGTAGGTTGCACACCACGGGTAAATGGATAGGATCCTGGTAACCCTAAATCCCTTTCATAGTCTTGTCCCTCAAGGTCTAATGGAGTATACAATCGGTTATACTCCAAGTTTTTACGTTCTGGGAATTTGGCACTTGCTTTTTCTACTTTGGCAGTATACTCTGCCACTTTTAATTTTAAGCTCTCATTATCCATACTAATAATCCTCCTTTACTACTTCTTCATGGTACCGGTCTCAATAAACCGGGTATGCCATGAAAGTGCTTCTGTTAAAATATGTGGTGTTTGCGCACATTTTGTGGCTTTTTCGGCTCTTTCTAGATAATCCATAAGCATAGGCTTATAGTCTGGATGAGCACAATTTTCTATAATGACTCGAGCCCGTTCTTTAGGACTTAGTCCACGGACATCGGCAACACCCAATTCGGTAACAAATATATCAACATCATGCTCTGTATGATCCACATGAGAAACCATAGGAACGATGGATGAAATGGCGCCACCTTTAGCCGTTGATGTGCTAAAGAAGCAGGTTAAATAACCATTACGAGCAAAGTCTCCTGACCCACCAATACCATTCATCATTTTCGTACCCATAATATGAGTCGAATTCACATTCCCATAAATATCAAATTCAATCGCTGTATTCATAGCAATAATTCCAAGACGTCTGGCAATTTCAGGACTATTGGCAATTTCTTGTGGACGCAGCATCATGATATTACGGTATGTATCAATATTTTCGTAAAATCTTTCTAATCCAGCTGGTGATGGTGAGAAGGAAGTACCAGAAGCAAACTTAAGTTTTCCAGCATCTGCCAAATCCAGCATCCCGTCTTGAATTACTTCTGTATATACTTCTAAGTTTGTAAATTCAGATTCAACAAAGCCACTCACTACTGCATTCGCAACGGAACCTACACCAGATTGCAAAGGCAACAGTCCTTTTGGCATACGTCCAGCTGCAATATCCGCTTTTAGGAAGTTAATAAAAAGCGCACTCATAGCTCTAGCATCATCATCGATTGGTGCTAAATTACGAACGTCATCACGAATGTCACAAGGAACAATGTATGTTAATTTATCCCAGCCACAAGGAATATATGGAGTACCAACACGATCATCTACTTTCACAATCGGAATGGGCAGACGATGAGGAGGGTCCATTGGAACATATACATCATGCATTCCTTCTAAGGCTAGGGGCTGGCTTGTATTAACTTCTACGATTACAATGTCAGCACTTTGCACAAAGGATGCTGAATTACCCATGGATGTGGTAGGAATGATGTGTCCTTCTTCGGTAATTGCACAAGCCTCAACAATGGCTACATCCACTTTACCGCCTAAAAAGCCATATCTAGACATTTGAGCGGTGTGGCTTAAATGTAAATCACAGTATTTTACGCCACCTGAATTCAGTGACTTACGAATTTCATTATCCGTTTGATACGGTAAACGTTTATTAATACCATTTACTGCAGCTAAAGCACCATCTAATTCTTTTCCAACGGATGCACCAGTCCAAAGGTTAATTTGGAAATGTTCTTTTTTGATTCTTTCAGCTAGAGCCAACGGTACCGCTTTAGGATAACCAGAGGGAGTAAATCCGCTAGTTCCAATGTTCATTCCCGGCTTAATAACTGACGCTGCTTCTTCCGCGCTCACAATTTTTCCATGAAACGCTTCGTTACGCACACGATCTTTGATATCAATCATTTTAACACTTTCCTCCAAACATTTGAGTGATTAATTTGTCGGTGTCTGCCTAGATAAGTAGAAGGATAGGCTACTTAATCCTACTGACAAGTCCTCATTGATAACTCGAACAGCCTCAGGCACCTTTATTTTCCTCGGGGCAAAGTTCCATATCCCACGTACTCCAGCAGCAACTAATTGATCAGCTACTTCCTGGGCATACAATTCGGGTACAGCAATAATGCCAATGTGAATTGTCTTTTCCTCCATCACCTCATTTAGACGGTCTAAATGAAAGACCTCTGTCCCTTTTATACATTGCCCAATTTTATTGGGGTCAATATCAAACATAGCCACAAGATTGAATCCTAACGAATCAAAATTGCGGTAATTAGCCAACGCCCAGCCTAAATGTCCTACTCCAATCACGGCAATATGCCAATTATAATCAAGCCCTAGTATTTCCCCGATATTGCGAATGAGTTCATTCACATAATAGCCTACGCCTTTTTTACCAAATTGGCCAAAAGAAGCCAAATCTTTACGAATTTGTTCTGGAGTCACTCCTAAGCGTTGCCCCAATTCCTCAGAAGATATAATTTCCATACCTTCTTCTTGACTTAGTCTCAGAGTCCGAAAATATAATGGTAAACGGTCTATCGTAGCCTTGGAAATGGAAATTTTATCCTTAGCATCTTTCAATCCAAAAGCCTCCCTCAAATGTAAGTGGCGAATAATAAGTTAACATACATTTTTATTATTTCTCTAGTATGTACAATTTCTCACATAAAGCAAAAAATCCTGCCTCTAAATAAGATATTATTTAACTTTTATTTAATTTTTTTAATTATTTTCAACATTTTTTTTACTTTTTACGCCAAAAATACATCCAGGTTCCTTCATTCTCATATAGTATGCAAATAACGCATAAACCTTATTCTCAAAGGCTTTTGTTTTTCTTTATAGCAAAAATAGAGCACAATGGCTCTATTTTATAACATGATTCTATATTACTTTTTTAAAAGAATAACTTTGATTTTGCCATTGATAACGCTGCTGCCATACCACCACAATCAGTGCGTTTAATAACCAAAAGAGCATGGACAACTGTATATTGAACAATACATAATCTGTAAATCCATTTACAATAAGACCAAAAATAGCTCCCACAATTCCTAACATAATTCCTGATGACCAATATTGGGCCGTTCCCTTTATAGAGGCTAAGGCCAAGCGGAGATGTCCATACATCATTGCTAAAAAAGTAATCAAACCTGGAATACCAATTTCAGCTGCAATGTTCAAGTACATATTATGAGCGTGAAAAATCTTAGTATTCGCATTATTTATAAAAAAGTCATAGTCGGGATATACCATCCAGTAAGCCCCCCAACCAATACCAAGAAAAGGTTTATTCATGATCATCGCAATGGTACTTTCCCATAAGGCTAGCCGTAAGGTTGATGAAGTATCTGTAGGATTCATGATTGACATGATCCTCTCTAGCAATGTATCATGTGCAAAAAATGCAATAACAGGCAATAAGAGAAGTAACCAAAAGATCTTACGGTTGCATAACACGCCATACATAGCAACAATTGCGATTACACTAAGCCAAGCACCTCGTGAATAGGTAAGAATCAAACATCCGCCAAATAAAATCACTAAAGTAGAGTACATCCATTTACTTTTTATTTCGTCAGATTTATATCCCATACCTGAAGCAATCGCCATCATTGTCACTAAAAATCCAGCCAATAAATTAGGGTTCTCCAAAGTAGAAAATACCCGCATTTTAAGATCAGGAAACTGTTCTCCATCTACCCACTCAAGGGCTGAAACAGTAGCACCAAAAAAATATTGATAAAATCCATATAAAGAAACGACTACCGCCGATGCTAGCATACTCCACATAAGTCTTTTTACTTGAGTACTAGAATGTATATTATTAATAACCAGATAGTAAATTAATATGTATCTTCCCATTAAGTTGTAATAGTTGTAAAAGCTAAATCCCCGGTCGGGGGATGCCCAAATGGAAGCTGCAGATAATAGAACCAGCAAGGCTATGCCTGCATCAAAAGGAGTGGCTTTAAAATCCAGCTTCTTCATTACTATTATTTTCCCCAGCCACAACAAAGCACCAATCCCTAAAAATATGCTGCTAAATTTAAGGGACAACGGCAAAAAAAAGGTCACCGCCAAGATGCAGTGCTCAATTAAATATTCTAAAAGATACTGGGTATGGGTAGTTCTATATGTTATATACACAATTTCACCTGTCTAATAGCATTTGCCATTTAGTATCTTCGCCTGACCCATACTATTGGCAAGTACCAAATTCGATACTACACTTAGATTATAGCTAAGAAAAAATCATTTGTCTACCTACATATTATTTTTCTAACTGCACCGATTAAATATAAAGAACCAGCAATACAGAGAACACCCTCTTTACCCGCCAATAATGTAGCACGTTTTAAACCCTCATCAATTGAATTTGCGGTTTCTACATGTTCAGCCTGTATTTGGCCGGCAACAGCTTCTGCTTTCCCTGCTCGCTCAGACAGTGGGGCCACTACTACTACTTTATTTTGATAGCGGATTAATGTGTTAACCATCGTCTTCACATCTTTATCTTGTAAAATCCCCAATAAAAAAA
This sequence comes from uncultured Pelosinus sp., assembly GCA_963526645.1. Lineage (GTDB taxonomy): Bacteria > Bacillota > Negativicutes > DSM-13327 > DSM-13327 > Pelosinus. The sequence continues at coordinate 43,909 of CAUROG010000010.1, read as the reverse complement.
CTACTTCTCTATCCTTAAAGAATTCATCCAAATTCTCACGCAAAACCCTTACTCCATCTGGATTGTGAGCACCATCAATAATCACAGTGGGTTGACCTGGTATTACTTCAAATCTCCCTGGCCACTGTACATGCATAAGACCCTTTTCTATGGCAGATACATCTATGCGTTTATTACTTTTCCCTAAAAGCCTTGCTACCATAACTGCAACTGCACAATTTTCTACTTGATGTCCACCTAAGAGGTTTACGTCAAATATATTAATTTGCCCTTGCTTTTCAAGCTCCACTACAATTTTTTGACGATGCCCGACCATTTCAAGAAATCTGCCTGAAAAATGTTGTCCGTAACTATAGCAAGTAGCAGAATTTTCCTGTGCAATATTTTTAATAATATCCAAGGCCTGTCCTCTGGCAGCTGTTACAACAGGGACCCCTTGCTTGATTATTCCTGACTTATGATGGGCGATTTCCCCCACAGTGCTACCACATTTATCCGTATGGTCCAAAGTAACGTTAGTAATCACAGACATTTCAGGCATAATGACATTGGTAGAATCTAAAAGCCCCCCCAAACCCACTTCAATGACAGCATACTCGACACCACACATTGCAAAATAATAAAAAGCTGCTGCCGTTAGTACTTCAAATTCAGTAGGATGACCTAATCCATGTGCTACTATTTTACCCATAAATCCACTTGTATACGCAATAGCCTCTCCAAACTGATTAGGAGCAATTTCTTGTCCATTCACTATCATACGTTCCGTATATTCAGATAAATGCGGAGACGTATACATACCTGTTTTTATTCCTGAAGCCGTTAGAATGGATGCTAACATTGCTGTCGTTGATCCCTTACCATTAGTACCTGCTACATGAATGGTTTTAAATTTTCTTTCTGGATGATCCATCAATTCTAATAGTTTTTCTATTCTAGCTAAACCTAAGTTAATGCCAAAGGTATTCAGGCTAGCTAAATAGTCTAAAGATTCATCATATGTCATTTTTTCACACCTTTCTAAATAACTACGAGTGCTCTCGAAAAATAATTGAACCACAAAGGCACAAAGGACACAAAGGGACTATAATAGACTTCCTTCATACCTATTTTGTGAGCCGCCATGCGGCATTGCACCTCTGTGGTTCACAAATTATACCACTATTTTATACCATATATAAGTTACAGAGTAGCCAAATAATCCAATCGTTCCCTAATTGCTGTTTGCTTTTCTTGATACTCTTCTGCTTTTGCTTTTTCCTTTGCAATAACTTCCACTGGAGCCTTCGCTACGAAGCCTTCATTGGAAAGTTTTCCCTCAATACGAGCAATTTCTTTGTCCAATGTGGCTAATTCTTTATTTAAGCGAGCTGATTCTTTTTCCACATCAATTAAACCTTTTAATGGAAGATAAATTTCTACACCACTCACTACCCCAGTCATGGCGTTATCTGGTTTAGCCTCATTTGCTTTGAGCAATTGAACAGACTCTGCAGCAGCCAAAGTTTTTATATACTGCAAATTATTCGCAAATACCTGCTCTAATTCATTGGTTGCAATTTGCAAAATAACCTCACTCTTTTTCCCTGGTGGTACATTAACTTCAGCTCTCATATTACGAATCGACTTAATGGTTTCCATCATAGTGCCCATCTGTTGTTCTGTATCTTCATTAATGAATGTTGAACTATCAACAGGCCAATCAGCTACCATAATACTCTGTCCTTCATGAGGTAAATGCTGCCAAATACTTTCTGTAATAAATGGCATAAATGGATGTAATAATTTTAACGTATTTTCTAATACATACCACAAAACATACTGAGCAGTATTCCGAGCCTCAGCAGCTTCTTTGTTGTACAGTCTGGCTTTTGCCATCTCAATGTACCAATCACAATATTCATTCCAAATAAATTCATATAATAGACGAGCTGCTTCTCCTAATTCAAAACGCTCTAAATTACGAGTTACTTCGTTCATGGTTTTTGCATAACGGCTTAGAATCCACTTATCTGCTAATGTAAAGCTATCTTTTGCGGTTGCTGTAACTCCATAGCTTGCTAATTGCTCTATACTGCTAACATCTTCTAAATTCATCAACACAAAGCGTGATGCATTCCAAAGTTTGTTGGCAAAATTACGGCTAGACTCTACCCGTTCCCAATAAAAACGCATATCATTTCCTGGCGTGTTGCCAGTAACTAGTGTAAAGCGCAGAGTATCGGCACCATTTTTATCAATTACATCCAAAGGATCAATCCCATTTCCTAAGGATTTACTCATCTTGCGTCCTTGTGAATCACGCACCAAACCATGAATAAATACGTGTTTAAAAGGGATTTCCTTCTTAAATTCTAAGCCCATCATAATCATTCTGGCTACCCAGAAGAAAATAATATCATAACCTGTCACCAATACACTGGTAGGATAAAACTGCTCTAATTCTTCTGTATCTTCTGGCCACCCCATGGTAGAAAAAGGCCATAATCCTGAACTAAACCAAGTATCCAGCACATCCTCATCTTGCTCTACATGGTGACTACCGCACTTAGGACATGTAGTAACGGCTTGACGAGCTACAATGGTTTCACCACATTCACAATACCAAGCTGGAATACGATGCCCCCACCAAAGTTGGCGAGAAATACACCAATCCCGAATATTTTCCATCCAATTAATATAGGTTTTGCTAAATCGCTCAGGCACGAACTGAATGGCACCGCTTGTCACAGCTTCAATAGCTGGCTCTGCCAATGACTGAATTTTAACAAACCATTGCTTAGATACTAGCGGCTCAATAACAGTAGTGCAACGCTGACAATGACCTACAGCATGCATGTGGTCATCTACTTTTACCAACGATCCTATTTCTTCTAAGTCAGCAACTAATGCTTTACGACACTCGTAGCGATCAAGGCCAGCATACTTACCAGTATCTGCTGACATAGTACCGTCATTGGCAATAACAATAATTTGAGGCAATTTATGACGTAAGCCCATTTCAAAATCATTAGGATCATGAGAAGGTGTAATCTTAACTGCACCTGTACCAAAAGCTGGATCTACATATTCATCTGTAATGATTGGAATCAGGCGCCCTACTAGAGGCAATACTAACTTCTTACCAATTAAGTGACGATAACGTGCATCCTCTGGATTTACAGCTACTGCTGTATCACCCAACATGGTTTCTGGACGAGTCGTTGCCACTGTAACATATTCTCCTTGGCTCCCCTCTACTAGATAACGAACATGATACAAATGTCCTGGTTTTTCTTCATGTTCTACTTCAATATCGCTAAGTGCAGTATTACAACGAGGACACCAATTGGTAATACGGTTGCCCTGATAAATAAGTCCTTTCTCGTACAATGACACAAAAACCTCGCGCACTGCCTCAGAACAACCTTCATCCATGGTAAAGCGCTCTCTTTGCCAATCGCAAGAAGCCCCCAAACTTTTTAATTGTTTAATAATCCGATCACCATACTGCTCTTTCCATTCCCAAACTTTTTCAATAAACTTTTCACGACCTAGATCATAACGGGATATGCCTTCTTTAGCCAACATCTCTTCAACTTTAATTTGAGTAGCAATACCAGCATGATCTGTTCCTGGCATCCACAAGGTATTGTAACCTTGCATGCGGCGAAAACGAATCAAAATATCCTGCAAGGCATTGTCTAAAGCATGCCCCATGTGTAACTGCCCAGTTACATTAGGTGGCGGAATCACAATGCTAAAAGGTTTTTTCCCCTTATCTACTTCCTCATGAAAGAAGCCATTATCTTCCCAATATTTATACCACTTTTCTTCCACTGCCTGTGGATCATACACAGTTGGAATATTCTTTTCCATCTAGAGAACCTCCTACTATTTTAATAAAATAAGAAAAACATTTAAGCGTTCTTTTAGCCGCAGAGGCGCAGAGAACGCGGAGAAAATAAAAAAGCCCTCTCATCCTAAAAGGACGAAAGAGCATACTTTCGTGGTACCACCTTGTTTCTCCGAACATAGCAAAAATAAACGCTACTCGGACTCTAAATGCCATAACGGGGCACAACCGACTGCACCTACTCTTAGTTCAATGCAGTAGCTCCAAGACTACCTTCTGTTATCCCATCCCGAGAGATCTTTCAGCCACGGATCTCCTCTCTATACGGTGGTAATAACATACTCCTTCTTATCATAGCCTCTAAAAATATATACTATATACTATACCTATAATGTATAGTCTTTGTCAAGATTATACAAAAGATACTATACACGCTGACGTATAAAAGTATGATCTCTTGAAAAACAAGAAATCATACTTTTCCCAACTCATGCCACTCACACAAAATCCTTTACTGGCAGTTTTAACATATGCATAAGATGCAAAAAGCTCTCTGCTTTTAATTCTTGCCCGGCAAGTAAGGCAATCTTGGCACAAGTACGAGCATCGTGTAGCGCATTATGATGTTCAAAGTCAATTTTAAAGCGCTGTGCCAAGGTATTCAATTTATAATTTTCTCCGTTAGGCCATGCTTTCTTAGCTATTTGCACTGTACAAGCATGTTTAAAAAAAGGTTCTGGCAAAGAATATTCCTTTAGTATACTTCGTAGTACCCCAATATCAAACGTCGCATTATGAGCAATTACTATTTTATTTTCCAGATGGGGGCATATCCGTTCCCACAACTGATCGAATGTTGGCTTGTTCATAACATCTTCTGGATGTATTCCATGAACTTGTATATTACGATAATCAAATTTAAGTACTGGTGGACGAATTAAGGAATAGGCCGATCGAACAATTTGTCCTTTTTCCACAGTTATGGCTGCCATACTACATACACTGGAACGACTAGCATTAGCCGTTTCAAAATCAATTGCAACAAAATCCATTATTATTGGCGCTAGAAGCGCTCTACTCCTCTCTATAATAAAAATAACTCTGCTAAAAATATATACTTTGTAGTATATCATATACTACAGCAAAGTTTATAGCTTAAATTCACTATACTCCTCAAAAATCATAAAGCCTAGATAATAATGCCTCACTCTTAAAGATGCATTACTACCTAGGCTTTTAATAAAGTATATTATCTTACGTGGTTTCATATATCTTCGGGTGCAAAACCTTCAACTCATGCATAAACTTATCACTGACTTTAAGGAGCAAACCACAGGATTTCCCCTTTTCTGTAAACCTTAAAATACGGATATCTCGACTATCAGCAGAAGAATAGCGATGAACAAGGCGGCTTGTTCCTCTGTGTTTAAAGATATTTCCTTTGTATTGATTACAAAAACTTTCCAATGAATCTAAGTTCACTATAAAATTGCGCGAAAAATTTAAGATTTGACTTGTAATGATTAACTCTTTATTGGTTAAGACATAGGTATAGTGCACAGCATAGCGCCATAGTAATAAGCCACAAAACAGACCAATATAAGCTATCCCAAGAAAACTTGGTCTTCCTGCAATATAGGATTGAATCTCAACCCCCATCCACACCATAAGTGCTATGATAGATAATCCCATCCAAAAAAGTTTTTCTTTGCTGAATTGTGATGCCTCATCATACCTAATCATAATACCTCCTGTAATCTTTTCTCCAAATGTAGATGGCCCCTTTTTAAAGAACCTTTAATAATATCATATAGTAATGTAGTCTAGGGAGCAAGGGATTCTCTTGCCCCCTAGACAAATCATCTTAGTCTTATTTTACTTTGGAAAAAATGGCCAAACTATTGGAATAATAATAATGGATACGATAAAGCAGACTACTACAAGACCACTTCCAGCTTTCACATAATCCATAAATTTATAACCACCAGGTCCGAGCACCAGAGTATTCGGCGGAGTTCCGACTGGAGTCGCAAAGGCACAGGATGCAGCAACAGCAATTGCCATTAAAACTGCATGGGGACTTGCACCAATTCCTTTTGCAATGGAAATTCCGATTGGTGCCAGCAAGGCAGTAGAAGCTGTATTAGACATAAACTGGGTCAAGCCGCATGAAAGAGTGAATAGACTTGCAGTCACCACCATGGGAGATGGACTTCCTCCCATGGCATTCACAACAATATCAGCTATCATCTTGCCTGCTCCGCTCTTTTCCATAGCGGCAGCAATCGGCATCATACCTGCAAAGAGAAAAATAGTTACCCAATCAATACTGTGATAGGCTTGCTTTTCCTTTAAACAACCTGTAAGCACAGCAAGAATAGCTCCAACAATGGCAGCGATTTCAAGTGGTATCGCTTTAAGATCAAGTCCCATAACAATAACTACAGCGAGCAAAATGATACCAGATATCCACATTTTTTTTGGATCATTCACGCTTACCTCGATTTCTTGTTCAATTTCTTGGTCCGTTGAAATTTCCATTTTAGGCAACAAATGTTTACCAATAAACATCATATATAACATACCAACAATAGTTAAAGGAATACCGATCCAAGCGAATTCAAAAAAACCAAATGGCTCGAAACCCGCTGCTTTCAAAGCACCGGCAGCAATAATATTAGGTGGTGTACCAACAAGAGTAATAATACCACCTAAGCCAGCAGCAAAAGCCAACGGCATAAGCTGACGAGAAGCAGAAATTTTAGCAACAGCGCAGATACCGATAATTACAGGCATAAGTGCTGCCGTTGTACCCGTATTAGAACTAACAGCAGATAATGTTGCAGTAATAAGCATAACTGCAAACATCAGACCATTTTCACTCTTACCAGCATATTTCACCACTGTTTCTCCCATTTTTTGGGCGAGTCCAGTATGAAACATAGATCCACCAATTACAAACATACCTGCAAATAAAATAACAGTGGAATTTGAAAGGCCTGAGAATACCTCACTTATAGGAATAACCCCCAAAATCCCCAAGGCAATGGCTCCCCCCATAGCTGCAATTGCTAAGGGTATAGCCTCTGTGACAAACAATAAAGCTACAATTCCTAACACAATAAGCGTTATTATCGCTGGCGACATATATTTCTCCTCCCTACTTACAATAAACTATGATCAAACAATATCATTGATACACAGATAAGCTCTGTGCATCAATGAATGTAAGTATGCTATTGTTATTTAAGCATTGCTAGCATAGTACCAGCCGCGACAGCAGTACCAATTACTCCAGCTACATTTGGCCCCATGGCATGCATTAATAGAAAGTTTCCCGGGTTAGATTGTTGACCAACTACTTGACTAACGCGAGCAGCCATCGGTACAGCAGACACACCCGCAGAACCGATAAGAGGGTTAACCTTACCGCCGCTAAAGTAGTTCATAACTTTACCAAAGAGAACACCTCCAGCAGTTCCAGCAGCAAAAGCAACTAATCCTAAACCAATGATCATAAGTGTCTGTACATTTAGGAAGTTTTCAGCTTTCATCGTAAGACCAGTTCCTGTTGCCAAGAAAATGGTAACGATGTTGATTAGTGCATTTTGGGAAGTATCTGAAAGTCGATCTGTAACACCAGACTCACGAAATAGATTTCCTAACATCAGCATTCCCATAAGAGATGCTATAGGAGGTAGCAATAAACTAATAATAATAGTAGTGACTACGGGAAAGGCAAGTTTTTCAAACTTGGAAACAGGACGCAATTGATCCATAACGATTTCTCGTTCTTTCTTTGTGGTCAACAATTTCATAATAGGCGGCTGAATCAGAGGTACTAGAGACATATACGAGTAGGCCGCAACTGCGATTGCACCAAGGAGGTGGGGAGCTAATTTGATAGCCAAATATATGGCTGTTGGACCATCCGCACCACCAATAATACCAATGGCAGCAGCTTCCTGAACATTGAAACCAAGAGCCATTGCCCCCATCAAAGCGACAAAAACTCCCACTTGAGCTGCAGCTCCAAGTAATAGCACAGAAGGGCGGGCAATTAAAGGGCCAAAGTCAGTCATGGCACCTACCCCCAGAAAAATAAGAGGTGGGAAGACCTCATGGGAAATACCCATACTAATCAGTTGCATCAAACCTGGGTCTGTTTCAAAACCTGTTTTGGGAAAGTTAGCTAGAATACAACCAAACGCAATGGGAGACAAGAGTAGGGGTTCAAACCCTTTCGCAAAAGCTAAATATAGTAAAATCACGCCAACAGCAATCATAATCGCATTGCCAACTGTAAAAGCGGTAAAACCACTATCGGACCAAACTGCCTGCAGGGAGACAATAAATGCATCCATTATTTTTCCTCCTATCTTCCTAATCGATTTATTGATTTACTTAACCAAGAATAGTCAGAACATCACCAGTGGACACGGTTTGTCCAACAACTGCATTAACCTTTGAAATTTTACCATCTTGATTAGCCATAATTTCATTTTGCATTTTCATAGCTTCCAGAATAAAGATTACATCACCACGTTTCACAGAATCACCTTGTTTTATATTTACAGTCAAAATCTTGCCTGGCATAGGAGCAAGCACGGTTTGGGCACCAGCAGGAACAGCAGCAGAAGCAGCTTTAGGTGCTGGAGCTGAAACTGGAGGCGGAGTAGGTGCTGCAGGGGGGGCTGCGGAAGCAACTTTCTTCCCAGCAGAAATTGCACCACCTATCTCTTCCACGTCTAACTCATATACCTGACCTTTAAATGTAATCTGAAACCTTTTCATTTATAATCCTCCTTAATTTTTGCTAAATTATTACCTATTTTGATTAAAACATCTGATTACGGGAGCTTACTATTTCCATCCGAGCAGCCTGAGACCAAGTTTTACTGCTGGCTGGGCGAATGGCAACAATTCGTGCACTATTATACCCATATGCTGCAATTGCTGCCGTAAACAAGATCATCATTTCATCATGGTCTTCTTGAGGCAGGCTTGCAGCAACCATGGTTGCCGACTTTTCTATTACCTCAGACTCATCTTGGGCTATCTTTTTTTTTTGCATAGGATCGATCACTTTAATTAATCGAACGACAAAACTTAATCCATACAAAACGCAAAATACAACTGTCATATTGATCAAAGCAATTAATACGGGATTCGTTGTAACTGGTTGGCTCATTGATTTCACCTCTTATTTTATATCGCTTCCTCTACCTTTTGATCACCCGTCTCATCACTACCATTTACACGGGGAAATTACCATGACGTTTAGCAGGACGAGCTTCCCGTTTAGAAGCAAGCATACTAAATGTACTGATTAGTATGGGACGTGTTTCTTGAGGCTCAATCACCATATCTACAAAACCACGTTTGGCAGCTTGATAAGGAGTGGCAAAGTTTTTCACATACTCATCGGTTTTTGCTTTCATATCTGGATCTTTTTTAAATATAATATTGGCTGCACCTGCAGGCCCCATAACAGCAATCTCAGCTGTAGGCCATGCAATTACCTGATCAGCTCCTAGATCCCGAGAACACATAGCCAGATAGGAACCACCGTAGGCTTTACGGACAACAAGAGTCACTTTTGGTACTGTTGCTTCCGAATAAGCATACAGCATCTTAGCGCCATGGCGGATAATACCCCCATATTCCTGATTAGTACCTGGTAAAAAACCAGGAACATCCACAAGATTTAAAAGAGGAATATTGAAGGCATCACAAAAGCGAATGAAACGAGAAGATTTATCAGAAGCATTAATATCCAGACAACCTGCCATTACTTTTGGCTGGTTCGCAATAATACCAATGGTTTGCCCATCCAGACGAGCAAAGGTCGTAATTAGATTGGCTGCATAGTAAGGCTGGACTTCATAAAAATCTCCATTATCTACAATTTTTGTAATAATCTCTTTCATATCATAGGATTGGTTGGAATTATCAGGAATGATGGTATTTAGCTCTTCTTCTATGCGAGAAAGATCATCGCCACTATCAATAATCGGCGCTCCATCCAAATTATTACTAGGAAGAAAACTGACCAATCTGCGAATTTGTTCTAAGCAGTCTGTATCATTTTCTGCAATGAAATGAGCGACTCCTGAGGTAGCATTATGGGTCATGGCACCCCCAAGCTCTTCTGCACTTACTTCTTCACCTGTTACCGTTTTAATAACTTGTGGTCCAGTAATAAACATTTGACTGGTATTTCGAACCATGTAGATAAAGTCAGTTAGAGCAGGAGAGTACACAGCACCGCCTGCGCAAGGTCCCATAATCACTGAGATTTGAGGAATTACGCCAGACGCTAAGGTATTTTGATAGAAGATCTTCCCATAACCTGCTAATGCATCTACCGCTTCTTGAATGCGTGCACCACCTGAATCATTAATACCAATAATCGGTACGCCCATCTTCATGGCTAACTCTTGTACTTTACAAATTTTCGCTGCATGCATCTCACCAAGAGAGCCACCGATTACAGTAAAATCCTGAGCAAATACATAGACTAGGCGGTTATCAATCGTACCATAACCTGTTACAACACCTTCACCTGGAGCTTCTTCTTTCTCCATGCCAAAGTTAGTGCAGCGATGTTCTACAAACTGGTCCAGCTCTATGAAAGATCCTTCATCAAGCAAAATGGCAATGCGTTCACGAGCAGTTAATTTACCTTTAGCATGCTGACTATCAATCCGTTTTTGACCGCCACCCATTTTGATTTTTTTCTGACGTTGTTTTAGCTCTTGTATTTTTTCCTTAACTGTTGTCATATTGTACCTCCATAATTTACTGCTTTGCTTTTAAGGTTTATTTACGTTCTGATAACTCAAGCAAAATGCCGCCAGTTGCTTTTGGATGAATAAAAGCAATTGCTGCTCCTCCTGCACCATAACGAGGTGCTTCATCAATCATACGTACGCTTTTAGCTTTCATATCAGCAATCGCTGCTTCAATGTTATCTACACGCAATGCAATATGTTGTATACCTTCGCCATTTTTCTCAATAAATCTAGCAATAGGACCATCTGGTGAAGTAGATTCTAAAAGTTCGATTTCACTATCCCCGCAAGGATAAAAGCAAACTCTTACTTTTTGTTGTTCTACAGTTTCTTCGCCTGCCGCTTCCATGCCAAGTACTTCACTATAAAACTTCTTAGCCTGTTCTAAATCTTTTACGGCGATACCAATATGGTCTACCTTCAATGTTTTAAACATCTATATATCCTCCAATATCCAATCATTCTTTAATTCTCTTTTTGATAGAGCACATTTTCGCCTTATAGATTGCTTATGTGCTCTACCGAAAGAGTAGACAGCCTCAATCTTCTTTCTAGCTCACTTTTGAATAAATATAATCAATGATGGTAGTGGTTGATGTACCAGGTGTAAATACTTCAGAAATGCCAGCTGTTTTAAGAGCAGGTATATCAGAATCAGGAATAACGCCGCCACCGATCATCAATACATCCGTCATACCTTTTTCGCGAATTAATTCAACAATGCGTGGGAACAAGTGATTGTGAGCACCTGATAATAAGCTTAAAGCAATTACATTCACATCTTCTTGCAAAGCTGCTTCCGCAATTTGCTCTGGGGTTTGACGCAAGCCTGTATAAATAACCTCAAATCCAGCATCACGCAAAGCACGAGCTACTACTTTCGCTCCACGATCATGTCCATCCAAACCTGGTTTTGCTACTAATACTCTAACACGTTTTTCCATGGTTATTCCTCCTATCCTCTTACAGTGTTGCATGCGCTTGGTATTCACCAAAGACTTTACGCATTACGCCACAAATTTCGCCAAGTGTTGCATAGGTTTTAACTGCTTCTAAGATGATTGGCATCAAGTTGACACTTTCATCAGCGCAAGCTGCTTCTAATTTGGCAAGAGCTGCACCTACAGCAGCGTTATCCCGGTTTGCCCGAAGATCAGCAAGCTTTTTCTTTTGCAATTCGCCTACAGAAGCATCTACACGTAAGAGGCCTTCGATTGGTTTTTCTTCGATTTGGAATTTATTTACCCCAACGATAACACGCTCGTCGTTTTCTACTTCTTTTTGCCATTTGTAAGCACTATCTTGAATTTCTCTTTGGATGTAGCCTTCTTCGATGGCTACAACTGCGCCGCCAATATCGTCAATTTTTTGAATGTATTTCAAAGCTTCTGCTTCAATCTGATTCGTCATGGCTTCTACATAGTAGGAACCTGCCAAAGGATCAACTACATCAGCTAAGCCGCTTTCATACGCTACGATTTGTTGCGTACGAAGTGCAACACGTACAGAATCTTCTGTAGGTAATGCTAATGCTTCATCCTTAGAATTAGTGTGTAAGGACTGAGTACCGCCCATTACAGCAGCTGCTGTTTGCAGAGCAACACGTACCACATTATTTTCAGGTTGTTGTGCAGTTAGCATAGAACCTGCAGTTTGGGTATGTACACGAAGCATCCAAGATTTAGGATTCTTAGCGCCAAAACGCTCTTTCATAATCTTTGCCCATACACGACGAGAAGCGCGGAATTTAGCTACTTCTTCTAATACATTGTTATGTGCATTCCAGAAGAAAGATAAACGTCCAGCAAAATCATCTACGTCAAGGCCAGCTTTAATGGCTGCTTCACAGTAGGCAATACCATCAGCAATGGTGAAAGCAATTTCTTGCGCTGCAGTGGAGCCTGCTTCACGAATGTGGTAACCAGAAATGGAGATGGTATTCCAATTTGGTACATTCTTGGAGCAATATTCAAAGATATTGGTAATCAAACGCATGGATGGTTTTGGAGGGAAAATATAAGTACCGCGAGCTGCATACTCTTTCAAAATATCATTTTGAATGGTACCATTTAATTTTTCAGGTCCAATACCATTTTTCTCTGCAACAGCAATATACATGGCAAGTAAAACAGAAGCAGGCGCATTAATGGTCATAGAGGTGGATACTTTGCCTAAATCGATTTGATCAAACAAAATTTCCATATCAGCCAAGGAGTCAATGGCTACACCCACTTTACCTACTTCACCTTCGGAGATGATATCATCAGAGTCATAACCGATTTGGGTTGGTAAGTCAAAGGCGCAGGAAAGACCTGTGCTACCAGACTCTAAAAGGTAACGATAACGTTTGTTAGATTCTTCAGCAGTAGAGAAACCAGCATACATACGCATGGTCCAAAAACGACCGCGATACATAGTAGGTTGCACACCACGGGTAAATGGATAGGATCCTGGTAACCCTAAATCCCTTTCATAGTCTTGTCCCTCAAGGTCTAATGGAGTATACAATCGGTTATACTCCAAGTTTTTACGTTCTGGGAATTTGGCACTTGCTTTTTCTACTTTGGCAGTATACTCTGCCACTTTTAATTTTAAGCTCTCATTATCCATACTAATAATCCTCCTTTACTACTTCTTCATGGTACCGGTCTCAATAAACCGGGTATGCCATGAAAGTGCTTCTGTTAAAATATGTGGTGTTTGCGCACATTTTGTGGCTTTTTCGGCTCTTTCTAGATAATCCATAAGCATAGGCTTATAGTCTGGATGAGCACAATTTTCTATAATGACTCGAGCCCGTTCTTTAGGACTTAGTCCACGGACATCGGCAACACCCAATTCGGTAACAAATATATCAACATCATGCTCTGTATGATCCACATGAGAAACCATAGGAACGATGGATGAAATGGCGCCACCTTTAGCCGTTGATGTGCTAAAGAAGCAGGTTAAATAACCATTACGAGCAAAGTCTCCTGACCCACCAATACCATTCATCATTTTCGTACCCATAATATGAGTCGAATTCACATTCCCATAAATATCAAATTCAATCGCTGTATTCATAGCAATAATTCCAAGACGTCTGGCAATTTCAGGACTATTGGCAATTTCTTGTGGACGCAGCATCATGATATTACGGTATGTATCAATATTTTCGTAAAATCTTTCTAATCCAGCTGGTGATGGTGAGAAGGAAGTACCAGAAGCAAACTTAAGTTTTCCAGCATCTGCCAAATCCAGCATCCCGTCTTGAATTACTTCTGTATATACTTCTAAGTTTGTAAATTCAGATTCAACAAAGCCACTCACTACTGCATTCGCAACGGAACCTACACCAGATTGCAAAGGCAACAGTCCTTTTGGCATACGTCCAGCTGCAATATCCGCTTTTAGGAAGTTAATAAAAAGCGCACTCATAGCTCTAGCATCATCATCGATTGGTGCTAAATTACGAACGTCATCACGAATGTCACAAGGAACAATGTATGTTAATTTATCCCAGCCACAAGGAATATATGGAGTACCAACACGATCATCTACTTTCACAATCGGAATGGGCAGACGATGAGGAGGGTCCATTGGAACATATACATCATGCATTCCTTCTAAGGCTAGGGGCTGGCTTGTATTAACTTCTACGATTACAATGTCAGCACTTTGCACAAAGGATGCTGAATTACCCATGGATGTGGTAGGAATGATGTGTCCTTCTTCGGTAATTGCACAAGCCTCAACAATGGCTACATCCACTTTACCGCCTAAAAAGCCATATCTAGACATTTGAGCGGTGTGGCTTAAATGTAAATCACAGTATTTTACGCCACCTGAATTCAGTGACTTACGAATTTCATTATCCGTTTGATACGGTAAACGTTTATTAATACCATTTACTGCAGCTAAAGCACCATCTAATTCTTTTCCAACGGATGCACCAGTCCAAAGGTTAATTTGGAAATGTTCTTTTTTGATTCTTTCAGCTAGAGCCAACGGTACCGCTTTAGGATAACCAGAGGGAGTAAATCCGCTAGTTCCAATGTTCATTCCCGGCTTAATAACTGACGCTGCTTCTTTTGCGCTTACAATTTTTCCATGATACGCTTCGTTACGCACACGATCTTTGATATCCATACCAAAATACCTCCCTATTTGTAATTTTAGAACTGCACACTCTATCTGATTTATCACCTCCTACACTTCATCTCCTACTAAAATTAGCATCTATAATACTTACCTATAAAACATGCAAAAAAACATGGTGGTGCCTTGTTGACAGGCTCCACCATGTAATACACCTATATTCTATAGGAAAGGCCATTTTCAATTGTTAAAGACTATACTGCAAAAATCATAATATAACTTACAACACCGATAATACTAAACATTAAGAAACTAACCACAAATCCTTGCCATTTACACGGAACACCAAAATGCCATGTTTCACCTAACACTCCCCTACGAGTAAAGATTGTAGAGCGCGTTCGTTTTTTAAACCATGTGGCTTTTCTGTCTTCGCCAACTATCTTGGCAATGACGTAAATTATAACTAAGGCAGTAAAGAAAGCTGATAAAATTCTAACCACTTGATCCATCTCTGCCATCAGAACACCACCTTTCTATCCCCTAACTTACTTAGGGAAAAATGGCCATACCATTGGGATGATAATAATGGATACGATAAAGCAAACAACCACAAGACCCGTACCAGCTTTTACATAGTCCATAAATTTATAACCACCAGGTCCAAGCACCAATGTATTTGGTGGAGTACCTACAGGAGTCGAAAATGCGCAAGAGGATGCAACTGCAATCGCCATAAGTACTGCATGAGGACTAGCACCTAACCCTTTAGCAATGGAAATACCAATGGGTGCTAACAAGGCTGTACATGCAGTATTGGACATGATTTGGGTTAATCCACCGGACAATAAGAACAATATTGCTGTTACAAACAATGGGCTAGGATTACCGCCTAAAATACTAACGACTTGATCGGCAATCAATTTACCCGCTCCACTGGTTTCCATAGCAGTAGCAATCGGCATCATACCTGCGAACAAAAATATGGTGACCCAGTCAATCCCTGTATAGGCTTGCTTTTCTGTTAAACATTTAGTAAGAACAAGAATGAGAGCCCCAATAACTGCTGCAATTTCAAGAGGTAATTGTTTTAAATCAAGAGCCATTACAATAACAACACCGATGAGAGTCAATGCAGTGATCCACATTTTTTTAGGATCGGTGGAACCCGCCGTTGCCTCCTGCTTTGCTTCTTCATCAATTACCAGTTCTCCAGTAATATGTGCCTTCGGTAGCAAATGTTTTCCAATAAACATCATATACGCAATGCCAGCGATCGTTAGTGGAATACCAATCCAAGCAAATTCGAAAAAGCCGAAAGGCTCAAGACCAGCTGCCTTTAACGCTCCTGCAGCAATAATATTAGGAGGTGTACCAACCAGGGTAATAATTCCGCCTAATCCTGCACCAAAGGCTAGAGGCATAAGTTGACGTGAGGCTGGTATCTCTGCAACCTTACAAATACCTACAATAACAGGCATTAAAGCAGCTGTGGTACCTGTATTCGATGATACTGAGGAAATCGCCGCAGCAATAACCATAGTCCCGAGCATTAGGCCATTTTCACTTCTCCCCGCAATACGGACAACTGATTCACCAAGTTTTTGCGCTAAACCAGTATGAAACATGGATGCTCCAATGACAAACATACCTGCGAATAAGACAACGGTAGAATTAGATAACCCTGAGAAAACCATTTTCATTGGAATAATTCCGATAATTCCCAGAATGATTGCACCTCCAATAGCCGTAATGGCCAAAGGAATCACTTCAGTCACAAACAATAAGGCAACGAAACCCAATACAATTAGTGTTATTACAGCAGGTGACATATAGTTTCCCTCCATTTTTTACTTACTAATAGTAGAAGAAGGTTATATTTTTATCACTACTTAAGCATTGCCAACATGGTACCCGCTGCAACAGCAGTACCAATAACACCAGCTACGTTTGGCCCCATAGCATGCATCAATAGATAGTTTCCAGGGTTAGCTTGCTGACCAACTACCTGGCTAACACGAGCAGCCATAGGTACTGCCGAAACACCAGCAGAGCCAATAAGGGGATTAATCTTGCCACCACTAAAGTAATTCATGATTTTACCAAAGAGCACTCCACCAGCAGTACCGAAAGCAAATGCTACCAAACCAAGACCAATGATCATAATAGTCTGTACATTTAGGAAGTTTTCAGCTTTCATCGTAAGACCAGTACCTGTTGCTAAGAAAATGGTAACAATGTTAATAAGAGCATTTTCTGAAGTTTCTGCTAGACGGGCAGTAACTCCCGATTCACGAAATAAATTTCCTAGCATAAGCATACCCATCAGAGATGCAATTGGAGGCAGTAATAAACTAATAATAATAGTCGTAACTACTGGAAAAGCAAGTTTCTCAAACTTGGAGACGGGGCGCAATTGATCCATTACGATTTCCCGCTCTTTTTTTGTGGTCAATAATTTCATAATGGGCGGTTGAATCAAAGGTACTAAGGACATATAAGAATAAGCAGCAACTGCGATAGCACCTAGTAGATGTGGTGCTAATTTCATGGTTAAGTAGATAGCTGTTGGACCGTCTGCACCACCAATAATACCGATTGCAGCAGCCTCTTGTACATTAAAGCCAAGAGCCATAGCACCCATCAAGGCTACAAAAACACCTATTTGTGCAGCAGCGCCCAGTAATAGAGTAGAAGGACGAGCAATCAAGGGACCAAAATCAGTCATCGCACCTACACCTAAGAAAATAAGAGGTGGGAAGACCTCGTGAGAAATACCAAAACTAATAAGTTGCATTAAACCTGGATCTGTCTCAAAACCTGTTTTGGGAAAGTTAGCTAAAATACAACCAAACGCAATGGGAGACAAGAGTAAGGGTTCAAACCCTTTCGCAAAGGCCAAGTATAGCAAAATGATTCCTACTGCAATCATAATTGCATTGCCAGAAGTAAAAGCGGTTAAACCGCTATCTGACCATACTGCCTGCAAAGAGACAATAAATGCATCCATTCTTTTTTCCTCCTATGTTCCTTAGATGTGTAGCATATCTTACATCACTAGCCAAGGATGGCTAAAACGTCACCAGTTGATACGGTTTGGCCTACATTTACACTTATATCAGATATTTTTCCATCTTGGCTGGCCATAATTTCATTCTGCATTTTCATAGCTTCCAAGATAAATATTACATCACCCCGCTTAACAGAATCACCCTGCTTGACATTTACAGCCAAAATTTTTCCCGGCATAGGAGCTGATACAGTTTTAGCACCAACTGGGGCAACGGTCGGCGCAGCCTTCGGAGCTGAAGCTGGAGCCACCAAAGGAGCAGAAGTTGGAGCTGCTGCCGAAGCAGTTTTCCCTACAACAGGAGTTGTTTCACTAATTTCTTCAACATCTAGCTCATAGACTTGCCCCTTAAATGTAATCTGAAACTTTTTCATTTGTCATCCTCCCTAATTCTTTATGCATTTATTAGAACATCTGATTTCGTCTACTTACCATTTCCATACGAGCAGTTTGAGACCATATATTTCCATTTACCTGTCGAATTGAGACAACTCGCATATTACTATAACCATATGCTGCAATAGCTGCAGTAAATAAAATCATCATCTCATCATAATCTTCTTCTAGCACACTTGTAGCAGCAACTGTTGTTACCGCCTTTTCTAAAGCATCAAGTCCCTCTTGTGGTTCCCCTTGAGCTCTCTTTTTTTTTTTGGTAGGATCAATAAATTGAATTAGCTGAACTACTAAACTTAGTCCATACAAAACAGCAAATACTACTGTCATATTAATGATGGCAATCAGGATAGGATTCGTTGTAACTGGTTGGCCCATTGATGTCACCTCCGTCTTTTTTCGCACTATCGTTTTTACACAGGAAAATTACCATGACGCTTGGCAGGACGGCCTTCACGCTTTGAGGCAAGCATACTAAAAGTACTAATCAGTACGGGCCGTGTTTCTTGGGGTGCTATAATCATATCTACAAAACCACGTTTGGCTGCTTGATAGGGAGTTGCAAAGTTCTTCACATACTCATCAGTTTTGGCTTTAATATCTGGATCTTTTTTAAATATAATGTTAGCTGCTCCCGCAGGACCCATAACAGCAATTTCAGCTGTGGGCCAGGCAATGACTTGGTCGGCTCCTAGGTCACGAGAACACATGGCAAGATAGGAACCGCCATAAGCTTTGCGAACGACAAGAGTTACTTTAGGTACAGTTGCTTCTGAGTAAGCATATAGCATTTTGGCACCATGACGAATGATACCGCCGTATTCTTGATTGGTTCCAGGTAAAAAACCAGGAACATCTACAAGATTTAGTAGCGGAATATTGAAGGCATCGCAAAAGCGAATGAATCGAGAAGACTTATCTGAAGCATTAATATCCAAGCACCCTGCCATTACTTTTGGCTGATTCGCTATAATACCAATGGTTTGCCCATCTAGACGAGCAAAGGTAGTAATCAGATTGGCTGCATAGTAAGGCTGCACTTCATAAAAATCTCCATTATCAACAATCTTTGCAATAATCTCTTTCATATCATAGGATTGGTTGGAATTATCAGGAATGATTGTATTTAAATCTTCTTCTACACGGGAAGGATCGTCACTAGAATCTACAACAGGTGACCCATCTAAATTATTGCTAGGAAGAAAACTGATAAGCCTTCGAATTTGCTCAAGGCAATCAGTATCATTTTCTGCAATGAAATGGGCTACTCCAGAAGTCGCATTGTGAGTCATAGCTCCCCCAAGTTCTTCTGCACTTACTTCCTCACCTGTTACTGTTTTAATTACCTGCGGACCAGTAATAAACATTTGACTTGTGTTTTTAACCATATAAATAAAATCGGTTAGAGCAGGAGAATATACAGCACCCCCAGCACAAGGACCCATGATCGCTGAAATTTGAGGAATAACACCAGAAGCCAAGGTATTTTTATAAAAAATCTTGCCGTAACCTGATAATGCATCTACTGCTTCTTGAATACGTGCACCACCTGAATCATTAATACCAATAATCGGTACCCCCATTTTCATGGCTAATTCCTGCACTTTGCAAATTTTCGCTGCATGCATTTCGCCAAGGGAACCACCGACTACGGTAAAATCTTGGGCAAAAATATATACTAAGCGACCTTCTATGGTACCATAACCTGTTACAACGCCTTCACCTGGAGCTTCTTCTTCCTCCATGCCAAAATTTGTACAACGATGGGTTACAAAGCGGTCCAGTTCCATAAAGGTATTGGCATCAAGTAGCTTTTCAATACGCTCACGAGCAGTCATTTTTCCTAAAGCATGCTGCTTATCAATACGTTTCGTACCACCACCAGCCATAACTTGCTGCGTTCTTTTATTCATTTCATCAAGTTTTTCAAGTGTTGTAGACAATGATTACACCTCCACATATCCTTTTTACTCCTGAATACGAACAATGATCCTCCTTTTTAATAGTTATATTGTAATAATTGCTATATTAATGAAGCTATTTAAAATATACTAAACATTATGATAATTATATATATAATCTAACTTTTTAAACGACTCTGTAATTAAAGTTAATATAGTAATTAAAGTAACCAAAAAACCGACCTTTCGGCCGGTTATTGTCTAGCTACTTACATACACTTGTTACATGAGTCCTTAATAAGTACTATATGAATAATTAAAAATAATACCTTTGTACTATACATCTTGGTTATAAATAGCGTGTTATAAAATTATTTACAGAATGGATACACTTATATTTATAAATGGGTCTTCCCACAGTTCCATAGATCAGCTCTAGTTTTAATGCTCCTATTTGTCTTAAAAATTCCAAGTATTTGCGCATTGATACACGAGAAACACCAATTTGACTGGCTATTTCCTCCGTTGAAAAAGCACTTTTACCTAGCTCCTGAATCTTTTGCCATATTACATTTAACGTATTTCTATCAACACCTTTTGGCAATTTTGCCGCTACTGGTGGTTCCTTATATAATACGCACTGATCCAGTTCTAACTGATTCAGTACATCCTGCTCTTCCATTAAGTCTACTAGCCCTTTATATGCTAATAATGCAGAATTAAGACGCTCAAATTCAAAAGGTTTAATGATATAATCTACTGCTCCAAAACGTAATGCTTTTTTTATATTATAGTTATCACAAGCAGCTGTAATAACTATAACATCAACGCCTTTCCCTACCTGTCTAAGGTTAGTTAAGAACTCCAAACCGTTCATGCCTGGCATAAAAATATCTAGCAAAATTAAGTCAATTTCGTTTTGGTCCAATACTTTAAATGCTTCATTAACAGAATGAACTATCGCTTGCAAATGAAATCCTTCCACCAGTTCTAAATAACGCTTATTAAATTCTGCCACCATAGGATCATCTTCTACAATCATAACCTTAATCAATATATCCCTCCTTAGTCCAGTAATGTACAATCACTTTAAACAATGAACCTCTTCCCACCTCTGAAACTACACTGATTTCACCGTCCAACCGCTCTATGCTTCGCTGAGTGAGGTGCAATCCAAGTCCTCGCTCACTTCCCTTAGTAGAATATCCTTTAACAAAAATATTACTTTTTGTTTCCTCATCCATTCCCTGTCCAGTGTCACTCACCTCAATTGTTAATGCATTACTAACATAGGAGAAATTAACTCCAATCTCCTTAGACATTGATTTTTCTACTGCATCTAACGCATTATTTATTAAATTACCAATGATGGTGATTAATTCATGAACGACCTCGGGAGTCGCTGGCTCGGGTAAAAAGCTAGTCTCACATAATTTCATTTCCACACCTGCTTCTCTAGCCAAGCTTAATTTGCCTAACAAAAATCCTGCTAATACAGGATCCTTAATCTTTCTAACAACAGAACCAACTTCAACCTGATACTGATGAGCAATTTGATCTATGTATAGATTCAAACGATCATAATAACCCATGCGAATCATACCTAGGATAACATGCAATTTATTCATAAACTCGTGTGCTTGAGATCTTAATGCCTCAGCATAAATTCTAACACCTGTCAGTTTTTCCGCTAATTGCCTGATTTCTGTTTTATCCCGAAAGGTAGCAATGGCTCCTACTATTTCGCCATCTACTATTATTGGAATACGATTAGCTAAAATTATAATTCCATTTAGATCTTGCTCTTGATCTAACTCTGCCTCACCTGTCCTTAGAAGGTTTTGTAACCTTGTATTGGGGACATATTCATCTACCTTTTTTCCAATAGGATTACCAGTAATACCTGCTCGGTGAAAGAGCCTAATAGCCTCCTCATTAGCAACTGTCAAATAGGAGTCTTTATCAACAGCCAGAATACCTTCCCGCACGGATTGCAGCATTGCACTACGTTCTTCAAATATTTTGGCAATTGCAAAAGGTTCTAAGCCAAACATAATTTTCTTTATATTTCTAGCCAATAGTAACGCTCCCAGCACTCCTACTAACATTCCGACGCCAACACCAATATAAATACCCACTCTATTATCCTGTATTGTGGCTTGTACACTCTCTACCATAATTCCTACAAGAACGACCCCTACTTGTTTACCATCATCCGCAATTATTGGTGAAAAGGCTCGCAGAGAAATCCCCAATGAACCGCTATTAATAGATGTATTCTCACGCCCCTCAAATACAGGATCTGCATCATCTTCTTCATAATATTCCCCTATTTTACTTGCATTCGGATGAGACTTTCGTACTCGATTCATATCCATCACGGTAATAAATCGAACATCACTTATGGTAAGAATTTTTTCGGTAAATGCCTGGATTTCTTTTTCATCCCTTTTTCCATTTAGTCCTTCGATTACCACTGCAGAATTCGCAACAATGCGAGCAATTTCTATCGCTTCTTTGGATGCATCGATACCAGCATTATCCGAAATTTTTTCATTAATAATAACGTCTGCCACTAATAAAGCCAGAGCAACAACAATACAGGCAAACACTGCAATCTTTGTCTGCAAACTAAATAAAGGCTTCTTTGTCCTCATAGTATCTTCACCTTTCCATTACCTTTTCACAATTCATTCAACCTACTATTGTAATTCTCTATCTTTTGTAATGATAGAGAGCAGGTATGGGTTTAAGCAAAAATAGACACATTAGAACTTAATATGAGCTATTATCTTTGCCAATGAATATTGTTCAAGATATTCACCATTATTTTGTAAAAAGAGAAAAAAGCAAAGTGGAGCCTGCTTTGACAGACTCCACCTTTAACGTTTCTTCTAACTCAACTACCAGTAGAAGAAACGACACTATATTCTGTTCTAAAAAAATATCCAATCATAGGTAATTTTGGTTCTTTAGAATGATATAACTTGTATCTTTCTTAATAATTTAATGCATGGTTTTTTTCGCAAATTAAGTGAATTTTACTATATCCTTCTATTATATACTATTAAATTCCTGCCCCTTATTACAAAATATATTTTATAATTATTAGAAATGCAAGAGTTTATTACTGTAAGTAAGCTAAATAAATATAAATATTTGCAATTATAATTGATATTATCATGAGAGGAAAGGCAATCTTCATGTAACTAACAAAGGAAATAGGACGACCATGAGCAGCTGCTAAACTAGATACCACCACATTGGCAGAGGCACCGATTAGCGTGCCGTTCCCTCCAAGGCAAGCCCCCAATGATAAGGTCCACCATAGGGAAGTAACATCCATATTACCTATTTCCCCCATGGATTTTATTAAAGGAATCATAGTAGCCACAAAAGGAATATTATCGACAAATGCAGAGCCAATAGCAGATAACCAGAGAATGAGAACGTGCATCAGAATGGTATTACCCTGAGTTACATTCATAGCCCAGTGAGCTACCATACTAATGATACCTGTAATTTCAAGGCCTCCTACTAGTATAAACAATCCAATAAAAAAGAAAATCGTATTCCATTCTATTTCCTTAAAGACTTCTTCTGGATCTAGTCCTCCTACCAATAGCAATATTGCAGCACCAGCCATAGCCACTGTGGCAGAGTTTAAGTGAAGCGTCTGATGTACTATAAATCCAATAATTGTCAAGCACAAAATAGCCACGCACTTTTTCATTAGGGGTATGTCAATCAGAAAGGAGGATTCTTCTAAGGTCATGATACTCTGCTTTTGTTGTGGGGAGATTTCCATCTGTTTTCGGTACAATAAAAAGAGTGCCAAGCAAGTCACAATACTTATGATAAAGATAGGCACAAATAAGTTCACGATAAAGTCATTAAAGCCTAAACCTGTTGCACTGCCGATCATGATATTAGGTGGGTCGCCAATTAATGTAGCTGTCCCGCCAATGTTAGATGCTAATATTTCTGCGATAAGATAGGGAATAGGGTTTATTTGTAGTAAATCACTAATTGCAAAGGTTACGCTAGTGAATAGCAAAACCGTTGTTACATTATCAAGGAGAGCAGAACAAACTGCTGTAATACTGAAGAAAACCACCAAAATTTTTAATGGATCACCCCCTACCATTTTGGCAGACTTTACAGCCATATATTGAAATAACCCTGTTTTGCTGGTAATAGCCACAATGATCATCATACCAATTAAAAGACCAATCGTATTAAAATCAATCATCTTAATGGCTTCTTCTTGGGACATAATTTTAAACAGTAGAACCAGAATAGCACCTATAAGGGCGATCTTTGTTCTATGAATTTTCTCTGAAACAATAATTGCATAAGCTATAAGAAATAGAACCAAGGCAATCCAAGCTTGTTGCGATAACATGATATCCTCCTTTGTTATTAAATGACTAACAGTCCTCTATATTTAGACTGTTAGTCATTTAGCTACTGCTATACTTTCAATAAATTCCTATATTTCTATTGAGAAGTAATTCTAAAAAAATACCTATTTCCCTTTTTTATGATTTCTTCTATGAAATTTTGAATTTCTTTTAAGAGCAATAAAAGCTAAAAGACAGTTATTAAAAACTCTCTCTTAGCCTTCACCAATTATCTTATAATGCCTTAGTTAATCCCACTTTATGAATGTATCATAAATTAGTTACCCTCTGATTAAATACTCTAAAAGCAATTTAGTATCTTCTGGTTCGGAAGCAATAATTTCAATTTCATCTATTTTGGCTTCACTAAAAATTTTAGATAATGCAACATACTGGCATAATTTTGATCTTAAGTTTAATCGATCCCCTTCAGACGTAATTAATTCAATTTTCCCTGTACACTTATCAAGCACTTCCAAAAACTTGCCTACATTGGTTATACCTATAATTTTCATAGCATATTACCTCCTCTTAATAATAGAGCTTTGTAGAGCTTTGTAGAGCAAAGCATACTAATTCTCCGTCATCCCCCCTGTTTTTCCCTTCACAATATCTTTTTGATAGAAAAATCCTCCACTTAAGATTAGTAGAGGATTAGAAGCATTCTTTTATTATTTTTTATATTTATAAGCATCATTTTTCCATTGGTTCATAATGAATTTCCCAAGTCAGCTTACCCTTACGGTTCGAATCTTGAAAAATACGCCTTTCATGTACACTATACCCCATGACAGTTACTTGAGTAGCTCGTCTTTCAGGCGGAAAAACTCTATCCTTGGTTCCAGGATAAATAGTTTCAACCTCACCATTCTCCCATACTATATTAATCTTGGATTTATCAGCATGCTCTCCTGCAGCTTGAAAGTTAACAACAATTAATTTCTTTGCAAAATTACCGGCAATCGCTTGTCGTAATTCTACCTTGCCTTCAAAAGGAACTTCTGTTCCATAAATAACGCGCAATGGCGTAATTGTTACTGCATCAAAAGGAATGGCTGTTTCTATTGGTTCAGTGGAAGAATGAGATGAGGTCTCTTTTGGTTCTAGAAAAAACATATAGCCAATTGCCATAACTACTAATACTAGCACGGCTCCAGCTGTAAAAGACCTCCAATGCATTTTTACAATCTCCTTCTATTCATACATATTATGCGAAGTAGTAAGATATTCTTATTTACGAAGAAAGTATAATCCCATCTGCTACTTTTGTCAAGAAACACACACTCAATTCCATAAATTTCACTCTATAGCCTATCTAACATATTTATTTAATATTCCATAAATTTCTTAGAATCTCAATGTTTTATAAAGGAAAAGCTATATTTTGAGGGGGTGTTAATTATGTTTTGTCATCATCGGCATCACAAAAATAAGTCACATATGATGGAAGATATGAACAGCATGATGGGATCAAAGCTAGGTATGATTGTGACAGCTGGAGCCCTTATCTATCTTGGTTCTAAGCTCATGCATCGTATGAGATATCATTAACACCTGATCTTTTGCCCAAGCTTATAGCTTGGGCAATTTAGTGTAAATTACATAAATAATCTATTCTCATTTAATGTCGCTTCTTCTCTTTCTCATGGTGTAATTAAATGGATAACTATAAATGTTTTATTCCATCCATCCCAGGGCATCTAACCCTGAATATCTCAATTGCCAAGCGTAAATACTACGGTTAGGAGGTGATTGTATAAAACAACAACAAGCCAGCGACTTGCAACGATTCACTAAACTTTTCCGCAAAATCCTCCATCATTTCCTGTGTTTATATATTTCCGCATAACAATCCACCCCCAATAAATAAAAGACAAACAAAAAAGTAGGCTAAATAGCCTGCTAATAAGACCCAAAAAAAGCCCCACTTTATATAAGAAAAGCCCCCGCATATCTGCGAAGGCTTGAATTTACTGGTGACACACCGGGGAATCGAACCCCGAACCTACTGATTAAGAGTCTGGTTAAGTGACTTTGTTTACGTTTCATTATGCTTGCGAACCCCTGTTTTTAATAGGTTTATACACTTTTCTCTTTGTAGTCATTTGCGAATAATAAGGGACATTTGCAAACAGTAAGGGACAGTTTAAGGGACAACTTTTTACCTTCAAGGTGTTGGTATTACTACAATTATTCAACTGATAAGGGACAAGTCATATTGTACCTTATATTGATTTTATATTATGTACATCCTATTGATACCATATCATCATACGTAAAGAGATTAAACCTTATACGCTACTTGTATTTTGTCTGAGGTAAACAACCTTACCAGTTAAAATTAACCTTTTAAAAAGCAAATATATAGAGGTTATTAAAATTTTGCTTTCTTATTTAAAATTGTTTTACTTAGCTGTTGATTTAGCTTTATCCGGTAGTATTTCCAGCAACCGTTTTAAATCTGTTTTTTCCAGTATTTCTTTGAATTGCTTTAAATCTACTTTTCCCAATGCTTCTCTTATTAATTCAATATACGGAATTGGATGCTCATCTTTTATCTCATAATTGCTAAATTGACCAAAATAACGATCGGCTAACTTTTCTTTAATTTTCTCTACAGTAGGATTGGGTAAACCTGCTAAATATAAGTCTATTGATGCTAATTCCATTTGAATTTGTCGATTTGTCACTTCTATTTTATGATGCCTATTTGCTTGACTAGCAGCATATGTCCCCAATATAGCAAATGTTGATGCTACAAATAAACGTGACAATAGCAATTGCCAACTAACTTGCGCTTCTTGTCCCAAATAATTACATGTTATAAAAGACACTACTGAAAAAATTACTAATCCTCCAAATGATAAAGCTGCAACATTTCTCCACGTTTTTAGATCTTCTCTTTCTAAATCAGCATTTTCACGATATTTTTCTGACATTCCACCACTCGACATAACATTTACCAGTTTATCGGCTTGTGTTTTCAGCTTACTAATATCTTGGACACTTCTATCATACGCTATTTTTAAGGTATTAATCGTTTCTTGTAATTGTTTGTTTCGCTCTATTTCCGATTCATTAAATAATTTTTGTCTATTGTTTTCTAATCTTATAATTCGATCTTCCGTATGTTCCAATAAGTTATCAATACTTGATTCTACTAATGATAATTTAGCGTTAATGTTATTATTCTCATTAAATTTTATTTTATCATTATAAGAAAACTGATTTAATTCTTTGTTTAATTTCATAATATAATAGTCTGACCATTCAATAAAAGCATTAATGTCTCTATCTAATTGTCTTTTTTCTGCTTCATCTAATTCTTTTTCTCTCTCTTTTTTCCGAATACCGTTAAGGGCCTCTTCTAAATTCCCTAGAACTTGTGAATCTCTAAAATTACTATTCTGTAATAATAATTTTATTCCTCTAAATCTTCTTAATATGTGACTATTAGGTTTAAATAATGGACGCAAAGTATCAATAGTTAAATTTAATTGCTTTACTCTATTTTCTATAATTGCTTCGCTTAATTTATTAGTATTTGATAAACTCAAAAAATTTCCCCCTTATTATCAATCGTTATTAATTTTTCCGCGATTACCCATATAGCTTCGGTATTATTTACTAATTCCCTCCTGTTTCTCCAAATTATTCTATTAAATTAGAAATAGCAGGAGTATTATCCCCCGCTATAAAATCCCTTATACTCTAAGAACTATGGCCCATACAAACTATCACGCCTACATAATAAAACCTCTTAGAACTCAAATATGGAGGTTGCTTTTTATTTTATATGTTCAATCTATAAACTGGCACAGCGTAACACCACAGGTAGGACTAATGTAAATTAATGGCGTATAATTAGTAATATTAGCAAAATATTAGATATAAAGGCAGTTGTTTTATATGGATATTAACCAAAAACACGCAACACTTGAACATTTAACCGTTGAACAGATTGAAGCACTTATTGAAAGGTACTACGCTGGAGAAAAAATTTCAAATCTTATTAATGAATATGAACTTAGTATATCCACGTCCAAGCTTGTAGGATTATTTCCACCTTTAATTCATTACGATCAAACTTGTCCCCACTGTAATTTACACATGATTAGTACCAGAAAATCCCGAACCTACTCTTGGGTAAAAGAAGAAATTTATTGTCCAAATTGTAAACATCAAGACTCGTCAGACTGTAAATGCTCGCAATGTGTAGCTACTAGAGAAATTCTCCTTCAGGCAGAGGAAAAGCTAAAAAGAGAATTAATCAGAAACACCTATGTCATTAACGATACTAATACACGCGATTTAGTATCCTTGTCCTTGCGGGAAAGAGTACTGGTTGGCACACTACTACGCAATGGACTGGAAGAAGACTACGCCTATATTAAATCATTAGAACTCCAAAAGGGTAAGTTGTCACCCAATGCGACATTTGACTTAGAGATACTTAAAAACTTATATCATAATAATATCATTTTGGTACATCCCGAATCACCATTAAATGCTTTTGTCGAACGTGAAGAAATTAAATATCCAGATACATTCAATTTAAATAAAGTATTCTACCATGTTAATGTATGTTCGGATAATTATAGATTACAAACATTGAACCAACTTACTCAACCAAGCGAGATAGATTTTTCAGGTTATTTACCTCAAGAATTTTATAATTTATGGAAGGAAATAGCCTTTCAAGAATGCATAGAATATTTATTATATAGTGTGGGGAAAGTGGGTTTTAGTTGTATTATCGCCGAAAAAACTACTAGTATATTTTACGATCTATTAGATAGCTATTCCACTTCTCAAGTTTTTGCGATAATCTTTAAAAGTGTTGCAGATACCAGTAAATTTTACTTGGAAAATAAATTAACAAAGAAGCATGCCGGAAATATTGTTATAAGTAATTGTCAGAAAAAAGGTGAGCGGTATTTATCTAACAACTGGAATGTTACTGGTTTTAAAAGAGATTTTAATTGTCCCCAATCTACTTTATCACAGTTTTATTACGATCGTGTATTAAGAATTGGAAATAATGGTTTTGAAAAAAGTCCAATGACTTTATTAACTGAGCAATAAAAAAGCAGGAGTATTCCTCTCCTGCCTATGTAGCTTTACTCCTTGCATGATCTTCAATCACTTGTCCAATACTAAGTTTAATTATCAGGTTGGCAGCTTCATCTGGCGTGATCTGCCATTCATTTGCCATAGCGTCTATTTTCGCGTTGAGTCTAGGGTCTTCAATTTGGAGTTTAAAAGGTTTAATCATACTGCCACCTCTACTGCATCAGTGAATTCTTCTTTAAATTTATCTAAATATAATGGATCAACCGCATACTTACCATCGTCTCTCATTGCCCACAGTACATATCCATCAAAATCAACAATTTCATATTTTGTCATGTTACTTGCCCCCTAGCATAATAGCAGTAAGATGAAATGAAAGGAATTCTTCTTTACACTCAGGGGCTACAGCGAATATTCCACCAAAGAATAACCATTTTATTTTACCCTTAAGATCATATAAAACATATTCAGTATCTTTTATCATAATTAATCCTCTCCCTATGTTTGATTATTGCCCTGCCTATGTGATAAAATCAAACATGACAGGGTTTGTCCGACTCTAAAGGATTCCTGTTTAGCCTTTACCTGTTAGTAGCAGGTGAGGGCTTTTGTTTGTATGCCTTTAACATATTTCAACCTCCTTTATATGTATAGTATACTATCAATATTGCTGCCGTGCAATACATATACTATACTAATAGTAAAGAAATGAAATAAAGAGGTGATGCGAGTTATATGAAGATAATATTAAAAGAATATCTTAGCGAGAGAAATAAGAGTGTTTATTGGCTTATGAAAGAAACAGGGATAAGCCAAAAGGGTATTTATGATTTAGTTAATAACAAAACAGATGGAATAAAGTTTGATACATTAGATAAAATTTGCTCTGCGCTTGATTGCACCCCAAACGATTTACTGAGGAAATAGCCCGTTTTAATAGGATTAAAATAAGCCTGTACAGATTGATACTGTACAGGCTGTTGTTATATTTGTATGCATTTATATTCCTACACTAGTTAGTTTTTATCCTCTTATCCTTTTTTGTTAAAGACTCAACTAATTTTAGATCATCAGCATTAATCAACAATGTTGCTGTTCCGTTTCTATGACGTGTTACAACCTTGCTAGTCAGCTTTATTACTAAATTGAGCATTCCTTTATAATCAATTACATGACCCGATTGACTACCATCAAGATTATATCTAGGAGAACCAATATTCTTAAGAGCATTTTTATATCTAAGACCAGTACACCATAAATCCATAGCAACTTGAATTATCTTTTTGCTTACACCCAGTTCATCTTTGATCTCAAATAATTGTTCAGTAATTCCTATTGCTAAAGGAACTTTATCTAAAGGGTTTTTAGGAAATGCAAGCGGATATAATTCTTGGAGTGTGTCAATCAACTCAATAGCTTTTCGCTTTCGTCCATCGGTCATTTTAACATTGTTCCTCATGTTAAACTCTCCCCTATCTTTTATAATTAATTATTTATTACCACATTTCTACGAATTCCTTTATTTCCCTTTTATGTGACAAATAATAGTGCATCATGCTATTATTTTGATTTACATTTCATTAAAAACAGAAAGGTCTGCATTTCTGCAAACCCTTCTAAAAATGGACTATTGTTATTTACCTACTATAAATAAAAAGATACAAACTCAACTACAAGGAACAAGGATATCACTCTTCACTTCTATTTGAATCATCTTTTCTTGACTTAACCCCGCTTGGTACATGCCCGGTTGGCACAACCATTTCTCTATTACAATTGAAAGATTCCCATATATTTTTGTAATTGAACTCACTATTTAAAACTTCAAATAAATTTATTAATTCACTTTTTTCCAAATGACCATTAGCTTCTAGCCATTTATTGAATCCTTGATTTTGGTATAACCCTGTTAATTCAGCAAAATTGGATTTACTACAATTATACGATTTTAGTAGCTCATAAAGATTTCTTTGATATTCGTCGACTTTCGCTTTACGATTATTCATTTCTTCATTATTTACTACTACACGTTCAAATTCTTTGACTTCATCTATAGAATCCTGTTTAATATCAGGATCTAGATACTTTTTAGCATACTCAAAAAAAGTATGAGTTGAATAGATATAGAACGAAATATCTTTTACGCTTTTAGCTTCCGCTATAAGTTCCGGTCTTGGACTAATAATTCTTCCCATTTCCTTTAGAAACCAATCTTCTTTAACATCACCTGTAATAACAAATATCGGCACATCTACCAATTCAGCTTTTTTTAAGACTTCCTTCCAAAAAACTAAATCGCCATATTTATCATTACCGCTTTTGTCTTTTGCATCTGCAAAGCCAGGGGGTATCTTGTCTAAATATCGTTTTTCTCCATCCTTATAAATTTGTTCAAGCTCTTCAGGGGAAAATTTGTGCCCAATTTTACCACTAAGAATAGAAGCTAATCTTTCCTTAAGTGGATTTTCAGTTAACATCGATGTCATATTATCTTGCTTTTTTACTAACTCATTATTAAGTTTATTAAAAACCTGTTGAATTTCTACATATAAACTCTCGTCCAAAAAAGGATGTCCGCGCTTGGTAGTGAAAACTTCTAGCAAATCCGAAACATTTTTACTTGCCTTTGTATATGATTTAGCCTCTGTTGCAATCACATTAGATAAGTTTTTATGATATTCTGCTGCTGCTTGATATGGTATCCAAACTTTATCTGATAATGTTTCAAATATGTTAAGTAATGCCGCAGATGTTTCATCTGAGTACCTATAAATATCAAGTAAAACATTAGCATCAAAAATAAATAATCCATTTTGCCACATGGTATCAAATTCTTTTTTACTCGGATTGTAATACCCAGGAAATAAATTCTTCATAATGCCTTCCCTCTCTAACAAAATAATATACTGTAAATTTCTAGATAAAGAAAGAAAAACCTCTATACTTACAAAATAATATAGTAATTAGCAGCCTAGGCATAATAATAACCCCCAAAGTAAAAACCGCCAACACTAAGGTCAGCGGAAATACTTGCATTAATATCTTATAGGTGTACTCGACTAAATATTATTACATTCGACACTCTGCTCTATTTATGCCTACCTTCAATCTCTTTAACACGTGCATAGAAGGTCACTTTCTTTAGTCCTGATAGTTCCATTGCTTTTACCGCTGTTATTTCGCCATTCTTCCAGCTAGTATATATATCCTTGAAAGATTCATCTACCTCTACTCTCGGTCTACCGTATGGCCTACACTCTGACTTAGCAAGTGCTATCCCCTCGGCTTGACGTTGCTTGATCTTTTTCCGTTCTTGTTCAGCCACATAGGACAGCATAGATAAGAATTGATCTTCCATTAACTTACCAATATCACCCATAGCCTTGAATTTTCTTGAATCAAACAAGGTTTCATTTTCGAGGATAACTATATCAGCATTCAATTCTCTTGTAATACGTTTCCATTCTGTTAATATACCATCATAATCTCGCCCTAGTCTGTCTAGTGCATCAATGTAAATTACATCACCCGCCCTGATAACTTGCTTCATAGCTTGATATTGGGGGCGGTCAAAATCCTTACCGGATTGCTTATCAACAAAAATGAATCTATCTTCAATTGCTAATTCCTGCATCTTGGCTAATTGTCTCCCTTCGTTCTGGTCTTTACTGCTTACCCTTACATATCCTAAATTCATTATGTACGCCCCCTGCTGTTTTACTTCTTGTGCCTATTGTATTTTAAACGTTCATAAATGTCAATAATAATTAATGAACGTTTAAAAATATTTTTAGATACTTTTTCGAACGTAAATCAGAAGGATTTTTATATGTTCATCAAAGTATACTTACCGAACACTATTAATGCTTGCTAGGCACTATTACACTATGCTCTAAAAATAAATTACATTATTTTGCAGGATATTGTTATATTACATTGTATCTATCACATTAGAAATAGCTTGTCTATTAGGTAGGTTAGAAGGAGTTGTGATCAACATATGAATGATAATACAATTTCTCTACATCAAGAAAAGAAACCACTAACACTAATGCACATTTTTATTTATTCTTTTATTTTTACAATCTTAGCAACCTCAACAATTTCTTATTTTTTTTACAATAACGATATTACAAGATATTCAAAGGCAATAAGGAATGAAATAAAACTTCTCCCTCCTACACAGTTTGAAATTGATAGATGGGAGAAAAAAGACAAGGAATTAGAGATTGCCTATAAAAGAAAGGAAATACTTGCATTGCAGATGGGATTAAAATTATCTGACGATACAATAGACGAGGCCAGAATAAACCATATGATGCAATATCCTGACGGGCACAATCCTCCTAAATCTCAATTGCAGAAATTGCTTAATGATGCATATCACAAGCGGAACGAATTATTTACTTACTCGGTAGTATTTTCTGTAGCACTATCTATGATAGTTGCAATTGTTTACTATTTCGATAAAAAGAAATTAACTTAAATAATCAGTCAACATAATTAACAACATGGAAAGAAGGGGGCTTATTTAGCCCCTCTTTTCTTTTCCCTTTGCCATGCCTCATTAGCATCTTTGAGTTGTTTGCTAATCTCCTTTAATTGGCTTCTGTGTTCAGCTAATCGTTCAAGTTTTTGTTTTTTAGGTATAGATTGATCTTTTGCAATTTGATTCATTACGGATACAACATTGCGTTGCTCGCCAGTTAATGAGGTAACCTTTTGGTTATATAATTCTTGTGTATTTATCGGGTTATTTTTTAGCCCCAATATGGTTTGTAATACGGCACTAGTCATGTCGTACTGTCTGCCCTTGTTATCAACATTGCCCTGCCATCCATTCATTAACTTATCTCCTGCATAGTTACCTGGAAGCGGGAATGATGGGCCAAAAGAATTATACCCCCAATCTGCCCACGCTTTGGCTTTTTCTCCAAAGGTCATACCCTGTTTAATAATTTGTTGGTTAAGTCCATTCTTGCCTGTTGTAGCCATAGTCATTGCATCAGTAAGGGGATTGCCTAGCGTTGCGGTACTTGCAAATGGTAATATATAAGATAAATCAAGGTTGTTCTGCACCTTTTGCGGTTTTCCATTAACAGTCCTTGTACTATCCCACAAAGGAAGAAGTGTTTTTGACTTCATGTAGTCTGGCATTATTTTTTCGCGGTCTTCGTTATTTACTTGATTCTGAGGTTTGATAAACTTCGATAGTTGAGCAGGCTTGTTATATGCTGCTTTTGCGGTTGCCTGCATACTAAAGAAGGGAAATTTTGCAAAAGGTATTACACCGTTTCTTGATATGGTATTAACCCATTCTGGCGCATTGGAGTAATCAAACAATGCTTTGTTAGCAATTTGAGCTGCTTCCTTAACGCTTTTCCCTTTATCCCTATGATAAGCGTATGTTGCTATTCTCCAAAACTCGTCTGGTTTACCAAATGCGCTCATCCCAACATTAGCAAGCTTTTTAATCCCCTTTGGATTTTCTCCTATAATGTTTTTGAGTTCTTGCTTGTTCCATACATTACCGAGTATCCCAGTCCCTTTAATTTCGCGCATTAAAGAGCTGTTGTTACCACCGCTTATTGCCTGTGCAGCCTTTGCCATATATTTTGGCATCACCTGCATTTCAAGTCCTCCAAATACATTCGCCATAGGGATGCCAGCATAAAAATTCCTGGAAATCGGCGCAAAGGCAACCAATTTTAAAACCTTAAACCAACTTACTGCCTTTTGCCAACCTTGCACTAATTCAGATGATGTTGCACCTGTATTTGTTAACTTAATTACTTGGTCGTGAATATCTTTAGGAACCCATTTACCAGCTAACGAACCATAGGCCGAAGAATCAGGAATAGGAACATATTGCCTACGCTTTGGAAGTGTTCTTGAAAGGTCTGCTGCTTCATCACCAGTTTTTCCCCATACAGTAGCAATTCTGTCTAAATATTCGTCCTCTCTAAGTGTTTTAGATGATCTATTTAGAGTGTCCATTATTCTATATTCGGGGTCTTTTACAAGTCCTAGTTTCTTCATGGTATCATCTGATAATGTCTGACGTTGCACAAAGTCCTTCATATCAACTTTATGATTAGCACCAAAACCGCTACCGCTAGGCTTTGACTTGTTCAATGCTTGGTACACTCGCCTATATTCTTCATCTGAACCATTCTTCCGCAATGCTTCTAAAAACTTTTCTGGTGTTTCATATTGAGCGAATGATCTTCTTAGATGCTCACCATCTAGATATGATACATATGCTTCATCAGATAATCTGCCAGTGGCTCTCAAACGGTCAGCATTAGCCTTATTTCGTGTTATAAACTGTTCTCCTAGTGTTTCTATTGCCTTACGCAATCCAGGGTTAGGAATCGAATTTAAAACACTGTCGCGTGTTATTGCATCAGGAATTGATTTGCCCGATTGCTTTGCTACTCGTTGGCTATTTTGCAGGAGGTAGTCTGGTATTTCCTCGCCAGCATCACGCAATACTTCCTGTGCTTGTTTTCTTGAAATAATCCCATCAGCTATTCCTTTTGGCAATGTACCTTTTAAGTGCATATCAAGGACTTCCATCGTTTCGGCATTCCTCGTCAGTGGTGTTGTAGTATCTTTTGCGCTTGCCTCTACATAATCGGTTAGTTTATTAGCATCCTCGCCAAACTGTTTCTTTAGCCCTCTAACGCCATCTAATAAATCATCAGC
Organism: uncultured Pelosinus sp.; assembly: GCA_963526645.1. Classification (GTDB taxonomy): domain Bacteria; phylum Bacillota; class Negativicutes; order DSM-13327; family DSM-13327; genus Pelosinus. The sequence goes on along the minus strand of CAUROG010000010.1, from coordinate 7,649 downwards.
AGCTAATTGATCTGTAGCCCTTGCAGAATTATAATCAAATGCTTCATCAGCTATACGATTCTTACCTGCAACATCTTCTGCCCATGCAGCAACTTTCTGCCCTCTTTCTGTGCCTTTTAATGCATTTACAGCAGGATTAATAACATGATCAGTCAGCCCTATAGCCTTACTACCTTCTGATACGCCTTTTGCTATCTTAGCAGGAGTTGCTAACCATAGCGGATCGGCAAGAACATCTGCTGCAAATCCTGCTACTGCTGCAGTTTTAGGATTTTCCTTTACCCAATCTTGATTAAAGGTTTCTTTCCAACTAGTGTTTTCGTCCCAACCTTTTTTAGCACCTTCCCATAATGGGGTATCGTTCTGAAATGCGTTTACAGTTCCAGCTATTGCACCTCTAGGCTTATCAAGATAAGAAAGAGTCTCTAACGCCGTAGATGCTGGTTCTTTTACTCCGTCCCATACGTTTCCTAGTACGTTCATTAAGCCGTTTTGTTTTTGGTTGTCTGGTTGTGGAGGTTTTTGTTGAGTACCGAAAATTTGCTCTAACGAAGGCCGTTGTTGTGGTGTAGGTGTTTGATATGATTCTACTGGTTGACTAAAAATTTGTTCTAACGATGGTCGTTGTTGTTGAATTGGTACTTCATATTGAGGTACTTGATATGTTTCGGCTGGTTGGCTAAAGATTTGCTCTAATGAAGGTCTTTGTTGTTGAGGTCGTTGAGGAGGTTGTATGCCCATTAAACTGTCTAATGCACTTCCGCTATTGTTGCCAAGGTTTGTAATTGCTTTATTACCTAACATATCATCCAATACGCCCAATATTATTTACACTCCTTATTTTTTAAATTATTTATGTTGCTTTCCATGCTCAGAGCTTCTTTTGCTGAATGGATTGCGTATTTACGGACTATTACCCACCTTTTCTCTTCGCTGTTACATAGTTTCAATTCTTGTTGTACCTTGTCCAAATTACCATCAAAACAACTGCCGAGAATCTTACGTCTAGTCTCTGCATCAAATATATCCAGATCGCTACCACTTTGCAGCTTATCTAACATAGCTTTTTCTAATGCTGAAATTCTAGCTTTAATTGTCATCGTCATTAGCTCGGACATTTATAGTCCTGTCGTTCGGCTCTTTATACAAGCAAGGATTCATTTTGCATGGCAGCTCTGTGCAATTATCTTTTCTTTGACTGCAACTAATTACCGTTCCATCATCTTCAACAATTCGCACACATATTATTGTTTCATCATTTTTATAAAACACTTCCTCTAATCTTGTAAGTCTAGTCTTTATACTCATATCGTCACCCCTTTATATAGTTCTCTGCATTCTCGCATTACTTGTGTAATTCGTATCATCTGACCACTTTCGCTAGATGATTTTGTATTAAGTACAGTTTTCAATAAATCAGTATCGTTATGGCTCATCTCATCACCAAACGCAGTCAATAAATCACGACTACGTAATTTCTTCTTAGTACCATCCTTCATGGTGCAAATAATTGAATTGCCGATTATAGATATTTCCAACTTACTGATTCTACTTTTTAGACTCATATTTATACCTCCTTTTGTGATTTCTCTAATTCTGTTAAACGTTCTTCCATATCTTGCAATTCAGTTATTTTAATCGCACCATCTAATATAGCCTTGCACGCTGATACACGAGCTGAAGGACTTACAGCCGAATCTTTAGCAACTTCCCTTAATACGCTTACCGCTTCACTACTAGCTGCCTGCAATTGGCTAATCGCCTGTTTTAATGTTTCTTGCTTGGCTTGCTTATAATTATTCTGAAATTCTTCTTGTTGTAGCCATCTTAATAAGGTATTTACACTAACACCTGCTACCTCTGCTGCACCTTGTAAATCATTGCTCTTTAATAACCCAACAATAGCCAATTCCCATTTATGACTGTATTTATCACCACCAGCCAACACCATACCCCCTTTCATGCTTATAAATCATTCAATCACCCACCAGACCGCCATACTTGACGTATAAGCGGTTTTATTACTGTCCCATTACATCTCTTTGCATTTCATTACCTTACCAAAGAGCAATACATTGATAGCATCTACTAAAGCAACCGCTCGATCATCAATGGCTACATCTTGCGCATAGGTACTATTAGGCATACTCATATATACAGTGTTTTCGTTATTGGTATATAGTTCATAGTCCCGAATATCCTCGTCCATTTCATCTCCATGTACTTCTAATAAAACTTCTTTCAACACCCGATATAATCCACTTACTAGACCTACTTTGTTTACTGGAAAATCTATAATATTATTCATATCGTTAATCTCCTTCATTATTTACTTAATGCCTAATAACAGTTTTATTTTATCTACTCTTGTCTCAGCCACAATCAAACTATCTTCAATATACTGCCTACTGTGTCCATCAGCATCAACACTAATTATATATTTCAGCCCTTTTTTCTTTAACGATACTGATCGCATACCCGCCCTCATTTTATTAAATGGTGTCATATTGCAAATCCTTTATAATCCTTTCTGATAAAGCTTTGCAATCAATTTATTAGACTTGCTAATAATGTGGTCACATAATTCCCGGTCTCTATTGCCTTCCAATGCATCAACCACCATCCTAGAGCGAAGCTTATGCATGCGAATTATTGCGCCTTTATTTTTATTTTTATCAAGCCAATTTAATATTCCTACTTCATTATTGCTATGTATATTTTCAATTATCGTAGTTAGTATGTTCAATGCTCTTTCTTGTGGCGTATACACTTTATAGCCGATATCATTCATTAACAACCCTCCCTTTAAATGTCAGTATTTCACCATGAAAGTTTAATGGTATTTTCCTAGTAGGCCCGGATCTGTTTTTCTCTACATCTAAAGCATAGTTAAAGCCCGATATCTCCGACATTTCACTATCATTTAATGGTCTTAAATATCCATACATATCACACTCGTTCTTCATGCTCCTAGCACCTTCTAATTTTTCACTATCATTGACTTGTGCCAACATGAGTATAGTTACTCTTAATTCCTGCGCCAACGTTTTTAATTTCTTTGCTGCAATTTTCAATATCTGCCATTCAGCTAATTTAGGATCTAGCGTGTCCATTCTTCCGATATAGTCAACTACTATAAATTTGCTTTTTTTCTGTGCAGAAAATCTCCGACATATACTTATTAACTTGTTCAGTGTAAGATTAGGTTCATTAACAGAGTGGAATCCGCCGTTATTCATCTTATCCATAGTCTCTAGCATTTTCTTTTGCTGTGCTTCATCGACTTTTCCAGTTGCAATGGAATAATGGTCAGTCATACTTAGCAATGTCAGCCAACGAACATCCATCTGTTCTTCGCTCATCTCAGTATTAATATATAATGCTGAGATTTTTTGCTGTATTGATATATCTCGCATGAGGTTCATAGCAAAAGCTGTTTTACCCTTCCCTGTTTGCGCTGCGACTATAATTAATTGTCCTGGCTCAAAACCACCATTTAATGCCTTGTTTAACTCGCTATATGATGTTTTTATACCACCATTTGTCTTTTGCTCAATGCGCCTATACATAGTATCAAGCATCCTCATTGCGTGTTCCTTTGGCGTTACTACACTTAATTTCGAATCACCTATGACAGAGTATATATCTTGTTCAACCTGCTTAATTACTTCATCCGGCTCACTCTTTTCATTAACCATTGAAACAATTTTACTAGCAATGTTATGTAGTTTTCTTGACTGATATGTAGAAATTAACCTGTCCACTAAATGTTCAAACGTCGCAGTAGAGATATAGCTTTCTTTAATCATCAGCCAAGACACACTATTGTTAGCAAATAGCTTTTTCCCCTCTTGTGCGACTGTAACCACGCTAATGTGTTGGTTTTTGTCATACATATCTTTAATTAGTGAAAATACTTTTTGATGAAAGGAATCTTGAAGATACTCATCTTTCACTCTAGCCATACCATTAGCCAAGCAATCTTCTGATTGACACATACTTCCTAGAATAGTTTTTTCAAGTTCAAAGTCTATCATTAATAACCCCATTCCTCCTTCTTAAATGTTGAATGTTTATTTTCACCCTTTGCTGCTTGCCACTTTTTAGGTTTAATCCAGTTCCTTATCTGCAAACGTGGATTAGATTTTTTAGTTAGTGGTTTTTTATCAATTAACCATATTTTCCATTCCTTTATTTTTTCTAAGGTATTTACTAAAGGAAAGTCTATTTTCAACTCCCTAATAAAATTTAAATCTACTTCTAGTTTGAAAGGGTAACTAGGAACGTCTTTTAATAAATCAAGTATTGCTTTATCCTCATCATTAATGGATAAGTTATTAATGGATAAGTTACGGTTCATCTCCTGAACATCGCTAGGTTCATCTAGTGAACATCTTAAGTTCATCTCCTGAACATCGTGGTTCATCTGGTGAACATCTGATTTCACTAGATTCGGCATGTAATATAGATTGTTTATTTTCATTTTATTAGCATGTTGTTGCGTAATAATTACTTGCTGCTTTTCAGCTAGTTCTCTAATTGCTTTAATGATTGTGTTTTTTGATAAACCAGACATTTCTTGCATCTTTAAAATTGAGGGCCAGCAAGTACCCTTCTTATTAACGAACTTAGCAAGCAAACAATAAATTCCTTTTGCGTGAAAACTTAACCCATCAATACACCATATATCTGTGCAATATCCCATTATTTCACCTGCAACAAACCATCATATTTTTATCCAGCCACATACAAGTCAGCACCCCCTATATTAATGTTATCAAGGTTAGTTCAGTTAATTTTTCTTAGTACGCCGTATTGTGAAGACTCTGGCTCTTGTCTACCTGATTCCATACTATCCATCCAACGAAGAACCGATTCTAACCGAAAAAATATTCTATTACCTACCCTAAAGCTAGGCAGTCCGCCCTGCAACCGCCAATTACGTATACTCCACGGTGTGACTATCTTTCCTGTTGGGTCAAGCTTCTTGGCAAGTTCTTTATCATTTAAGACCGCCTGCACATCAATCATTATTTCGCCTCCTGCGACAGCTTTCCAATAGCTGCTAGGATGAGATTTTTTTTATCTATGGATAATTCCCTTCGTAACCACTTAGAAAAAGTTGTATCTGCAATTCCAATAGTCCCAGCTATTTGCCATTTCATAAAACCACTAGCTAAAATTTTTATTTCAATATCTTTATTTGCCATTTTCCCATCTCCCTAAATTAATTAATTAATTAATTGAATTTGGAACTAACTATATTTACATGTCAAAGAACGTTTACTTCTTCTTAATTATCGCTTATAATTGAAGTATGTAATAGTACTACAAACAATACTACAAATTAAAGGGAGGAAAAAATGGCATTAGTCGGAAATCACATACTCCATTCAAGTGAATTCCTTATTGAAAATGGCTTACTCAAGCCTATTGGAAACAAATCTCACAAGCCTTTAAATATTGAAGAAAATTTCAAAGCAAAAATAGATACAGATAACAAACCTGCTTTTATTGAGTTTATGAATCTACATAATGAATCTGATATAATCCCCTTTGCATTAAATAGAGGTATCCCATCAAGGAATTTTAGACCACATCTGACAAACACTATCCAACACCCTGACGATATTGAATCAAGCCAATTATTTATAGAAACAAATCTATTATTAAACGATGCAAAACTCATGCGCTGGATTGTACGTCTTTCAAAATTCTTGCGCGGTACACTTAAGCAAGGCGAACACCCGTATCCTACAGAAGAAACAGTTCAGCATATTTGTAACCACTTCGTAGATAACCCGCTTAATGTAAGTTCTGATTTCGAACATTTAATAAATCTGCAACCAGCCAGAAGATTACAATATGCAATAAATCAATTAAACGAAACAACGGCAGAGGAATTCGAATGTGGCTTAAATTTGACAATTGACGGAAAGATAGTTACTAGTGATAAGAAAATAAGACTAACCCCTGAAGCAATGGTATTTGCCAGTGATATTTTGACCGATATATCAAGATATGTCTGTAAGTCGATTTATCGCGCTCCTAATTTTTATGATGATGGTTCAGCATTTTGGAGTATCTATGAAAGTTCTTTAGTCCCTCGATTATTTTTCGAGTTATTCGAAAGACTGATTGCTACTAGTGATTTCATCCATAATTGTCCAATTTGTGGTAGATATTTTACAGGACGAGAAAAGAAAACATATTGCAGTATAAGCTGTAAAAAGACACAGAACTTACGAACTTTTCGTAATGACGAAAATAAAGTTAAATCTCCTAAAGGCAGAAAAAGAAAACAAAAGGCGGGTGTATAGCATGCCATCCAAAATCAAAAAACGTGGCGAAAACTCCTACTTATTAACCGTTACCGCTGGCTATGATGGACAAGGCAAACAACTCTGCCACACTAAAACAGTTACAGCTAACAGCCCCCGCGAAGCAGAAAAACACTATGGGTTATTCCTCGCTGAAATAGAAAAAGGTCAAGTTGCTACTTCTGGCAAAATGACACTTACAGAGTTTTTCGAATACTGGGAAAAGAACTTTGCCAATAGTCGCCATGCTCCTAAAACGATTGTTTACAATCAAGGATTATTTAAACGGATTAAAGTAGTATTAGGTAGTAAACGTCTTGATAAGATTGAACCCAAACACCTATTGGCATTTTATACGAACCTTGCAGAGGATGGTATTCGTCAAGATCCTAATGCTCGATGGAGAAAAGAAAAGCCTGCCGATCAAGAAGCAGCTATAGAGAAAGTACCTACAAAGACAACTTTATCAGCCAACACCATAAGAAAGTATCATGTTCTACTTCGTAGTCTTCTAGAAAAAGCCGTTCAATGGCAATTTATTGCCTATAATCCTGCTGCAAAAGTAGAACCACCTAAAACTCAAAAAACCTACAAAAAAATATATGATGAAGAAACAACTGGCAACTTTCTTTTATGCCTACAAAATGAAGAACTTAAACATCGTGTAATGGCTCTATTGGCACTCTCAACAGGAATGAGGCGTGGTGAAATATTTGGATTAGAGTGGTCACACATTGACCTTGACAATGGAATTGTGGACATTCAGCAATCAAGCCAATATATACCTAAAATAGGGATCCTCACTAAAACAACAAAAACAGAAGACAGTAATCGGATGATTACAATACCAGAAAGCATAATCATTTTATTAAAGAAGTATAAAATTGAACAAACTACAAGACGTTTAAAGCTTGGCGATAAGTGGCGACCAAATATACCAAAAGAAGATAACACTATAGATAAAGAACGGATATTCACCACATGGAACGGTGAACCCGCCCACCCTGATAGTTTTAACACTTGGTTAAAGAATTTCATTGCTGACAATGACCTGCCACATCTTACACCACATTCTTTTAGGCACATGGCAGCCACTTACTTGATCACTAATGGTGCTGACCTTAGAACCGTTGCAGGTAAGTTAGGACATAGTAATTCAACGACTACCCAAATTGTATACAGCCATCTTCTAAAATCTGCTGAAAAAGAAACATCTGATATGATGGAAACATTTATAAAAACCACCACAAAAAAAGCACAAACAAAAAAAGCACACTGAACTGAACCCTGTCCAATAGACAGCAATAGAAAAGCCTAATCGTAGAATAT
>CAUROG010000009.1:0-138863 GCA_963526645.1 uncultured Pelosinus sp. | reverse complement strand
ATACGCCGAAAGTACTTGGTTGGAAACGACCTGGGAGGATAGGTAGTTGCTGGTTTATTAAAAAGCACTCATTTTTGTGAGTGCTTTTTATCGTATTGACCTTGAGTGAGTGTCTTTATTTTTTCGTTCCTGAGATTGGTGAGAATGCTTCAGATGCTAGGCACGACCGCACGCGAACTGATCAGTACGTGAAGTGAGCGCGCACAGGAGTAACAACGCAGATGGAGTATTATCGCCAGTCGAAGTACCGAATACAGTAGTTAAGCCCATACGCCGAAAGTACTTGATTGGAAACGGCCTGGGAGGATAGATAGTTGCTGGTTAAAAAGCACTCATTTATGTGAGTGCTTTTTTGTATTATCAAAGCTTAAAGTGAGTGTTTACTGATATAGATCCTAGCTGAATTCATTGGCGTTTATGCTTAATGATTGTAAGAATGTTGACGAGATATTGTGGATAAAATAGGACTGTAAAATGCTCTTGTATAGGATTATAAACAGGTTGGGGATTATTTTGTGCATTGATTTGTTGTTTATGAGGATAACGGATAAAAAAATAGGCACTAACGCATAAAAATGGGGATATCTTTGAGGAGTGTTATATGAGTATTTTGGATGAGATATTGATGCAAACCATAACTTTGCTAAGGCACTGCCTGAGGAATACATTGATTATTGTCCTTGGGCAAGTAAAATGCCAAAACGTCAGCTAGCAATTTTTACTTGTATGGATACTCGCCTAGTTGATTTTTTAGAGCCTGCTTTGGGAATTAGGAGAGGAGAAGCAAAGGTAATAAAAAATGCAGGAAATTCTGTAACTGGTCCTTTTGAGGCCATAATTCGTAGTCTAGTTGTAAGTATTTTTGAATTAGGCGTAAAAGAAATCTTTATAATTGGACATATGGATTATGGCATAGCCAAAGCTACATCAAAAGGGTTAACCCATAAAATGCTGGATCGGGGAATCTCTTCCGATGCGATTAAAATGGTCGAGAAAGAGTTAGGAGATTGGTTAGATGAGTTTCATTATCCTGTTGATAATGTAAAAGATGTTGTGAATAAAATTCATACAAATCCTTTGATCCCCAATGATGTGCCTGTATATGGATTAATATTTAATCCTCAGACAGGAGAAGTAAAAGTTGTGGTGAATGGATATAAGATGTAAAGAGAAAGACCACCTCATAAATGAAGTGGTCTTTCTAAATTATAGAGAAAAATAAATTTAATCGAATTTTTTGTAAGCTCGTGCTTTCGCGCCACAAATAGGACAGGAATCTGGTGCAGTGCCTTCGTGAATGTGACCACATACTGTGCAGAGATAGTAAGGGAAAGATTCTTTATTTTCTAAGGTATCAAGAGCTTTTTTGTATAAGACAGCATGAACTTTTTCAGCTTCATTAGCTAGTTTAAAGGAACGTAATGCAGCTGCTGTATTTTCTTCTGCTTCAGCTTCTTTAATAAATTGGGGATACATTTCAGTGAATTCGTAAGTTTCGCCATCAATACCAGCTTGTAAATTTTCAGCAGTTGTTTTAATCTTACCTAACGCTTTTAAATGGGCGTGAGCATGAATTGTTTCTGCTTCAGCAGCGGCACGAAATAGTTTTGCTGCTTGTGGAAAACCCTCAACCTCAGCTTTTTTAGCAAAAGCTAAGTACTTCATATTTGCTTGTGATTCGCCAGCAAAACCATCAGCTAAGTTTTTTTCAGTTTTCATTAAATGATACCTCCAAAAAAAGTTATTTATTATCTATTAATTATTATTATCGATTACTGCATTTTTGTCAAGTAAAAAATTTCCATTTTATAATAAATGTACTAAACATTCTAGAAAATAGACATAAAGAGGGTGGAATCTTGCATTGTGAGAAAAGAGCAATAATACAGCACCAAAAGGGGCTGCACGCGCGTGTAGCAGCGATGGTGGTGCAAAAATCCCATGAATTAAGTACAAAGCATCAAACAAAGATTTTTATTAGATGCAAGAATCAAGATAATATAGCAGCTAATAGCTTGATATTACTATGTTCTTTAAAAATAAAAACAGGAGATGAAGTTTGGGTTGTCGGTAGTGGAGAACAGGCTGAGTATGTAGTAGAGCAGATGGTAGCTTTTTTAGAAAGTGATTTTCATTTTGATAATGTGCAAATTATTAATGAAGTCGATCAATTACTGCAAGAAAATGCCTTTGCTGCTGAACAAATCTTTAATAGTATGGCGAATGGACTGATGGTGAGCGACGAGCATGATTTGGTGACTATCTTCAATCCTGCTGCAGAAAATATTTTAGGCATTTCTGCTAGTGATGTTATTGGTAAAAAAGTATATGATGTAATTCCCAACTCAAGGCTGCATCTTGTGAATAAAACGGGTATCTCTGAACTAGCTTGTAGGCAAATTATTGGTGCTTCTAGTACGATTACGAATCGCACCCCAATTATAATTGATGGGCAGGTCAAAGGTGCGGTGGCAATTTTTGAAGATATTTCTGCATTGGAGAAAATTACAGGAGAATTACAAGAGGTAAAAGAGCTAAAGGGGCAGTTGCAGTTAATTTTAGAGTCGGTGCAGGATGGAATTTGTGTAGTAAATAAAGAGGGAGATATTACTTATGTCAATCCTGCCTATTTACGTATTGTTAATCAACATTATGCACAATTAGTAGGGCAGAATATACGAGAAATTTCTCCTCAGGGGGCCCGATGCACTGTTCTCTCCTCAGGCAAGCAGGTATTGGGTAATATTAGTAAAAAATCCAATGGAGTGGCTGTGGTTGCTAATGTGAATCCTATTATCGTAGATGGAGAAGTAACAGGTGTCGTATCCGTAGTAAAAGATATTACTGAGGTACAGGGTTTAATGGAGAATTTAAATCATATTTCTGCAAAGGCCGAATACTTAGAGCAAGAGTTATGGCGCACCAAGAAGCCCAATCGAGCTTTTGAACATTTTATTGGACGTAGCGGTAAAGTATTGGATGCATTAGCTATGGCGACGAAAGCTGCTGAGGGCTACTCTAATGTACTAATCCGTGGAGAAAGTGGCACTGGTAAGGAATTAGTCGCAGAGGGGATTCATTATGCTAGTCCTAAAAGTACAGGCCCCTTTATAAGGGTTAATTGCGGTGCTATTCCCACCAATTTATTAGAAAGTGAACTGTTTGGACATGAAAAAGGTGCTTTTACAGGTGCTATACGCAAAAAATTAGGAAAATTTGAGTTAGCCAATAATGGTACAATTTTTCTAGATGAAATAGGTGAAATGGAAAGAAGTATGCAAGTGAAGCTGCTACGAGTTTTACAAAAGAAAGAATTTGAACGGGTAGGCGGTGAGAGCACTATAAAGGTGAATGTGCGAATTATTGCTGCGACAAATCAAGACTTAGAAAAGATGTTACTAAACGGAGAATTTCGTGAAGATTTATATTATCGCTTAAATGTTATTCCTTTGTTATTACCTCCCCTAAGAGAACGCAAGGAAGATATACCCATGCTAGTAGAGCACTTCCTTAATAAAATGGGTCATGAATTAACGAAGAAGATTAAGGGAATAAAAAATGATGCCCTAGGAATACTTATGAACTATAAATGGCCAGGAAACGTACGAGAGTTAGAAAATATAATTGAGAGACTGGTGACGTTAACCGATGATAGTTTTATAGATGTAGAGCACTTGCCGGCTTATCTTAAAGAAGAACTACTGCTAGAAAATAAAGAAAATAGTGGCTTAATTATTGATAAAATTATTTTGCCTTGGGAAGAATACGAAAAGAAAATTATTAAGTTAGCTCTCGATAAATATAAAAGCTACAATGGTGCAGGCAAAGCGTTGGGACTAACTCATAAGACCATAGCAACAAAAGCCAAAAAGTACGGAATAGAAAAAATAATTAGTTGGTAAAAAGGAGTGATACCTAGTAAAAAAGATCAACAGAGTATCTTAAATTGATACTTTTTACCAATGCACTCGTTTCTATTTTGACGGCAATTTACTAAATATTGAGATTTTGTAGCTTTTAGAGTATACATCTCCCTAGTTGCTAAATTGCTTTTTACGTTGGCATAATAATTGCGTGCTTAGTAATATGTAAAGCACAGATATGCATATTAATTCATGTTGTATATTTTGCTGAGGATAATTGAAAACCTGTCATAAATGGAATACAAAATAACAAAGGGGCGTAAAGAGATGAAAAAAGTTATTAATGTACCAGAGCAGGTAGTAGAGGAAATGTTGCAAGGAATGGTATTAGCACATCCTCAATATGTAAAAAGGGTAAAGGGATTTGAAGTATTGGTAAGGGCCAATAAGCCAGAGAATAGTAAAGTTGCTTTGGTAAGCGGCGGAGGTAGCGGCCATGAGCCTTCTCATGCTGGTTTTGTTGGTCAGGGAATGCTTGATGGAGCAGTTGCAGGTGCTGTATTTACTTCACCAACACCAGATCAAGTATATGAAGCTGTTAAGGCAGTTGATAATGGTAAGGGAGTGCTTTTAGTTATAAAAAATTATAGCGGTGACGTTATGAATTTTGAAATGGCAATTGAGATGGCGAATGCTGATGGAATTACTGTAGACAAAGTAATTGTAAATGATGATGTAGCTGTTGAAAATAGTACTTGGACAATAGGAAGAAGAGGTATTGCAGGAACTGTATTGGTACATAAGATTGCTGGTGCAAAAGCAGAGACAGGAGCAGATCTAGGGGAAGTAAAAAGGATTGCGGATAAAGTCATTAGCAATGTGCGGTCAATGGGGATGGCACTAGATTCTTGCACCGTACCAGCAGCTGGTAAGCCTAGCTTTGTATTAGATGATAATGAAATTGAAATTGGCATGGGGATTCATGGTGAACCAGGTACGCACCGAGAAGCTTTACGAACTGCTGATGAAATTACAGATCATTTAGTCGATAAAATTCTCGCCGATATGCCTTTAGCTGTTGGGCAAGAAGTCGCAGTACTGATCAATGGACTAGGAGCGACTCCGTTGATGGAATTGTACATAGTAAATCGTAAAGTGGCAACACTATTAGAGGAAAAAGGTATAAAGATTGCTAAAACATATATAGGAAATTATATGACATCTTTAGAGATGGCTGGTTTTTCAATTAGTATTCTAAAGATTGATGAGGAGTTAAAAGAGTTATTAGCAGCTCCTGCAGATACACCAGCTTTGGTACAGTTTTAAAGGGGGATTTCATTTTATGGGTGGATATTTATACGAGGCTATAGTAGCTGTAGGGGAAACCATCATTAGTAACAAGCAAATGTTAACAGATCTAGATGCTGCTATTGGTGATGGAGACCACGGCATTAATATGGCACGAGGTTTTGAAGCAGTAAAGGTAAAAATGCAAGCACTAGAAGGAGAAAGTGATATAGGGAAGGTCTTAAAAACGGTAGGGATGACACTTATCTCCAGTGTGGGTGGAGCTGCAGGACCCTTATATGGGACAGCATTCTTACGGGCTGCTGCTCCAAGTCAAGGGAAAACTCAGCTTGATGTTGAAACGATTGGCTTGATGTTAGAGGCGGCCATTACAGGGATTAAAGAAAGGGGTAAAGCCACAAGGGGAGAAAAGACCATGCTTGATGCTCTTGAACCTGCCTATGATGCTTTTATGGAAAGTGCTAAGGCTGGCCAATCAGTTATAGCGTGTTTGGCAGCAGCGTCTGAGGCTGCTCAGCAGGGGGTAGAGTTTACTAAAGAGATTGTTGCTACCAAGGGGAGAGCAAGCTATCTTGGAGAACGAAGTCGTGGACATCAAGATCCTGGAGCTACATCCTCTTGTATTATGTTACAAACATTGGTAGAATTTCTTCGTCGCTAATAAACAGGAGGTCTCAAATATGGTTGGAGTGGTCATTGTTTCACATAGCCAGAAGGTGGCAGAAGGGATAAGGGATATGGCAATGCAAATGTCTGCACCCCAGCAGAAGGTAATTGCAGCTGGTGGTATGGCAGATGGTGGTATTGGTACAGATGCTTTTAAAGTCAGTGAGGCCATTAGTTCTGCTAATTCAGGTGATGGTGTTGCAATTATGGTGGACTTAGGAAGTGCAGTATTAAGTACAGAAACAGCTTTTGAATTCTTGGATGATGAACTGCGTGCTAATGTTAAAATTGCTGATGCTCCTATCTTAGAGGGTGCCATTAGCGCGGTAGTGGAAGCATCCTTAGGGAGTTCTTTAGCTGCTGTTATAGCAACAGCCGAAGGCGCGCGGGCGTTGAAAAAGTGCTAAGGACAGAGCCTTAGTATAAGCTTTATGAATCACCAAAGATACAATGCCGCTACCTCGGCACACAGAGGAAGCTTTGTCCTTTGTGGTTCAAATATTTTTCTGTGAGGTATGATGATGACTGAAATACAAATAACAATTACAAATGCTAGCGGCTTGCATGCTAGGCCAGCAGCTCAGTTTGTACAGAAGGCAGCTACTTTTAAAAGTAAAGTAAAGATAGCTGCAAATAATAAAGTGGCTGATGGAAAAAGCATTTTAGCAGTTATGAGCATGGGACTGAAACAGAATACTCAGATTACCATTACTACTGATGGAGAAGATGAGAAAGAATGCAGTAAAGCATTAGAAGATATGATTAAGGGCAACTTTGGAGAACATTAAAAAGTAGTAAAAAATCCGCTAGAGTATTCATCAATACTTTAGCGGATTTATCATATATACAAATTATCCGATGACCAAGTCTTTTATTTAGAACGTGATAAAAATTTAAAAACTTTAGCTCCTGTATCTCGTACACGGCGTATGGGTGTGCTGCTAACTTTAATTTTGGGTTTCATGTCACTAATCGAGCCAAAATCACCGCGTTTAATATTAGTAATCTTAATTTTCTCTGGTATTAAAAATCGTTTTAATGTCTTGGGAGCTTGGTCAGGATTACTAGTATCACTATAGTTGAATAGATCTATGGCAGCATATCCCTTATCAGGGAAAGTGTGCACGCTCATATGCCCTTCAGCTAGCAATGCTAAAGCTGCCCAGCCTTTTGGTTCAAATTGATGATCAGTGAAACTGAGTAATGTCATATTGGATTCAGCAATAGCTGCCAACATCGCTTCTTTGATAAATTCCATTGTATTAAGACTTTCAAAACTGCATCCATACATATCAATGGTAAGATGTCTGCTGAGTATTCCCATCATCATAATATGTTGCTCCTTTATTTACGTAATGATTTAGGCGTTTACATTCATTAATAAGTTCTAAAATATATTTTAAGTCTACAATATAGTATTTTATTACGCCTAATTAGATGTGTTGTACAGCTTTTCATTATAAATTGATTAGATAAGATTGTAAAGAATATTTTTGCATAAAAAGACAGAAAATACTGGATATTAGGTTAAATAAATTTAGCGAATGATTTTTGCAGGAGAATCTAATTTCAATAGTGAATTTTCTTTGAGACACTATATTTGCATAAGGAGTGGATAATGATGAGTACAAAATTAACAACAATGCTAAATATAAAGTATCCTATTTTACAAGGAGGTATGGCATGGGTATCTGATGGAAAGCTGGCAGCAGCTGTTTCAGAAGCTGGTGGTGCTGGTATTATTGCGGCAGGTGGTCGGAATGCCCAGTGGGTTGGTGAGCAAATTCGTTTAGCCAAAACCCTTACGAATAAGCCTTTTGGTGTAAATGTTCAGCTTATGGCTGTAGATAAAGAAGAAATTATGAATGTAATTTGCCAGGAAAAAGTGGCCTTTGTTACTCTTGGTGCGGGAAATCCAATTCCCTTCTTTTCACAGCTTGATCAGGCTGGTATTAAAAAGATTCCAGTAGTACCTAATGTTAAATTAGCAAAACGAGTACAGGAAAAGGGGGCAGATGCTATTGTAATAGAGGGAATGGAGGCAGGAGGCCATATTGGTGTATTAACAACGATGGCTTTAATGACTCAGGTTATTCCAGCCGTTGATATTCCCGTGATTGCAGCTGGAGGCTTTGCTGATGGACGTGGCCTAGTTGCAGCACTTTCCATGGGAGCATCAGGGATTCAGATGGGGACACGGTTTTTAGTGGCAGAAGAATGTGCAGTTCATGCCAACGTAAAACAAAAATTAATTTTAGCAACGGATATTGATAGTGTTGTGACAGGATTACTCTCTGGCCATGCTGTCCGTGGTGTTAAAAATAAGTTTACAGAGCGCTTCTTGGAATTAGAACGTCAACATACGCCAGAAGCAGAACTTGCTCGTTTGGCAACAGGTACAAACCGTCTGGCTGCCATTGAGGGAGATGTAGAGAATGGAATGGTACAAGCAGGACAAAGCTTACTTCCATTAACCAAAATTGAACCAGCTAAAGCCATTATTGAACATATAGTTGAAGAAGCTAGGCTAATTATTGAGGCGCTAGCAAAAACCCCTAATTTGTTATAAAGAGACTAAGAATTTAGTCATCAAATAAAGAGTAGATAGAAAAGTTAGTTGGGATCTAGGAGGAAGTTGTATGATGAATAACATTGCAATCGCAAAAGGCGTATATTCTGTAGGTGCAGTTGATTGGACTATGAGAGATTTTCATGGATACGGCACACCAAGAGGCATCACCTATAATGCATATTTAATTGTAGATGAAAAAATATGCTTGATTGACACAGTAAAGGCACCTTTTGCTTCAGAATTATTAGAACGTATTAGCCAGATTGTTGATCCAGCTAAAATTGATTATATTGTTTGTAATCACACAGAGCCAGATCATGCTAGTGCTTTGCCTATTATTATGGAAAAAGCGCCTCAGGCCAAAGTGGTGCTGACAAGCCAAGGAAAAGATTCTATTATTAAACATTATAATAAAGAATATGACTTTCAGGTAGTAAAAGAAGGAGATTCCTTAGATCTTGGTGCTAATAAGCTGCAATTTATGACCCTGCCTATGCTGCATTGGCCAGATTCTATGGCAAGCTATTTAACGGGAGAAGAAATTTTGTTTTCTAATGATGCCTTTGGTCAGCATATTTCCACGACCAAACGATTTGATGACGAAAATGAGATTCATGATATTATGCAAGAAGCTGCTAAATATTATGCTAATATATTAATGCCTTATAGCCGCTTGATTGGTAAGGCCTTAACAAAGGCAGATACGGTGAAAATAAAAATGATTGCTCCTAGTCATGGTGTGATATGGCGCTCTCATATTGCAGATATTATAAAAAAATATGAGCAATGGGGTAGTGGGTATCATGATGATACAGTGGTAGTCATATATGATACGATGTGGGGAGCAACAGAAGAAATGGCACGCCGTGTTTTAGAAGGTGTTGCAGCATCGGGAGCCAAAGGAAAATTACATAGATTAAAAACCTCCTCTATGAGTGATATTATGAACGATATATTAGAAGCCGGTGGAGTCATCCTTGGTTGCTCTACTCAGCATAATACAGTATTGGCTACTATGGGTGGGTTCTTAACTTATTTAGAAGGATTAAAACCTGTTAATAAATTAGGCGCTGCTTTTAGTGCTCATGGCTGGGCTGGTGGTGCATTAAAGGCTATGGAAGAGTCTTTGAAAAGATCAGGTATAGCTGTTGAAGAGCCAGGATTAGCAGTAAAATGGCTAGCAAATAAAGAAGAACAAGATAAATGCTTTAACTTTGGTTTAGAATTTGCAAAAAGAATACAGGCAAATAAAAGTAAGTAGTTTGTTTTAAAAAGAGAGCGATTGGGCTCTCTTTTTGTATATGGCATAGATCGTCCATTTTTTGTGCAATACTATAGAAAAGGAAAGAGGAGCATTATTGTGTTTACTTGGCATCATGGATTTTGGCTTTATTTTTTTACACGTCATCATCCTCTTGTTTGGCAATATGTAGCAGGATCCATGCTGCCTGATTATATCTATGTGATCGCCGTAGCCATGATGTTGTTACGTGGTCAGTTGTCATGGATGGATATATTGAACATTGATCCTAAAATGATGATGTCTTTATTACCTATGTATCCTTGGGTGGTAAAGATTGATCTGATTGGACATTCCATCGTAATTTGGGGTATTGCTCTTTTGTTGACTTTATTACCGATAGCAAAAGGCCTACGAGCCATTATTATTGGCTGGGGTACTCATTTATTAATTGATAGTTTAACTCATTCAGTCTATGCAAATTATCTTTTATATCCCATTTCTTCTTTTAGTGTCCATAGCCCAATATCCTATTGGGAGCATCAATTCTTTGCTTTTGAATTTAAATGGGTAAATAGTATATGTATTGCCATGGCTATACTATTTCTGTTGTATGAGCAATGGCGAAGTAAATAGAATGCTAGTGATAGAAAAAGTCCATATTTTTATAATTATAAAAAAGTTGCAAAAAGTCAAATAGTCAAATAAAATAGAATAAAGGTCAAATATAACTTAAACAGGTAGGTGAGACTATGGGCAATCTAGCAGATGATATTGAAAAAATGATCCTACACAAATTAGCAAATGAGTGTGAGGATATTATTGTATTAAAACGCAACGAAATGGCAGAAGAAATTGAGTGTGCCCCGTCTCAGATCAGTTATGTGTTAAGCACTCGCTTTACTATGGAAAGAGGCTTTATTGTAGAGTCAAGACGCGGTTCTGGCGGATTTGTGCGTATTGAACGTATTCCAATCCATACCTTGATTTATGAAGATGCAGCTGAGCAAATTGCTGAGGATACTAAATTCTCTGAGGCTGTAGATATTGTTAAGAGTCTTACAGCCCAAGGAATGTTAACAGGGAGAGAGGCAGGCTTGATGTTACATTTTTTTGGCATCATTTATGAACGCATAGCTCCTCAGGAGCGGTCAGCTATGTTACGCTCTTTGCTGTTAAAACTATCAGAGTTAACATGAGGAGGATTGCATGATGTTGTGTGACGATTGCAAGAAGCGTACAGCTTGTATGCATATTACAAAAATAGTAAATAATCAAAAAACTGAAAAAAACCTTTGTGCAGAATGTGCAAAAGCCGCGGGTGAAATAAGCTTATCTTTTGACACACAGTCTTATGTTCATGATTTTTTGAAAGGCATTTTTAACCATGGACTTTTTGTTGATCCTCAGATGCTAAGAGGACAAGAAAGCTGCCAAGAGTGTGGCATGACCTATGAGGATTTTAACCGAAAAGGTAAAGTAGGCTGCAGTGCTTGTTATGTGGTCTTTGGAGGCCAGTTCGAGCCTTTGTTAAAACGTATTCATGGTGCTAGTAGTCATACTGGCAAAATACCGAAACGCAATGGTGGTACACTAAAAATTAGGCAGCAAATCAAAAAGATACGTCAGCAGTTAGAACAATATGTTTTAAATGAAGAATACGAAAAAGCCGTTATATTACGGGATGAGATTAAAAATTTAGAAAAAGAAATTGGGCTAAGTGGCAAGGGGGAATAGCAAATGTCTATGAAAAATTTGCTTGATCAACCGTTTGTGTACTGGATGAGTAGTGGTGCGCAAGATGGTGATATTGTACTTGCCAGTCGCATTCGTTTGGCACGTAATCTGGAAGGTATACCCTTTCCTCAGCGGGCCAATGGGGAGCAGCTGTCTCAAGTGGTATCTCAGCTTAAAAAATCCTTATGTGATTTAAATACAAATGGGCAGTCTGAATATATGTTTATCGATTTAGAAAAGTTACCCCTATTAGAAAGGTTAGTATTGGTTGAGAAACATATTATTAGCCCCGATCATGCTCGTGAAGCGGGAAATCGGGCAATTATTGTAAAACAGGATACAACAGTGAGCATTATGGTCAATGAAGAGGATCATTTGCGCATTCAATGTTTAATGCCAGGGCTGAATTTAATGGAAGCATTTAATAGCGCCAACCGGGTAGATGATATTATTGAAAATAAGCATACCTTTGCCTTTAATGAAGAATTAGGGTATCTGACTTCTTGCCCTACTAATTTAGGAACTGGTCTAAGAGCTTCTGTTATGGTACATTTACCTGCTTTAGTACTTACTGGCCAGATTAATCGAATTGTGAATGCTGTAATTCAACTAGGCCTAACCGTAAGAGGTCTATATGGTGAAGGAACAGAGGCTGTTGGCAATATTTTTCAAATATCCAATCAGTTAACCTTAGGCTTTAATGAGCAAGAGATTATTGATAATTTATACAGTGTAGTCAAACAGGTGGTTGACCATGAGCGTACGGCACGGGGTGGTTTATATGCTGATACTACAGATATGCTGGTTGATAGGGTATGGCGTGCCTATGGTACCTTAAAGTATGCTCGTAGTATTTCTAGTCAGGAAGCGTTAGCTTTGTTGAGTGATGTACGAATGGGGCATGAGCTAGGAATTATCAATGAAGTCTCAGAATGTAATTTTAATGAACTTATGGTAGTCACTAGACCTAATTATTTACAAAAAATGAGTGATCGCTCTGAATTAAGTGCAAATGAACGTAAGAAGCTAAGAGCACAGATTATTAGAGAAAAATTGTCTGGGAGGGGAAATGAATGCTAGGACGTTTTACAGAAAAAGCACAAAAAGCACTATATTTTGCACAGCAAGAGGCTGTGGGGTTAGGACATGACTATATAGGTACAGAACACTTATTATTAGGCTTATTGCATGAAAGTGAAGGTTTGGCAGCCAAGGGGCTATTGTCTGTAAATATTAGCATTGAAACTATACGAGGTGAAGTTGAGAGATTAGTTGGACGGGGTGATGCTACAAATTCGCAAGTTTCTTATACTCCTCGGGCAAAAAGATGCATTGAACTGGCAATTAACGTTGCAGCTGACTTGGGACACAATTATGTAGGTACAGAACACTTACTATTAGGTCTTCTCCAGGAAGGAGAGGGTGTGGCTGCTCAGCTATTAGACGGACTTGATGTGGATGTAAATATATTAAGTCAGAAGGTATCAGAATTATTAAGTGGATTTTCTTTATCAGGACAAGGGGCACAACAGCAACAAGTGGGAGGAAAGCAAAGCAACTCTCATACTCCTACCTTAGAAGAGTTTGGTCGTGATCTTAATAAGTTGGCTCGTGAGGGTAAAATAGACCCTGTGATTGGTCGGGGGACAGAAATTGAACGTGTATTACAAATCTTAAGCCGCCGCACAAAAAATAATCCTGTGCTGATTGGTGAGCCTGGTGTGGGCAAGACTGCCATTGCGGAAGGTTTGGCTCAGCGTATTGTACAGAATAATGTTCCTGACATATTGGGTGTAAAACGAATTATATCTTTAAATATGGCTTCCTTAGTAGCGGGCTCTAAATACAGGGGAGATTTTGAAGAACGGCTGAAAAAGGTATTAGAGGAAGTTCGTCAGGATGGCAATGTCATTTTGTTTATAGATGAACTACACACTTTAATCGGGGCGGGTGGTGCAGAAGGAGCGATTGACGCTGCTAATATCTTAAAACCTGCTTTAGCCCGTGGTGAAATCCAAGTGATTGGTGCTACGACACTTAATGAATATAAGAAATATATTGAAAAGGATGCTGCTCTTGAAAGACGTTTTCAACCAATAATGGTAAATGAACCGACTGTAGAAGATGCGATTACTATTTTGCAAGGTATCCGGGATAAATACGAAGCCTTTCACCGGATTAGTATTACCGATGAAGCAATTGAGGCAGCAGTTACCTTATCTCATCGTTATATATCGGATCGTTTTTTGCCAGATAAGGCAATTGATTTAATGGATGAAGCGGCAGCTCGTGTACGTCTTAAAACTTTTTCATCACCTTCCAACGTGAAGGAGTTAGAAAAAAACTTAAAACAATTGCAAACAGAAAAAGAAGCAGCCATTGCTGCACAAGAGTATGAGCAAGCCGCTCATCTACGAGATGAAGAGAAAAAGATAAAGCAAGAATTGGAAAGTAAACAAAAAGAGTGGAAGCAGCAAGGAAATGAGCAGCTTGTGGTTACAGGAGAAGAAATTGCCCATATCGTGGCTGTTTGGACAGGTATTCCAGTTGAAAAATTAGCACAAGAAGAGGCTGAACGTTTGCTGAATTTGGAAGCGGAATTGCATCAAAGGGTGATTGGTCAGCATGATGCAGTGGCGTCAGTAGCCAGAGCAGTGCGGCGTGCTAGAGCTGGATTAAAAGATCCCAAACGACCAATTGGTTCTTTTATTTTCCTAGGACCAACAGGTGTTGGTAAAACAGAGTTGGCTAAAGCATTGGCTGCTACTTTATTTAATGATGAGGATTCTATTATCCGATTAGATATGTCTGAGTATATGGAAAAGCATACAGTTTCTCGCTTGATTGGTGCTCCTCCTGGTTATATCGGTTTTGATGAAGGTGGACAATTAACTGATGCAGTGCGCCGTAAGCCATATTCAGTCATTTTATTAGATGAAATTGAAAAGGCCCATTATGATGTATTCAATATTTTATTGCAGGTGTTAGAAGATGGCAGATTGACTGATAGTCAGGGGCGTAAAGTAGATTTTAAAAATACAGTTATTATTATGACCTCTAATGTAGGAGCTAAGCATTTACGTAAAGAAAATGCTATGTTAGGATTTTTAGCAGATGATAAGGCGAATAATGAAGCTGAAAATGCTAAAAATAGAGTAATGGAGGAAGTAAAACGTACCTTTCGCCCTGAGTTTATCAATCGAGTAGATGAAATGATTGTCTTTAGCAGTCTTAGCGACATAGAACTTACCCGTATTGTAGACATTATGTTAGGTGATGTAGGTAAGCGTCTAGAGGGCAATCAGCTTTATTTAGAATGTAGTGATAAGGCCAAAGTAGAACTAGTAAAAGAGGGGCGGGACTATGCTTATGGAGCCCGGCCTCTAAGAAGAGCAATTCAAAAATTAATAGAAGACGAAATAGCAGAATTAATGTTGCGTCACAAAGTTATTAAAGGTGATACTGTTTTAATTGATACAGATGAAGAGGGCAAAGTCAGGTTGACAAAAAAGCAATAGATTTTGTCAATTATTGCAGGAAAATAAAAGAAATAGTGCGAAGAGCACTTTATAATAGCAAAAATATATTGCGTGTTATAAAGTGCTCTTCTTTTGTTAAATTAGAAAGCATATAACTTCGACTTACATAAGTATAATTAAGTGTTAGCGTGATCAACGTTTTCTAAGAAAGTAACCTTTAATGAGTAATGCATGTATTCGGAAGGGGTAAACAAGAGTTGTCTAAAGTTAAAATTCATTTTGTCTGTCAAGAGTGTGGCGCTGATTCGCCCAAATGGTTAGGGCGGTGTCCTGGTTGCGAGGCGTGGAATAGTATGGTGGAGGAAACTCTTAGTAAATCAGAGGGAAAAAACCGTCATAGTATTAGTAGTGGTGCTAAACCACGTCCCATAACGGAAGTAGATAATTTTGCTGTCCCTAGACTAGCAACGGGTGTAGGAGAATTTGATCGAGTGTTAGGCGGGGGCATTGTACCGGGGGCTCTCATACTGATTGGTGGTGATCCTGGTATTGGAAAATCCACCATGTTGTTGCAAGTCGCCTGTAGTGTAAGTCAAACCTATGGCAGTGTATTATATGTTTCTGGCGAAGAGTCGGCAGCTCAAACAAAAATGCGAGCCGAACGTCTTAATAAGTTAAGTGATAAATTGTTAATCATGACAGAAACCAATTTAGATGAAATTGCAATATCTGCCAATTACTTAAAACCAGCTTTGATGATTATTGATTCGATCCAAACCATGTATAGTCCTGAGATTCCGTCAGCTCCAGGCAGTGTAGGGCAGGTGCGGGAATCTACGGGGAAATTATTGCGTTTAGCAAAAGAAAGTGGTATCCCTATTGCAATTATTGGGCATGTGACAAAAGAGGGTAATATTGCAGGGCCGCGTATTTTAGAGCATATGGTAGATGTTGTATTGTATTTTGAGGGAGAAAAAACCTATGCTTTTCGTGTATTACGCGCTATAAAAAATCGTTTTGGGTCCACTCATGAGAGTGGTATTTTCTCCATGGAGGAAGACGGACTGATGGAAGTAAAAAATCCTTCTGGACTGTTGTTGTCTGAAAGACCAGAAAGTGCTCCAGGGTCTGTAGTATTGGCTTGTATGGAGGGGGTTAGGCCCCTGCTCATAGAAATCCAAGCATTGGTTAGTACAACTTGCTTTGGCATGCCTAGACGCATGGCAGTGGGCTTTGATTACAATCGGCTCATTCTACTAATGGCAGTATTGGAAAAGCGTGTAGGCTTAATGTTAGCAAATCAAGACGCTTATGTGAATGCAGTTGGTGGGATTAAAGTAACAGAACCTGCTGCAGATTTAGCAGTCATTCTTGCTGTGGCATCTAGCTTTCGCAATGTATCTTTGGATGCGCAAACTGTGGTTATGGGAGAAGTGGGCTTAACTGGTGAAGTGCGTATGGTGTCAAGAGTAGATATACGTATCAGTGAAGCAGCTACTATGGGTTTTAAACGTTTTGTCATTCCTGCTGGTAACTTGACAGGACTTAAAATACGCCAGCAGGGACTTAAAATAGTTGGGGTTAGTAATGTACTTGAAGCAATGGAGGCGGTATTTATATGATGAAAAAACGGCAAGATAAATTATGGGATGCAAAATTTATAAAAACCCTTAAAAAATTAGTTCCTGGCACGCCTCTGCGAGAAGGTTTAGAAAATATTTTACGAGCAAAGATGGGGGTATTAGTATTAATCGGTAATAATCAGCCTCTGCTAGATGTAGTTGATGGTGGATTTGTGCTAAATTGTGAATATACTCCTGCTGGTTTTTATGAATTGGGAAAAATGGATGGGGCTTTGATTCTGTCTTCTGATCTTAAACACATCGTATATGCTAATGCACAATTAGTACCTGATTCTAAAATTCTTACAACAGAAACAGGTACGAGGCATCGTACGGCGGAAAGGGTTGCCAAGCAAACCGGAGGCCTAGTAATTGCAATTTCACAAAGACGTAATTTAATAACGATGTATCTCGGTGATTTGCGGTATACTCTAAAGGACATTACGGTTAGCTTAAGCCGCGCCAATCAAGCACTACAAACGTTAGAGAAATACAGTAAGGTATTAGTAAGGAGCCTGACTAATTTAAGTGCTTTAGAGTTTGAAGATTTTGTAACACTATTAGATGTGGCTGAGATTGTCATTCGCGTTGAGCATGTGAGCCGTATTGCTATGGAGATCGAACGCCATGTCATTGAATTAGGCAGTGAAGGTCGTTTGGTGAGTATGCAATTAGAAGAATTAATGTCAGAGCAAGATGATATGGAATTATTACTTAAAGATTACTGTTTTCATGGCTGTCAAGTACAGCAGATACGTGAACAATTGGCTTTGTTACCTGAAGAAAGCTTAGAACCTTATACGATTTGCCGAATTTTAGGCTACGGAGCTACACCGAATATTTTGGATATACCAGTAGTGCCTCGAGGATATCGAGTGCTAAGGAGAATTCCTCGTCTACCAATGTCTATTGTAGAAAACCTGGTAGCACACTTTAAAACGTTGCATTGCATCAATAATGCTACGATTGTTGAGCTTGATGATGTCGAAGGAATTGGTGAAGTCAGAGCAAAAACAATAAAGGACGGCTTAAAGCGAGTGAGAGAACAAGCGCTGATGGACCGTAATCTATAAGAATAAGTTCAAGAAATATTTATAGCTATTATTTCATTCTTTCTTATATTTATTTAAATTAATGTCTTTCACAAACCGAGCATAGGCTCGGTTTTCTTCTATTTTCACTACTTTATAAAGTTTATTTTCTTCTGTCAATATTTCATCTCCAACGCTTACTATCAAAGGAACATACATTAAGCTATGACCGTCTGTTTCATCCAAAATGAAATAATAATCATAGACATTCTGGGTCTCTGTGTCTGGTTTTTGTTGAATAGAAAAAATATTTAGAGGGACTAGATGTAAAAAACTAAGAATAAGTATACTGCAAAGTAATATTATTCCTGCTAATACCGTAAGTCGATGTTTATTTACCATGATAACAACTCCTGAGCGAAGTATAATTAATCTTTTCTTTTCTTGCGTGGGCCGAGAAAGTTAGTAAATTCATATTTACAAAACTTATATAGTTTGTTTTTTGCTTCTTTCCAGCTCCCCGTACTTAGATAGAGATAAGCGATTATGCTGATGAATACCACTGCGATAATGGATAGAATATTATAAGTAAGGGTCGTATTTGTTGCCTCTGCGTCTGATGTAGCGTTACTATTATTGCCTGAAGCATCTGATGGAGTATCTCCAATAATTGTTTTGTCAGTTCCTTCAGATGTAGGGGAGGTAGAGGGAGGATTTGGTTTAATTATGGAGGGAATGATGTCAGCAAATAAAGCTGCGCTGCGCTGGGCAGCCTCTCTCGTATTATATTGAGTTCCCATCTCCACTAGCATAGAGCGAGGATTTAAATCTTGGTTATAATTACCACGAGCGATAAAGATACCTCGTATTAACCCCTTGTATGTTGTATCTGCATTTGCTTTTAGAGTCTTTGCATATTGGAGGGTAGTAGCTCGAGTTTGGTTTTGGCGACCCACAACCAATAAAATTTTAGCGACATCTTGTCCATTAATTGTTGTTTGATAAGATGCCAGAGGTCCACTATCACGATGAAGATCAAATAATGCAGCTGGTTGGTGTTCTAGCAGTTTCATAAATGTGCGCCGAGAGCGTTGATAAGCATTGGCATCATGAGGATCATGCAGAGTTTTACTATGAAGAGTTTGGTAACCTAGTTCATTTAAGCGGCTGCTAAAACGATCACCTACCTGCATAATACTCCCTTTACCAGGAGTCGTGGATTTTCCATCAGTGGGAATATAGGATTCATCCGTATGTGTATGATAGATGGCAATGAGTGGCTGAGTAGCTGTGGCTGCCCCTTGTACTGGAATAATTTCAGTTCCGAGGGAAAGAGCTGATTCTGATTTTATATAGCGAGCTTTCGCCAGTGAGCCATCTATACTAATAATTTCATAAAGATTATTATCCTCGCTAATATATGTATCACCAATATGAATTACTAATCCTGATTGTAAAAGAATGTTATTCTTATCATCAACTATCGTATTATATCCTGCTTCTAACTCATCCTGAGTAGATGAAGCTGCAAAAGTATATGGATGGAAGGTAGAAAAAAGTAGAAAAGTAGAAACTATTACAAAGAAAAAAGACATAAGACCACCTCTTGTACATAATGACCAGTCTCGTTATATTTGTATCATATCCCTATACTAATTCCTTTATGTAATAAAGAGGACTAAGATTTAAGTGCAGTTTTAACTCCATTCATTTGATCTTAGTCGTACTTATTCTTAAGAATTAGTTGCGTTAAAGCTTCTACTTGTAAAAGATGAGATTCTTAGAGTAGCATGTTCATGGAATAAAAAAAGACACGACTAATATAGTCGTGTTCACTGTAAAATTGGAAGCTTTGTCTTCAAAGAAAGTGCTTGTAAGTTTGGGTATCAGGATAGATGAAAGAATCCTAAAGTTGTAACGGTGTTACATTCCCTGCGCATCACTTCATTGAGGCTAATTCCTGATAAATTGCAAAGTGCAGCTAGATAAAATAAGCTATGACCTAATTCTTTAGTAAGTACTTCTTTACATTGTTCGCAAGGCTCACCTGATAAATGGGACGACATGAATTGTTTTAAATTGCTATATTCGATATCAGCAGGTGCTTGCTGGCGGGTAGCATTTACTGCAACGCAGCCGCATTCGGTAACTGTTTTAGCAAAGGCACGATTCACTCGAGCACTTGCTTCCTGATATTTAGTCATAATATCAAGGATACTGCGGTGACGAATTAGATAGTCATCTACAGCGGCTTGGAAATCAGAACATTTTTCATCCATTAGAAAACACCTCACTTTGATGTTTATTATATAAATTTCACTCTATGATTGTCAATATTTGTGTCGGGGTGAAATTTAATTTTAGAATAGATTGCAGCATCATGACATAAGGAGTGTTTTCATAATATTCTAAACAGCTAAAAGTAGGTAAATAACAGAAGATACAGAGATGTAGCATCTAATAATTCCCCTATTACGCCAAAAATATATTTGACAATAATTAATATGCTATGCTAAAATATACAATTTTGACAATGACGTTTATTTATGATATACTGCATAGCATAGGAGTTGATGCTATGTTAGCTATAGGGGACAAAGTCGTTTATCCCATGCATGGTGCAGGTGTCATTGAAGCCATTGAAAAGCATGAAGTGTTTGGGAAATTGCAAGATTATTACATTCTCACGATGCCTTACGGTGGTATGAGAGTGATGATTCCTATGAAGAATGTAGAGAATATTGGACTTAGAGAAGTAATTGACGAAGTAGGAATCAGTAAAGTAGTAGATATATTAAGGGCTACTTCGGTACAAGAAACTGCTAGTTGGAATAAGAGATTTAACTTAAATTTAACAAAAATAAAGACTGGTAGCATTTATGAAGTAGCTGAAGTAGTACGAAATCTTATGCTTCAGGACAATGCAAAAAAACTTTCGGCAGGTGAACGAAGGTTACTAGAAACTGCTAGAAAAATCATGGTAAGTGAATTAGTGTTAGCTTGTGGTAAAGAGTTAGGTAGTATTGAAGAATGGATAGATGAGTTAATGAAAGAAAATACGCCAGGCAACTGACGTATTTTTTTGTTAATGTTAGGATATAATAGATAATGTTTCCAATGAGCTTAGTGAAAATACTATACTTGCTGGAATGAGGAAAGTCTTATATAATAAATAAATAGTAAAGGAGGTGTAAGTTTGTTGGACAAAATTTTGCGGTTTGTCATTACGTTATTAACAGCTATCTTCGGGTTGATGACAGCAAAATGGCTAGGCACCAGTTCCTTTTTGTCATCCAAAGTGAGTAATGAATTTTTAAAAGTAGGATTTATCAGCAGCGATGATACGGTAGTCACCATCTTGGTAGCTATCTTTGGTGGAGTAGCAGGTGGGATTATTGGTTATTTATTGGCACCATTTTCTATTAAATACTTATGGCAATTTACTTATTGGGTAGAAGCCAGACTTAATAAAATGCCAGTACATGATGTCATTGCCGGTTCGATAGGGCTTGCTGTTGGTTTAGTTATTTCTAATTTAATCGGGTCTGCATTTATGCATATTCCGATTATTGGTAGCTATGTTCCCGGAATTATTAGTATTATCTTAGGATATCTAGGGGTAAATATTGCTATCCATAAACGAGAAGAAATGATAGGATTAATGGTAGTTTTTCCTTGGAAAGGAAAAGAGAAACAGAAGGAAAAGACAGTTATTAAACAAAGCTATAAAATTTTAGATACTAGTGTTATTATTGATGGACGTATTGCTGATATTTGTAAAAGTGGATTTGTTGAAGGAACTCTTGTAGTTCCAATGTTTGTACTAGAGGAGTTACAACACATTGCTGATTCTTCTGATTTACTAAAACGTAATCGAGGTCGTAGAGGTTTAGATATCTTAAATCGTATGCAAAAAGAACTAGGTTTAGATGTGGATATCAATGAACAGGATTTTGAAGACATTGTGGAAGTAGACTCAAAACTTGTTAAGCTAGCCCAATTGCTTAAAGGCAAGTTGGTTACCAACGATTATAATTTAAATAAAGTTGCTGAATTGCAAGGTGTAACAGTTTTGAATATTAATGAATTATCAAATTCTGTGAAGCCAGTCGTACTGCCAGGAGAAGAAATGGTTGTACATGTTGTAAAAGATGGCAAAGAGCTTGGACAAGGAGTTGGCTATCTTGATGATGGCACAATGATTGTAGTTGATAGCGGTAAAAAACATATGGGTGATACCATTGGGGTATTAGTAACCTCTGTATTGCAAACTGCTGCTGGACGTATGATTTTTGCGAAACCTAAAGGCATGGAAAAAGGCGCGTAAGCAATCATGTACAATAAGTAAAAATGTCTCCGAGTTCTGTTGATGAACAGTCTCGAAGACATTTTTTTGTTATTGTAGAAGAAAGAGTAGAAGGATTTACTCGCAGAGATAGGTATAGGGGACACAGAGAATAGAGATGAGATTGGGTTAAACAAAGTTGAACTGCGAAATTTGCGAAGAAATTTCTAGATAATTTCGTTGTGTTCTTCCTGTTCGTGAAGCTTCTTCGCATTTCAAGTCGTTTTTATATTGGGATTTATACCCCAAAGAGGTAATTGGACAATCATAATCGAACAATAAGATATAATAATAGATAATGGATAGGAAAGGCAGGATAATAGCGTGGTTACAGTGATTATACCAGCTGCTGGTCAGGGAAAGAGGATGAAGAGAGGGGGCAATAAGGTATTTTTGCCGCTCGTTGATAGGCCTGTATTATTACATAGTGTATTAACTTTTTCCGCATGTTCAAAGGTAGATAATTTAGTAGTGGTAGTTGCACCGGACGAAGTGGATCAAGTGGAAAGAATGCTACATGGCTTGACTGAAATTAAACCTTGGAAAGTGGTTGCAGGTGGTAGGGAGCGACAACATTCCATTGCCAATGCTATCAAGGTCGTGTCTGAGGCAACAAAGATCATTCTAGTGCATGATGGTGCTAGACCTCTTATCACAGAAGAATGCATTCAGAATGTAATTCAAGCTGTTGTTGTCCACAAGGCCGTCGTGGTTGCTGTAGCTGAAAAAAATACGATTAAAACGGTGGATGAGGATGGATGGGTAACAGGTACACCTGAGAGGTGTACTTTATGGTCTATACAGACGCCACAAGGATTTGATGCTCAGCTTCTGCGCCAGGCATATGAAAAGGCGGAACAGGAAGAGTTTATTGGAACGGACGATGCTTCTTTAGTTGAAAGATTAGGGGTAAGAGTCAAGGTAGTAGGTGGCTGTTATGATAATCTCAAAGTCACTACTCCAGAAGATTTAACTATCGCTGAGGCATTGTTAAAAAAAAGAAAGATAAATCTGGAAGACAAAGGTTGTGACACTAAGAGTATGATGCGAGTTGGCATGGGATATGATGTTCATAAATTGGTAGAGAACCGCAAGTTAATATTAGGTGGGGTAGAGATACCTTATGAACTGGGATTGGATGGACATTCTGATGCAGATGTACTATTGCATGCCATAAAAGATGCTCTTTTGGGGGCAGCAGCATTAGGTGATATTGGCAGGCATTTCCCCGATACTGATATGCAATATAAGGGAGTATCCAGTCTATTGTTGCTAAAGAGGGTTGGAGAAATCATTGCTGAACATGGCTATCTAGTTCACAATCTGGATGCCACCATTGTAGCTCAAAGGCCGAAAGTAGCAAGGTACGTTCCTGAAATGAATTGTAATATTGCTGCTGCTCTTGGGATTAAGATTGGACAAGTTAATGTAAAGGCCACCACAACGGAAGGGCTAGGGTTTGTTGGTAAGGGAGAAGGTATAGCTGCTTATGCTGTGGTGTCTATCGTGGAGATATAGTAAACTGCCAGCCTGAGTAAAAGGCTGGCAGCTTTTATTATTTCCAGAGCAAAATAAATCTTATTGCCTTTAGGTCGCGCCAGGTCCATGTTATTATAAGCATTTCTTACCTATGCTTATAATAACATGGACCTGGCGCTTAATCTGAGAACAGGACGCGAAGCATTTTTCTTACCGAACCACAAAGTCACAATGCCGCTGATGCGGCACACAAAGGAAAAGAAAAAAACATAAACCGAAAACTTAGTGTCCTTTGTGTCTTTTTGGTTCGATTCTTTCTGGTATCAATTAACCAGGCATCATCGAGTTAAACATAGAAGAGCCTACTCTGCCTAGGTAGATGCTACAAATTGTTGATATGATGCTTAGCACGATAATCAATAGCGTGTTGTTTGTGGTAAAGCCATTAGCTAGATATAAGGTAAAGATGGCAATGGATAATACTTGGAGTACTACACCAACAATTGCCTTGCGGATTAAAAGGGGAGTCGTTACTTTTTTAAAACGAATTTTACCATCAATCAGGCCCGTGATAAAACCTAAAAGGACGGAGAAGGGGAACGCTATAATGGAAAGTTTAGCAGCAATGAGGAATTCTCCCCTTAGTGGGCCATCAATCCAAAAGGAAAGAATTAGCATGATAAGAATGATGGTCATAAATACTTGAGGAAAATGCACACTAATAGGATGCAGATGCTGATCAATAATAAATATGCGGCGGGGTGATATCTTTTTTGTGTAAGGTTCGAAGACTGTTTTCGGTAAGCCACAAGCAGGGCACAAATCATGTACATGACTTTCATCCATAATGAATCCGCATGCTTTGCATCTGATATAATTTTTCATGTTACTACCTCCTATTATTTTTTGGGGAAATGAGCATACCCTACCATAATATTGTAAAGTTTACTCATTATAGTAATAATTCATGATAATTTCTAGTTCTCCTGTATTTATGAAGATAAATACAGGAGTAATAAGGAGTAATTGCATAAAATTTGTGAATCGATACATATTATAAATAATCTGGATTTTATATAGTATTTAATGAAAATCTAGGAGGAGTATTTATGCGCAAAGTAATATGCATTCTATTCGTTATCACAGTGCTAGTATGGCCCAGTGCAGTATTAGCAGCCGATTATATGGTAAATATCAATGTATTGCGTCAAGCGGATGGCACTACATGTGGTGAACTCTGGTATAACAATCAGATGATTTGGCGTTTGGCGATTTTATCTGACGGTGCAAAGCCAGTATCCGGCTTTCATAGTACAAGGACAACCTTTGTAGCACCATATGTGGCAAATGGGTTATTTTTAATAAAAATAGAGTAAAGGCGTATTTGGCACTTAGTGGTGTAATATCACAAGTGCCAAAAGCTTTTTTTGCATAAATATATAGAATCTGCTAGAATTATATGGAACTAACTATATTAAAAGAATGACTAGCATAGAAAGTAGTTTTGGAGGGAAGTTTGCATGTTACAGCAGGATATTCGAGTGAGGTTTGCACCAAGCCC
Source organism: uncultured Pelosinus sp. (assembly GCA_963526645.1). Lineage (GTDB taxonomy): Bacteria > Bacillota > Negativicutes > DSM-13327 > DSM-13327 > Pelosinus. Next base: position 113,960 of record CAUROG010000009.1, on the reverse strand, counting down.
AACGGGTCCCTTTCATATTGGAGGCGCTCGTTCAGCTTTATTTAACTGGTTGTTGGCAAAAAAGTATAATGGTAAATTTATTATGCGGATTGAAGATACGGATTTAGAACGCTCTACTAAAGAATCAGAAGAAAACATTAAAGAAGCATTGCAATGGTTAGGTATTACTTGGGATGAAGGCACTGATGTGGGAGGTCCATATGGCCCTTATCGTCAAACAGAGCGTTTAGATACCTATCAGACTTATACAGAACAATTATTAAGGGAAGGCAAGGCATATTACTGCTATTGTAGTGAAGAAGAACTAGATAAAGAACGCCAGATGCAAGCGGATAAAGGTGAAACTCCTCGCTATGGTGGTCGATGTCTGCACCTGACGGAAGAGGACAAGGCTAGCTTTATAGCACAAGGACGTAAGCCTACGGTACGTTTTCATGTAAAAGGAAATAAACAAATTATCTTTAAAGATATGGTACGGGATACAGTAAGCTTTGAATCAAATGGTGTGGGCGACTTTGTGATTGTCAAATCAGATGGAGTCCCTGTATATAACTATGCAGTAGTGGTTGATGATGCCTTAATGAAAATTACTCACGTAATTCGTGGAGAAGAACATTTATCCAATACACCTAGGCAAATTGTATTATATGAAGCACTAGGATTTACACCGCCAATCTTTGCTCATATTTCACTAATTTTAGGTGCAGATCGTACTAAAATGAGCAAACGCCATGGTGCTACTTCAGTTGAAAAATACCGTAACCTAGGCTACTTGCCAGAGGCAATTGTAAACTTTTTGGCTCTCTTAGGCTGGTCACCTGGTGGTGAAAAAGAATTTTTCTCCTTGGAAGAGCTGATTGAGGAATTTTCCATGGAGCGAGTAGCAAAAAATCCTGCAGTATTTGATGTGGATAAATTAAATTTTATCAGTGCTCAATATATTAAAAAAGCAAGTCCTGAAATGATTACAGAACTTGCCTTACCTCATTTAAGAGAAGCTGGTTATATTGGTGACGAGTTATCGATGAAAGACAAAGAATGGCTGACTCAAGTAGTGGCTCTATTACAGGAGTACATTAGTTATGCAGCAGAGATTGTGAATCATATTGACCTTTTCTTTAATGAAGATGTTGAGTTTGAGAACGAAGAAGCGGCTCAGGTGCTGCGTGATGAGGATGTTCCTGCCGTTATCGATAGCTTCTGTGAAAAGTTGCAGGCACTAGAGATGGTAGATGCTCCTAGTGTAAAGGCCCTTTTAAAAGGTATTACAAAGGAACTAAAACTAGGTGGCAAAAAGGTCTTTATGCCTTTACGTGTTGTTTTAACTGGTAAAATGCACGGTCCGGATTTAGATAAAATTATTGCTTTGCTTGGTAGAGAAAAAATATTAAGTAGAATAACGAGCACATTGGCTAAAATCTAATTGACACTCGTATTCTCTCTTAGTATAATTTCATAATAAGATTGAAGATGAGTGCGCATCCTTTTAAAATTACTATTTTCAACTGTAACCAAATGATGTTATACTGCATAGATAATAATAGAAATGTGATGACTGGGATAAGTAAGTGTGATTCTGCCTTCCAGAGAAGTAACGCCATTGGCTGAGAGCGGTACTAGGTAAGATACACCCAAATGCACCCATGAGCAAGTCAGCTGAATGTATTAGTAAGCTGGCTCGGTAGCAGCCGTTATTGTGCACCTAAGAGGCATTCATTATGCCTAAGCAGAGTGGAACCACGGACCACTGTCTCTGTATGAGATAGTGGTCTTTTTGTTGAGTATTTTGATAATTAAGGGGGGAGCATTTATGTTTACTCGTTTACAAAAAGATATTAGGGTGGTATTTGAACGTGATCCAGCTGCGAGAAGCGTTTGGGAGGTACTGTTATGTTACCCTGGTCTCCATGCTATTTGGCTGCATCGTATTGGGCATTATTTTTATAAGCGTGGCTGGGTTGTATTTCCTCGTATGATTTCTAATGTAGCACGATTTTTTACAGGGATAGAAATTCATCCTGGTGCTACTATTGGAGAGGGGCTATTTATTGATCATGGCACAGGTATTGTAATTGGAGAAACGGCTGAAGTAGGTGATAATGTAACCTTATACCAAGGCGTGACTCTAGGAGGAACAGGTAAAGAAAAGGGAAAACGTCATCCAACCATTGGGAATAATGTGGTAGTTGCCAGTGGTGCGAAGGTGCTCGGGTCTTTCACAGTAGGAGATAACTCTAAAATTGGTGCAGGTTCTGTTGTTTTAAAAGCAGTACCTCCTAATTCTACGGTGGTAGGTATTCCAGGCCAAGTTGTGTGGCATAATGGTAAAAAGATAAATGATGTTGAAACCATTGACTTAGAACATGATGATTTACCGGATCCGGTACAAGAAATGATGCAGTGCCTGCAGCGTCATATGTTTAAATTAGAAGAGCGGATTATTCAGTTAGAAGAGGAGTTGGAGAAAAATGACACTAAGAGTGTATAATACGATGACTAAACAGAAAGAAGAGTTTGTGCCTCATGAGGCTGGTAAAGTGAAAATGTATGTCTGTGGTGTGACGCCTTATAATCATCCTCATATTGGCAATGCTAGGCCCTTTATTACTTGGGATGTGATTAAACGTTATCTTGAGTACTGTAAGTACGAAGTCTTTCATGTACAAAATTTTACAGATGTTGATGATAAGATTATCAAGACGGCCAATACAGAAGGTGTGACTTGGGATGTGATTGCGAATCGTTACATTGCCTCTTATTTTGAGGTAATGGATAAACTCAATATTCGTCGTGCCAATGTATATCCTACGGTATCAGATCATATGGCAGAAATTATCGACATTGTTAAAGGCCTAGTAGCTAAAGGCTATGCATACATTGTTGATGGTGATGTGTACTATAGTGTGGAAAAATTTGATGACTATGGAAAATTAAGCGGTCGTGATATTGAAGACATGAAAGCTGGTGCTAGAGTCGATATAGATGAACGTAAGCACCATCCTATGGATTTCGCCTTATGGAAAAGTGCTAAGCCTGGTGAACCAGCATGGGATAGTCCTTGGGGAAAAGGACGGCCAGGTTGGCATATTGAATGTACAGCCATGTCACTTAAATATTTAGGAAATAGCTTTGATTTTCATGGCGGCGGCAGTGATTTGATTTTCCCTCATCATGAAAATGAAATTGCTCAATCAGAAGCCTTTGTGGAGGAAGATCAGCCCTTTGTCCGCTATTGGTTACATAATGGCTTTATCACTGTAAATGAAGAAAAAATGAGTAAATCTTTAGGTAATTTCTTTTTAGTTAAGGATATTTTAGAGCATTACTCTCCAGAAGTTTTACGCTTCTTTGTTTTGTCTACACATTACCGTAGTCCTCTTGATTTTAGTGATGAACGTTTATCAGAAGCACAGCGTAGTTTAGAAAGATTACGCACTGCTGTAGAAAATGTGATATATCTGGAAAAAACACCAAATGCAGTAACAACAGATAAAACTGAGGAATTGAAAAAAGTAGCTAAGCAAGCAGAAGAAGATTTTTGTAAGGCAATGGATGATGATTTTAATACTGCATTGGCCATTAGTGTCATGTTCGGCTTAGCTAAAGAAATTAATGTATATTATAATGGGGTAGTTGCAGGGAAAGTAGAACACAGCACAGAAGGCTATACAGCTCTTCGACAAGCCTATTTCATGATGGCTAATGTACTTGGAATTGTATTGCAGGAACCGCAAGGCAGTATAGATGATAATCAAGGGTTAATCGGGCAATTAATGGATATTATTATTGATATCAGGCAACAGGCACGTCAGAATAAAGATTGGTCCACAGCGGATAAAGTTCGTGATAGTTTAGGAGCAGTGGGAATTATTCTAGAAGACTCTTCCCAAGGTGTTAGGTGGAAAAAGCGATGAAATTTGATCAGTTTCAATTTCTGCTGCAAAATGTATTTCAAGAGAGCATAGGAGAAGGCCCTCCTCCCATAAAATATAAGGATATACCCGTGGAACGTTTACATCCATTAGTACTTGCTTATGTTGGCGATGCATATTTTACATTATATGTGCGTACTACACTCTTGTCCTATGAACAAAATAAAGTAAGGGTACTACATACCCTTGACTCTAAAATTGTGTCTGCCACCATGCAAGCGGTAGCTTACCAGTCCTTAGAAAGTGAGCTGACAGAGCAAGAAATGAGTATTGTAAAACGGGGAAGGAATGCTAAATCAACAGTCCCTAAAAGCGCTACAGTTGCACAGTATCGCAATAGTACAGGGTTTGAAGCGCTGTTAGGATATTTATACTTAGGAAAAAATTACGAGCGTTTGTCAGAACTTGTGGAAAAAGCATTTGCGGTTATTTCCCGGGAAATGACAAAGACTGCCAAGGATAGTGGGGAAAAGAAATGAAAGTAAAATTAATATCTCATACTCCTGATCCAGAGCGGATGGTAGCAATGTCAGCAAGACTTTGCTATTCACCGATAGGGGCTGAGGAGCTAGTGGAAAATATGTCCGAATCTCAGGTGGAAAAATTGGTGGGTAAGATTGTCGAAATGGAACATTTGTCGACATTAGAGCATGTAAGTTTTACTTTTGCCATTGAGGGTGTATCCCGGGTATTGACTCATCAACTGGTTCGTCATCGTATTGCTTCTTATTCTCAGCAATCTCAGCGCTATGTTAGTGAGCATGATTTTGAATATATTATGCCTCCTGCTGTAGCCAGCAATAAAGTTGCTAAAGAGAAATTTGAACAATTAATGGATACCATTCAAAATACCTATAATGAATTGGTAGAATTAGGGGTTCATAAGGAAGATGCTAGATACTGTTTAGCAAATGCCGCGGAAACCAAAATCGTCGTAACCATGAATGCTAGAACCTTATTGCATTTTTTTCAGCTTCGCTGTTGTGTACGGGCACAATGGGAAATCAGGCATTTGGCAGAACTTATGTTAGCCCAAGTAAAAACAATTGCACCTTTGCTCTTTAAAAAGGCAGGGCCAACTTGTGTAACTAACAATTACTGTAGTGAAGGTGATTTAACCTGTGGTCGCTTAGCGGCGATGCAAGGTAGTGTTAAAAAGTAGTCTAAGAGATTTAGATGAACCACAAAGACACAATACCGCTACCAGCGGTACCCAAAGGGAATAACAGAACGTATACTTCCCCTTTGGGTCCTTTGTGTCTTTGTGGTTCAAAAAAGTTTACCCCATTACTAAGGGGAGTAGGCAGCTCAAGGAATTTGCAGATTATGTGTACACAGAGGCAGGATTTATTGTGGCTATAGTGTAATCTAGTTAAGATTATGTAATACATACCTTATTTGAAAAAGGGAAAAATAGAATGTCATCAAATGGTACGGAAAGGGGATATATAATGTCAGAAGCGGAAGAATTTATTATGGGACGTAATAGTGTGATGGAGGCTTTAAAAAGTGGCCGCCCTATTAATAAAATATTTGTTGCAAAAGGTGAACGCCAAGGGTCTATACGTGAGGTTATTGCCTTAGCTCGAGAAAAACGATTGGTTATACAAGAAGTAGAAATGAGTAAACTAGATACTATGACGGAGGGAAAAAAACACCAGGGTGTGGTAGCCAGTATACCACCAGTGGCTTATGCTGAATTAGATGATATTTTGGCAAAGGCGACATCTCCAGGTGAAACGCCCTTTCTGGTTCTTTTAGATGAATTAGAAGATCCCCATAATGTGGGAGCTATTTTACGTACATCGGATGCTGCAGGGGTACATGGAGTGCTGATGCCGAAAAGGCGTAGTTGCCCCTTATCAAGTACTGTAGCTAAGACTTCGGCTGGAGCGGTAGAGTATGTACCTGTTGCAAGAATTGGGAATGTGTCTCAAACGCTGGAAGAATTAAAAAAAGCGGGTATGTGGATAGTCGGCGCAGATATGGATGGAGAAAAAAATTACTATGAAGCAGATCTGACGGGACCTATTGTGGTAGTTGTAGGTAATGAAGGCAAGGGTATGGGACGACTGACAAAAGAACATTGCGATTTCGTAGTACGAATTCCAATGCTTGGTAAAATCAGTTCTTTAAATGCATCAGTTGCCTGTTCCTTGCTCTTGTATGAAGTTGTTAGACAGCGGGAGATGAAAAATAAGTGAATAAAACGTGGTTAGGAATGACCGCGATAGGTATTCTAGTCGTTGGATTTTTAGGTTTGATTTTTTTTCTCTCCTCTTCTTTTTATTCCAAGGTATATAAGGGTGCAGTTATTGAAGGCGTAGATGTAAGCGGATATAACAGGGAAGAGGTAGTTGAGTTATTGTCAGCCTGGAAAAGCCAATATCATAATAAATCGATTGTGGTACAACATGGTGATACAAAATTTAAAGTAGATGCAGCCAATATTGAGCTGGATGTTGACGTCAATGCTACGTTAGATGAAGTTTGGAATTATGGGCGACGTGGTACCTGGTGGGAAAGATTAAAAATAATTAAAGCAGGTTGGAAAGAAGGTTATCCGATTTCCCTGGCTATCAAGTATAATGAAAATAAGTTAAATAGTCTGGTAGATCAATGGAAAAACAAAATTGATCGTCCAGCACGCAATGCTGTTTTCAATTTATGGACAGGAGCCGTTGTTCCTCATGAGCAGGGATATGCTTTGGAAGATGATATTTTACGACCACTGATTCTAGAAACATTTAAAAAATCCGATAGTAATAATAAGATAATCTTACCAGTAAAGGTTATTGATCCTAAGATAACAGTGGATGACCTTACAAACGCAGGAATCCATGAAATGCTAAGCAGCTATACTACTACTTTTAAAAGTGAGGATGCTAATCGCACAGATAATATTAAATTAGCTGCTTTAAAAACCAATGGAACTATTTTATATCCTGGTTCTATTTTCTCCTTTAATGAGATAGTGGGGCCACGAGAACAAGAGTATGGATTTAAAGAAGCCTTGGAGATTGTTGATGGTGAATTTGTTCCTGGCATTGGCGGAGGGATATGCCAAGTCTCTTCTACTTTGTATAATGCCGTTCTTTTAGCAAATTTGAATATTGTGGAACGGTATAACCATTCAAAGCCTCTTTCTTATGTGCCCCTGGGCCAAGATGCTACGGTTGCTTACGATGCTCTAGATTTTAAATTTGTCAACAATACAACGGAGCCTTTGCTCATTGTAGCAGAAGTAGAGGGAAATAAATTGGTGGTAGGGATTTTAGGGCAACGTTCTTTAGCAGAAACAGTAGAAATTAAGAATGAGAACCGAGAAAAAATTCCACCAACCATTGTAAAAAAAGAGGATGCCAATTTATACATTGGTGAAACAATGGTGGACCAAGAAGGAAATCCAGGCTATAAAGTAACAACGGTAAGAGTAGTATGGTTAAAAGGACGACAAATTTCAAGGGAAGTATTGTCAAAGGATGTTTATCTAGGGGAGGATACTATTGTAAAAGTGGGTACCAAAATACCTCCTTCCATGGAAAAAGATAAAAAACAAAAATCCTAATCACCATGTGGACTAGTAAATACATTATGAAATGAAGTCTGGAGCAAAGGCAATGGGAGAATTTTTATGAGAAATATTCTACTAGTTGATGGGTATAATGTGATTCATGCTTGGCCAGATTTAAGTGCTTGCAAAGATAATTTGGAAGATGCTCGGGATAAATTAATTGATATAATGGCAAGTTATGGTGCCTTTAAAGATTTGGAAGTTACTATTATTTTTGATGCAAATGCAGTAAGTGGAGCCACTGCATTTGAGAATATTGTTGGAAAAGTAGCGGTGATATACACGCAAGAGGGAGAAACTGCAGATAGTCATATAGAAAGAATGGCATATGATATGGTACGAAAGCGAAAACAAGTGTATGTGGTTACTTCTGATTGGGTAGAACAGATGGTTATATTAGGAGCTGGGGCTTACCGGATTTCTGCAAGGGAACTTTTACAAGATGTGAAGAAAGTCAACAAGTTAATTAAAGATGGTTTTAGTGAATCGCAGCTTACATATCGGCGGCATGAATTGGAGAATCGCTTAAATAGTGATGTGGTCAAACGCTTGCATGAACTACGAAGACGGGTATAGCTGGACAAGTTAAGCTTGACGAAGTAGAGATTAGTAATGTATAATTTGCTTTGAAGTAGCATGTACACATAACTTAAGGCACTAATCCTTTAGTGCATTTTCTTTTTGTGAATATGTAGCAATTAGAGAGTGGGGGCGATGCGATGCGTTTTAATACTCAATGCGATTTGTATGGCTCATTTGAGAATATGAGTGACGAAGAAATTGTGCTTGATGCAAAAGATAGTGATAATACAATCGCACTCGACTACTTGATTAACAAGTATCGCAATTTCGTTCGAGCGAAAGCTAGATCATATTTTTTAATTGGTGCTGACCGTGAGGATATTATCCAAGAGGGCATGATTGGATTATATAAGGCTATTCGTGATTTTCGTACTGATAAACTTTCTTCTTTTCGCGCTTTTGCTGAACTTTGTGTAACTCGTCAGATTATTACGGCGATAAAAACAGCTACCAGACAAAAGCATATCCCTTTGAATTCATATGTATCTTTAAATAAACCTATTTACGATGAAGATTCAGATAGAACGTTGCTAGATGTATTGTCAGGCTCCAAAGTATCGGATCCTGAAGAATTAGTTATTAGTAGAGAAGAATTTATAGATATTGAAGAGAAAATGGGCGAGATTTTAAGCGATCTTGAGTGGAAGGTACTCATGTCCTATCTTGATGGGAAATCATATCAGGAAATAGCTGTAGAATTGGATCGCCATGTAAAGTCAATTGATAATGCTCTTCAACGAGTAAAACGTAAATTAGAGAGGTATTTGGATAATCGCGGGGATGATAGCGATATTCAAGATATGTACAAGGGCCTTGCAGGCTTTGGCAAAGAAACTCAAGGATTGACTGGTTATGGTGATAAAAACAATGATTGAAATTTATAAGAAAAACGTAGTGTGATACTTTGTTTTTTTAGAGTAAGCAATCATATTTGCATAAAAGTGAAAAATTTTTCTTATTCGATAAAGATTTGGCGTGGGCCGAGTCTTTTTTTTTATAAAAAAGATAAATTATTCTAAAGTAATTTTCCAAATAAAAGAAAAAATTACTTTTATTTCAAAGGAATTTCATTACACATGTCGAAAATTAAAAATTAAGAAAATTTAAATAATAAAGGCTGTTAATGTAATTTGTAAAGATATCACATAGGGAGGGTCTTATGAGTGCTATTCGCAGTATTGGAGTGCTTACGGGTGGTGGAGATTGTCCTGGGCTAAATGCTGTTATTCGAGCTGTAGTAAAAACAGCTATAGGAAAAGGAATAAAAGTCTGGGGCATAAAGAATGGTTTTGGTGGTATGGTTGAAAATACAATGGTTGATTTGACATTAAAGAGTATTTCGGGAATATTGCCGCGGGGCGGCACTATTCTAGGAACAACGAATCGAGATAATCCTTTTCATTATCGTGTGTGTCAGAATGGTGAGATTGTTTATCGGGATATGTCTGGCAAGGCTATGGAAAATTTACATAGTAGCGGTATTGAAGCTTTGATTATTATCGGCGGAGATGGCAGCCTGCGAATTGGGGCAGAGTTTGCCGATTTAGGTGTAAATATTGTGGCGGTTCCAAAGACGATTGATAATGATCTTCCTTGTACAGAACGTACTTTTGGTTTTGATACTGCTGTCAATATAGCCACGGAGGCCCTTGACAGACTACATACGACTGCTGAATCTCATCATAGAGTTATGATATTAGAAGTTATGGGACGATATGCAGGGTGGATTGCTCTTCATGCAGGATTGGCTGGTGGTGCTGATTGCATTTTAATTCCTGAAATTCCGTATACCATGCAGTTAGTGATCGCTAAGATTTCTCAAAGGCAGCAAGAGGGCAAATTATTTAGTATTATAGTGGTCGCTGAAGGTGCTACGCCTCTTGGGGGAGAGATGACAGGCACATCCGTATCAGATGGCAGTAGTGAAAAAATTCGTTTGGGAGGTGTTGGAGAGAAAATTGCTAATGCTGTTGAACAGCGAGCAGGGGTTGAATCTAGGTGTACTGTACTTGGACATTTACAGCGAGGTGGTAGTCCCACAGCTTTTGATAGAATATTAGCTACTCGTTATGGTGTTTCTGCAGTAGATCGATTGATTAAAGGAGACAAAGCTCATATGGTGGCATTGCAAGATGACAAGATTATCAGTATTCCCCTAGAGGAGATTATTGGTAAGTCAAATAAGGTCGATGTAAATTGTGAGTTGGTAAAAGATGCTAGAGCAGTTCAAATTTCTTTTGGAAATGAATAGGACGAATACTTTACTTAAACTAGACATAAAGTTCTAAAAGGTAGAAGAATTACGAATTTATGGAGGGATAATAAATTATGTTAGAAACCAAGAAGACGGTAGCAATTTTGTGTGGTGGTGGTCCAGCACCTGGCATGAATAGTGTCATTAGTGCAGTCACCATTGAAGCCATAAAAAATGGGTGGAATGTACTGGGAATTTATGAAGGCTACTCTCATTTGTGTAATGGGGAGAAAAATGTAGTACCCCTAACCATTGATATGGTTAGTAGAATCCATCTTGATGGTGGCAGTATACTTGGAACAGCTAGAGCCAATCCGACAAAGAATGAAGCTCATTTGAGGAATGTAGTAAATACATTAATTGAAATGGGTGTTACACATTTAGTAACCATTGGGGGAGATGATACCGCCTATTCAGCATGTAAGGTATCAGAATATGCCAGAAGGACTTTAGGTATTGATCTTCTGGTAGTGCATGTACCCAAGACCATTGATAATGATTTGCCTTTGCCAGAAGGAATTCCTACTTTTGGTTTTGAAACAGCCCGTGCATTAGGGAGTCAGCTGGTTACAAATTTAATGGAAGATGCAAAAACTACGAATCGCTGGTATTTTGCTATTGCTATGGGACGTACGGCTGGACATCTATCCCTAGGTATAGGGAAAAGTGCAGGAGCTACGCTAACGGTTATTCCTGAGGAATTTGGGGATAAAAAAATTAGATTACAGATGTTAGTTGATATTTTGGTAGGTTCCATAATTAAACGACTGGCAGGCAAACGCAATTATGGTGTGGCTGTTATTGCTGAAGGATTGATTGAAAAAATAGCAGTAGAAGATTTAAAGGAATTAGATTGTACATGTTTTGATGAACATGGACATATTCGCTATACAGAGTTAAATTTTCCTGAGCTATTAAAGCAGGCGGTAGTAAAAAATCTTGCAGAATTAGGACTAAAAATGACCATTGTAGGTAAGGAAATAGGTTATGAATTGCGTTGTGCTTCTCCAAATGCGTTTGATATTGAATATACTCGTGATTTGGGATTTGCTGCTTTTGAATTTCTGAAGAATAATGGAACAGACGCTCTTATTACTATTCAAAATAATGAAATTGTACCGATTCCTTTTGAGGGAATATTGGATATGAAGACAAAGAAAACTCAGGTCCGCATGGTAAATGTAAACTCAGTTCAATACCGGATTGCTCGGGAATTTATGATACGATTGGAAAAGGATGATTTATATTCACAAACGGATTTGAAGAAAATGGCTTTGACGATTAATGTAGATCCCGATGATTTTGTGAAACGATTTGCATATTTGTTAGACTGAGTAGTGTATATTTTGAACCACAAAGACATGATGCCGCTATATGGCATACCCAAGGTACGCCTATAGTGCTTTTGGTGTTTTTGTGGTTCGATTCTTTTTGTAGTTTTAAAAAATACAAGCAATAACAAAAAAATGTTGAAATTTATGTATTTGGCAGTAGTTTTGCGGTATAATAGCTCCTATGGGTATTTTTATCAATAATAAGGATGTGATCAAGTGAGTGAGAATTTAATTGCTGTAATAATTGGTATTGTAGAAGGTGTAACAGAATATCTGCCAGTTTCTTCTACTGGTCATATGATTTTAGTAGGGAGCATGTTAGGGTTTGAAGGAGAAAAGGCTAGCGTTTTTGAAGTATTCATCCAGTTAGGTGCTATTTTATCAGTACTCTTTTTATACCGAGAAAAATTTTCTCGTATGCTCAAACCGCAAAAATTAAATATATATAATAGAGGATTGTCTATTCAACATGTTTTAGCTGGTATTGTTCCAGTGATGGGGATCGGATATTTATTACATAAACCGATTAAAACCTATTTATTTTCTCCCTATACTGTTATCATTGGTTTGATTTTGGGAGCTATCTTTATGCTAGTTGCGGAGAAAGCAGCAAAGAAGCCTGTAACTACGGATGTTGACAAAATAACAATGCAGCAAGCTTTTCTTGTGGGATTGTTTCAAGTACTAGCCTTATGGCCTGGTTTTTCCCGTTCAGGTTCTACTATTTCTGGAGGACTACTTTTAGGTATGAGCCGTAGTGCTGCTGCCGAGTTTTCTTTTATTATTGCTGTGCCGCTCATGGCAGTGGCCTGTGTGTATGACCTTTTGAAAGTATGGAATAAGCTTAATATGGCTGATATACAAATGTTTGCGATAGGATTCTTTGTTGCCTTTGTTGTAGCTTATATATCAGTGGTGTGGTTTATTAAGTTCTTGAATAAATCCACATTAGCTTCTTTTGCATACTATCGATTTGTGCTAGCTGCAATGTCTTATTATTATTTTTCCCTATAAAAATGTGGACGTAAGCATTTCCTCTTGGTCAAACGAAAGAAAACTATTGACATCATTACATAAATATAATATATTATTTAAGCGACATGTGACAGATTAAATAATATATTAAAAATAATGTTTACAAATAATCAATGTTGTGATATAATCTAATCTTGTCAAAGGAAATGCTGGAATAGCTCAACTGGTAGAGCACCTCACTTGTAATGAGGATGTTGCGGGTTCAAGTCCTGTTTCCAGCTCCATTTTATTTTCTTTCAATTAAGTTAGGGTGTTGATAAATATTCAGATGCTAGGCGCGACGAGGACGCGAGTGAAGACGTACTGAAGTGCGTTGAACGAGTGACCGGGAGAGCGAAGCAGGTAGGTGTTTAGCGGCAGCCGATACCTTAATATGGATGGGTTCCCGAGTGGCTAAAGGGAGCAGACTGTAAATCTGCCGGCTCCGCCTTCGCTGGTTCGAATCCAGCCCCATCCACCATTTTTAAGCAGCGAACCAAAAGTTTGCGAGCAGAACGAGTGAAAGTTTTGTGTAAGTCGCTTAGTTAGCACCGCAGTGCTAACATCAAATCTCTTTGTTTTATTATCGCGGGATGGAGCAGTTGGTAGCTCGTCGGGCTCATAACCCGAAGGCCACAGGTTCAAGTCCTGTTCCCGCAACCAACGTTTAACCTAGTTTAAGCTTTAAAGACCTTAAACTGTAATTGAAAATATAGATTTTTATCGCGGGGTGGAGCAGTTGGTAGCTCGTCGGGCTCATAACCCGAAGGCCACAGGTTCAAGTCCTGTCCCCGCAACCAATTAAGTAGTGAACCAAAAGCTTTGCGAGCAGAGCGAGTGAAAACTTTGTGTGAATCACTTAGTTAGCGTCGCAGTGCTAACATCAAATCTCTTTGTTAGATATGGTTTTCATAAGCTTAGTCTCATATGCTGGTGTAGCTCAGTCGGTAGAGCGTATCCTTGGTAAGGATAAGGCCACCGGTTCAATCCCGGTCACTAGCTCCATTTTATAAGGTTAAGTTTTAGTGACATTCGGATTATATGGCGGTGTAGCTCAGCTGGCTAGAGCATGCGGTTCATACCCGCAGGGTCCGGGGTTCAAATCCCTGTGCCGCCACCAAAAAAAAGATATTGACATAACATATTGATTGTTGTATAATAATAAATGTCGCTAAGGAAAACGATGCGACATGAAAGATGCTGGAATAGCTCAACTGGTAGAGCACCTCACTTGTAATGAGGATGTTGCGGGTTCAAGTCCTGTTTCCAGCTCCATTTTATTTGTTTATGGATGGGTTCCCGAGTGGCTAAAGGGAGCAGACTGTAAATCTGCCGGCTCCGCCTTCGCTGGTTCGAATCCAGCTCCATCCACCATTTTAATATAGGTAAGTTTTGTTTGATTATCGCGGGGTGGAGCAGTTGGTAGCTCGTCGGGCTCATAACCCGAAGGCCACAGGTTCAAGTCCTGTCCCCGCAACCAATTAAGTAGTGAACCAAAAGCTTTGCGAGCAGAGCGAGTGAAAACTTTGTGTGAATCACTTAGTTAGCGTCGCAGTGCTAACATCAAATCTCTTTGTTAGATATGGTTTTCATAAGCTTAGTCTCATATGCTGGTGTAGCTCAGTCGGTAGAGCGTATCCTTGGTAAGGATAAGGCCACCGGTTCAATCCCGGTCACTAGCTCCATTTAGTACTGCTAGAATTGTAAAAAACTAGAAGTAGATAAATGGAAGAGTGGCTAGAAAAATATGGCGGTGTAGCTCAGCTGGCTAGAGCATGCGGTTCATACCCGCAGGGTCCGGGGTTCAAATCCCTGTGCCGCCACCAAAAAAAATAGTTAAAACTTCGTCTGTGGACGAAGTTTTTTTGTCGTTTAGCAGGAATTTTAGCAAATTAATAGAATATTGTAACTTTGTAAAATAAAGTGAATACAGTAAGGCTTCTTAAGAAACGATTTTGTGTAGAATCCCAAAAAAAATAGTTGTAATTCGGTACTAAAATTTGAGGAGGCAAAAATACAATGGCAAAGAAAAAGTTTGAAAGAAATAAACCACATATTAACATTGGTACAATCGGTCACGTGGATCATGGTAAAACATCCTTAACAGCTGCGATTACTATGACTCTTTCTAAACATGGTGGCGGAGATTTTGTGGCATATGACATGATTGACAAGGCTCCAGAAGAAAGAGAACGTGGTATTACAATTAATACATCTCACGTTGAATATGAAACTGCAAATAGACACTATGCTCACGTTGACTGCCCAGGCCATGCTGACTATGTAAAAAACATGATCACTGGTGCTGCGCAAATGGATGGTGCGATTCTTGTAGTAAGTGCTGCAGATGGCCCTATGCCACAAACTCGTGAACACATTCTATTGTCTCGTCAAGTAGGCGTACCTTCCATGGTAGTGTTCTTGAACAAAGCTGACTTGGTTGATGATGAAGAATTGATCGAATTAGTTGAAATGGAAGTTCGTGAACTTCTTTCCAGCTATGAATTCCCTGGTGACGATATTCCTGTAGTTTGCGGTTCTGCTGTACAAGCGCTTAACTGCGGTTGTGCAAGTCGCGAATGCAAATGGTGCGGTAAAATATTTGACTTGATGGATAAAGTGGATGAATACATCCCAACTCCAACACGTGCAACAGACAAACCGTTCTTGATGCCTGTTGAAGATGTATTCACGATTACTGGTCGTGGTACAGTTGCTACTGGTCGTGTAGAACGTGGCGAAATCAAAGTTGGTGACAACATTGAAATCGTGGGTTTAGCAGAAAAAACTAGAACTGTAGTTGTAACAGGCGTAGAAATGTTCCGCAAATTGTTGGATTCCGCAGTAGCTGGTGACAACATTGGTGCTCTTCTTCGTGGTGTTGAGCGTAAAGATATCGAGCGTGGTCAAGTATTGGCTAAGCCTGGTAGCATTAAACCTCACACAAAATACAAAGGCGAAGTATATGTATTGTCCAAAGAAGAAGGCGGTCGTCATACTCCATTCTTTACAAACTACCGTCCACAATTCTACTTCCGTACAACAGACGTTACTGGTGTAGTAAGTCTGCCAGAAGGTGTAGAAATGGTTATGCCTGGTGACAACATTCAAATGTCAATTGAGCTGATTACGCCAATTGCAATTGAAGAAGGTCTACGTTTCGCGATTCGCGAAGGTGGCCGTACTGTTGGCGCTGGCGTAGTTACTGCCATTGAGGCATAATAGTAAAAGAAAGCCTGGATCGTTCCAGGCTTTCTTTTTAATAGTATTAGCAGAGTATGAGAGAAATTCTTTGCCTTGACATTTTACAAGTAAACGTATAAAATTTTTATAAATGGTTATAGCTATAAGACAGGGGATCCCCTGTTTTATTTTATTGTCACGGTATCATAATATTTTCCACTAGTATAGTGAGCATCTGGTATTGACAGGCTGGTATAAGTGTGCTAGATTATATTAGTGGCATTTTGAAATGGTGTCATATTTACAGGTAAGAGAGGTGTACAGGATGCGCAATGCGGTAACGTTAGCATGCACTGAATGCAAGCAACGTAATTATCAAACCAACAAAAACAAGAAAAATGACCCAGATAGATTAGAATTCAATAAGTATTGCAAGTTTTGCAAAAAACATACTTTACACAAAGAAACGAAATAAGTTAGATTTCGTAAGTAGGGGTGTAGCTCAATTGGTAGAGTAGCGGTCTCCAAAACCGTTGGTTGCGGGTTCAATTCCTGCCGCCCCTGCCAGTTGGTCTTTAATGCTTGAATTAGCAGTACAAGACGGGGATGTGAGAAAATGGTTGCCCAAGAAACAGCGGTTCAAACGAGTCCTTCTCGTGTGAAAAAGTTTTTTCGTGAAGTGAAAGCGGAATTAAAAAAAGTATCTTGGCCTAACAAACAAGAGCTTATTTCTAATACAGGAATTGTATTTATTGCTGTATTACTAGTTGCTGGTTTGATATGGGTAATTGATGCTACGTTTACTCAAATATTACATTTGATAATCAAGTAGGCTAAGGGGGTGGGGACGTAAATAGGCGTCCCTGAAGTAATGGAATCTGAAAAAAATTGGTATGTAATCCATACATATTCTGGTTATGAAAACAAAGTGAAAGCTAATCTTGAACGCAAAGTCCATTCTATGGGTATGGAAGACGAAATCTTTCGGATTGTAGTACCTATGGAAGATGAAGTTGAAATAAAAGATGGCAAGAAAAAGATTACCAAGAAAAAAGTTTTCCCTGGATATGTTCTGGTAGAAATGATTGTCAATGATAAATCGTGGTATGTTGTACGCAACACACCAGGTGTTACAGGTTTTGTTGGCTCTGGTACTAAACCTATCCCGCTTACTGATGCCGAAGTGAAAAACATTCTTAAATCTATGGGCATTGAAGAGCTTAAGCCGAAGTTAAATATCGAAGTTTCTCAAGTAATTCGCATTACTTCCGGAGCTTTTGAGAATTGGACAGCCAAGGTGCTTGAAATTTATCACGACCGTAGCAAACTAAAAGTACTTGTTGATATGTTTGGACGGGAAACACCGGTTGAATTAGATTTTTCTCAAGTAGAGAAAGTTTAAATAAAGTTTAATTTGAAACTTTATGATCCTAAGTGGGAGGGTAATATACCCGCAAAACCACATTATGCATATAAGGAGGTGTAAGCAAAATGGCTAAAAAAGTTGTAAAACTTGTAAAACTGCAAGTTCCTGCTGGTAAAGCAACTCCGGCGCCTCCAGTCGGCCCTGCACTCGGTCAAGCTGGTGTGAATATTATGGCGTTTGTTAAGGACTTTAACGAAAGAACCGCTGCGCAAGCTGGTTTGATTATTCCGGTAGAAATTACCGTATTCGAAGATAGATCCTTTACTTTCATAACCAAAACTCCTCCAGCTCCTATTCTTCTTAAGAAAGCAGCTGGTATCGAGACTGCATCAGGCGAACCAAACAAGAAAAAAGTTGCCAAAGTATCTCGCGATAAAGTTCGTGAAATTGCTGAAGCAAAAATGAAAGATCTTAACGCTGCTTCTGTAGAAGCTGCTATGCGTATGATCGAAGGCACTGCCCGTAGTATGGGTATTGATATCGTAGATTAATCTTCGGTCTTTAGTAGACTGAAGACAGGCCTAAAGCTGCCAGATGCTAGGCGCGATGATAAGCAGAGAACCAAATCTTGGTGAACGATAGTGCGCAAAGGTTTGAGTGATTCGCTTAGATTAGAGCGGAGCGATAACTTCAATGTACTAGCGTACGTCGGAGGGAATGCTCGCAGGAGCAACGTGCAGGTGGTAGGTTTGGGACAGTCTGGGTATCGCGTGGGAGGATTTTCCGCTACACCACAAATAAAGGAGTTTTTTGATATGCCAAAACATGGTAAAAAATATGAAGAAGCTGCTAAGCTGATTGATGCGAATAAGTTATATGAAACTGAAGAAGCCATAGAACTTGCTAAAAAAACAGCTAGTGCTAAATTTGATGAAACTATTGAAGTTGCGATTAAATTAGGGGTTGACCCTAAACATGCTGATCAGCAAGTACGTGGAGCAGTAGTATTGCCTCATGGTACTGGCAAAACCAAAACTGTTTTGGTTTTTGCGAAAGGCGAAAAAGCAAAAGAAGCGGAAGCTGCTGGAGCTGATTTCGTTGGCGCTGAAGACATCGTAGCCAAAATTCAGGGTGGATGGACTGAGTTTGATGTAGCAGTTGCTACTCCTGATATGATGGGTACTGTTGGTCGTTTGGGTAAAGTTTTAGGTCCTAAAGGCTTAATGCCGAATCCTAAAGTTGGTACTGTTACTTTAGATGTTGCTCGTGCTATTAGTGAAATAAAAGCCGGTAAAATTGAGTATCGTACTGATAAAGCTGGCAATATTCATGCACCAATCGGTAAAATATCATTTGATAATGAAAAAATTATCGAAAATTTCCAAGCATTGGTTGAAATCTTGAATAAAGTGAAACCAGCTGCTGCTAAAGGGCAATACATGCGTAGTATCACTGTGAGCACTACTATGGGTCCTGGTGTGAAAGTAAATCCACTTAAGGCTGCTAGCAAGAAATAATTAATTGTAAGTAAGAAGTGATGTATAATCTTCGGTCTATCATAACTAAATAAATGAATTTGGCTGTAGACAGCAGGTATTGATAATGAACTAAGTAAGATGTAAATCTTTCTCGCGTTCGCCTGCCGAGGCCGGAGATTATTACTATAGCTTTTGCTATTAGCGACCTCCGGCTTTTCTTGCCGAGAGGTCGTTTTGTTTTGTTAATCTTGTAAAGGAGGTGGATTTTAGTGGCTGTAACATCAGAAAAAATATCAGTAGTTTCCGAACTTAAAGGGAAGCTTTCTGCAACAAAAGGTGCGGTATTAACAAATTACCGTGGTCTTACTGTGGCACAAGATACTCAACTTCGTCGTAAATTGCGCGAAGCTGGTGTAGAATACCGTGTAGTAAAAAATACTATGACACGGATTGCTGCTCAGGAAGTAGGAATTGAAGGGTTGGACGTTTATCTTGAAGGTCCAACTGCAATTGCAATATCTGAAACAGACCCAGTTGCTCCAGCACGTGTAATTTCTGACTTTGTAAAAGAGCATAAATTAAAAACGTTAGAAGTGAAAGCTGGCTTGTTAGATGGTAAGGTTATTGATGCTGAAGGCGTTAAAGCTTTGGCAAACCTACCAGCTCGCGAAGTGCTTATCGCTCAAGTTTTGGCTGGCATGCAAACTCCAATTGTTGGATTTGTCAATGTTCTTCAAGGTTCTATCCGCAAATTTGTATATGCGCTTGATGCTGTGCGCAAACAAAAAGAATCAGCGTAAAAAATAATTAAAATTAATGGAGGTTTTTTAAAATGACTCAACAAGAAATTATGCAAGCTATTGAGAACATGACTGTTCTTGAATTATCCGAATTGGTGAAAGCTCTAGAAGAAAAATTTGGTGTTTCCGCTGCTGCTCCTGTAGCTGCTGTAGCTGCTGCTCCTGTAGCTGCTGCTGCTGAAGAAAAAACTGAATTTGATGTTATTCTTACTAACGCTGGCGCTAGTAAAATCAACGTTATTAAAGTTGTTCGCGAAATCACTGGTCTTGGCTTGAAAGAAGCTAAAGAAGTAGTTGATGGAGCTCCTAAAGCTGTTAAAGAAAAAATTGCTAAAGCTGATGCTGACGCAATCAAAGCCAAACTTGAAGAAGCTGGCGCAACTGTAGAAGTTAAGTAATTATAACTAGTTTATTTTTACTAATTGTAGAATGAAAAATATAAAGAGTACCCATTGTGGTACTCTTTATATTTTTTTATTAATATATTTTAGAGGTATTGACGAACGAATCTTATTGTGATATTATTGTTCAATGCAAAGAATGTTTATTTTAGGGTAATGTTTTTTTATTGTGCAATGTATAAAATATGAATTGACAGGAAATAGTAATATATGGAGGATGAAATTTTATTTCATCATGTAGACAAATGCAAGGTCTGTTATTTGACTGGAGAAACCTTGCTTTTTTTGTATTGTAGTGCCTAACCCTTTATTTGCTAGGCTCAACAACAAATTGTCTTTTATTATTATATTTTATATTCTTGTTAATTGCTGATATTATATTATGTACTGCGCAATATTGTATTATGTAAAAGGTTTTATACCTGCGGCAAAATATTGTAAGTTACTAAAGTGACTTACAATATAGGTATACATATTGTAAGTCAAAGTGCTGCCAAGGTATAGAGTTTAATTTGGGCTAAGGGGTGAAGGATTTAATGTTTAATCCTGTTCCGGTTGGCAAAAAGATCAGATATAGTTATGCCAAGATCAAAGAAGTACTGGACATGCCCAATCTGATTGAAATTCAGAAGAATTCTTATAACTGGTTTCTAAAGGAAGGGCTGCAAGAAATTTTCCATGACATTTCGCCTATTCAGGACTTTACAGGTAACTTAGTTCTGACGTTTGAAAAATTCACATTAGGCGAAGCCAAGTATCACGTCGAAGAATGTAAGGAACGCGATGTTACCTACTCGGCTCCTTTACGTGTCAATGTTCGATTAATTAACCGTGAGACAGGTGAAATTAAAGAACAAGAAGTATTTATGGGCGATTTCCCACTCATGACCGAAAATGGTACTTTTATCATTAATGGTGCAGAGCGGGTTATTGTTAGTCAGTTAGTACGTTCCCCAGGTGCGTACTATAATGAAACCATCGATGCGACTGGTAAAAAACTGTATAATTCTACAGTGATTCCAAATCGTGGAGCATGGTTAGAACTAGAGACAGACGCAAATGATGTGATGTCTGTTCGCGTTGATCGTACACGTAAGCTTCCAGCAACTGTATTGATACGTGCTTTAGGCTACGCTTCAAACGCTTCTATTGCTGAGTTGTTTCATGATGATGTGCGGATTCGCGCTACTTTGGAGCGAGATAATACCAATTCCAGAGAAGAAGCACTGGTAGAAATCTATAAAAGATTACGCCCAGGTGAACCACCTACCGTTGATAATGCTACCCAACTCTTAGAATCCTTATTTTTTGATTCTAAACGTTATGATTTAGCAACAGTAGGACGTTATAAACTAACGAAAAAGTTAGGATGGCGCCGTCGTCTAATGGGCAAGACTCTTTATCAATCCATTGCAAATGCAGAAACTGGCGAGGTCATTGTGCCTGCAGATACTATAGTGGATGAGAAGGTTCTTGAGCAAATTGACCAAAGTGGAGTGTTTGCAAATGATGCCTTAGTTGAAGTAAAAGTCAAACTGAAAGATGGCTCACCAGTAAAGATGCTGTGTAATCCAGAATTACCTTACAATCATCGGACGATTACTAGAGAGGATATTTTAGCATCTGTTAATTATCTTCTAAATTTGATGGATGGCTTTGGTAACGTGGATGATATTGATCATTTAGGAAACCGTCGTTTACGTTCAGTTGGCGAGCTGCTACAAAATCAGTTCCGTATCGGTTTGTCCCGTATGGAACGTGTAGTAAAAGAACGTATGACCATTCAGGATGTAGATGTGATTACTCCCCAAGCTTTAATTAACATCCGTCCGGTTGTGGCTGCTATCAAAGAATTCTTTGGTTCTAGTCAGTTGTCACAGTTTATGGATCAGACGAATCCTCTTGCAGAATTGACTCATAAACGTCGTTTAAGTGCCTTGGGTCCTGGTGGACTGAGTCGTGAACGTGCAGGCTTTGAAGTGCGTGACGTGCATCACTCTCACTATGGACGTATGTGCCCAATTGAGACGCCAGAAGGTCCGAATATCGGTCTTATTGGTTCATTGTCAACGTTTGGACGTATTAATGAGTTTGGTTTTATTGAAACTCCTTATCGTAAAATTGATAAGGAAAATCGTATTGTAACGGAAGATGTACGTTATTTGACAGCTGATGAAGAGGATGAAGTAGTTTGTGCTCAAGCGAATGAACCGTTAAATGAAAACAACTGGTTTGTTGAGCCACGAGTTACTGTCCGTCATAGGCATGAAATTTTAGTCATACCAGCTGAGAAAGTTGACTATATGGACGTATCACCTAAGCAGGTTGTATCCATCGCCACGGCTATGATTCCATTCTTGGAAAACGATGATGCTAACCGTGCCTTAATGGGTGCGAACATGCAACGGCAAGCTGTGCCCCTTCTTAGAACACAGGCACCATTAATTGGAACTGGGATGGAATATAAGGCTGCCAGGGACTCTGGTGTTCTCATCTTGGCTAAGAATGCAGGTGTAATTGAGAAGGTTACCGCTAATGAAATAAAGGTTCGCACAGAACGTGGCGCCTTAGATAGCTACAAGCTGCTGAAATATTTACGTTCCAATCAAGGAACATGTATCAATCAGAAGCCAATTGTCTATAAAGGTGAACAGGTAGAAAAGGGCCAGGTGTTGGTTGATGGACCTGCTACGGATCAAGGTGAATTAGCATTAGGCTTTAATGTACTTGTTGCTTTCATGCCATGGGAAGGTTACAACTATGAGGATGCTATTTTATTAAGTGAAAAAATTGTAAAAGATGATATATATACATCTATTCATATTGAAGAATATGAGTGTGATGCCAGGGATACTAAGCTAGGGCCAGAAGAAATTACCCGTGATATTCCTAACGTAGCTGAAGAAGTGCTGAAAGATCTTGATGATCGCGGCATTATTCGTATAGGTGCTGAGGTAAGACCAGGGGATATTTTAGTAGGTAAGGTAACTCCAAAAGGAGAAACGGAACTTACGGCAGAGGAACGTTTATTACGTGCCATTTTTGGTGAGAAAGCTCGTGAAGTTCGTGATACATCTCTTAGAGTGCCACATGGTGAAGCTGGTAAAATTGTTGACGTAAAAGTATTTAGCCGAGAAAATGGTGATGAATTACCGCCAGGCGTGAATTTCTTAGTACGTGTATATATTGCTCAAAAACGGAAAATTTCCGAAGGGGATAAAATGGCAGGACGTCATGGTAATAAGGGTGTTGTTTCTCGCATTATGCGTGAGGAAGATATGCCGTTTTTGCCAGATGGCACGCCAGTACAGATTGTATTAAATCCATTAGGCGTACCTTCGCGTATGAACATCGGACAGGTATTAGAAACACATTTAGGAATGGCTGCTGCTGCTTTTGGCATGCAAATTAGAACTAATGCTCCTGGTGTTGTTGAACGCCTAAAGGAAGTTGGTTATGATTCTGACATACATGGCCTTCCTAAGCCAGGTATTGCTGGTATCAACTTAGCTACTCCAGTGTTTGATGGAGCTCATGAAGAAGAGGTCTTTAAAACATTAAAAGCAGCTGGACTGCCAGAAGATGGTAAGACCGTTTTATATGATGGACGTACAGGAGAAGCTTTTGACAATCGTGTTACCGTAGGTTGGGTATATATGCTCAAATTGGCCCATTTGGTTGATGACAAGATCCATGCACGGTCTACGGGTCCTTACTCTTTGGTTACACAACAGCCTTTGGGTGGTAAAGCACAGTTTGGGGGTCAGCGTTTTGGGGAAATGGAAGTATGGGCGCTAGAAGCATATGGTGCAGCTTATACCTTGCAAGAACTCTTAACGGTTAAATCCGATGACGTGGTAGGGCGTGTCAAAACCTATGAAGCCATTGTGAAGGGTGAAAATATACCTGAGCCAGGAGTGCCTGAATCCTTTAAAGTTTTAATAAAAGAGTTACAGAGTATTGGACTTGATGTTAAAATTTTAAATGAAGATGCACAAGAAATTATGATTGATGATACAGATGAAGACATTAATCAAGTGGCTAAGGAACTTGAACTTAATATTGGTGGTCCAGCAGCCAGTGTTCCTGAAGCTCATACTCGCACTACTAGTGAGATCGAGCCTGATCTGGTGGATGAGTTTGAAGGCACTGATGAAATAGAACCATTAGAAGAAGAATTAGACATTATCGCAGAAATTGGTGAGATGGACGAAGAAAAATTCGACCTAGCTGATAGCGATGTGGCCGATGAAATTGAACTACCAGGACGTAAATCTGTGAAGAAGACAAAGCTTAAAGATAAAAAACCGACACAGCGTGATTTCTTAGAAGAGTTAGACGACGAGGAAATTGAGTAATTGGGTAAGGGAGTGATAACCCTTTGTTAGATGTTAACAATTTTGATTCAATGAGAATTGGATTGGCTTCTCCGGAGCAAATCCGCAAATGGTCATTTGGTGAGGTAAAGAAACCGGAGACTATCAATTACCGTACTCTTAAACCTGAGCGTGATGGTTTATTTTGTGAAAAAATATTTGGGCCAACTCGCGACTGGGAGTGTCATTGCGGTAAATACAAACGAATTCGCTATAAAGGAATTGTTTGTGACCGTTGTGGCGTAGAAGTAACTCGCTCGAAGGTACGTCGAGATCGTATGGGGCACATTCAGTTGGCAGCACCTGTATCTCATATTTGGTATTTTAAAGGTATTCCAAGTCGTATGGGGCTGATATTAGATATATCGCCTCGTTCCTTGGAAAAAGTATTATACTTTGCTTCCTATATTGTGCTTGATCCTGGTGAAACGCCGCTCATGAAACGTCAATTATTGACGGAAAATGAGTATCGGGACTATCGTGATAAGTATGGTAGTTCTTTCAAAGTCGGTATGGGCGCTGAGGCTGTTAAAAAACTTCTGGAAGAGCTCGATTTAGAGAAAATATCCAAAGAACTGAAGCAAGAACTGAAAGAAGTTAGTGGTCAGCGTAAAATTAGAGCCATTCGTCGCTTAGAAGTAACAGAAGCTTTCCGTAAATCGGGTAACCATCCTGATTGGATGATTATGGACGTTGTACCAGTAATTCCGCCTGAACTGCGGCCAATGGTGCAACTTGATGGCGGACGTTTTGCAACTTCAGACTTGAATGATTTATATCGTAGAGTCATTAACCGTAATAATCGTTTGAAGCGCCTGCTAGATCTTGGTGCTCCTGATATTATTGTACGGAATGAAAAGCGTATGCTTCAAGAAGCTGTAGATGCTTTGATTGATAATGGTCGTCGTGGTCGCCCCGTGACTGGCCCTGGCAATCGCCCTCTTAAATCATTAAGTGACATGCTTAAAGGTAAGCAAGGTCGTTTCCGTCAAAACCTCTTAGGTAAACGGGTAGATTACTCTGGCCGTTCGGTTATTGTAGTTGGACCTGAACTGAAATTGCATCAGTGCGGTTTGCCTAAGGAAATGGCATTAGAATTGTTTAAACCTTTTGTTATGAAAAAACTAGTGAATGCTGGTCATGCTCATAATATTAAGAGTGCTAAACGTATGGTGGAAAGAGTGCGTCCAGAAGTTTGGGATGTATTGGAAGAAGTCATCAAAGAGCATCCTGTGCTTTTAAATCGTGCTCCTACCTTGCATAGACTAGGCATTCAAGCTTTTGAGCCTGTATTATCTGAAGGTCGTGCTATTAAGATTCATCCGTTAGTATGTACAGCGTACAACGCTGACTTTGACGGTGACCAAATGGCTGTCCATGTGCCTTTATCGGCAGAAGCCCAGTCAGAAGCACGTATGTTGATGTTATCTGCCCATAACATCTTGTCGACAAAAGACGGCAAGCCTGTAGTAACGCCAACACAAGATATGGTTCTTGGAGCTTATTATTTAACAATTGAGCGACCAGGAGATATTGGTGAAGGTAAAGTAATGTGTGACATTAATGAAGCACTACTTGCCTATCAGCATAAAGAACTATCATTGCATGCTATAATAAAGGTGCGTTTCCCTGGTTATGGTTTAGTAACGACTACCTTAGGTCGTATGATTTTTAATGAAACATTGCCTGAAGAAATTCGCTATTTCCATCAAAAGAATAACGAATGGCATTTAGGTATTATGATGGATAAAAAAGAGCTTGGTAAATTGGTAGCTGAGACCTATCGTCAATTTGGTAACTCTAAAACGGCCTTAGTAATTGACAATGTTAAAAGACTCGGTTATTCCTTTGCTTGTCGTGCTGGTATGACAGTAGCGATTGCTGATATCAACATTCCTCCAGAAAAGAAGGAAATATTAGCTGCAACTGAAGGGCGAGTTGATGTTGTTGATAAGCAATATCGTCGTGGTTTGATTACCGAAGATGAAAGATACAAGAAAACTATAGAGCTGTGGACTAAGGCTACGGATGATGTTACTGGCGCGATGATGAATAATTTGGATCGTTTTAATCCGATTTATATGATGGCTAACTCTGGTGCTCGTGGTAACATCCAACAGATTCGTCAGTTGGCTGGTATGCGTGGACTTATGGCAGATCCATCAGGACGAATTATTGACCGGCCGATTAAAGCAAACTTCCGTGAAGGTTTGACGGTTCTTGAATACTTTATTTCTACTCATGGTGCTCGTAAAGGTTTGGCTGATACGGCACTTAGAACAGCGGATTCAGGTTACTTGACTCGTCGTTTGGTCGATGTATCCCAAGACGTTATTGTTCGTGAAGAGGACTGTGATGTTGTAGGAATTAACTTAGTCCGTGAACGGGCGAGATTGGCAAAATCCAGTGCTGGTGCTATTGAAGTATTACGAGATACTTTATTAGGCAGAGTGTTAGCAGAAGATATTCTTGATCCTAAAACAGCAGATATACTTCTTTCCCGCTCTACAGTGCTTGCAGATGATAGTTTGCGTATCATTGGTGAACATGGCGTACCAGAAATTATGTTACGTGGCGTGTCTACAACTACGGAAGAAGATATTAATGCTTCTGCTTCCAATGAAACAATTATGTTAGGTGCGCCGGAAGAAAAGATGCGCGAGCTTCTTAAAAATGCTATGATTCGCGAAATGCTGGGAAAAAATACTACAAATGCTATTACTGACAGTAGTGGTTTAGAAATTGTTGCTGCTGAGACACCACTTACGGAAGAAGCGATTGAGGCTGTTTTAGTAAGTGATGTACGTGAAGTAAAAGTACGTAACAACAATATTCGAGGCATTGAAGTGGAAGCAATTACTGAAGGATCTGGTGTTATTGAAACGCTGAAAGATCGTATTGTGGGACGTTTTATAGCCGAAGACATTGTTGATCCTAAAACAGATGAGCTCATTGTGAAAACCAATGATACCATTGATGAAGCACTAGCTGATCGTATTGTTGCTGTACGTGAGCATGTATCCATTCGTTCTGTACTTACTTGTAGATCCCAGTACGGAGTATGTATTAAATGTTATGGTCGTAATCTAGCAACTGGTCATGCTGTAGATGTAGGTGAAGCAGTAGGTATTATTGCTGCCCAGTCTATCGGTGAACCAGGAACACAGCTTACCATGCGTACCTTCCATACGGGTGGTGTTGCTGGTGATGATATTACACAAGGTTTGCCGAGGGTTGAAGAATTATTTGAAGCTCGGAAACCAAAACGTCAGGCGATTATTACTGAAATTGATGGTGTAGCTGCTGTTGATACTAAAGAAGTAAAAGGCATGCGTAAAATTACAGTAGTACCTGCTGTAGGTGAAGAACGAATTTATCCAATACCTTATGGTGCTCGTATTATTGTTCGTGATGGACAGCAAATCATTGCAGGTGACCGCCTTACAGAAGGGTCAGTTAATCCACATGATATTTTGCGTGTATGCGGTATTCAAGCTACACAACGTTACTTAGTATATGAAGTGCAAAAAGTTTATAAATCTCAGGGTGTTGAAATTAATGATAAGCACATTGAAGTAATTGTTCGCCAAATGCTGCATAAGGTGAAAACCGAAGAATCTGGAGATACTGAACTTTTACCAGGTGAATACATTGATACCAATACCTTTGAGGAAGAAAATGCCAAGGCAATTGAAGCAGGTGGTGAGCCATCTGTCGCTCGTCCTATCTTGCTTGGTATAACCAAAGCATCATTGGCAACGGATTCCTTCTTATCAGCAGCATCCTTCCAGGAAACAACTCGTGTACTTACCGAGGCTGCGATTAAAGGTAAAATTGATCCATTGCTTGGACTTAAAGAAAATGTTATTATCGGTAAATTAATACCAGCGGGTACTGGTATGAGTCGTTATCGAAACATTAAACTTAAATATACTAAGAATATAACGGTGTAGTTATGAAAAAGGAACTTGACTTCTAGTCAAGTTCCTTTTTCTTTGATATGTTATATAAAAATCGTATAATTATCTTTGTGTAGAGCCAAAATAAGTAGAATATTACCATTTATTTATTAAATTATGGAATAAATGATACACACGGTGGCGTGTTCATAAAAAAAGGCTACAAATATAGAGAAAATATGAATTTATTAAGATATGTTTATTGACATTGTGTTTTGATAATGATAATATGTTAGAGGGCCAATGAGAAGCAACATTGGTTTGCCAAGTAAGGAAGTGAGCAGCATGTCGCTGGAAATGTTGAAGACTGCAAAGAAAATAGTTGGTGTTAAACAAGTCACCAAGGCTGTTGAAAAGGATTTGGTGCAAACTGTGTATATTGCTCAAGATGCTGAACAGCGGTTTGTAGAAGCTTTGCGAACGTTATGCAACCGTGAAAAAGTGACAATGGAAATAACGTTCACTATGACTGAATTAGGAAGTGCCTGTGGCATCGAAGTTGGTGCAGCAGCGGTAGCTGTCTTGAAACAGGCGTAACAATGTTAAATGTTTTACCTTAAATTCTTATTTTTGAGGTGAAATCTTTATATAATCATTCTAAGACAATTTGGAAGGGGGTGTATTGAATGCCAACAATTAATCAATTAGTACGTAAAGGTAGAGAAACACTTATACAAAAATCTACTGCGCCTGCTTTGAAGGATTGCCCACAAAAGCGTGGTGTATGTACAAGAGTATATACAACTACTCCTAAAAAACCTAACTCTGCACTTCGTAAAGTAGCAAGGGTGCGTTTAACAAATGGTATTGAAGTTAGTGCTTATATCCCTGGTATTGGTCATAACTTGCAAGAGCATAGTGTTGTGCTTATCAGAGGTGGTAGAATCAAGGATTTACCGGGCGTACGTTATCACATTGTTCGTGGTGCATTAGACACTGCTGGAGTGCAGAAACGTAGCCAAAGTAGATCAAAATATGGTACGAAACGTGCGAAGAAGTAAAATTAATTAGATAACCCTGGAAAAGGAGGGGATAATATGCCAAGAAAAGGACCTGTTACGAAACGCGATGTGTTACAAGATCCGGTATACAATTCTAAAATTGTTACTCGATTTGTTAATAAAGTAATGCTAGATGGTAAGAAAAGTGTTGCTGAAAATATTGTATATGATGCATTCGATATTATCCGGGCTAAAACCGGCAAAGACCCATTAGAGGTTTTTGAAACAGCAATGAAAAATGTTATGCCAGTATTGGAAGTGCGTGCTCGCCGTGTTGGTGGTGCTAACTATCAAGTTCCAATCGAAGTGCGTGCTGATCGTCGCTTGTCACTCGGAATTCGCTGGTTGGTGAACTATTCAAGATTACGCGGTGAAAAAACAATGCGTGAAAGACTAGCGGCTGAATTGATTGATGCATCCAATAATGCTGGTGCTACAATCAAGAAAAAAGAAGATACGCATAAAATGGCTGAAGCCAATAAAGCTTTTGCACATTATCGCTGGTAAAATTATAATGTTTGTAAACAGTAAGGGGTGATGATAGTGGCCAGAAAGTTCTCGTTAAATAATACTAGAAATATTGGTATTATGGCACATATTGACGCTGGTAAAACCACTACGACCGAACGTATACTGTTTTATACAGGCAAAGTACACAGGATTGGTGAAGTGCATGAAGGCGCTGCGACAATGGATTGGATGATACAAGAGCAAGAGAGAGGTATTACAATTACCTCTGCAGCTACTACTTGTGAATGGTCTGGGCATCGCATTAATATCATTGACACACCAGGACACGTGGACTTTACTGTAGAAGTAGAACGCTCGCTCAGAGTATTAGATGGAGCTGTAGCTGTGTTTTGCGCTAAAGGTGGCGTAGAACCGCAATCGGAAACAGTTTGGCGTCAAGCTGATAAATATGGTGTACCTCGCATGGCATATGTTAATAAAATGGATATTCTTGGTGCTGATTTTTATCGGGTCGTTGGCATGATGAAAAATCGTTTAGGTGCAAATGCAGTGCCGGTTCAACTTCCAATTGGGTCAGAACATGATTTCAAGGGATATGTTGATTTGGTGGAAATGAAAGCTGTTGTTTACACTGATGACCTTGGTAAGTTCAGTGAAGCTGCTGAAATTCCAGAAGATATGCAAGATCATGTTGCTGAATACCGTCAAGGTCTTTTGGATGCTGTGGCAGAAAGTGACGATGAACTCATGATGAAATATCTTGAGGGCGAAGAATTTACAGTAGAAGAAATCAATGTTGGTATTCGTAAAGCAACAATTGCTTGCAAAATGACTCCAGTGTTGTGTGGTTCTTCTTACAAAAATAAAGGTGTGCAGCCGTTATTAGATGCAGTTATTGCATACATGCCGGCACCTACTGATGTTCCAGCTATTAAGGGTATCAACCCTGATACGGAAGCAGAAGATGAACGTGCAGCAGATGATAGCTTGCCGTTTTCAGCTCTAGCTTTTAAAATTATGGCTGATCCTTATGTAGGAAAATTAGCATTCTTCCGGGTATACTCTGGTGAACTTTCTTCCGGGTCTTATGTATATAATTCCACCAAAGGGAAAAAAGAACGTATTGGACGTATCCTACAGATGCATGCTAATCACCGTGAAGAAATTGAAAGAGTATACACAGGTGATATTGCCGCTGCTGTAGGATTGAAAGATACTACAACTGGTGATACTTTATGTGATGATAAAAACCAAATTATTCTTGAGTCCATGGTTTTCCCTGAACCAGTTATTTCTGTAGCGGTGGAACCTAAAACCAAGGCTGACCAAGAAAAAATGGGTATTGCACTACAACGTTTGGCGGAAGAAGATCCTACATTCCGTGTAAATACGGATCAGGAAACAGGCCAAACCATTATTGCTGGTGTAGGTGAATTACATTTAGAAATTATCGTTGACCGGATGCTCAGAGAATTCAAAGTGGATTGTAGCGTAGGTAAACCACAAGTTGCTTACCGTGAGACCATCCGTAAAAAGGTTAAATCTGAAGGTAAATTTGTTCGTCAGTCTGGTGGTCGTGGTCAATACGGTCACTGCTGGTTGGAACTTGAACCTCTTGAACCAGGTCAAGGTTTTATTTTTGAAAGTAAAGTTGTTGGTGGTTCGATTCCGAGAGAATACATTGCTCCAATCGGAGCTGGTTGTAAAGAAGCTATGGACAACGGTGTTTTGGCTGGCTACCCTATGGTAGATATCAAAGTAACTGTTATTGAAGGTTCTTACCATGATGTTGACTCCTCGGAAATGGCGTTTAAAATTGCGGGTTCAATGGGCTTTAAAGCTGGTTGTGCTAAAGCAGGTGCTGTAATTTTAGAACCATACATGGGTGTAGAAGTTATCGTTCCAGAAGAATATATGGGTGATGTAATTGGCGATTTGAACTCACGTCGTGGACGCATTGAAGGTATGGATGCTAACAACGGTTCCCAATCCATCAGAGCATTTGTTCCACTGGCTGAAATGTTTGGTTATGTAACTGACCTACGTTCAAAGACCCAAGGACGTGGTAATTACTCAATGAGCTTTGCTCATTATGATGAAGTACCAAAAAGTATTGCTGAAGCGATTATCGCCAAAGTAAAAGGCGTATAATCCTGGAGAAATAAAGGAGGCAAAAATACAATGGCAAAGAAAAAGTTTGAAAGAAATAAACCACATATTAACATTGGTACAATCGGTCACGTGGATCATGGTAAAACATCCTTAACAGCTGCGATTACTATGACTCTTTCTAAACATGGTGGCGGAGATTTTGTGGCATATGACATGATTGACAAGGCTCCAGAAGAAAGAGAACGTGGTATTACAATTAATACATCTCACGTTGAATATGAAACTGCAAATAGACACTATGCTCACGTTGACTGCCCAGGCCATGCTGACTATGTAAAAAACATGATCACTGGTGCTGCGCAAATGGATGGTGCGATTCTTGTAGTAAGTGCTGCAGATGGCCCTATGCCACAAACTCGTGAACACATTCTATTGTCTCGTCAAGTAGGCGTACCTTCCATGGTAGTGTTCTTGAACAAAGCTGACTTGGTTGATGATGAAGAATTGATCGAATTAGTTGAAATGGAAGTTCGTGAACTTCTTTCCAGCTATGAATTCCCTGGTGACGATATTCCTGTAGTTTGCGGTTCTGCTGTACAAGCGCTTAACTGCGGTTGTGCAAGTCGCGAATGCAAATGGTGCGGTAAAATATTTGACTTGATGGATAAAGTGGATGAATACATCCCAACTCCAACACGTGCAACAGACAAACCGTTCTTGATGCCTGTTGAAGATGTATTCACGATTACTGGTCGTGGTACAGTTGCTACTGGTCGTGTAGAACGTGGCGAAATCAAAGTTGGTGACAACATTGAAATCGTGGGTTTAGCAGAAAAAACTAGAACTGTAGTTGTAACAGGCGTAGAAATGTTCCGCAAATTGTTGGATTCCGCAGTAGCTGGTGACAACATTGGTGCTCTTCTTCGTGGTGTTGAGCGTAAAGATATCGAGCGTGGTCAAGTATTGGCTAAGCCTGGTAGCATTAAACCTCACACAAAATACAAAGGCGAAGTATATGTATTGTCCAAAGAAGAAGGCGGTCGTCATACTCCATTCTTTACAAACTACCGTCCACAATTCTACTTCCGTACAACAGACGTTACTGGTGTAGTAAGTCTGCCAGAAGGTGTAGAAATGGTTATGCCTGGTGACAACATTCAAATGTCAATTGAGCTGATTACGCCAATTGCAATTGAAGAAGGTCTACGTTTCGCGATTCGCGAAGGTGGCCGTACTGTTGGCGCTGGCGTAGTTACTGCGATTGAAGCGTAAGGAAATGATTGGGGCGACTACAAAAAGTCGCCCCAATAAAACGGGTTTAGATTTTACAAACATGCGATGAAGTGAAAGGTTGCCTGCAAGGCGCAGGGGAAATTTTCATGGAGAATGTCCGTTCTAGAAACTGGGCGATAAGGAGGAAATACAATGGCTAAACAACAAAAAATCAGAATTCGTCTTAAAGCATACGATCATAAAGCACTTGACCAAAGTGCAGTAAAAATAGTGGACACTGCAAAGAGAACAGGTGCGATGGTTTCCGGGCCAATTCCACTTCCTACGGAGAAAAATATTTTCACTGTCTTGCGTTCACCACATGTCAATAAAGATTCCCGGGAACAATTTGAAATGCGTACCCACAAACGTCTGATTGACATTCTTGAGCCGACTTCCAAGACCGTTGATGCGTTAATGCGTCTGGATCTTCCGGCTGGTGTTGACATTGAAATCAAGCTGTAGGAGGAGGTGTAATAATGGCTAAAGGAATTTTAGGAAAAAAACTTGGTATGACACAAATTTTTACTCCAGATGGTAAAATGGTTCCTGTTACTGTAATTGAAGCAGGTCATAGTGTTGTACTACAAAATAAAACAGTTGAAAATGATGGCTATAATGCGGTGCAATTGGGTTTTGGCACTGTTAAAGATAAACGAGTTACTAGCCCAATGAAAGGCCATTTTGCTAAAGCAGGCGTTAAACCTGTTAAGATCATTAAAGAAATTAGATTGCCTGAAGCGTCTGAATATACTGTTGGTCAAGAAATTGGCGTAGATATATTCGCTGAAGGTGAAATCGTTGATGTTACTGGTACTGCTAAAGGTAAAGGTTTTGCTGGTGTTATTAAACGTTGGAACTTTAGACGTGGACCAATGTCTCATGGTTCTAAATCCCATCGCGAGCCTGGTTCTATGGGACCTCGGATGAGCGGCGGCGGCGGTAAAGTATTCAAAGGCAAAAAATTACCTGGTCGTATGGGTAACCAACAAGTTACTGTACAACGTTTGACGGTTGTAAGAGTAGATGCTGAACGTAATTTGATTCTAATAAAAGGTGGTATTCCTGGTCCTAAAGGAAGCTTTATGATGATTAAGAATACTGTAAAGCCTAAGAAATAATCTTGCGGGTTCTGGGTTTGGTGTTGGTGTAACTTGCTTCAAATCTCGAACCTCGAACCACGAAAGGAGGATGTGCTATATGCCGAAAGTAGCAGTATATGATATCACTGGAGCAAAAACCGGTGAAATGGAATTAAATGATAGCGTTTTTGGTGTGGAAGTTAATGAATCTGTACTACATCAAGCTGTAGTAATGCAACTTGCTAGTCAACGTTTAGGAACAGCTTCAACTAAAACAAGAGGTCTAGTACGTGGTGGCGGTAGAAAGCCTTGGAAACAAAAGGGCACAGGTCGTGCGCGCGCTGGTAGTACCCGTTCCCCAATTTGGGTAGGTGGTGGTACTACATTTGGTCCGCAACCTCGTTCTTATGCATTCAGAATGCCACGGAAACAACGTCGTTTAGCAATTAAATCTGCTTTAACTGCAAAACTTCAAGATGGAGAATTAGTAGTAGTAGATAGCATTGCTTTTGATGCACCAAAAACTAAAAATGTGATCACTATGTTAAGTGGTTTTGATGCAACAAACAAAAAAAGCTTAATTATTACTGGTGAAGTTGTAGAAAATGTTGAAAAGTCAGCTCGTAACATTCCTGGCGTTAAGGCAATTCCAGCTTCTAGCAGTTTAAATGTATACGATCTTTTGTATCATGATAAAGTGTTCGTTACAAAAGAAGCAATCACCCGTATTGAGGAGGTGCTAGCCTAATGCAAAATTTGCGTGATGTACTGATTCGTCCGCTTGTTACTGAGAAGACAACTGCGATGATGGAAGAGAACAAATATACTTTCGTTGTACCTTTGAAATCCAACAAAGTAGAAATTCGTCAAGCAGTAGAACAAATTTTCAAAGTAAAAGTACTAGCTGTGCACACCGTTCGTGTTATGGGTAAAACCAAACGTATGGGCAAGACAGAAGGTAAGCGTCCGGATTACAAAAAAGCAATTGTAAAACTGGCTCCTGGTCAGAATATAGGATTCTTTGAAGGCGTGTAATTCGAAATTTATTAAAAAGGAGGGGCAACAATGGCAGTAAAAAGCTTTAAACCTTATACACCGAGTCGAAGATTTATGACTGGGTCTAACTTCGAAGAAATTACCGCAGATAGACCAGAGCGTTCGTTAGTTGAACGTCTACAACAACATGCTGGCCGTAACAACCAAGGTCGTATGACAGTCAGACATCAAGGCGGCGGCCATAAACGCCTGTATAGACTTATTGATTTCAAACGTAATAAAGATGGAATTGTAGCGAAAGTAGCAACTATTGAGTATGATCCTAACCGTTCAGCTCGTATTGCATTACTACACTATACAGACGGAGAAAAACGTTATATTTTAGCTCCTAATGGACTAAAAGTTGGCGATAAAATTATGAGTGGTCCTGAGGCAGATATTAAAGTGGGTAATGCGTTACCAATTAAAAATATCCCAGTAGGTACTCAACTTCATAATATTGAACTTAAAATCGGCAAAGGCGGACAAATGGTGCGTTCCGCTGGTGCATCTGCACAACTCATGGCAAAAGAAGGCGAGCATGCTCTTCTTAGATTACCTTCTGGCGAACAACGTAAAGTGCATATTAATTGTAAAGCAACCATTGGCCAAGTGGGTAACTTGGAACATGAGAACATTACAATTGGTAAAGCTGGTCGTTCCCGTTGGCTTGGTATTCGTCCTGCTAACCGTGGTGTTACGATGAATCCTTGTGATCATCCACATGGTGGTGGTGAAGGTCATTCACCAGTAGGTCGTAAACATCCTGTTACACCTTGGGGCAAACATGCTTATGGTGTTAAGACTCGTCGTAATAAAACATCTAATAAGATGATTGTAAAAAGACGTACGAAGTAGTTAAAGCCTGAGCTTACGGGCTAACTGGATAGAGAAGGGAGGCTAATCAAGTGTCCAGATCAATTAAAAAAGGACCTTATGTTCATCCAAGCGTGATGAAAAAAATTGACGCAATGAACGCAGCTGGCGAGAAAAAGGTTATTAAGACCTGGTCGCGTAGTTCTACCATTCTTCCTAATTTCGTTGGACATACTGTTGCGGTACATGATGGACGTAAACACGTACCTGTCTACATTACTGAAGATATGGTAGGTCACAAACTAGGTGAGTTTGCACCTACTCGCACATATAAAGGTCATTCTGGTTCAGAAAGATCTACATCATTACGGTAGTTTTGTGATAGTTACTGGAAGGGGGTTAGTATATGGAAGCTAAAGCAATTGCTAGACATATTCGCATTGCGCCACGTAAAATTCGAGTTGTTATTGACTTGATTCGTGGTAAAAACGTTGGTGAAGCTTATGCAATTTTGAAACATACGCCGAAAGTTGGATCTGAAGTACTATTAAAAGTACTCCAATCGGCGATTGCAAATGCAGAGCACAACTATGATATGAATTCAGATAAACTCTATGTTTCCGCAGCTTATGTTGACCAAGGACCTACCTTGAAACGCATTCATCCGCGGTCACGTGGGCAAGCTTTTAAAATTTTGAAACGCAGCAGTCATGTGACAGTTGTTGTAAACGAAAGATAACGAGTGAAGGAGGGAAAACAAAGTGGGTCAGAAAATTCATCCTCATGGTTTACGGCTTGGTATTATTAAGACTTGGGATGCTAAGTGGTATGCTGGTAAAGACTTTGCAACGAATTTACATGAAGATTTAAAAATCCGTAAATTTATCAAAACAAAGGCTTTCACTGCTGGTGTATCCAAAGTTGTTATTGAACGAGCAGCTAACCGTGTTAAAGTTGTAATTCATACAGCAAAACCTGGCATGATCATTGGTCGTGGCGGTGCTGGTATTGAAGAAATGAAAAAGAATTTAAAAACGCTTACTGGTAAGCAAGTTGATATAAACATTGCTGAAGTTAGACAACCTGATGTTGATGCTCAATTGGTTGCTGAAAATATTGCGGCTCAATTGGAAAGACGTATCGCTTTCCGCCGTGCTATGAAGCAATCCATCCAACGCACTATGCGTATGGGCGCAAAAGGTATTAAAGTAATGTGTGGTGGTCGTCTAGGCGGCGCTGAGATTGCAAGAAGTGAGGCTGCCCGTGAAGGTAGTATTCCTCTACACACTCTTAGAGCTGATATTGACTATGGTACAGCTGAAGCACATACTACTTATGGCCTAATTGGCGTAAAAGTATGGATTTATAAAGGTGAAATCTTGCCAGAAGCTAAAAAAGCCGCTGCCACTGTTGAAGGGAGCGAAAAATAATGCTACTGCCAAAAAGAGTGAAACATCGTAAACAATTCCGTGGTCGTATGAAAGGTAAAGCAACTAGAGGCAATACCGTAAGTCATGGCGAGTTCGGCTTGGCAGCGTTGGAACCAGCTTGGATTACTAACCGTCAAATCGAAGCAGCTCGTATTGCAATGACTCGTTACATTAAACGTGGTGGTAAAGTCTGGATTAAAATATT
Source organism: uncultured Pelosinus sp. (assembly GCA_963526645.1). Lineage (GTDB taxonomy): Bacteria > Bacillota > Negativicutes > DSM-13327 > DSM-13327 > Pelosinus. The sequence goes on along the minus strand of CAUROG010000009.1, from coordinate 76,283 downwards.
CCCAGATAAGCCAATTACTGCGAAACCTGCTGAAACTCGTATGGGTAGCGGTAAGGGTTCAACCGAATACTGGGTAGCAGTAGTAAAACCAGGTCGTGTAATGTTTGAAATGGATGGCGTTAGCGAAGAAGTGGCTAAAGAAGCTATGCGCTTGGCTGCTCATAAACTTCCTATTAAAACAAAGTTTGTGAAACGGGAAGCTGTTGCTGAACCGCAAGAAGAAGTGGGTGGTGAAGTACATGAAGGTTAAAGACTTCCGTGAAATGAACGCAACTGAACTTAACCAGAAAATCGCTGTACTCAAAGAAGAATTATTTAACCTCAGATTTCAACTTGCTACTGGCCAGTTGGAAAATCCTATGCGGATTAAAGAAGTTAAAAAGAGTATCGCTAGAGTTAAGACAATTCAGCGTGAACAAGAAATTAAGCAAGCGTAACGTTCTAATCAACGTTCTTAAGTAATAATGCCGTTAAGTGTAAGCTAGAACGGAAGGAGGCACATTGGACGTGAGTGAAAGAAATGACCGTAAGGTTAAAACTGGTAAAGTAATTAGTGATAAAATGGATAAAACCATTGTTGTAGCGATTGAACGTTTAGTACAACATCCTCTTTACAAGAAATCCATTAAAAAGACCGTGAAATTTAAAGCCCATGATGAAAACAATGAAAGCCATATTGGCGATATTGTTGAAGTTATGGAAACTCGTCCGCTGTCTAAAGATAAGCGCTGGAGAGTTACACAAGTTATTGAAAGAGCTAAATAAGTGAGGTTTGGAGTTCGCAGTTCGTAAAATTGAACCTCGACCTCTAACCTTCAAAAAGGAGGGAACAGGATGATTCAACAACAAACGATCCTTAATGTTGCTGATAACAGCGGTGCGAAACAAATCATGTGCATCAGGGCATTAGGCGGTTCTTACCGTAGATATGCTAACATTGGTGATGTTATTGTTGCAGCAGTAAAAGCTGCTTCTCCCGGCGGTGCCGTTAAAAAAGGTGATGTAGTTAAAGCCGTAGTAGTTCGTTCAAAAAAAGGCTTACGTCGCCCTGATGGCTCTTACATCCGTTTTGATGAGAATGCCGCAGTTATTATTAAGGAAGACAAAAGCCCTAGAGGGACTCGTATATTTGGGCCAGTAGCGAGAGAACTGCGTGAGAAAGATTTTATGAAGATTATCTCGCTGGCGCCGGAAGTAATCTAAGTTAGGAGGTATCCGGAATGTCAGAAGCGAAAAAACTACACGTCAAAAAAGGCGATAAGATCGTAATTTTGTCTGGTAAAGATAAAGGAAAAACAGGCAAAATTATTCAAGCATTACCTAAAAAGAGCAAAGTTGTAGTTGAAGGACTTAATACAGTAAAGCGTCATACTAAACCTTCACAGAACTTACCTCAAGGTGGTATTCTTGTAAAAGAAGCTCCGTTACATTCAGCAAAAGTAATGCTGGTGTGCCCTGCTTGCGATCAACCAACCCGTATTAAGAAAACGTCTCTTGCAAGTGGAGCTATGGTTCGTACTTGTAAAAAATGTGGCGAAATTATTGATAAATAATCACGCAGAAAGGAGGTAACGACACTTGTCCAGAATGAAAGAAAAATATAGTGATGAAGTAGCTAAAGGCTTAATGGAAAAGTTTGGCTATAAAAACATTATGGAAATCCCTAAAATTGAAAAAGTGGTTCTAAATATGGGCGTAGGTGAAGCAGTAAGCAATCCTAAAGTCCTAGATGTTGCCATTAACGATATGACGATTATTGCCGGTCAAAAACCAGTAGTAACTCGTGCGAAGAAATCAATTGCAGCATTTAAAATCCGTGAAGGTATGCCAATTGGCGCCAAAGTTACCCTGCGTGGAAAACGTATGTATGAGTTTTTAGATAAATTACTAAACATTGCATTACCACGTGTTCGCGACTTTCGTGGCGTTAGTCCAAAATCTTTTGATGGTCGTGGTAACTATACCATGGGTATTAAAGAACAATTGATTTTCCCTGAAATTGAGTATGAAAAGGTTGATAAAGTTCGTGGTATGGATATAATCATCGTAACCACAGCTAAAACGGATGAAGAGGCACGCGAACTGTTAAAGCTTATGGGCATGCCGTTCAGTGCGTAAAAGGAGGGACACTCGTGGCCAAGAAAGCGCTAATCGAAAAATGGAAACTCGAACCTAAATTTAGTGTACGTAAGTACAATAGATGTAAGGTCTGCGGTCGTCCACATGGTTACTTACGTAAATTTGAAATGTGCCGTATTTGTTTTAGGGAATTGAGCTATAAAGGTGTCATTCCTGGAATAACTAAGGCTAGCTGGTAGATTACAGGAAGGAGGTAATGTTTAAATGGTAATGACCGATCCAATTGCAGATATGCTTACTCGTATTCGTAATGCAAACTCGGTTTATCATGATAAAGTAGAAATTCCTGCTTCAAAAATTAAGCAAGCAATTGCACAGCTTTTGAAAGCAGAAGGATTTATTAAGGATTTCGAAATAATCAAAGATGATAAACAAGGTGTATTAAGAGCAAGTTTAAAATATGGACCTAATCGTGAAAAGGTAATTACTGGCATTAAGCGTATATCTAAACCAGGATTACGCGTATATGCAAGAAAAGATCAAATGCCCCGCGTGTTAGGTGGCCTTGGTGTTGCAATTATTTCAACTTCCAAGGGGATTATGACTGATAAGCAAGCTCGTCGCGAAGGACTTGGCGGCGAAGTATTAGCTTTCGTCTGGTAATTTTTGTAGTTAAGGAGGTGCACATATGTCAAGAATCGGTAGAATGCCGATTGCTATCCCTGCTGGCGTAACTGTTACGATTAGCGATAGCAATTTGGTATCTGTAAAAGGCCCTAAAGGCGAATTGACTCGTGCCATTCATAAAGATATGATATTGGAACAAGAAGACAATAACCTTGTTGTAAAAAGGCCTTCAGATGAAAAACAACATAGATCATTGCATGGCTTGACTCGTACATTGCTGTCAAATATGGTAATTGGTGTTACCCAAGGTTTCACTAAAACTCTTGAAATTGTCGGCGTTGGTTACAGAGCAGCTAAAGCAGGTAATAAAGTAGCATTGACGTTAGGTTTCTCTCACCCTTTAGAAGTTGAAGCACCTAATGGTATGACTCTTGAAGTTCCTGCTCCTAATAGGATCGTTATTTCTGGTATTAATAAGGAAGAAGTTGGCGCATTGGCAGCTAAAATCCGTAAATATAGAGAACCTGAGCCGTATAAAGGTAAAGGCGTTCGTTATGAAGGTGAAGTTGTTCGTCGTAAAGTAGGTAAAGCAGGCGGTAAAGGTAAGAAGTAAGATTTTAAGCGAAAGGAGTGACCACTTTGCTTCGTAAAGGAATTAAAAATAAAGCTAGGCAAAAACGTCATTTACGTGTACGCAAGCTTGTTTCAGGTACTGCAGCAAGACCGCGTTTAAACGTATTTCGTAGCCTAAGTCATATTTATGCTCAAGTCATTGATGATGTTACTGGTACTACTTTGGTAGCGGCTAGTACTATGGATAAAGATCTTGGCGTAACATATGGTGGTAATACGGAAGCAGCTAAGATTGTAGGTGCGGCAGTTGCAGCACGTGCTTTGGCAAAAGGTATTAACAAAGTGGTATTTGACCGTGGTGGCTATATTTATCACGGTAGAGTAGCAGCTTTGGCCCAAGCAGCACGTGAAGCAGGGCTGGAATTTTAAGCAAAAGGAGGTAAATGAATGTCCAGAATTGATTACACAACTCTCGATTTGAAAGAGAAAGTTGTATTCATAAATAGGGTTGCTAAAGTAGTAAAAGGCGGTCGTCGTTTTTCCTTTAGCGCGCTAGTTGTTGTTGGTGACGAAAATGGTCACGTTGGCGCTGGTTTAGGTAAAGCTGGTGAAGTACCGGAAGCAATCAGAAAAGGTGTCGAAGATGCTAAAAAGAACTTAATTAGCGTTCCTTTAGTAGGCACAACCATTCCACATCAAATTCTTGGTGTATTTGGTGCTGGTAAAGTATTTATGAAGCCTGCATCGGAAGGTACTGGTGTTATTGCTGGTGGTCCAGCGCGTGCGGTACTTGAACTTGCCGGGATTCATGATATCTTAACTAAATCCCTTGGTTCTTCTAATGCTAATAACATGGTACGTGCTACTTTAACAGGTTTGAAGCAATTGAAACGTGCTGAAGAAGTAGCCGCACTTCGCGGTAAAACCGTTCAGGAACTTTTGGGTTAAGGAGGAATTCACAATGTCAAAACTCAAAATCACTCTTACCAGAAGCCTGATCGGAAGACCAGAAGATCAACGAGCTACTGTAAAGGCTCTGGGGCTTAAGAAAACAAATACTTTTGTTGTGCAAGAAGATACTCCAGTCATTCGCGGCATGGTTCGTAAAGTGGAGCACCTTGTTACAGTTGAAGAAATACAAGACTAATTAGAGAGGAGGCGCTAATAATGAAATTACATGAATTAGCTCCTACGCCTGGTTCAAAGAAAGTCCGCACTCGTGTAGGTCGTGGCTTGGGTTCAGGTCTTGGTAAAACATCAGGTAAAGGTCATAAAGGTCAAAATTCTCGTGCTGGCGGCGGTACTCGTCCTGGTTTCGAGGGTGGTCAAATGCCTCTTTACCGTAGATTGCCAAAACGTGGTTTTTACAATAAATTTGGAAAAGACTATGCAGAAGTTAATATTTCTGACTTGAATCGTTTTGAAGAAGGTGCAGTGGTTGACCCTGTAGCTTTAATCGAAAGTGGTATTTTAAAAAATGTTCGTGACGGCGTACGTATTTTGGGCAATGGCGAACTTACTAAATCACTTACTGTGATTGCTAATGGCTTTACCAAATCAGCTGAAGAAAAGATTCTAGCAGCTGGCGGAAAAGTTGAGGTGGTCTAAGTGCTTTCTGCTCTGTCCAACATACTAAAGATCACTGAGCTTAGACAAAAGGTAGTTTTTACCCTGGCCATGTTTTTAGTATTCAGAGCTGGTACGCATATTCCAGTTCCTGGAGTCGATGTTTCTGTTATTGAGCAAATGTTTACCAGCGGTAACTTATTTGGCTTGTTGGATTTGTTTTCTGGTGGAGCATTGAGTAAGTTTTCCATCTTTGCAATGAGTATTACACCCTATATTAATGCTTCTATTATTATGCAGCTTATCACCGTTGTTGTTCCAACTTTTGAGCAATGGTCTAAAGAGGGCGAAGAAGGTCGTAAAAAGTTAACGCAAATTACTCGCTACGGCACTGTTCTTCTAGGATTTATTCAAGCGATTGGTATGGCGATTGGATTAAAAGCAGCAATTATTAATCCGGGCATTGCTTCCACTTTATTGATTGCATTGACACTTACAGCAGGAACTACTTTCCTAATGTGGCTTGGAGAGCAAATTACTGAAAAAGGTATTGGTAACGGCATTTCGCTGATTATCTTTGCCGGCATTGTATCTAGATTGCCTGATGGTCTGTATATGTTATATCAATATCTTACCGCAGGTACTATTAATATTTTCAATGTATTGTTATTCGCAATTATTGCCTTGGCCATGATTGTTTTGGTAATTGCCATTACACAAGGTCAAAGAAGAATTCCGGTGCAATATGCAAAACGAGTAGTTGGTCGTAAAACCTATGGTGGTCATTCTACTCATATTCCGCTGAAAGTAAATCAGGCGGGAGTTATACCAATAATCTTTGCGTCATCCGTGCTGATGTTTCCAGTAACTATTGCCCAGTTTGTTGATATTGCCTGGGTAAAAACTGTGGCAGGATGGTTTGCGTGGGGGACACCGCTACAAACATTTTTGTACGCGCTACTCATTATTTTCTTCACGTATTTCTATACTGCGGTTACTTTGAACATATCGGATATGGCAGAGAACATGAAAAAATACGGTGGTTTTATTCCAGGACTGCGCCCGGGTAAACCGACTGCTGATTATTTGGATCGAGTTATGACCAGAATCACCCTTGCAGGTTCCATTTTTCTTGCAGGTATTGCCATACTGCCGAACTTCATTGCAGCTGTGACAAATATTCCAGGGTTAAATTTTGGCGGTACCGCCCTTTTAATTGTGGTAGGCGTGGCACTTGACACTATGAAGCAAATAGAGGCGATTGTTTTAATGCGTCACTATCAAGGCTTTATGAAGTAGGGAGGTTGCTTCGCAATGTATATCCTATTAATGGGACCGCCTGGAGCTGGCAAAGGCACACAGGCGGCAGAATTAGTTGCAGAATTTCAGATTCCCCACATTTCTACTGGCGATATGTTTCGCGCAGCAGTGAAAGAAGGAACTGAACTTGGCAAACAAGCGAAAGCTTGTATGGATGCTGGGCAACTAGTACCTGATAGTATAACTATTGGGATAGTAAAAGAAAGACTGGCTAAACCTGATTGTTATAAAGGTTTTATTCTCGATGGATTCCCGAGGACGATTGAACAAGCAAATGCTTTAGATAGTACCTTAGTAGAACTTGGGATAAAACTGGATCGTGTTATTAATATTAATGTTCCTGTGGAAGAGTTAATTAATCGTATGACAGGGCGTCGTATCTGTAAAGGTTGTGGCGCTACCTTCCATGTAGTATTTAATCCTTCTACAAAGAATAATCAATGTGATAAATGCGATGGTGAAATATATCAGCGTGCTGATGATACGGAAGAAACGGTTACCAAACGCTTATCAGTGTATAGTAGCCAGACAAAGCCATTAATTGAATACTATCAAGATAAAGGTCTTTATAGTGAGATTGATGGACGTCAACCGATTGATAAAGTATTTACTGATATCGTTCACAGCTTGAGGGGCGAGTAGGCATGATCATCCTTAAATCAGAGCGAGAAATCAATTACTTGCGTGATGCAGGTAGAATAGTGGCAGAAACGCTGGTTGAAGTTAAAAAAGCTGTTAAACCTGGGGTCACTACGCTAGATCTGGACAGAATAGCCGAAGAATATATTAAAGGTCATGGTGCAATTCCTGCTTTTAAAGGATATCATGGCTTTACGGGAAACATTTGTTCTTCAGTAAATGAAGAAGTAGTACATGGCATTCCAGGATTAAGAAAGTTAAAAACTGGAGATAATGTTAGTATTGATATTGGAGCGGTAATAAATGGATATAATGGTGATGCCGCAATTACAGTACCTGTAGATGAAGTTGATGCTGAAGTACAAAAACTTTTGGATGTTACCGAAGAGTCTTTGTATAAAGGCATTGAGCAAGCTGTTATAGGTAATCGTTTAAGCGACATTTCCCATGCCGTCCAGGTTCACGCGGAACAATATGGTTTTGGTGTGGTGCGTGATTATGTTGGGCATGGGATTGGCCGGAGTATGCATGAAGATCCACAGGTGCCAAATTATGGCGATCCTGGCCGTGGTCCACGATTAAAAGCTGGTATGACTTTGGCCATAGAGCCAATGATCAATCTGGGCACATATGAAGTAAAGACACTTGACGATGGTTGGACGGTTGTAACTCTTGACGGCAAGCGCTCAGCGCATTTTGAACATTCGATTGCCATCACTGACGGCAAACCGGAGATTCTAACTAAGTTATAGGAGGCAGCTCTGGTGTCAGTCGTGAATATATCAATGGGTCAACTTGTTACTAGTAATGCCGGACGGGATGAGATGCAAGTGTATCTTGTGGTTGGGATTCAGAATCATAAAGACCTCTTACTGGCAAACGGTAGGGATCGAAAAATTACGAATCCTAAACGCAAAAACATTCGGCATGTTAATGTTCTTAAATCTATTGCCAAAGGTGTGGCGGAAAAGATTCAATCTGGCATAAAAGTTTCGGATGAGGAAATCCGCCAAACCATTCAGGTTTTATACAAGCCAGAGAATCTGTGATAAGCGGACTAGGAGGGATATCTCGTGTCCAAGCAAGATGTAATTGAGGTTGAAGGTACGGTTGTCGAAGCCTTGCCTAATGCTATGTTCCAGGTTAAGCTGGAAAATGAGCATGTCGTATTGGCGCATGTATCAGGTAAGATCCGCATGAACTTTATCCGGATTTTACCTGGGGATAGAGTAACTGTAGAGCTTACGCCTTATGACTTAAAGCGTGGCCGTATTACCTACCGTTTCAAATAGCGGATTCGTAAGGTAAGATGCTTTCGGTAGCAATCGAAGAGCGCGAGTTCGTGAATATATGAAAAGGAGGACTGGCAAATGAAAGTGAGACCGTCGGTCAAACCCATTTGTGAAAAATGCAAGGTAATTAAACGTAATGGACATGTAATGGTGATTTGTGAAAATCCTAAACATAAACAAAAGCAAGGATAGGAGGTGTACTATAGATGGCACGTATTGCCGGAATAGATTTACCGCGTGATAAAAGAATTGAGATATCTTTAACATATATTTATGGTATTGGTCTTAAGACTTCCAAGGATATCTTGGCAGCTACTGGGATTAATCCTGATACACGTACTCGTGATTTAACTGAAGAAGAGGTTGTCAAATTACGTGAAAGCATTGACAAAAACCTGAGAGTAGAAGGCGACTTACGTCGTGAACAAGCACTCAATATTAAACGTCTGATTGAAATTGGATGTTACCGTGGTAAACGTCACCGTATGGGTCTTCCTGTACGTGGTCAGCGTACTAAGACGAATGCCCGCACTCGCAAAGGTCCAAAACGGACTGTTGGAGCGAAAAAGAAAAAGTAGTAGAGGAGGGATAAAGATTGGTTGCTAAGAAAGCTATTAGACCCAAAAGAAAAGAACGTAAGAATATTGAGCATGGTCAAGCACATATTCGTTCTACTTTTAATAATACAATTGTGACTATTTCCGATACAAAGGGTAATGTTTTGTCTTGGGCTAGTGCGGGTGGACTCGGATTTAGAGGTTCCCGTAAGAGTACTCCATTTGCTGCACAAATGGCAGCAGAAACAGCTGCTAAAGCTGCAATGGAGCATGGACTTAAGCAGGTTGAAGTTTTTGTAAAAGGACCTGGCTCAGGTCGGGAAGCAGCCATTAGATCACTACAGGCATCTGGTTTGGAAGTAAGTTCCATTAAAGATTGTACGCCTGTACCTCATAATGGATGCCGTCCACCTAAGCGTAGAAGAGTATAAGAAGTTTCGGGAGGTGTTAAATATACATGGCTAGATATACAGGACCTGTTTGTAGACAATGCCGTCGTGAAGGCACAAAATTATATCTTAAAGGCGAAAGATGCTATACGGACAAATGTTCAGTAGGTAAACGTGCGTATGCACCTGGTCAACATGGCCAAGGCCAAACTCGCAAAAAAGTTTCCGAGTATGGTATCCAACTGAGAGAAAAACAAAAAGCACGTCGCGTTTATGGCATTTTGGAAACTCAATTCCGTTCTTATTTCGATAAAGCGGATCGTCAAAAAGGCATTACTGGTGAAAACTTGCTAGTATTGTTAGAAAGACGTTTGGACAATGTGGTATACCGTCTTGGTTTTGCGGCAAGCCGTACACAAGCTAGACAATTGGTTACTCACAGACATTTCACTGTTAATGGAAAAAGAGTAGATATTCCATCTTATTTAATTAAACCTGGTGATGTTATTGCGGTTCATGAAACCAGTAAAGAATCACCACTAATTAAAGAAATTACAGAATCTCTTGCTCACAAAACAGTGGCGCCTTGGTTGGAAAGACCAACTCAAGAGGTAATGAATGGTACAGTATTGCGTTACCCCACTCGTGAGGAAATAGATACACCAGTTCAAGAGCATCTGATTGTCGAATTATACTCCAGATAATCAAAGTATGTTTTTTGAATATAGTCCGAATTTTTGCCCTCAACCGTGGGTATGGCGTAACTTAATCGTACGCAAAGAGGAGGGTTTTTCCAGATGATCGAAATCGAAAAACCGAAGATTGAGATTGTAGAACTGAGTGAAGACAACCGTTATGGCAAGTTTGTATGCGAACCATTAGAACGTGGTTATGGTACTACCCTTGGCAACAGTTTACGCCGTATATTGCTGTCCTCCCTGCAGGGGGCCGCAATTACAGCGGTTAAAATTGAAGGCGTTCTTCATGAATTTTCTACCATTCCAGGTGTTCGGGAAGACGTTACCGACATTATCCTGAACTTAAAAACATTGCGTCTAAAAATGCACAATGATGAACCAAAGACTTTGAGAATTGAACGTTTGATTGAAGGGGAAGTTACAGCACGTGATATTATTGCTGACCCAGATATTGAGGTTCTAAATCCTGAATTACATTTGGCGACTGTTGATGCTAGTGGATCGCTAAAAATGGAAATAACCGTAGAACGTGGTCGTGGCTATGTTCCTGGCGACAAGAACAAGAAGCCTGATCATGTGATAGGTGTTATTCCGATTGACTCCATTTTTTCACCCATTCAGAGAGTTAACTATCAGATCACAGATACTCGTGTCGGGAACGTCACTGATTACGATAAATTAACTCTGGAAGTATGGACAGATGGAAGTATAAGACCAGAAGAAGCTGTTAGTAAATCTGCTAGTATTATGGTAGCTCATTTGAAGCTATTCCAAAATTTAGCGGGTATTATTCCTGAGGAAGATAGTATAGATGGCACTTTTACTGAAGTGGTAGAAGAAGGCAATTCAAAAATCATGGATATGACCATTGAAGATTTGGATCTATCTGTACGTTCTTACAATTGCTTGAAGCGAGCAGGAATTAATACAGTGGCGGATCTTGTACAAAAATCTGAAGATGATATGATGAAGGTTCGTAACCTTGGTCGTAAATCAATGGAAGAAGTAAAGAAAAAATTAATCGAGCTAGGCCTTGGGCTTAGTGAAGAGGAAGAATAAAGGGAGGGAAGAAAATGGGCTATAGAAAGTTAGGACGAGACTCTAGCGCGCGTAAAGCGCTGTTTCGCAGCATCTTGACTTCCTTCTTTGCATACGAGCGTATTGAAACAACAGAAGCAAAAGCGAAAGAAATCAATGGTCTTGCTGAAAAGATGATTACTTTGGCTAAGCGCGGTGACCTACATGCTCGCCGTCAAGTGTTATCAAGCCTCATGGATGAAGAAGTAGTTACAAAATTGTTTGACGTAATTGCCCCTAAATATGCTACTCGTCAAGGCGGTTATACCCGTATTATGAAATTGGGACCGCGTCGTGGAGATGCAGCACCAATGGTAATATTGGAATTGGTCTAACGTTTGCAATTGGGCCAGGTGACAAAGGCATATACTTGGCCTCGTCGCCTGGTTATTGTGGTTTATAGGGAAGGCGGCCTTTACAGGCCGTCTTTATTTCTATATGAGGTTGCTTAAAAACGTCCATCTGCGTTAGTATGATGAAGTTATCGCTTCGCTCTAACTAAGCGAATCACTCAAATATTTTTGTTTACTCATCGTTCACAAAATATTTGGTTCTCTGCTTATGGCATCTCTGGACATTTTAAGCAACCTTATATACTAAAAAAATTTAATGGCCCATAAAGACGAAATTTTTTATATGTAAAAGGGGTAACTATATGGGAGAGTTTATAACAGTGAAAGATATGTGCCATACCTATCTTGCCCATGAAGGCGATCAGGTACAGGCACTTGACAATATAAATGTGTCTATTACGCAAGGTGAATTTGTCGCGATTATTGGTACGAATGGCTCAGGTAAATCAACATTGGCGAAACATTTCAACGCCCTCTTAATTCCTAATAGCGGGCAGTGCATTGTGAATGGATTGGATACGGTAGATCCAGCGAATACCTGGGAAATTAGGCAGTCCGTTGGGATGGTATTCCAAAATCCAGATAATCAGATTGTTGCTACCTTAGTAGAAGAAGATGTTGCTTTCGGTCCCGAAAATCTGGGGGTAGAACCAGCTGAAATCAGGAAAAGAGTGGCTGAGGCCTTACAAGATGTAGGCATGGAGGACTATCGCCAGCATAGTCCACATCTATTATCAGGAGGACAAAAACAGCGAGTGGCTATTGCAGGTGTCCTAGCTATGCGCTCTACGTGTTTGGTGTTAGATGAACCGACAGCAATGCTCGATCCCCAAGGGAGACAAGAAGTACTGTCTACAGTTCTAAGGCTGCATCGTGAGCAGAAAATAACAGTAGTGTATATTACACACTTTATGGAAGAAGCAGTAGCTGCTGATCGGGTTATTGTCATGGAGCAGGGAAAGGTAATTATGGAAGGTGTGCCAAGGAAAATCTTTAGTCAAGTGACTCGCTTAAAAGAATTAGGTCTTGATGTACCTGTGGCTGCAGAACTGGCATATCATCTACGGAAGCTTGACATAAAAATACCGGAAGAAATCATAACAGATACAGAATTGGTGGTGGCTGTATGTCCATAAGCTTACAACATGTTACCTATGTGTATATGGCTAAGACACCTTATGAAAAAGCAGCAATTAGAAATATTAATCTCGAAATAAAACAGGGACAATTTGTTGGTATTATCGGACATACTGGTTCAGGTAAGTCAACATTAGTGCAACATTTAAATGGTTTACTAAAACCTTCTTCAGGTACAGTTCTAATTGGTGGGCAAAATATACACGATAAAGGTCAAGAGGCAAACCAAGCCAAACGTAGTGTAGGGATGGTATTTCAATACCCAGAGCATCAACTATTTGAAGAAACTGTATATGAAGATATTGCCTTTGGCCCCCGTAATCTTAGTGTAACCGAAGAAGAGGTTGATATCAGGGTAAAAAAGGCTCTTAGTTTTGTTGGTCTTGATTTTGAAAAATTTGCAAAGCGTACGCCATTTCAGTTGAGTGGCGGTCAGATGAGGCGAGTTGCTATTGCAGGTGTAGTCGCCTTAGATCCTAACTATTTGATTCTAGATGAGCCCTCTGCTGGGCTTGATCCTCGGGGACGGGATGAAATTTTTGGGGAAATTATGAACTTACATCAGGCCACAGGAATTACCGTAGTCTTGGTTTCGCATAATATGGAAGATGTGGCGCGTATGGCAAACCGATTGATTGTTATGAATAAGGGTGAAATTAGCTTAGATGGCGAGCCTAAAGACATTTTCTGTAACCACCAAGCAGAATTAAAAGAAGCAGGCGTTGATGTACCGCCCCTTACCCTATTGATGAATAAGTTTAAACAGCGGGGCTTGGCTGTTGATGATACAGTCATTGATATCCATGCTGCTGCGCAAAATGTATGCAATGCAGTAAGGAGGCGTTAAGTTGCTAACCGATATTATGTTAGGACAATATTTTCCTGGTACTTCTCTGATACATTTATTAGATCCTCGTACAAAAATTATTAGCACTATATTATTTATTAGTAGTATTTTTTTGGCAGAAACCTATCAGGCATATGTTATATTAGCTATTTTTATTATGTCTATTATTGCCTTAGCAGGAATACCTCTCAATATGATTTTACGTTCTTTAAAACCATTGTGGATTATTATTGTATTGACCTTACTCATTCATATTTTTACTACACCAGGAAACATTATATATAAGATAGGACCTGTGGCGGCAACCTATGAAGGTGTCCGTCAAGGACTTTTTATGACAATCAGACTCGTCTTTTTGATTGTTGTTTCATCATTGTTGACTTTTACCACTTCTCCCATCGCTTTGACAGATGGTATTGAAAGACTGCTTAATCCTTTTAAAAAGATCGGACTTCCTGCCCATGAACTGGCTATGATGATGACCATTGCTCTGCGTTTTATTCCTACCTTGCTGGAAGAAACAGATAAAATTATGAAAGCGCAAATGGCAAGAGGAGCGGATTTTACCTCAGGCAACATAGTGCGGCGTGCACGTAATATGATACCTTTATTAGTACCGCTATTTATCAGCGCTTTTCGTCGTGCAGATGAACTGGCTACTGCCATGGAAGCTAGATGTTATCGGGGTGGTCATCAGAGAACGAGAATGAAACAGCTACAAATTACACGTAGAGATTGGCTGGCATATGGAATACTATGTATTATCATTGGAGCGTTAATTGTCGTGAGGATATATATCAAGTAGAAATGTTAAAAAAATAAGAGAAGCATTTTTTTGAAACGCGAAGGGTGCAAAGTAAAAATAATAGTTGCTCCTTCGTGTTTAAAGATTTTTTTTGTTGTAACCGATTTAAAAAACTCATGATACCATACATAAAGACAGGAGGTTATATGGTTAAGGATCACCCAGATTATCCTATAGAAAAGCACCACTTGGATAATACTCTAGAAGAAATGAAGCAAATTATTGAATCATTAGAAGATGATATTGATAAGCGTACCCAGCAAATGAGGGTATCACTGGAGCATAAGGATCAAATCAGTACCTATGTTCATTCCATGATGAGACATGATCATGCTGAAAAGATTTATGATATGCAAGAAGCGTTAGGTAGTCCTTATTTTGGCCGTGTAGACTTTAAAGAAGATGATGGGGAAGACTATGAGAGTTTTTATATAGGTCGGGTTAAAATCAGCCGATTGGATATTCTTACCGTAAAAGATATTTTAGTGTTTGATTGGCGAGACCCCGTAGCGACTATTTTTTATGAATGCCAAGATGGACGGGCAAGTTATGATGTTCTTGGGAGATACCATTACAGTGGCGATGTGAACTTAAAAAGACAATATAAAATAGTCGAAGGTATGTTGGAAAAAATATCCGATGACTATATTTTTGATAAATTAAGAGCTTCCCAGAAGGAGGCTTTACTTGCTGACCCCTTTTTAACAGAAAGATTGCTCCAAGGTACCAGTAATAAGTTAAAAGACATTGTAACTTCCATTCGGGCAGAGCAGAACAAAATTATTCGTGAGACCTTACATCAAGTTATTATTATTCAAGGAGTAGCAGGTTCGGGGAAAAGTACCATAGGTTTACATCGTTTATCTTATTTGCTCTATAACGAAAAATTAGATCCGCAAAAAATGATGGTCATTGCTCCAAATAAACTGTTTCTGGATTACATTTGTGAATTACTGCCAGAGATTGATGCAGACGATGTTCGGCAACTTACTTTTATTGATGTAGTCAATGAAATAACTCAGACGATATTTTCCTTGCAGCAAGATGAAAAAGTCCAACTATTTTTAGAAAATAAAATCAAAGATAACCGCCGGGATCAATTAGAGGCAGTCGCAAGATGCAAAGGATCTTTAGATTTTATGAAAGTATTAGATACTTGGGTAGATAAAAAAATAGAAAAATTTTGTTTAAAGCTAAAAGACATAGTTTTGTTTGATAACAAACTCCTTATTACAAAAGAACAGCAAATTGAAAAATTTATGGAAGGCAGCACGCTAAGCACTCCTTACAATGAGCGTGTTAAAACGCTTATTGGATACATTAAATTTAGGGTGCGGAATTTTTTAGAAGTATTAGAAATTGAGCAACAACGTGCCGTGGGTGGTACAGATACGACCTATGAAAAATATTCAAAACAAGGGACACAGTTTTTAGCCAGTCATTTTTTCAAATGGCCCTGTAATGATATAAAGGCGTGTTATCTGGAAGTCTTTAGTAATAAGAGTATTTTTAAAGTCTTAAAAAATAAAAAAATTGATATTGCCTTTATTTCGGAATACTCTTGTAGTATTCTACAAGAGGGAAAAGTGGAGAGAGAAGACCTAGCGCCCATTTGTTACCTTTTTTACCTCGTAAATGGCTGGAATCATATTGCTAAATATGAGCATATCGTGGTGGACGAAGCCCAAGATTTAAATGCCTTGGAGTTTATGATACTTAAATTATTATCGAAAAACAGTTCTTTTACAATAATGGGCGATTTATCCCAAGGGATTACCTCTTATCGTAGTATTGACAGTTGGCAGGTTGTAATGAAAGAAGTATTTTCTGATGTAAAGTCCATTTATCGTGAAGTGAATTATAGCTATCGCTCTGCACGAGAAATTATAGAATGTTTTAATAAGGTAATGCCGAGAGGACATTCTGCCGCCATTCCTGTATATGAAATTGGTCAGGAACCAGTGTATGAAGAGGTTAAGACGGATCAAGAAACGATATTGGCTATTAGAAAAGCGATTCAAGGTTTTCAGGCCCGAGAATGTAAATCCATTGGGATTATTACAAAATTGGAAAGAGATAGTATCTCGTTATATGATGCCTTGCAAGAAGAAGCTATGGACAATATAAAACTACATTTAATTACTAGTGATACCCTATCTTATCAAGGTGGTATTTCCATTCTTCCTGTAGGATTGGCAAAAGGATTAGAATTTGATGGTGTTATTATGTGGAATGCTTCTGATAAAGAGTTCAAGAATAATAGCTTCGATGCAAAATTGCTATATGTAGCCTTATCTCGTCCTTTATATTATTTACATATCTTATATCGTGGGAATCTCACCCCTTTGTTAAAAGATAAAAGATAGAAGGTAAATGAACCGCAAAGACACAATGCCACTGTTATGGCACGCAAAGGATAACGCTCGATAGTGCCCTTTGTGCTTTTGTAGTTCACTAATATAGTTCTTTGAGCCCTTGTGGTTCTATGAATACGTCATTATTTTTCTTAGCTAGTAAGTGGTGAGGTGTATAAACATGCGTAATATTAAATTAACAGTAGCCTATGATGGTACAGCATACCATGGCTTTCAACGCCAAACAAATGCTCTTGGTATACAACAAGTATTAGAAGATAGATTGGCGAAAATATTTGGTCATGAGTTTAGAATTCATATGGCTGGCAGAACAGATGCAGGTGTACATGCCTACGGACAAGTTGTAAACTTTAAGACGAGTGGAACCATTCCTGTAGAACGAATTGCTATAGCGTCCAGGAGTTTGTTACCCTATGATATTGTAATTACGAATGCACAAGAAGTTCCTGATGATTTTGATGCTCAGTTTAGTGCTGTAAGTAAAATATATGTATATAAAATTTATCAACAGACCATACCAAATCCCTTTTGGCGCAACTTGGTGTGGACCATTCCTCATACCTTAGATGTGGAAGCCATGCAGCAAGCTGCACAAATTATAGTGGGTACTCATGACTTTTCATCTTTTCGTGCTTCCGGTGGACCACCTGGTAGTCCAGTTCGCACCATTATGTCAGCTGAATGTAAGTTAAATAACAATATATTAGAACTTTCTTTTTGGGGGAATGGATTCTTATACCATATGGTGCGCAATTTAACAGGGTCACTAGTTTTTGTAGGTTTGGGCAAATATTCTATTGATCGATTTAAGTCCATATTAGATGTGCGGGATCGGAGAAAAGCGGGAATTACAGCACCAGCACAGGGGCTGTATCTGCAAGAAGTACGATACTAAGTAAGGAGGAGTATATGCTCTTATCCATTGCTGAAACATTATTGATAGCTCTAGTCGGAGGTAGTTTATTTTATTATATTCATACTCCATTACCCTGGATGCTAGGTGCATTGACAGCAGTATTACTGTGGAGTTGGCTAGGAAAAAGAAAAATTTGTTGGCCAGTTAATTTTGCTAATATTGGACAAGTGATAATTGGGTATACGATAGGAAGAACTTTTACCCAAGATACATGTCAGCAAATCTTGAACCAATTGCCTACTATGCTGTTAGTAACAATAGTTACGGTACTATTTAGTTTGATGATGGGATATTTAGCTCATAAAAAAACAGGTATTACGATTGAGACTGGTTTAATTGGCAGTATACCTGGTGGCTTAACCCAGGTTGCTGTGTTGTGTAGGGAAGTGCCTGGCACAGATATAACAGTGGTTACCCTTATGCAGACAGCCAGATTACTGTCTGTTGTATTTGTAGTCCCATTTTTGGCTGTTCACGGCTTAGGAGACGTTGGTGTAGCTTCTATAATAGAACCAACAACTGTGGAGGCAGTAACTGCCTATCTGCCAATCAGTCAGATTCCATTAGTAGCTGGTATTGTTATTCTAAGTGCCGTACTAGCCTGGAAACTTCGTATACCTACGCCATTTTTACTGGGGGCAGTAATTGGTACCGCTGGTATTAGTTTATATGGTCTACCAGTTCCTAATGTACCCAAAATGTATCTTGATGGCGCGCAATTATGTATCGGTGCATATACTGGTGCACGAATACAATTGGAAAATCTACAGAACTGGCAAAAAGTGTTGCCATATACCATGCTAGGCATCCTAGGATTACTTTTATGTTCCTTAGGAATTGGTTTTGTGCTCATGCATTTTACTCATATTTCTCTAGTGACTGCCTTTTTAAGCACAGCACCAGGTGGTATGGCAGAAATGGGACTGACAGCTATGTTATTAAATGCAGATTTATCTGTTATTATTGCTTTTCAGTTATTTCGCCTGTTATTTATCTTAATGGTATTACCACCAATTTTGAAATGGTGGTTGTCCAAAACGTCAAATCAATAGGAATATGTGGAAAAAACTGTGGATAACTCAAAAAAAAGTAATTTTACATAGCAATACTTCTTGACATTGTTCAGGGAATTTAATACAATGTTTTTATGAGATTTATGCCATGACTTCCGTTAGCCCCGGAGCTCAAGGATACAAAATCAATTTTTTTTGTAATGTTGTGACAAGGAGGTATATCGCATGAAAACATTTATGGCAAATGCTGCCACCATAGAACGTAAGTGGTATGTTGTAGATGCAGAAGGTAAAACTTTAGGTAGACTAGCTGCTGAAGTTGCAAAAGTACTTCGCGGCAAACATAAACCAACTTTTACTCCGCATGTTGATACAGGTGACCATGTTATCGTTATCAACGCAGATAAAGTAGCATTAACTGGTAAAAAATTAGTGCAAAAAACTTATTTCCGTCATTCTGGTTATGTAGGTGGAACTACATTCGTTACTGCAGGTAAAATGCTTGCAGACAAACCAGAAAGAGTGCTTGAGTTGGCTATTAGGGGTATGTTACCTAAGAACCGTCTTGGCCGTCAGATGTATCGTAAATTGCAAGTATATCGTGGTGCTGAGCATCCGCATGCTGCGCAATTACCTGAAGTATTAGAAATTAACGTAAGATAATCCGGAAAGGAGGAACATATTATGGCATTGGTTACTTACTACGGCACAGGTCGCAGAAAAACCTCGGTTGCCAGAGTTCGTCTGGTTCCGGGTGAAGGCAATATTCTTGTTAACGACCGTACTATTGCAGAATACTTTGGTCGTAAAACATTAGAACTTATTGTAAAACAACCGCTTAATTTGACAGAAACTCTTGGCAAATACAATGTATTAATAAAAGTGGAGGGCGGCGGTCCTTCAGGACAAGCTGGCGCAGTTCGTCACGGTATTTCTCGTGCATTACTTAAAGTTGATGCTGAGTACCGTCCATCTTTGAAAAAAGCTGGATTCCTTACTCGTGACCCACGTGAGAAAGAGCGTCGTAAATATGGTTTGAAGAAAGCGCGTAAAGCGTCTCAGTTCTCCAAACGTTAATATTATGTTTATATCAAATCCAGAAAGAGTTTTTCTTTCTGGATTTTTTATGTCTAGCAGGAGATAGTGTAGGTGAGGTATAAAGTGAGTTCTCTAAGTCATAACTTCCAAGAAGGATAGTTCCCTGTAAGTATGGGCGTACTCATTAGAGAATTATCTGATGGTAAATATTATTCCTTACTAGCCTTTAATATTCGAGATGAAGGGCGTTTAATAAAAAGTATTGAATATATTAAAAGAGGCCAATGGCCTCTTTTTTGTTGGTCTACTTTGCCAGCCTGATGGGGGCAAGCCTTGTTTCTTCAGCTGTCTGCGGGCCGATCAAGCCTTGGCGGGCCATGACTGATAGTACAATGGCTTGTCTTTGTTTTGCTGCATTAAAGTCAACATAAGGAGAATTTAGCGAAGGAGCAGTAGGGAGACCAGCTAGTAAGGTGCATTCAGCTAAAGTAAGATTAACAGGTGCTTTATCGAAATAAATTTTTGCTGCATCACCTATGCCATAAGCACCAGATCCAAAGTAAATGGTATTAAGATACATTTCCAATATTTCTTCTTTAGAATATCGCAGCTCCATATTCATGGCGAGAATAAATTCTTCTGCCTTGCGACCATAGGTTTTTTCTTGGGTAAGAAATAAATTTTTAATGAGTTGTTGTGTAATGGTACTGCCGCCCTCCGAGAAGTCTCCTGTTTGCATATTGACCAGCATAGCCCTTAGTATTCCTTCAATATCAAAGCCAACATGGCGATAAAAACGGCTGTCTTCTATTGCAATGATACTTTGCTGCATGGTCAGGGGAATGTATTGTATGGATACATAATTTTTCTTATTAAGCTTTTCATTTACCGCACTCTTTAAGGCAATCATGCGATAGGTACGTTCCCACGTACTTGCCAAGTGAGTGGTTACATTTTTTGATGAAGGCAAGGCAGGTAGTAATCCTGTTATATAGCTGGTGCCGCCAGCCCATCCAAATGATAGGGCAAATAATGTGATCGAGAGTATTATCAATCTATGAAACCTCATGGCTAGCCTCCTTATATCTGCTTAGTGTTATTTTACCTTACTGTATGATATTTGGCTATAAGCGCTTTTTTGTATAATCCTAGAATGTACAGCATAAGGTTATAGGAGAGTTTTTGATGATAGGGAGTTGTTATATAATGAGGCTAGTTTTTATACGACGGTCCAATATAAAAATGGTCATTATGTTAAGTATAACGATGGTTGTACTTCATTTTTTGACAATGAATTATGTAATAGGCGATGATATAGAAAATGTGGACATGTCAGTATTGAGTGGACATCGTATTGCTATCGATCCTGGACATGGAGGCATTGATAGCGGTGCAAATGCTAATAAAGTAGATGAAAAAGATATTACATTAAATATTTCTACTAAATTAGCGAGTCTACTAGAGCAGTATGGAGCTACTACAGTGCTTACTAGGGAAGCAGATGTTGATTATTATACAAGAGGCAAAGGTGGTAAGCGTAATGACTTGTTAGAACGTGTTAAGAGAATTAATAGTTCAGAAGCAGAGATTTTTTTAAGTATACATTGTAATGCTTATAGGGGTGCAAGCTTATCAGGTGCACAGGTATTTTATAATCCCAAGCTAGAAGTAAATAAGACGTTGGCAGTACGATTGCAACAAGTTCTTAAAGAGTTTCCCCAAGGAAATAAACGTCAAGCAAAAGAGGATTTACATATTTTATTATTGAATGAGATTAATATACCAGGCGTGCTTATTGAGACAGGATATTTAACTAATAAAGAAGAAGCATCTTTATTAGCCGAAGAGAGTTATCAGCAGAAAATGGTGGAAAAGATTGCGAAGGCATTAGCGTATCATTTCTCTAAAAACGCGGCAAGATAAGTGCTATAATCAATTAAAAAATGAATCGGTTTCGATTTGCAGAAAGGAGCAGTTATATGAAAAATTTAGAAATTTGCGCTCTTATGCCTCATCCCCCTATTATGATACCTGAGGTGGGAAAAGGTGAGCTGGATAAAATAAAAAATACAGTTGCTGCTGTTACAGAAGCTGCAAAAAGGGTTAAGGAATGTAATCCTCAAACCATTATTCTAATTACACCTCATGGTCCCGTACTTGAGGATGCTGTAAGTATTAGCGTTCATCCGAGACTTAAAGGAAATTTTGCTTCTTTTGGTGCTCCTGAAGTTTCTTTAGGATTTGAGACAGATGGCTTACTAGTGAGACATATTTTAAAAAAGGCCGACCGCTTGGGAGTGAATGTAGTAGAGCTTACTGATGATAAGGCTAAAAATAATTACTTGCGTTTAGAGTTGGATCATGGAGCGCTGGTTCCTCTTTACTATCTGAATAAAGCTGGCTTTAAAGGTCAGTTGATACATATTTCCGTTGGTATGTTATCTTATGAAGAAATGTATACCTTCGGCAAAGCTGTGCAAGGAGCCATTGGTATGGTAGATAAGCGGGTATCTGTCATTGCATCAGGTGATTTATCTCATCGTTTAACACCTGATGCACCAGCAGGTTATAGTCCACATGCTAAGGAATTTGATAAAAAGGTCATGGAAGCAGTAGAGAAGCTAGATATAAAAGCCTTATTGAAAATGGATCAGAATGTAGTATTAGATGCAGGGGAATGCGGCTTGCGGCCTATTTTTTTTCTTATGGGAGTCGTAGGTGGTCTTAAAGCTACTGGGGAAATTTTATCTTATGAAGCTCCCTTTGGTGTTGGTTATGGCGTAGCCTTAATTAAGGTTGATAGTAAAGCAAAAGGGGCGGAGTGATGGCTAGTGAAAGTGCAGTTGTGGGATTAGCCAGAGCTAGTTTAAAGTATTTTTTAGAGACAGGCAGCGTCTTGCCGGTGCCTGCTGCCTTAGGGGAGGAACTGCAAGGACGGGCAGGGGTTTTTGTATCATTAAAGGAGCAAGGCCAATTGCGAGGGTGTATTGGGACCTTTGAGCCAACCAGAATCAATATTGCCAGCGAAATTATCTACAATGCTATTAGTGCAGGTACAGAAGATCCTAGATTTTGGCCAGTAGAATTAGAGGAACTAGGACAAATTACAATTTCCGTAGATATATTAGAAGCTCCTCAATTGATAGACAGCGTAGACAAGCTAGATCCGCAAAAATATGGTGTAATCGTTAAACGAGAAAGAAGAAGTGGACTGCTGTTACCTATGCTAGAAGGGGTAGATACCGTAGAGGAGCAAATCAGTATTGCGAAAGAAAAGGCTGGTATCGGTGCTGAGGAAGCGATAGAACTATATCGATTTTCCGTAACTCGTTATACATAATACATCATAATGGAGTGGCTTTTATGCAAGAGGCTATGTATTATCAGTCCCATGGAAAAGATATTCTTTGTAGCCTATGTCCTAAAGAATGTATCATTGCTGAGGGGCGGACAGGCTTCTGCCGGGTACGCAAAAACGTAGGTAATACACTTTATGCAGAGAATTATGCTGCTTGCTCTTCTTATGCTCTTGATCCAATCGAGAAAAAGCCCTTATATCATTTTTATCCTGGTAGTTTGCTATTGTCACTCGGTACTTGGGGGTGTAATTTTTCCTGTTCTTTTTGCCAGAACTGGCAGATTGCACAAGGAATGCCAAAAACCATGAAATTACTGCCAGAGCAGGCAGTAGAACTAGCCAAAAAGCAAAAAGAGCAAGGCAATATAGGGATAGCTTATACCTATTCAGAGCCAAGTGTGTGGTATGAATATGTTTTAGATACGGCTAAAGAGATTAAGCGGGCTGGCATGAAAAATGTACTTGTCACCAATGGTTTTATTAATAAACGGCCATTGTTGGAGGTACTGCCTTATATGGATGCTCTAAATATTGACATTAAAGCTTTTACGAATAACTTTTACCATAACATATGTGCAGGAAACCTTGAGACAGTAAAAGAGACAGTCGCGCTAGCCGCTTCTCTTTGTCATGTAGAAATTACCACACTATTAGTTCCGGGATTAAATGATGATGAGCAGGAAATAGCGGAACTTGCTATCTGGTTAGGTACTATTAATGTAGATATTCCCTTGCACTTTTCTCGTTATTTTCCAAATTATAAAATGAAGACAGTTCCTACTCCTGAAAGTACTATGACAATGGCTCGAGAAATTGCAGGGCAGCATTTGAATTATGTATATCTTGGCAATATGGAAGGACAAGAGGCCAATACGTATTGCCCTAAGTGTGAAAATCTGGTTATCGATAGAAATAGGCAGCGTAGTATGATGGTTGATGGTAATAAATGTCCTCAATGTGGAGGCGCAGTTCATATAATTGGTGATGTTTCTTTTTAAAGCGCTTTTAGTTTTATACTGGAAAGTGTCTGTTTTTGTGAAAGAATGCAAAAGAATAATTTAACCACAGAGAGCACAGCGAAAGATAGAGAATACCCCTCAGTGTCCTCTGTACCTTTGTGATTAGAAAAGGACGAGTCATGTTTTTCCATAGCTTTGTCACTGATGATAAAGTATTTCAAATGCTCTACTCTCAAAAGAGATGTAGAGCATTTGAAATTGGATATAGCATTATAAGCAGGAAATCAACAGTTTTTGTATAATAATAAACTTCATTATACAAAACGGGAGGGAATTTAATTGCCATTAGAACGCGTTAAAGAATTTCTAAGTCAATATCCTGACTTAGAAATTATTTTATTTGATAAAAGTACTCATACAGCGGAATTAGCCGCTCAGGCCCTAGGGGTAATGCCAGCACAAATCGCGAAAACTTTAGTATTTCTTGCAGATGGACAGCCCGTATTAGTAGTAACATGCGGAGATAAAAAGATAAATGCTAAAAAATTGGCTAAGGTATTGGAGGTTAAGAAGATTCGCTTTGCGGATGCTCAGACGGTGGCTGATGCTACCGGATTTCCTCCAGGGGGGGTCTCACCTATCGGATTAATTAGTGATATACCCCTTTATCTCGATCAAAGCCTATGGAATTTTGAAACTGTATATGCTGCTGCAGGAACTGCCAATTCAGCTTTGCCAGTGAGCCCAGAACGCTTATGCAAAATTACAGGAGCGAAAGTCATTGATGTCTGCTGTTAAATTACGCTTAAACGCTTTAGGTTATTTCAAGGTCATTAAAGAGGAAATAATACTAAAAAAATGATAGCTGTGATTGTCAATGCTTAGCTTAATAATGTATAATCATTCTTAATGGTCAATAGAAGGTAATGAATAGGGACTTTTACTTTACAATACAGAACTTATGGTGCTTAAGGTTAGGAACGACTCTTCATCTAGAGTGGTTCCTTCATTTTCATAAGAATATAAAGTTAGGATTATACTATTTTTGAGGACCAATAACGAAGGGTTTTAAGGAGAATTGTCGAAAATAGTGCTTTATGTTGATGTTTAATCAATACCCTACAGGAAAATCATAACCGTATTCGTTAGACTTAATTACAATAGGAGACTATAAATTGTTGTGGAGGCGAAGATGAGACTAAAAGCTTCTTTTTTAGCTTTCCTAACTATGGCTACCATTCTTTTTGGCGTGTATGTTTTTACAAAGATTGAACAACAGCAATATCAAGAAAAGGTCCGGGCAGATGTGTTAGGTCAGTTGAGAGCCAGTCAGGCTAAATTAGAAGGTGGATTAAATTCAATATTGTTTCTTGAGAAGGAACTTATTGTTTTTATATTGACTCACCTTAAGATAGATCCTCAGCACAAGATTACCCAAGAAGAGGTGAATCAGTTTGGTGCAGAATTTATGCCTCAACATCCTGGAATAAAGAATTTCACCTTAATTCAAAACAATAAGATTACTCATGTGTATCCTTTAGGTGGCTATGAAAAGATTATTGGAACAGATTTGTCGTTATTATCAGATCAAAATAGAGTATTGCAACAGGTGAGAGAGAGTAGAGGTGTGATGATTGCGGGTCCAATCCAGCTGGTAGAAGGTGGAGTGGAGCTTGTTAGTCGTGCGCCCATTTACTGGAGTCCTCAAGGTAAAACAGAGGCTGTTTATTGGGGACAAGTTAGCTTGGTTGTATCCCAAGAACGATTACTTAAAGATGCGGGACTGTATGAACAGTCAGCTAAGCTGAATATTGCTATCCGCGGTCGTGATGGCCTTGGTAAAGACGGCAGTGTATTTTGGGGTGAGGAAGGAGTATTTTTAGCTAATCCAGTGATTATAAATGTGAAAGTTGCCAATGGATTTTGGCAGCTAGCAGCAGTACCGATTGGAGGCTGGGAGGGACGTTACCCCAATTTTATTTGGATTTGGCTGATTGGCAGTTTTTTAGCTCTTTGCGCCGGTGCTTTAGTGTGGTCCTTAATCTATTATAAAGAAATGCAAACATCGTTGCACTGGAGTGAAGAACGATTTTTCCTGCTTTGTAAGAATGCGCCTGTATTAATCAGTTCTTTTGATAAAAATGGTAAAGTATTAGTTTGGAATAGGGAAGCGGAAAAAAGTTTGGGATATGGCTTTCAAGAAATAAGCAAATATCCAGAAGTAGATGAATCAATTCAGTCAGATGGAACCTTTCATGAATATGAATTATTGGACAAGAATGGTGAACGTCGTACTCAATTATGGGCGAAGATGCAATTACCTAATGGTGATATCCTATCTGTGGGTCACGATATTACGGAAAGAAAACGAGCTGAAGAAGACTTAATAGAAAGTGAAGAGCAGTTTCGTCAAATGTTTACCAAACAAGAAACCATTATGTACTTAGTAGATCCAGATACTTTAGACATTCTAGATGTCAATGAAGCGGCTCAACGATTCTATGGTTATTCTTTAGAAGCATTCAAAAAAATGAAAATGACCGATTTTAATCTTATTTCAACAAAAGAGATGAAGGATATACTTGATCATACAAATAAAGAAAAAGGTGGACAGCGGGAATTCAAGCATCGCTTAGCAAATGGAGATATTCGGGATGTGGAAGTTCATTCAACACTGATTCAATTAAGAACTAAAAAGTTTTTCTTTTTTATTGTTCACGACATATCAGAGCGTAAAAAAACGGAAGAGCAATTGCGATATGTGACCTTCCATGATTCACTTACAGGACTGTATGCCAGATCCTATTTTGAAGAGGAGATACGGCGACTGGATACCCGCCGTAGTGGGTCAGTAGGCTTAATAGTATGTGATCTGGATGGATTGAAACTTGTAAATGATACGTTAGGGCATGAAAGTGGCGACCAAATGCTCATTAGTGCTGCCAATATTTTTAAAGGTTGTTTCCGTGATAGTGATATTGTAGCAAGAGTCGGTGGCGATGAATTTGTTGTTATAATGGAAAATGTTACTAATGTTCATATGGAAGACGCTTGTGAAAGATTAAAAAATGGAATTCAGATGAATAATAAGGAAAATCGAGGAGTCCCCGTTAGTTTATCCATTGGGTTTGCTATAAGTAAGAGTCCTTCCTTGTCCATGAGAGAGTTATTTAAAGAAGCAGATAATAATATGTATCGAGAAAAGCTGAATCGTGGGCAAAAAGCACGTAGTGCCATTGTGCAAACTGTTGTCAACCTTCTAGCAGCACGAGATTTTATTATAGACGGTCATGGTGATCGGTTGCAGGATATGGTATCGAGCCTTGCTAAGGCAATTGGTTTATCAAAAAGAAAGATAGGAGACATGCGTCTTTTAGCCCAATTTCATGACATTGGTAAAGTAGGTATCTCTGAGAAAATTTTAATGAAGGAAGAGCCGCTCACCCTAGAGGAATCTATGGAAATGCGACGACATTGTGAAATTGGTCAGCGAATTGCTTTGTCCGCACCTGACCTTACTCCTATTGCGGATTGGATTTTGAAACATCAGGAATGGTGGGATGGTACTGGATATCCTTTAGGCATTGCAGGTGAAGATATTCCACTTGAGTGTCGCATACTTGCCATTGCAGATGCTTACGATGCTATGACAAATGATAGGCCCTATCGTAAAGCCATGGACCCGCAAACGGCTATTGCAGAGCTAAAGCGTTGCGCAGGAACACAATTTGATCCTGTGCTAGTGGCAAAATTTTGTGAGATTATGGGTACGGTTGACTAGAATCAATACAATAGAATAATGGTTCTAAATCAATGAGAAATAATACATAGACAAAAAAAGTTATTGCATTATTATACATGCATAATGTATAATTATAAACATTATAAGGGGGGACGGTAATGAAAGTAAGTGTCATCGGTGCAACAGGGTATACTGGATCAGAATTATTACGAATATTAGCGAGTCATCCAGAGGTAGAGATTGCTAGTATTACTTCAGAAAGCCATACTGGTATAAGTATTTCGGAGATATATCCTCATTTGACGGGGTTTTATGATAAAAAATTAACAAGTATGACAGACCATAGGCAATTTGCTGATAGTCAGGCCGTGTTCATTGGTTTGCCTCATGGGCATGCTATGGGGATTGGAAGACAATTAGCAGAACAGGGCATTAAAGTGATTGACTTAGGGGCTGATTATCGTTTTCGTGATGAGTCTGTATATGAAGCCTGGTATAAAGTACAACATACACACCTAAATTCTGGTGCTGTGTATGGCTTAACGGAATTGTATCGGCAGCAAATAAAGGAAGCAAATATTGTGGGTAATGCAGGTTGTTATACCACAGCTAGTATTTTAGCGTTAGCTCCTTTAGCCAAATACCACTTAATTGATACTAAAAATATTGTAGTTGATGCGAAATCAGGCGTTTCCGGTGCAGGACGCGGTTTAAGTTTAAACATCCATATGGCAGAAATGTCCGAGAATCTGAAAGCCTATAATATAGGGGGACATCGGCATACACCTGAAATTGAGCAGGCATTGCAGGACATTTCAGGTCAGGAATCCCTGATTAGCTTTACGCCTCATTTGATTCCTATGTCAAGAGGAATCTTGAGCACTTGCTATGCTTCCTTACAAGAGAGTGTAAAACCAGAAGACATTGATCAGGCTTTTTATGAAATGTATGGTCAAGAATTCTTTATTAGGCTCTTAGGACGGGGCGGATATCCCGCTGTGAAGCATACTCGCGGATCGAACTTTTGTGATTTAGGCTGGCATGTGGATCCACGCACCAATAGGGTAGTTGTGGTATCAGCCATCGATAATTTAGTGAAAGGTGCAGCTGGTCAGGCTGTGCAAAATTTAAATGTAATGTTTGGTTTTGATGAACGCAGTGGCTTAAAACAAGTTGCCCTATATCCTTGATAAGATTAGAATTATATGGAGGTTTAAGTTATGTATACAGAGATTAAAGGTGGTATTACAGCACCAAAAGGCTTTAAGGCTGCTGGAGTACAGGCTGGCATAAAAAAGAGCGGTAAACATGATGTAGCAGTGATTTATAGTACAGTACCTGCTAGTGTAGCTGGAGTGTGCACAACCAATACTATGGCGGCAGCCCCTGTGGCTGTATCTCGCCTAGCTTTTGAAAGCGGTATCGCTTCCGCTATTGTGGTCAATTCGGGTTGTGCAAATGCTTGTACAGGTGAACAAGGACTTTCCGACGCCAATGCGATGGCCCAAATCACGGCAGATCTTCTGAGTATACCAAAAGAAGATGTTTTAGTAGCATCTACAGGAATTATTGGTGTAACTCTACCTATGGAGAAAATAACAGATGGTATTAAAGCAGCCGTTGCTCAGCTAGGCCCAGATGAGCAGGAAAAATCCACCTTAGCAATTATGACTACAGATACCTTCCCTAAGCATTGTGCTTATGAGTTTGAGTTAGGTGGTGTGCCTGTACGCATTGCTGGTATTGCTAAAGGCTCAGGGATGATTCATCCTAACATGGCTACCATGTTGGCTTTTATTACCACAGATGCTGCGATTGCTCCTGCTATGCTCAAACAGGCATTGACAGATGCGGTGAATGTATCTTTTAATATGATTTCAGTAGATGGAGATACTAGTACAAATGATATGGCAAGCGTACTAGCAAATGGCTTAGCTGGTAATACAGTGATTGAGACTGCAGACGAGAATTATGCTACTTTTACTAAAGTGCTAACCGACGTATGCATTTATTTGGCAAAACAGATCGTTGTTGATGGCGAAGGTGCTACTAAATTCCTGGAATTAAATGTGACAGGAGCTGTAAATTTTGCAGATGCAAAAAAAACGGCTATGGCAATTGCGAAATCACCTCTTGTAAAAACTGCATTTTTTGGTCAGGATGCTAATTGGGGACGGATTTTGTGTGCGGTAGGTTATTCTGAGGCAGCTGCTGATCCTACAAAGATATCCTTATCTATTGGTGATCTGACCATTGTAAAACAAGGCTTAGGTATTAAGATTGATGAACAAGAGCTTAAGAAAATTATGGCTGAAGATGAGATTAAAGTAGTGGTGGACTTAGGATTAGGCCAGGCAGAAGCTACGATGTGGACTTGTGATTTTTCTTATGAATATGTAAAAATTAATGGGGAATATCATACATAAGAGGAGGAAAGAATTTGAAAAGTTTAGAAACTGCAGCGGTATTAATTGAAACCTTACCTTATATACAAAATTTTTATGGTAAAACAGTAGTTATAAAATATGGCGGTAATGCTATGATCAATAGTGAACTCAAGAACAGTGTAATTCAAGATATTACACTATTGAAATATGTAGGTATGAGACCGATTGTTGTTCATGGTGGTGGTCCAGAAATTACTAGTGTTTTAAATAAATTTGGCAAAAAGACGGAATTTGTCAGCGGTCTCAGAGTGACGGATGAAGAAACTGTATCCATAGCCGAAATGGTACTGGTAGGAAAAATTAATACAGAAATCGTGAATCTACTAAATCGACAAGGTTCTAAGGCGGTAGGTTTAAGTGGCAAGGATGCTGATTTAATTCGAGCGAAAAAACATTTTGCTGAAGTCCATGAAAATGGAAAAGTAAACATGATCGACATTGGATTTGTAGGCGAAGTAGAAAGCATCAATATAGACATACTCAATACTCTGATGGATAACGGTTATATTCCTGTCATTGCTCCTATTGGTGTAGGCAAAAATGGGGAAAGTTACAACATTAATGCGGATTATGTAGCAGGTGAAATAGCAGGTGCGTTAGGTGCAGAAAAACTATTAATGCTAACAGATGTTGAAGGCATCTATCGCGATTATCATGATAAAAGCTCATTTATCTCATCTTTATCCCTAGAAGAAGCCCAGCAAATGATAGCAGATGGGGACATTGGAGGCGGCATGATTCCTAAAGTGGAAACATGTATCAAAGCTTTGCAAGGCGGTACATCTAAAACCCATATTATTGACGGGCGTCAACCGCACTCCATATTGCTTGAAATTTTCACATCACAAGGTATCGGTACACAGGTTGTAAAATAAGGGAGGGCGCAATGTTGTGAATACACAGGATATTATTCAAACGGTCGAGGACTATTACATGCCCGTATTTGCTCGCTACAATATTGTATTGTCTCATGGCGAAGGTCCTTATGTGTATGATAATGATGGTAAGCAATACTTAGATTTCTTAGCAGGGATTGCTGTCAATGTGCTAGGGCATGCTCATCCTGCCTTAGTAGCAGCCATAACTAAACAGGCTGGAAAACTAATTCATTGCTCTAATTTGTATTACACAGAGGCTCAGGCTAAACTGGTGAGAAGCTTAGCGGCAGTCAGTGGCTTAGACAAGGTATTTATTGCAAACAGCGGAGCAGAAGCCAATGAAGGAGCTATTAAACTGGCTCGTAAATATGCAAAAAAAATCAGTGCTGGCAAGATTGACATTATTACAGCCCAGCATTGTTTCCACGGTAGAACCTTAGCAACTCTCACAGCCACTGCTCAGCCAAAATACCAAGAAGGGTATGAACCCTTGCCTGGTGGCTTTAGCTATGTGCCATATAATGATATAGAAGCACTAAAGGCTGCTGTAACCGAAAATACTTGTGCTATTCTTCTCGAGCCGATTCAAGGAGAGGGCGGCATTAATATGCCGGATGCCAACTATTTACAGCAGGTACGTGAACTGTGTGACCAAAAGGGAGTACTCTTAATTTTAGATGAGATTCAAACAGGTATGGGACGTACTGGTACTATGTTTGCTTACCAGCAATATGGTATTGTTCCTGATATTGTTACATTGGCGAAAGGTTTAGGCGGCGGCGTACCAATTGGCGCTTTTATTGCTAGCAATAAAGTGGCTTCTGCTTTTAAGAGTGGTGACCATGGTTCCACCTTTGGTGGCAATCCATTAGCTTCTGCAGCAGGCAATGCAGTGTTAGCAATCATTGAAGAAGAAGGTTTGCTAGAAAATGCTAAAGAAGTAGGAAACTACTTGGAAAAAGGCTTGCTAGTCTTACAAGCAAAATATCCTAAATTGATTACCCAAGTGCGGGGTAAAGGCTTGATGCTAGGAGTTCAATTAACCGTGCCAGGTAGAGATATTGTAAATTCTTGTTTAGAGAAAGGTGTCATTATAAATTGTACAGCAGGCGATGTACTTAGGTTTGTGCCGCCACTCAATATTGAAAATGTCCATGTGGATGAAGTTCTTGCAGTGCTAGATGCAGTACTGGCAAGTATAGAAGAATAAAAAGAAAGTTATATCGCAAGGATGATATAACTATGTATGGGGGTTATTATCGTGGGTATCGAGGTGAAAGATTTATTATCCGTTCATGATTTGTCAACAAAGGAAATCAATGATGTACTAGACTTGGCTAAGACGCTGAAAGCACAGTTGAAAAACGGTGAACAGCATCATTTATTAAAAGGCAAGACGCTGGGGATGATTTTTCAAAAAGCATCTACCCGTACCAGAGTTTCTTTTGAGGTAGGTATGTGGCAACTTGGTGGTGCAGCGTTATTTTTGAATGCCAATGATATGCAAATCGGCCGAGGAGAGCCTGTCAAAGATACTGCCCGTGTATTATCACGGTATGTAGATGGTATCATGATTCGTACCTTTTCCCATGATGAGGTGATAGAGCTGGCAGAGTTCGCTACGGTACCAGTGATTAATGCTCTCACAGATTTAATGCATCCTTGCCAAGCCTTAACGGATATCTTTACAGTTTTGGAGCATAAGGGTACACTGAAAGGTCTGAAAATGGTTTATATCGGTGATGGCAACAATATGGTAAATTCATTGTTACAGGCTTGTGCAAAGGTGGGAATGGATATTTCCATTGCTACACCAAAAGGTTATGAACCTGATGCTGCTATCGTGGCAGAAGCATTAACAGTTGCAGCCGTTACAGGCAGTAAAATTATATTGTGTGAAGATCCCTTTCTTGCAGCGAAAGATGCAGATGTGTTGTATACAGATGTGTGGGCTAGTATGGGTAAAGAAATAGAACAAGAAGATCGAAAAGAAGTTTTTGCCCACTATCAGATCAATCAAGAAATTATGAACGTTGCCAAAGAGGATGCAATCGTACTTCACTGCTTGCCAGCTCACAGAGGGGAAGAAATTACAGAAGATGTATTAGAGAGCAAACATTCTGTAGTTTTCGATCAAGCAGAAAATCGTTTACACGTACAAAAGGCAATTATGGTATTATTAATGGGCAAATAGAATTTTTTACATAAGGAGATTATAAGTATGAGTGAAATTAAAAAGGTTGTATTAGCTTATTCGGGTGGATTGGATACCTCCGTTATTATTCCGTGGCTAAAGGAAAACTATAACTGCGAAGTGATTGCCATGTGTGCTGATGTAGGTCAAGGGGATGAATTGGCACCAGTGCACGATAAGGCATTAAAATCAGGCGCTAGCAAAGTATATATTGAAGATTTAAAACAAGAATTCGTAGAAAGCTATGTTTGGCCTACATTGAAAGCTGGCGCTGTATATGAAGGAAAATATCTGCTAGGTACTTCTTTTGCTAGACCGATTATCGCTAAAGCCTTAGTTGCCATTGCAGAAAAAGAAGGTGCAGATGCCATTGCCCATGGTGCTACAGGTAAAGGAAATGACCAAGTTCGATTTGAACTTACCGTAAAAGCCTTGGCTCCTCATTTGAAAATTATTGCTCCTTGGAGACTTTGGGATATTCGTTCTCGTGAAGATGCATTTGATTATGCAGAAAAACACAATATTCCTATTCCAGTAGCCAAAAGCCGTCCTTATAGCATGGATCGTAATATCTGGCATTTAAGCCATGAAGGCGCAGATTTAGAAAATCCAGCTAATGAACCAATGGATGATGTTTATATGGTGTCAAAATCTCCTGAAAATGCACCAGACAAAGCTGCTTATGTGGACATCTGCTTTGAAAAAGGTATTCCGGTAGCTGTTGATGGTGAAAGACTAGGTGCAGTTGCATTACTAGAAAAACTAAATGCCATTGGCGCTGAACATGGAATTGGTATTACGGATATTGTAGAAAATCGTTTGGTGGGTATGAAATCTCGTGGCGTATATGAAAATCCAGGCGGATCTATTTTGTACTATGCTCACAGAGAATTAGAATATTTGACATTGGATCGGGCAACTATGCATTATAAAGAACAAGTAGCTATTCGTTATGCAGAACTTGTATATGATGGCATGTGGTTCTCTCCATTAAAAGAATCTTTAGATGCATTTGTTGATTCCACGCAACAGACGGTAACAGGTACTGTCCGCTTGAAATTATATAAAGGTAACATTATGAGTGCTGGAAGCAAATCTCCATACTCCTTGTACCATGAAGGATTTGTAACTTTTGGTCGTGATGAAGTATACAACCAAAAAGATGCAGAAGGATTCATTAACCTTTTTGGCTTACCATTAAAAGTAAGAGCGCTAATGTTAAAAGAGGCAGAGAAGAAATGAGTAAATTATGGGGCGGTAGATTTGCCAAAAATACAGATGTAATGGTGGAGGAATTTACCTCCTCCATTTCTTTTGACCAGCGTATGTATGCAGAGGATATTGCTGGTAGCATTGCCCATGCAACTATGCTGGCCAAATGCAAAATTATTGCGAGTGAAGAAGCAGATTCGATTATTGAAGGCCTCAAAACAATTTTGGCAGATATTGAAGCTGGAAATTTTAGTTTTGAAATATCCTTGGAAGACATACATATGAATATAGAAAAGCGCTTAACAGAACGCATTGGGGCAGTAGGTGGTAAGCTTCATACAGCCCGCAGTCGTAATGATCAAGTTGCTTTAGATACTCATATGTATTTAAAACATGAAATTGGGGCAATTGGTACACTCATCCATGACTTACAACAAGCTCTTGTAGAAGTGGCCCAAAAGTACCAATCTGTAGTTATGCCTGGATATACTCACCTGCAGCGCGCGCAGCCAATCCTATTTTCCCATCACATGATGGCATACTTTTTCATGCTGACTCGGGATTTTAGACGTTTGAGAGGTGTATGGGATGGCACTGACATGATGCCACTTGGTGCAGGAGCTCTAGCTGGTACTACTTTTCCCATCGACAGACATTTCGTGGCAGAGCAACTGAATTTTAGTCAAGTATATGAAAATAGTATGGATGCTGTAAGTGATAGAGACTATATTTTAGAATTCTTATCTTGTGCATCCATTCTTATGATGCATTTAAGCCGCATCAGCGAAGAAATTATTCTTTGGTCTTCAACAGAGTTTTCCTTTATTGAATTAGATGATAGCCATTGTACTGGTTCCAGTATCATGCCACAGAAGAAGAACCCAGATGTTGCAGAACTGGTTCGTGGAAAAACAGGGCGGGTATTTGGTCATTTAAT
The DNA here is from genome assembly GCA_963526645.1 of uncultured Pelosinus sp. Lineage (GTDB taxonomy): Bacteria > Bacillota > Negativicutes > DSM-13327 > DSM-13327 > Pelosinus. The sequence goes on along the minus strand of CAUROG010000009.1, from coordinate 41,255 downwards.
GGCTTTATTGACTACTGCGAAAGGCTTGCCATTAGCTTACAATAAAGACTTACAGGAAGACAAAGAAGGTATGTTTGATACCATTGATACCTTAAAGTTTAGCTTAAGTGTTTATGCCTCTATGCTAAGAGCTATGAAAGTTAATGAACAAGTTATGGGTTCGGCAGTACGCAATGACTTTTCCAATGCTACGGATATGGCTGACTATCTGGTGAAAAAAGGCTTGCCTTTCCGCCAAGCTCACGAAGTAGTAGGAAAATCTGTGGCGTATTGTCTCGGAAACAACAAATGGCTGATGGATTTATCCTTAGCTGAGTTTAAAGAGTTTTCACCCCTGTTTGAAAGTGATATTTTAGAAGCCATAAAAGTGGAAACTTGTGTAGATGCTCGTAATTCCTATGGCGGAACTTCGTCTGCTGGAGTAAAACAACAATTTACGGTGGCTCGAGATACCTTGACAAAACAACAAAGTGTACTTGACATGTATACAAAAAGCAATATATAATAAGCATAAATTGTAGCAAATTGTAAGCCTTGTAAAGTTTATATAGAATCAAGAAAGTGACACTTTCTTGATTCCAATAAACGAGTAAGGCTTCTGTTTGTATCTGAGGACTTTGCTTGAGCTAAGTCTTTTCTTTGTAAGTTAGCAAGTAAGGTTTTTGGATTTACATAAGTCCAATTAAGGCTTGTGCCTTCGTTACAGGATTGGAACAAGCCAAGTTTTCTAAAAAACACAAGGAGGCACTCTAATATGACTGAGATTGCAGTTACCAAGAATAACACAATCGGGGTAATGCCACCTGAAGAACAGCTAGGGTTTGGCAAATATTTTACAGATCACATGTTTACCATGGATTATGATCCCCAAAATGGCTGGCATAATCCTGCGATTATTCCTTATAATGAATTTTCTGTTTTACCGGCAGCAATGGTTTTTCATTATGGGCAAGCTATCTTCGAAGGAATAAAAGCCTTTCGAACTGAGGATGACCGGATTGTTATTTTCCGTACTAAAGATTATTTAGAGCGGTTCAATCGCTCAGCTGACGCTCTGTGTATTCCTAATGTTGATGTGGATGTAGTGGCTGAAGGTCTAAAAAAAGTAGTGGAAGTAGATAAAACATGGGTACCGACAAAAGTAGGTACAGCGCTCTATATCAGGCCTTTTATTATTGCTACAGATCCCTATGTAGGTGTAAAGGTATCCGACACCTATAAATTATTTATTTTATTATCGCCAGTAGGAGCTTATTATGCTGCAGGGTTTAACCCGGTTAGTATTAAAGTGGAAGACAAATATGTTCGTGCTACGTTAGGCGGCTTGGGTGAAGCGAAAACTCCTGCGAATTATGCTATGAGTTTAAGAGCCCAAGAGGAAGCAAAAAAAGAAGGATTTGCTCAAGTGTTATGGTTAGATGCTGTGGAGCGTAAATATATTGAAGAAGTCGGTACCATGAATATTTTCTTCAAAATTAATGGAGAGCTGATTACACCCGATTTAGTAGGTAGTATTTTGAGTGGTATGACAAGAAGAACCGTATTAGAATTGGCTAAGACATGGGGTATAAAAGTTTCTGAACGCCGTATTTCCGTAGAAGAAGTCTTTGAAGCTCATGAAAAGGGTCAATTAGAAGAAGTCTTTGGTACAGGAACGGCAGCTGTTATCTCTCCTGTAGGAGAATTGTCTTGGAAAGGCAAAAAGATTGTTATCAACAATAACCAGACAGGTGAGTTTGCCCAAAAGTTATTTGACACTGTCACTGGCATTCAGTATGGTAAAGTAACAGACACCTTTGGCTGGGTTGATGAAGTAACAAAATTATAGAATCAAAGCATAATTAATTGCCTAAAATAATACCTCTGGTAGGGAGGTATTATTTTTTTTATTTCTATTATTAAAATATTAAAGGTTTTCCGTAATATTGGGTAGAATAAATTAATATTTATTGTTATTATTCTTACATTATGATGAGGAGTTTGGCTATGTTGCTACAAATTCAAGGAATTATCTCTACGATTAGCTTACTGGATCTCCTGGATATAATTATTGTGGCTTTTGTTTTGTATAAGCTGTATGTTATGATTCGGGATACGAGGGCCTTGGCGTTATTAAAGGGACTGATTGTGCTTTTAATTGCCACTATCATTAGTAAATGGCTAGGGCTTAATGTGATTAACTGGTTGCTGAATAAAGCCATGACAATTGTTATGGTAGCCTTGCCAGTTGTTTTTCAGCCAGAGCTAAGACGGGCTTTAGAACAACTCGGTCGTGGAAAATTATTCAAGAAAAGTGTATTTTTAGATGAGCAGGAACAAGAAACTCTGTTAGAAGAATTAGGTAAAGCAGTAGCTGTATTAGCTAAGAATAAAATTGGCGCCCTTGTTGTGCTAGAAAGAGAAACAGGTCTTAGTGATTACATTGAAACAGGGATAAAAGTAGATGGCCTTGTTTCAAATGAGTTTTTAATTAATATTTTTATCCCTAATACACCTATGCATGATGGTGCGGCGATCTTAAGAGGAGATCGAATCATGGCAGCGGGCTGTTTGCTACCATTGACTGAGGATCGAAGTCTGAATAAAGAATTGGGCACAAGGCACAGGGCAGCGATTGGTATTACAGAGCAAACAGATGCAGCAGTGGTAATAGTGAGTGAAGAAACCGGGATTATTTCTTTAGCCCGAGGTGGGAGGCTTGTGAGAGACCTAGATGCGGAGTTACTAAAAGAAAAATTACGTCCGCTATTTGCCAGTAAGAATCACACATTAGGCAACTTTTTGAATTGGAGGCAGTATTCATAATGGATAGACTTCCAAAGAAAAACCTTACAGCAAAGATCTTAGCTATTATCATGGCAATCATTTTATGGACATATGTAATGAATGAACAAAATCCTCCTGTAGATGTAAATATGGAAATCCCTCTGGAAGTGCGTAATCTTTCTAGTGCCGTTGTTCCATTAGATACTCCTGATTATGTAAGAATTAGAGTCCGAGGGCCTCGAACGCTAATTGCAGGTCTGGGAAAACAAGACATAAAGACATATATTGATTTAAAGGGTTTAACAGAAGGTGTTAATACAGCCAAAGTTCATACTACCATTCCCACTGGCATCGAAGTGGTGGAAGTTGCTCCAGACAAAGTGACATTTCAACTAGAGAGCATTGTGAGTAGGCAAATTCCTGTGGAGGTTAAGTTAAAAGGTGCACCTCCTGCGGATATGATTGTGGATAAAATCACCTATAGTTCTCACAGAGTAGCTGTAGAAGGACCAAAAGGATTATTAGATACAGTGGCTAAAGCGGTAGCTTATGTAGATGTATCTGGTAAAAATACTGATTTTACCCTATCTGTTCCCCTAAAACTAATAGATCAAAATGGCAAAGAGATAGAAGAAGGTCTACAAGTGAAGCCGAATAGTATGTATGTTTCCCTTTTCTTTGCTTCTAGCACCATTACAAAAGCCGTTGATATTAAGCCCAATATTACGGGTCAGTTAATGAAAGATGTAGTTTTAAAGCAGATTCTTACCAATCCGCAAAAAATAGAGATCAGCGGTGATCGCCAAATCGTAGACAAAATAGATGTTCTTTACACAGAGCCTATTAGTTTAAATGGAATTGATAAAGATGTAGAAGTAGAAGGTAAGCTGCAAGTAAGAGATGGAGTGACGATTAGCAGCAAGATTGTTAAAGTGAATATTAGTGTAGTAAAACAGCAATGATAGAAATCTAGCAATGCGAAGGAGCGAAAACTAGTTGTTACGGATAATCAATATGCGGGTGCTGCTGGAGAATGATACATCTATAAATAAGTTAGCAGCAAAAAGGCTTAAAATACCACCCCAAGCTGTGCTTGAGGTGGTCATTGTGCGTCGGGCCATCGATGCCCGTAAAAAAAGTAATATTAGTTTTGTATACACCCTTGATGTGAAGGTTGCAATACCCGAAGGTCAAGTGCTGTCACGTTTAAAAGGAGATAAAGATGTGTCCGTAGCCAAGGCGTCTGTGGCAGAAGCGATTATACCAGGACCAATTAAAATGGAACATCGTCCTGTAGTTGTTGGCTTGGGCCCCGCAGGTATGCTGGCAGCCCTAACATTGGCTCAGCATGGCTATAAACCAATCGTATTAGAAAGAGGACGCAATATTGAGCAGCGTACCCAAGATGTAAGCCGATTCTGGCAGACTGGACAATTTGATGCGATCTCCAATGTGCAATTTGGCGAAGGTGGTGCAGGTACCTTTTCCGATGGAAAATTGACTACTCGTGTCAATGATCCTTTTATGCGTCAGGTATTAGACATTTTCGTTAAAGCCGGAGCACCAGAGGAAATTACCTATTTGCATAAGCCTCATATCGGTACTGATAAACTGCGAGAAGTGGTAAAGAATATTAGACAAGAGATTATTGCTTTAGGCGGCCTAATAGAGTTTGAATCCAAGGTCACAGATATAGATGTAAAAGATGGTCAGTTAAAAGGTTTGACAATCAATGAAACAAAATATATACCCTGTTCTACTGCGTTATTTAGCATAGGTCACAGTGCACGTGATACTTATGAAATGCTTTATCAGCGAGGAGTTGCCATGGAAGCAAAAGCTTTCTCCATTGGTGTACGAATTGAACATCCTCAAGAGGTGATTGATACATCTCAATATGGCATAGCTGCAGGACATCCTCAGCTAAAAGCTGCTGATTATGCTCTTGTCTATCATGCTAAAGATACAGGCCGCACTGCCTATTCTTTCTGTATGTGCCCAGGCGGCCTGGTAGTAGCTGCTGCTTCGGAAACGGGAGGGGTAGTAACCAATGGGATGAGCATGTATAATCGGGCTTCAGGAGTGGCCAACAGCGCTTTGGTGGTCAATGTGACACCAGAGGATTATGGTGGGGAAATACTAGGTGGTATCCATTTTCAACGTAAGTATGAGCAATTGGCTTTTGAATGTGGGGGCAGCAATTACCATGCTCCTTTGCAAACCGTGGGGGATTTCTTAACAGGGACAACTGGCAATACTGTTTTTGTCACTAAGCCTAGTTATAAACCAGGAGTTGCTATAGCCGACTTGCGCCAATGCTTACCTGATTTTGTTACAGATACTCTTGCCAAAGCATTGCCAGAGTTTGAGCGTAAAATTAAAGGTTTTGCTCATCCTGAAGCCGTTATGACAGGTGTAGAGACAAGAACCTCTGCACCTGTGCGCATCTTACGAAAAAATGACTACACATCTTTAAATATAGAAGGGCTATATCCTATTGGGGAAGGTGCTGGTTATGCAGGCGGCATCATGAGTGCCGCTCTTGATGGTCTAAACTCCTCAATTGCTATTATAAGAAAATACAAGATATAGGGACGATGCTACATTGTCCACAAGAAGGGAGAATAAAATATATGGGTAGACTTTTTGGAACGGATGGAGTACGTGGGGTAGCTAATGCGCAGTTAACGCCAGAGTTGGCATTTAAATTAGGTTGGGCAGCAACAACTTATTTTGGCAGGGAATATCATACTAGCCCTGTTATGGTGATTGGTCGTGATACGCGCATCTCAGGGCATATGCTAGAGGCTGCGCTATCCGCAGGGATTTGTTCTGCTGGAGGGCAGGCTGTATTACTAGGGATAGTACCTACTCCAGCTGTAGCCTATTTAGCAGGCCAAATGAATGCACAAGCTGGTATAGTTATTTCTGCATCTCATAATCCATATCCTGATAACGGAATCAAATTCTTTGCAGGCACTGGCTATAAATTACCTGATGCTGTCGAAGATGAATTAGAAGAGCTGGTATTCAATTATAAAGAAGACATGGAACGTCCTATTGGTGATGGGGTTGGTACCATCCTTCATCGCCATGACTTACTGAAAACCTATACGGATTATTTAGTAAGCACGGTTGATGTTGATTTTAAAGGATTAAAAATGGTAGTAGACTGTGCTCATGGAGCTGCTTATGAAGTAGGGCCTATCGTATATCAACATTTAGGCGCTGAGGTTATTACGATTAACAATAAACCTACAGGTGTAAATATTAACTCCAACTGTGGTTCTACTCATATGGAAGAGCTACAAGAGGCTGTTGTGCGTCATCAAGCTCACTTTGGTATTGCCCATGATGGTGATGCAGATCGCTGTTTAGCTGTAGATGAAAAAGGCGTTATTATTGATGGTGATCAAATGATGGTAATTTGTGCATTAGATCGTTTAAAAGCAAATAAACTAAAAGACAATACGTTGGTTGCCACGGTTATGAGTAATATTGGCCTATACCAAGCTATGAAAAAGGCAGGGGGCAAAGTAGAAGTAACAGCAGTTGGCGACCGTTATGTATTAGAGGCTATGCTAGAAAAATCTTTCTTGCTAGGTGGCGAACAATCTGGACATGTTATTTTTGCCGAACATAGTACTACAGGAGATGGCGTATTAACAGCCTTGCAGTTGATAGCTGCTTTGAAAAAAAGCGGCAAGAAAATGTCAGAACTAGCAGCTATTATGACGCGTTACCCTCAACTATTAGTGAATGTTACTGTAGCGAGTAAAGATGGCTGGGAAGAAAATGAGGCAATTAGGCATGCTATTGAAAAGGGAAATACAGAATTAGGCGAGGATGGACGAATTTTAGTACGCCCATCAGGTACGGAGCAATTGATTCGTGTAATGGCAGAAGGATCATGTATGACTGAACTTGAACGTATTGTAAATGAAATCGCTGCAGTTGTAAAAAAAGAACAAGGATGAGTTGACCAAAGTCATTGTTTATATTACAATGGAAGTTGCAAAGGAGCACAATTGTGCTCCTTTGCATATGTATATTATAAAAATGGAGGTGAGAAATGGATAAAGGGAGAATGATTGGTGGAAACTAACTTTTACAGAACTAAGACGAATAGAAATTTTCCGTAATAGCGCTGGAGCTTGCTTGGCATAGTATCACAACTAGGTGGCAGCCTGTATAAGGGCGTGTCAACAGCAAGCAGACGAGGTGGAGGTTTATCGAAAATTCAGCGGATACCTCTCGGCTACTCTGCGGCCGCTAGACAGCGACAAAACTGTAAGGCAACTTGCAGGACAAAACGTCTGGGGCAGATTGACAGAATGATTTGAATTTTTATTGAAATTTAGGAGGAATTACCATATGTGTGGTATTGTTGGTTATATTGGTCCTAAACAGGCCTCAACATTTTTGATGGAAGGCTTAAGCAAACTTGAATATCGGGGTTATGATTCTGCAGGTATTGCAGTATATGATGGAACTACGATTCATGTAGAAAAAAGTGTAGGTCGCTTGGCGAATTTAGAAAAAAAATTAGAAAGCAACCAACTTACAGGTAGTTTGGGTATTGGACACACTCGTTGGGCAACTCATGGTCGCCCTTCTGATGTAAACTCCCACCCCCATACTGACTGCACAGGGGATTTCGTTGTAGTGCATAATGGTATTATTGAAAATTATATGCACTTAAAAGAAAAACTAATTGAAAAAGGTCATATTTTTGTTTCTGAAACAGATACCGAAGTAGTAGCTCATCTGTTGGAAGAATATTACAAAGGTGACTTTGAAGCAGCCGTAAAACAAGTGCTGTCTGAAATTGAAGGCTCTTATGCCTTAGTATTTATGACTAAACATGAGCCAGACAAAATTATCTGCACAAAACAAGACAATCCATTGGTTATTGGCTTGGGTGAAGGCGAAAATTTTGTGGCTTCTGATATTCCAGCCATTATTAACCGCACCCGTAAAACCTATATCTTAAGTGATGGAGAATTAGCTGTTATCACGAAAGACTCTGTATGGGTTATGAATCGCCAGGGTGTGCCTATTACTAAAAAAGTATTTGAAGTGCACTGGGATGCAGAAGCAGCTGAAAAAGGCGGCTATGAGCACTTCATGATCAAAGAAATCTATGAACAGCCAAAGGCCATTCGGGAAACCATGTCAAGCCGTTTAGCGAAAGATGACAGTCATGTAATACTAGATGAGCTTAAATGGACCAAACATGAAATGGCAGCTATCAAAAAAGTGGTGATTGTAGCTTGCGGTACTGCTTATAATGCTGGTCTAGTTGGTAAATATTATATTGAATCGTTGAGTCGTCTTCCAGTAGAAGTGGATGTTGCTTCCGAATTCCGCTATCGTTCTCCACTAGTGGATGAAAATACCCTAGCTATTGTAGTTAGCCAATCTGGTGAAACTTTAGATACGTTAGCTGCTTTAAAAGAAGCTAAACGCCTTGGCGCTAAAACCTTGGCGATTACCAATGTAGTAGGATCTTCCATTTCTCGTGAAGCCGATCAAGTTATTTATACTTGGGCGGGTCCAGAAATTGCGGTAGCTTCTACAAAAGCATATACTACTCAATTGGTCACTTTGACTATGCTGGCGATCTATATTGCAGGACTACGGGAAACTGTCACACCAGAACGTACTCGTGAGTTGATCTCTGGTTTACGTAACATTCCAAGCCAATTGCATGAAATCTTAGAAAATGTAGAATCCATTAAGACGTTTGCTCAACAGTATGGTTTCAACGAAGATGTATTTTTCATTGGACGTTCCCTTGACTATGCTGTAGCTCTAGAAGGCGCCCTTAAACTGAAGGAAATTTCCTACATTCATGCAGAAGCCTATGCTGCTGGTGAATTGAAACATGGTACATTAGCTCTCATTATCGAAGGCGTACCTGTTATCGCTCTAGCCACTCAGCATGATGTATATGACAAAACTCTCAGTAACATCAAAGAAGTAAAAGCCCGTGATGCAATCGTTATTGGTATCGCTCAGCAAGGCGATGAACAAATCAAGAAATATGTGGATCACACCATCTTCATCCCACAAGCTGATAAATTCTTAGCACCAATACTGGCTGTGATTCCCCTTCAGTTATTGGCTTACTACGCTGCCGTAACTCGTGGTTGCGACGTAGATAAACCAAGAAACTTGGCGAAGAGTGTTACTGTAGAATAGTAAAATAATGAACTGCCCCTATCCTCAAAATGCTTGAGGGTAGGGGCAGTTCTTGTGTTTAGCATCATAATGGCAGACCTAGATCATTAAGTCAATAACCCTCCCGAAAAATAGTAAGTGGTTAAAAGAAAGGGTGTTAGTCATGACAGCTTTGTGGACTTGTAATTGCTGAAATAGGTTATTCTGCCTGCAAAATATTTAAAGGGATAGGCTGACTGGCGTGGAATTATTGGATAGCACTTTTAAAATTGGATTTTACACTTTAAAGGTTTAAACATGGGACAGGAAGTGAGGTGGCAGCTTAAGTGACAACGGATGTAGTTCGCATATCAGTCAACAACTTAGTTGAGTATACCTTGCGTTCGGGTGATATTGATACTTGCTTCTAGGTTTTATAAATTAGTAGACGGAGCTTCACCAAAGGATCTTATTGTAAATTTTTATTGCTTTCTTTGAGATATTTTTGTTTGAAGTAACGTCCGCGAATTTCTAGAATATCACAGGTACCATCGTCAACAATACGAACATAACCTTGTCCAATAAATTTTAACTCGTTTTCTTTGCCAGGTGCTTGCACTTCTTCCCACTTAAACCATCGTTCTTCGTTTGTGCCTGGGTTTTCGACAAAAATTTCTGCATCCAGATCTGGTTTCTCGTCACCACTACAAGGCGCAAAACTCTCTTTGAGTTTGTTGATGAAAAACTCACAATATTGATCGGGAATATCTAATGCACCTTCTTCATCACCGTTGACATCATTAATGATGAGAAAAAGAGCATTACCAAAAATAATTTGATCTTGATCAGGTTCAGGGAAACGACGATTTGCAGTCAGTTGTAGAGGAATTGCCATATCGTTGATAAAAATATATAAGGATAGACCTTCACCGACTTCGAACAACCGAGAACTAATAAAATTTCCACCTAATACAATGGCAATTTCTTCAAGTTGTTTATCAATCGCCGTTGATAGTTTGTAGACAGCAGGCTCTTTACCTACTTCCATAATGATTGCATTTAATGTTGTCATTGTTTGCTCCTCATATCATTTTGGTTTTGCATATTTGCAAAAAAGAAGTTTTCAAATGATTACAATTGTAGATAATTTTACTTCACTCGTCAAGCAGCTTGAACTATCTTCAATCGGTGTTTCCATCGTTCTTTACAGAGGGGGGAACTCCCAGAAACAATTCCGGCGAGTCCCAATTTAAGTTTTGCCATTATAAGTGATACGCAGAACCGTATCACTTATAGTGACGAAAAAAAGCCTGAACCTTAGCAAAATTAGAGAGTTCAGGCATTTTTATTGCAAATATATAAATAATAAAGAAAAGATGGAGCGCAGTCAATTACACTTTATGATTTGATTGCCCAACGCAATTTGGCAGAACGGGCACGACTATTGATATGGCATTCTTCTGAAGATGCCCGAATCGGATCGGGTGCTATTTCACGATAAACCCCTTCACGAAAAAAGTGTTTAAAAGATTTTTTAACGCGACGATCTTCTCCTGAATGAAATGAAAGTATGGCAACGCGCCCACCGGTTGTCATGGCATCAGGAAGTTTTTCTAAAAATTCATCTAACACTTCAAACTCCTTATTAACATCAATTCGCAATGCTTGAAAGGTTCGTTGACAGGATTTTTTAATCTCATCTTTAGTGACTTTTGGAACAAATTTCAGAGCATCATTGATGATATTTCGAAGCTCAGTTGTTGTCGATATATCAATTCCTTTTTTTATGTTGGAAACAATGGCACGAGCGATTACCCCGGAATGAGGCTCGTCCGCATTTTCTATCAGCATATCTTGTAATTCATCTAGTGATATTTTTTTCAAAAGACTTGCTGCCGAGTAACCCATTTTCGGATTAAGCCGTAAGTCCAATGGCCCTTCAGACTTAAATGTAAACCCTCTTTCAGGATTGTCTATTTGCATAGAAGAAACACCCAAATCTGCCAATACAAAATTAAATGGCCCTGATTCGGAAGCGATTTGATCTATTTTGGAAAAGTTCATTTGCCTGATCTCTAAAATGTCGGAGCCATAGCCCAAACGCTCTAAGCGGTCTTTGGTGCGCGGTAATTCAAGAGGATCTATATCCGTTGCATACAAGCGCCCCTTTGAATTTAAACATTTAAGCATCTCTAAGGTGTGTCCACCATAACCTAGTGTTGCATCTAATCCAATTTGTCCTGGGGTAATTTGTAGGAATTCCAATATTTCTTTAACGCAAATTGAAATATGCATACCGGCAGGAGTATTGCCCTTCTGAATAACCTTTGCCACAGCATCAGCATATTGCTCTGGTTGCAGTTCCTTGTATTTTTCTTTAAAATTCTTAGGGTGAGTGCCTTTATAGCGAACACGTCGCTGATGTTTGGGCTCTTGCTCATCCAATGTGTGATCTGGGGCCATTCTCTTCCCTCATTTTCATCATATATTTTTGTGCTTTTGTTACAAATTATATGATAGCAGGTGCAATTTATTAAAGCAACACCAACAGTTTAGCTTCTAATTTTCCGGTTGACGAATCAAGGAGACGGCTTCATTGCGTTGAGAGACATGGTTAGTAAGAACTCCTGCTAAATTTTGTAGAAATATAATGTACCCTATCGGATAGACTTTTATATATTGTCTATCCGATAGGGTACATTTTAAATTTGGCAGTCGTTATTTGCTCTGTATGGAACTTTATAGCTTTACATAGAATGAAAAGTGGAACAAAGGGTGGTTTTGGGATAGGGACAGTGTACGAATTTTGGGGGGGACTTCAATCGTTCCGATGCTTCCCTGCTTGGAGCAAGGTGTAGCTGGTGAATGCTATATTTAATTTCCATAATATAGTATAATGGGCTTAAAGTATAAGGTTGGAAATGATGCAGCAGGGGAAAAAGGAGAGGTACAACTTGTTTACAATTTCTATTTCGCTCAGAAAAGAAAAAAGGCAAAACTACGTCGTCTTATTTTCGCTATTTTTGGCAATTGTATTCTTAGCAAATATACACACCGGCGATGTCTCGGCAAACGCAGTTGATTCCGATAAGCTTTACGTTATTAAACAGGGCAGTAAGTACGGATATATTGATGAAAATGGTAATGTTATCATAAAACCTGTTTACCTGCAAGCAAAGCAATTTGCAGAAGGAGTGGCTCCTGTTAAGATTGAGGAGGGCATTTGGGGCATTATCGATACAAAAGGTAAAGTAATCACCAGGTGGAAAAATGTTGATGAAATTAATGAATTCTCGGAAGGGCTGGCTGTCGTGAGGCAGAGAGCCAAATACGGCTATATTGACAAAAAACAACTAGTAATTCCGCTCAAGTTCGATGGTGCTGAAGGATTTTCTGAAGGCTTAGCGGTTGTCGCAATTCGTGAAGGCAGCACATTTATGGAAAAATTACATAATGCCAAATACGGCTATATCGACAAAGACGGAAATGTAGTTATTGATTGTCAATTTCGGTCAGCAGGGAAATTCAAGGAGGGGGTAGCCCCCGTATCTTCTGCGTCGACGGGCTTTCGCTGGGGATATATTGATAAAACAGGCCAATATGTGATTGAAGCAAAATATTTTACGGCAAGAGAATTTTCCGAAGGGCTTGCTCCAGTCACAATAGCTTTAGGGGAAAGCGGCTTTATTGACCATAATGGTAATTTTGTAATTTCGCCCCAATATACTTGGACCTTTAGTTTTTCGGAAGGCTTTGCCCGAGTAAAGGTCGGAGAAAAATATGGATTTATCGACAGGTCGGGGCGAATGGTGATTGAACCAATATTTGATTATGCTGATGATTTTAAAAATAACCTTGCGCAAATATGTGATCAGAGTCCTGGATTTGGCGTAGATAAGTATCAAGGTATTAGTTTCGGTTATATTGATAAGGATGGGATCGTAAGGTGGCAATTGGCGAGGTAGAGAAGGCATACAAGTGATTTAGTATTACAAAAGGCTTTGGAGAAGAGTTCTTCGACTTGAGGAATAACATATGTCATACTGGAGGTAAGCATGTGCCGGTAAAATGCTCCTGTGCTAATACAAACAAAATTAATGTAGGTATTGTGTGTCATATAATGAAGGTACAATAAAACAATGTATAAAAAATATTTTTAAGCCAGCATCTACAAGCGATTGCTGGCTGTTTTTATTTTATAATGATATTTCTTGATCTAGAACTATAAGTATAATAATTAAGGACAACCATCCTACTGGTTGCCCTTAACTGAATAGGGACCTGTCTCTCCATCACATCTTAATACAAGCATGATTTCTTCATGATTCCTCAGCTTTTCCCGGAATCGTTATATAATATTGTATTTTTTCAGCAGTTCTTCCATGGCCGTTCCTGAAATTTTGCGCAATACATTTTTTTCTATTAAGCTCGCTATAAACGGAAGTTTTAATTCCGTTAACTTTTTCCCATCCATCATTTTCGATGTTGAATCCAGCAATACGCGAATATCATAGCAAGAAGCAAAAACCTCCGGCACCCCGCGGTCTACATTTAATAGCGTATACACAGCCTCCATCGCCGTTCTTACAGAGTATTCAGTGGTAAACACCGTGTCGCGCACAGTATCCGCAAATTGTCCGATAAAGGCAAAGTTTACACACCCGTCTGGCACTACTTTGGGTCTGTCTCCCTTAGTCCTGGGCATAAAAAAGGCTGTAATATAGGGCATCATACAGGGAATACAATGGGCGGATTTGACAGCCATGTCATGAATTTCGTTTTCTGGCACACCGAGATGGTAGAGCCACTCTTCTATAATTTCCGACCCTGTACATTCTTTCATTGGTTTCTTGATATAATTACCGAGAATATCTGTAAACAAGCCATATAACCAGATAACCAATTGATCTTTAGGCTGTTCTTTAAAGTGGGGTTGACGGTTTAGCGTATAGCTCATAAACCAGTTTGAGTCCTTTACAGTGATGATTCCTCCCGTAACGACTCTCCCGCTAAAGGGATCACGCTTACAAATTTTCTCGATATACGGTGGTATGCGGTTATCAAAGGTGGTTATTGTCGCCGATTCCCAATTGGTAGCTTTTATGTTCGTACAGAATTTATCTGGCCTTCCGAAAGTCGGATGCTGCTTGGCGATATTCTTCCAGAGTTCCCAGCAGCCACCAAGAGAAGTATTCAGTTTCGGTACAGAATTGTCATCACCGAATGAAGAATTCTCTGTACAACTGCCATTGGTAACAAAGACTAGGTCATCTTCTGTCAAATGAATAACCTCTTCCTTGCCACCGGAAAGATATATAATTTTTGTCGCTACTTTTCGATCGCCTTCAATATCAAAAATCACATTGGTTACCTTGCTATCATATTGTAACTGCACACCATGTGATTCAAGGTACCTTATCATAGGTTGAATTAACGATTCGTATTGATTATATTTGGTAAACTTCAACGCCGAAAAATCAGGAAGTCCTCCAATATGATGAATGAATCTCTGAATGTAGAGTTTCATTTCCAGTGCGCTATGCCAATCTTCAAAGGCGAACATGGTCCGCCAATAAAGCCAGAAATTTGATGCAAAAAAATCTTCTGAAAAAACATCGGATATTTTCTTATCATATAAATCATCATCTCGCGTCATAGTAAATAGTTTTACAATTTCTAAGGCTGCTTTCTCACTCAGTCCAAATTTTCCGTCCGTGTGGGCATCCTGACCGCGATTCATAGTGACTCTCATGAGAGAATAGTTTGGATCTCGTTTATTTAACCAGTAGAATTCATCTAAGACGGAGGCATCTTCTATTTCAAGGGATGGTATGGAACGAAATAAATCCCATAGACACTCAAAATGGTTTTCCATTTCACGCCCACCACGAATAATAAAGCCTTTCTGATTGTCATGAATTCCGTCACAAGCACCGCCGGCAATGCCTAACTCTTCCAGAATATGAATTCGTTCCCCTTTCATTTGTCCATCACGTATAAGAAAGCATGCGGCTGCTAGTGATGACAAACCAGAACCGACAAGATAGGCAGATTTATTGTCCACACCTGCTGGTTTTTTAGGCCGAGCAAACGCTTCATAATTGCCATTACTATAATACATAATACATCATTCCCTTCTTGTTTAAGTAGAGCAACATTTCAATATTTCGATATAGTCCTTCATTTTTTACATTGTTAAAAAGTCGGAATCCAAAAAAGCTGGATTGGGATATTTGTAAAAACCTTCTCCAGTTTCTTTTCCTTCCTTTCCCTTATCAAGATATTGAGTCTTCAGCCATTGTGCCAGATACATGGATTTTTCATCCCCAGCTTCACCTCTGCTCAGCACGATATTATGTACTGTTCTAATTCCCACGATATCTAAAATGGCAAATGGGCCATAAGCAGCTCCGGTACCAACCATCCATGACTTATCGATTGTTTGGTGGTCAGCAATCTCTTTCACCTTTAGCGTTAAAGCCGCATTTAATAATGGTACTAATAAAGAGTTTAAAATATAGCCGGGTTGTTCTTTATATATAGGTAAAGCAATCATTGCAATTGTTTTGGCGAATTCTACAACCTCTTCAAATATCCCCTGATCGGTTTTAGAATGTTTCATAATCTCTGCTTCTTTTCCCATATCAATCGCTTGCAGATACCGTAAATCCTTTATAAGCTGTTTGAAAGATGATTTGACTGCCTAATACTCCACTTCCGGCAACCGTAATATGATTGTAATTCATACTATCTTCATACCCTTCGCTTCGTTTTTTGTCTAAAACAAAATATACGGAAAAAATGGATGTATGGATATCATTTCCCATCACATCCATATTAATTGAATTAGTATACTCCTCGCATTGACCCGCTATACATAGCTATATAAAATGGGGTGGCCCGTTCTTTGCATGAGACCTTTAACGGCGAAAACTATTAGCAAGCTTTGCGGTTTCTTGTCTTTCTAACTGTGCGTATAACAACTATGATAGATAAAAAGACGTAACTAAAGCTACTATTTTATTGGTGATGATGGGGGGACGTTCCTTTTTTTACAGATATCTACTCAATTGAGCGAGTAATTGAGATAGGTACAGGTATGTTGACAATTGAATAAGTAAAGGCTAATTTATGACAGTTAGAGACGTTCTTTTGTTGGTCACAAAAAAGTTGCCCCAAAAAGCATAGTATCAAGAGAGTAGGATACTGTACTTCTTAGGGAAAACAGCAACTTTATTCAATAAATTAGAACAAATAATCATTAATAAAAAGAAGGCTGTTTTTAAGGCAGTACGCCTTTATGGATAACTCGAAAGGTAATTATGATATGCCCTCAGCTATCAAATGATAGGAACTGATCTAATTTTTTTGCGATGACGAAAAAGTATACCCTATAAGGGCAATATTGTGAGATGCAGTAAATAATAAGAATATTAAAAAACTATAGGAGGATCATATGGAAAAGGTTTTTTCTAACTTGGATGCTAGTAAGGCCGACCTCGTTAAAGCAATTCAGACACTAATTGGATTTCACAGTGTTAAAGAAGATCCGCAGCCAGGTGCGCCATTCGGAAAAGAGACTAAAGATGCGCTGGATTTTGCATTGGCTGAAGCTAAAAATCTAGGGTTTACCGTAAAAAATCTTGATGGATATTGTGGTTATGCTGAGTATGGCGTGGGGGAAGAATATGTTGCAGTACTTGGACATTTAGATATTGTACCTCTTGGTAAGGGCTGGACCTCTCCACCTCTTGAGGGGAAAATTGTGAACAATTGTATCGTAGGACGTGGGGCGATCGATGATAAAGGACCAATTTTTGCTGCTTTATATGCCTTGGCAGCCATTAAGGATGCGGATATAACGCTGAAACATCGCATTCGAGTGATCTTTGGCTGCGATGAAGAAGTTGGTATGAGTGATATGGAACATTACTTGAAACATGAACCAGCACCATGCTTTGGCTTTACTCCTGATTCTACTTTCCCTGTAACCTATGGAGAAAAGGGACATGTCAATATTTTTCTCTCCGCAGTGCTCGGGGAACAACCAGCAACCAATGTGATTGTAAGCGTCGGCGGTGGCGATAGGATGAACGTCGTACCAGATTATGCAGAAGCGACTGTAAGAGTAACTGACCCTAGTGCTTTTGCATTAGCCCAGAGATATACCCAACGGGAAAAATGTCAGCTGTCTGCCGAAGGCGGCAATGGGACTGAAGTGGTGATAAAAGTAAAAGGCAGACCTGCTCACGCTATGGAACCAGCAATTGGTGATAATGCTGTTAGCCGTCTGTGCGCTTTTTTAGTTGAATGTCAATTGAGTGGGACGCTTGCAGAATTTGTTGGCATAATCAATACACTCCTAGGGCGGGAATGTGATGGGCAGTCTTTAGATGTTGCGTGTAGCGATGATGTATCCGGTAGTCTGACCTTGAATTTTTCGCGAATTATATGCAAGAATGGGAATGTGGAAATTGGCTGTGACATCCGTGTACCAGTTACTGTGAACCCAGAAACGATAGCGAAAAAAATAAAAGCGGCTACAGCTACTTTAGGTTTAAAGTTGGAAATACCCGAAATTACCCAGCCTCTATATTATCCAAAAGACAGCTTTTTGGTCACGACATTGACCGAAATTTTTTGTCGGCATTTTGGCAAAGACGTAGCACCTATGACTACAGGTGGCGGTACTTATGCAAAAACAATGCCTAATACGGTGGCGTTTGGTATGGCCTTTCCTGGAGGAATTTCTAAAGGTGAACATGAGGCTGACGAAAAGCTTGATTTAGATGAATTGACGCTAGGGGCAAAAATACTTGCAGAAGCTATGATAAAACTTGCGCAATAATAAGGTATAGAATAAATAGTGAAACAACTACCCTCTCTTCTAGAATTTCAGTTATGAAATGGACAAGAGGGGACGTTCCTTTAAATTGTACGAGCAAGGGGAATATCATATAGTAGCAAAAAGTTGACAGAAGGGAACGTCCCTTCTGTCGTTAGACAAACTAAGGAGTGGTAAAATAGATGAACCGCTCCTATCCTCAGAATGTTGAGGGTAGGGGCGATTTTTATGCTCGGAACTAGGTTTATATTCTTTTTAGAAAGATCAGCTATTTAGATAGTACACTTTAAAATTGTTTAGGTAGTATTGACAATCTATACAAAAAAATATAAGATTTGAATATATGTATTTTTAGCTATGATGTCTATGCAATAAACGAATAATATATTAAATTGGATTTATTTTCTATAGAGCATTATTTTCATTAAGTTTATATTATCTAATAAGACTTTCTGTCGGTTTTGACGAAGAAAGTCATTTTTTTATATATAATGATAATAAGACTTATAAGGAGGAATTACTGTTGAAAGGTTTTCAAGAACACGAGATTACAAAGATAATTGAAATTAACAGCAAGAAATGCAAAGGCTGTGACTCCTGTAAGGTATTTTGTCCAATGAATGCCATTGAGGGTAAATATGGTGCAATACATCGTATTGATAATGAAAAGTGTGTCTTTTGTGGACAGTGTTTAGTAAATTGTCCTTTTGGTGCACCAACAGATATGATTGATCCCGTAGATAGAATAATTGAAAAACTAAAAGACAAAAATGTTACCGTAGTAGCAGCTATTGCTCCAGCTGTGAGGGTGGCAATTGGTGAGGAGTTTGGCATGAAGCCAGGCGAGTTGGTAACGGAAAAACTATATGGGGCTATGAAAGCAGCTGGGTTTAAAGTCTTTGATATTAACTTTGCTGCTGATCATACCATTATGGAAGAGGGCAGTGAACTACTGGCTAAGATTCGGCATTATTTATTAGGGGAAACAACAGAACATCATCTAGGAGCTTTGCCTCAATTTACGTCTTGTTGTCCAGCATGGGTACGATATGTAGAACTTACCTACCCACAGATTATTCCCAATATTTCTTCCGCTAAATCGCCAATGATGATGGCTGGGAGTTTAGCTAAAACATATGGGGCAAAAGAAGTGTGGCATGCTAAACCAGAAGATATGTATGTTGTTGGTGTAATGCCATGTACTGCTAAGAAATTTGAATGTGCAAGACCTGAGTTTGATAGCGCAGCCAAGTATTGGAGAAAGCAGGGACAAGAAGGCTCCTATCCTGATGTGGATAATAATCTGACAACTAGGGATTTAGCACGGCTATTTAAGAAACTTAATATTAAATTTAATACCATGCCTGAGTATACGGATGCAGATAATCCCTTGGCTCAATATAGTGGTGCAGGGACTATTTTTGCTAACACAGGTGGTGTAATGGAAGCGGCTCTTCGGACGGCCTATTTTGTGATTACGGGTGTGGAATTAGAAAATTTGGAATTTACTCCAGTACGTGGTTTGAATGGAATGAAAGAGGCTAGTGTTACCATGAAAGATAGTAAAACAGGCAAAGAGTTGACAATAAGAGTTGCGGTTGCCCACGGGATTAAAGAAAATGTTGTGACGTTGATTGAGCAAGTCATGAATGGCACCTCTCCTTATCATTTTATTGAAGTGATGAATTGTCCGGGAGGATGTGTGAATGGTGGTGGTCAGCCGATTCATGCTATGGGAACTTCTTGGATTGATAAATGGAAAGCTATGTTGCCTTGGAATTAATATGTAGAGGTGTATGATAAATGGCAAGTTATGATTATGTAGAAAAAGCGGTAAAAGTATCAAGGCGAGAATTTTTGCAGGTCATTGGTGTAGCTGGAGCAGTCATGTGGACAGGTGTATATGTAGCTACTGATTTGGTACAAGATCGTACTAAATATATAAAAATGCGAGCGCAAGGTATTTACAGGGATGATGTCAAAGCCAAAGTGCGACAAAGTCATAATAATCAGCCTCTAAATGAGATGTATAAGAAGTTTGCTCAAAAACCTTTAAGTCCATTATCGGAAGAGTTATTTCATACTTCTTATGTGGATAGAACAAAATTAGGTTAGAAGTATAAGGAAGAGAGGTTGTTACTAATGAGTAATCAGGATCAATCTGAGGTAAGAGTGCTGAAACATGGTTTACCCTCCCGCTTATTTCATTGGGGATTAGTGCTAGGATTCTTACCTGCTGCTATCACTGGATTTGTTATTTGGTTGAAGCCAGGTAGTGAAGATTTTGTTAATATGGCTATGAGAATTCATATTATTGGAGCCACTATTTTAACGATCGTTTCTATTTTATATAGTATTTTGGCGACGGATCGTATTGTAGCATTTATTCGAAATATTTCTGAGTGGAATCGTAATGATTTGAAATGGATGATGGTCGGTGGCGGGTACGCTCACAAAGTAATACTAAAAAAGGAAATTTTAGTGCCGCCTATGGGGAAAATAAATTCAGGGCAAAAATTCATGGGTATAATTATGTTTCACGGCGGAATATTTTTATTAGTAAGTGGATGGCTTTTATATGCATTTATCCCTGTAGCTCCAAAGGTGTTAATTTATTGGTTCGCATTTGGACATTTATGGATTGGAATATTCCTAGGATTGTGTACTTTTGCTCATATTATCTTAGGTATTTACAATTGGGCAGATTTTAAAGCTATGTTTACAGATGGTACCATGTCTATAGCAGAAGCCCGTCATCATAATCCTTTGTGGGTGGAACATAAGATTGAACTTGTAAGAGAAGAGTGTAAAAATAAATCGACAATTATCACGGCTAGTGAATAGTGTCTGGTTTTAAACAGATTGAAGAATAGCCAAGAATATTAATAATCATATTTAAGAGGGATAAAGGGGACAGATTGTTTGGCCTATTATGTTGTCTTGACCCGTGGTTACGAACAGTAGAATAGAAGAATGATGAACCGTCCCTATAAAAATTGTATTCCAAATAATGGGACATGGTGTAGGAAAAAACCTTACGACAAATTCGGAAAATTACCCAATATAAATATTGGGTAATTTGTGATATAATGTCGATGTTTAGAAGTTTTTGTATAAATTAAAAATGGAGGGATAATATGTTAAAACGCTATGCTATACTGTTAGTTGTTCTGAGTTTGAGTATTTTTGCAACTGGTGCCTTCGCAAAAGAAGCTCCTAAAAAAGTGAGTGCACTTCCGAATTATGATTACAAACTTGTAGGAGCTTTTGAAGTTAAGGGTCGTCAGGGGATTGCTACTGATGGAGATTTTTATTATGTAAGTGGTAGTAAGGCTTTGTATAAGTATGACAAAAATGGAAAACTCCTTCTTGCAAATGAAAACCCTTTTGAAGGATATGCTATTCCTTCCAACCATATTGGGGATATTGATGTTTTTAATGGTGAAATTTTTGTTAGTGCTGAAAATTTCATGGATGGTGTGGGTAAAGATATCCAGATTGCTATTCATGATGCTAAAACTTTAAAATTAAAACGTACTTTTAAATTTGAACCTTCCAGTGGACAGGAAGAAGTATCTGGTATCACTGTAGATACAGATAAAAGAACTGTCTGGATGTGTTCTTGGGTTGGAGAAGAAAGTGGTCGATATCTGTATGAATATAGTTTAGATACAGGAGAATATCTGCGTAAAGTACATTTACAGCCAGTTCCTCAATGGGTTCAGGGGATATTCTACTACAAAGGTTCGATCTATTTAACTGCTGATGATGGTACTGCGGATTTAGAGGAGCCTGATCATCTATATCGTGTAGATATATCTGATAAATCTTATGCTACTGTTGTTTTGGAAAAAACATTTACTGAAGTTAAGAAACAGGGAGAAATCGAAGGACTTACTATGGATCCTAAGACAGGGGAACTATTAGTTCATTTCAACAGAGGCGCGCGCATAGTTCTTGGTATGGGTAAGGGTTTATATCCTGGATATACTAAAGAAATCTCTGAAGTCTATAAATATAAAATGACTCCTAGCAAAAAGTAGTGATTCCCTTGTCTGGGAAATCGCTAAGGTATCATTGGAAAATGGAATATTAAAAAGCATTGAAACCAAGTTAATTGGTAATCGCTCCTAATATAAGTAGAATAGTCATATTGATTTTATAAGTGGAGCTTTCAATGATGAACCGCCCCTATCTTCAGAGTGCTGAGGATAGGGGTGGTTTTTATGTTAGGACACAGATGCTTGAAAGTCAAGCCATGGTAGCAGTTCATGAAGGTCACTTATTCATTGATACTTATTTTTACAATATCTTTCCTATATTAATAGGTCTTGGTAATGGCAGGTATTTGTCTAGATAAACAGAATATGGTTTAGATAAAATGATTCTTGAAAGGTGAGCTAGTTCCATGGGATTTTTGCATAAATTAATACTATTACTCTGCACATTGATAATATTTAGTAGTTTTATTCAATTTTTAGCTTTTGATAGGCTGTACAGTAAGTATAGGTATTGCAACCTATCCTAAAAATGCTGATACTATAGAGGAATTGCTAGATTTTGCAGATAAGGCACTTTATATTAGTAAGGATAGTAAAAATAAAGTAACAGAGTATCCCACTAGTAACTAACCAATGTACGGTTGATTATATGGGAAAAAACGAGTACTTCAACCTCCAAAGATCGATCCAATGTATTAATAATTACTCACTGCCTCACGTCAAACGTGTTTTCATTTCTGCAGTATTGTGTATTTTCCAATTTATGCGATAATTATATAATAAAAGGGGGGATGATTTTGAGTATCTTTTCGTCGATATTTTCAAAAAATACGGAACGTAATTCGCATGTACGCAAATGGGTGGCAAAAGAGATTGAGAAGGTGGATACCACTAATCCTGATGTTTACGCAATATTTGTGGGACTAATATACACTGCTATTCAGTGTGGGAAGTATAGTATTGAAGAGCAAGATGACCAGATTGTACATGTTTCAAAGCAATATTTAGGAGATGCTACTATCTTTGAAATTGCTTGTTACACCTTTTTTCGGCTGGAAAATTGGCTAGCTGAGAATCAGCCAGAGCTTAAACCTGACGAAATAGCTCTTCCTATTAGCAAATGGATAGTGGAAAAATTTTATACCGTATTTTATTTGGACGAGCAATGGGTTAATAAATTATTTAAGGATCAGTTGGACCGATACAAGGTAATAGCAGCTGAGGGAAAGGGCCTTGAAGAATTTCATCTTGAATTGGAGCAACGTATCTTAATGACCAAAGGGGATAAATTTGATAAAAGAAATCCTCCTCCAGAACCTTCACGTGTAGCCTTTGATTCTCAATATATTAAACGCAGTCTAGCAAAGTATGAAAAACTACATATATCTGCACTCATAATGGGCTTACAGGATTATTGTAATAAAAATACCAAAAAGCAAGTGAGTCAGGGAAAGGATCAGGAAGGGATTCAGGGACAGAAGGATTATCTATATGGGATGGCATTATTGGCCCAGGAGGATTGGGTAAGGGCATGCAAGGCTTTTACAAAAGTAATAACAGTTAATCCTGGACATTATGACGCTTTGGTACAGCGTGCCTTGTTGTATATTACCTTGCATCAGCCTGCAGATGCGTTACAAGATTTGACTATAGCAATTGAGGTAAATCCCAATGGGGCAGCAGCCTATCTTCATCGTGCCAGATGTTATCACCGAAGCTTGCGGCAAAAAGACAAGTCTTTGGCGGACTATTCCGAGGCAATTCGTTTGGCCCCTAGGGAGGCGGCGGGTTATTTTGGTCGAGGTGAACTGTATGATGAAATAGCATTGTATAATGAAAGACAAGCCTTTGAACATAATGATCACAGCACATATGCTCATGCTTCCGAGGAATTTTTGGCAGCAATTAATGATTATAGTCAAGTAATTGCTTTAGATCCTGAACATGATTGTACTTATGTTAATAGAGGATTAATGTATGCGCGAAAGGCTCGCGCAAATAAAAATGCTGATTTTATTATAAAATCGATCGCTGACTTCGAAAGAGCTATGGGATTGAATTGGGAGAATGGTTATTTATTTAAGCAACAAGATGAGATGAAAGAATTATTAGATCAGGTTAGTCAATCAGAGGGACAGGCTAATGTAGGAATGGAAATACAAGAAAGAGTTTTGTAAGGTTCACCAGTTTTAAAAAGGGGCCATTACTATGCTAGTTTTTAGTAATTGCTATGTTGAAAATTATAAATTATTTTTGCTAATTCAACGATGACTCTTTTTAATGTTTAGTCTCAGATGTGTTAAAAACAATATAATCCGACAGAAGTGAGGAAGGTTAACGGATGTAAAATTTCGTTGGCCTTCTTTTTAATCTATTACAGCAGATGATTCTTGTCATTACCCATTCACTATAGAAATATAATAGGACACAGAGACAAGATATTTTATTAGGAGGTTGAGGAATATTGTTTAACAAAGGGTTTAATACTTATATTCCAGCAGGGGAACACAAATTACCGCCATTGCCTTATCCATATGATGCTCTTGAACCAATTATTAGCTGCACAACACTTAGATATCACCATGATCATCATCACAAAGCTTATGTGGATGGCCTTAATAAGGCCGAATTGGCCTTGGTGGAAGCAAGACGGAAAAATAATCATACATTTATAAAATATTGGGAAAATGAATTAGCATTTAACGGCTCTGGACATATCCTGCATAGTATTTACTGGACAGTTATGGCACCAGAAGAATTTAAAAGTGAACCGGGCCGCTGCACGATTAAAGAGATCAATAAATACTTTGGTAGTTTCAGTGCCTTTCTCGAACAGTTTGTTAATGCTAGTATTAAAGTAGAGGCATCAGGATGGGGGATACTCGTATGGAATCCAGCCTGGAATCACTTGGAGATTCTAACTGCAGAGAAACATCAAAACCTTACACAATGGGGAGCGATTCCCATCTTGGTAATAGATGTATGGGAACATGCATATTATCTTGATTATCAATATCAACGTGATGAATATGTTAAAAATTGGCTAAAGTTAATAAATTGGTATGAGGTCGAGAACCGTCTCACATTAGCAATAGAAGGGCAGCTTCCATTATTGATAGCAGATTGAATCTTAATAATATGACAGCAAGTCCTGCACAGTAAATTCTGTGTCTATAGTTGCTTCCTTAAGGGTAGTAGACATGATCTATTTGAACTGTAGGTTACTAAAGAGTTTTCAGAGAAAAAGGTCCAACAAGCAGCGAAAACTGCGAGTTGGGCCTTTTTCAGGCTAAGTGTGGCTTTTACCGTTCACAGTATAACAAAAAAACTGCTGAAAAAGGTACGTACTTACTTCTTTAATTCGTCAATTTGCTTTTGTAAGTATTCAATTTTTTCTTGTAACTTTTCAACGTCTGATTTCGCTTTTTCAATATCTTCTTTTTCTTGCAGAGCATCTATAGCGTCATTAATAAAGGATCGCTGGGAGGCAATGACAAACATTACTTGTGCCGTTTCAAACAAACCATTTGCCAGAATATTAAGTTCATCGATAGTTAGCGATTGTGCGATAGTAATACCTAACACGAAGAAAAGTAAAGTTACTTCCTCCGGAGTTAAGTTTAAAAAAATAGATTCTTCTGATACTACTTCAAATTTTTCCAATAAATTTCACTCCATTAATAGGAATTAGTATCTTTATAGCATATGTGTTATAAGTTAAGTTAGACCTGATATGTTTGAAAGGTATTCAAAGTATTCGCATGGGCGAAATTATATACGAGCAGCACTATCGAAAAACAACAGAGCATCCAGTGATTCTCACATCTGCTTGCTGTTCTAATTTCCTAACTGTAATGAAATTGCCCTAAATAATATAGAGATATCCACTAAAATAAGGATGACTTAAGCAATAAAATATGGGTATTAATCGTATAAAGTGATACTCACCTAAATAGGACTTATGAAGAATTACAAAGTGATATTTCGAAAGACAAACAGATGCTGTCTAACGTAAAATAAAGACAAATAAGTAAGGACAACATATAAAAGGATGAGAGGCGAGGCAACAGCTATGAAAAATATATTTTTCTATCAAACGAGTATTGGAGAAATTGGGATCATGGAAAACGGAACGGCCATTACAAATTTGTTTTTTAATGGAGAAAGCCTTCCCCAGGACGCTGTTGTAAAAGAAACAGCATTATTAAAAAAAGCGGGTAAGCAACTAATGGATTATCTTGTAGGAAAGCGTAAGTCATTTGAACTTCCTCTTGCTCCTGAAGGTACAGAATTTCAGCAGAATGTTTGGAAAGCCTTGCAAGAAATTCCTTGGGGTGAAATACGAAGCTATGGAAAAGTAGCTAAGAGTATTGATCGACCAAAGGCTCCTCGTGCAGTTGGTATGGCTAATAACAAAAACCCAATTTTGATTTTTATCCCCTGCCACCGTGTCGTGGGGGCAAATGGAAAACTAGTCGGCTATGCTGCAGGACTTGACGCTAAAGAATATCTTCTGAATTTGGAAAAATAGTATGATAACTGTAAAAACAAAATTTTTTGAATATAGCCAAAGGGAAATCGATTATTTAAAAAGTGTAGATCAAATACTCGGGGCTGGGATGAAGCGGTTGGGAAGGGTTGAGCGTGAAGTCATTCCCGACCTGTTTACAGCCCTTATACACGCCGAGAAAAGCGGGATACATTAAAAGTGTTAGTGAAGCAGTGATGTGCGGCGACTTTAAACTTAGGGAACTTTATGAGCTGCCAGACGAAGAGGTTATAAGACGCCTATCTAAACTTCATGGTATTGGAGTGTGGACGGCTGAAATGCTGCTTCTAAATTCCATGGAACGTCCTGACGTTGTCAGTTGAGGAGATATTGCTATAAGGAGAGGCATGATGAACCTGTATGGCCTCACGGAAATTACAAAAGAAAAATTTGAGAAATACAAAAAACAATATTCTCCTTATGGCTCTGTTGCATCCATTTATCTCTGGAAAATATCCTTTGAATAATGATCAAAGAGAGGGCAATGCTTGGGCACCAATGCTATATACAACAAAAAATAGACACACTTAGGGAACGCCGACTTTATCAAAGAGTCAATCTTGGTACGCTAGGTGCTGACCCCAATAGGGTTATAAACATATGAACAGAGAGGATGAGTGTTATCGATAAACTGTTGTTCGGAATATCTGGTCTTCCTATTGGCAATGGTCAAAAATTCAATTATGCTTCTGCGATAAACTTGCTTTAGATGATCTTCATATTCATATGGGTGGAATTGAGTACAGCAAGAAAGGAGAAAAGAATCACCTTCCGCTAGAGGAAAGTGACTTCAACTTTGGTGCCTGTTTAAAAATGGATCTATGTAAATATAGTAGACACGAAAACTCGAACTTTTTATGCTGATTTTTTCAACTTGTCCTCATATGCTTGTGGGGTAAGATATCCTACACTATTGTGAATTCTTTTCCTGTTATACAAGGATTCAATATATTCAAAGATAGCCAATCTAGCAACATCAAAATCATAATAGGTAACCAAATTTACTTCTTCTTTCTTTAGAGAAGCATGGAAAGACTCTATGCATGCATTATCAGAAGGATTTCCTTTACCGCTAAAAGAATGAATGATGTTGTTATTTTCTACATATTCCTTGAATTTAGAGCTTGTGTATTTTCATTAGTCTTTGCACTCTTTTGAGACTAATAGTAGCGCCGCCATTGGTAAGACTTTCATAGATTTTAGGAGCACCATAGCGTGAAGCAGAAAAAAGATTCGCGAAAGAAATTAAGAAGACCTTAACAGATACGGATATGAATAGTGATTTAGAAATGGCAAAACAATTTATGGGTAAGAATGATTAGGAAGAGATTAGAGTTGCTTTGAAAAGAAAAGAAAAGAAGTATCAGATATTATTTTGCCATATACGCATTCATCTGCCCTATTACCTGGTTCCACTGACGTAGGCGATGTCAGCTGGATTGTGCCAACTGCCCAGATTAGCGTAGCTTGTCATGCATTTGGTATTCCTGGACATTCTTGGCAGACCGTAGCCCAAGGAGCAACTAGCTTTGCCCATAGAGGTATGCTGATCGCAGGAAAAATATTGGCAAGATCGGCTATTGATGTTATGTTACAGCCGCATGTTATTGCAGAAGCGAAAGCAGAATTAGAAGAATCTCTAGATGGAACAACTTATATATGCCCTATTCCATCTGAAGTTAAGCCTTCTATTCTGAAATAGATTGTGTAAGGTTGTAGTGAATATTGTATGATTTTATGAATTTACCAAGGCTCTAGGGCCAATTTAGGGATAATCATCAAAAGAGGAATAGATTTCCTTGGAAAAATATATTCTGGCGAATATGATATGCCGTGGTCAAGTTATACATGGTATACTTCAATCAGACAAAAAGTTTCTAAAATTCCTTAAGGAAAGGGTTATAAAATGGAGTTCATACCTGCAAAAACGATTCTATCAGGTTACGCTACTGGTAACGCTTGGTTTGGTAATAACTATACTATGAATATCTACAAAGGTTGTTGTCATGGTTGTATCTATTGTGACAGCCGTAGTGAATGCTATCGGGTAGACAATTTTGATGAGGTAAGAGCAAAGGAAAATGCTCTTGCCTTGATTGCACATGAGCTAAAATCAAAACGCAGGACTGGAATAATCGGAACAGGTGCGATGAGCGACCCATATAATCCTTTTGAAAAAGAATCTCGTTTGACAAGAGGTGCATTAGAGCTAATTAATGCCCATCGTTTTGGTGTTTCCATTGCGACAAAAAGCGATCTGATAACAAGAGACATAGAGGTACTTAAGTCAATAAAAAGCCATTCACCTGTTCTTATAAAGATTACGATTACGACCGCTAATGATATACTCTGCAAAAAGATAGAGCCTAATGTAGCAGAAGCGTCAAAACGCTTTTCTGCAATTAAAGAGCTTTCAGAGAATGGGATTTTTACTGGAATTCTGCTCATGCCGGTACTTCCGTTTCTTGTGGACAATGAGAATAATATAAGTGAAATTATTCGTCTTGCATATGAAAATGGGGCCAAGTTTATATATCCATTATTTGGAGTAACTCTGCGTCAAAATCAGAGAGCGTGGTATTATAAAAAGCTTGATGAGCACTTTCCAGGTATGAAACAAAGGTACATTAACCAATTTGGCAATGCTTATGAGTGCCGCTCCCCAGAAGCAAAGAAACTAAATCAGTTATTTCAAGAAGAATGTGACAAATTTGGTATCCTCTACAATATGGAGGATATTATTAGCGGTTATAAGCACGGATATGGCGATAATCAGCTTTCATTGTTTTAGAAGTTGCCAGGCTTATTGCGTAGAAATATTCGAATATACTCCAAGAGTCGAAAATCATTGTTCCCTAATTTGCAGAGATAACTAGAATTAACTACAAGGTGGTTCGTAAATATAAATGAGGTGCATTATGAAAATTGCTATATTAGTCAGGGAAGAAACCATGCAACGTTGTACAGGCAAAGGTTGTCTTAATGCTTTTTTTCAGAGAAAGGATGCTTTTGCAAGATATAAGGATGATATTGAGCTTGTTGCTTTTTCTCACGCGGATGGTGATATCGATCATAAAATTACAACGATGATTAAAAACGGTGTGGACGTGGTGCATTTGTCCTCTTGTATGCGGGGGAAAGCATCAAGCTATGAAACACTGGCAAAGCATATTGGGGAGTACTTTGATGTCGTTGGATACACCCATGGATCAGAAGAAGGCAAGGAACGAAATACAATAAATATTAAAAAGGCTAATCAGTAAAGCCATCAAGAATGGGATGAACTCTTTGTAATTCGAGGAAAGACAAGATGACAGAGGAAATCTAAATGAGAGAAATCAGATTACAAAATATAAACTGCCTTTTAAGAATGCCCATTAGGCACTCTTGAAAAAGCGGTTCTTTGTATTATAGTAATTTGAAAGTGGATTATTTACTGGTAATAGAGAAGAATTTCTTTGTTTTTTCACAAGTCTATACCTTTTGATAGAGGTATAGACTTGTGAAATACTTTATTCTATAGCTATAGCACTAATCAGATTGTTCTAGAGAAAGGAATATTTATTGCACTAGAGATATAGTAGTATTGGAGGAATTGATTCATGAAAAAGGTAGCATACGCTGATCTTCAGCCTGGTATGATTGTTGCTGAGGCGATTCTCTCTCTTAATGGAAAACAAATTTTGTTTCCCAAGGGAGTAGCACTAACAAATAAAATAATCCTTAATATAAAAAATTGGGATATTCCTTATGTAATGGTCATGGAAGATGTCTCTTCACCTCTGGGGGAAGTAGTAAAATCGGAGGATTTAGACTCATCTTCTTCGCCATTACCTGCAATATTAGTAAAAAAAACTCTGGATTTTAGTAATACTTTATATGAATCTGTCGATAAAGTAAATAAACTATTTGATAATACAAGGATAAGCAAAAGTGTTGATATAAAAGAATTCCATAAAATAGCTCTTCAAATCTTTGAGCATTTAATTTATCCATCAGAAGCTGTTCATCGTTTGTTATTCAGCCTATCTAATAATAATTCGTTAGCGTATCATTCCGTCATGGTGGCGTCACTGTCAGGTATACTTGCACAGTGGATGCAGTTAGGTTCTAAAGATATTAAGGACATCATTCTTGCTGGATTATTACATGATGTGGGGAAAACTCAACTTCCTATAGAAGTAATTGAAGATCAAGATTCTGCTTTTATGAATCCTGAAATGATCCAGACTCACGTACTTTTAGCCTTCAAATTATTAAAAGATACTAGGGCAATTTCTCCAGATGTTTTATCGGGAATCGTGCAACATCATGAGTGTATGGATGGCAGCGGTTATCCTCAGCACCTGTCTGGAGATAAGATTCATATTTTCGCCCGAGTTATCGGCGTAGTCAATTATTTAAGCACAATAATAGCAGAATCTAAAAGTATAAATCCATTTAGGTTATTACAATTGATAAAAGCAGAGATGTTTATCAAGTTAGACCCAGAGGTATGTGATGTTTTTAGTCGTCGCATTACTGATTATCTTTATAGTAGCGTAGTAATTCTTGAAGATGGGCGCCAAGCAAAGGTGGTATTTTTACCTAACATAAATCCAATATTCCCAGTCCTTCAAGTAGATGATGAGTTTATTGATATAACAAGAAATAAAGAAGTAAGAATTGTTGGGTTACTAATGTAAGTAAACCTAACCATTTATGCTTTATAAAGAAAACTTGAATTAGGTGAAATTTTAACTCTACTTGGTTTAGCTCCCACTCGTAATCTGCCTAATGAAATAGACCTCCTATTGTAGTAATTGATTTCTACAATAGGAGGTCTTAGTTTTTAATTGCTTACGCAGTTTCTGCCCTTTTCCTTTGCTCGGTAAAGAGCTTTATCCGCTAATTTAATTACTTCGTCGGGGCTTATTGATTTATGATTGGAATCAGCTACCCCAATACTGACAGTAACACTCAATTTTCGATTTGCGCCTTTTTTACTTTTGCTTCCCTCGCGCAGCATAAATTTACATTTTGCAACTTCTTCTCGTAGTTCCTCCAAATAAGGAGTTGCTTCTGCAAGGCTCTTCCCAGGGAATAACACTGTAAATTCCTCACCACCATAGCGAAAAGACTTTCCACCTTTGAAATTTTTCATTACCTTGCCAATCAGTCGAAGAACATCATCACCAGCATCATGCCCATAGGTATCATTAAACTTTTTAAAAAAGTCTACATCCACCATGGCAATTGCATAGGTGCTGTCGAGTTTTATCATATCTTCGTTAAGGGAACGGCGTGAAGGAAGTCCAGTGAGCTCATCCAGATAAGCTTTAAAATAGTAGTCCTGAATCACAGATAAGATGATGATTAATCCGGCTGTAGCATAGAAGAAGGGGACTGCAATCCCAATCGTATTAAAATGATGGGCAAAAGCAATGGCTACCAATGCACCAAATATAGTTGTTTTAAAATGAGCATTGTTTCGTCTGCGCTTTATAAGTAATACAATACCAGTCAGCAGAAAAACAACAAGTGCTACATCAGGGATCGGTGTTTGAGGCATAGAAGAAAAAAGGATAAGCTTTTTATTGATTTCGTTAAAGAGCTCTCTATCTCCTGATAATACTAAGCCCATCACAAAGACTACTTGGAGAAAAATGAGTAGAAAACATCGTTTTCCCCACCTTGAAAAGATACCTCGTTCGGACCAAGAAGAAAAAAAGAGCAAATTAAAAGGAAGCAGTAAGCTAATCATCAAATAAATACCATGCAAAGCGAGCGTTTTATCAAGATGTGAGGGAATAGTAATAACCATTCCTAACTGACTTAAAAAAAGAGATAATAAAATAAAAAAAGCACGGCTACGGTTGAAACAGGAGGTAATAGCGATTCCGAAAAGAAGTATCATATAGGATATAGTTGGCATGGCAGAAGTAAAAGAAGCAGGTAGATCTTCCAAATGGAAAAATGCAATTCCTGCGATTAGTACAATTCCTAATGGAGTAGTGCGAATAGCAGACATAACCGTGGAGACAATTGCTGTAGTATTTATTTGAGGCACAGGCTTATTAATAGTATTTTTACTTACCTTTTTTTTATAGACTCTAGGCATTGATTTCCTCCTATGGGCAGACAACTTTTAGGGGAAAGTTGTCAAAAATAGTATATTTATGACCTTACATAATTCGATGATAATAAGGAATCTTCCTTCCCAAATGAGACGTAGAATAACATTTTGTTCCTATATCAGTAAGTATAAGCTCTGAATGATTCTTGTTACTTATAGATCGCGCTGATTTCATATTATTAACGCTTCGCCTTGTTACTTAACCTATGCTTAAATAACATGGAGCCAACTCTTGAGCTGTCATCCAAAAGGACGCGAAGTGTTTTCTTATTACCATTAATTGGTATAAATGTGAAAAATAATATCTAGGAATCTTAGAGTAACTTGGGTATTGAAAAATATTTGTTCGATATAAGGGTGAGAGATTCTTGTTTTAGAAGAATATATATAAAGTATGATAAGTAACCATATTTAGGGGGTGAATAGGTGTTTAATCTTATTTCATTTACGGGTCCAAGCGGCTCTGGAAAGACGACAATACAGAAATATATAGGTATTGATCCTATTGTTACGTATACCTCACGGGAACCAAGAAAGGGAGAAGTTCAAGGAGTACACTATCACTTTACGAATCGTGAGACAATACTTGCGATGAAAGAGAATGGAGACTTACTTGAATTTACGGAGTATAGCGGTAACCTTTATGCATCAGACTTGAAGTCGATTCATGAAGTATTAGAGAATAATAAAATAAGCTCAATCGTAGTAGATATAAATGGTGCCAAAGAATTGAAGAAGCACTATAATGAAAAAGCTCTATTAGTGGGAGTTTTTGCTTCTAAGGATGAATGTAGGCAAAGAATATATAGTAGAAGTGATTGTAATATTGAAAAAAGGCTTGCTTCCTATGAGCAAGAAGTCCAAGGGATGCTAGAAATTTGTGACTTTATTATTATTAATTCAGAAGAAAATTGGTCAAAGAATAAAAAGATACTTAAAAGGCTACGTAAAGGATTAATTGAGATTAGTTAATAGGAAGCTAATAGTAAACATATATTTTATTGAGTAGAAAACTGTATTGGAGGTTTTGATTATACCAAGACTCCAATACAGTTTTTTCTTATGTGGAAAAAGAGGCTACTCATTCGGTGTAGGTAAGGTTCATAGAGTGCGAGGACAGGTTCTTTCCAGATTATATATCAAGAAATATTATTGGAGCTGAACAGGAGACTTTGTATTTTTAGAGAAGACATAAAGAAGACCTGATTGATGTGGCGTTTTAACTCCTTCTAAATTTTAGAGCGACTTGGCCATCAGATAAACTAGATAGCATACAGGGAGAAGACTTCCCCAAAATGTTGAGGTTAATCTAGAAACTACAAGTAAAAAAGGGAGTGAGAAGCTTGCGGTTACGTATGCCTTGTATTGATCGTGTAGGATTAGTTCGGGATATTAGCATCATACTGGAAGAACGTAAGATTAACATTGTTGCCATTGAAGTGGAGCAGGGAGCTGTTTTTTTAGAGTGTCACGGCGTTCTAGCGGAAAAGAAGCAAGAACTCATTGAGATACTAGGAAGCGTAGTAGATGTACATAAAGTGGAACAAACTCGCTTTATGCCTTCAAAAGAACGGGCTGAGCAACTTGATGCTGTGCTAACCTCAGTACGTGATGGAATCTTAGTTGTAAATTGTGATGGTGATATTATTCAATGCAATGCAGCAGCAGCACGTATTCTAAACTTTTCTGACGAGAAATTGATAGGAAAAACATTAGGAGATAATCTTGCTAGGAGTTTACTAGTATCAGAAACATTAAAAACAGGCTACTCTTATCGTGATCGGGAAGTGTTTGTTGAATGTATAGGTAGTTATTGTGTAATTAGCACCATTCCACTCAAAGATAATAATAATAATGAAGTAATTGGGGTTGTAACGGTTCTTAGAGATATTAGAGATGTAAGGGACTTAGTACAGAAGATGACAGCTTCTTTGCCTGTAGATTTTGGCGATATTACCTGTTCGAGCTTGGTAATGAAGGATTTGATTCTTCAGTCTCGTAGGTATGCCTTAAGCGATTCTACCGTTCTGATTCGAGGAGAGACGGGCACTGGGAAGGAACTTTTTGCTCGGGCATTGCATAGTGGATCTTTAAGGTCGCAAGGTACCTTCGTACCGATTAATTGTGCAGCAATTCCTGAGACCTTAATGGAGAGTGAGCTTTTTGGATATGAGGAAGGAGCTTTTACGGGGGCCATAAAGGGAGGGAAGCCAGGGCTATTTGAATTGTCCAATGGAGGTACTCTATTTCTTGATGAAATTGGAGAAATGTCAGTGCATTTGCAAGTGAAACTCTTGCGGGTACTTCAGGAACGAAAAGTCCGGCGTTTGGGCAGCTCCCGAGAAGTAGGAGTAGATGTGCGCGTGATCACTGCTACTAACCGCAATCTGGAAGATATGGTGGCTCGTGGGGCTTTTCGGGAAGACTTATATTATCGTTTAAATGTGATTCCCCTGACGCTACCACCTCTTCGGGAACGACCAGAGGATATTAGTTTACTAGCCGGGTATTTCCTACAGCGCTTCGCGGATAAAATGCGACGTCCAGTGAATAGTTTTACGCAAGAGGCGATGGAACAGTTACAGCAGTATGGCTGGCCAGGAAATGTGCGAGAGTTGGAAAATATTATTGAGCGAGCAGTGAATTTGGTAGACGGCTCTCAAGTTCGTCCAGAACACATCTGTCTAGGGAGAATAGCAGCGACCACAAGTCCTTTATCAACCATACAGTTTGAGACATATCAGAGTTTGAAAGAACGTCTGGCAGAGGCAGAAAAAGCCATTTTAAAGGAAACCCTAAAACGCTATCATTCTTCTCGGCGAGTTGGGTCTGTTTTGGATTTATCTCATACCGCCGTATTAAAAAAGTTGCGGAAATATAATTTACCCGATGACTAAGGGGACAATTCACCTAAAGAATAGACAGGTGGAAACTTTTTGCCATAGTGGAAACTTTTTTACAATCAAAGATTACCAAATCATAAGATAAAAGTGTGCCAATTCAAGTACAATCGTACTTTGAAACTTGGCACACTTTTTGCATTTACTTACAGTAAGCTTACAGAATACTACCCGGATTTTTAGGTAGTAGATTGAATATGTAGCTGGTGGTAGAGGAAAATAATTAAATTGATTCAAGGGGGAGTGATAGTATTATGGAACGTAAATTCATGGCAGAACCGTACAAGATTAAAATGGTGGAAACAATTAAAATGACGACTCGAGATGAAAGAGAAGAAGCGATTGAACGTGCTGGGTATAATACTTTCTTACTGAATTCTAAGGAATGCTATATTGACTTATTGACTGACAGCGGCACTAACGCCATGAGTGATAATCAATGGGCTGGCATGATGCTTGGAGATGAAGCTTATGCAGGCAGCGTTAACTTCTTTGAATTGGAAAAGGCAGTCCGAGAACTTTATGGTTTCAAGCATGTTGTTCCTACTCACCAAGGTCGGGGTGCAGAAAATATTTTATCACAAATAGCGATTAAGCCTGGTGACTATGTTCCTGGTAATATGTACTTCACCACTACTCGTGCTCATCAAGAACTAAATGGTGCTACCTTTGTTGATGTGATTGTTGATGCAGCTCATGATTCGCAAAATGAAGATCCTTTTAAAGGCAATATAGATTTGAACAAGCTGCAAGAGTTAATTGATCGTGTAGGTGGTAACAAAATTCCCTACATCTGTGTGGCGGTAACGGTAAATCTGGCAGGTGGTCAGCCTGTAAGCATGGAAAATATTCGTGCTGTACGAGAACTCACCAAGAAACATAGTATAAAAATCATGTTTGATGCTACTCGCTGTATAGAGAACTCCTACTTTATTAAAGAAAGAGAAGAAGAATACAAAAATAAATCCATTGGGGAAATTGTAAAAGAAATGTTCAGCTATGGCGATGGCGCTACAATGAGTGGTAAAAAAGATTGCTTAGTCAACATTGGTGGATTTTTAGCTTTAAATGATGAAGATTTATTCCAAAAAGCTAAACAATTAGTTGTATTGTTCGAAGGTATGCCTAGCTATGGCGGTTTGGCTGGCCGGGATATGGAAGCTATGGCCCGTGGAATGCGTGAATCCATCGACTATTACTATATTAAACATCGGGTAGAACAAGTTCGCTATTTGGGTGAAAGATTAGATAAAGCTGGAGTACCCATTGTAAAACCAATTGGCGGTCATGCAGTATTCCTTGATGCAAGACGGTTCTTGCCTCATATTCCTCAAGATCAATTCCCGGCTCAAGCCTTGGCAGCTCAGCTTTATGTCTTGTCTGGAGTACGTTCCATGGAGAGGGGCATTATATCCGCAGGGCGGGATAGCAAAACTGGTAACCATTACTATCCTAAATTAGAGTTAGTGCGCTTAACTATTCCACGACGTGTGTATACGTATTCTCATATGGATGTAGTTGCTGATTCCGTAATTGAACTCTATGAGAATTGCAATAAAATAACGGGCTTAGAGATGATCTATGAACCACCCGTATTACGTTTCTTCACCGCTCGTTTTAAACCGATTAAATAACATATATTGACTCATATATTGGTATTTTGTTTAGCTCTATTTGAAAAAGGCCGACTTTTTCAAATAGAGCTAATTTTAAAATAATAGGAAAGATGCAGGAATGTATAAATAATACATAGAAGAGGTATTATCTTAGGAAGGGTTTTTATTTAAAGGAGGATGACCAGTGGATATTTTTCGCACAAAAAGTGTTACTATAATGGAAAATGAGGCTAAGACACATTCCCTTAAAAAGACTATGGGAGCTTTAGACATTATATTACTTGGGATCGGCGTAATTATCGGTACAGGAATTTTTGTCTTAACTGGTGTAGCAGCGGCTAAATATGCTGGACCTGGCATTATGTTATCCTTTGTTATATCGGGAATTACTTGTGCTTTCGTATGCCTTGCCTATGCAGAACTAGCTTCCATGATCCCTATTTCTGGTAGTGCTTATACGTATACGTATACAGCTTTAGGTGAAGGCATTGCCTGGCTGGTTGGCTGGAATCTAGTACTGGAGTATTCGGTAGGGGCCAGTGCTGTTGCGGGTGGGTGGTCAGCTTATACTGTTGGTTTGCTCAAATCGGCAGGTATAGAGATACCATTAGCGTTAACAGCGGTTCCAGCAGATGGAGGCATTGTCAATTTACCAGCTGTTTTGGTTACGCTGTTTATGACCTGTTTACTAGTTTTGGGTGTAAAGGAAAGTGTGACAGTAAATAGGGTATTGGTCGCTATTAAACTTGGGGCTATTTTTATATTTTTGCTGATGGCTGGCCCTAAAGTGAATACTGCCAACTGGATACCTTTTATGCCATTTGGTTTCGCTGGTGTTTCTGCAGGAGCTGCGGTTATATTCTTCGCTTATCTTGGTGTTGATTCGATTGCTACTGCTGCCGAAGAAACTAAGAATCCTAAACGTGATATGCCCATTGGTATTATAGGATCTTTAGCCATATGTACCGTTTTGTATATTGCAGTAGCTGCGGTTATGACAGGTGTAGTACCTTATTATCAATTAAATAATGCAGAACCTGTAGCTTACGTTCTACGTACTCTTGGTTATAATTTTGGCTCTGCTTTAGTTGGTACGGGTGCTATTTGTGGACTTTCTACTGTATTATTAGTGATGATGTATGCACAAACCAGGGTGTTTTTTACTATGTCGCGGGATGGACTCATTCCATCAGCGATTGGGAAGATTCATTCTAAATATAGGACTCCACATATAATTACTATGATCGTAGGCATTGGTGTAGCGCTTATTAGCGGTTTCACCCCCATCGGAATTGTTGCTGAAATGTGTAGTATTGGTACCTTATTTGCCTTTGTCATAGCAACCATTGGTGTAGTTGTCCTTCGTAAAACTAAGCCGGATATGGAACGTCCTTTCCGCTGTCCCGCAGTAAACATTGTTGTTACACTCGCAGTACTTTGCTGCTTTTATATCATGTATAATTTGGCCTTTGCAACTTGGATTCGGTTTTTTATCTGGAGTGGGATTGGTTTAGCCATTTACTTTATGTATGGCTATTCGCATAGCAACTTGCAGGAGAATGAAAACCAACTCAAAAGTAAATAGCTTGAGGAATTCCTGCAAAGTTAAGAAATTTTGCAGGAATTTTCAATATAAAAGGTAAATAAAGGTAAATTAGATTAAATATAGGGAGGCTGGATTAGCGTGAAACGAATAAGGTTGATTATCTTATTATGTCTGATGTTCACTATTGCTACCGTGGCTACATCCCAAGAAAAACACTTAGAGGCAGCAGCAGCTAACAATCCGCAGGTCACATCAAGGGAGTTTAAACTTCTTTTGAAACCCGAAATATTTGTAGATCGAAATATAGGATACCAAGATGTCTGGAAAAGTATTGCGTCTGTGGCGAATAAGATGGGAGTAACAGTAACTCAAGGTAGTAACCCATACCAAGAAGAAGAAAGAGATGTAACTTATCTTGACACCCAGACGAATGATCTTTATAAACAAAATTATATTCTACGTAAACGGATACAATATGAGAATGGAAGCCCTGTATCTCATTGTGATTTAATGTTGAAGTATCGTAGTAATGATTTGAATCTAGCAGCTGCTGCAGATGTGAATTCTTCTCCTCAGTTTAAGGGAAAAGAAAAATTAGAACAGGATGTTAATATGGATGGTAACCTTATTGGTTCATTAAAAGGTATTTTTTCACACAGTAATTCTATAAAAAAAATACAGGCTCCAGTTGAAGATTCTGTAGCTGGCTATGCTGTGCTTTTTCCAAGTCTTAAAAATTTAAGCAGCGAATCTCAGGCTTTGCTGCGTCCTGTAAATAATGTAACGGTCCACGAATATAGCATTTCGCCTGGTTCCTTGGAGTTTAACTCAGGTTTGTTGGCAGAAGTTGATATTTCCATATGGTATATACCTGATAGAAAATCCCCTATAATTGGAGAAATCTCCTTTAGTTATAGCATGAAAAACGCATCAAGTGAGGCCGTTGCAATAAGCGAAAGCTTTTTTAAAGAATTGCAAAAAGGGATTGAGGGTAAAATGTTACCAGGAATAACAAAGACTGAATTCTTCTACAAAGGTAAATCAAAATAAAAAAAAGGGCTAATTGAATCGGTATGCTAGAAGCTCAGTTTTGCATTAGGCAAAGCTGAGCTTCTAGTTTTGTTAGCAACAGTAGCTCTTTTCGTTACATTAGCATACACTGTCGTAGTAATGGAATTAAAAAGGGGGAGGTTTATGATTGAACTTACTTCTTTACACTGGATTTTCACTAGTTTTATTCTCTTGATTATTTTTACCATGGTAATGCGCAGAGATACTAGTCTGATTTGTATTATTGGAATATTTCTAATGGGCTATGTGGCAAAGGGAACCCTGAATCAAGCCGTTATCGGGATATTTAATAGTTTTGTTTACGCCATCAACGAGTTGGCAGGTACGATTTTGATTATTTCTCTCATTGTAGCTATGAGTAAAGCATTGCTTAATACAGGAGTTAATGAAATCATGGTAGAGCCCTTTGCTAGAGTCATTCGTACTCCTGGTATGGCGTATTGGGTTATTGGATTGTTCATGATGGTCATCTCTTTATTTTTCTGGCCATCGCCTGCTGCGGCGCTTATGGGTGCTGTATTGTTGCCAGTTTGCCGTCGCGTGGGCTTGCCAGCTATGGGAGTTGCAGTTGCTATGAACTTGTTTGGGCACGGTATTGCCTTGTCCGGGGATTGGGTAATTCAAGGTGCGCCGAAATTAACAGCTGCAGCCGCAGGTATTCCAGTACAGGATGTAGTAATGGCAAGTATACCATTGGTTATTGTAATGGGGCTGGTTACAGTAAGCGTTGCTTATTGGATGCTTATGAGAGACATTGCGCTAGGAAGGCTAAGTATAGAGAATGAGACTATGGTAGAGAGCTATCATGAGGAGGCAGAAGATACTCCTTCTTATTCTCAACTTTCCACCGTGGAGAAACGATGGATAGCAGCTATGGTTCCTATTCTCTTTAGCCTGGACGTAGCTGCCCTATATGTTTTTAACCTTCGAGGAGGAGACGCAACTGCCTTAATTGGTGGTACCTCCATATTGATTATGATCATTATAGCGATTGTGGCTCATCGCAGTGGCGGACTTGAAAAAACGACTACGTATTTGCTTGAAGGTTTCAAGTTCGGCATTACAGTCTTTGGTCCAATCATTCCGATTGCTGCATTTTTTTACTTAGGTGATAGTGGTTTTATCTCTATATTTGGTAAGATATTACCACCAGAATCCCAAGGCTTAGTTAACGATTTAGGTCTAGCCATGGCGCAGAGCGTTTCAATAAGTCCAGCAATTGGGGCATTTACTATTATGGTTGTTGGTATTATAACAGGGTTGGATGGCTCCGGATTTTCAGGCATATCCCTTGTTGGATCACTTGCTAAACTTTTTTCTGTTTCCATCGGATCAGGAATAGAGACTCTTACCGCATTAGGGCAAATTGCTGCCATCTTTACTGGGGGAGGGACTTTAGTGCCTTGGAGTCTAATCGCTGCAGCAGCAATTTGTAATGTGAGTCCTTTTGAATTAGCACGCCGGAATTTGTTGCCTGTAATGATAGGTTTCTTTGTGACGACTATCGTAGCAATTTTCTTAATATAATTTCAGTATAAAAGGACTTAATGAGTAAAGCTTAGTAGAAAGAATAGACGCTTTAAGTAAAAGAATAAGTTTTGCCCTACAATCAAAAAAAATTGTAGGGCATTTATTGTATATTGAAAACCACGCGCTAGGCGTGTGGTTCCAAAAAGCTTACAGC
>CAUROG010000008.1:0-142877 GCA_963526645.1 uncultured Pelosinus sp. | reverse complement strand
AGCTACATACGGCATAAGGCTTCTTTTTAGATTCCCACTTTTCGGGTTCAGACTAGTATGAATAACTTTTCATAAAGCTTTTTTAACATATATTGGCGTTTATATCATATTATTAAAGTAGAAGGTGTCTGGTGTCTGGAGGTTTATCATGTATTCCTGGATAATTTTACTGGGACTAACGTTACTATTAATTTTATCCCTATTAGAGCGATTCAAACATTTTCGTCAAATCCATAATAGTGATATAAAAAATTCACCACTATCATTGGCTATCCAAGAATTAATTGCAGTTTCTGGTGGAATATATTTGTCATTAGTTATGTTAATATCCTTTTTAAAATTAGATATTCCTGATAAAATATTGATTTTTCAAATATGGCTTGACCCAATAGCCTGCATATCTATTCTATTATCCATTATTCAACCCTTTTTTATGAAATTTTTCAAACAATGGTAAGGAGTGACAAAAAAATGCGATTAAGCAATTTATCTGGGAAAGAAGTTATAAATTTAGGTGATGGAGCTCGTCTAGGAATAATTGAAGAATGTGAATTAACTTTTGATTATAAATCAGGAATAATACATACCATTGTACTGCCAAAGAAAAATGGACTGTTTAGTTTCTTTAGTGATATAAAATCTTCGACGATTCCTTGGCAAGCAATAAAACGCATTGGGGATGAAGTAATTATTGTAGATCTAAATAATGCTTATGATCGTTATACTAATTTAAATCGAGAACGCTATGGAAATACATATTAATCATTCGACTGGATAAACTAACACTAAATTGCATGGCATGCATTTAATGTTAGGAGGTTTTTCTTATGGAAAATAAAGTTAATGATCAAGTTTCAAATGAAACAAATGCAAATTCACTGGTCAACAGTTATTCGGCAGTAAATATGAATTCTATGGAAGCACCGGCAGTAAACAGTAATACTGCTAATACACAGAAAGCAAACCAGACTGTTATTGGTGTATTTGAATCAAGAGATCGAGCCGAAATCGCTGTAAATACTCTACGCAAACAAGGTTTTACTACTGAAGAAATTAATATCGTTTCAAAAAAGCAGAAAAATCAAGACCAAGATGGAACCTATGATGATGATATTACTGATGGAACATTAACAGGCGGTACTTTAGGCGGAATTGGCGGCTTGCTTATGGGAGCAGGAGCTTTAATGCTTCCTGGTCTTGGTCCGATTCTAGCTGTAGGTCCTATTGCCGCTGCCGTAGGAGGAGCAATTGCAGGTGGCATCGCTGGAGGATTGATTGATTGGGGTATCCCCGCTGAAGCAAGTCAACGATATGAACAAGAAGTTGCTCATGGCAGCATTCTGGCAATTATTCGCACTGACTCAGCCAAAGTGAACTCTGCAGCACAAATATTGCGTCAAAATGGTGCTAAAGATGTAGAAAATCACAGTAAAGATCAATAGCAAAAATTCTACTACTAGAAATCTCAACTTTTTCCCATTAAAATATTGACACTACTATAAACACTATTATACAATGTATGTAATTAAATACACTTCATCCTGCGCAGGATGGAATAGAGGTGCAGACAACAATAGTACTTTCAGGGAGATTGGTCTTTATGATCTGAAAGGAAAGGGTTGCTTGCCGAAGTGCAGAAGACACCAAATCTTTTGTGCTGGTCTTTCATTAAATAGGTGTAAGACTGTCACTAGAAGTAATCTTTTAGTGGAGTGCTATCTTATCTAAGGCGTGGGGAAACAATCTTATTTGTTTTCTCACTATCCTTATTACTGTCAGCCTACTATTGACAGCCGATGAGATTTACACTCATCGGCTATTATTTTTATCTTTTGTTATTAACATTCATAACTTTAAATGAATACATTGCTATTATTAGGAGGTGCACAACATGATTAGAGTAATAGTTTGTGGAGCGTACGGTAAAATGGGGCGCGAAGTACTTAAAGCCATACATAACGATACTCAATTAAGTATCGTAGGAGCTGTAGATACTAAATCAGATTTTGCTGATATTGGTGATTTAATTGGTATAGGAAAAACTGGTGTTATCGTAGGTAATGACTTACAAACAGTTATTACTGAAACAAAACCACAAGTAATGGTTGATTTCACTCGACCAGAAGTAGTACTAAACAATATCCAGATTGCAATTAACAATGGTATCTGTCCTGTTGTAGGAACTACTGGCTTATCTGAAGAAAATATTGAAGCAATCAGAAAACTATGTATACAAACCAAAGTAAATGCATTAATTGCACCTAATTTCTCAATTGGTGCAATCTTAATGATGAAATTAGCACAAGATGCTGCTAAATTTTTCCCCCATGTGGAAATTATTGAATTACATCATGATCAAAAGCTTGATGCACCATCTGGAACGGCCTTACATACTGCGGAGCTAATTTCTAAAAAACGTGGTCTCATACGTCAAGGTCATCCTGACGAGTTTGAAAAACTCCCCGGTGCACGAGGAGGAGATTTTTCCGGTATTAGGATGCACAGTGTCCGTTTACCAGGCTACGTAGCCCATCAAGAAGTTATCTTTGGTGGACTTGGCCAGACTTTAACAATTCGTCATGATTCTATTTCACGAGAATCTTTTATGCCAGGAGTTGTCTTAGCCTGCAAGCACGTACTTACTGCGAATGGTCTGGTCTTAGGACTTGATGAGATTTTGGAATAGTATCTGTCTATGTACACTACAAAAAATAGCTTATTGAGTATAAATAGATTTAAATACTGAATTAGCACTTAAATAGCATTTTTTGCATTAAATAAAGCATCTTAAGCAATAATTATAGTGAAAATTTTGCATATAATAAGCATAGAAGCTTAGATAAAACTATG
Organism: uncultured Pelosinus sp.; assembly: GCA_963526645.1. Classification (GTDB taxonomy): domain Bacteria; phylum Bacillota; class Negativicutes; order DSM-13327; family DSM-13327; genus Pelosinus. Next base: position 140,027 of record CAUROG010000008.1, on the reverse strand, counting down.
AGGAGCGATATTTATGAAAAAATATAATATAGCAATACTTGGCGCTACAGGAGCTGTCGGACAGGAATTTTTAGATTTAATTAAAGAACGTAACTTTCCTTATGATAATTTAAAGCTACTTGCTTCTAAACGTTCTGCCGGTAAAATTATTAACTTTATGGGAAAAGACTATACTGTGGAAGAAGCTACTGATAACTCTTTTAAAGATATAGACATTGCTTTATTTGCTGGTGGCTCTGCCAGTACAAAATTTGCACCAGCTGCAGTAAAATCGGGTGCAGTAGTTATTGACAACTCTAGTGCCTTTAGAATGGACCCTACAGTGCCATTAATTGTTCCAGAAGTGAATCCAGAGGCCATACAACATCATAAAGGAATTATTGCAAACCCAAATTGTTCTACCATTATAATGGCCATGGCTTTGAAACCATTATATGATAAGGCAAAAATTAAACGAGTAGTGGTATCCACATATCAAGCTGTTTCAGGTGCTGGTAAAGAAGCTATTGATGAATTAGATAATCAAGTTCAGGCTATTGTAGAAAATCGACCTGTAGAAGCCAATATTTTACCAAGTGCTAGCCTACCAAAACACTATCAGATTGCTTTTAATGTCATTCCGCATATTGATGTTTTTGTAGAAGATAATTACACTAAAGAAGAAATGAAGATGGTACATGAGACACACAAAATATTTAATGACTATACAATAGGAATTACGGCAACAACTGTAAGGGTACCTATCTATCGTAGCCATTCAGAATCAATAAATGTAGAATTCGACAGTGAAGTATCAGTTGACCAGGCTAGAGAACTTCTAGCTGCCTTTCCTGGCGTCATTTTACAAGATAACCCTGCAGAAATGTCATATCCAATGCCTTTATTTACTTCAAGCCAAAATGAGGTTTTTGTTGGCCGCATCAGAAAAGATAATTCTGTTCAACATGGTCTTAATCTCTGGGTTGTTGGTGATCAAATACGTAAAGGTGCTGCTTTAAATGCTTTACAAATTGCCGAGTATATGATTAAACATAACTTAATTTGAGGTGTAGATAATGGGGATAATGGTTCAAAAATTTGGTGGTACGTCAGTTGCAACTCCAGAATCGAGAGAATTAGTAGTAGAAAAAATTAAAGCTGCACTTAGCAACAACTTTAATCCTGTCATTGTCGTCTCAGCTATGGGACGAAAAGGAGAATGCTACGCAACAGATACCTTTATTGATTTAGCACGAAAAACTTATAAAGATATAGCAAGTCGTGAACTTGATCAGATCTTATATTGCGGAGAAATGATTTCTGCTGTCATTATGACTGGCACACTACAAGCCGCTGGACTTGATGCTATTATGCTTACAGGTGGGCAAGCCGGTATTATAACTGATAATAATTTCAATAATGCTCGTATTTTAAAAGTAGACCCGTCCCGCATAAGTAACTTAATAAACATGGGGAAAATTCCTGTAGTATGCGGCTTTCAAGGCATTACTAGTGATGGTGAATTTACTACCTTAGGTCGGGGTGGAAGCGATACAACTGCCGCTGCTTTAGGATCTGCTCTAGATGCTGAAATGATAGAAATTTATACGGATGTAGATGGTATTATGACTGCTGATCCCAGAATCGTAAGTACGGCAAGAATTCTTGACTGTATTACCTACGGAGAAGTATGTCAATTAGCTCACCAAGGTGCTAAAGTAATTCATCCTCGTGCCGTCGAAATCGCGATGCAAAAAAGCATTCCTTTAGTAGTAAAATCAACATTTTCTAATGAACCTGGTACACTTATAACTAGTGTTCCTAAAGAAGATACTTCTGATACCTATGTTTCTGATCGTGTTGCCACAGGTGTAACTTTTATATCTAATATTGCTCAAATAAAGATTAATCTACACGATTCTTTAAATAATATTGCAAGTTTTAATATATTTAAATCGATGGCAGATAACGGAATTAGCGTAGATTTAATTAATGTTCATCCTGGGCAAATCATGTTTACTGTAGCAGAAGATCTAGCTGATAAAGCAACGGCCCAACTTCGAGAATTTGGTTGCGATGTGCAAACAACCACCGAGTGTGCTAAAGTCTCAGTTGTTGGCGGGGGAATCAATGGTGTTCCAGGTGTAATGGCCAGTTTCATAGAGGCATTGTCTATTAATAACATCCCAATATTACAAACAGTAGACTCTCATACATCCATTTCCGTTTTAATAAAGAAATCATTTGTACATTCAGCCGTTACAGCATTACATGAAAAGTTTAATTTATCATGTTAATAAGGAGAAAAAGATTACGATGAATACTTTTGGACGGATTTTAACAGCCATGGTAACCCCATTTAATGATGATTTTAGTATCAATTATGATGCTGCAGCAAATCTTGCAAAGTACTTAGTTGCAAATGGCTCCGATGGGTTAGTAGTTGCTGGTAGTACAGGTGAATCAGCAACTCTTGACAAAGAAGAAAAGCTCAAATTATTTGCTACTGTACTTGATGCAGTTGGTGATAAAGCTACCGTAATTGCTGGAACTGGTTCAAATGATACCATGGCATCAATAAAGCTAACACAGGCAACAGAAAAATTAGGTGTACACGGCGCTATGCTGGTAGGTCCTTACTACAATAAACCGCCTCAAGAAGGATTTTATCAACATTTCAAAACAATTGCTGATAATACGAACTTACCACTAGTCATATATAATGTTCCTGGACGCACCAGCTCTAATATCTCGCCTGGGACTATAGCAAGATTAGCAGTACTAAAAAATATTGTTGCTGTTAAAGAAGCGAGTGGAAATCTTGAGCAAGTTGCAGAAATTATTCGAACGACTCCTAGTGATTTTATGGTATACAGTGGTGATGACAGTCTTACATTACCTATATTAGCTGTTGGTGGAGTAGGTATTATTAGCGTAGCAGCTCACATAGTAGGGAATCGTATGCAGGAAATGATTGCAGCCTTTATTAGCAATGACTTAGCTAAAGCACAAGCTATACATTCAGAATTATTACCATTTTATAGATTGATGTTTATTACAACAAATCCGATACCTGTGAAAACGGCTGTAAATTTAATTGGTCAAAATGGTGGTTGTTTTAGATTGCCTTTGATACCGCCTACGGCTAGTGAGTTGGAACAGATTAAAAACTATCTTCATAAAATGAATCGTATATAAATATAAGAACCTCATTCTTTTCTAGAATGAGGTTCTTATATTTATATGGCAGATATTACATATAATATCCCAAAAAGAAGCATCATATATTGCAAATGCACTTTGAAATAAGCTATAATTACAATAAGTGAATGAACGGCCGGTTTTTAGCTCATTTTCTAACGAACGGCAAATACCAATAATGGTTTGTTTTTCTTACTTTACGAAAATACGGAGGTGTGATTTTTTTTGGTAAAAACACAACAAAAAGTTCAAATTATCCCTTTAGGTGGCCTAGGGGAAATAGGTAAAAATATGACAGTAGTTCGTTTTGGAGACGATATTATTGTTATTGATTCTGGTCTCATGTTTCCTGAAGATGATATGCTTGGAATTGACTTAGTTATTCCAGATATATCTTACCTTTTAGAAAATCGTGATTTAGTACGAGCCATCATACTTACACATGGGCACGAAGATCATATTGGTGCCTTACCATATGTTCTAAAACAACTTAACGTACCTGTATATGGTACCAAACTTACATTGGGAATTCTAGAAGGCAGGTTAAAAGAAAGCAATGTTGCATCGACTAACCTGATCCCTGTTAAGGCAAGTGACCAAATTGAGGTTGGCCCTTTTAAAATCGGTTTTATTCGTGTCAGTCACAGTATTGCTGATGCTGTGGCCCTTTCTATTAAAACGCCTGTTGGCACAATTGTTCATACCGGAGATTTTAAATTTGATCAAACGCCTGTTGATGGTAAAGTTACAGATTTTCACAAATTTGCTGAATTGGGTGATCAAGGAGTACTCGTTATGCTTGCAGACAGCACGAATGCAGAGCATCCGGGATATACTATGAGTGAAAAATCTGTTGGCGTTACATTTGACGAGATGTTTCATAACGCTAAAGGTCGGATTATCATTGCGAGCTTTTCTTCTAATGTGCATCGTGTACAACAAGCCATTGATACCGCCTGTAAATACAATCGTAAAGTAGCTGTTTTGGGACGTAGTATGATTAATGTAGTAACCATTTCATCCGAATTAGGCTATCTTAATATACCAGAAGGTGTATTAATTGATATTGATCAGATTAATAATTATCCACCATCAGGTGTGGTTATCATCACTACCGGTAGCCAAGGTGAGCCTATGTCAGCATTAACTAGAATGGCAATGTCTGATCATCGCAAAGTTGATATAGTACCTGGTGATACTATTATCATTTCTGCTACACCAATTCCAGGTAATGAAAAACTAATCTCTCGTACCATTGATTATTTATTACGTCAAGGTGCAGAGGTTCTTTATGAAAAAACATCTGGTATCCATGTATCAGGGCACGCTAGCCAAGAAGAATTAAAAATGATGCACAATTTAATCCGTCCTAAATTTTTCATTCCAGTACATGGTGAATATCGCCATTTAATAAAACATTCTAAATTGGCACAAGATCTAGGTATGCCTAAAGACCATATTTTTATTGCTGAGAATGGGCAAGTATTGGAGTTTACTCCTGAAAAAGGTAGTGTTGCTGGAAAAGTCGCTTCTGGTATTGTTTTAATTGACGGGCTCGGTGTTGGTGATGTTGGTAACATTGTGCTAAGGGATCGCCGTCAACTTTCCCAAGAGGGTATTTTAATTGTTGTTATTACAATGGACAAGCAGCAGGGTTGCGTAGTAGCTGGCCCTGATATTGTATCTCGTGGCTTTGTCTATGTGAGGGAATCAGAGCAGTTAATGGATGAAGCTAAGAATAAAGTCAGACAGACTTTGGAAAAATGTGAAATGAATAATGTTACAGAATGGGCTATGATTAAATCAAGCGTACGTGATACCTTGGGAAAATATTTATATGAAAAAACACGTCGTCGTCCTATGATATTACCGATTATTATGGAAGTGTAAAAAAAATCAATATATTACTAAAAAATGGTTTATGCTAACTCTACAATAGCATGAACCATTTTTTTTATTATGAACAGTATGAAACGTTATACATGGCTAATACTATAAAAAATAGAAACTAACATTATTGGAGGTAATCTAATGCTTGATAATGACAATCCTATTATAGAACCACCTGGAACAAATCCAGAGAATCCCAAGATTCTACCGGAGCATACTAAAAAAAATGTAACGGCTCGAAAGGTTGACACAGTAGACAATATTCAAGAATTGGGTGCTACTGAAATTCCTACAGCTAAAACTAATATACATGTAATGACAATTATTGGACAAGTAGAAGGACATATGATATTACCACCCCAAAACAAAACAACTAAATATGAACATATAATGCCTCAATTAGTAGCAATTGAGCAAAATTCCGATATTGAAGGATTATTATTACTCCTAAATACGGTTGGCGGTGATGTGGAAGCAGGCTTAGCAATCGCCGAAATGATCGCTAGTATGTCTAAACCCTCTGTGTCCATCGTACTTGGTGGAGGACATAGTATTGGTGTACCTATAGCTGTATCTGCCACTTATTCCTATATTGTGGAAAGCGCTACTATGACAATTCACCCCATACGACTTACAGGATTAGTTATTGGTGCGCCTAGCTCTTTTGACTATTTGGAAAAAATGCAAGACCGAGTTAATAAGTTTGTAGTAGATCATTCTAGTATTTCCGAAAGAAAATGGAAGGAATTATTATTTCGGACAGGGGAATTGTCCCGCGATATTGGTACATCGGTTATAGGAAAAGATGCTGTATCCTACGGAATCATTAACGAAATTGGTGGATTATCTCATGCACAAATGAAACTAAATGAATTAATAAAAATACAAAAAGAATCTAAGGGGTTGAAGCAATGACGTTGTGGAGTATACTACCGACAGAATTAGTTCTAAGCAATGTAGATAGTCCACCTCTTTATGAAGAAATCCAATGTAATAATATAAACTTGATAGTCGAAAGAATAGGCCCTACCCAATGTAAAGTGAGCCGCCTATTAACAACCGATCCCCAAGACTACTTGCACCCAGAAATACAACCAGGTAGGATTTTAACCTACAAGCCTATCCTATGATAAAACTCCATAGCTTGCTAAAATAAAAACGTACACAAAAGACCGCTACAGGATATTTTCTTCTACCTTGGCGGTCTTTTGTAATCTATTCTGTCATAATATTGCTAAATTCTCTCTTTTTTAATAATAAATTCACTTTATTTCTTTCTTCTTGCATAAAGTAAAAAGAAACTTTGAAAAATAGTAAAATAAATGGTAAAATATATCTATTGTTAAAGTGGGGAAATTGGGAACTGAAAATAACTATCATAAACTCTATAAATATAATATTTAAAATTATAATCAATAAAAACTATTAACTACATAGAGGCGTGAGGGAGGTATCTTGAGTGCAAACAGTTGGTGAAATATTGCGTAGTGAACGAGAGCGGAAAGGGCTATCAGTTAAGGAAATCGAACTTGCAACCAGTATAAGAACTATATATATAACAGCAATTGAAGAAGGTAACTATAGTATAATCCCAGGTGAGGTATACTTAAAAGGATTTATCCGTAATTATGCGAATTCGTTAGGCTTAGATAGTCAGCAAATCATTGACTTGTATCGACAATCACAAAACCTTGTAGCCCCAACAAATGAAGAAATTACCAACATAAGTAAGACTCAAAAAGAGATTCCCCTAGAAAAGACTACTAATTCTAGTAAATGGTTAGTCATTGGCGTGTTGATTGTATGTGTAGCTAGTGGTGTTTGGTGGCTTCAAAGTAACTCAAGATCATTGCCAGAACCTAAAGTAGACAAGCAAGTACAACCTGCTCCAGTAATCCCAAAACAAGTTACAAAGGAGCAGACCACTATTCCATCTACACCTGTTACTGTGAAACCAGTAATCATTATTGCAAAATATACTGATCAATGTTGGACATCGGTAACTGCTGATAATACAATAATTTATGAAGGCACTCCCCAAGCAGGTGAGACATTCACTTGGGAAGCAGAACAAAATATTATAATAAAAGCTGGTAATGCTGGTGGAATTGATATAGTATATAATGGACAATCCTTGGGCATACTGGGAACAAAAGGTGAAGTCCTTGTCAAAACATTTTCAGCAAAAAAATAAGCTAGTTTGCACTTATATAAAAGTAGTTAACCTTACTAAGGTTTAGAAGTTCACCTTCTAATTTAGCAACAGTAAAAGAAGACTTTGAGAAAATATTTGAATTACAAAAGCCAAAATGTATCAGGGTTCTCCTTGGTATGCTGTGACAGTAACAATATTTTTGCAAGTTATCTCGAATATGCTCTGAAAGCTTGGCACAAGCCAAGTCTTTTCTTATTTTACTGTAGCTGTTAGTATTGCCTGTTAAGAATCATACAAAAACATTTTACAATGCTCACTTACTCTTTTAATATAGAGTGCATGTACATTATTTAGGAGAAACATAATTATGAAAAATGATTTTTTACCAATTTGCAAGGAAGATATGGCTGAAAGAGGATGGGATCGATTAGATTTTCTATTCGTTAGTGGCGATGCTTATGTTGATCATCCTAGTTTTGGACCTGCCATTCTTTGCCGATTGTTAGAGAAATATGGTTATCGTGTAGGTATTATCTCTCAACCAGACTGGCGCTCCACACTAGATTTTAAAAAGTTAGGAAAGCCTCGTTTAGGTGTTTTAGTATCAGCTGGCAATCTTGATTCCATGTTAAATAAATTTACTGCTGCAAAAAAATTTCGTAGTACCGATAATTATTCACCTGGAGGTAAGGCAGGCTGTCGTCCTGATAGAGCTACAATTGTTTATTGTAACCGAATTCGGGAAGTGTGGAAAGACATACCTATTATTATTGGTGGTATTGAAGCAAGTCTACGGCGATTTGCTCATTATGATTATTGGTCCAATAGTGTACGACGCTCTATATTAATTGATAGTAGGGCCGATATTTTAGTATATGGTATGGGTGAAAAACAACTGAAAGAAATTGCCTCACAGTTACAGCAAGGGATAAAAATCTCTGATATTCGTGATGTGCAAGGTACTTGTTATAAAACTAATTCTATTGATCATCTATGGAATTTTATCGAAACCCCTAGCTACGATAATGTGAGTACAGATAAACAAGCATTTAGCCAAGCATTTAAAATCCAATACCAAGAACAAGATGCAATCCGCGGTAAAACAATTGCACAGAACCATGGTGAATATTCTATAGTACAAAATGCTCCTGCATTGCCGCTAACCACCGAAGAAATGGATGAAATTTATAACCTTCCTTATCAACGGACATATCATCCTATGTACGAGAAATTTGGTGGCGTACCAGCAATTCAAGAAGTAAAATTCAGTTTAGTAAGTCATCGTGGTTGTTTTGGTGGATGTTCATTTTGTGCCATTGTTTCACATCAAGGGCGTATCATTCAAAGTAGAAGTCAGGAATCAATCATAAATGAAGCTAAAGAAATCATTGCAATGCCTGATTTTAAAGGATATATACACGACATTGGTGGCCCTACTGCTAACTTTCGTATACAGTCCTGCCAAAAGCAATCTGAGCGCGGTACCTGTAAAGCTAAGCAATGCTTAGCTCCAACTCCCTGCAAAGAATTAATTACCAACCATACTGATTATTTAACCTTATTACGTACTTTACGTACTTTACCAGGTGTAAAAAAAGTTTTTATTCGCTCTGGATTACGCTATGATTATCTAATGGCAGATGCAAATAATGAAGAATTTTTGCGAGAATTATGTGAGCATCATATTAGTGGGCAACTTAAAGTGGCTCCAGAACATATTTCTCCAAAGGTTACTAATTTAATGGGTAAAGCAGGAAAAAATGTTTATTTGAAATTCATGAAAGCTTATAAGCGTGTAAATGAACTAATAGGAAAAGAACAATACCTTGTTCCTTATTTCATGTCTAGCCATCCAGGATCTGGACTTAAAGAAGCCATCGAACTAGCAGAATTTATACGAGATTTAAATTATCGCCCAGAACAAGTACAAGATTTTATTCCAACTCCTGGCAGTTTGTCTACATGTATTTACTACACAGGTGTCAATCCATTTACTAATGAAAAAGTTTATGTGGCTAAAGATATACATGAGAAAAAAATGCAACGAGGGCTAATGCAATATCGCGATCCCAAGAACTACCATTTAGTATATGAAGCACTTACAAAAGCTAATCGCCAAGACCTTATCGGTTATGGACCTAAGTGTCTAATCCGTCCACCGCAAAATGCAAATCGCAAACCACATACTACAACCATAAATAAGAATAGTAAAAATATCAGTAAGGCTACTGGTAACAGTATACAACGAAAAACAAATCATAAATCCAACGCAAAAACGCATTCTAGAAATCGTTAGATAAAATTAACCAAGCAACTATTTTTTATAGTTGCTTGTACTCGTTTAATAAGCCTCCTCACATAAGTCCAATATTTTCAGATCATACTAAAACAAAGCATTGTTTATATATGTCTTTCTTTTAACACTTATAGAAATGACTTGCATACCGAACAAATAAGAGGTATAGTATTATTGGTCTAATTTGTACTGGAGGTAGCATATGCGTCGTTATCTGCCAATTTTATTAATCTCCGTCTTTGTACTTGTTACTATAATCGCTGGAAGCACATCCTTACAAGGTTACGCTGATGAACAAAACCCTGAAAAAAACATTAAAAACATCAACGTTTATACGACGTTGCCAATAGAGCAACTATCAATATTAGCTCAGGAATATGAGAAGAACCAGAAAGTTCGTGTAAACCTTGTGCCCCTATCAGAAGCAAATTTGCTAACAAAGATTAAAGTGGAGATGGCAGCGCCCCAAGCTGACATTATTATTGCCAACAGTGCACTTTTAGAACAGGTTCAACGGCTTAATGTATTAAGGCCATATACTTCTGAACAAACAGATATTATACCAGATCGGTTTAAAGATGCAAATAATTATTGGACAGGTATTTGGTATGATCCTATGGTTTTTGCAGCGAATCGTGACTTTCTAAAAACCCTTCCTAAAGCACCAACAAAGTGGAATGATCTTACCCAAGATAGTAAATATCGCATAGGTATAACTGATTTCTTAGCAGCAGAAGCCTCTGCTAATTTATTTTATACTTTAATATCTGCAAATGGAGAAACTCAAACTTTTTCATACCTAAAAAAGCTTCATCCACAAATCGTACAATATGCTAAATTTTTAGCTACTCCTGTGCGCATGGCTGGAATGGGTGAGGTTGACATTGCCATTGCGACACAAAGTGAAACGATACGTTATATGAACGACAAATTTCCTATAACATTACTATATCCAGAAGATGGAACTTCTTTTGTATTAACTGGATCAGCTTTAATTGCAGGTACACAAAATGAAGTAGAAGCTAAACAATTTATTGATTGGTTACTACAAGATGCTGCACAAAGTACATTGTATGCAAACAGTTTTTATTTCATTCCTACAAATCCAGATACATTAATTTATAAATATTATGATACAAAGAATGTGAAGCTTTTGAATAAAAAAGAGAATTTCTCAATTGAGCAAAAAAGCCAATTACTTGATAAATGGGTAACCACAGTACGGCTTGCATCGAAATAAAAAATCTTATTTATACCTAGGAGGAACATTCATGTTAAAAGCCGGGTTTATAAGCCTGGGATGTGCTAAGAATCTTGTAGATACGGAAGTCATGCTAGGACTTTTAGCCACCAATAATATTAAAATAACCGATAGTCCCCAGGAAGCCGATATTCTCATCATCAATACATGTAGTTTTATAGAATCAGCAAAAGAAGAATCTATATCAACAATTCTTCAAATGGCCGATTATAAAAAGCATGGTAACTGTAAATGTCTAATTGTAGCGGGTTGCCTTGGTCAACGCTACCAACAGGACTTATTGGATGAATTACCAGAAGTGGACGCCATTGTTGGTACAGGAGATTGGCACCGTATTATTGAGGCCATCGATAGTACCCTGGTTGATAAAAAGCGTGTATTATTAGTTGGGAAGACAGATACGCTTTATGATGAAACTATGCCACGTATAAACACAACACCTTTTTATAGTGCTTATGTTAAAATTGCTGAGGGGTGTAGCAATTGCTGTTCTTACTGTGTTATTCCCAAAGTAAGAGGATTCTTTCGTAGCAGAACAACAGAATCTATTGTAACAGAAGTTAAAAATCTTGTAGCCAACGGCGTTAAGGAAGTCAATTTAATTGCACAAGACACCACTAGCTATGGCCGTGATTTATATGGCACGCCAAAATTAACAGAACTTTTAAAAGAACTAGTTAAGATTGATGGGCTTATGTGGATACGATTATTATACTGTTATCCTAAACATTTTTCTAATGAACTAATTGAACTCATTGCTACAGAGCCTAAAATTTGCAACTATATTGACTTGCCTCTACAACATGCAAATAATGATATTTTGAAAGCGATGCTTCGTCAAGATAGTCGCAAAGATATTGAAAAGCTCTTAGCTACTCTACGTGCTAAGATTCCTGGTATTACGATTCGTACATCTTTTATTGTTGGTTTTCCTGGTGAAACAGAAGAACATTTTGAAGATTTAAAACAATTTGTAATGGAACAGAAATTTGATAGAGTAGGAGTTTTTACTTATTCTCAAGAGGAAGATACAATTGCAGCAGATCTTCCCAATCAACTTTCAGATGAGATTAAACAAGAACGCTATCATAGCCTTATGACATTACAATGCCAAATATCAGAACAGCTTAATCAGCAATTAGAAGGAACAATTCTGGATGTGTTAATCGAACAAGTCAATAGTAACGAATCAGAAATTATTATTTCTGGCCGTTCATACCGTGAGGCACCTGATGTAGATGGACAAATTTATGTTGAAAAAGCTGCAAATTGTAAGCCAGGAGATGTCATAAAAACAAGGATTGTTCAAGGATTTACTTATGATGTCGTCGCTGAAAAATTATAAAATATTTATTAGTGTTATAATTTGATACTTGTTTTCGCATTATAATACATGTAACATATATAATTACTCAAGGTCTAGGGAGTGATTTCACATGATTGTAGAAATAGTGACTACTGGAACAGAACTACTTTTGGGTCAAATAATTAACACTAATACACCGTTTTTATCAGAAAAACTGAATGAATTAGGATTTGATGTTTTATATCATTCTACTGTTGGTGATAATAAAATACGCATGACAGAAGTATTAAGTAATGCGTTACAACGATCTGACATTATCATAACCTCTGGTGGTTTAGGACCAACGCAGGGAGACATCACAAAAGAAGTAGCTGCACAGCTGTTAAATCGACCTTTATTTTTACATGAAGAAAGTGTAACTCACATCACCGGTCTTTTTGCAAAGCGTAAACTCCCTATGGTTGATAGTAACTTACGACAAGCGATGATACCTCAAGGAGCTATTGTACTAAAAAATGAGAACGGTACAGCTCCTGGCCTGATTATAGAACACAATAATAAGATAGTTATTCATTTACCTGGACCTCCTCAAGAATTAGAATTGATGTTTGAACATTCTGTTGTTCCCTATCTTAAAAATCATTTTAATTCACAAGGATCCATTGTATCTAGAATATTACATACCTTTGGAATAGGTGAATCCTCTCTAGAAGAACAAATCAAAGAATTTATTCTTTCTCAATCAAATCCAACAATTGCATTGCTAGCAAGACAAGGTGAAATTATTATCCGCCTTACTGCTAAAGGTGCTACAAAAGAGGAAGCTAACGATTTAATTGATGAACTAGAGGGGCAAATCCGGCAGAAAATTGCCGATTACATTTGGGGTCTAGATAATGATACTCTCGAAGCAAATATTGGGGAAATTTTAACTAAAAAACAGTTAACTGTTGCATTAGCCGAATCATGTACGGGAGGCCTGGTTACCAGTCGCATTACCGATATTTCTGGTAGTTCAGGCTATCTTGTAGGTTCTATAGTTTGTTACACCAATAAAATCAAAACTGATTTTATTGGTATAACCCCGCAAATTATTACTGACTATGGTGCGGTAAGTCAAGAGACAGCATGTCTCATGGCTACGGGCATACGTAAGAAATTTGCTGCTAGCATTGGAGTAGGGATTACTGGCATAGCTGGCCCAACTGGCGCTACTCCAACGAAACCTGTTGGTACGGTATTTATTGCAATTGATGGTCCTGCTGGTGTACAATACCAACATCATACTTTTAATGGTCAGCGTACTGATATTAAATATCGTATATCACAAGCCGCTTTACATATGCTAAGACAGTATACATTATCGTTATAAAATAAATTTAATTTAAAAATTAGGGGGCTATACACATTGAACGAAACTCAATTATTTGGTAATATTCCATTAAGCAAAAAACTACTTTCAGCAATCGCTGAAATGGGTTTTGAAGAACCATCACCTATTCAAAATCAGACCATACCTCTTGTACTTGAGGGGCATGATGTTATTGGACAAGCACAAACAGGTACAGGCAAAACAGCTGCATTTGGCATACCCGCTATAGAAAAAATTACTGACAGTCGTCAAATACAAGTACTGGTACTTACTCCCACTCGTGAGCTTGCTATTCAGGTATCAGAAGAGTTATCCAAAATAGGCAAATTTAAAAGAATAAAAACTTTACCTATCTATGGTGGACAACCAATTGATAGACAGATTAAAGCATTACGTATGGGTGTGCATGTAGTAATTGGTACTCCTGGTAGACTTTTAGATCATATTCGTCGTAAAACGATAAAGCTTGATTCTGTAAAAACGCTTATTCTTGATGAAGCTGATGAAATGCTCGATATGGGCTTTGTTGAAGATATTGAGACCATTATGCAAGAACTTCCAGTTGAGGGAAGACAAACCCTCTTGTTCTCTGCTACTATGCCAGGACCAATTGCTACTTTAGCAAGGAAATATATGCATAACCCAAAAACGATTTCTATCAATAGAGAACAGCTCACAGTTCCCCTCATTGACCAAATTTATTATGAAACTCGAGAAAAGCTAGAAGCATTATGTCGAGTATTAGATGTAGAAACAACTGGAAAATCGATTATTTTTTGCCGTACTAAAAGAGGCGTAGATGATTTAGTAGTATCCCTGCAAGGACGAGGTTATATGGCTGATGGCTTACATGGTGATTTAAGCCAAGCACAACGGGATCGAGTTATGAAAAAATTCCGTGATGGTAAACTTGAATTATTAATAGCTACTGATGTTGCTGCTCGTGGCATAGATATTGATGATATCACTCATGTCTTCAATTATGATATTCCGCAAGATAACGAGGCTTATGTGCATCGTATTGGACGTACAGGACGTGCTGGTAAGAAAGGTGTAGCGATTACGTTTATTAACCCTCGTGAATATCGTCAACTCAAACTGATTGAGAAACTAACTAAATCACGCATTGTTCGCAAGCAACTGCCTTCTGCTGCTGACATCTTAGACCGTCAACGAGAAATTATAAAAAATCGTTTAGTGCAAACAATTGAACAAGGTAAATTTGAAGTCTATCAAGACATCATTGTGGATTTAGCAGCTGATTATGACCCAATAGAGATTGCCGCAGGCGCTTTAAAACTTGCACAAGAAGGATTTAAAGAAAAATTTGTTGTTGAAGAAGAAAAACCTGACTTTGCCAATACTGGTGCTGAAGCAGGTATGGTTCGTTTATTTATAAATGCTGGTAGAGCACAAAAAATACGCCCTGAAGATATTGTTCGCACCATAGCAGAAGGGGCAGATATCTCCGGGAATACCATTGGTGTAATCAATATTTATGATAAATTTACTTTTGTGGAAGTTCCTATGGATGTAGCAGAACGTGTTATCGCTGTACTGCATAAAAGTTCCATAAGAGGATATAAAATTAATGTTGAACCTGCTAAAAGTAGATAATAACATTAATTTGCGATTGGAATTTAGTATTTTAAGAGGACTATTTTTAGTCCTCTTTTTTATTTATAGACATTACTATTTGATCCTTCTTAATTTTTTTACTTAACTTACATTCCTAATTTTATGACTATTGACATTGCGAACAAATGTTTGTACAATGATATTTATAAGGGGGATGATAAACACATGGAAAAATCAGCAACATCAGATAAATTACAAGCATTAGAAAGTGCTGTACGAAAAATTGAAAAAGATTTTGGCAAAGGTTCTATTATGAAATTAGGTGAAGCTGCTGCCAGAATGAATGTCGAAGTTATTCCTACAGGTGCATTACCACTTGATATTGCTCTTGGCATTGGCGGCGTACCTAGAGGTAGAATGATAGAAGTATATGGTCCTGAATCTTCAGGTAAAACAACTGTTGCTTTGCATATGATTGCAGAAACCCAAAAGTCTGGTGGACTAGCAGCCTTTATTGATGCTGAACATGCCCTTGACCCTGTGTATGCTAAAAATCTTGGTGTTGATATTGATAATTTGCTCATCTCACAACCTGATAATGGTGAACAAGCTTTAGAAATTTGTGAAGCTCTTGTACGAAGCAACGCAATTGACATGATTATCATCGATTCCGTTGCAGCTTTGGTGCCCAAAGCTGAAATTGATGGTGAAATGGGTGATTCTCATGTAGGTTTGCATGCGCGATTGATGTCACAAGCATTACGTAAATTAACCGGTATTATTAGTAAATCACGAACAATTGTTATTTTTATTAATCAAATTCGTGAAAAAGTAGGCGTTATGTTTGGTAATCCAGAAACAACTACTGGTGGACGTGCCTTAAAATTCTATGCCACAATAAGACTAGAGGTAAGAAGAGCAGAAAGTCTTAAACAAGGTAATGATATTATTGGTAACCGTACTAAAGTAAAGATTGTTAAAAATAAAGTTGCTCCACCCTTTAAGCAAGCTGAGTTTGATATTATGTACGGTGAAGGAATCTCTCATGAAGGATGCCTAGTTGATATTGGCACTACATTTGAAGTTATTAATAAAAGCGGAGCATGGTATTCCTATAACGATACTCGCCTTGGCCAGGGACGAGAGAATGTGAAGGAGTACTTTAAACAAAATCCTGATATTGCTAATGAAATTGATAAAAAAATTCGAGATTTACTATTAGTTGGGAAAATACAAACACCTGTTAGCGAGTCATTGGATGATTCATCTATTGAATAATCATAATGAGATTTGGCAATGCTCATTGCATCTTATAACCCGTCGTTCTCACAGTAAACACGAACTACAGCAAAAGTTACATTACAAGGGCTATAGCGATGATGCTATTGAAAAGGTAATTCAACGTTTAGAGGAATATGGTTATATAAATGATCTAAAACTAGCAACTAATTTGTCTCATAAATATTTACAAGCTAACAAATATAGTGTAAAACAAATTCATTATAAATTAAAACAACATGGCTTATCAGATGCGATACTAACTGAAGTAACGAAGAACCATGATGATGTTGAAGAATGGCAAGTAGCTCTTAAAATCGTCAATGTTCGCTTTAATAAAACCTTTGATACTGTTACTAAAGAGAAGATTTATCGCTACTTAGCTTCTAAGGGGTTTTCATCATCTAGTATTAATAAAGTCTTGCAGGCTATTTATCACTCTAATACATAAGTGGTAATAAACATAAAATGATCTGGCAAATGCCAGATCATTTTATGTTTATTACCACTTATGCTTAAATACAAGCATTTTCAAAGTTTTTTTAGTTTTATTCTAAACTCAACTACGAGACATAAGGGATAACTTGACACTACTTTGAAAAACATTTACAATTGAATTAATCAATTGTGCAAACAATTGTCAAACTTATCCAATAAAATCAGTTACTGTAGGGGAGTAATTGTGAAATGCTATTAGAAGCTGATTAAAAAATTTCAGCTTTACCCTTAAAACCATGGAAATAGAAGGAGGTGTAAGATTATATTTGAATTTATTTTAACTACTGTACTTGTTGCTATCTTCAGCTTTGGCATAGGCTATTGGATACGCAAAAAAACTGCTGAAGCAAAAATAATTTCAGCTGAGGAAGCTGCAAAAAAGATAATCGTTGAAGCAGAACGCTCAAGTGAAGCTAAGAAAAAAGAAGCACTGGTGGAAGCAAAAGAGGATATTCATAAACTTAGAAGTGAATTAGAACGCGAAACGAAAGAACGTCGCTCCGAGCTTCAACGTTTAGAACGTCGTCTAATGCAGAAAGAAGAAAATCTTGACAGAAAAGTTGACTCCCTTGAGAAAAAAGAGGAGATTATCAGTCATAAAGAAGCTCAACTGGATAAAAGTCAAGAAATAATTGATACTTTATATGCCAAACAATTAGCTGAATTAGAAAGATTATCGGGATTAACATCTGAAGAAGCTCGTAATTTATTATTAGCTAATGCACGAGAAGAAATTAAACACGAGACTGCAATGATGATTAAAGAATTGGAACAACAGGCAAAAGAAGAAGCTGACAAAAAAGCACGTAATATTATTTCTTTAGCAATTCAACGATGTGCTGCAGATCATGTTGCAGAAACTACTGTTTCTGTTGTAGCATTACCTAATGACGAAATGAAAGGCCGTATTATCGGACGTGAAGGACGTAATATTAGAACCTTAGAGACACTTACTGGTATTGATCTTATTATCGATGATACTCCTGAAGCTGTTATATTATCTGGTTTTGATCCTATACGTCGAGAAGTAGCTAGAATTGCTCTAGAGAAATTAATTGCTGATGGTCGAATTCATCCTGCTCGAATTGAAGAAATGGTTGAAAAAGCTCAGAAAGAAGTGGAACAAAGAATTAAAGAAGCTGGCGAACAAGCTACCTTTGAAACTGGTGTCCACGGACTTCATCCAGAAATTATTAAACTTCTTGGTCGTTTAAAATATCGTACCAGTTATGGCCAAAATGTACTTAAGCATTCTATTGAGGTTGCACATTTGGCAGGCGTTATGGCTGCTGAGTTAGGTGTAGACGTGATGCTAGCTAAGCGAGCTGGACTTTTACACGATCTTGGTAAGGCAGTCAACCATGAAATGGAAGGATCCCATGTAGAATTAGGTATGAATTTAGCAAAGAAATATCGTGAATCACCTGAAGTCGTGAATGCTATTGGTGCTCATCACGGCGACGAAGAACCTACTACCGTACAGGCAGTATTAGTAGCTGCTGCGGATGCCATATCAGCAGCTAGACCTGGCGCCCGTCGCGAAAGCCTTGAAAGTTACCTAAAACGATTGACACGATTAGAAGAAATAGCCGAGTCTTTTGAAGGCGTAGAAAAATCATTTGCTATTCAGGCTGGTCGTGAAATTCGCATTATGGTTAAACCAGATAGAATAGACGATTTAGCTTCCGTTCGATTATCAAGAGATATAGTGAAGAAAATTGAAAATGATCTTGAATATCCAGGACAAATAAAAGTAACTGTAATTCGCGAAACACGTGCTGTAGATTACGCGAAATAAATAAGAAATATTAAAACGACCTTAGCTAAAGGTCGTTTTAATATTTCTTCCATATATTTTAAAAAGGAGTTCTTATAAACTTTAGAGAATAAGTAGACCGAGTTAATACTTTAATCATACTATTGGACGGTGATTTTTCATGCCTAAGTATAAACAAAATGATGAACAGATTTCTGATGGTGTCAATTTATTGATTTCTATTCTTGTACGTTATCCTGAAATTGGCACTATCAGTTTTGATCCTCATAACAATTGGTTAAAACTAACATTCATGATGTCTACAATACCATCAGAAATAGAATTTTCCAATATTAAGAACTTGTTATTAAATAGCGTAATTGCCTATACTACATTAGAAGATGTATCGTTTAAGACATTAGACATACAATTAGATACCTATGATCGGGTTGGTATGTTAAGTATCTTTAGAGATGTACATACTATCTCTAAGAACGAAATTGCTTTACTGATTACATTATTACGCGGAAAATTAAAAAGCCACCTAATTACAGATTTTAATGATTCTCTATTAGAGGAAGATCTACTTATTCAAGAGGAAGTTATTGAAGATATGTTAACAAGTATTAAAAAGCACCATACAGAAAATAGATTAATAGGCATTCGCGAAGACGGTAGAGTTCTGGTTTTTAACAAATAACTAAGTATTTATAAACTCCCTATAATATGGAGGATTGTCAAATGAATATTATGATGATTGGTGATATTTGTGGTCAACCTGGTAGACGTACAGCAGCTCATTATATTCCTCTTTTAAAAGAGAAATATAATTTAGACTTAATTATTGCTAATGGTGAGAATTCTGCTGGTGGAGTTGGAATCACGGCTAAGGTCTTAGAAGAATTATCAGAAATGGGGATTGATTGTATCACAGCAGGAAATCATATTTGGGACAAAAAAGAAGTCTTAAATTTTATTGATACGGAAAACAATCTGATTCGGCCTGCAAATTATCCACCTGGTACACCAGGCAAAGGATATTATATACTGTCTATTAAAAACCGTAAAGTCGCTATTATCAATCTTTTAGGGCGAGTATTTATGCCTCCTATTGATTGCCCATTTCGCACTGTTAATCAGATTCTTTCGGAAATTAAGGATACATGTGAGATTATCATTATCGATTTTCATGCTGAGGCCACTTCTGAAAAATTAGCTTTGGGCTATTATTTAGATGGTCAAGTTTCATGTATCGCAGGAACACATACACATATTCAAACTGCGGATGAGCGTATTCTTCCACAAGGCACTGCTTATATTTCTGATATCGGTATGGTAGGGAGCTGGAATTCTATTTTAGGTGTAGATAAGGAACCCGTGATAAAAAAATTTTTAACAGGTTTGCCAACTAAGTTCACTGTAGCAAATGGTTCTGAGACAATTTTTTGTGCTGCAATGATTACTATTGATTCTGATACTAATAAAGTCGCTCATATCACCCGAATACAAGAAAATTTTAAATTTTAAATTTATTTCTTTTAGATAAAAAAGGAATTTTTTGGGTTAGCAACGAATACTGATATAATAAGGACTTTATCATTTGCTTTTCTAACTTAAAGGAGGGTACTAAAAAACATGGAAGTCTTGAAAGTATCAGCAAAATCTAACCCGAATTCTGTAGCAGGTGCATTGGCTGGAGTGCTAAGAGAACGTGGTGGCGCTGAAATGCAAGCAATTGGCGCAGGAGCACTTAACCAGGCAGTAAAAGCAGTAGCAATTGCAAGAGGATTTGTAGCACCACATGGTGTTGATCTTATTTGCATCCCTGCCTTTACTGATATTTTAATTGATGGTGAAGAACGAACTGCTATGAAACTAATAGTCCAACCACGATAAATAATTAAAACCTGTTCGTCAGAGCAGGTTTTAGCTATTTTATTTGGGGTACAATAATGTAATAAGAGAGTTTCATTATATAATACAAGTTGAAGGAGTTAATCCATGGACATAACAGTAACAAATACTTCAATAATTCAAGCACCGTGTGATACTTTAATTATTAACTTATATAAAGATATCAAAGAAGCAAATAAGATTATAATGATGCTTGATCAAGCATTGTCTGGTTATCTCGGTACAATCATTTCAGCTCAACCTAATTGTAGCGACTTTGGAGAAACTACTATTATTTACACTTTAGGAGCTATTAACGCTAAGCATGTTATATTATTAGGTATGGGGAAAAAAGAAGACCTAACGAATAATAAAATCCGCTCTTTATCAGCAACTGCTTTACGTGCAGCAAAAAAACTTCATTCTTCTTCAGTTGCTGTTATTCCTTCTGATTTTATTACCTATACGAATGATCTTCAGAGAATTGCTCAAGCTATCGTAGAAGGTACACTGCTAGGTACATACCAATTTAATTACTATAAAACAAGTAAAACTATTGATCAAACTATTAGAAATTTATTTCTAATTGAAAATGATCAAAGAAATACTGCAGCGCTAAATAAGGGCATTCGTGCTGCATCCATTATAGGGCCAAGTGTCAATCTTGCTCGAGACTTAGTAAATCATCCATCTCAATATATGACACCGACTAAAATGGCATTATATGCACAAGAAATTGCTAAAGAAAGTAATCTTGAATTATCAATATTAGAGAAAGAAGATATGGAAAACGAAAAAATGTTTACGTTACTAGCAGTCTCCCAAGGTAGTGTCGAGCCACCTAAAATGATTGTTTTAAAATACATTGGAGATGTAGGTAATAAACAAATTACAGCATTTGTAGGAAAAGGTGTTACGTTTGACAGCGGTGGTATTTCTATTAAACCAAGCTTGAATATGGGTGAAATGAAAGATGATATGGCTGGAGGGGCTGCAGTATTAGGAGCCATGGCAGCGATTGGAAAGCTAAAGCCTAGAATCAATATTCTAGGTATAATTCCTTGCACTGAAAATATGCCCTCAGGGAGTGCCTATAAGCCAGGTGATGTCATTTATTCCATGAGCGGCAAGACTATTGAAATTATTTCTACAGATGCTGAGGGAAGGCTTATTCTCGTAGATGCTATTACCTATGCTAATAAGCTAGGAGCCACTCAGATCATCGATATAGCAACTTTAACTGGTGCCTGTGTAGTAGCACTGGGGAGTGTAACTTCCGGCCTCATAAGCAATAATACTGCTCTTTGTCAGCAAGTATTACAAGCATCTGCAGATACGGGAGAAAAGATGTGGGAATTACCGAGCTTTATTGAATATAAAAAAGACATTAAAAGCACTATAGCTGATTTAAAGAATTCAGGTGGCCGAATGGCAGGAGCTATTACCGCTGGCTTATTCATTGAAGAGTTCGTTGAAAATACCCCATGGGTACATATTGATATCGCAGGAACTGCAAATATTGAAAAAGAAGATGGTTATAACCTTAAGGGTGCAACTGGCGTAGGTACAAGAACCTTAATACAATTAGCTCAAAATATAAGCCAATCATGACGGCAGATTTACATATTCATACTACAGCTTCTGATGGACGACTTTCCCCTGAGGAGATTCTTAAATATGCCATTGAAGCAGGTCTATCCTATATCTCTATTACGGATCACGATACGGTAAACGGCTTGTTAAAGCTATATGAGAGATTGGAGAACAAAACTAATAATATCTGCATCATTCCCGGAATCGAATTTAGTACCGATTTACCTGAGAATGAAGTTCATATCCTAGGATACAAAATTGATATTTACAATTTAGAATTACGCAATCAATTAAATATTTTAGTTACTCATCGTCATGAGCGCACCAAGCAAATTATTCATAAACTTAATAATTTAGGCTATATAATTGATTATTTACGTGTAATCGAATTGGCACAGAATGCTACTTCTATAGGAAGACCACATATTGCTAGAGCCTTAATTGAAAAAGGTTACTTTTCTACAGTTTCTGATGCTTTTACTACATTGCTAGATAAAAAAGGACTTGCTTATGTACCTCATTATAAATTAACACCACTGCAAGTCATTTCTTTAATAAAAAATGCTGGTGGAATTCCAGTATTAGCTCATCCTGGCTTAATTGGTAACGATAGGATTGTGCTAGATTTAATTAATATAGGTATTCTAGGTTTGGAAGTATATCATCCTAGGCATAATACACTACAAACCAATAAATATTTAGACTTGGCAAACCAATATCAGTTGATAGTAACAGGTGGATCGGATTTCCATGCTGTCCCTACTAGATTTCCAGAAAAGCTAGGCTTATTTACTGTTCCCGCAAATTTAGCAGAGAAGCTAAGTAAGTAATTACAATATGAAGATAACATTTACTCTAAATCAGATACTAAGAAATATTCCTAGTCGCAGCGGAACGAGCGACTAGGAATATTGCATATGAATTTTATATGAATTTTATCTTTTTTAGAAAACTATCAAAATCAGATTGCATTTTTTTTTACTTGACAACATCTCAAAAGATGTTTATTTTTATTTATGAAACATTATTGCTATATATAAAAAAGTAGGAGGCTACCCGATGGATATCATCGCGTTAGTGGGGCCAAGCGGAACTGGAAAAAGTCACCGTGCATTAGTTGTAGCACATGAACATCATATTGATACAATTATTGATGATGGTTTGCTCATTAAAGATAGTAAAATTGTCGCCGGTCACTCTGCTAAAAAAGAAGCCAGTAAAATAATGGCCGTAAAACGTGCAATTTTTATGGAAGCTGATCATGCGCAAGAAGTTAGAGAAGCAATCCATAAAGTAAAACCAAAACGTATTTTAGTATTAGGTACTTCGGTAAATATGGTGGAAAAGATTGTTCATATTTTAGAATTGCCTGAAATACAACAAATCATTATGATTGAGGATATTGCCACAGCAGCTGAAATTGCTAAGGCACGGGAGAGTAGATTAAAAGAAGGAAAACATATCATCCCCGTACCAACCATTGAATTAAAACCTCATTTCTCTGGCTATCTGATTGATCCCCTAGATATTTTTTTTAAAAAACCAAAAGCACGACGACGCAAAATTGGAGAAAAATCAATTGTACGCCCAACCTTTAGCTATTATGGCAAACTACTCATCTCCGATGCTGCAATTGCCACCATTGTTGGTTATGTAGCTACACTTGATCCAGAGATCCCCAATACTGGTCAAATAAACATAAAAAACTCCCATGATAAAGAAACGGGAATATCCATTCAATTAGATATCACAGTCCGGCATGGAAACTCCTTATGGGATATTGCGTATCAAGCTCAAAGACGCATTAAAACGATGGTAGAGCACATGACAGGTTTATTGGTAAAGGAAGTCAATGTATCGGTTAAGCGACTTAGCTTCGAATAATAAGGTGTTTACTTTTTATCTTCTATTTTTTTGAAAGGTAAGTAAGCAGGATAACCTTCTTGACATCGATGCAGCTCTGGACAAAAACCTATTGGACGTTTTGGTTCTTCTGGATTCTTACGTTGAACAGCCGTGAGCAGAAAACTAATTTGATTCACATGTTGAATTAATTGAATAGCTGATCCATCCGGCATTTCACCATAGAAGCAAATTAATTTTGGATTAAAGTAACCAATATTAAGTACTGTAAATTGAACTGTTTGACCGAAATTTACCAACTTAATTCCAACTTCATGTTCTTGATTAAGCCCCTTGTCGAATTCATCCATATAGTGACTTAATTGTTTGAAAAAATCACTGGCAAGTTCTATCGTTTGAATTTCTTGAGGTGCGTCTTTTTTAATATTTTTTTGATCATTCATTTGATTGCATCCCCCTTTTTACTCATTATATGGACCACATAACTCCATAATGCTATCAAATGAAAAATATAAAAGCGTCCTAATTTAGAAGCATTTTTAGTAAATTAGAAAAGTATAAGAAGACTTTTCATTTACATAAGTAAAACGAAGACTTGTACCTTCGCTGACCTTGGTGCAAGCCTTCGTTTTCTAATATAAAAGAAGATGTACTTTAATGCTTATATATTACCTCTTATTAGTAGGCTAGAAATATATATAGATATATATATCTATAACCCTAGTTTGGTTGAAGCATTGTTTTTAAAAAGATTTTGTTTCCTTATGTATTCCCGTACCATTTCTACACTTCTATGTCCAGTTTGTCTCATAATATCGTCTAAAGATGCTCCGTTACCAGATGCCTCTGTAGCAAACCCAGCACGCAGACTATGGCCAGAATATTCGGCGTTTGAAAGCCCGATTTTTTGTACATATTCTTTTACAATTCTAGCTACAGAGTGAGATGATGCCAATCTTTTTTTTGATACTTGACCATATTTGTTAATTTGACGAAAGAGTGCTCCTTCTCTGATTTTTGCAGCCTCAATCCAATCTTGCAAAACACGTACTGGGCAAGTGTCTGGATTGGAACCATAAGCAATTCCTTTCTCCATTCCTGCACCTTCCTGATCTGTTTTTGATCTGCGAAGAATTACACGAATTCCTTCTCTTGTAAAACGAACATCTTCAACATTTAGTGAAATTAGCTCAGAACGACGAAAAGCACCAGAGAACCCGATCAACAATAATGCACAATCTCGAAGACCTCTTAGGTCTTCTTTTTTGTCGCAAATTTGCTGTATATCCTGCGCCAGCAATGGATTCTTTTTATTACGCATGATACCCAATTCACGCTTAATACCTTTCATTGTATCTGTTACAATTTTGGCTGTTGTTGGCGAATCATAGCCTGCAGTTGCATGAGCTTGGCTAATCGTACTTTTTTTACGAGCTATCGTACTAGGCCTCTTTTTTTCTGTAAATAAGTAAGATAAGTACGCAACAACTGTTTCGGAATCTGCCGGCAACGAAGATACACCTTTTTCTCTACACCAGTCGGAAAATTCTTTCCAATCGGAAGAATACGCTTTTCTAGTATTTTCCGCCTTTGAACTAATAATTAATTTTTTACCTTGTTCTATATACGAATTATATAAATCAGAAGAAATTTCTCCTTTGGTAGTAATTATACTATTTTTCATAAATTCCACCCTTTATCCTACTTCTCAATATACGATAATCTTAAATTATCGTATATTGAGTTTTTATTAAATTTTATATCAATATGTAGGATAAGTCAATAAAATAATCGGAACATTACTTGAGGATTCCTACTATTCATGATAATATTCTCTTAATCGTAATTTTATTATAAATATGAAAAGAGTGATCAAAGAATGAAATATTCATGTAAGGTTAATCCAAAGGGACAAATAACGATTCCATCCCAAATACGAAAAATGTTGGAAATTAAGGAAGAGGATATACTGCTTGCAAAGACAACTGAAGAGGGGTCAATTATATTAGAGGGGGGGTGTATCAAAATAGATAAAGACAGAGAGATGCTACTCAGATTACTTGAAGAAACATTTGGCACCTTAAAAAAGAGGGAGGAAGTTGAAAGTGAGGTCTAGATTTTATCTGATGATCAAACTGTTCTAAGATTCCTGTCTTCTACAAACGGGAATTAAGAGTGCTAAGTCCTTAGGATAAGCGCGACTAAGATTCCGGTGATATAAAATTCAACCTGAATCAAGTCTTCTTTATAAAGTTTCTTAAAAATAGTAATGGAATCTAGAAAATACAATCATTAATGGAGGTTATTCATTATGAATCAAATTCTTATTGATGCATCAATTCTACTATCTCATTTAAAAGGACAACAAGCTACTATGGATTTTTTGCGAGCCTTAGCACAAAGTGACGCACCTTTGCCGGCGCTATCTGTGATTTCAGAGGTGGAACTTTGTGCGATACCACAGCTAGATCCGGACGTGACCGCCAAGATCCTCACTACGGTAAACATTCTCCCTTTATCTTCATGCATCGCCCAGAAAGCCGGAAACCTAAAACTTCATTATCCTGAAATAACTACCGAGCATGCAATCGTTGCTGCAACCGCATTAGAAAAAGGCTTTGCTCTTGTAACATTTGACGTAAAGGCGTACAAAATGATTCCTGGATTAATTATCTTTAATGTGCCTAATGAGTAAACTAATAGCGCTTTTCTCATAATTTTCGCGCTTCTAAATTAGTGATAAAAAATAAATCTTTTAGACACACTCTGCAATGATAAGTATTGCATAATACCCTGCAAAAGATAATAAAATACAATAACAAATAATTCTATAATTTCTGAATTTCAGGAGGGTATCTATGATAAAAGAATTATGGTGTGAACATGCAGAAAAGGTTTCTAAATATATCATTGTAGACTATGACTTTAGCAATATACAACGGAAACTGCGGATACAATCATGGCTTTGCCCAGAATGCGGAGTGCACGGGGCCAAATCAGAACTTATAAGTCTTCCTATTGTTATAAACAAATAAAGGTTGCTTTTTGTCAGGGCATACAGAAGTACTCGCCGATAAAAACACTTTACACTATCTATCTATCTAGTTAATGTAAGAAACAAACTAAGCACAATATATTCGTGCTTAGTTTGTTTCTCGTGCTAATTTAATATTATCTGATGTAACGGGGACTTTGAGAAGCTGCCCAGGATATATATGAGTATTATTATCTAATTGATTAAGATGCTTAATTGCTGCTATAAAGTGGCGAATATCCTCTTTGTCTGTGACGTATTTTGCAGAGATAGTCCAAAGCGAATCTCCTTTATTAACATCAACAATCTGGTACGTGGTGCATGTTATATATTTATTAGCGATTGTGAAATTAGTATCATATAGCAATATTACCAATATTATCAATATTATCCACATAGTATTTAACTTATTCACTATATAACCCCTCCGAACATATGTTTGTATCTATAGTTGAATTTTATCACAGTACATATGTTCTGGTCAAGAATTAAATACCAAAAAAACGAACAAATGTTTGCGAATTATAATAATAGTTGTTATAATGATTATAATATTACAATCATTCACTATAATTATTCGGATAGCACTTATTTTAATTTAGGAGATGAAGCTGTGGATAAAGAAAATTCGTTAACTACTAGGCAAAATCAGATTTTAGCCTATATTAAGAATACATTACACGCTAAAGGTTATCCCCCTTCAGTGAGAGAAATCGGTAAGGCTGTTGGTCTAAGCTCAAGTTCTACAGTACATAGTCATTTGGCCAAAATTGAGGAAATGGGCTTTATTCGTCGCGACCCCACTAAACCTCGAGCCATTGAAGTACTAGGTGATTCCTCATGGAAGCAAAGTACATTTATCTCAGTGCCTTTAGTCGGTCGTGTTACTGCTGGGCAGCCTATTTTAGCAATTGAAAATATTGAGGAAACTTTTTCACTTCCCAAGAATCTAATTGGCAATAGCGAAGACGTGTTTATGCTTACAGTTCAAGGAAGCAGTATGATTAATGCAGGCATCTTAGATGGAGATTACGTCTTAGTCAGTAAGCAAAAAAGCGCCAACAACAATGATATTGTAGTTGCTTTACTTGATAATGAAGAAGCTACTGTAAAACGTTTCTTTAAAGAGAAAGATACTATACGTTTGCAACCAGAAAATGATAGTATGTCTCCTATTTACTCTCGAAATGTAGCAATTTTAGGTAAAGTAGTTGGTATTTTTCGCAGTATGTGATAAGGGTAATCAATCCCCTAATAGAATAAACAAAAAGGCAACTATCCTCCTAATGAGGTGTAGTTGCCTTTTACTTATTTACTTCTTTCTTCTAATTTTAATATTTCAGCAGCAGCACCCATAGTACCAATCATAGCATGCTCAATGGTTAATCCACCTTGTAAATATACAATGTAAGGCGCTCTTAGGGGACCATCAGCACTTAATTCAATAGATGCTCCTTGGACAAACGTCCCTGCAGCCATGATGACTGCATCCTGATACCCTGGCATCGCACTTGGTTCTGGTCGCACGTGAGCATCTATCGGCGAGTATTTCTGTATGCCCTGACAAAAAGCAACCAATTTTTCCGGAGAATCAAGTTGAATAGCTTGAATAATATCACTGCGTCTTTCACTTGGATGAGGCAGGGTCTTATAACCTAATAAAGAGAAAAATAGGGAAGCAAAGATAGCGCCTTTTACAGCTTGAGCTGTAGTATGGGGAGCCATGAATAAACCTTGGAAAAGAAGCCGATTATCAACTAGTGACGCTCCTAGCTCACTTCCAATACCAGGTGCAGTCATACGATAAGATGCTTGTTCGACTAATTCCTTTTTCCCAACGATATACCCACCTGTTGGAGCAATACCGCCTCCAGGATTCTTAATAAGTGAACCAGCCATAATATCAGCACCAACAGCTGTGGGCTCTAAAGAATCAACAAATTCACCATAACAATTGTCGACAAAACATATGCAATCAGGGTTAATTGCCTTCACATGAGCACATAATTCTTTGATCTCTGTAATTGTAAGCGGGGATCGCATACTATAGCCTCGCGATCTTTGTATCAGAACCATCTTAGTATTAGGTTTCATAGCAGCGGCAATGTTTTTTATATCTACCCCACTATCTATCATAGGAAGTTCAGAATAACTGATGCCAAATTCTTTTAAGGAACCTGGAGAAGAGCAAGCATGGCCGATAACTGTTTGCATTGTATCATAAGGCGCACCCGTTAGTGATAAAAGTTCATGACCTGGGCGCAATAAGCCAAAGAGCACAGTAGCCAAAGCATGGGTGCCAGAAACAAATTGAGTGCGCACTAATGCCTTTTCAGCTCCACAAATATCTGCCCAAACATCTTCTAACTTTTCCCGCCCTGCATCGTTATAAGCATAGCCTGATGTAGTGCGAAAGTGATAATCAGATACTCTATGTTTATGAAATGCTTCCAAAACTTTAATAGTATTCATTTCAGAAATTTCATCAACATGAGCAAAAAAGGATGAAGTTTGCTGCAACGCTTGTTTACGTATTTCTAGGATCTCTTTACTGAATTTAGTCATTCTTGTTCCACTCCTATAGCGTATCTATTAAAATAATTAACTTGGTCTGGAGGTAATGAAATAATTACATAGATACCATCTTCACGATACTCCGTAGAGTGAACATTTGATATATCATATAATTTTGCTATTATACCACTGTCGTTATAAGGTATAAGCAAATGCATATCAATTGTTTGCTGCTTAATAAATCTCTCAATTAGCAACAATAGCTCTTTAATACCATTACCATGTAAAGCGGAAACCATAACACTATTTTCTGTCTTCAACAACATATTCACTATGCCTTGATCTTCAATTTTATCCACTTTATTAAAAATTGTAATTAATTGTTTTGTATCTGCATTGAGTTCATGCAGCACCTGAAAGACAGCATGGCTTTGTTCTTGATATTGGAGATGACTAGCATCAACAACGTGTAAAAGAATATCCGCTTGCACTACCTCTTCTAATGTAGCACGAAAAGCAGCAATTAATTGATGTGGAAGCTTTTGAATAAAGCCTACTGTATCTGTTATTAAAGCTTGTTGTCCATTAGGTAAAACAATGTTCCTAGTGGTAGGGTCAAGTGTTGCAAATAGTTTATCTTCAGCCAATACTTCTGACGCAGTAAGTGTGTTAAGTAACGTTGATTTCCCTGCATTAGTATAACCGACTAAAGCAATTGTAGGAATCCGTGTATTCTCTCGGCGTTTACGATGTAAATTACGTTGGTTTTTTACGTTTTCAATTTGTCTTGTAATATCATTGACTCGATCTCTTATCCTTCGTCTATCTACTTCTAGTTTTGTTTCTCCTGGACCTCTCGTCCCAATACCACCACCAAGTCGTGATAGGACCAATCCTTGCCCACCCAACCTTGGAAGATTATAGCGGAGTTGGGCTAACTCAACTTGTAACTTTCCTTCATGAGAACGAGCACGTTGAGCAAAAATATCTAATATTAGAGCAGTGCGATCCAAAACTTTAACTCCTAAGGCTCTTTCTAGATTACGTTGTTGAGCAGGTGATAACTCATCATCAAAGATAATCAGATTCGCATTCTTCTCCTGACGCAATAAGCTGATTTCTTGCACTTTACCACGTCCAATAAATAAAGCTGAATCTGGGCGATCCCTCTTTTGCCATGTCATTCCTAATACTTCTGCACCAGCTGTCTCCGCTAATTGAGCCAATTCTTTTAATGAGTCAACAATTGCCCATTTCCCTTGTTTTTCCAATCCGACTAACAGAGCTTTCTCCACTTCTACAATGGCACTAGTTTTAGTATTTAAATCCAATTGACGCTCAATTTGTGCAGTCAAATATGTAATATCCAACTCTATAAATTCCTCTAAGGATAATGGACCAACATGTTGTGTATTAAATCGATCATTTTCAATACTAGTAATAATACCAAAGCTTGCTTGTATGACTCCATCTTTTCGCCCAAGTGCAGCCATTAAATCAAAACGCATTTCTTTTAATGAAGCTACGTCTACACCACTAAGCTCTGTTTCACCACTAGGATGAGTATGAATACAACGAATACCACTCAAACGGTTAATAGAACGTCGTCCATCAATCTCAGGTAATACTACAGTATAGACATCACCTACTGCTACGCAAGTAATCTGTCCTTTACGGCTAATATACACAACAATTTCGCGATTTAAGTCTGTTGTAAGATCAATCAATTTTTGTGATAGTTCAGATGTTATAACCTGTCCAAAGGGGATGGTAAATCCATATAATTCCTCTAGCCTATTAATGCTACTCTTTCGTATACCAGTAATTTCTCCATATATTGTTGGCAATTATTTCACACTCCTCAAATTCTATTTACTTTGTGATAATTTTATCCGTTGACCAAGTCGCTCTAAGACTCCCATCCATTGCAAGCGGGAGCTCTAGAGCGACTAAGATTCAGATGGAGTTACTCCATCTGAACCTTAGTCCTTTATCTTAATTTCGGAAAAATTTAGGGATTCCATAGCTAATCATTACTCTATTTTGTACGTGAGATACTATTGATTATACTACATATTTCCGTAGGCAAATAGATTTTTAATTATCGAGCTATTTTATTATTGATAAGACATTATATAGATATACATAAAATAACATGAATTTGCCTTCCGTTTGGTAGACGGAAGGCATTACTTTCTCTAGAATAATTATTTAGTTATCTGATTCGATAACCTCTTAGTACCAATACGTACTAATTTATCTTCTGCCTTAAATTCATCATAAGCTAAATGCTCCCGCTTAATTTCTTTACCATTAGCAACCTTAATCCTATAGGTTGTAACTTGAAAACCTTTTTCTCCTTCATATTCTACAATTTGCTTTCCT
Source organism: uncultured Pelosinus sp. (assembly GCA_963526645.1). Classification (GTDB taxonomy): domain Bacteria; phylum Bacillota; class Negativicutes; order DSM-13327; family DSM-13327; genus Pelosinus. The sequence continues at coordinate 108,175 of CAUROG010000008.1, read as the reverse complement.
AACTCAAGAGTCGGGTCTTGTTTGATAATAGTATTGGGCTCTAGTACTTTTTTATTAGTACCTATAATCTGTATATCTGAAGGAATGGGGTTATTTTTCCCGAAGATCTGAACGACAATCGCCTTATTTAAGGCTTCAGTTGTAATATAAATATTATGATCTGTTGTATTTTTAAATCTAAAATCCAATAGATTATCAGCAACAGCTGCATCCTGCCCTAAAGGAACATAGGCTGGCGGATGAAAATGCGATGTTCGCTCTTCAATACCCATATCTGCTAGCAGTGCAGCATTATACAAAGTACTACTTACCTGACATACGCCGCCCCCCCAATCCAATACTAGTTTTCCATCAATAAATACAGGAGCTTCTTTATAACCATTTTCTGCTAAGCGCTCTCCCACATTTTTATTAAAGGAGAATATTTCACCTGGACGAACTAAAATATTATTGGTATTTTGAGCAGCCAAGCTAATATTTTTAGAACGATTTTGATTATCAGGATCGAATTGAGTAGTATATATAGAAAGTAAACTATCAATACCAATTAAATCTTTTGATGAAATTTGGGGTGGAATTTCATTAACTGTAAGCTCAAGTGTAAAAGGTATATGAATATTTATAATAGCAGTTAAATCGGCCCAAGTCTTTTCTACATCAACTTTATAGCCATTTTTTTCAGATTGAATAGTAATATTAGAATTCTGATATTTGAGTGAAGCATTTTGTGGTCTACTATATATGATATCTGCAATACCATTAAGAACCCCCTGCAGTTTCGTATGATTATAATGTAATGCCAACGGTATGGTATAACCCTGATTTACAACTATATACCGTTCTTGTAAACGTTTAGCTACATTGCCAATGCGCCCAATATTATAAGCTTGTTGCACAAGACTATCTGCATCAATATCTAAATCAATGTCTTTTGTATCAATAGACCACGTTTGCGTTTTAAATGTTAAGGAAATTGATGAATTGACAGTTTGATTTTTTAGGTTATTGATTTTATTCTTTGCTTCGTCAATTGATAATCCACCCACTGGAATATCACCTATAAAAATACCATCATAGATAGTATCACAAACATCCAAAGCTGCATTAGTGGCAATGAATCCCGTCAAACTAAATAATATAATAATACTAACAAAGAATATTATATTTTTAGCGCGTTGTTTTATTGTACCATTCATATTTTCATAACCCCATTCCAATTATTTCATCAGCTATCAAGAGAGAGTAAATCCCCGCTTTCAGAGCGGGGATTTACTTGTAAAAGGGCAATGAAAATTACCATAATTGGGGAGATTTGATATTGTATTTATTGAATGTTCATTGACAATTCTACAAAACTACCAGTTAACTTTGCTTTTTGTAATATTTCTTCAGTGATTTCTCCGCCTTCTTCTACAATGAGTAGACCGTTAGCTGTTTCAATTCGGCGACTAGCTTTTTTCCCAATTAAATATTTGCGGTTTTTTTCATCAAACTTTCTAGCTGAATCATCGCTCACAGATGCTTTTAGTTCCTCTTGCTGCTTTATTTCAGGAACAACAGGTGGAATTAGCGAATCTTTTGCAGAAGACGATATTACATTTTTAACGATTGGACTCCCTGTCACGATCTCATTTCCATCGGAAATAATAAGGACATCTTTACCAAAAGTTAAAATATGCTGTGCATCAATATTAGTAGTCTCACCATTAAGATCTTCGATTTCACAAGCTACAATTTTTCCTGAATTATCTATAAAAATTTCAGTTACTTTCCCTTGAATACGACCATTCTTAGTCAAAACTTTTGTGCCAATGACTTTAAGATCCGCAACAATTAGTTTTTCAACCTCTGGTGCATCTGTAAGTGTTAATATTGCATCACTGTTTTCTATTGTTATTGCATATTCACCTAATCCCGTAACTGCTGCTAAAGGTAAAAATTTAGCTCCCCAATACCATTTGGCATCATCAATCAATATGGTCACAGAACCATCTGCAGGGTTGATAAGAAGATTTTTAACCGTTCCTAACTCTGTACCTTCAACAATGCTAATAACTGGCAATCCAATAATTTCAATACTTTTTTTCATTAATAGCCCTCCTATATTATTTAATAGCCTCTCACCATTCGCCGAAGCAGTTTGTCAAGGATTTCTTGATCCAAATTTATAGCATTCCGCATACTTTTTGTGGGAAGATTTTTCACCGGTCGAAATGATTTTTCGTAAGTAATTACTCTCTCTTTAAAGTTATATAAAAAAATTAGCACCAGGTCTACAATACACTGGTGCTAATTACAATTCTTAATTGAATCGGCAACCTGGCAATCATAGGATACTATATCCCTTAGACCCATAGCTTTGCGTCCTCACCTTTGGATGAGTTTGCTAAATATACATATTTATTTAATTCTACATTATATTACATATCACGTCAACAAAAGTTTATAGCTTATACCTTTCTGAAATCTTATAGGTTAGACTATAGTTCCAACTTAAAAAGAAAGCTAGAATGGAAGCTGCTAGTTGATAATTACCATTAAAGAAAAATCCTCTTGAGATACTACTAAAAAAGGAGTGGCAACGATCTACTTATCATAATTACAACGAATTCTGCCATTCGCGAAATTCGCCATCAATTTCCTTTAATATATACTCTGGAATATTATTAAAAGGAATGAAATTCAAATGATGTTGAAGCAATATATTTTTTACAATGCGTAAGTAAGCAATCGTTTTCACAAATTCCAGTTCAAACACATTGTCTTTTTGTACTCCAAAAAGTCTCTTACCTTCGCAAAAAACACTAATCGCTTCATTATATTGTCCATTATTTTTTAAAATGGCGCCTATCTCCATTACCAAAAATGGTGCCACTTCACTGCTAGGATATAAAATTAATGCCTGACGAAAAACACTAAGAGCTTGACTAAAGTTGCGTTGTTCTTTATACACAAAGGCAAGGTCTAGCAAACTATCTAAGTCATTTGAAGTGGAACCGCAACTATTAATAGGTAGTTGTGGTTCATGATTCTTTACGTCTAATTCCAGTACCTGATCATCTATCTGCTCAAATTTATTTATTAAATCTAGTTCTTTTGTATCATTTTGGATATTGTAATTTATCATAATTTCATAATTATCTTCTGACACCGCAACTTGTTCTTGAATCGCTAATTCAAATGCATCTTCTATCTTGTCTATCTCAATTGTTGCAATTGAGGACGATAATTTTTCATTAAAAGATACATTTGCATCCATGCTATCGAAGTGATTATGATTCTGTGTTATTACCCCATCACCATCTTCTAATACAGTGCTTTTATTTTGTTCTTCTGGTACAGATACATTATACATCTTCTCTACTGCATTAACTTCAGCAATTGTTTCTGTAGCAGATAATCCTAAAGCATCAGCTATTATGATTTCTGGTTTTTCCCATGGAAGTCCTTCTTCAAAAGATTCAGATTCCTTTTCTTGATATATAAATTTAAGTGTTTCCTCTCTCTTAGCAAGGCAATTGATTCCTTGCTGGCCAGTACATGCTTGTACAGCTAAAGAGGTTTGAGTTAATGCATTGCTAGGATCGTTTTGTTTGCTGAACTTATCATTGTAATAAGTAATACTGTATGCAAAGATAATTATGAAAATTGCTAAAATACCTACTGTTTCCATTACACCAACAAATCCTATTATAATTCGTGGTAAGACTATATTGATTAAAAGTGCACAGCATAAGCATAAAATAAGAGGTTTTATTTTTATGTGCATATTTAATCGATTGGCTAATAAGAAAACAAGAAGTGCAGAGATTATCATGGCTAATAAAGTAATTATGATATATTGCATCAAACCCCACCATAGCTAATTTATTTGACTACTTAAAACATTTATCATTCTTACGAATATGTCATAAATATTTTGTAAAATATTGCGATATATAGTTATATTATATACACATCTATAAATTCCTCTTTTTACTATATAACAATTACTAAGTAAACTCAATTACGTTTCCCATATTGTCCCCTTAACTTATAGATAATTCGCTTTTTCTTCGGTTCATGACAGACTACACAATAACCTTTTTCAAATGATTCTTGCCTTAATAATAAAGGTATACTAACAGCTCTTTGCTGATTTCCACAGATCACCCCGTCACGCTTCCCCCATATGTATCCTATTAACAATCCACTCACACCTGCTATCCCTATCCATAGCATTATAATCTACCTCTCTGGTAAAACAGTATTGTTCCATAAAAGACCACCGTCCCCAAAAACACTGCAGGGAACGCATGTTCGTCAATCAGCCAAGCCGCAAGTAAATTAAATAAGAATAATAAGAAGCATTCAACTCTACCAAGACGATGAGCCCAATTACGATGTCCAATTAGCTGATCCGTATAGTTATCGATACAATCATCTAGTAGTTGTATTGATATAACAAATAAGATGGAAAATAACATACTTTGCCAGCCCCAGAAGAAAATGCCTAGTATCAATACCAAAATTGATTCTTCAAATCCATTGAGATGACTAGGGAAATAACACTTTAAGTCATGAAACATACCAATAATATAGCTAGCAAAGAATAAAGGTACACTTATCGAAGCATTTAGGCTCACTGCAAGTGCCATTGATAGCATACCATATAACATACTTCCTTTCCCTAACTTGTTTGAAAAATTATGCTCACTTTTATCCATATCTTGATCTAAATAGTCATCGGCTAATTTAACCGCAATGGCGCAAAATATCACAGAGCAAGTTGCACTCATAAATTCAAACATTGCGGGCCACACAAGTCTTCACCTCTTTTAAGCCTTGGCTTAACAATGCTGATATAGGTATAATGGTAGCTTTGGGAAAAATATAAGATAATTTGGCAAGATTATCTTTTGCAAAAGGAACGTCTGTTTTATTTGCTAAAATAGCATAAGAATTACGAATTATGCCATAATTGTATATTTCATGATCAATAGTGTTAGGATTAGCTATGTAATCTTTAGATATATAGGATAAGTCAATAACGTGAAAAATAAAATCTGCACAACGCATTAAACTCAGTGTCTGGGCCATACCACGACGAATTTTTTCTTCTTGATGTATTTTTTCACCAATTCCACAAGTATCAGTAAGCTTAAAATTTACTATTGTTTTTCCCAGAGCAATTTTAAGAACTAATGATTGCAGCGATTTTGTTTTATGCATTGCATTACTACATAATTCTCTTTTTGCATCTTCAATAGTAAAATGCCGGCAAGTAATTAAATCATCGAAAGTACGAAAGGTTATATCGACTGTTTTAATACCGATATAAGAGGCGAAATTGAGAGTAAACATAGTTTTACCTGAGTTAGGACGACCAACCACAGTAAGTTCTCTCACTCTTTTACCCCCTTTAAATCAATTGGTTCAATTAGTATGAGTTCTTGCCTAGTAATATTGTCTTTCGTCATTAATCTTACAGCTTGCTGACGAATTGCCTTTTCAATTATATTACGAACTGTCCGAGCATTACCGAAGTTTTCAATGTTACTACTTTGTTGTAGTAACATTTTTAATAATAGTGTTTGCGAGTCTAATGACAAGGTATATTGCCGTTTCGCGCATAGTTGTTCAGCTATATGTAAAAGTTCTTGTTGGTTATAGTCCGGAAAATCGATATGAATTGGAAATCGAGAACGCAAACCTGGATTGGTTTGCAAAAAAGATTCCATTTCTTTCTGATAACCAGCTAAAATTAAGATTAGCTCATCTTTATGATCTTCCATAGCTTTCACCAACACATCAATAGATTCTTTACCAAAATCTTTTTCACCGCCCCGAGCTAAGGAATATGCTTCATCAATAAATAAAATACCACCATACGCTTTTTTTAATTGTTCTCGCGTTTTTTGAGCTGTGTGTCCAATATATTCTCCAACTAAATCTGCTCTTTCTACTTCAATAAGATGACCACGCTGTAATACTCCTATTTCGCGTAGAATTCTTCCTAAAATTCTAGCCACAGTAGTTTTTCCCGTCCCTGGATTACCTTTAAAGATCATGTGCATCACTAATGGCTCAGTATTTAGTTTTTCCTGTGCACGACGACGTTGAATTTCAATAAATGCATAAATTTCTCTCACTAATTTTTTTACTTCCGATAGCCCTATTAAATGATCTAGCTCATATAAAATTTCTTCTATTTGCTTTTGCCGATTATCTACTTTTGTGTGATAGGCAGTTATATTATCCATTTCTCGTAGAGACTTAAATGCTTGGGCAGGTGAAATTTCACCATTTTCAACAGCTATAAAAATATCCTGTAGACAAACATAGGCCATTTTAAATCACCTCACCCTATGGCTATAGATGATATACATTATATTCATAACGCAACAAATGGTGATAAGAAAGGACTTGGCTTAGCCAAGTCCTCAAAAAACGTAGACAGAAACCTTAATCATTCTTACTTGGAATCAAAAAATCACTATACTTTCTAATTCCACAAAAAAATATTCTAGGCAAATGCCTAGAATATTTTTTTAAGTTTGCTTATCAGCTTTGCTATCATCTTTCCGTTCATGGAGGCTAGACGATAGTGGCCTTAGAGGCGTAATGGTTGATATAGCGTGTTTGTATACCAATTGTTGCTTTCCATCATTTTCTATAATTACAGTAAAGTTGTCAAAACCTTTAACAACACCTCTTAGTTGGAAACCATTAATAAGATAAATAATTACAGGTAGATTGTTTTCTTTGCGGATTTGGTTTAGAAAACTATCTTGTAAATTAATAACTTTATTTATCATAGTTAAACCCCTCCGTTTTTTTATTTCTTAACTTAATTATTCGATTCTATACTTTAGTTTTCCTGCAATTTGTTTGTAAATAGTTTCCATCATGTCATTATGAGTTGCAAAATTATTTACATCAAACCATATAATATATGGCATTTTGCGATACCAAGTTAATTGACGTTTAGCAAAGTTCCGAGTTGCCTGTTTAATGCTATCAATTGCAGTAGGTAAATCTATATCTTTCTGCAAGTATTTTATAATTTCCTTATAACCAATACCCTGCATAGCTTGGCAATTAACTGGTATGCCACACTCCAATAATCTAGCTACTTCATTCACTAACCCTTGAGCAATCATCAAATCGACTCGTTGGTTTATACGTTGATACAATAAATTTCGTTCCATGGTAAGTCCAATAACAACAGTATCGTAGAGGAGATTATGCTGATCTGTATGTTTATTTTGGGATATAGTATCACCACTAAGATAAAATATCTCTAAAGCACGGATGATACGACGTATGTCATTAGGATGCAAACGTGCTGCAGTATCTGGGGATACTTCTGCCAATTTATCATGAAGATATTGATTACCATGTTCTTTTGCTAAATCATCAAGTTGTGCACGCAGCTTATCATCACTAGGTGTGGGGTTAAACTTATAACCTTCCAATAAGGCTTTTACATACAATCCAGTACCACCTGCCAAAATGGGTATTTTCCCTTTCGCATTTATAGCTGTAATGTGTTGGCTGGCCAGTTCTGTAAAGTCAACTACACTAAATTCTGCTTGTGGCTCCAAAATGTCCATTAGATGGTGAGCTATATTAGATTGTTCGTCACTTGAGGGTTTGGCAGTTCCGATATTCATCTCTTGATACACCAGCATGGAATCACCTGAGATAATTTCAGTGTTCAACATTTTTGCTAAATCAATACTAACTTTCGTTTTACCTACAGCAGTTGGTCCTATAACAGCAATTAAACTCTCCATACTTTAGTTTTCCACCTTAATAACGCCATATTGAATACTACTATATTTTCCACCGTAGGTAGTAGTAATGCCTAAGCGCTCAAATTCATTGTTATGAGATGTTTCTTTAATAACTACCCGCTTGTTTGCCACTCTGCATGCTTCTGCAAGAGCACTTTCTGTTATTGGGCTATTATCAGCCAAGTAGCGTAAGGGTTTCAAGTTCGAGCTACTATAGATTGGCTGACGAAACATGGGATCGAAAAATACGATATCAAAACTATTATCAGGCAAACTCATAAGAACTTCGTAACAATGCTTCGGTATTACCTGAATACGGCGCAATGCTTTAGTAATACCTTCGTTGTCATGGGTAAAATGTTGCAATCCATAACTGGCAATAAGGGCAAGGATTGGTGAAGTTTCTAGGCCAACGACCTTTCCTGTCTGGCCAACGATGAAACTAGCCACAACTGCATCTGTAGCTAAGCCTAATGTACAATCTAGCACAGACATACCTGCTGTTAATGACATAGCTGTCATCATATGGTCATTTTTACCATTTGTTAGATTTTTTATGCGCAATTCGGCCATATTGAGATGAAAAAAATACTCACCGCCCAAAGTATGGACAATAGGACCATTTTTAGTGATGACAACTATATTCTCAACTTGATAATGGTTTTTTAGCGAACTAAGTGAATGCCGATCTCGAGGGATAAAAGGTACTTGTAATGTTGTGGCTATCTGCAGTGCTAATTCTTCTATAGTGCAGGAAGGGGATTGTATTGTTGTTACTAATAAGTCCATTCTATCACCTATTATCTATACAAATATTTAATATTTTTATCTTATGCAGAAAGCATGTTTAATGTATAGTCACATTACTCGGAATTTATGTACGCTTAAACATTTTATCTAAATCTTTCGGCGTAAAACGAATCATCGCAGGTCGTCCATGAGGGCAAGTATAAGGTAAGTTGGTATTACATAGTTCATTGATTAAAGCTTGCATTTGTCTCATGTTAAGTGTTTCTCCAGCCTTAATCGCAGCACGGCAAGCTGCAATTTGCAGGCAATTATGACGTAATTCTTGAGGATTAGGATTGTGCATATTTTGAATGTATTCTAAGATTTGTCTAATGGAAGACTCTGTTTCTGATAATGGAATGTCACTAGGCAATTCCGATAATCGCATAGTATTTGGACCAACTAATTCTAAAGTAAATCCTAATTTATAAAAAGTATCATGATATTCTGAAATAATATTAATTTCAGTAGTATCAAAATCCATAAATAAAGGTACCAGCAACTGTTGTGAAGGAATACGATCTGTATGTTGACTCATTTTATCATAGAGAATACGTTCATGAGCTGCATGTTGGTCAATAATGTATAGACCGTCAGAACCTTTGCTTATAATAAAACAATCATCGACTTGTCCAAGCGGATATAAGGCAAATTGAGACTCTTCTATAACTTGTGGCGGCACATTAGGAATGGATGTATCAAAAGATATGGTCTGTTCCTTCTCCTCTAATATATTTCGCGCTACCGTTAGAGGAAGAGGTGTTTCTTGCCAAGAACTTGATAAGTGAATAGGAGAAGAGCTGCTATGAGAGGATTTTTTATAATCATTACTAGCGTAATGATTATGGGTAGGTTGATAAGAGTTAGGTTTAAATTCAACAGTTGCTGCTAATTGGTCAGGAGTATGTGGTGCTGACAAAACATCTATTACAGCTTTATATACAGCTCTAAATATTTTTTGTTCATCACTAAATTTAATTTCACTTTTCTGGGGATGAACATTTATGTCAATAGTATCTGTAAGAACCTTAATATTTAAAACAGCTAAAGGATAGCCACTTTTGGGTAATAACGAATGATACGCATTATCCAAAGCTTTTGCGATAGAGCGACTATTAATTACTCGTGCATTCACAATCATAGTTTGCCATTGACGGCTACTTTTTAGTAAGGTCGGTTTAGATAAATAGCCTGATATTTTAATATTATCAACTGTATTATCATAATGAATCGGCAATAAATCAGGGGCAATTTTCTGTCCATATATGCTTGTTAAGGTATCCTGCAACTGGTTGTTACCAGGAGTAGATAACACCAAACGATTATTATTAATTAACTTAAAAGCAATATTAGGATACGATAACGCAATTTTCGTTAAAATATCATGAATATGGGAACTTTCAGTAGAGGGAGTTTTTAAGAACTTCTTGCGAGCGGGAGTATTAAAGAATAGATCTTTAACAACAATACTTGTGCCTACATTACCCCCAGCTTCACGGATATCAGTGGTAACACCTCCTACTACCTCCACATAAGTTGCTAATGGTTGATTATCATGGAGACGAGTGGTTAAGGAAAATCTCGACACTGCTGCAATGCTAGGAAGTGCTTCTCCACGAAATCCTAAAGAAGTGATGGTTGATAAATCTTCCACTACACTAATTTTACTCGTAGCATGACGTAGTATAGCAAGCCGTGCATCTTCAGAACTCATACCTATACCATCATCTGTTATACGAATAAAACTAATGCCACCATCAGTAATTTCGATTTCAATATTGCTGCTTTTCGCATCAATAGCATTTTCAACAAGTTCTTTCACAATGGATGATGGCCGCTCCACTACTTCTCCAGCAGCAATCTTATTCGCTGTATTTTCATCTAATACGTGAATTAAATTCATAATTTGCCTGACTCCTGCTTTGCCTGATTTTGTAATCGATAGAGAATGTTGATCGCTTCAATGGGGGTAGTTGTCGTAATGTCTATTGATAATAATTCATCTACAGTCGTAGAGGCAAATAGCGACATAGGAGTAGTGGTAACTGCATGATTTGCTACAGGGCCATTTTGGGCTTGTACATGATTTTGTTCCAATTCTTCTAAAAGTTCTTGTGCTCTTTTAATTGCTTTTTGTGGTAATCCAGCTAACTGGGCTACATGAATACCATAGCTTTTATCTGCACCACCCGGGATAATACGACGTAAAAAAACAACATCGCTTCCTCTTTCTTTTACTGCTACTGAATAATTTTTAACGGTCTTATTATAATCTGCTAATTCTGTAAGCTCATGATAATGGGTTGCAAATAGTGTTTTAGCTTTAATACGTTCTTTGATGTATTCAATGACGGCACGAGCAATACTCATACCATCAAAGGTACTTGTCCCCCGTCCTATTTCATCTAGAATAATTAAACTTTGCTGTGTAGCATGTTTCAGTATTTGTGCAACTTCATTCATTTCTACCATAAATGTGCTTTGTCCAGTTGACAAATCATCACTAGCTCCTACCCTGGTAAAGATTCGGTCGACGGGGCTAATAACAGCTTCACGGGCGGGAATAAAGCTACCTATTTGAGCCATAAGTACAAGTAGTGCAACTTGTCGCATATAAGTAGATTTACCTGCCATATTAGGGCCGGTAATAATCATAATTTCATTACTATGGTGATTTAGTTCACTATCATTAGGCACAAAGAGTTCCTGTTTTAATAGCCTTTCTACTATAGGATGGCGACCATCTTTAATATTAATTTCTTTCGTTTGGGTTATAGTAGGTCTAATATAATTATGGCGAAAGGCGACTTCACTTAGACTAATAATGGCATCGAGCTGTGCTAATTGTCTGGCTGTTTCTTGAATTTCTTTAATATATGTTTTAATATGATCTCGGATTTTAGAAAACAAGTAATATTCAGTCGTTACTATCTTTTCTTGAGCACCGAGAATCTTGGATTCAAATTCTTTTAACTCAGGCGTAATATAACGTTCTGCATTTGCTAATGTTTGCTTACGGACATAGCTAAGTGGTACAGAAGCTGTATGGGAATGGGTAATTTCGATATAGTAACCAAAGACTTTATTATAGCCGACTTTGAGAGATTTAATCCCTGTTGCTTCTCTTTCCCTCGCTTCGATATTTTGCACAAATTGCTTACTATCTCGTGCTATGGTATGTAACTCATCTAATTCCAAATCATAACCTTGTTTGATTAATCCACCTTCACGCACAGAAAATGGCGGGTTATCTACAATAGCAGTATCAATTAAGGTTACAAGCTCCACATGGGTATGTAGATAAAAGTGCAAGTTACTTAAAAATGTAGTATTAGCAATTTGTAGTTGTGCTTTTATCGTAGGTAGTACCATCAATGAGGATTTTAGTGCAATTAAATCACGAGCACTTGCAGTGCCTACTTCAATACGAGTTAGAATTCGTTCAAGATCATAAATATTAGTTAATGTTTCATGGATCGTTTGACGTAATGTGGGCTTTTCTAGAAGTTCTGCAATAGAATCTTGTCTCTGTATAATATGAGTAGCATTCATCAATGGGTATTCCAACCACTTTTTGAGCAATCGCCCGCCCATTGCTGTTTTTGTATAATCTAATACATAAAGTAGAGTGTCTCTTTTACCACCATCTCGTACGTTGCGCGTCACTTCTAAGTTACGCATACTAGTTGAATCAATGGTTAAATATTCTGATGCATTATATTTTATGAGTTGATTTATATGTGACAAATCTGTTTTTACTGTCTGATGCAAATAATATAATAAACAACCAATAGCAGTAAGAGCTACGTCTTGTTGAGGCAAATCCTCTGACGTAAAATGCTGACTTGGCAAATCACTAGCTAATTTTAAGTTATCAATTGTTAAGGTTGTATGGGTACAATGAGGTATGCGGTTACTAATAAAGGTATTCAGTTTTTCAATGTATTCGATTTTACTTGCTAATACTAACTCCGTAGGCATTAATCGAAATAATTGATCATACAGTCCCGTTAATCGTTGAGAACCAGAAAAGGTCGCCCAGAAACATTCCCCTGTAGAAATATCTGCAGCAGCAAGGATTAGCTCTTCCTCTTCTTCATATAATACTGCAAGGTAATTATTACTATTATCCGGCAAAAGATTTTCTGCGATGATAGTACCCGGGGTAATGATTTTAACAACCTCACGCCTAACAATACCCTTGGCTTGCTTAGGATCTTCAACTTGTTCGCAAATAGCTACTTTATAACCCTTACTAATCAATTTCGCGATATAGTTATCTGCTGCATGATAAGGTATGCCACACATAGGAACACGTTGCCCACCATCTCTTGCAGTAAGTGTAATTTCTAGTTCACGTGATGCTAATTCTGCATCCGTAAAGAACATTTCATAGAAATCTCCCATACGAAAGAATAAAATTTCATTCTCATGCTGACTTTTAATCTCTAAATATTGTTCCATCATGGGAGTATACTTTACTGTCATTTTTATTTGCTCCTCTCTTTACAGTATAGGGCTTATGATTTAAAAGCTATTATTATAAGTGAGGAGATAAGTTAATCTATTAATTTTCCTTTTAATATCCAAGTTTGTGCAGTTGTAATCTTGATATTAGCGAGTTGGCCAATTTCCTCCGTACCTTGTTTATCCCATAAAACTATTTTATTAGTGGTAGTACGGCCCATAAGTCTGTTCTCGTCCTTTTGACTAGGACCTTCTATTATAACAGTTGCTATTTTGTCGGTAAGCTGCTGATTGATTGCTAAACTAATATCGTTCTGTATATCCATTAGCTTTTGCAGTCTTTCTTTTTTGACCACTAAAGGTATTTGATCGGTCATAGTAGCTGCTGGTGTACCTGAACGTTTTGAATATAAAAATGTATAGGAAGCATCAAAACGAATTTCTTGAAGAAATTCAAGGGTTTCTTGAAATAATTCATCTGTTTCACCAGGAAAACCTACAATAATATCCGTAGTAAGACTGGCATTTGGAATGGCCTTACGAATTTTTTTTACTAATTCACGATAATAATCCGTTGTATACCCTCTATTCATCATTTTTAAGATGGTATCACTACCTGATTGGACAGGTAAATGAAAATGATCACATATTTTTTTGCTATTTAAAATAGTATCAATTACTTTGTCGTTTATATCACGAGGATGGGATGTCATATATCGAACACGTTCTATGGTCTCCACTTTATCAACTGCTTGCAGTAAATCAGCAAAGTCCCCATATTCCTTCGTATCATTGCCATAGGAATTGACATTTTGTCCTAACAGTGTAATTTCTTTATATCCTTCTATACCTAATTGATGAATTTCCTCTATGATATCATTTATAGGACGACTTCGTTCACGCCCCCGAACATAGGGAACAATACAATAAGTACAAAAATTGTTACAACCATACATAATTGGCACCCAAGCTGAAATTTTTCCCCGGCGTATAGTCGGTACGTCAGGTGCTAAGCGTTCAGCTTGATCCCAGACTGCTAATACACGATCTTTGGATTCTTCTAATTCTTTAACAAGCTCTACTAATTGATGTACATTATGTGTACCAATAATTAAATCGATATGGGGAGCCTTTTTAAATAATTTTTCTCTATCTTTTTGGGCCATGCAACCAGCAACAGCCACAATTAAATTCGGATTGCTTAACTTTAAATTTTTTAGTTCTCCAATCTTACCATAGATCTTTTTTTCAGCACTTTCTCGCACACAGCAAGTATTGATTAAAATAAAACTAGCCTCTTCTAAACCCTCAGTATATTCATAGCCAATACTTTTAAGTTGACCAGCTAATCGTTCAGAGTCATGATGGTTCATTTGGCAACCGAAGGTTCGAATTGTATAGTATTTTATATCATTTACTGTCTCTATCGTAGATTGATTTGACTGTGACATAAGTTTATCAACTCCTGAATTTTCTTTATTATATCTTCAATATTATAGCCTAAATGAATACGTTTATCAAACAAACAAAGACTGTAGCCATCTTATAATCATTATAACATAGGTACTTACCAATACCATCATAGATGGTCTCATATAAAAGAACATCATTAGAGATAACTTACTATGTTATATTTACTCCATCCCTGTTTGTACGCCGACATATATAAATGAAGAAGCCGAATGCCCTGTTGAGGAGGAAGTTGGACCGACTATAGGCACAATTAGCGCTATTAATGTATAACAAATTTTATTCGTTGCTCTCGGCGGCATATGTGAAGCAGCCGATGCTGTAGCCATTACTTCTAGCAAATAGGTATTCGTTAAGCAAAAGCCTGAGTCCAAAATGAACTGCTCCCTGTCAAGTAGACAGATGAAAAAATAAAAATCTCTGACACCAATCATTATGGTTGGTGTCATTTTTTATGCTACTGAACGCAGATATTGCCTGTATTCCAAAGGTGTCATACAGTTTAACCTTTTCTGAATAACTACTATTTTTTCTGTTCCTGATATTTTTGCTTTGTGTGACAAAAAAAGCTCCTCCTTGTGGTAGACAGTTTTATTATTTAAACTGTCTACCACAAGGGGAGCATATTCAAAACTCAATGGACTCAGGCTTTGTGATTGTACCATCCTTCTGTGCTATTCCTATTCTTTAGAATAATATATATTTTGTATTTAATAATAAACTTAGGGAAAACTAAATAAGGAGGTGATATTATGGGCGAAAAACATCCTGACCGTACTAATGAATGGAGTAAACAACAACAAGCATTAAAAGATATGAATACTACAATATCATCAAAGAAAAACAAAGGCGACAAAAAGGATCATCAATAAGTAAGATTCATTACCTGATTTTTACAATGCATCTCAGAAGTAAGTACAACAATTAGTTTCAGAATAAGTTAGCTTTTACCCTGCTTTTGTAAATTTAAATCACATATTTTCAAATAAATCATATTATGTAATATAGTCCTCCTTAAGTATGTTGGTTCCAATAGCACCTTTTCCCCTTATTGGCTGTTCTTTTTAGAACAGCCGTTTTTTCATTCCAATTTAGTTGTTATTTCTATAACGTACGTATGAAAAATAAACACACGTCAATTAAATAACGAAACGATTGAGTTTCCAATAGTATATATTAGTAATACCCCTGTAAAGAGTATAATTGGATGACTACGCCATTCATTATTATTCAAAGAAACTCACTCACCTCTGTCTCTTAATACAGTTATTATATGGTACGATTATGACAATTTAATGACAACTTCATAGCATATTATTGCATTTTTACTACTTATTCAATAAGTTTTTTATCAAAGCTAGTTTATCTTTAGCCGCTAGTTCTCCTTGTCCGATACATAGCATAGCCTGTTTTGTATCCTTAAATTTAATGTCAAAAGTATTGGGACGAATAATCACATCAGCATATTGCTCAGATTTAAGCAAGGTTACTTCTCTTCCCATTATTTCAATACATTGTATTAATATTTCTCCTACAGTCTTAATATCATAATTAGATTGGCCATCATAACCTAAATCTACACCGATTACTATATCAGCTCCCATATGACGCAAAATATCAGTAGGTAAATTATTTTTTACTGCTCCATCCACTAGTGTCATACTCCGATATTTTTTAGGAAAAAATATTCCAGGTATTGAAATGCTGGCACGGACTGCTTCTGTTAATGAAGTATTATGATAATATCGTGCATTTAAAATACCACGACTGTCAAACACTGGACTAGTAAAAAATATAGTATCAGCAGAGTTTAAATCAACGGCTGTAATCGCCACAGGAATTATGGTATCTCTTACAGTTTTATTCTGCCATAAATTATAAAAATATTGTTCAACCTTGTCTCCTTTGATAAAACCAGTAGGTAATACAGACCAAAAACGAAACATACCACTAAACAACCATTTCATACCATGCTTGAAAAGATCACCTACAGTGACATTTAAATCAATTAACTCATCCATCTTAATATTTTGTATCATAGTCTGCATTTGCTGTGGAGTATAGCCACAAGCATACATGCTAGCAATAATTGCTCCCGCACTAGTTCCACTAATCATATCAATAGGAATGTTATGTTCAATTAATACTTTTAGTACTCCTATGTGTGCCATACCTCTAATACCACCACCACTTAAGGCTACTCCAACCTTACATTTATTATTATTTCTATCAGCCATAACATCACCTCATATATGCACTTACTATATGCTATGAATATTAGAGGTAATACTGTGTCTCATAATATATTAAAAATTCTACGTCTTTCCTCAAAAAGATGGGGCTGTCGCATTAGCGATATATATTTATCGCTGTGTAAATAAGATCTGCATCTGCATTTTTGTATTTTATTATGTAGCTTATTCACATTGTGTGCGAGTCCCAGTAAGACACTTTCTGCCAAAACATTCTGCTTCCCACGACAGAGAAATCTTCGGAAGTCCATGTTCGCTTTTACCGCCAAAAACGCCTTCTGACTGTATACTGCGATTCAACCGAAGTATTTTCCCTTCTTCCATTGTTATTCTCTTTTTTGCTGAAATCCCCGGACTTTTCGAAGTCTGGGGATTGCTTTTTTTACAGCAAAAGGGCCGTCGAACTAATTTCTTAGTGCGACAGCCCCATCTCATGCCAATATATTATGATGAAAACAAATGTTTTATTTAAAATATGTAAAGTAGATACGAGTAAGTGATAAGTTTAGAATAATCTATGGCATATGTATATAGAACCTAAAAAACCAATTAAATCTCCTAGTAAGCCTACGCAAACGGAATATCTTGGTTTACTTATACCAATAGCCCCAAAATAAACTGTCAAAATATAAAATGTTGTATCAGTACTTCCTAAAACAGTAGAAGCAATACGTCCAAGCATTGAATCAGGACCATAAGTATTCAGTATTTCAGTAGTTAGACCTAAAGCCCCAGTGCCTGACAAAGGACGCATTATAGCTAGAGGTACTAACTCTGCTGGCACACCAAAAAACTCTAGTATTGGCTTTAGTCCCTCAACCCATACATCCATAGCTCCTGATAATCGAAATACGTTTATAGCTACCATCATAGCCACCAAAAATGGCATAATGCGAATCGCAGTATGAAATCCTTCAGCTGCTCCCTCAACAAAAGCTTCGTAAACCTTAACTCGACATAAATGACCAATTATTGGAACTAGTAGCAAAATGATAGGTATCACCCAAAGAGATAATTGCTCGGTAAGCAGACTAAACATTTTGACTACCTCCTTGCACGAACTTGATAATAAATTCGACAAAGACGATCTGCAATAATGACACTGATTGTTGCACCTAAACTTACGATGAGGGTTGCACCAACAATTTCAGTTGGATTCGTGGAGCCAGAAGCTGATCGAATCGCAATAATAGTAGCAGGAACTAAGGTAAACCCAGCTGTACATAAGGCCAACAAAGTGCACATAGCATCTGAAGCTTTATCTTTTTCTTTATTAAGTAGCTGTAGCTCCTGCATAGCTTTTATACCAAGAGGAGTTACGGCATTACCAAGGCCTAACATATTAGCACTAAGAGTCATGATAATTGCTCCCATAGCAGGATGATTTTTAGGTACACTGGGAAATAGGAAATAGATCATCGGACTTAAAATTCTAGAAAAAAATCTTACAATACCTGCTAATTCTGCAATTTTCATTATACCTAACCATAGGCACATAACTCCAATTAGTTTAAATGATAGCCCGACAGCTCCTTCAGCCGCACTAATTGCACCCTGTGTAACCACTTCTATCCTTCCCTGCCAACCGGCATAGACTATACCCGTTACCAGCAACAATAGCCAAATGATATTAATCATATATAACCACCCCCTATGAGGGTATGTTATGTCTGTTATCACTAGAACAATAATCTAACAAATACTGATAAGTTAAAAAGAAAAAAGTGAGATCTGATTCTACTTTAAGCAAAATTCTTAATAAAAAATGTAAAGATACTCCAGGCGGAAGCAATTATAGTACTAAAGAAAGATTTACGTTCAACACTTTCCTCTGCAACTAAATTAACGACAGCAACTTCAGTATTATTATAGTATACTCTGGCCATGCCAAGCTTCTGTCCTTTTGTTATAGGGGCTTCCACAAAGCTAGGAGCGTCAATAACTGTACTTAATTCATCTTTATCTTTTTCTGAAACAGGGAGAACAATACTAGAATCCGCAATCAATTTTACGAATTCAGACTTACCATTAGCAACTCTCATAGTTTTTAATATATCACCTTTATCAAATACCGTCTGTGCCTTTAACTGAGAAAAAGCAAAATCTAAAAGTGTTTTTGAATCATCCCACATTGCTTCACTATCCAAAACGACTGCAATGAGTTGTATATTATTGCGCTTAGCGCCTGAAACCAAACAACGGCCAGCAGCATCCGTATAACCTGTTTTTACACCATTGCCCCCCTCATAGAACCAGAGCATTTTATTTTCATTGTACAAATCACGATTATCGCCCTTAACGGTAGGAGGCAGGAGTTTATGCTCTGTACTCACAATTTGTGTAAACAATGGATTTTTATAGCCATAAGCCGCAATTCTCGCTAAATCATGAGCAGTTGTAAAGTGATTGACATCGGGCAAACCGCTAGAATTAGTAAAGTTAGTATCCTTAGCACCAATCGCATGTGCTTTTTCCGTCATTAACTTAGCGAATTTTTCCACAGAACCTGCAATATGTTCAGCGACAGCTACAGTAGCATCGTTACCTGAAATAAGCATTATGCCATAAAGCATATCAATCATTTTCATCTGTTCTCCTTGTGTTAACCACAAAGATGACCCCTCTGTACTGGATGCATTAGCACTTGTAGTAATCACATCATCAAGATTACCATGTTCAAGAGCTACAATTAGACTCATCATTTTTGTAGTACTTGCAGGATAACGCCGTTCTTCAGCGTCTTTGCTGTATAATACTTTGCCTGTTGTTGCATCCATCACAATAGCTGATTTCGCTGTAATATTTGGATAATAAGCCGCTGCAAATACTACGCTTGTTGTTATCAGTAATACAAACATTAAAACCATCATGGACATTATTACTTTCTTGTTTTTTATCATGAAGAATTATCCCTTTCTTAGGTGCTGGTTAAAAACAATACTTATACATTATAACTATGTTCTGCTAAATCGTCAAAATAAAGATACATTATTCTTTGTGATATGGGAAATAATACTATCTAAGGAGGCATGAAAATATAAATAGAGTCTCTCTATTTATTCTATTCTTTATGCTTTCCCTATGCTATTAAATGTTAAGGAGGTGAAGATATGGAATCATTAGATATAGCAACTACTTTACGTAATACTTTAACGCACAAGCAAGAACTAGTGAGAGATTATCAAAGTTTTGCTAAACAAATTACCAACTCTGAAGTTTCTAAAATGTATAGTCACTTTGCCGAAGCAGAAGCGTTACAAGCTACCCAAATAAAGGAAAAACTAGATCAATTACATTAATCTGATATTACATTATATGTAAAAAACCGCACTATTATGTGCGGTCTTTCTACATATAATGTACATATGATGCTTATAAAGATTATCTAATCCATCGTTCAGATAAGGCTATAAGAGCTAAATGCTCTGGGTTTCGGCTGTTTTAGCTAATTCATCCATATCATCTGTCTTATCCTTTTTTGTACCATCTAACATATCTTGAATCGTATTTAATACCTTAGGTACTAAATCTATGATTCTATCATAAATTGCATTTCCCTCTACTGGCATAAAACGAACACCATGTACGGGCGAGCACACCAAAAAGCCTAC
Organism: uncultured Pelosinus sp.; assembly: GCA_963526645.1. GTDB lineage: Bacteria > Bacillota > Negativicutes > DSM-13327 > DSM-13327 > Pelosinus. The sequence goes on along the minus strand of CAUROG010000008.1, from coordinate 87,808 downwards.
TGGTTTGACACTTACCCCTGCGCCACTACCTCCACCAAAGGCACAAGTAGTTTGTGATTGGCCAATTTCTTCAGGTTCAGTATTGCCCCCTCCTGCTGCAAAACCAAAGGATACTCGAGAAATGGGCAGGATCACAGTGCCATCTGGAGTTTCAACTGCATCCCCAACGATTGTATTTACGTCTACCATATCTTTAATACTTTCCATAGCAGTTTTCATTAAGCCTTGAATTGGATGATCAGACACTTTCAATTTCCCCTTTACTCTTTAATGTTATATGTACTCCTAATTGCTTTTATAACATTACCAAGTCTTATGCTGAATATACATTGAAAGTCCACATCAAATTGGTTGTATCCAAAAATAGGCTTAACTGCAATATCTGGCTCTCTAATTAAAAAAATATGTCTCTTTAATCGATTAATTAATAAAGCCTTACATGTCCATAACAAGCCTGTTATCATACCTGTTATAGCTGCATCTTCTGAGCCAAATTTAGTATTCCAATAGATTTTTTCGCAAACTACTAGCTTTAAAATTCTTTCTATTGCTTTACAATATAACCGTGTGTAATAATATAGCTCTTTCATCTTTTGCCTTAACTTTCTAGGATGATTTCTAAATAACTCCGTCGTCTCTTTCATAATTCTTTCTTCGCTTTTAGGATGATTTTTTACTTGGCTTTGAACAGTTCTTATGGCAGATTCTAGCCAGAAGACATCTTTACTTTCTGCAAGCTTAATGATAGGGACTTCCATTCTATATGCTATCAGCCTTCTCATTGCATAGACATCTACTAAAATATAATCATTCTCGCTGCTGCGTTTGTATATTATCTCTATATAAATTTTACTAATTAAAAGTAGATAACAAATTATTATATTTGCTATTATTAATGTTAACCAAAATTCCATATGCAGCCTCTTTTATTAGCTATTTCTCTTACGTATGATTTTATTGTTAACCTAATGATAGTTATCTATACAAAAAAAGGCAGCCTTAAGGCTGCTTTATGGCAAAAGTTCTGCCAAAGGAGGTAAATCTTGTAAACCATTCAAACCAAAACATTTCAAAAAATTTTCAGTCGTTCCATATAGAATTGGACGACCAATAGCCTCTTTGCGGCCAACTTCTTTTATCATCTGCCGCTCATTTAGTGTAGCAAGAACTCTATCTACTTTTACACCACGAATGTTTTCAATTTCAATTTTCGTAATTGGCTGCTTAAAGGCAATGATTGATAATGTTTCCATAGCGGCAGTAGACAACTTAGTGTCCTGAACTTGTCCTAGTTTTTCTAAAGTTCCCGATAATTCTGGTTTAGTGCACAATTGATAACCAGCGGCAACTTTTATAATAGTCACTCCCCGATCATCCTTAGCCATATCCTCAATCAACTGTTCAATTAATAACGTAATATGCCCCTCGGGAATTTCAAGGATTTGGGCGATTTTATGTATAGTGATAGGATCGCCGCTTACAAAAAGTAAAGCTTCTATATGTTTTTTATATTGTAAATAAAACATTTCTCTATTCACTCTTTCAATGTAATATATATAGTCGAAAAACGTTCTTGTTGGGTAATAATTACTCTTTGCAATTTTACTAATTCTAATAAAGCTAAAAATGATGCTACGACTTCAGATTTTGTGCCTTTACGTATCAAAGTCTGATTAAACTCAATTCTACCTTTATATTTATACAATAGGTGAATAATATCATACATTTTATCCTGGACACTGAACTCTTCACGAGATACCAGTTCATAATCATCAATACTACTCTCCCAGACCGATGCAAATACTGCTACCAAATCGTTGATATTTAATCCCATAGGTAATGGAATCTTCACAGGGAATTCTTCTGGTAAGCGTGTAAAAAAATGTTCCCTTTCCTTTAGCATATTTTCCATTACAGTAGACATGTCTTTAAACCTTCGGTACTCTATTAACCTGTCAACCAGCTCTTGACGAGGATCTTCCTCCTCTGTTAATTCGACAGTCTGTGGTGGACGCGGTAATAACATGCGAGACTTAATTTGCAATAGAGTTGCTGCCATGAGCAAGAACTCACTGGCAACATCAATATTAAAAGTCTCTAGAGCCTTAAGATATGCTATATATTGTTCCGTCACAGTTGCAATTGGTATGTCATAAATATCAATTTGATTTTTTTCTATTAGATGCATTAACAAATCCATAGGGCCTTCAAAAATCTCTAGTTTGATTTTATAATCTGACATAATCTAAGCAAGATTCATAGCTTGACGAACTTCTTCCATTGTCTTGGCAGCAACTGCTCTTGCCCTTTCACCACCATACACTAAGATCTCTTTAACCCGCCCTGGATTTTTTTCCAGTTCTTGTCGACGTACATGTATATCAGCTAAATTGCTAACCATTTTCTCCGCTAAACATTTCTTGCAATCTACGCAGCCAATAGTTGCTTGACGACAGGACTGAGCAATTTCACTAGATTGCTCTGTGTTAAAAATTTTGTGAAAAGTATAGACTGTGCACACATCAGGGTTACCTAAATCAGTTCGCTTTACTCTATTAGGGTCAGTTACCATTAATCGAACTCTAGCTCTAAGTTCATCTGGACTAGCTGCAAAAGGAATTTCATTTCCATATGATTTACTCATCTTCCTACCATCTATACCAGGTAATATAGCAGATTTGCTTAGGCTCGGCTTTGGTTCAGGGAATATAGGCTGATATAAATTATTAAACCGCCGTACAATTTCTCGTGATAATTCCAAATGTGGAAGTTGATCTTCTCCTACTGGAATAATATCAGCTTTATATAAAATGATATCAGCTGTCATTAACTCTGGATATCCTAAAAAGCCATAAGTATTAATGTCTTTACCTTGAACGCCTAATTGCTGTAATTTATCTTTATAAGTAGGTACCCGTTCTAACCAGGATAATGGAGTCATCATTGATAATAACAAATGTAACTCTGCATGCTCTTTTACATGGGATTGTATAAAAATAACATTACGTTCTGGATCCAAACCAGCGCTTAACCAATCTAAGGCCATTTCGTGAATGCGCTCTGGTATTTTACTCGTATCCTCATATGAAGATGTAAGTGCATGCCAATCTACTATACTGAAAAAGCATTCATACTCATGCTGTAATTTTACCCAATTCTCCAGTGCCCCCATATAATTTCCTAAATGAAATTTACCTGATGGTTGCATTCCGCTAAAAATACGTCCTTTAGTCATTTGAAAGTTCCTCCCGTTTAAAGAATTATCATAACGATTTGATTAATAAAGAAACTTAGAGCATTATAAAAAGGTGTTACAAAGACATTAATTACATTAAAAAGCACTAATGCCATTAGAATAAATGGTGCATAGGGTTCAATTTTTTCAAGCATATAGGCTTGACGCGCTGGCAATATATTCATTAATACCTTTGATCCATCCAAAGGAGGCAATGGAATCATGTTAAAAACTGCAAAGATTATATTGTAGCTATAGGTAAAGTTAAGTACCATAGCAACCCCCGTGGAGAGCAGTTGCATCTTAACTAATATGCCATAAAGGATGGCAGCCATAAATGCCATAATTACATTTGATACAGGGCCTGCTAAAGCCACTAACAAGGTTCCTTTTCGCCAATTCTCAAAATTATTAGGATTAATTGGTACAGGCTTGGCCCAACCAAACTTAAATAACCATAACATAATTAGCCCAAAGGGATCAAGATGGGAAATGGGATTTAATGTTAATCGTCCCATCATTTTAGGAGTATTATCTCCCATCCACACTGCCACTCTGGCATGGGCATATTCATGAATGGTTAAAGCAATCAGCAATGCTGGAATTCTAAATATCATATTTTCATCAAAACCAAACACTCGTGTTCCTCCTTACGCTAATACTATTGACCATAAAAAAGCGAATTGTAACCTCATTATACTAGAAAAATTTAGCTAAAGCAAAATAATAACCATATAAAAGAGATTTCACCTTTTACGCAAGTATGTTTTTGCTATATTTGACTCATATTTTAGAATAAATAATATGATACTAGCAGATGCTATAGTCAAAAGGAGGAACTTCATTGTCATACTCAAAAGATTCAGTTTTAAAGATAGTCACTATCATCAGTCTTTCACTATTCTTAAGCGGTTGTAATACGTTTACTCCGTTAAAGAAGCCTGAAATAGGACCTGCTGGCAATCCTGTAGAGGCTAAACCAAATCCACCTCTAAGTCAGCGCTTTGAATCACCACCAGGAGAATTATATGACTTGGAAGCAACTGCTGGTGTCATTTTTCAGGGAATTAATAAAAAAGACTGGTTACAGACAGAACGTGGGCTTAGTACATTACAGACATTATGGCCGCAAGTAAAGAATCTAACTGGCACTAAAAAAGGGATGAAAGATGCTGATGAAGCACTTACAAAATTAGAAACAGATATTATTAAAAGAAACAGTACTGATTCCTATGAAAGTCTCATTAAATTTATGGCAAGTATTAGTGATGTGGGTAAGTCATATAAATTATCCCCTTTATCTGACATTGTTGCAATTGGAAATACCCTTCGAAATGTTAGTTTTTATGTACAAGATAAATCCTGGGATAAAGCAAAAGCAAAAGTAAAAGAACTTGAGGGTGCTTGGGGACAGGCTAAGCCTAGCATGGAAAAAGTAGGTATTCTCGGTGAAGTTACAAAAACCCATTCTGCAGTCAAACAATTAAAAGATGCTGTTGAGGCCGAAAATAAAGGATCTGCGGAAGAACAAATAGCCAATATAAATGAAAGCATGGGAACCATAAGAGAATATTACCATGGTAAATAATAAATCTTCGCATATGCGAAGATTTATTATTTACCTTTCCTATCTTCTTCATTTTCATTGCCTAAACGGTCTTTATCTTGCGGTTTTAATGCAGCGGGACGTAATATTTTGCTCGGTAGGGGCATACGTAATAATACATCTGCCATGCCTTGAAAATTAAAAGGTAGTAGAGGCCATAAATAGGGAATACCAAAAGATTTCGTAGTAGCCATTACAATGAAGATTACAGCTAAACCAGCTAACAAACCCGGCAATTTAAAAAAGATAACCAATAGTAATAATATGGCTCTAAAAAATCGTATCGCCATCGCAAATTCTATACTTGGTGTAGCAAAAGCACCAACAGCTGCTACTGCAGTATAAAAGATAATTTCATTACCGAATAGCCCCACTTTAGTAGCAAATTCCCCTATCATAAAAGCACCGATAAAACCAAGAGCTGTAGATTGGGCAGACGGTACGTGTACAGTAGCCATACGAACTAATTCTACTCCTAATTCTGCTAGAATAAATTGAAATCCAAGAGGAATAATTCCTGGATCTTTAGGCCCCAGAAATGCTAAAGATTCTGGCAGTAAATGGCGCTGTAATACCAATGCTAGCCAAAGTGGTGGTAACAATAAGGATAAAAAAACTCCTAACAATCGTACCAAACGAAGATAGGAACCGATAATCACATGCTGATGAAATTCTTCTACATGTTGTACGTGATGCCAAAGAGTGGTAGGCAAGATCATAATATTAGGTGAAGTATCAATCAATAAGCAAACGTGACCTTCTAACAAATGAACGGCTGCCACATCTGGACGCTCTGTATAACGTACTTTAGGTAAAGGATTCCATTTACTTCCGCCTACGATAAATTCTTCGATGGCCTTTTCTGCCATGGGTATACCATCAATATTGATTCGATTTAATCGTTCTTTTGCTAGATCGACTAGTTTAGGATCCGTTACATCTTTAATATAGGTTACTGCAACATCCCCTTGTGACCGTGTTCCTATCTTAACAATTTCAAATCGTAACTGGGGGTCACGTAAACGACGTCTAATTAATGCCGTATTGAAAGCTAATGTTTCAACAAAGGAATCTCTGGAACCCCTTGTAACTTTTTCAATTGTAGATTCACTAGGCATTCTAGCTGGAAATGATCTTGCATCAATTATTATTATTTCCTCTTCACCATCTACTAGAAATAATAATTCACCTGATAACAGGCTTGTAATTGCATCATTCATATTATCAATTAATTTTACCTGAGAATGAGTAGCTCTAGTATAAAAAAGTTTCTGCAGTGTATTGATTGATAATTCTTCTGGATTCAGAGTAATCATATCCTGAAAGATGTTAGTCAACAGGACGTCGTTAGTCATTGCATTAATGGAAAAAGAAGCTGCACGCTTACGTCCTACTTTATACTCTCGAAAAATAACGTCGTAGCTTTCCCCTACTCCTAAAAGATCTTTTAAATAATTAATATTATGATCTATGTCTTTCTCAATTTTCGTTTGTTCTGCCATATTCAATACCACTCCGTTTTAAAATCTCTTCAATTGCTTTGCGTGTTATAGGCGCACCTCGCCCAATATCATCAGCTCTATCCATTTTCCCAATATCCCCTACACCGACAATAAAAGGTATGTCTACATTGTTAAGTACATCTACTGTATCGCCAGTAATAATAGACTTCTCTTCATGTGCCTTTTTACAAACACCATTTTTATCAACGGAATGATTTACAATATCACCTTTACTGGTTATGCATTCATCAGCAGCAATTCCAACAATTCCAGTTGTATTCGATGCTACTGCAACTGCGCCTAATACTTCAATGTCAGGATGTGAAGCTACATATTCCATTGCAACCTCTCCATTACCCTTGTGGCGACTTCCCCGGTCATCAAACATGACTAAAACAGGATCATGATGGACTGTTCGTAATAATTTCACAATTTCTTTTCCACTTATGGGAGTAGGATTTCCACCAGAAGCTGAAATACAACGAAGGCCTAAGGATGAAGCAATATCCTCTACTACATGCTGTGCAACTCTATCTCCATCAGTAATTAAGATTACTCTTATTTTTTTGGGCAATGTTTTCACCTCATGATTTTTTTATATTTTCTTTACTTAGTAAATGACTAATATTTGTAGCTACTTTTTCACTTTTACTAATAACCTCTTTGAGTTTCTGCAGACTATTTTCCAACTCATTAGCTAATTCGTATTGTGTTTGGGCTAACACCTGACTAACAGTTTGTGCAGCCATAGAATCTTGCTGTTGCTGCTTCATATCTGATTTCTTGGCATTATCACTTTGTGGCTTTAAGGAACTGTCTTCAGTAGTATTACCTTGTAACATTGCACTTACCAAAGTTTGTAGCTCGTGTAATAATTCTTTATCATCTTGTTTTTTACTACCACCGTTTGTCGATGGTTCTGTCTCTTCTTGTTGGGTATACTTTTTACTTGAAGATTTTTGATTACTTTCCTTATCAGATGAGCTTTTTATTTCTTCTAGATTATTATTAAGCTTTTCTAACAATGAGATAATATCTTGATTACTAACACTAGAAGTATTATTACTTACTTTAGCTTGAGCCTGAATAAATCCTTGAGCCATATCTGCGATTAACGTATTCGTATCACAATTTTTTTGATACTCATTCATACTTTTTGCATTTACATCATTCTTCTGTTCCTCATCTAATTTTCCATAATGTATAGAACGTCGTGAAGCTCTTTTCTCCATGGTTGTACACCTCACATAAAAATCTTCCAGATACTAATAGAACCTGCTAAAATACATAAGCGAAAATTAATTACTGCAAAAGGAAATTTAAGACTGCTAATCGGATTCAATAGGCGGGATGTTGGTTCAAAAGCGATGCCTCCAGCAAGAGAACTCACTATATAATTAGTTAAGGATCCGCTAAAAACAAGCACTGCTCCTAAGATACTTGCATTATAATTACTAACTGTGATTCTACCAAAAGCACCAGCTGCCACAATCGTGTCTATTTGCCCATGTAAAAAAACTGCTATTAATATTTCTCCTAATTCATGCAGCGAAACTGCGAGCAAGACATAATGAGGATAACGTATTCCAATCAAAAAAATTGTTGCTATTATACCAACAAGGTCTATTATTAACATTATCCGCCCTTGCCTTTAGGGTTAAATAATACTGCCATAAAAAAGCCAAAGACTACAGCGGCCATAATTCCAGTTGCTGTTGCTTTAAGAGCACCGCTGAATATTCCTAGAAATCCAAAATTATTTATATCTTCAATTGTGCCTGTCACTAATGCATGACCAAATCCTAATAATGGTACTGTTGCACCAGCACCAGCTATATCTATTAATGGCTGATATAAGCCTAGTCCGCTTAATACTCCGCCTAATACTACAAATAATACTAATACATGGGCGGGTGTTAAAGCTGTCAAGTCCATCAATAATTGCCCAATAACACATAACCCTCCCCCAACAACAAAAACCATTATATACAAGGACGTAATAATCTCCTCCTTTGTTGTCCATCTTGTATTATTCATGACATTTCTATCGACACTGCATGAGCAATGCAAGGAATCGATTCTTTTTGCTGATATGACGTTGTACTATGTAAACTACCTGTTCCTAAGAAAAGTATTTTTTTCAGCTTGCCAATCATTAGTCTTTTATATATGAACCCGCATAATACAATTGCTGAACTGGCACATCCACTAGCACCGGAATGAGTATCTTGTTGATCGCTATAAATCATACAGCCACAATCCTGATAGTTAGCTGATATATCGACCCCCTTTTCTTGTAGCAGTTGTATAACTAAGTTTCTTCCTATATTTCCCAAATCGCCAGTAAAAATCATATCATAATATTCAGGTACCCTTCCAGTATCTTGAAGATGTTGCCATATTGTATCAACGGCAGCTGGTGCCATAGCTGGTCCCATAGCATTTGGGTCTTTAATACCATAATCAACAATCTTGCCAATTGTAGCGGTGGTAATACGTGGCCCAATTCCTGCTTTAGATACTACGACGGCTCCCGAGCCTGTTACTGTCCATTGCGCACCAGGTGGCCGCTGCACTCCTAATTCACTAGGAAATCGATATTGGCGTTCAGCAGCATCATGATGACTAGAAGCTGCGGCTACAATCTTATTAAAAAAACCTCCATCTAGTAATATAGCGCTCAGTAACATGCCTTCTACCATAGTTGAACATGCTCCATAAAGCCCTAAGAATGGTCTCTTTAAATTTTTCATCGCAAAATGTGTACTCATTAACTGATTCAGCAAATCACCAGCAAAAACACAATCAATATCATCCATCGTACTATTTTCTTTATCTACAGCTTTTTTAATAGCGTATTCCATCAAGTAAGATTCACATTGTTCCCAGCTAGCTAAGCCATTTAAGTTATCTGGCATAATATAATCGAAGTTTCCTTGTAACAATCCTTCCCCTTCCATAGGGCCAACAATATTTGCGGCACTCGTTATTATTGGTGGATTTGAAAAAACAACACTTTGCATTCCTTGCTTTTTATTCACCAACTCTACCTCCTATTGTCTTATCCAATAGATTAAACCAATTATAAATGCAGTTACCATTCCATATACCAATACTGGCCCAGCAATAACAAACATTTTAGCACCAACACCAAATACATACCCTTCTCGCTTAAATTCCATAGCTGGTGCTACGATAGAGTTTGCGAATCCCGTTATGGGAACTATAGAACCTGCTCCAGCTCGTTTGCCTAATTCATCATATAGCCCTAATCCTGTAAAAAGTGCTCCTAAAAAAACTAATACTGCTGTCGCATAGGCGGATGCATCTTTTTTTGATAAACCTAATCCTCCAAAATAATCTGTAATTAATTGGCCTAAAGTACAAATTAATCCACCAACTATAAAAGCCCAGCAGATATTTTTTAGTAATGGAGGTTTTGGAGTAATGTTATCTACTTTACTTTGATATTGTTGCTGCTGTATTTCTTGCTTCTTATCTATTTCATTAGACATAATTGTCACCCTTTTTTAAGAAAAAGTTTTATATTTAGCAACTTTATAATCTAGTCTGTTCTTATTTTGACCACCCAAATCTGAAATATGCATTTTTTCAAAAGAAAAACTTGAGTTAAAAGAAAAGATTTGGCTTGTGCAAGCTATTAGTCATTCTGATTTGGAATCAAAAAGTGCTACCAAACTTTAGTGATACCATAAAAAAGGGTACCGCAAAGGTACCCTTTTCCTACTAACGCACTTTAGTGATTCACTTTAAATGCGACTTTTACGTCAGCCCTGTATTCAGCAATATGTCCACTATCGATATTAGCAGTAAAGTTGGTTACTTCAACACCTAATATGTCATCAATAGATCTAGATGCTTCCATGACTGCATTGTCTACTGCATCTGTCCAGTTATGGCTAGATGTTCCAACTAACTCAATAACTTTTACAACCATGCCATTACCTCCTTATTTTGATTATATGTTTCGTTTTTAGTTTGTACATAACTACCTGTATTATACTTATTACTCAGGTGCTTCTTCATACTTTTTTCTGAACTAAATCTTTTAAAAATTCTTTAAAATAAGGACAATTAATTGTTATTCAAATGGAAAACTTGTTTTGCTCGTACAGGATTTTGATGAGGAAAATCACCGTAAAGGAAAAGCCAAGTAAATATACTACTACCCAGCGCCACAATTAAGGCTATAATAATATATCGTTTTTTATCAAACATAATTTTCACCCCTTTACTTTATTATGCCTATTTTTCATAAAAAAATAAGACCTCTATTTATGAGGTCTGCATGAATTCTTTCATTAATTTTAAAGCATGTTTTTCAATTCTCGATATTTGTACTTGAGATAGGCCTATTATTTCAGCTACTTCAGCTTGTGTCTTATCAGCAAAAAAACGTAAATGAATTACAATACGTTCTTTTTCTGGTAGACGTAATAAAATTTCCTTTAGTGCTAATTTTTCAAAATAAGCACTATCTTCTCCCTCACAATACTTAATTTGATCAAGTAAAAGTATTGGATCACCATCATCATGGAAAACGCTTGCGTATAATGATGTTGGTACTTGAATGGCTTCCAAGGCTGCTACTACTTCTTGAGGTACTAAGCTCAAATCATTTGCAACTTCACCTATTGTTGGATCTCTTCCTAATATTCCTTGTAATCGTTCCTGGGTACGGTGCACCTTATATGCCAATTCTTTCACCGGGCGACTGACCTTTACTGGATTATCATCCCGAATAAATCGTCGTATTTCTCCAATAATCATTGGCACAGCATACGTAGAAAACTTAACACTAAATTTGGTGTCAAAACGCTCAATTGCTTTTACCAAACCAATGCACCCTAATTGAAATAAATCATCCCATTCATAGCCGCGATTCGTAAAACGATGCACTACACTTCGTACCAGATTGATATTATTCTCTAAGATATATTCCTTAGCAATCTGATCACCAGCTTGTGCTTTATGTAGCAAAGTTTTAATTTCTTCATCTTCAAGCATGGTATCCCACCTAATGCTCTGTCTTAAGCAAAGTTTTTTTCACCATTTTCACCAGTGTACCCGTATTGACTTCTGACTCAATACAAAGTTCATCCATGAAAGACTCCATAAATGCAAATCCCAAACCCATACGTTCTGGGTCACTGGAATAGGAGGGCTGGCGTGCTAATGCAATATCAGGAATACCCTTACCATGATCAACGATGATATATTCTAATTGATCTTCATATAAAGTCATCTTGATTTCAATTTCTCCATCCTGATACTCATATCCATGTATAACAGCGTTGGAAACTGCTTCAGATACAGCAACCTTTATTTCCTCTATCTCATTTAAAGTAAAATCGATTTGAGCTGCAAAAGCAGCAGCACTCACCCTGGCAATACCAACGTTTTCGCTAAGACTTCGAATACTCATAATGATTTGATTTTTTATTGCCATGATGTCCTCCTCATAAACATTCTAGCGCTTCTTTTTCTGAATGATATAACTTAATAATTTTTAATAAGCCAGATAATTCAAAAATTTGTAATACTTGCGGCTGAATCTGAGTGGCAGACATAATACCACCTAATCCACTAATCTTTTTATAGCGTCCCAATAAAACTCCTAAACCAGAACTATCAATAAATTTTACCGCCTCTAAATTAAACAAAACATGCTTTACACCGCTTGATTCTAAAGCATTATCTACTGTTTCTCTAAACTCAGTGGCAACATGCATATCTAACTCCCCTTCAACCTTTACTAATAAAACACCTCGTTTCAGTGAAGTGACTATATTCAATATTTTTTCCTCCTCTTTTTAACTCTGCTACTATTATTCTTCAACAGGAAAATATTTCCTGCCTGAAAATAAAAAAAGCGGAATATTTTCCGCTTTAAAATATTAGATTAACTTATGCTATTGAGAATAAATTAGTAATCATATTTTGTAACGTTTTTATTAAGCTTGCTTTTTCAATATTTTTCTCTGCCACTAAGTCAACTTTTCCAATTTCTTTACCATCTCGTAATACTAATAATTCACCACATTTTTGACCTTGCTTTATAGGAGCTGTTACAGCTGAATCAGCTACTACTTTCTTTTGTAAGTTCTTACTTTCGCCTTTACTTAATAATAGTGTTAAATCTTCTGAAGCTACCAATTGAAGCTCTTTTTCCATTCCTTTATTAACTTTTACTCTTTCAACTACTGCACCAGAATTTATAATAGGCATTGCCGCAAAATTAGCAAAACCCCAGTCAAATAATTTTATACTTTCTCTTAAATGAGACCGTGGCTCAGGTGTAGCAAATACGACAGAAATCAATCGTAGACCATCGCGTTTGGCTGTACCTGCAAAACAATATTGAGCTTCTTGTGTCCAACCTGTTTTTAACCCATCTGCACCTTTATACCACCATAATAATTTATTGGTATTTACTAGCCAGTTTTTTCCATTTCGTAACCAATATTCTTTGATGCTACATAACTCCATATAAAAAGGATGTTTTACTGCTTCCTTAGCTATGAGTGCTGTATCAAATGCACTCATATAATGATCAGGAGCTGGTAGGCCGTTTACATTTGCAAAATGAGTGTCTTTCAGTCCTAAGCTAATACTGCGTTGATTCATAGCCTCTACGGCTGCTTCTTGACTCCCATAGATATGTTCCATAACAGCGACTGCAGCATCATTAGCACTAACCACAGCCATGGCTATCATTAATTCATGTAGGGTCATTTGCTCACCAGGTTCTAACCATATTTGAGAACCACCTTGGTGCCAAGCATTTTCCGTAATCGTTACAGGATCTGTTAAATTTACCCTTCCTTGCTCAACAGCTTCTACTGCCAATAACAAAGTCATTGATTTGGTTACGCTTGCTGGTGGTAAACGCTTGTGTGAGTCCTTTTCAAATAGAACAGTCCCATTACCATCCATTAAGACAGCAGATTGCGCAATTGTTTCAAACCCAGCACCTACTGCTTTCTTATTATCAGCTGCTTGTGAAATGTTGAAAGCACTTGATAAAATTAATATACATAGAAGAATGATTATTATTTTAGTTTGGCTTAATCGAAACATATGCAAAACACTCCTTTCATCTTTTTTTTAGTTTCTCCAAGATAAAAACCAATTACACTGGAAAATTAACAATAAAAAAAGACTAGTTTCACTAGCCTCTATCTGTTACATGTTTAATTGGAATTTATATAGCTTTAAATCCATGAAGATCTATGACTCCCAAAATCAATTTAGTTTTAGGCACATGATCATTACCAATTTGTATAGCATTCATCAGTAATTCTTGTGCTTCTTTCATCTTTGCTTCATCATTACCATAGATTGTACAAAGAAGATGACCTTTTTTAACAAAATTACCTACGCGTTGTTCCAGCATAATACCTGCTGACAAATCGATTTTTTGTCCTTTATATTCACGGCCTGCTCCTAATTGCATAGCACAATAACCAATTTGTGCAGCATCAATTTTCTGCACAAATCCTTCTTCAGCACAAATCACCCTAGTTTTCATTTTTGCTTGCGGCAATATGTTTTTATTATCAACAATATCCACATCGCCACCTTGTGCAGCAATAAATTCTCTAAATTTATGTAATGCTGTCTTCTTAGTTATTAACTCACTTAATCTTTCATAACCAACATTAACATCAGACTCAACACCAGCCATATTTAGCATATGCGCGCCTAAAACTAAGCAGACGTGTCGTAATGACTTCTCACCACGCCCATCCAATATAGCAATAGCTTCTTCTACTTCTAAGCTATTGCCTATAGCTTGTCCTAAAGGTTCATCCATATTACTCAAGACAGCTCTAGTTTCCCGCCCTACTAATTGACCAATGTGCACCATGGTTTCAGCTAACGTAACGGCATCTTTAATATTTTTCATGAAGGCACCATTACCAACTTTTACATCAAGCAAAATTTTATCGGCACCAGCAGCAATTTTCTTACTCATAATTGAGGAAGCAATGAGTGGGATACTCTCAATCGTAGCAGTAACATCACGCAGTGCGTATATTTTGCCATCAGCTGGTGCAATATCAGCACTCTGCCCGATTACAGCTACATTATGTTTCTGTAAAATACTAATAAACTCACCCTGTGATAGGGTAGTCTTAAATCCAGCAATAGCATCTAATTTATCAATAGTTCCACCTGTAAAGCCTAATCCTCGTCCAGACATTTTTGCTACAGGTACTCCTGCTGCTGCTACTAATGGCGCCAATACTAAAGTAGTAGTATCAGCAACGCCACCCGTACTATGCTTATCTACTTTAATACCAGATATGGCACTTAAATCTATCATATTACCTGACTTCGCCATTGCCATAGTTAACGCTGCAGTTTCTTCTATAGTCATCCCTTTAAGGAAGATTGCCATTAACCATGCCGCCATCTGATAGTCAGGTATTTCATCATTAGTATAAGCTTGAATCAAATGATTAATTTCCAAATTTGTATTCATAAAGCCATCACGTTTTTTAGTGATGACATCTAATACCCTCATTTAATTTCACCTCATGATTTCTTGTAAAAAGTTCTGCTATATGGCAAGGTTTTAGTGTAAGATCAGCAATTGATTGTTGCAATATCTAAAGGAATTTATAGATACGATATCAATACTGCACACAGTTTCGCATAGGACCAATTTTTGGCATTGTTGGGTCAGTAACATAATCTGCTATTATTAACAACATCATAAGCTATGCCCAGAATACTTTGTAAAGGGCTCAATAACTTCTGACTAAAACTCATTTGGATAAACAGGAAAAGGGTAGATACTGATCATTCTGCTAAACTTCCAATTGATTGTATAAGTCATTTAGCCTAAAAATTGATCTAATGGACCCTAATCCCATTTTCCAATGAAGTTATAGAAAGTCCTCCCCGTTGTCGAGGGAGATAAACCGCCTCAAACCAAGCACCAATTCTCACACTATTTAACACTACAACAATCACTCGTTTGAACATTGTAATATCTCCTTATTCTCGAACCTTATGCTAATTCTATTACTATGCTCGAGGATGTGTTTTATCATACACTTCTTTCAAACGATTTTTCGTAACATGAGTATAAATTTGTGTAGTAGAAATATCTGCATGACCGAGCATTTCTTGTACAGATCGTAAATCAGCACCATTCTCTAATAAATGTGTTGCAAAAGAATGACGTAACGTATGAGGAGTAATTGCCTTATTAATATCCGCTTCTTGAGCGTATTTTTTTATTATTTTCCAGAAACCCTGTCTCGTTAATCGATTTCCATGGTGATTAACAAATAAAGCTGCTTCTTCATATGTACGTATTAATTTAGAACGTCCTTTTCCAACATAATCTTGCACACATTTTGCAGCGATGGATCCTAGGGGTACAATACGTTCCTTTGCACCTTTACCGTAGCACTTTATATATCCCATATCTAAATTAACATCTGAAATATTTAAAGAGATTAACTCAGATACTCTAATACCTGTTGCATATAAAAGTTCTAACATTGCTTTATCTCTTAATCCTGTAGGCAAAAAACCACTAGGTTGTTTTAAGAGTTCTTCAACCTCAGTAATACTAAGAACTTTTGGCAATTTTTTCTCAAGCTTTGGTGACTCAAGATTAGCAGCAGGATCCTTTTCTAAATAACGCTCTCGTACCAAATATTGATAAAATGATTTTATGGCAGCAAGATTACGTGAAATAGTAGAAACTGCTCGTCCTTTAGATTGAAGACTGCTTAAATAACTGAGGATGGTAGTGCGATTAGAGTCTTTCAAAATTTCCATATTGCCATTTTGTAAATAAATTTGGAATTGATGTAAGTCACGCCCATATGATTCTAGCGTATTTTGCGCTAAACCTCTTTCAACTGCAAGATAGTTAATAAACTCATTAACATAACCTTCCATATTTACCACCCTTTTTTTACTTTTCCGATCATTAAGTCACGAAAATCTTTCTATCTCCCTAATCCTTTATTCCACATAATATTCACTTTTCCTGTTTATTATTATCAAAATCCATCTATTAGGATATTTTTTTTTGTCAACTCTTGTTATACCTTGTTTTTCATATCCACACTTACCCTCATTGGCTTTTCAATTAAATGTTCTTGACGTATTTTCTCTTCTGGAGGACTTAGATACCATAAAATACTTAATAATTTTGGTAAAATGTAAAAAACTATAATTAATAGAATTATTATTTTAACATATAATTTGCTCTTTTTCATTATGCTGTATCCTGAAAAGTTAATTACCATTTTCCTGCAACCTCCTAATTAGCTTAACTTAATATTATGCTTATTCACTATCTATCGAGTTTATTCAACTATAAAAAAAATGAGTACCGTAAATTTTACAGTCCTCATAATTATTGCCTACAATCTTGGATTATGAATATAATTTCAACTATTGTTTTGTTAATAACGTTGCCGCTAATTTCATAAATACAGGTGAAATATATACTTCTAGTAAAGCTGCAAAGAGCATGATAATTAATAATATCATACATACCATAGAGTATCGTATTGCTCCGTACCATATATTAATCTTACCATAATTCTTACGCCGCACTAACATGAGCGAAAATGTAGTTGCAGATACCCCCAATACCAACATTGCTGGGACAGCAAATACATTATGGGGTAATACTGAAGCAATAGCAAATAATAATCCTTTTATTACATATTCATTTACTAAAAATCCTACAGTAAAGCCAATAATAAAACCTCGTGTAAATAAAATAAATAATACAAAAGGTATACCAATGATAGTAAAACCTAATATCCACATTATTACAACCGTCTTGGCATTATTAAACATTACCATACCAATCATATTCCCGGAGGAGACAACATCTTCATTTCCCTGAGACAATCCAGTAAAAAAAATATGTAAGTAATTAATAAGCTCGCTTTTTTGTTCATCAGGAAGTATTTTCACAGCCAATGCTCCTACGACTATCCCAATGACGAAAATAAGAATCATAAAAAAATAAGCGACAATATTTGCTTTCAGATAAACACCAATGTTTTGACGAAGATAACCCAGCATGTGACCGTCCCCCCTGCTTCTTCTGTTATGATATATGACAGATCTGCCGAGTTTATACCTTATTTGTCCACTTATTCTTTAAATTGGAAACATGTACTTTTATTAAATAGGATTTACTTAAAATTCAAATTCCCGTATTTTTCATAGAGGGAACAATATTCCCTTATATTTTTGCTAATAATAATGCCAGCATACTTTTAGCATCATTAATTCTTCCATCAGCAATCATAGTCTTTATTTCCTCTTTTGAATAGATCTCCACATCTAGGAATTCATCTTCATCTGGATGTGGATTAGATAATGTCAAATTTTCAGCAATGTAAAGATGTATCACTTCATCGGTAAAACCAGGTGTAGTATAAATAGATGCTATCTTTTTAATACTCTTTGCCACATAACCTGTTTCTTCTTCTAACTCCCGTAATGCGCATATATCAGGTTCTTCACCTTTATCTAATTTTCCAGCTGGCACTTCTAACAATACGTTGCCAATAGGGTAACGGTATTGACGAACCAATACAATATTCCCCTCTTGTGTAATAGGTACAACAGCGACTGCTCCTGGATGCTTAATGTATTCTCGTGAGGCTACTTTACCATTTGGCAACTCTACCTTATCGGCAAATACATTAAGTAAATTACCTTCAAAAACTACTTTTGAATTTAAAAACTTTTCTGTTAAGTGACTCATCATCATTCCTCCAAACTCATGACATAATTAATAATAATCAACATATATTACCACTAAAGAAGAATATCTATGCACATAGATAGATATAAGCAAAACATATCTCCTTGGGATAATCGTAGTATTGTAAAGCCTTAGTATATATTGGATATCTTCAAGCCATTCATGAGGCAACGTGTTGAGTAACAACTGTTTCTTCGCTAAGTTAGTTTTGCTCCATGAACTATGATTTTTCATTAAATAATCTATTCAGGTTGTTCTTAAAGAAATCCTGCATTATTCTTCACGAAAGCATTGTAATATCTTTTCTGTTTGAAATTTTCTAATAATAGTTTGCGTTTTGCTAAAAAGCCCTATAAAGCTAGGCTACCTAGTTTTATAGGGCTATATTTCTAAAAAATCAACTTATGAAGTTTTAATTTTCAAAAAATAAATGATAATTTATACCCGCATTTCTAATCTCAATTTATCGGCAATCATTGCCATAAATTCCGAATTTGTTGGTTTACCTTTTTCTAGTTTAACTGTATAACCAAATAAACGATTAATCATATCCATATTACCACGGCTCCATGCAACTTCAATGGCATGCCTAATAGCCCTTTCTACACGGCTAGGAGTAGTAGCGTATTTTTCAGCTATCATCGGATATAACACTTTTGTTACAGCACCCAATAAATCAATTTCAGTTATAATCATCATAATTGCATCACGTAAGTATTGATATCCTTTAATATGAGCAGGGATTCCAATCTCACGAATAATATTAGTCACTTCTACATCGACTGGCCGAGCTTTTATAGCTTGCGCTACTACTGGGCGCTGTGCCGTAATAGTAGTAGCTAATTGTCTAATTCTGCTGGCCAGTACATCCATATTAAATGGCTTTAATATATAGTAATCAGCGCCTAACTCTACTACACGCTGAGTAATACTTTCCTGACCAAAGGCGGTTAACATAATTACTTTAGGACGTTTGGCAGATAATGTATTAAGACGCTCTAGTACACCAATACCATCAAGATGCGGCATTATAATATCTAGAATTACCACATCAGGATTTTTCTCCTCAATTATTGATAAAATTTGTTCTCCATTATATGCTATGCCAACCAATTGAAAGTCCACCTGTTGGGTAAGATATTCCTGAACAATTCCAACAAATTCCCGGTTGTCATCAGCAATAGCAACTTTAATTGTTTCTCTAATCACGTATAATCCTCTCCCTGCTGTTTTCTATATAATAACAATTCGACAAAGCTATATAAATCCCTTCCTCTTTTGGAAAAAAAAGCCATATTATATTTATTATTTATTGATATAAAATTACATTTTTTTCTTATTTCTACAGTGGATAAATAAGATTATAAAATATCAACTTAACAAAAAATCCCCTTCAATGCCTGTCTATATTAAATACCTTGTCTTAATATCCCTTTGTAACTGTTTATTATTAACCCTTTCACCATATAAGATAAGGCTTGATAAGCTTAAAATTACGCACTTTCACGGTCTATACAAAAGGAAAAGCCAGAAAACGTAAATAGTTTTCTGGCAGATTGTTTTTCAGATTTAGGGATTATCCCAGTTTCTATTAACATCCATTCGATAAAACATCCATATCCTCTCGTTGGATCATGGACAAATACATGAGTTACTGCACCTACTAATTTACCATTTTGTATAATAGGACTACCACTCATTCCTTGGACTATACCACCAGTCTTTTCTAATAGAACAGGATCTGTCACTTTAATGACAAGTCCTTTGCCTTCAGGAGCTTCTTGTAAATTGACTTTCTGAATATCAATACTAAAACGTTTAATAGTTTGTCCATCTATTACTGTTAATATTTCTGCATACCCTGTTTGAATTTGATTCATAGAAGCTACTGGTATTGCCTCAGAATAAAGATCATTTGGAATTCTATCTGCTAATTTACCGTATATACCAAATCTTGTGTTTTTTTCTATATTACCTAATAAATGATCTTCGTTTATAAAAATACCAATCTTTTCCCCTGGCTGCCCTCGCTTACTATGCTGTATTCCTGACACTGATGCTGATACGATTTTTCCTTGCTCACAATCAATAGGTTGATTGGTATCACTGTCTGTGATGATATGTCCTAATGCGCCATAGACTTGAGATTTAGGATCATAAAAAGACAAGGTTCCAACACCAGCTGCACTGTCACGCACGAACAAACCAATTCGATATCTTTTGGTATCACTACATAATATTGGTTTTAAATTAATATGGACTTGCTCTTCACCACGTTTTAGCAATATATCAAGTTGTTCTTGCTCTTTGCCACTGTTATCAATAATATCCGCTACTTGGCTATCACTTTGTACTGCAATTCCATTAATACTCACAATAATATCACCGATATTAATGCCTGCATCTTTAGCTGGAGTCACGTATTGTTCGTTACCAATTGGAACTGGGGAATGTCCCACAATAATGACTCCACGAGAGTGTAATACAACACCAATTGAATGACCTCCAGGAACTAATTTAATAGATGGTAGTACATCCACTTGTACCGTTCTAATGGGTATTAAACCTAACAGTTTAAATTCAACTGTAGATTTTCCTAATTTTAGACTTTCGAAGAAGACTGATCTTGATAGTGCATACTTTGAGAGAGAAGATTCGGCTTTGATATTTTCTTCCAAATCAGAGTGAATGCTGAGAGTCAGTGGGAAATTAACATTAAATAAGGCAACTTCCCCTTCAATGACTCGCATATGAGGTGGTAGCCCATAAATAGTACGAAATTGCGGGGAAAAACTAAAAGCAATAATTAACGCAGCAATACACATTCCTATGAAGGAACGGCACTTACTATTTTTCATGTTCTTGCATTCCCCCTCCCGTCTTGTATTAAAATTTACATAACAACATCCAAATCCAATATTCCCTCCTGACCATTAAAAGTAAATTTATAAACCCATAAAAAATCTTATATTAAGTCGGTTCGATTTCTTCTCAACTTTAAACATTCCCGTTTTTTTAGGTGATTATTCTGAATTATTAGCGTATATTCCCTTGTGTTTTGATTTTTAGCTTTTTTGGCATAAAATAAAGCCCAAGCTTACGCTTGCGCTTTATTTTTCCATTTTTCTTTTTTTTTAACTGCTGATTCAAATATTTGATTCGCATTTTCTAATGCAATTGGTGTTATCTCGTTGCCCGAAATCATTCGAGTTAGCTCTAGTAATTGTTCCTCTTTCGTAAGAACAGTAATGACTGTATTGGTTCTTTCACCCTCAACTTGTTTTTTTATATAAATGTGGCAATCTGCCATACAAGCAATTTGTGGTAAGTGAGTAATGCATAGTACCTGTCTAGCACAAGCTACTTTAGCCACCTTCTCCGCTACCATATGCCCTGCCTGGCCGCCAATACCTGCATCAATTTCATCAAATACCATGATACCAACAGCATCACGATGAGCACAAACTGTTTTTATTGCTAAGGCGATACGAGAAAGTTCTCCGCCTGAAGCAATCTTATATAATGGTTTAGTTTGCTCACCTAGATTGGCTGAGAATAAAAAACTTACTTCATCTGTGCCATGGAAAGTAAATTGTGAACCTGATACTACTTCAATGTTAAATCTAGCATTGGTCATTCCTAAATCTGCTAAATGCCCGCAGATCTGTTCTGATAATAATTGAGAAGATTGCAACCGCAGAGAATGAAGTTTTTCAGAAAACGAGCGTAAATTTTCTTCTAATAGTCTTCGCTTTTGTTCTAAGTTAGCGATTGTCTGATCATAATTATGTATATCTTTTAATTCTACAATAGATTTTTCGTAGTATTCCAATATTTCTACAATACTTGGTCCATATTTTTTCTTTAATTTATAAATTACGTCCATACGTTCTTGCAATATAGCTAATCTTTGAGGATCAAAATCAATTTCATCACCATATACACGTAAACCCATACAACTTTCTTCTAATTGGTATAAAGCATCACTAATGGTCGTTAATTGCTCCTGTATACGAGTATCGTAGCGAGCAATAATTTCCAATTCATGTTTTACCTCAGCTAACGCGGGCAAAATGCCCTGCATCCCATCATTACCTTGTTCCAATAAAATATAGGAACGATTGACTGCAGTTGTAATTTTTTCAACATTCGCCAGCACAGGCAACTGCCGCTCAATTTCCTCATCCTCACCAGGCTTTAATTGTGCGAGCTCGATTTCTTTGGTTTGCCATCTCAGCATATCAATACGTTGGGCCCGTTCTTGAGAGTTTTGTGCAAGTAATGTTTGCTGCTTTATTAACTCAAGCCATTCTTGATACACTTTACGATACTGCTCTAAGACTATCTTTAGGCTCGCATCAAAAGCATCCAGCAAAGATAAATACGATTCTGGGTGCGATAAAGCCTGATTTTCATGTTGTCCATGCATATCAACAAGTTTCTCGCCAATCTGCCGTAAGACATTCACTGTAACATGACAACCATTCACCAAGATACTGTTCTTACCTTGCCTAGAAAAACGGCGACTAATTATTAGCATAGCATCATCCTCAATACTGATGCCCTGATCTTCAATTATTCTATAAATGAAAGATAACTTAGAAATATCAAATACTGCTTCCACACGAAAAAAATCACAACCAGTCCGAATGGAATCAACTGAAGCTCGATTACCTAAGATAATACTTAAAGCATCTATTAATATGGATTTACCAGCTCCCGTTTCCCCAGTTAATATATTTAACCCTTCATCAAATTCCACTAAGGCCCGTTCAATTAGTGCAAAATTAGTAACAGTCAATGATTTTAACACATAAATTCTCTCCTCACACTTACTGTGATAATGCCTGTAGTTTAGCAATTACCCTAGGTACAGCATCAGTTGGCTTAACAACAACCAAAATATTATCATCGCCTGCTACAGTACCAATAATATCTGGCCATTTTGTATTATCAATAGCAGCAGCAACCGCCTGGGCAGTACCAGGTAATGTTTTTATAACAACAATATTTTCACTATAATCCATGCCAACAACAGAGTCCTGAAAAATACGCTCCATACGAGGTTGTAAAAATGCAGCATTTTGTTCTACTGGAAATGCATAACGATAACGTCCATCACCTGCTGGTACTTTAATAAGCATTAGCTCCTTAATATCCCTCGAAACAGTAGCCTGGGTTACTTCAATCTCTTGTTTACGCAATGCTACAGCTAAGTCTTCTTGAGTCTCAATCACATTATTTTCAATAATTTCTTTGATTTTAGTGTGACGTAACACTTTCATACGCTTCACCCCTCGTTTTTTCAACTACATATAATATCGGCGGATTATTGCTATGATTTATCATTGACCAGCATCCTACAGTAAATAGCTCAGAAGGCAATGATGTGAATAATTCTTGTACAGCTTTTTGCTCCCAGTAGCCTTCTTGATGACCGGTGTAGGCCACAAGTGAAATCATCCCTCCTATAGAGAGTAAACCTAAAATTTTTTGTAATGCTGCGATGGTAGATTGCTCTTCTGTTGTGATCTTATGATCATTATTAGGTAAATATCCTAAATTAAACATCGCCACATCAATTTCTTCGGTTATATAACAATCCATATTAGCATGACTGTCTACTATCAACTTTACTTTATCACTCAATTTATGATGCGATAATAATTGTTTTGTTTTTAGTATTGCTGCTTCCTGAATGTCAAAACTCCAAACAACA
The DNA here is from genome assembly GCA_963526645.1 of uncultured Pelosinus sp. Taxonomy (GTDB): domain Bacteria; phylum Bacillota; class Negativicutes; order DSM-13327; family DSM-13327; genus Pelosinus. The sequence goes on along the minus strand of CAUROG010000008.1, from coordinate 63,964 downwards.
GCATCTTTAGCTGAGTTTTTTGCTAAAAACAGAGTATCCTTACCATTTCCAGCAGTAGCATCTACTAGACGCTGGGCTTTATTTACTTTATTAAGTAGTAACTGCTGTGCTAATTTTATGGCATTAAGCGTTTGCATTTTTTTCACTCCGCCACAATTTAGTACGTAAAGTCTCATAATAGCTTCTATTATTTAGCCGTATAAATTTCGCTTTAAAGGGCGAACGCTTCACTAACACAGTATCATTTGGCAATAAACTATATATCGTCTGACCATCAATGGTTAAAACAACATCTTCCTGATTTGCAATCATCTCTACTTTGATTTCTTCCTCTTCTGAAACAACTAAGGGCCTAACATGTAATGTATGAGAACAAATAGGCGTCAACACCATAACTTTTAATAGAGGATTAATGATAGGACCTCCAGCTGATAAAGAATATCCTGTAGAACCGGTGGCAGTAGCAATAATCAAACCATCAGCAGCATAATTGGCTGTTAGTTCATTATCAATAGATAAATTAAACTTAATCATACGTGAAACGCCACTTTTACTTATCACTACATCATTAAGAGCCGTTGATACAAGAATTGTCATGCTCTTGCGAATAATCATCGCATCTAGCATTAAATGTTCTTCAATCCGATACTCGCCATTAATAAGCTTATCCAAAGATAAAGTTAAATCAGGAAGTTCGACCTCAGTTAGAAAGCCTAGCCTCCCCATATTAATTCCGCAAATTGGTATACCTGCAGAAGCAATTTCCCTTGCTGTATTCAATAGGGTTCCATCACCACCTACTGTTATACCAACCCTAATATCCTCTAACATATTCTGCTGACTACATCCTAAGTCTGGATATCCCACTTTCTCCGCAGCATCTCTAGGTAATAGTACACGAACACCACGTTCTTGAAAATATTGAATCATCCGATCTAGTACAGTGACTACAGTTTGTTTGTTTGTATTAGGAAATAGACCTACTGTTAACACATGCAATCCCCCATTATTTAAATACACCACAACGGCAGGTGATATAGAATCGCCTGCCATAAATAATATCCTTTTATAGAATTCCGCTATAAATGAGCAATTCCTTTAAATTAAAGTTTTAATTTTATACTGCATTTGCATGGGCCTCTGTTACAACTTCCTCTACTGTCTTAGCAGTAACACTTACATCTGCTGTAAAATTTGCTAGGTAAATAAGATATTCAATATTTCCTTCTGGCCCTTTTACTGGAGAATAAGTAAGACTTAGAGGTGTAAAACCTAATTCAGATGCATGTTCAATAACATTAAAAATAACTTCATTATGTACTAATGGGTCCCTGACTACTCCCTTTTTTCCAACCTTTTCTCGTCCAGCTTCAAATTGAGGTTTAATCAAAGCTACAATGGTGCCAGTAGATGATAATAAAGCTTTTATAACAGGTAATACCTTATTTAAAGATATGAACGCTACATCAATTGACACAAAATCTAACGGCTGTCCTAACTGTTCTAAAGTAACATTGCGAATATTAGTACGTTCCATGTTAATAACTCGACTATCAGTTCTAAGAGACCAAGCCAATTGACCGTAACCAACATCAATTGCATATACCTGCTTAGCACCATTTTTTAATGCACAATCTGTAAAACCACCAGTGGAAGCACCAATATCAGCCATGATTTTGTCTGTAAGATTTATATTAAAATATTCCAAAGCTTTCGCTAATTTCAAGCCACCGCGACTTACATAACCAATGCTATCTCCTGTAACAAGGATGTTACTTTCTATTGGTACTAAGGTACCTGCTTTATCTATTTTTTGTCCATCCACAAAAACTAAACCTGCCATAATACAGGATTTAGCTCTTTCTCTACTTGAAACCAGGCCTTTGTTTAATAATAAAACGTCTAATCGTTCTTTGTTTATTTTACTCATTTTCACCGTGCTCCATATTTGTGGACAAAAGAACTCACTGCAGAGACAATACCTTCTGGATGCAATCCATATTTCTCTAAAAGTTGAGCGCGTGTACCTTGCTCAATAAATTGATCCGGAAACCCTAGCCGCAAAACTTTAACTCCGTTAAAACTCTGAGTATTTATATATTCCAGAACAGCTGAGCCAAAGCCACCAGCTAAGATATTTTCTTCTACCGTAATTATAATCCTAACATCCCTTGATAACTTTCTTAGCATTTGTTCATCTAAAGGCTTTATAAATCTAGTATTTACCACACCTGTCTGTATACCTTTTGCTGCTAATATTTCCCTTGCTACTATACAAGGCTCAACCATAGAGCCAGCAGCTAAAAATACAACATCAGCGCCACCTTTTAATTCCTCAGCTTCGCCAATAGTAAGTTGCTGCAAAGGCTTATCTATAGATACACCTAAACCACTACCTCGAGGATAGCGAATGGCTACCGGGCCATTCATCTTAACAGCCGTAGACAGCATATGCCGCAACTCATCTTCATCTTTAGGTGCCATAATTGCTAAGTTAGGAATATGGCGAAGATAGCTATAATCAAATAATCCATGATGGGTTGGGCCATCCTCACCAACAATTCCTGCTCGGTCTAAAGCAAATACTACAGGGAGTTTTTGTAAACAAATATCATGTAAAATTTGATCATATGCTCTTTGTGCAAAAGTTGAATACAAAGCTACTATTGGTCTCATACCTTTTGTAGCCATGCCTGCAGCCATAGTGACAGCATTTTGTTCTGCAATACCTACATCAAAGAAACGTTTGGGATACTGAGCTGCAAATTTTTTAAGCCCCGTTCCTTCCGGCATCGCAGCTGTTATCGCAACAATACGTTCGTCCTGTTTGGCTAACTGTAGCAAAGTATCGCCGAAAACACTAGTATATGTTGGTTTGTTGCCATTTTTTATTACTTCACCAGACTCAATGCAATAAGGTCCGACACCATGGTATTTATCAGGATTACACTCGGCAGGTTTATATCCCTTTCCCTTACATGTAAGGACATGAATCAGTATAGGCCCCTGCATTTTTTTAGCTTTTTCCAGTACTTCACTTAGTAATTCAAAGTTATGCCCATCAATTGGGCCAATATAATTGAATCCCAATTCTTCAAAAAGAACACCAGGAACTAATAAATAACGTAAACCATCTTTAACACGTTCTACCGTTTTTGCGACACTATCCCCTATCGCAGGAATACGTCGCAATAAAAATTCTATGTCTTGTTTTACCTTAGTATATTTAGGTTCTGTACGCATTTTAGACAAATATTCTGAAATGGCACCAACATTTTTAGAAATTGACATTTCATTATCATTAAGAATAACGATCATATTAGTACCTGAATGACCAGCATGATTTAATGCTTCATATGCTTGTCCACCAGTAAGAGAACCATCACCAATAACAGCTATGACACTTTCCTTATCACCTGCAATATCTCTAGCAAGTGCTATTCCTAAAGCTGCAGATATAGAAGTACTGGAATGTCCTGTACCAAAAATATCATGTGCACTTTCAGTAACTTTAGGAAATCCACTTATACCACCGAATTGGCGTAATGTACAAAACTCATTACGCCTACCTGTTAAAATTTTATGAACGTAAGATTGATGACCAACGTCCCAAACGATTTTATCAACAGGGCTGTTAAATACTTTATGTATAGCAAGAGTTAATTCTACTACGCCTAAACTAGGTGCTAAATGCCCACCTGTTTTAGAAACTGAGCATATTAAAAAATGGCGTATTTCCTCTGCTAATAATTTCATTTTATCATTTGGAAGTTTCCTTAAATCTTGGGGCTTATTAATGGCCTCAAGTATTGTTTTCAAATATAACACCCCACTTTCCCCACTAATCCACAATCTGTAAATTCATTATAACATAATACTGTCTATTCAGCATTAGGACATCTATAATAGCTTCCATATAGTATTAACCTAAGAAATTTTTAAAGCCATAAGCTATAGAAATTCCTAGTATGGCACCTGCTAATACCTCAAGAGGGGTATGTCCCAATAGCTCTTTTAATCGAATATCTCGCACAGTATGCTCGGCTCGTAGCTCACGTACTAATTTATTAATTACTTTAGCTTGCTTGCCAGCAGCTCTACGCACACCAGCAGCATCATACATTACTATACTTGCTAGAACAATCGTGACTGCAAACAAGGAAGACGTAAAACCATCATGAAGTCCTACAGCCCAAGCTAAACTCATAACCAGTGCTGTATGAGAGCTAGGCATTCCACCAGCTCCAACTAAACGTTCAAAATTCAAAGCACCATGTTTCCAATAAGAAGTTAAGGTCTTAAGTATCTGAGCACAAAACCAAGCGGTTAAAGCGGTGGCTAATATAATATTTTGTCCCATGAGAACAATGAACTCTGTCACAATGCACACCTCAATTATCTCGTGTTAATAAAGACCTTACCATTTCTCTCAAAATATCTGCTTCTGTGCCGAACTGGCTTAAAGCTTCTAGAGCATTATTTACAGCTTGATATGCCATAATTTTAGCCTCATCCAAAGAATATAAGGTAACATAGGTTGCTTTATGATTTTTAATATCACTTCCAACGGGTTTACCTATTTTCTCTTGAGTTCCTGTTACATCTAAAATATCATCTGTAATTTGAAAAGCCAGCCCAAATTGTTCCGCATACTCTGTTAATGATGTAACCTGCCACTCTTTTCCTCCAGCTAATTGAGCTCCAGCACGTACTGCTGCCTTAAATAAGGCCCCCGTTTTTGCTTGGTGCATATAGTTGAGAGTATTAATATCAATGATTTCTCCCTCTGAGGACAAGTCAATTACTTGACCACCAATCATGCCTTTAGCACCAGCTGCGCTACTAATTTCTCTTACGACTTTTATTAATACATCTCCTGAGACGGCAGACTGAGCTAGCATGATTGTGAAAGCTTTAGTCAACAACCCATCACCAGCTAAAATAGCCATACCTTCACCAAAAACTTTATGACTCGTTAATTTACCCCTACGGTAATCATCGTCATCCATTGCAGGTAAATCATCGTGGACTAAAGAGTAGGTATGAATCATCTCTAACCCACAAGCTACATTCAGATAATCACTGCCTTTTCCACCAACAGAATCAGCAGCTGCCATAAGTAATATAGGACGTAATCGTTTCCCCCCAGCAAATAAGCTGTAACGCATGGCTTCAAAAATTGCTGGCGGATATACATTCTCACATGGAACAAACTCAGCTAATGCATGATCAACAATCTTAGCTTTATCCTGACAATATTGTTTTAACATGAACCGTCCTCCTGTAATTGTAAAGGCCTCTCTATTACTTTACCCTTTTCTTCTAATAAAATTTTATCAATTTGCTGCTCAGCATAATTTAATTTATGTAAGCAAATCTTTGATAGGTTAACACCCTCAGCAAAATGCTCTAAGGACTGATCTAATGGTAGTTCTCCTTTTTCCAACTGTTTAACAATAATTTCTAATTGTTCTAATGCTTGCTCGAATCCTATTTCAGCTTGATTCTCTTTCTTCTTGGCTCTTACCATGATGCCCCTCCTGTATTTGAATTATCTCAGCCTCAATCATTCCCTGATTGAGTACAATTTCAACCTTTTCTCCTGCTTTTAATATAGCCGCATCTTTGACTAATTGCCCATCCTTAGTCCGCAAGATACTATAGCCTCGCGCCAATACAGCGAGAGGATTTAGCATGGCTAATTTTTCTGCAGTAATTTTAAAATCATGCTCTTTTCCCAGTATCATTTTCTTCATTGCTTGATTCAAGCGTTGTATACAATTATCCAACATCTGCTGGCGAATCGTTACATTCTCATAGGGATTTTTAAAAACTCTATTTTGTGTAGATTGCTCAAGCCTTCTAATATTATTCTTTATTAGATTGCGAATATTGCTTTCTAGCATATTGTGTAAAGTAGATACATATCTATGAAGCTCTCTAACATCAGGTACAACAAACTCTGCTGCCTGAGATGGAGTAGCTGCTCTACGATCAGCTACAAAATCAGCTAAAGTATAATCCGTTTGATGCCCTACTGCCGAGACGATGGGAATCTTTGATGCAGCAATGGCCCGCACCACTCTTTCATCATTAAACGCCCATAATTCTTCAATAGAACCGCCACCACGTCCAACAATAATTACATCCACAGTATTTAATTCATTCAAGACTTCAATTCCATGCACAATTTGCATGGGGGCCTCGGGTCCTTGTACGTGCACTGGATAAAGCTTTAATACGATGCCAGGATGCCGTCGTTTAGATACTGTAATAATATCCTTAATTACTGCGCCAGTTGGCGAAGTAACAATACCTATAGCCTTAGGCAATTGAGGTAGGTTTTGTTTTCGCTCATCCGCAAACAAGCCTTCACTTTCCAGTTTCTCTTTTAACTGAGCAAAAGCCAGACTTAATTCCCCAATTCCTTCTGGTACCAGCTGATTCGCATATAATTGATATTGACCGTCACGCTCAAATACAGTTATTTGCCCCCCAGCAATTACTTTCATACCATCTTTGGGCTCAAATTTTAGAAATTGGGCACGACTTTTAAACATAACAGCTCTCATTGTAGCATTACTATCTTTTAGAGTGAAATAACAATGTCCAGAGTAATGTTTCTTAAAGTTTGAGATCTCGCCACGTATGAATACAGAAGTAACTTTAGAATCGTATTCAAAAAGCTGTTTTATGTATTTTGTAATTTCACTTACACTAACTATATTCATAAATCACCTTCGTCTGTAGAATATCATTTATCCGATAACACCCCAGCCGCTCTAAGACTCCCATCTTCAGCATATGGGAGTTAAGAGCAACTAAGAATTGAGATGGAAAGCTCATCAAATCTTCTTTATCATATAACAAGTATACAAAAAAAACCAGACAAAAGTCTGGATAGTATCCTTCAAAAGCGGCGCTGATCAATATATGGACGTGCTATATAACCGCTAGCGGCACCCAATATAAACCAAAAAAAGCTTCCTGGAGGAATAAGATAACCTATCATCGCACCTATAGTTGCTCCTAATAACATATACCCCAAGATAAAAGCCTCCCTTTACATATGATTTTTATGTATCATATGCAAAGGAATACATCATGGTACCAATAATCAATAATTGTCACCACTGAGCCTGTATCGTAAGCACTATCTTATAAAAGCCAGACTTTACACTTTACTTTTAGTGACTAAAGATCCTAAAATACCATTTACAAAACGACTAGACTCTTCTGTACCAAAAAGCTTAGCTAACTCAACAGCCTCATTAATTACTACGTTAGGTGGTAATGTTTCATTACCAAAACGCATTTCATAAATTGCTATTCTAGCAATGTTACGATCGATCCCAGGCATACGGTCGATTTTCCATTCATTTGATATTTCGCTAATAATCTTATCAATTTCTGTTATATGCTCCTGGGTACCAGTAACAAGATTCATTGTATATTTTCTAGTATTTTCAGCTATATTATTATGCTCGTTTAATATAATCTCCAATGCTTCATCTTTATTCGTGTTATTATAGTCTAATTGAAATAAAGTCTGAAGTGCCATTTCTCTGGCTTTTCTACGGCTCATAAATTCCCTCTTTTCATATGCTCACTCTATATTATTAAATATGAATTTTACCTATTTCTAACTACTCATTTTATTGGCGATGATATCCTGGCGGTAATAATCTTCCCAGTATATCAATAATATCCTCTTTTTCATCAATCCGTTTACCGACAATATAACCAGCGATCATACACACCATTACAAATATTGTATTGAAAAAACCAAATACAAGAATAAATATACCAACCAATAATCCTATAACCATGCCTATAATCTTGCCACTATGATGTTGCCATATTTCTGCCAGTAATTCGGCTTTCATATTTCCTACTCCTTCCCCTTACTAAAAATCACTCTTAGTTTTTATTCGACACGTTGCTTAGTTTTGAAATCGTTGGATATATTCTCTACTAATATTTGAACGTCCACTAATTGAACACCAACTGTATTTTTTATATACTCATGAATTCTTTTCTGCAATTCTTCTGAGACATTCGGCACATTGCTTTCTGGACTGATCACTGCTTTTATAGATACTTTTAATCCTTGGCCATCATGATTAACATGAACTTTTGCTCCCCGTACTCCACGTGTATGTCTAGCAGTTTTCTCAACTAAATTCTTTATAGCATCAAGTGAAATATGTACATCACCCATGTCTGTATGATGAACAATCGTATCTTTAATACGGCGAGTACGAATTCCTGCTAACAATAATCGAAGACTCACCAAGAAAAACACCACCCCTAGCAAACCAGCTTCCCACTGGCCGTTAATATGTGAAATGCCTGTCCAAATCCATTCCAAAGAAATCAGGCGTAAAGAAAGCAGTACTACGCCTAATGATATCAATGCCAACAATAATGTGTAAATAGATAAAATGATGCGATCAAAAATTCCCATACACTACTCCTTTCTAGACTCCTGCTGCAACATATCTGTTAACGCACACGAAGATCTTCTTCTTTACCATCTTGGCCAAAACCAACACCTTGAACATGAACATTTACTTCTACAACATCTAAACCTGTCATAGATTCAATACCACGCTTTACATTTTCCTGCACTCTTAAAGCAATGTCAGGTATACGTACACCATATTCTACGATTATATATAAATCCACAGCAGCTTCACGCTCGCCAACTTCTACTTTAACACCTTTTGCTAAGTTTTTTTTACCAAGCATTTCGGCAATACCGCCTACTAAACCTGCGCTCATTCCAGCTACACCGGAAACTTCAGTAGCAGCCATTCCAGCAATAATGCCTACAACCTCATCAGCAATCCGAATAGATCCAACTTCATTATTCTCCATTTTTTCATTACGTTCTCGTTTATCCACTAACAACCCCCCCATTCTAGATAGTTCTTTACTAATATATATAATAGCTACAATAACTCTTCTATAACTATATCATTATAACAAACATTTTCCATCTTTACAAATTCGCACTAAAGAAAATTTATCCTACATTATGGTTTGGCGGTAATTGAAATATTTTCAGCCTTCATACCTGATATTCTAGTTATAACATCTGCGACTTGGATTACTTCTTCCTGGGAGAGTGAAGTAGTTTTGATAACGACACTTACGGAATTTTCTCGAATAAACACCAATGCATCTGCAAATCCACGGGATTTTATTAAACTTTCCATTTCTGTTTCTTTTTGTTTTTCTCCAATCATTTTTAAGACTGTGTCTTGAGCTTGGTTTCTACTATCATCAGTTTTAGCATTTTTAATACTTTCTCGTAACAAATCCGAGCGCTCACTACGAATTTTATCTCTTTCTAATCGATATTCTATGAAAAAATCAGGACTAATAGTAGGGATGATGGGTTCAGCAACACCCTTTGTAACAACCTGCATAGCATTAGAATGATTGACTCTAGCCTGTAGCATAGATTCAATATTAGCTATTACAACTATTATAGCTATACTAACCATTAATACAAATACAAATACAACACTTCTATTTTTTTTATGGAAAGTGAATATTTTCATACTATCTTCCTCACTTTTTTTGAGCTAATACAGTGATTTTATAAGAGGGAATACCTAAGCCTGACTCTACTGCTTTTGTTAAACTTGCCTTCACATTAGAATCATATGCGCCATCTGCAATAACCAGCACTCCTTTTATCATTGGTTTAATTTCTCTAACTAGAACTGGACGGTCAATACCATTTTCTTTCCCTACTAAAATCTGTGTACTTTCTTTTGTTTCAGTAGTACTACGAACTCCTCCTGCAGTATCTTTTTCTTGAATGGTTTTACTTTCTGTTGTTATATTTTTTGCATGTTCCTGGGTACTACTATTTTCCCATGTAATATTGACAATTACAGCTCCTGCTCCTTTTACTTGAGATAAGATATTTGTTAATTTTCCCTCTGCAACTTCTTCATAGCTGCGATTAACTGGTACGGGATTTTTAATAACTTCATTAGAAATCTTTGGATTAGAATTTATTGACTGATGATCAACGACTCCTCCCAATACTAATAATCCAATCCCTAAGAACCCAAGCCAGATCAGACGTGTATTTATGACCCCATCTTTTAGTAATTGTTTAGGCCAGATTTTCTTTGTATAAGAGAGAATGCTTTCTAAGCTACTCATTGTTAAACACTCCTTTATGAATACAGCATTTTAATTTCTACTTTTTCCTTAGGAATTTGATACAGCTCCGTTATCATCTCTGTAATTCTGCCTTTTAAGCCTGCATGCAATTCTTCTGTTTTACCAGTTTGTTTACTAATCGTTATCTTCTTTATACTTGCTACCTTTTCATTCTTAGCAGAAATACCAGGTTTAATATATACTACAATCCTCTTAACATCATTAGCTATATTACTATTAGTCTCTACTATTACATTTGCATCAGCTACGCCATCCAGGGCCATTATTAAAATTCTCATTTGTTGACTTAATTCTTTTTTATACAGTTCCAGTGATAATTTATCACGTTCATTGGTGACATGGTTCACGTCATTTGTTATAACATTTGAGATTTCAGAATTCGTACTAAGGGCAGGTATCTGGCTTAAGGATGTCAAATGGTGCTGCACTACACCAATGATGGGATTTAAAATCGCCAACATAATAAATAATCCCATGATCACTCTTACAAAACGTTGCATACTGCTGCTTGGTAATAACAACTCTAGAAACGAAGCAAATAGTACTACAAAAATAATATTTTTAATCCAGTCAGTCATCATTGCAATCAATAAAAAACACCTACCTTAGCATCATAGCTGCACTACCTGCAGCAATAATCATGGTAATTGCTAAAAAGAACATCAATGCAACAGTTAATACTGCGCCAAAAATGAGTAGTAAATTATTACCCATAGAGTCAAGACATTTTGCCATTTTCTCATCTCCCAAAGGTTGTACCAAAGCACCAGAAATTTTTATAACTAAAATTAAAGATAATAATTTAATAAGAGGAAATATACAAATCATAAATACTACGAAAACGCCAAAAATCCCAACAGCATTTTTTAATAACAAGGAGGCTCCCATTACTAACTCCACTGTATCAGCAAACATTTTTCCAACAACAGGAACAAAAGTTGCCGTTGCGAACTTAGCTGTCCGAAGAGCCAAGCCATCAGCTACACTACCTGCCGCACCTTGAATAGTAATAATTCCAATAAAAATTACCATAGAAAAACCAAGTACTATCATACCTAACTGTTTTAAAACACCTGCTAAGTTACTCAAGCGATAAGTATCTGATAAATAGTTTAAACATTCAAGAGCAGCCGTTAAAAAGAGTAGAGGTAAAACCACATCCTTAACAATAACACTCATACTACTTATGACAAACAACATTAATGGTGTAAATAAACTCGCAGAAGTTAAAGCTCCCACACCTGCTAATAGTGAAATTAGCAAAGGTAATAAAGACTCCATAAAGCCAACCATATATTCTACAGTTTGGCTAGCTAACTTCAAAGCATTATAAAATGCAGCAAGAGCAATGGATGACATAAAAATAAAACAAACGCTATAAGATAATAAAGAAATACTGGATTGTTCAAATGAATTCTGCAAGTTTTTTAACACGGCGCACAATACGGCTAGAAATAGAAGTTTTCCCATTAAATGAGCATTTACCTTAACTTCAGAAAAAAAATTACGCATCACAGTTTCCCACATATTTTCCCAGCTTACATGCAAACCTTGCGTCGCTATACCATGAATGGTGTTACTAGTTAATAATGGAATATCTCCATTCAGTTCCTGATTCATTTTGCTAATAAATTGGTTCACATGATCAGGGGATACTGTTTCTAACAATTGTTGCTCAATTTCAGCACTATTTAACGGAGTGGCGATAACAACAGATATATTTATTAGTAATAATACTATAATCAATATACAGATTCTCATTTGTATCCCACCTTATGGAATCAATCTCACAATGGTATCCATTACCAAGGCGATAATGGGAATAGCCATTACCATAACTAGTACTTTGCCAGCAAACTCAATCTTGCCTGCTACGGCTCCCTCACCAGCATCTCTGCAAACTTGAGCACCAAATTCAGTTATATAGGCGATTCCAATAATCTTTAAAATAGTATTTAAATACATTTGGCTAATATTAGCTTTCTCTGCCATATCACGAAATAAATTTAAAACAATATTAATTTTAGTGAGTATTAATAGAAAAATAATTGTTGCTAGCGTCAAGCTTAACTGCACAGCAATTTCCGGTTTTTCTCTCTTAATAATTAAAATAAGTAAAGTTACAACAAACCCCAGCCCGACTATCTGAATAATTTCCACACCCTGCACCCCTTAAAATAACTTAAAAACATCCTGTACAGTGCTGAATAACTTACCCAATAATTGAACAACCCATAATAATACTACGGTAAATCCAGCCAATGTACATAAATGCGCCATATCTTCTTTACCTGCCTGCTTTAGTGCCGTATGAAAAACTGAAATCAAAATTCCAACACCAGCAATTTTGAATAATATATCCAGGCCCATTTTTATCCTCCTTCATAATCATTGCATATACAAATCTTTAGCCCTACTTTTATAAGATATTTTCCTATGATTTGTATCAGACCAGTATAATTACAATAGCCAATCCACCGCAGACCCCTAAATAACGATACATTTTTGTATTAAGATCACGTAATCTTATTGCTTCGTTCTCAAACCGCTCTAACTGCTCAATGGCCATCAAAAGGTATTTTTCCTGTTCACTACAATTCATAACTCCTAAGTTTCCGCCTAAAACATATAGTACTTCTATTTCTGGGCTTTTAAGCATCAAGGCTCCTTGCATCTCATTTAAAATCTTTTTTATAATTTCCTGTGGCGTTAATGATCCATTTTTTTCTAACATATCTGCTACCTTCTGGAAGAATACTGCAACTGGCCCATTTGTACCATTGGTGCACTGAGCAACTGCTTCATGCAACGGTAAGCAGGCATATATAATATGAGATCGCAGTGACCCTAGACAACTTATAATTTGCCTAAGATGGCGAGGTCTTCCCTGGCAACGAGAGGCCATTTGAAATCCAATATAGGAGCTTACTAGTAGTACTAAAATACTACCTATTAATTTCAGCATCTTCTCTTACTCCTTATTACCATTGTTAACATTACCAACATAAGCTTATTTTGTTCCCGCATCCCATAACACTTCATTATTCTCACTATCAATAATTTTTTTTATCGTACCTACACATGGATTGTCATCTAGCACGACATAACGATGAAAATACTTATTCTGTAATAACTCTTTCACATGAGGGCGATACAATAATTCGTTAATATCCTTACCATGAACAGTTGTTAACACACTTACGCCAGCATTCAAGGCTTCATGCACAGCATGTATGTCTTCAGCTCGCCCTAATTCATCTGTTGCTACTACAGATGGCGACATAGAACGAATTAACATAAGCATGCCAATTGCTTTCGGACAGGCATCAAGCACATCTGTCCGAATACCCAAATCTACAGTACGTATGCCATTCTTACAAGCAGCTATTTCAGAACGTTCATCAACAACTCCAACTTGTAATCCTTTATACATTTTGGTCCCCATACTAATTTGTCTAATCAAGTCACGTAAAATAGTTGTCTTACCGCAACGAGGCGGTGAAATAATTAAGGTATTTAAGACATGTCCTCCTCTTGTGATAATATAGGGCATAATTGAATCAGCACAACCTTTTATTTCTCTCGCTATACGAATATTAAGGCAAGTAATATTCTTTAGAGATTTTACGTCTCCAGCATCCATGATTGCCTGTCCAGCTAGACCGATTCTATGTCCACCATCAATTGTTAAAAACCCCATCTTAATTTCATGCTCAAAAGCATATAAGGAATTTTTACTAATGAGTTGCAAGGTTTTATGTATATCATCTTGATTGCATAAGTATGATTCATTGTAATCCTCAACAACTCTTCCCATTGGACCTACTGAGATATCCCTATTCCCTAAAACTAGCAATAGAGGCTGATTGATTCTTAGTCGAATTTCTGTTAAATCAGCTAATTGAGCAAGGGATATAGCACTAATCATTGTAACTAAATTATTAGGTAAAACAGGGTAAATAGATTGTTTTAGAATTTTTTGAATCAAAAAAATTTTATTATCAGTCATATATTTTACTTCCTTTCTTTACATAGATATGGAGCAAGAAGAAAATTATGACAAGAAAAAAATCTCGGATATCCGAGATTTTTTATTAAGTCAATATGATTTTAGAAGGCTTACCTCTTCTTTTTGTATTGCGATAATCAGTATAAACCACTTTTTTTCAAATTAAATGCCTGGATGAATGCCATATCTAAAATCAGAATTAATTTGTCCATTTCCCATATCATTGGCTCCAATTTCCAAGACACTATCATACACGATATCACCACAATGAGGACATGAAACCTCTAGATCTTCATCATCTGTTAATAAACTAGATTCAAAGCTAACCGTTTCGTGGCAAGAAGGACACTGCACTTCAACTAATTCTTCGCTATCCATATCTTCGTATACTTCATCTTCTAGATCCGTTAAATCCTCATCCATGCTTTCTACATAAGTTTCTAAATCCTCTTGTACCATCTGAATATTATTAAATTCTTCTGCCATATCATCAAGCACATCTATAATATTTATTAACAACTTACCTTCAGCAGAATGATCACTAACATTAAGCCCTTGTGTTAGCCCTTGCAAATAAGCTACTCGTTCTTTAATATTTCCCATATACACAAAAACCCCCTTAAAGTATAGTTACTACGATATTGTCAGTATACCCATTTCCCAAACAGTTCATTCTTGATGTTTAATCAGCTGTCACTACTATTTTATTTTAACTATCTATCTATTTATTTATACATAATGCGAAAAAATTGCTAAAAAAAACTGTATTCTTATTTCGTAAGAATACAGTTTCTACTTTATGGAATTAGAAAGTAGAACATTGTCTTGATTCCAAGTAAGAACGACTAAGGCTGCTGCCTACGTCTTAAAGACTTGGCACAAGACAAGTTCATTTTTATGCTCTTTCCAGATACTCTCCTGTGCGAGTATCTACTCTCAAAACATCACCAATATTAATAAATAAAGGTACACGCACTACACAACCGGATTCCATTTTTGCTGGTTTAGTGCCGCCAGTAGCTGTATCTCCACGGATACCAGGATCCGTTTCAACAACAGTAAGTTCAACGGCAACAGGTAGTTCAACGCCAATAACAGTCCCCTGAAAGAACATAATACTAATATTCATATTTTCTTTCAAGTATTTTACAGCATCGCCTAATTGATCACTTGTTAATTCGCTCTGTTCATAGGTTTCATTGTCCATAAAATTATAGCTTCCATCGCTCTCATACAAGAATTGCATTTCACGACGATCAACATGTGCCTTAGGGAATTTTTCTCCTGGATTAAAGGTACGTTCAACCACTGCACCAGTGCGAACATTTTTCATTTTTGTACGCACAAAAGCTGCACCTTTACCTGGTTTTACATGCTGGAAATCTACTATTTGCCAAACATTATTGTCAATTTCAATGGTTGCACCTGTACGGAAATCACTACTTGATATCATCTTACTACCTCCAAAGTCCTATTTAATAAAAGTAATTTATTTAGTATAGTTCTATCAATTGCTTACTACTAGCAGTTAATATTTTGCACCCTCCATCAATAACTAAAACAGTGTCTTCTATGCGCACTCCACCCCAGTCAGGCAGATAAATACCTGGTTCCACTGTTACTACCATATTTTCCATTAAAACAGTATGTATATTAGCAGGCGAAAGTCTCGGTTCTTCATGGATATTAAGACCTAGCCCATGTCCCAATCCGTGTCCGAAAAATTCACCAAAACCAGCATTTACAATAATATTTCTGGATATTGCATCGACTTCTTTACCCACCTTTCCAGGGGCAACAGCCTGCACCCCAGCTAATTGAGCAGCTAAAACAATCTTATAAATATCTTGTTGTTTGGGAGTGGCTTTTCCCATACAGATAGTACGAGTAATATCAGAATGGTATCCCTTATATACTGCACCAAAATCCATTGTTACAAAATCGCCAATTTCAATTATTTTTTCAGAAGCTCTACCATGTGGTAATGCTCCACGTTTGCCTGAGGCTATTATGGTATCAAATGCCGGTTTTTCTGCTCCAAGCTTACGCATATAATATTCTAATTCCAGAGCGACTTCCTGCTCACTCATACCTGGCTTTATAAAGGACAATATTTGAGAAAAGGCATTGTCGGCGATTTCTACAGCTTTTTTTATGGATGCAATTTCAGATTTATCTTTCATCATACGCAAAGCATCAAGTTGAACAGAAACTAAATTTATAGAGTGTAAGTTATTGGCTAATTCTTGATGTCCATCATAGGTAACAAAATCACCTTCAAAACCAACTTGGATTACCCCTAATTCTTTAATTACCTCTGCCAAAGTTTTGCCGATGTTACTATAACGTACTATTTCAAATTGCGTAGATTGGGCAGTAGCTTGCTCAAAATAGCGAAAATCAGTTAATAATTTATTAGAATGTTTGGAGATTAACAGCATACCGGCTGAACCACTAAAGCCACTAAAGTATCTTCTATTTTCCGGTTTACTAATGAGCATGCAATGTAAATTATGTTCATTCATAAATTTACGAAGTTTGATTAATCTTTTTTCCATTTCAATTCTCGTTGCCAATTATATCAGCAACTGCCTCCAATGCTAAAAAATAACTACTTCCCCCAAAGCCACTAATTTGGCCATAAACTACTGGTGCAATGACAGAACAATGCCGAAAGGATTCACGTTTATAAATATTCGACAAGTGTACTTCAATAGTAGGAACAGATATAGCGGCTATTGCATCACGTATAGCAATGCTATAGTGAGTAAAAGCAGCAGCATTAATGATAATACCTTTATATTGTCCTTCTGCTTCTTGAATAGCATCAACGATACTGCCTTCATGATTGGACTGAATGAAATTCACACGAATACCTAATTTTTTCGCTTTATCCAATATGTTATTATTAATTTCATCAAGTGTAAGCTTTCCATAAATATTGGGTTCACGTTTTCCCAATAAATTTAGATTGGGTCCGTGAATAACCAAAATACAAGGCTCTTTTACTCTCACTATATCACAGCCTTAGCATAAAAATTCATTATCTTTTATATTTTATCATAATTTTAATTTATTGCCTAGCTATTTGTAAGTAATTAGCTCAATTGTAGTTTAGTTTCAATGCTTTGTTATTTCTTCTACAATTTCACTAAAAATTGGCGCAGCTATATCACCTCCAGACATACCTTCCTCAACGAAAATAACTACAGCATATTGAGGACTTTTTATGGGTGCATAACCAGCAAACCATGCATGATTAATACTTTGCCCAAGTGTGTTAGTTCGTCCAGTTTCTGCAGTTCCAGTTTTACCTGCCGATCCAATTCCTTCAACAAAAGCCGTTTGACCTGTACCATAGCGAGTAACAGCAGCCATCATATCTTGTATTTGTCTCGCAGTTTTTTTTGTTAAAACACGAACACCAGGAGATGCATAATAATTTTTCACAACTACGCCATCAGCATTTGTCAATTTACTAACTATATATGGATTTACCTTTATACCATCGTTAGCAATAGTAGACACTAGAGAAGCAATTTGTAAGGGTGTTGCTTCTAACGTTCCCTGTCCTATGGTTAAATTGGCAAGCTCGCCTGAATAGAGATTTTCAGGTGGAGGTAAATATCCCTCTGACTCTCCATTAAAATCTAAATTTGTCTTATGCCCGAAACCTAGTTTCCGTGCATAGGCGATTAAATTTTCCGCACCTAGTTTTAATCCAATTTCAATAAAAATTGGATTACTAGAATAAGCTAATGCTTCTGTAAAAGTTAGTTGCCCTCGCCCACCCTTATTGTAATCCCATCCATTAAAACGCAAATGATCGACTTCAATATATCCAGGATCAAAAAAACTATCCTCGGGATGTACGATTCCAGTTTCTAAAGCCGCTGCAGCTGCCACCAGCTTAAATACGGACCCAGGCTGATAAGGTGATATTGCACGATTTAATAGGGGGGCGCTGCTTTGACTTAAATAATCTTCTAAATGATTAGCATTAAAATTAGGCCTTGAAGCCATCGCCAAGATTTCTCCTGTAGCAGGGCGCACCACCACCACTGCCCCTTTTACCTCATGCTTATCTAGAATATTCTCCACATCTTTTTGTATCTGTTTATCTATAGTCAGCACTACATTGCTCGGTCCCGAATGGTTTGACAATCGTAGCCTTTTATAACCTAGTCCTGGAATAATTTGTTGTCCAGCATCAACCAATGCAACTGCATATTCAGGCTGGTTTCCTCGTAAAACATCATCATACATACTTTCAATACCACTAACACCTTGATTATCTGCAAGATTAATATATCCTGTAACATGCGCAGCTAAAGGAAGATAGCCATATCGAACCTTTTCTGCTACTACCACGATCCCTGGAATAAGCGCTTTATTAATTTTTTCACCCATAGCAGCATCAATCTTGCTATCGATTTTAAAAGGACGACGATTAGCAGTAATTTGTGATCTAAACCAATTTTGGGAGATTCCCATTAATTTTGATAATTGCTCCGCTGCAACTTCTATATTCTGAACTTGCTCTGGAAAAACAACAATGTTATAATGTTGTGCTGTATTTGTCAGTGCTAATCCATTTCGATCAACAATTTCTCCTCTAGCCACCTCGATCGGTACTTCTTGAATGCGCATACTCAAACTTTGACTTGTTAAATCATTGCTCTCAACAATTTGCAAATAGAATAACCGTATAATTAATAAGCTGCCAAAGAAGATGAAAAAAATTACTAAATTAAAAATGCGAGAAATTTGCAATGCCATACTATCACCTCTATGATAGTATGGCATTGTCTGGTAAAATTATTAACTTTTCATATTGAGTAAATTATCCCATGTCATTATATACATAATCAAATTCTATTGGTAAATTTGCTAAAATATCTTGCACTTCTTTACATGTATCTGGGGTAACCCGAATACGCAATACCCCTATAGTGTCTTTTACTGTAGTCACCACGCCAAAATACTCATATCCTTCCATAATTCGATTTAAATAATTGATATGTTTTACATCAAGGCGAATCAAAATGTCTTCACTCATTTATTAGTACCTCTCGCCTCAGCATTGCAAACTCTACTACATCTTGTTTCATAGGCATCTTAAAAATTTGTTGGGCATGAGGTGCGGCATTAATGTGATTCCCATCCATATCAAACATTTCAGTAATCATTTGCGTAAAATTAGGTTTTCCCGGCTGCATAATTTCTATTTCTTGTCCAACTTTTATATTATTGCGTTGCTCAATTACAGCAATTCTTGTTATAGGATCGTAACTTTTAATTAAGCCAACAAAATCAAAAGTCTGGTCATAGGAGGAAGAACCATAAATTTGATCATTTTGAGTTGTTTTATTAAAATAAAATCCACTCGTATAGGCACGGTGAGAAATTTTTTGCAATTCATCTAACCATTCTGCTTTAACAGTGTAGTTGGCTGGATCAGCTATATATGCATCAATTGCTTCTCGATATACCTTAATAACAGTAGCTGCATAATGTACGCTTTTCATACGACCTTCTACTTTAAAACTATCTAAACCGCTATCAATTAATTCAGGAATATTTGGTAATAAGCATAAGTCTTTTGAGTTAAAGATGTATGTCCCACGTTCATCTTCCATTACTGGATAATATTCCCCTGGGCGCTTTTCTTCCACTAAATTAAATTTCCAACGACAGGGCTGTGCACATTGACCTCGATTCGCATCACGATCAGTAAAATAATTGCTCATTAAACAACGTCCAGAATAAGAAATACACATAGCTCCATGAACAAAGGCTTCCAATTCAATATTAACTTTTTCACGAATAATGTTAATATCTGATAATGATAATTCTCTTGCTAAGACTACTCTATTAACACCTAACTCCTGCCAAAAAAGTACTGATGACCAGTTAGTATTATTTGCTTGAGTACTGATATGTATAGGCAAATTAGGTGCAACTTCTCGAATAATACGATAAACACCTAGATCTGCGACAATAACCGCGTCAACATGACACTCCGATAAAAATTTAATATAGTCTGGTAATGCCGGTAAATCCTCGTTATGGGGAAATATATTTACAGTTACATAAGCTTTTTTTTGCAAACTATGAGTAAATTCAATTCCTTCCTTAAGTTCATCTTCCGTAAAATTACCGCCAAAAGCGCGTAATCCAAAAGATTTACCCGCCAGAAATACTGCATCTGCACCATACAATAGAGCCATCTTGAGTTTTTCAAGATTACCTGCTGGTGCTAAAAGTTCAGGTTTTCTCACTTTTTATTCGCTCCTTGGTAATAAGAAATTGCTACGCCGTCGCCCTCATGATAAATTGTGGTAGAAAATCTAGGATCTGTATTAACAAAGTCTAAGTATTCCTTCAAACGCTTAACAATGGTTTTATAACGTCGTAAAGGAGGTTCTTTACTCATAACCATTCCTCGGAATAATACATTGTCGGCTATAATAACAGCGCCAGTATCTAGATTATCTATGATTTTACATAGATAATCTAGATATTGAGCTTTAGCCGCATCAATAAATACCAAATCAAATGTACCCTCAAGCTGTAATAAAATAGTACTAGCATCACCATCTAAAAGTTGAATTTGTTCAGTCCTACCAGCTCTAGCGATATAGTCATAAGCAATATCGATGCGAGCAGCATCTTGCTCGATTGTAATAATTTTGCCACCCTGAGGCATATAATGAGCCATAAGCAATGCTGAATAACCAATTGCCGTACCTATTTCTAGAATTGACTTTGGCTGCTTCGTCTTAACAATATCTATTAATAAACTGCTACTTATTTTATTAATAATTGGTACATTATACTCAGCAGCATATTCTTCTATTTCTTTAAATAAATCCAATATTTCATTTCACCCCTATTATTTACGTACCTTTTCTATAGCTGCAAGATGTTCTTCATATGTTTTACTAAAATGATGCGCACCTTGTTTATCAGCTACAAAATATAGAAAATCTGTCTGCTTTGGATATAAAACAGCATTAATTGCTGCTATGCCAGGATTAGCAATAGGCCCCGGAGGCAATCCCATATGCTGATAGGTATTATAAGAAGATGAAATTTCAGTATCTTGTACTGAAAGCTCCACTTTTGGATATCCTAGAATATACTGAATCGTAGCACAGGACTGTAGAGGCATCCCTTGGTGTAAGCGATTAAGAAATACTCCTGCGATAACTGGACGATCAAGCTCTATTTGAGCTTCTTTCTCCACCAATGATGCTAAGATTATTACATCTTTAACAGGCAAACCTATTTCATTTGCTCTGGCGCGCATACTTTCATTAAATTCTTTGTCAAATTGCGATATCATCATACTTAATAATTGCTCTTCTGTAGCACCTTTGGTTATTTGATAAGTATCTGGAAATAGATATCCTTCAACCTTATACATCACATCAGGATTCTGATTCGTCATATAAGGATAGAGCGTACCTTGTTGTGCTAACATTTTAAATTTTTCAGCACTACCTAATTGCTTTTCTTGTATGAGTTTAGCAATTTGTTCCACAGTATACCCTTCTGGTACTGTAATTTGCTGATATAAGGTTTGTCCCTTAGCTAACATAGCAACAATCTGCTGCACAGTCATATTCTTATTGATAACATAGTCACCAGCTTGCAAAGAATTTGCCATGCCTTGCATCTTGGCTACAGCATGGAATATAAAAACATTTTTTATAGCACCTTGTTGATATAAGAGCTCACCAATATCCTTAGCAGCCATCCCAGATTTAACTGTAATGACAAACGTTTCTCCAACAGGTGAAATAACAGGTTGTGTCAATTTATATATTACACTGCCCAAACAAATGAAAATTAACACTAGCACAATATGCCATTTAAACTGTATTAACCTATGCTTCATCTAATCCCACCTCGCCTCCTATTAGATCTATCATTTTAAAGGAATGACTTTATTATACACAAAATGATAAAAAAAGACTAGGCTTCTGCCAAGTCTCTAGACTTAAGCAAAAGCCTTAATTTAAAAGCGCAAATTGAAGTAGTAATTTTATTGAAAAAAATGAAGCCTATTCGGCTTCATCTTCTTCTACCATTAGTTCTTCATAAGCCTTACGGACTTCTTCAAACTCTTCATCAGTAGGATCGACATATATTTCTTCGCCATTTTCATCAGTATCAATGCGCGCAATATATACATCAACTTCATCTTCAGAACAACCGCATCCAGCATCACATTCGCAATCATCTTCTTCGCTATCTTCAATAGGAATCAAAATCGCATATTGCTTATCACCAACTGGTACAATCATTTCCTCACGATAATAATATTCATTACCTTCTTCGTCAGTCATAACCACTACTAGTTCTTCATCTAATTCTTCGAGGTCATCCTTTTCAATATCAGCCATTCATTTCACCTCATCCTTTTAATGTACATGTAATTTTATCTTAGAAAAGTTCTCCTGTCAAGGAAGTTATTAACAGGACAAACTATCTAGATACCCTTGTAAAATAAATACTGCTGCCATTTTATCAATCACTTTTTTTCGTTTGGCGCGACTTACATCGGCAGCAATAAGCGCCCTTTGGGCTCCTACTGTAGATAAACGCTCATCCCACAAATGTACTTTTATTTTAGGGAACGCTTCTGCTACTTGATTCGCAAATTCTTGCATTGATTCACCTCTGGAACCAATTGAACCATTCATATTTTTGGGCAAACCGATAATGATTGTCCCAACCTCATACTCATTAATAATCTCACCTAACCGAATAAAGTCTCTTGCCAGAGAAGTACGACGAATAACCTCAATACCTTGGGCTGTTAATAATAATAAATCACTTGCCGCCACACCAATCGTTTTATCACCAACATCAAGAGCTAGTATACGCATTTATCCTCCCACTATACCTACAATGAAACATATTATTTATCTTTGAGATATGCTCTTACCAACTCTTCGAGAAGTTCATCCCGTTCTAATTTTCGTATTAAGCCACGGGCATTATTATAGCTGGTAATGTATGTAGGATCTCCGGACAAAAGATATCCGACTAACTGATTGATTGGATTATATCCTTTGGTCTTTAACGACTGATACACAGCATTAATTACCATAGCTGCATTATTTTCTTCATTGTCCACTCGAAACATCATGGTTTCTTCCGATATATTAGGCATTGAGCATCCTCCTCTCTTATATTATCTCCGCCTCTAACCATTATATTCTACCTTGACTAGTTATTTCCTCTAGGAAAATAAAAATACTTCCACCCTCATACAATAATGTGCACAAATACGATGCTTTATTGTAATCAAAAGATTACTTATTCTAAAAAAGTGTACTTAGCATGAAAGCTCATACTAAGCACACTTTCTATTATTTAATTTGATTCTTAATAACTTCAAGAGCAAACTGCAGTGCTTCCATCATTTTCTCTGGTTGCTTGCCACCTGCTTGCGCCATATCCGGACGCCCGCCTCCGCCTCCGCCAGTAATTTTAGAAACTTCTTTTACAATATTACCGGCATGAACACCTCTAGCTACCGCTTCTTTGGTTACCATAGAAACAAAATTAACTTTATCAGCATTAATTGATCCAAGGGTTACAACTCCGCATTCCAAACGGTCACGAACCATATCAGCAACTGTGCGTAGGCCATCTATATCATTTATACTTACTTGACCAATAACAACCTGTACACCCTCAATTTCTTGAGAACTAGCTAATAAAGCATTTACTTCGCCATGAGCTAATTTATTCGTAAGAGCCGCTAATTCATTTTCTAATTCTTTAACATGACTCACAACACTATCTACTCTAACGGTAATCTCTTCTGGACGTGATTTTAATTTTATAGCTGCATTTAACAATAACTTTTCTCGAGCATTAATGTATTCAATAGCACCAGTTCCTGTTACTGCTTCAATCCGTCGAATACCTGAACCAATACCAGCCTCACTGACAATTTTAAATAAGCATATTTCAGCAGTATTCATAACATGGCTACCGCCACACAGTTCCTTACTTACATCACCAACCAGTACAACTCTAACAGATTCACCATACTTTTCACCAAATAAGGCTACAGCACCCATTTCCTTCGCTTTATCCTGATTTGTTTCAACAATGCGAACAGAAATATTTTCTAAAATAGAATGATTTACTAAACTCTCTATTTCCAGCAATTGATCTGGAGTTACTTGAGAGAAATGGGAAAAATCAAAACGTAATCTTTCAGGGCTTACCATAGACCCAGATTGATTTACATGTGTACCCAATACTTGTTTTAAAGCAGCATGCAACAAATGAGTAGCAGTATGATTTCGAGCAATTTCACGGCGTCTTCTACTATCTACTTTAAGTTTTACGGTATCTCCAACTTTTAATAAGCCCTCTGAGACATTACCAATATGATACGTAGTACCATTTACCAATTTTCTTGTGGCAGTAATTTTCATCTTGCCTAATGAACCCTCAAGGAAGCCATTATCTCCAACTTGGCCACCGCCTTCTGCATGAAAAGCAGTTACATCAAGAATAATAGCTACATCTTCTCCATCATGGACTTCATCAACAAGAATTCCATCCTTCCAAGCTAATACAATCTGTCCATTTCCCGCTTGCTCATTGACAACAAGCCTTTCTGTTTCTAAATTAGACAAGTCAGGAATAATTAATTTTTCTTCATGATCCTGCCTGGCAGCTCGTGCTCGCTCGCGTTGTTCTTTCATTGCAGCATCAAAATTTTCTTTATCTAGCTGCATGTCATGTTCCTCTAATATTTCTAAAGTCAGCTCCCAAGGAAAGCCAAAAGTATCATATAATTTAAAAGCAGTGGCACCATCAAGCATAGAAATACCTGATTTTTTCAACTTCTGAATGTGTCCATTCAGAAGATCCATACCTTGCACCAATGTTGTTTGAAAGCGTTCTTCCTCAAGTTGTATAACTTTTTTGATATAAGTTTGCTTTTCTGCTAAATCTGGATACGCTTCGGCAAATATGCTATTAACAACGTCAACCATAGGAACTAAAAATATTTTTTCAATTCCCAGTAAACGAGCATGGCGAACTGCTCTGCGCAAAATACGTCGTAATACGTATCCCCGACCTTCATTGGAAGGCAATATGCCATCTCCAATCATTACTGTCATACTACGAATATGGTCAGCAATAACTTTTAGAGAGATATCAGTTTTATTGTCGTGACCATATTGAACATTTGCCACTTTTGCTGCATGTTCAATAAGCGGGAATAACAAGTCCGTTTCAAAATTAGATCTTTTATTTTGTAAGACAGAAGCAATACGTTCAAGTCCTGCACCCGTATCAATATTTTTCTTCGCCAAAGGAGTATAATTACCAGCTTCGTCACGATCATACTGAGTAAATACCAAATTCCAGATTTCTAAAAAGCGGTCACAATCACAACCTACTGCACAATCTGGCTTATCACAGCCTCGCTCCTCACCCAAATCAAAATAAATTTCTGAACATGGCCCACAAGGTCCTGGTCCAATTTCCCAGAAATTATCTGCCATTCGAATAATTCGATCAGCAGGTATATGTATATCATTATTCCATATGGCAAATGCTTCATCATCTTCTGTATGAATCGTTATCCATAATTTATCCTTAGGCATTTCTAATTGCTCAGTAATAAACTCCCAAGCCCAAGCAATGGCTTCTTTCTTAAAGTAATCACCAAAAGAAAAGTTGCCTAGCATTTCAAAAAAAGTATGATGGCGAGCAGTACGACCAACATTCTCGATATCGCCTGTACGAACACATTTCTGACTAGTGCTAATACGTGGATGTGGCGGATTCATTTTTCCTGTAAAAAAGGGTTTAAATGGTGCCATACCAGCACCAACTAATAGTAACGTAGGGTCATTCTCAGGAATTAATGGATAACTTTGTAAAATTAAATGATCTTTACTTTTAAAAAACTCTAAAAATTTCTTGCGTAGTTCATTACCAGTTATATAATTCAAGTTTCTCAACCTCCAGATTGTTAGGCATACTCTCGTTCGACATTATACATAAATTATCGTGTGATGTCAATTAATGGTGCTTTAAAGCAAGACTTTTATTATATGGCGTAGTAATACTTTTCCGATTGCTACTATTGGAACGCCGAGTAACATTCCAATAAGACCAGCTACTTCTCCCCCAACAAAAACAAAGAAAATTACAGTTAATGGATGAAGTCCTATAGTTTCACCAATAATTTTAGGATGAATAATATTTCCTTCTATTTGCTGAATAACAAAAAATAGCAAAACGACTTTTATAGTCAGCCATGGTGATTCCAAAAGCGCCAGCATCACAGCCGGTGAAGCTCCTATAATAGGTCCAAAATAAGGAATTACATCAAATAATGCAGCCAAGATACCAATAATCAAAGCGAACTTTACTTGTAATAGGTATAACCCTATTGTTACAAACATGCCAATAATACACGCCACTATTAATTGGCCTCGAATAATTCCCCCTAACACTTTATCAACATCACGAAAAAATGAAACTAGCTCTACTCGCCAGCCACTAGGCAATAAGGATAATATCTCACCTTTTATCTTATACCAATCATGAAGAAGATAAAATGCCAATATTGGACTAATGGCCAAGCCAATAGAGTGACTTATAAGTTTAATAATACCATTTACCACTTGCCCAATAAATTCCTGCATTTCATTTTCTAATAATAATAATGCATCATCTATCGCGATACGTAAATAATTCGGCAGTGCTGAATTTTGGTACTGAGATTGGATTTTTATCAATAGGTTATTAATGTTTTCTATCATAAATGGCAAATCTAACGCGAAAGACTGTAGCTCCCTAATAAATATTGCAAGTAGCTTACTTCCGCCAATAATAACTACACAAAATACGAGGATATATACAGCAATAATTGCCCACACTCTTCTTATATTTTTCTGTTCTAAATAACAAACTGCTGGATTTAGTAAATATGCTAGAAATAAACCAATGAGAAAAGGATATAATGCATTATGTACCATCCAAAAAAAATACAAACTAATGATTGCAAGGAAAATAATAATAGTTATTCGTACCATTGATTTTGTAATGAACATAGGAATCACCTCGTCCCAAAAGTACTATAGTAAATATTCTATATAAGAACAATAACTAATTTGGGATTTAATAAATAAGTGGAGACCTTTCGGTCTCCACTTATTTAATTAAATCTGTGCATTAATCGTTTCCGTGCTTGTCTCATTAGTGTAGTTGTAAGAAAAGCCTCAACACTACGCTCTACTAATGGTTTTTTTCTCTGTGACTTATTCATAATGGGATTTATAACAGTACCTATTAGGATTACTATCAAGCTCCCCCATAGTAATCCCTGCCAGAAATTGCGCATTCTATCACCCCTTAATTTATTGTGCAACCATTTCTAATGGGTCTAAATAGAGCGTCAATGTACCGTCAGGTTGGACATTGAAAATCTTAATTTCATCTCCACGTACAATAAACTCAATACAGCAATCCCAACAATAATACTGTGCTGACCCTACTTTACCAATCGCTCGATTACTATGACATATAGGACAATTTGTCATACACACACACCTCACACAATTACCATAATTGACTAATAAAAGTTCTTGCTTTATCCATCGTTATAAAGGAGATTCGCCATTTTTTCTGGCACAATTACTTTATCTTTTCCTACAATCTGTATTGTTGGTAATGGCATTATCTTACGACCATATAATAAATCGGTTACTAAACAATCTGATACTTGATACCATTTCATTTCACCAGTATTATTATCAAAAAAAATATCAACTAACATACCGATTCGTAAACCATCTTCTGTAACGATTTCTTTTTGAAATAATTCTCTTACATAGTAAGTACTTGTTATTTCAAAAATAGACGCACATTGATGTATTACAGAATGATTGCGCACCATAATTGCATCACAACCTAAACTTAAAAGATCTGCAAAAGCAATACCCTTTTCAAAAGATTCCTTTTTATCTCCATCAATTGTAATACCATCGACTCTTGCCTCTTCTATATTCAAAACGACATCTTTGATTTGGCCAATTTGCGTACCTGTTTCAGTTTCTAATAAAGGGAGTCCAACTAGATCTCGCAATCTTTGCATAAAAATGGCCTCCAATATAGATTGTAATATTATTATGACCAAAACAAGTAAGTTTTATAAATATACAAATTATAATTGTCAAAAAAGCAAAATAAGGACTTGGCATTATGCCAAGTCCTTATTTTGCTTAAAAGTAAAGCCTGTCCATTGTTACTATTTATATGGAATTTCTAATTATACCTCCACCAATAACCCTATCTCCATCATAAAAAACTACGGATTGCCCTGGCGTAACGGCACGTTGCGGCTCATTAAATTTAACATGTACGCGGCCATCAGCCAGAGGTGCTACTGTAGCTACTCCTTCACGTGACCCATAGCGAATTTTAGCAGAAACAATAATAGGCTTTTCTAGACTATCCATTGCGATAAAATTCAAATCTTCTGCAATGAGTTCTGAAGAAAAGACATCCTCATTAGAGCCAACGATAACTTGATTCTTATCATAATCTAACTTTACTACATAAAGAGGTTTGCCGGTAGCAATACCAAGGCCCTTACGTTGACCAACGGTATATAAGGGTAAGCCCTGATGTTGTCCCACTATAGTTCCCTCTATATCCACCATAATACCTGGTCTTAATGAATCAGGAGATTTCTCAGCAAGAAACCCCTTATAATTATCATCCGGTATAAAACAGATTTCTTGGCTTTCAGGTTTATTAGCCACTGATAATCCAAACTCAGCTGCTAATTCCCTTGTTTTAACCTTAGTATAATCGCCCAAAGGCATTAAAAAATGTTTTAATGTATTCTGATTCAAATGATATAAAGCATAGGATTGATCTTTAGTATGGTCTATCCCTTTGCTTAATGTATGCCTCCTCAATTCTTCATCATACCCTATGCGGGCATAATGGCCTGTAGCGACATATTCAGCACCTAGCGCTAATGCCTTTTGCAATAAACCTTCGAATTTCACATAGCGATTACATGCAATACAAGGATTAGGGGTTTTTCCTGCACCATATTCAGCTACAAAATAATCAATGACTGTTTCCTCAAACATTTCGCGAAAATTTAATACATAATAGGGTATGCCTATTTTATCAGCGACTCTGCGGGCGTCATCTACAGCACTCAGTGAACAACATCCGCGATTCTCAATATCTGATTCTGGCACATTTTTATCCCAAATTTGCATAGTTGCACCAATAACATCATATCCCTGTTGCACCAAAAGGGCGGCAGTTAAAGAACTGTCCACCCCTCCGCTCATGGCTACAAGAACCCTTGGCTTAGTACCCATGAATCAAATCACTTTCCTTTTTTGCTGATATAGTCTTTAATTGCTTCATGCAGTGCGTCAGCTGCTAAATTGGAGCAATGCATTTTAGCCGGTGGAAGCCCATCCAATGCTTCAGCTACAGCGTCATTTGAAATTTTCAAGGCTTCATCAAGGGTTTTGCCCATTACCAATTCAGTTACCATACTACTCGTGGCTATGGCTGCACCACACCCGAAAGTTTTAAATTTGACATCTTTAATAATGTCATTTTCAACATCTAAATAAATTCTCATTATATCGCCACACTTAGCATTGCCAACTTCTCCAACGCCACTAGCATTTTCTATCTCACCCACATTTCGGGGGTTTGTAAAATGATCCATTACTTTTTCAGTATACATAAAAATTAGCTCCTCTCAAATAAATTAATGATGATGACATTGACTACAAGGATTACTATCTGCTAACTTAGAATTGGCATTTAAGGGTGACATACTCCGTAATCTTTCAACAATCTGCGGCAAGACTTCTAAACAATAGTTAACATCCGCTTCTGTATTACCACGTCCTAAAGAAAGGCGAAGGGATCCGTGAGCTGTTTCATGTGTAAGACCCATAGCTAATAGTACATGAGATGGATCGAGGGATCCTGACGTACAAGCTGATCCACTGGATGCTGCGATTCCTTTTAAATCAAGATTTAAAAGAAGGGATTCGCCTTCAATATATAGGAAGCTAAAGTTTACGTTACCAGGTAAACGCATTTCTTCATGACCATTTAACTTAATATCTGAAATTTTTTCTCGTATTCCCTTAATTAGTTGATCCCGAAGATTTTTAAGATGTGAGATTCTCTGATCTAATTCAAGTCTGGCAATTTCAGCAGCTTTTCCTAATCCTACTATACCCGGAACATTTTCAGTGCCAGGTCTTAGTTTGCGTTCTTGAGAGCCACCATGTTGTATAGATTCAATTTTTACACCCTTACGTATATAAATAGCCCCAATACCTTTTGGACCATATATTTTATGTCCCGATAAACTAAGTACATCAATATTAAGTTCATTTACGTCAATATGGCAATTTCCTACAGCCTGTACTGCATCAGTATGAAAATATATCTTCTTTTCTTTTGCTAATTGACCGATCTCTTTGATGGGCTGGATCGTACCCACTTCATTATTTGCAAACATTACGCTGATTAATGTAGTTTTATCAGTAATCGCATTTTTTACATCTTCTACACTAACTATGCCATTTTCATCTACAGGTAAGTAGGTTACTGTAAATCCTTCTTTTTCTAAGTATTCACAAGCATGTAAAATGGCATGGTGCTCAATCGCAGTCGTAATAATATGGTTTCCTTTTTTACGATTAGCAAAAGAAATACCTTTTATTGCAAGGTTATCTGACTCAGTACCACCACTGGTAAAAAATATTTCATTCGTATCAGCACCAATTAAAGCTGCAATACTTGCTCTGGCTTCTTCTACTGCTTTACGAGTTTCACGACCAAAAGAATGTACGCTAGAAGGGTTACCAAATTTCTCAGTCATATATTCTAACGTTACTTTTGCTACTTCCTTATCCACAGGTGTAGTAGCTGAATGATCAAAATAAATTCTTTCCATTATTATTACACATCTCCTTGTAACTTTTCTTCTTGGCATAAGTCAGCAAGAGAAATAGAATCTAAAACTGAACTTATACTATCGCAAACTTTAGCCCAAACACCACGGGTTACACAGATCTCAGCTCGTTCGCAATAATCATTATCCTCTGCATCTGTCAACAAACAATCCACCAAGACAATAGGACCTTCCATAATTCTTATAATATCCCCTACTGAAATTTTCGTTGGGTCTTTACTTAAAGAATATCCACCTTGCGCACCACGAATACTTTTAACATATCCCGCATTACGTAAAATACTCATGAGTTGTTCCAAATAATTTTCAGAAATTTTTTGGCGCTGTGCAATGCTTTTTAAAGATATGGGACCTTTTCCGTAATACATGGCTAAGTCATACATAGCAGCTACGCCGTAGCGTCCTTTTGTAGATATTTTCACATTAGTTTCTCTCCTCTGCTATTCCCCAGTATTCCGAGTAGCATAGTAGGGTTTATTAATTATTAATATACCAAAATATTTTCTGAATGTCAAAACGAAATAATTTAAATTTTACTTTTTATTTTTTTCTTTTCCATTTTGACTAGGCTGATAATAGACTGTACCAACTAAATTATCTGGTAAATATTGTTGTTCTACAAAATTATTAGCAAAATTATGTGGATATAAATAATTTACACCATGACCCAACTTGTTAGCTCCTCGATAGTGGGCATCTCTTAAATGAAGAGGAACTTGCCCGCAATTTTTCTGTTTAAGATCATTAATTGCCTGATCAATAGCCATATAGCATGCATTACTTTTTGGTGCTGTTGCAATATAAATCACAGCCTGTGATAAAATTATCCGAGCTTCAGGCATGCCAATAAACTGAACAGCCTGGGCAGCGGCCATTGCAATAACTAAAGCTTGGGGATCGGCATTGCCAACATCTTCTGCTGCACAAATGACGATACGTCTAGCAATAAATTTAACATCTTCCCCTGATATTATCATACGCGCCAAATAATGTACTGCTGCATTAGCATCAGAACCTCGCATACTCTTGATAAAAGCGGATACGATATCATAATGCTGATCTCCCGACTTATCATAGGATTGGATTCTTTCACCAACAACTTCTTTTAGAATTGCAAGAGATAATTCCTTCGTTTCAGATGATTTCATCATGGTAACTGTTTGTTCAATAATATTTAAAGCAACTCGTGCATCACCACCTGATAAATCAGCAATAATTGACAAGGTTTCTTTTGAATAAATAATCTCGAATTTTCCTAATCCTCTTTCATTGTCTTCTAAAGCTTGTTGCATGATTTCAACTAAATCTGCCACACAAAGAGATTTTAGGCGTATAACTCTCATTCTAGATAGTAAGGCTGCATTCACTTCAAAATAGGGATTTTCAGTCGTTGCACCAATTAAAATAATTCTGCCATCCTCTACATAGGGTAAAAGCACATCTTGCTGCCCTTTGTTAAAGCGATGTATTTCATCAATAAATACAATCGTGCGCTGACGATAAAATCCAAGCCTTTCTTTCGCTGCTTCAACAATTTTACGAATGTCAGCAATCCCAGCCGATACTGCATTCAATTTTTCAAAATAGCTATCTGTACTGTTGGCAATAATTTGCGCTAATGTTGTCTTCCCTGTCCCTGGTGGTCCAAACAAAATAAGCGAAGGAAGATTATCACCATCAATCATTTTTCTCAAAAACTTTTCTTTGCCAATAATATCATTTTGCCCAATAAATTCATCTAAAATTCTTGGACGCATACGCACTGCTAAAGGAGCAGCTTGATTATTTTCAACTTGATTGGAAAACGAAAATAAATCCATTATCTCACCTTCTTGTAAAATTATAACGAAATACATCTTATTTTCTTTTCTTTCAAAATATGCCATAAAATATTTTTCTTTGACTTTATATATAGCTTTTATTATACTTTATATATGTACTTGTAGTATCCTGTATTTTTTAAAAATATTTTAAGATCTTATAGATAAAGGAAAGGTAAAAACGTTATGGAAGAGATCCTTCAGCAACTCCTCGCAGGTCAAAAACAAATTACGGAACGTTTTGACCTTATCGATCAACAACTTGATATTTTAACAGAAGGACAAGCCGTCATTAATGATAGGCTTGATAACTTACAAGACGATCTCCTTAGCCTAAGTAGCGATGTTTCTAATCTTAAAGGTGATGTTTTAGCCATTCGTAAGGATACTACAACCTTAAAAAAGGATACTAGCTCTATAAAAAAAGACTTACGTTATGCTTGGGAAGATATTCAAAAATTGGACAAGCGTGTACATATTCATGAAAGTTTAATTGCAAAATAAAACAGCCTGCACAAGTGGTTTTATTATTAGCCACAGCTTATCAATCAAATTAAAGCCGCTCTAAGTCCCATCTATAAAAGATGAGACTCTTAGAGCGGCTTTTTAAACATTCAATAAAACAATACTCCACCATGCCGTAGTGCTAGTGTTTTGAACCTGCTTAAGCAGGTGGGTGCCCTCCTGCTTACATTAGGTTTCCCTAAAAGGGTATACTGTAGTAAGCAGAGATAAGCTCCCTAATACAATGTGTTGGATCAAAACATCTAGCGTTTACGCACACAGTAGAGTCATTACTTTCTTAAATTTATAGTAACAAATCTATCGCTAAATAGCAAGAATGAGAGCAAGGAACATTTTACCATTCCTTGCTCTTTTTGCGTATGTTTTTAAACTTTAGCTTTAGATGGAACTGTTGTCTTAATAGACAACTCTCTTAGTTGCTTAGTATCAACCTCAGATGGCGCCTGCGTCATTACATCAGTAGCACTTTGATTTTTGGGGAAAGCAATTACATCACGAATGGAAGAACGTTTTGCCATTAACATGATAAGCCGATCTAATCCAAAGGCAATCCCACCATGAGGCGGTGTACCAAACTCAAATGCCTCTAGCATATAACCGAATTTAGATACTGCTTCTTCTTGAGATAAACCAATCGCTGTAAATACTCGTTCTTGTAGCTCGCGATTATAAATTCTCATGCTACCACCACCGATTTCAGTGCCATTAAGTACCATGTCATAGGCTTTTGCCTTGATGCGACCAGGATCGCTTTCTAAATATTGTATATCTTCTTCTCTTGGAGAAGTAAATGGATGATGCATAGCAACCCAACGATTTTCTTCTTCATCATACTCAAACATTGGGAAGTCTACAACCCATAAGAAAGATAGCTTATCCTCATCAATTAAGTTAAGACGACGAGCCATTTCTAAGCGTAACTGACCTAATGCATTAGCGACTACAGATGATTTATCTGCAACAATTAGCAACAAATCACCAGTTTCAATTTCAGCAACTTTAGTAATATCTTCCATAATATCATCAGACAAGAATTTAGTAATAGCAGACTTAATGCCGTCAGCAGTATAACTAATCCAAGCTAATCCTTTAGCACCATAAATAGAAACATACTCAATTAAGCCATCAAGTTCGCGCCTTGGAGCATGTGCATACCCTTTTACATTTATTGCTTTTACTTGCCCCCCATTTGCTAATACAGTTTCAAATACTTTAAAATTCGATCCTTTAACAGCATCGGAAAGATCAATAAGCTCCATATTAAAACGCACATCGGGTTTGTCAGAACCAAAACGATTCATTGCATCATCATAACTCAAACGCAAGAATGGAGTCTGTAGCTCAGCACCAATCGCTTCTTTAAATAATTGAGCTGTCATCTCTTCCATCATCGGCAAAAGATCTTCACGGTCAACAAAAGACATTTCAATATCAAGCTGTGTAAATTCAGGCTGCCGATCGGCTCGTAAATCTTCATCACGGAAGCAGCGTGCAATCTGGAAATACCGCTCCATCCCCGCAACCATTAGCATTTGTTTAAAAATTTGGGGAGATTGAGGCAACGCATAAAACTTCCCGGAATTTACACGACTTGGCACCAAATAATCTCGAGCGCCTTCTGGAGAACTTTTCATAAGTACAGGTGTTTCAATTTCCATAAAACCATTATTATCAAAGAAATCCCTCATACTTTTCGTTACGCGATGCCGTAGCATTAAATTTCTTTGCATTTCTGGACGACGCAAATCCAAATAACGATACTTTAAGCGTAGATTTTCATCTACATCAATATTGTCTTGTATATAAAATGGCGGAGTTTTTGCAGCATTTAAAATTCTAAGCTCTGCGGCATAAACCTCAATTTCACCTGTTGCAATATTAGTATTTATCGTAGATGTATCTCGTAATTTTACTGTACCGCGGACCGCTAATACATATTCAGAACGAACTGACTCTGCTTTTTTAAAGGACTCAATATCCACTTCTTGAGAAAAAACAACCTGCACAAAACCAGAACGATCACGCAGATCAATGAAAATAAGTCCGCCATGGTCACGACGACGTGCAACCCAACCACATAATACAACTTCTTGTCCTACATTTTCTTTGTTTAGAAAATCACACGAATGTGTTCGTTTTAAACCTACCATTGTTTCCATATTAATCCTCCACATCTAATTATAGCTTTTGCTGTACTTCATCCATACTTACTAATTCTTGCGCACCAGTCATCATATTTTTTAACATGACTTTGTTTTGCGCAGCTTCCTCTTCACCAATGATAGCAACAAATTTAGCCGAATATTTATTGGCCTGTTTCATCTGCCACTTAATACCTTTTTCCATAAAATCCATTTCTGCAGTTATACCATTTGCTCGTAATTTACACAACAACTTAAAAGCCATTCCCTGCATATCAATTCCCATCGGTGCGACATATACATCAATCGCATTAGATATTACAGGTAATAAATTTTGTTTTTCTAAGGCTAATAAGATACGTTCCATGCCAATTGCAAAACCTATACCTGGTGTTGATGGTCCCCCACATTCACCAACTAAACCATCGTATCGACCGCCACCACATACAGCGCTTTGTGCTCCTAGCGGCGCATATTGGATTTCAAATGCAGTTTTAGTATAGTAATCCAATCCACGAACTAAACGAGGGTTTAAAACAAAGTCAACCTCTGCAAGAGTTAACAATGATTTCAATTGGTTAAAATGCATACTACATTCATCACACAAACAATCAACAATATGAGGAGCCCCTTGCGTCTGTTCAGTACACTTTTCTTTTTTACAATCAAGTACACGCATAGGATTACGCTCAAAACGTGATTGACAGTCTGAACATAGATGTGCAGTTTTCTCTCGCAAAAAATTCTGTAATTTCTCACGATATACTGGACGGCATTTTGGACAGCCCACTGAATTCAAATATAGTTTTAAATCATCTAATCCTAGTGTTCTTAGCAGTTGTACTGCTAACATAATGATTTCGGCATCAATGCCCGGCCCTTTAGAACCCAATGCTTCAACACCAAATTGATGAAATTGCCGATACCTACCAGCTTGAGGACGATCATATCTAAACATAGGTCCTATGTAAAACAGCTTGTTCAGTAATGTATCAGCATACAATTTATTTTCTAAAAAAGAACGTACTACCGCTGCCGTATTTTCAGGTCGCAGCGTAAGGCTACGCTCACCTCTGTCGGTAAAAGTATACATCTCCTTTTCCACAATATCCGTTGTTTCACCAATACCGCGTAAAAACAATTCCGTATGTTCAAAAACTGGAGTTCTAATTTCTTTATACAAATATAAACGACAAATATCACGCACTTTCTTTTCAATATATTGCCAATTACCACTTGTATCAGGCAATATATCTTTAGTCCCGCGTGGACCTGTTACTAACATAGTCTTCCTCCTTATTATCAGCAAATATAGAGATGATTTTTTAATCTTTATATTTGCTGCTCTTCACGCTTTTTCTGACAATCCTCACAATACCCATAAAACTTCACTTGATGATCAACAATTGAAAAATTACTTTTACGTGAAATCACAGTTTCAAGAGTTTCTAGTAAATCATCTTCAAACTCTTTTACCTTATTGCAAGATAAGCAAATCAAATGATGATGATGATGCGGTGTGGTCTTTTCATTAATTTCGTAACGGCTACGCCCATCACCAAAATCCATCTTTTGAAGAACCTCTAATTCACTAAATAATTCTAAGGTGCGATACACTGTAGCTAATCCAATTTCTGAAGAATGTTGACGAACGATTGTATGCACATCTTCTGCACTTAAATGCTCATCTTGGTGATCAATAAAAGCCTCTAAAATAATTTTGCGCTGAGGTGTTAATTTATATTGTTTCTCTTGAAATTTTTGCCTAATATCCACCATATCAATTGCCATTTTTTCCACCTATCTTTCATTTGTAATCCATAACTGTTTAATCAATACTCTTAAGAGAGCCGCTACTGGAACGGCCAGCATCATTCCAATGATTCCCCATAACTGACCACCAATCAGCAGACTAATAATTACAACAACTGGATGTAAATCAATAGTATGTCCCATAATATTGGGTACTACAATCTGGTTTTCAATTAGATGTACAATAATATAGAAGATAATTACTTTTAATGCCAACGTTGGCGAAATTAAATATGCCAACATAATTGCAGGAATAGATCCAAAAATAGGCCCAATAATGGGGATTGATTCCGTACAAGCCGCAAAAAGTCCCAATACTAGAGGATAATCTACCCCTAACATATACATACCACTAAATACGAAGATACCTATAATAATGCTAATGATTACTTGCCCTCGGATATACGCACTAATAACAACACCCATCTCTTCAATAAGCTTACGTACTCTTCCACGAGATTCCACAGTAAATAAGGATATTATTTTATCTTTTAAAATACTCCAGTCTTTTAAGAAATAGTAGGATAAAACGGGTACAACCACAAGTTCAACAATTCCTGATGCAAAGCTAAAAGCAGCTTGTAATATACGCTTAGCTAAATCTGCAAAAAAGGAAGCTACACCCGCAATGCCCTGCTCAATTAGTGTATTAATATTGGTTGGAAAATCTAATAAACTAGCACGTTGTTGGATTTGGACGGCAATATTTTGTATTTTCAATACCAATTTTGGTAAATCAACAATAAATTTATCAAACTCATGTATGAAAGGTAACAATACAAAAGTTCCCACCATTAAAAGAACTAAAGACATTAGTAAAAATGCACATATAACCGAAATTCCACGACCAAGGCACCTTTTATTGGGGCCAAATCCCATGCACGAAATATAATTTACAAGTGGATTCAATATAAATGCCAAGATCATAGCAATAATAATAGGAAAATAAATGGGCATTACTTTGATAATTATGTAAAATCCTGATAATAAAATAATTATTTTAAACCACGCATCATATGATTTAAACGGCATAGACTTCCTCCATTTGTATAAGGCTATCGAATAAATGGATTATTGTAACGCTCATTTCCAATGGTAGTTCCAGCTCCATGTCCAGGCAATATTTTAGTAGAATCCGGTAAAATCAATAATTTTTCCCTAATGCTTTTTACTAATTGACTGTGTGATCCACCAGGAAAATCAGATCTACCTACGGATTGTTCAAATAAGGTATCGCCGCTAAACACGACATCATTCACTTTAAGACATATTCCACCGCGTGTATGACCAGGAGTATGTATAACCTGAAGTTCTATTTCGCCAACGTGAATGATTTCTCCATCTGTGAGTAAGTGATCTGCTGCCTTACATATAAGATTATTACCAATATACATAGACAAATTACCTTGAGAACTTGTTAGCATGTTTGCATCGTCCTCATGAATAAGAACAGGGGCACCAGTATGTGCTTTTAGTTTATCATTATCCCCAATATGATCAGCATGTCCATGTGTATTTATAATCGATACTATTTTAATGTTTTCTCGATCTATGATATTAATGATATCCTGGGCATTACCACCAGGGTCAATAACTGCACCCTCTAGTGTTTTTTTGCAATATACAATATAACAATTAGCTCCAAGATTCCCTACTTCCAATCTTATAATTTTCATATTGTTTCATTCACCTCCTAAAAAGTACGTTTACTATCAAGCAACATTGTTACTGGTCCATTATTATCTAGAGATACCAGCATTTCCGATTGGAATTTTCCACTAGCAACATGTACACCCAATTGCTCACACTGTTTAATAAATGTCTCATATAATTTTTTAGCTATCTCTGGAGGGGCTGCCCCATCAAAGCTCGGACGACGTCCCTTTCGACAATCGGCAAACAAAGTAAATTGGGATACAACTAATAACTCGCCCTCTATATCGAGCAAAGATAAGTTCATTTTACCATTACTATCAGAAAAAATTCGCAAATTTATAATTTTCTCTGCTAAATAATAAGCATCTTCTTCTGTATCTTGTTGACCGACACCCAGTAACACTGTCAATCCCTGACCAACAGCAGCGATACTTTGCATCTCTACAGATACACTTGATTGTAAAGTCCGTTGAACAACTGCTCTCATCCCACACCACCCAAATTAGGCATAGCACGATGTACACTATATACATCTTTAACGCGACGCATCTTAGTCATAATATGTTCTAATTGATTCAAATTACTAATATCTAATGTTAATGTAATAGAACCTATATTGCTTTTTATAACTTTAGCATTTACAGAGCTAACCTTAATCTTACTTTCAGAAGTAACCATAAGAATATCTGATAATAATTCAGAACGATCTACACCTGTAACTTCAACAATTACTTTATATAAATTGCCAGCAGTCAAATCCCAACTCACTTCAATCATGCGTTCATATTCCTCTGGGTTAACTAAGATATTAGTACAATCCGCACGATGTACCGATACACCACGTCCTCTGGTAATGTAACCAATAATGGTATCTCCTGGTAATGGATTACAGCACTTAGCTAACCTCACCATCAGCCCGGATTCACCTTCTACTAAGATACCGTGACCAGATTTACTGGTATTATTATGCGGTTTAAGTTTAGCCAATAATCTTGACACATCAGGAGGTTTAACACTACCTATTTCTTTTTTATATGCTTCAATTAGCTTTGTCATTATGCCATGGGGTGTTACTCCCCCATAACCTAGAGCTGCCATTAAATCTTCTTCCGTTTGTATATTGAATTTCTTCCCTACTTCAGATAATCTTTCACCTTTGGTTATTTCTCGCCAATCATAGCCTAGCTTTTTACTTTCCTTCTCAAGCATTTCTCGGCCTTTTATAATATTCTCTTCGCGTTTTTCCTTTTTAAACCATTGACGGATTTTATTTTTGGTATCAGAAGATCCAACTATATTAAGCCAATCCCAACTAGGTCCATTACCTGTTTTCGACGTAACAATTTCAACAATATCACCATTTGTTAATTTGGTTTCTAACGGTACCATTTTACTATTAATGCGAGCGCCAATGCAACGATTCCCAACACCAGTATGAATACGATACGCAAAATCAATAGGTGTAGAGCCGGTAGGCAAATCAATTACATCCCCTTTAGGTGTAAATACAAATACTTCATCTGAAAAAATATCCATTTTAACAGTTTCCATAAACTCATGAGGATCACGTAAGTCCTGTTGCCATTCTGATACTTGTCGTAGCCACGTTAATTTTTCATCAAAATCCTTATTAGCACCTTTAGAGCCTTCTTTATATCGCCAATGAGCCGCAATACCATATTCGGATGTACGATGCATATCCATAGTACGAATTTGAATTTCTAGTGGTTG
This sequence comes from uncultured Pelosinus sp., assembly GCA_963526645.1. Classification (GTDB taxonomy): domain Bacteria; phylum Bacillota; class Negativicutes; order DSM-13327; family DSM-13327; genus Pelosinus. The sequence goes on along the minus strand of CAUROG010000008.1, from coordinate 23,035 downwards.
CCCCTCTGTACTAATTACAGTAGTGTGTAAAGATTGATACATATTACTCTTAGGCATAGCAATATAATCCTTAAATCGTAGTGGCAAAGGCTTCCATAACGTGTGTACTACACCTAAAGCTCCATAACAATCCTTTACTGTATCTACTAGAATTCGCACAGCAGATAGATCATATATTTCACTAAGGTCTTTATTTCCTTTAATCATTTTTTTATATATGCTATAAAAATGTTTAGGACGACCTTGAATATCGGCTTTAATCTCAACATCCTCCAAGCGTGCTGATAAAATTCTGATTGCTTCATTAATAAGTTGTTCCCGTTCACGACGTTTCTGTTTTACTTTCTCAACTAATTCATAATATTTTTCAGGTTCTAAGTAACGGAAAGCGAGGTCTTCCAACTCCCATTTCACATTAGAAATTCCCAGTCGATGAGCAAGAGGAGCAAATATTTCATGAGTTTCTTGAGAAATTCTACGTTGTTTATGTTCAGGCATATGTTTTAGGGTTCGCATATTGTGCAATCGATCTGCCAATTTTATCAAGACTACACGAATATCCTTTGCCATCGCCAAGAACATTTTACGAAAATTCTCTAATTGCTGTTCCTCTTTTGATTTATATTCAATTCGGCTTAGCTTAGTGACTCCATCTACTAACATAGCAATTTCTTTGCCAAATGACTTTTCAAGCTCCTCTAAGGAAAAGGCTGTATCCTCTACAACATCGTGCAATAAGGACGCGCTAATAGTCAATGCATCAATTTGTAATTCAGCTAATATTTTGGCCACTCCTAATGGATGGCAAATATATTCTTCGCCCGAAGCTCGTGTTTGGCCTTTATGAGCAGCAACAGCAAGTTCATAGGCTTGTTGAACAATTGCTATGGGAGCATCAACTTGATAGGATTGTATTTTTTTTATAATTTCTTTAATAGTAGTTTGCGCTTCACAATCCATATGCACACCTCGATACACTGTATTCTCCTTAATATTTCAGCAAGGACATGACATCATAATTTGTTAAATTTCTGCGTCCGTCAAGATAAGATAATTCAATTAGAAAAACAAGACCAGCAACGATCCCACCCAAAGCTTCAACCATGGCAATAGTAGCCTGCACAGTACCTCCAGTAGCTAATAGATCATCAACAATTAGTACTTTTTGTCCTGGAGCAATTGCATCCTTGTGTATTTCTAAAGAGTCTTTACCATATTCTAAATCATATTCATGTTTCAGCGTTTCAGCAGGCAATTTACCAGGCTTACGTACAGGCACAAAGCCAGCTTCTAATGCATACGCAACAGGTGCACCAATAACAAAACCCCGTGCTTCAGGTCCCACTACCAACTCTATACCTTTCCCTTTAAAAGGTTCCGATAAAGTATCAATCGCTTGATGAAAATTCTTTCCATCTTTAAGCAATGTAGTAATATCTTTAAAACGGATACCCTTTTCCGGAAAATCCTCGACCACCCTAATATGCTCTTTAAAATCCATGTAATAATCCTCCTACATATTATAAACGAACTTTTGATCTAGTAACTCATTACCTATTAATAATTATATCACTACTATCTTACTAATCACTATTGTCTTGCAGCGCAAGTAATAGCTCATTACTTGGTAAATTGATAATTTTATTTGCAAATTTCACAAACTCTTCTTTTTGAAAGATACCCTCACGAAAAGTTTTAGATTGTTCAATATCTAATTTGTCCTGTGGAGCAGGCAAAATTATTATTTTTCTTTTGTTCCCTGTCAATTCACACCTTATTAGTTTTAATTCTTCAAGTATTTTTATAGAAGTACCAACAGAGGATTCAGAAATGACAACTTGATATTTTCTCCATACTTGCTTTACCACCTGAGAGTTGGTTACAAGAGCCTCAGAGTATTTTAGCACTAAATAAATCTGTCCCACTACAATACGTTCTGGTCTAAGCTCTTGTAATAATAAATGATTATCCTTAAGATCCTTCTCATTAAATAACAAGTGAATATAGTTGTTTTTCCCATCGTGCCCTATAAGCCTACACTGATGGATAAAGTTTTGCATATTGAGAGGCAAGCGATATATCAAGATATGACGAATATTATCTACGTTAGAAAATACTTTTGTGAAGAGAGTTGTACATATCACTGTAAATGAGTCTTCTTTAAACCATGTCTCAACTTTGGTTCGCCACGTATCATCCAATCCCGAATGATAAAAACCAACTTGCTCTTTATATTTCGACACACATTTTCTTATTCCTTGTGCTAGTTCAAATGCTTCCTGGGGAGTATTAACGAATATCAGCGTTTTTTCTTGCTTTTTTACTATATCCAATAAATAGGAAAATTTATCTTCAATATTCCGCAGATCTTTTAATTTCCAATTTTTCTCATGCACTTTATTATTATATGGAAAACTAGTGCTCTTATCAACACAACAATCTTCTAAAGAGTTGAGATGATAATCATTACTGTATAACGCATACATTTTTTCGACATCTGTTATGTCTTTTTTCTTGATATCATATGCACGCAATTGAATTTTTTTCTGTCCCTGCCACTCATTAATTTCAGGAAAAAATGCCATATCGATATCTTCTTTGTGTTGTATAATTTCTGCTAATCCACCCATTTGCCAAGCAACAACATCATTGGTGACATTTTTTTGATTCACTTTTAGTTTTAGATGCCGTGCATCTTGACCAATAGTGCGTATATCCTCTACCACTATATCTTTACACGCAAAAACAGGGCTGTGATTTCCCATACCAAATGGTTCGAGACAACCTAATTGTTCTAAAAAACTGGTATTTATCTGATGTAAGGAGAGCAATGAATCAATTGTTAGCACTGGTATATAATCAGCCTGAGTTAGAGTAGTATTTGCAATATGATTTAATCGTACTTTTAACTCACCAATATTTTCAGGCAAAACACTGAAGCCTGCAGCTTGTCGGTGTCCACCAAACTGCAATAATAAGTCTGAGCATTGGCTCAAAGCATCATATATGTCAAATGCAGGGATACTGCGGCAAGAAGCTTTACCTATCCCTTCTCGTATACTAATCATAAACACAGGGCGGTAATATTTTTCTACTAGTCGAGATGCCACAATGCCGATAACTCCAGAATGCCAATCCTCTCCAACTACTACCAACACCTTAGCAACATTTAAATCTAGTTCCGTTACAACACTTTCTGCTGCTGATTGAATATCTTTTTCTACAGCTTGGCGCTGAGTATTCTCACACTCCAAATAAGTTGCCAACTCTTTTGCTTTTTCCGGATTATCAGTAATTAATAACTCAACGCCATAATCAGCTCTACTAATACGTCCTACAGCATTTAGGCGCGGTGCAATTGCAAAACCAATCTTACCTGCATCAATTTTACTAGGATCTATTCTACAAATATCGATTAGTTCTTTTAAGCCAATATTCTTAGTATTGACAATTTCACCCAATCCTAATTTTACTAAAATACGATTTTCCCCAGTTAATGAAACAATATCGGCTACTGTGCCAATAGCAACTATATCCAGATACTCCGAAAATTTATTATCATGTCCATAATAATGCCTAGAAAGCGCTTGTGATAATTTATAAGCTACACCAACCCCAGCTAGGTTCTTTTCAGGATAAGAACATTCTTTTTGCTTGGGATTAATAATAGCATAGGCAGATGGCAGCACTTCTGGAGGCTGGTGATGATCTGTAATAATAATATCCAACTGCTGAAGAATCGCATTAACTTCCTCAACTGCACTAATACCACAATCAACGGTAATTAAAAGTTCTGTACCTGACTGGATCAACATTGTGAGAGCAGCACTATTTAAACCGTATCCCTCACTTTGCCTTTCAGGTATATAATAATCAATAACACCGCCCAATTCCTTAAGCACTTTGTATAGTAATGCGCTTGAAGTCATACCGTCAACATCATAATCTCCGTATATTATCATTTTTTGTTTATTAGTGATAGCTTGTACGATACGAGCAACAGCCTTTTCCATATCTTTTAATAAATAAGGATTTCCTAACTGATCTTGTCCGCCAAATAAAAAATCTTTTGCAATATTCTTATCTAAAATACCACGATTGACAAGCACTTGGGCAATTATATCTGATATACCAAAATGATCACTTAATTCTTGTCTTATATCAGTATTCTCTGGCAAGACCTTCCATAACTTTTTTATTTTTGGCATACTGCCTCCATTTATCTAAAACATTATACCCAATGAGAGAATATTATACAAAAAAATCATTCTACATGTTACTTCGTAGATTAAAATTTCCTCGACCTTATATTATTCTTGAATGAATCGTCATATTCCTCTTATAAATTGCAAAAAAAAAAGGATAGTGTGAAAATAACGTTTTACGCTACTTTAACGCATACCCGTTTCTTCCAAATTTTCAACTACATAGATACTACCACCAGCAACCTCTGATAATTGGTTTAAATAACATAAGTGAGGCTTAAGACCAATACAAGTAAATCCGTAGTGATTATTTTTTATATTCTGAGCAACTTGTAGCGCATCATGTACTGGATTAGTAGTAACTGTTCCCAAGGTGGGTACACCATCGGTAATTAATATGATAAAGGGATTACGTGCCTTTTCCTTTTCAATGTACTGAAGGCAGGCTGTTATCCCTAACGCTAAGGGTGTTTCTCCATATGCTTTAATCTTGTCTAGACTCTGCTCTAGCTGCCTGAAATCGTGAGTAAAAGGCACTTGTAGCCATGCTCGATTTTGTTGGAAAACAATCACACTAATACGATCATTCGTAGAAAAAAATAAATATCTTGCTAAAAGTTTAGCTACATGGATGCGCTGTCCTTCCATGCTAGAACTAGCATCAATTAATAAACAGAATTCATTTTTTCTTCTTTTTCTTCTGTTAAAGTAGCGAACGTCATCATGAAGAAATTTAAATACAGTATCCTCATTCTCAACCATTCTGCGTGCAGCAGCATCTATCATTTCAGAAATTGCTAATTCACCATACTCATTGTCTTTTTTTCCATGTTTTAGGTGATCCTTTCCCAAAAAGCAACTTAATTTATTATCAAATATTTTACTCTTTCCAGATTGCATACTAATATTTTTAGCTTCACGCACTACTTTTCGCAAATGAGCCTCAATTTCTGGTAGCTGTTTTTCCAAGTAATTTTTAAATTTCTTACCAGATTCCTCTACATTAACGCCATTATCTGCAAGTTCAATCAGACCTTCTTGTCCAGAACCTGACGCAGTACGACAACTATTTATACCGCTAGTAGGTTTAGAAGTATTTTTTTTATTTTTATATTTTCCGTTAAATTTCTTTAGTTCTACTGATGTATCCGAGTGATGTAACCCCTCATTATCTTCTTCTTTTCTTTGACTAGGCTCAAAAGTAATCTGATCATCCTTCCCCTTTAACAAGGAGTCCGATTCGTCGATATAAGCTGTTAAGTCATTTTTTTGTTTCCCTATACCTTTTATGTTTTTAATTTTTTCATTACATCTTAGTTCTAAATTACATGATAAAATAGAACTTTCTACTGCCATAATCATATAAATTAAACAAGCCACGTGTACAGATGGTAGCATAGTCGTAAGATGAACATGATTGATATGAGCTTTGCGTAATGACAGCTTTTTACCAAAATCCAATGTACCCGTTATACGTCCGCCACCTGTACTAGTTTGAATGTCAATCAAATCGGCTTTTACAAAAGAGTTGTTTTCGTTCATCCTCTGTTGCAATTCCCTATAATCCCTGTTATACATGTCAACTACTTCTTTAATCTTCATAGCTACTAGCTCATGATCGACTAACCCGCACTGGTGGAATATGTCTAAGTGATAAATACTATCTCTTTCTTTTCTCTGATAAAAGACTTGTCCAGCATCAAAATCTTGCAAAACATGTACTTCCGCCGGCATCTCCGGATGAAAACTATGCATTTTTTGACTACATACTGTACTTTGCCCAATACGAGCTCCCCTATCCATACTAAAGATATCTACTAACTTTTCTATAGCGGGTACTACTTTTATCAAAAATTGAGAGCCAAACAAATCTTCTTCACTTTTTATCATCAGAAAAAGTACCCTCACTAGCAATAAAATCTTCCACAGGTAATTCTTTCATAGCAACCGCTTTTTGGGGAGGAGCTAAAATAATAGTTTTAGCTGGATCTACTATATTCCCAGCTGATAATGCCTCATTTCCAGCTGTGCTATATTCTCCTTGCTTCTTACTTTTTATTGAAAATCTTACTTTGTTACATATACTATTTATTATTTTTTTCCACCAGGCGGTTTTTTCATATTCTTCTTCCTTTACTAACTCATCCATCATTTTTTCATTAGCATAATTTTTTACTGCATCTTTTCCATTCAAACAATCATTCTTTATATTATCCAAATATTTTAAAATAGCTGCAATCGTTTCTCCGTCAATACGATGAGCTAATGCTAAATTTACAATACTACTAATATCTGTTACCTCAACTTTATTTCGCCCTGCTAACAAGCAAGATAAGCTAGACGCAAATTCCATAGTTTCAACAGCCCTTAAGCTTTCCAAATTAAAATCAACATATACTTTAGCAATAATTTTTCTTATATGATCTTCTACAATAATATTTTTTAAGCTACCAATTGCAGCAACTCTTTTATCCACAAATGTGGCGTTTTTTTCTTTATTTTGTTTTTCTAAAATATTATAAACTGCTTGATAATCACGAGGTCGTCCCATATTTATACTAAAATCAAATCGATCAGCTAGCTGCCTTCTAATACGATTTAAAGCACCAGGTTCTTCGTCAGGATTAGAGGCAGCCCATATGCTCACAGAGACGGGAAGCTCGATAACGGGCATACCTGTCTCTTCAATTTGAAGATGACCTGGCTTCGTTCCCATGACATCTAGCAACACATCTGCTAATTCAGGAGATGTATCCGCTAAACGATTAATTTCATCGATAAAAATAATCCCTCGATGGGCTTGGGGTAAAGTACCTGGTAAAATTGCTGCTGTAGCTTCCTTTTGATTCGTCAGTTTTCCTAAATCAATACTACCAACTACTGACCCAATTTTTGCTGCATGGGATATTTCCAAAAAGGGACAAGGTACTATTTCTGTACCAATGCTTATTACATCAACAGAGGATAGATAACGATGTTCAGGGCAATGGGGAGCATCAGGATGACAATTATATTTACAATTTCTAATTCTGATGATTGGTGGCAGCATCTTTTTAACTGCTCTCATAATAGTAGTCTTACCAGTGCCACGTAGCCCTTCAGCATGAATATGTAAAGGCATACTATTGTGTAGAGCAGCGACAGACATCTCTACAGCCTTAAATAAATCTTGATTTCCTGTATGTCGAACAAGTTGATCATAGGATTTCACGAAAACGCCTCCTAACAATTGTTTCATCTTTGCCCGTTAATACCCAATACCTTTTTTCTTATTTTGTCCACTTATGGAACTTAAATACAAAAACAAATTTCAAAATATGTAAAGCCATCCTTCTCTTTTATATAACCATATAATTACATATGATTATAATCATAATAATCCCACACATGAAACGTAATATTGCTAATATTGTCAGCCGTACTAACACTTTACTAATGCCCTCAATATGAGGTACTAAGGCCTTGCCTACTACCAATTCCCATATTGTTATTCCTATTAATGACCCTAGTAGAGCATCAGCAGCCACAACACCAGCTAGATTACACACTGTAGTATTCACACTATACGTTCTTGAAACTTTATAGTCTTTCGTAAGATAGATTCTTAGTCCCCTTGCCCCAACTTCTGCTACTGCTACTAAGGCCACTAAAACCGGTATTACCCATATGGGGACGTTGCTAAATCCAAATATAGACGCATAAATACCAGCTGCAGCTAAAATAATTACTGTTCCATAAAAATTAGGAGCTAATGTGCATAACTGACCTATAAGCATGATTACCATTATGATAACTTTTACTATCAACATTTTCCCTTTCTCGCTTAACCATAGTTACTATCATTATTGCTGATTTCCCCTATATTTATGTAATAAATAAGCAGTATAAATAATAAACAACATCATTGTGAAGCCTGAATAACTCATAATCCATAATATTGTTGTAAAACTCATGCAACTAACTATATATATAACTATACCTGCCAATGATAGTGCTGGGAAAAAAGATATTTTTGTAATACTACTAACCTGCCTAGCATTAACAAGCATGGCAGGAACCATTGTATTGGTAAAAGTACACAATAATACTAAGTTAAATATATATACCATGGTATCACCCCAAACTTGGCTAACTACAGCTGATAATGCTAAAGGACCAGAAATATTGGCCGCCAACACTAAATACGCTATAAATAAGGTAAGAATACCCTCTATTGACTTTGCTAACACTACCAAGATAATAGCCTTATACCCCTTTTGTGATAAGTATGCTCCCATCTCAACAACTAAAATAGACCACATTCCACCAACATTATAGCCTAGCAGTCCTAAGACAAGTAGCCAATTGACATTACTCATACTAGGAATAATAAAGTCTAATTGAAAATCATGACCCAAAAATAAGAGCATTATAAGTGGTGCTAACAGGAATCCAATGTAATTGGATATGATCAGCAAACAGTGTCCATAGCCAGCCGCTAGAAGCGAAAAAATTACTAGACAAATTAAAGTTGCAAAGATCTGAGGAACATCTATAAGCATATATAAGGTTTGACCAGCATAATAACCACCAGTTAAAGCACTTGCTGGGATACATATGGACAAGATTACAGCCGCTAATATTCTTTTACCTTGTAATCCATACAGTTCTTTAATGACAACAACTAATTCTTGACCACTTCTAACACCTATCCAAGTTAGCATTGTTGCAAATAATATTCCAAAGATAATATAAGCACATAGTGTACTAACATAGATTTCTTTATTACCTATTACCCCTGCCAAATCAGGAATAACCGCTACATTATCTCCTGCAATATGAAGTATAGCTAAACAGCATATTGGTAGTATCATCCACATATATTCACCACCCTTGTGCTTATATGATATTACACTATGATATTAATGGTGAATAAAAATGGCTGTTACACGGTTAATAAAACCCTGCAACAGCCATTTTAAAATATTATTCTACTTTATCCAAGCACTGAGATTTAGACGGATTCAAACTATATCTAGATTTTAGTCTTGTTTATTTTGAGCCACCTGTTCTTAAAGTAGCTCTCTTACGTTCATTATACTCTTTCCAAGTAACCCAAATTGGGCTGGCATTGAAAATTGCTGAATAAGCACCACAGAGAAAGCCGATTAGCATCGCTAATGAGAAGTTTTTTGTTGATTCCCCACCAAAAAAATGCAATGATGCACAAGCAAATAAAACCGTAAGTAAGGTATATAAAGTACGCGTATAAGTTTGTCCTATACTACGATTTACTAGCTCTTGAAAAGATTCTGTTTTTCGATGAGTCTTCAGATTTTCTCTAATCCGATCGAAAACAACAATAGCTTCATTCATTGAGTAGCCAACAACTGTTAGAATGGCCGCAACAAAAGATGAATCTATTTCTATGTGAAACAAAGAGAAAATACCTAAGACAATCAACACATCATGCAATATAGCCCCAATCGCAGAAACCGCAATTTGATATTCAAATCGATAGGAGATATAAGCAATCAGTAGAGCACAAACTACTACTAAATTTAAAAGTGCTTGACGTGTTAGCTCAGACCCCATAACAGCGCCTACTTTTTCACTACGAAGAACTTCAAATGCTCCTAGACGTTGATTCATATCCGCAAATAGAATTTGACTTTCATCATTAGAAAGAACATGTGATCTGATAAATAAATTATTTGATGTCTCTGACTGATCAGTAGAAACCAATTGAATTACACTATGCTCTAAATGGTGGTCAACTAATACTTCGCGAACTTGAGCAACTGTCACAGGAGAAGCAAATTTTAAATCCAGAATGGTTCCACCAGTAAAATCAATACCCAAATTAAATCCCTGTATAGCCATAGAAATCAAGCCAGGAATCAGAAGAATTGCAGATAATGCAAACCACCAATACCGTTTTCCAATAATATCAAATTTCATTTTTATCCCCCCTTACGCACCAAAGTATTTGCCATTTTTAGTCATATTGGCTTGCATTAGCATCCGCAGTAAATATCGACTAACAGTAATTGCCGTAAACATACTGAGAATTACCCCAAGTCCAAGAGTTATAGCAAAGCCTTTGATTGGGCCAGTACCTAAGAAAAATAATACTGTGGCAGTAATCATAATAGACACATTTGAATCTAAGATCGTACTAAAGGCTCTTGAAAATCCAGCATCGAGAGCTGCTCTAAGAGTTTTGCCACTGCGATGTTCTTCTTTAAATCTTTCAAAGATCAACACATTTGCATCTACTGCAACCCCCATGGACAAAATAATGCCAGCAATACCTGGCAATGTCATAGTTGCCTGAAGTATTTTTAAAGAACCTACTAAAAGTAATACATAAACGAGCAATGCAATCATAGCTACAAAACCGGATAGACGATAAAAAGCTAGCATGAAAATTACAATGGCAGCAATACCAATTATAAAGGCTCTTTCACTTTTTTCCTTAGAATCCTGTCCAAGAGTCGGTCCCACTGTTCTCATTTCCATTACATCTACTTTAACTGGTAGTGATCCAGATCGTAATAAGATAGCTAAATTCTGAGCTTCCTCAATGGATCGACTACCCGTAATAACCGCTTTTCCATTAGGAATTGGTTCATTTACTACTGGACTAGTCAAAACCTTTTTGTCAAGTAAAATACTAATATGTTTACCTACATTTTTAGCAGTTAAATCTGCAAAAAGTTTAGAGCCTTGATCTGAAAATTCCAAAGCGACTGAACTATTTTTATTTTGACCAATTTCAGCCTTAGCATCCTTTAAATCTTTCCCTGTCATAACAGTGATGCCGCTTTCGTCTTGAAATTCTAACAACGCTGTTTTACCCAACATTTCAATCGCCTTCTCAGGTTCTTTAATACCAGGTAGCTCAACAATGATTCTTCTTTCACCTTGACGTTGAATAATAGGCTCAGTTAAACCAATTTCATTAACACGTTTTTCTATAATTTTGACTACCCGTTGAACTGCGTCTTCATCTACTTTCGCTTCTGGTGTATCAACAGCTTCCAGTACCACATGAGTACCGCCTTGTAAATCTAAACCTTGTTTAATTGATGTAGCTAAGGGTGAAATATAATAACCAAAAGTTATTACTATCACAGAAACTACTATCAAAAACTTGGTCATATTCCCGACTCTCAAAAATTTCTCCCCCATTCTCTTCTTATCTATTTTTAAGTAAGTGCAATTACCAAGCTTCTCTCTATTAGGATCTTGGTAAAAGTCAAGTTTTTCCACCGAATTTAATTATATCCGTACTATCATAAAAATGTCAACGTGATATCCAACTGCGATGTTACAATAATTGGTTATTATTAATTATTAAATTAAAATGGCAATCTAAAAAATCCGCTGCCCTTCGACACATAATCATCCGAGCCAAAAAAATCTCAAAGTACTCCATGACTGGACAAATCTCAGTATCAATGGTTATTTCTAAAGCAATTTTGCGTAACCGCTTGTCAATCACTAATTTACTATGATTAGCAGCATAATTTACCCTATCATGAATTTCAAATGTAGCAAAGTCTCTATTAGTTACTCTACCACGGTGTACATCTGATTTATCTGCTAAAATTAATGCAGCAGCAACTGGGTTAACAGCATTTCCTCGCTCTTCTTCATGATTCCCAATCGCTGAAATAACTAAAGCAATTTCTTCTGGTGGCATACCTAAACGTGATAACACATTAAAAGCCATTACTGCACCTGTACCACCATGATTATATCGATTAATCATATTTCCAATATCATGTATATAACCGGCGACTGCTGCCAATTGACATAATCCCTCTTCATATTCTAAATCTTTTAAAACATGATAAGCCCGATCTGATATGAGGGACGCATGGCGCTTACCATGTTCAGTAAAGCCAAGACTACCAAGATATTCCTTACTAGAAGCAAGATATACAGATATTTCATGGTCTTTTTTTAAGTCATCAACAGTAATCTTAGACATGATTATTCCTCCCAATATACTCTAGTACTCATTAAACAACATTATCTTTGTTCAAATCACTGTCTAAAGGGACGTCTTGCACATCAAACAATTGCCGCCATACTACATAGCAAGCTCTTCTTCATCTTAAGCACTGTCTGTCCCTGACGTATACATTAAAAGACTACCTTGCATATTAAAGTCTCGTTTATATATTATGCACTTCTTCTATATCATATATGCTCATTTCTAGCGGAATCTAATAGATTATGCTGGCCATCAGCTAAAAGTGGCAGAAACACCACTATGTAGTCTTTCTGCCACCTTTATATTCGTTTCGCATTCAGTAATAATATTATATCTTGCTGCTATCACATTTTATAATTCTTTCTTCGTTTAATAAATAATGTACTGGCTTATCATAAAAATGATGTGGAACACTCTCTAGAATATGGGATGACCATATTGCACCAATTAATATAGCGTGGGGAGCCTGGGGAATAAATCGGTCATAATATCCAGCCCCCATTCCTAATCGATTACCATAATAATCATATGCAACCCCTGGAACAATCATTAAATCAATCAACTTAGGATCCACTACCTTGAGAGTTAAAGGATTAGGCACTAATACATTAAAACGTCCGATCACTAAGTCATTCAAATTTTCAATGATAGCTGCATCCATTACTCCAAACTGCTTTTGCATATGAGGCACACATACTATCTTACCCTGTAACCAGGCATCTTCAATGATTTTCGACATTTGTGGTTCATCAGGCATAGACAAAAATAGCATAATAATTTTTGCCTGTTGATAATACGGCCAAGCACATAAGTGCTTAACCATATTATTACTTCTTGCATCAATAATGTCTTTATCCAGATTACGTCTCTTTATTAATAAATCAGTTCGCAAATCTTTCTTATTATGATTGCTATTATTCATCATAATGCTACCTTACCTTATATCTCCCACAAACGCATCGAGCAAATTATAGCTTATGCGTTTTTAGGATCATTTTGGTACGATTGAACTGAAGAACGTAAAAAATCAACTTCGACTTTTTCTGAAATTTTTAAAGTCACTTTTTTAGCATCTAAAGCTGTAATCGTTCCAAACATACCACCTGCGGCTACTACACGATCGCCTTTTTTTAGGCTGTTTAACATTTCTGCACGTTGCTGTTGTTGTTTTTTCTGAGGACGATACAAGATAAAATAGAAAACTAAGGCCATCAAAACTATCGGCCCATAGGCCGCTAATGTCTGCATCATTTCTTGTGACAATTCTGGCATCTAATTCACCCCCCATTTTTATACTTACTAGCACTATATTCCACATTAAGCACTAAAATCCTCTTTAGCGAATAAATTGTGCTAAGAACTCTTGTCTAAAGTCTACAAAGCGATCTTCTAAAATCGCCCTACGCATTTCTCTCATGAAGTTTAATAAAAAATGTAGGTTATGAATAGTTGTAAGTCGTAAGCCGAATATTTCATCCGTTTTAAATAAATGTCTAATATAAGCCCTAGAAAAATTTCGACAAGCATAACAACTACATGTATCATCTAGAGGTCTAAAATCTTTTGCATATTCAGCATTTTTAACCACTAGCCGACCCGATCTGGTCATAACCGTACCATTACGAGCTACTCGAGTAGGAAATACACAATCAAACATGTCTATACCATGCATAACTCCTTCTACCAAACAATCTGGTGTCCCAACACCCATCAAATAGCGTGGCTTTCCTTCTGGCAATAAAGGTACTGTATGCTCTAGCATTTCATACATTAAAGGTTTGGGTTCACCTACACTTAAACCACCAACAGCATAACCAGGAAAATCTAAGGCAACTAAGTCCTTAGCACTCATACTTCTTAAGTCCTTATACATACCACCCTGCACAATACCAAATAATGCTTGATCGGCTCTCGTGTGAGTCTGCCTACATCGCTCTGCCCAACGTGTAGTCCGCTCCGTAGACTTCCGAGCATAATCATGATCCGCTGGATAGGGTACACATTCATCAAAAGCCATAATAATATCAGACCCAAGTGCCATTTGTACTTCAGTTGCTTTTTCTGGCGACAGAAAATGTTTTGAACCATCAATATGTGAACGAAAGGTAACGCCTTCCTCAGTAATTTTACGCAAATCCCCTAGGCTGAAAACTTGAAATCCACCACTATCTGTAAGAATTCCTCTATCCCAGTTCATGAATTTATGTAAGCCGCCAGCTTCCGCCACTAATTCATGGCCAGGCCGCAGATATAGATGATAGGTATTACTGAGGATAATCCCAGCCCCCATATCTTTCAATTCATCCGGTGACATTGCCTTTACGGTAGCTTGCGTGCCAACGGGCATAAAAATAGGTGTGTCGAAGGTGCCATGGGGCGTATGTAAACGTCCTGCTCGTGCTCCTGTTTTTGAACATTTTTTAACTAATTCGTATGTAACTGACATCTTAATCCCCCTAGATTCCATTAAAAATTTAACCAGATTATGATCTGCACTAAAAATAGTGTCAATATATAATAAATCAAAATAAGTAAAAGATTTTTTTATGAAAATCAAGAAAGTACAGCACTTTCTTGATTCTAAGTTAGAGCGACTAAAGCTCCTGCCTACGTCTGAGGACTTGGCACAAGCTTATATAATTAACATTGCATCGCCAAAACTAAAAAACTTATATTTCTGCTCTACAGCTTCTTTATAAGCATTGAAAACATTTTGTTGTCCAGCTAAAGCACTAATTAACATTAATAAGGTAGATTTCGGCAAATGAAAATTCGTCACAGCAGCATCAACTATCTTAAATGTATACCCAGGGTAAATAAATATTTCCGTCCAACCACTTTTAGCTTCTAATACACCATTTACTGTAGCCGTTTCCAACGTTCGTATCGCGGTGGTACCAACAGCAATTACTCTGCCCCCCTGCTGCCTTGTTCTATTAATAAGCTCTGCTGTTTCCGGCAATACTGAGTAATATTCCCGATGCATTACATGATCGGTAATATGTTCCGTATTTACTGGCCGAAAAGTACCCAAACCTACATGTAAGGTAACAAATGCTAAATGAACCCCCTTGTCTTGTATATGCTTCATTAACTCTGTTGTAAAGTGTAATCCAGCAGTTGGTGCAGCTGCTGATCCACGTTCACGGGCATAAACAGTTTGATATCGTTCTTTATCTGCTAGTTGCTCTGTGATATAAGGCGGCAAGGGAGTTTCTCCCAATTCATCCAATATTTCTTCAAATATACCATTAAAGATAAAGCGAACAACACGGCCTCCAAAATCAGTAGATTCCAATACTTCACAGGATAACTTATCACTAAATAGTATGATCGTACCAGGTCTAGCTTTCTTACCTGGCTTAACCAACACTTCCCAATCATTTTCTGACTTGCGACTTAACAAGAAAACTTCTACTTTACCACCTGTCTCTGCCTTATAACCAATCAATCTTGCTGGAATTACTCTAGTATCATTAAATACCAAAGTATCGCCAGCATTTAAATATTGCAGTAAGTCAAAAAAATGCTGGTGTGATATAGCACCAGTGTTTTTATCTAACACCAATAGGCGAGAATGATCACGAGGTTCGCAAGGATATTGAGCAATCAGCTCTTCTGGCAAAAAATAATCAAATTCAGATAACAACATTAGACTAAACTCCTTTAGGTAACTTTTTAATCTCAACACCCTGGTAATAGTGTTTCAATATCTCTTTATAATATGTAGGATCATCTTGAGGTCCTTTTTCCGCCATTGCCTTGGCCCCCCACTGAGATAAACCTATACCGTGTCCCCAGCCAAACCCTGAAATAGAAATTAATTCATTTGGTCGACCACTAATACGATGTATATCGTTCTTATCTGTGACGAAACCTTTTTCATTCGTTGGCGGTAAATTTATATCAATCTTTTTACTACCGTGATTACCTACACTATCGGTAATTTCGAACTCAATGCTTTTTTGCACAGGTCGTATGATGCGAACGTCGAATAATGTACTTTTTAAAGACAAAATTTTGCGAAGTTTCTCACCGGATAACTGAATACTCTCATTCGTCCCTATAATGCGTATTAATTTTACGCGTCCAGAAACGCCCCGGTCAATCTTACTCATAGGCGGAGTAGTAAGGGGAGAAATCCCGATCGCCTTGATCGTCCCAAGTCTGTATCCTGCCTTAGATAACGCTTCTTCTATTTCAACGGGTGTTAATTGCTTTTCCCAATTATATTGGGGTGACTTCTGATCATAATCAACTACACCACGCAGGTATGGCAGATATGCCCCCCATACATTCTCACTATTCTCCGTAAATCCACCGGAACTACTATGAAAATATGCAGGAATAAGCTTCCCTTGATATAAGATTACTTGACCAGATGTGGCATCTACTGCCTTGATGGTCCGTGGTACTTCACTTTCCTTCCCACCATAAACCTGACAATCCGTAGTAGCGCATACATCATAACCATCATTCTGATGCTTATTTTTATTATATAAAGCGTAGGTTCGAGCTGCTACTGCTTGAGCCTTAACTGCTTCTAGAGACCAATTTGGTGAAATTTCTTTAGCAATAATGCCATATAAATACTCTTCAATCGGTAACGTATTCACAACTGTCATTCCAGTCTTACCATTGGTAATATGAATATCAATATCGCCTCGATATTGTTTTTTGTTTACTTCAATAGAATGTTCATTATCATCTTTTAATTTTAAGACGCTTAATCTAACAGCATCTATACGCTTACCATTCAAAGTAAATCCACCTGCATTAAATACAATCGTCACTTTTTCATTGGCAGACAAGCGCTCCAATAATATATTATTATCAGCATTTACTATTCTATAATCCGTATCTGCAGAAACTAATATATTACGCTGATTTTCCCAAATACCTACTCGAATATCTCCTTCTGAGTAATGTGCTTGTACAGGCCCCATTAAAAATAACATGCTAAATAAACATACTAATAAAATAGTAGAAAATTTGTAATTCAAAATGACGCTCCTTTCCTAAAAGCTTATATTAAATTACCTTGTTCATCAACTTTGTACAATATGCCTAAATGCTCATATGCCTTTTGCGTGGCGACTCTCCCACGGGGTGTACGCTGTAAAAAACCCATTTGCAGTAAAAAAGGTTCATATACATCTTCAATTGTATCATTTTCTTCACTAATAATAGCAGCTAAAGTGTCAAGGCCTACAGGTCCGCCTTTAAAGTTTTGTATTATTGCTAACAGCATGCTACGATCTGTTTTATCAAGGCCACATTTATCTACTTCTAACATTGCTAATGCTTTGTCCGCAGTAACGTCTGTAATAATTCCATTCCCAGCAATTTGAGCATAATCTCTTACCCTCTTTAGTAAGCGATTAGCAATTCGCGGTGTTCCTCTAGACCGTTTTGCTATTTCATAGGCGCCACCCGCTTCAATCTCAACATTCAGAACTTCTGCTGTTCTATTTACAATACACGCTAGCTCTTCAGGTAGATAATATTCAAGTCGAGAAATTACGCCAAATCGATCTCGTAAAGGCGGAGCTAAAGCCCCTGCTCTAGTTGTTGCACCAATTAATGTAAATGGTGCCAAATCCAAGCGAATGGACCTAGCACTTGGTCCTTTACCAATAATAATATCTAAGGCATAATCTTCCATAGCAGAATACAATATTTCTTCCACATGTCGAGATAGCCGATGAATTTCATCAATAAATAAGACATCTTTTTCCCCTAGATTGGTAAGGAGTGCTGCTAGATCCCCTGGGCGCTCAATGGCTGGTCCCGATGTGACGCGAAAATTTACGCCTAATTCGTTAGCTATAATGGCTGCCAATGTAGTTTTTCCCAAGCCAGGCGGACCATAAAGCAAAACATGGTCTAATGCTTCTTCCCGAGAGAGGGCGGCCTGAACAAATATAGAAAGGTTATTTTTAACCTTATCTTGACCAATATATTCATTTAGACGACGCGGTCTAAGACTATATTCCCAGGTATCACTATCCTGTTCATTACCAGCGATAATTCGGTCTTCCACGATTATCTACTACCTCCCATAAATTCCCTGAGTGCCAATTTTATCAACTCTTCTACAGAATATTCATTTTTCCCAATCTTTCTAAGAATAGGCAGTATCTCATTCTGATTGTACCCTAAAGCTAATAATGCCTGTAATGCTTCCTCAATAGCATTACTAGCAGGCGACGATACACCGGAATTTTGATTTTCAATCACATCTTCTTCAGTAATTAGTCCAATTTTATCCTTTAATTCAAGAATCACTCTTTCAGCGGTTTTCTTGCCAATTCCAGGTAACTTCGTTAAGACTCCTATATTTTTTTGACTGATCGCTAAACGAAATTGCTGTGGATCGATTGATGATAAGATTCCCATAGCTACTTTAGGACCGATGCCCGAAATCGACATCAGCTGCAAAAACAAATCGTACTCATCTTGCGTATAAAAACCATATAACAACAGTGCATCTTCACGCACATACATATAAGTAAATAAGGATGTCAATGCGCCAATAGAAATTTTTTGACGAGTAGATTGTGCAATAAAAATCCGATATCCAATACCTTGGACATCAACAAAACAATGGTCTACTGCTAAATGTGATACTGTCCCGCGCACATAACCAATCATACTTTATTTCCCCACACTTTATTTTCTAGATTGGATTTTATACCAAGGCGTGCTTTTAAGTGAGCACGCCTTTTATTTTTCTCTAACAAGTTGGTACAAACCAACTCTTGTCTTATATTACTACAATGTGTTGTACAAATAGCAACTGCCAAAGCATCTGCAACATCATCCGGATGAGGCTTTGAAGGTAAGTTTAACAAACGCTGGGTCATGTAAATTACCTGTTCCTTAGTTGCATTGCCGTATCCTACTACTGCCTGCTTTACTTGCAGTGGTGTAAATTCCGCTAACTTTACAGAATTTTGGGCTGCTGCTAATAATATGACACCTCTAGCTTGTGCTACAGTTATAGCAGTACGCACATTTTTATTAAAGAATAGCATTTCAACCCCCATCACATCAGGCTTATATTTCTTTATAAGTACATCAATTTCATGATGAATAATGACCAAGCGGTCTTCTGTGCTCATCTTAGAACTTGTTTGAATAGCACCATAATCTAACGCTTTAAGATGACTTCCTTCTAAATTTACAACTCCATAGCCACAAATTGCCGTACCTGGATCAATACCTAATGCTAACATAAAAATAGCCTCCCTTACCAACTATAGTAAGTTCGACAAGATCATGCATGATTCCTTTTTGCAGTAAACAAAAAAAGATAAGGGGAGCTCTCTCCCCTTATCTGGACTGCATTCCTTCTAAAGTCCGCAATAATTCTTCTTTAGATTGTACTGCCATGCCTTTCTGCAACTCTTCAACATCTTGAGGCATCAGTTTATTAACTTGGATTGCCGTTATCTCTTTTACAATCGGTTTATAACCCGGTTTCCCATAAAAAACTGCAACATGGCCATCTTTTATCCCAATAAAGATATTATTAGCATGCTCTCGGCAATAATTATCAACCTTCAATGTCATCACTGCTTCATTATTATCAAATTTTTCAAATTCCCATCCTTGATACATTTTTTGCATTTGGTAAATATTTAATCCTACTATATTCTCTGTAGGTTTAGTTTTTAAAATCTCTTCTTCATTACATCTAAGATATAAAATTTTCTGCACAATATCCGTATTACTTGTTATTTTAATTTTACCATCTTGTTTTACAACCTCACTTTCTTGAGGAAGAATGGAATTCTCTCCACTAGAAGATAGGTATCCTATATAGTATGCTGATATACCTATTATGAATAGTAAAACTGTACATAGTAAGGCATATTTCTTATTAACCTTTGCAAATGGTAACAATAGAAGCAACTCCTTATTTCCATATTGCCAACATTATTACCTGAATGCTTTAAAAATATACATTACAATATAAAAAGGTGTAGTGTAATTAAAAATAGTTTAATTATACTACACCTTTTTATATTATTTACATTAAATCTTCTGAGATATCAAAATTCGCATAGACTTCTTGTACATCGTCATGTTCTTCTAAGGCATCCATTAATTTCATCATCCGAGTAGCATCATCATCAATCAATTTTACTGTAGTCTCAGGTATCATAGTAATTTCAGCTACAGAAGTCTTTATATTGTTTTTCTCCAAAATTTCTTGAAAATTATAAAAGAGAGAAGGATCAATAATAATTTCTAACTCGTCCTCTTCTACCTTAAAATCATCGGCTCCAGCGTCAAGTGATAACATCATCAACTCTTCTTCATCAATAGTTGGCAATTTTTCAATTACGAATAACCCTTTTTTATTAAACATCCATGAAACGCAACCTGATTCTCCCAAGTTACCACTATATTTTGAAAACAAATGGCGAACATCTGCTGCTGTACGATTTCGGTTATCTGTCATAACTTCTACCATAACGGCAACACCAGCAGGGCCATAACCTTCATAAACTAATTCTTCATAGTTACTGCCCTCTAAGGCACCTATACCTTTTTGAATGGCACGTTGAATATTGTCTTTAGGTACATTATTTTCTTTAGCTTTTTGCAAAGCCAACTTTAAACGCATATTACCAATAGGATCAGCACCGCCCATGCGTGCTGCAACAGTAATTTCTCGGCCAATCTTACTCGTCGTTTTGCTACGAAGAGCATCCACCTTACCCTTTTTGTGTTTAATAGTAGACCATTTTGAGTGTCCTGACATAAATTATTTCTCCCCTCAACCAATATGAATCAGGAATAATTTTAGCATAATTATGCTCTTTTCGTAAAGCCTCTACTGTGAAATCTATTACTCTACTCTAAAATTGGAGTTAATAGACTATTAAACATAAGTTGCATTCGTGAGAGAAATGCTATTATTTATTATGCCAATGTATGTCCTTCTTACTTTTATCAATTGCTTCTTGATTCTCTAGCGCAGTAACCATAATTGATGAATCTGCGAACATACCGACCATTTTACTGCCAATACGGGTATCAATTAAAATACCTGGTCCTCCGACACATCCACCACTACAAGCCATTCCCTCAAAGAAATTTGCATCGCTCTTACCAGCTTTCATTTGAAGTAATGCCACTTTACAGTTTTGTAATCCCTCCGCTCTATGAGGCTTTACTACTAAATCAGGAGCAATCTTCTCTGCCGCATCAATAACTGCCTGAACCACACCACCAGCCCTGGCAAATGCATTACCATCGCGGGATGCTGTGGTTGTAAATTCAGTTTCATCAATAGCAGTGGGAGAAACACCAGCGCCAACAAATAAAGCTTCCATTTCTTCAAAAGTAAGGACAAAGTCAATAATATCAGAATACTGTTGTGCTTCCACTTTTTTTGCAATACATGGTCCTATAAAAACAACAACTGCTTCAGGATCAGCATCTTTAATTACTTTGCCAGTAGCCACCATAGGCGATACCGTAGTTGATACATATCCCTTGAATTCTGGTAAATGTTTGTCCACCATTCCTACAAAGGCTGGACAACAGGATGTCGTCATAAAAGGATGTGTTGAAGGAACTGTTCCGGCAAATTCCTTTGCTTCCTCCAATGTTACAATATCGGCACCAAAAGAAACTTCTTGAACATCATAAAAGCCAAGCTTTTTAATCGCAGTCACTACTTGGCTTGGTTTTACTTTAATCCCAAATTGACTAATAAATGCAGGAGCTAAAATCGCATATACACGTTTACCTGCTTTTATCTGCTGAATAATTTGTACAATAAAGCTTTGCTCCGTAATTGCACCAAAAGGACATGCCACTTTACATCCACCACATTGCACGCATTTCTCATAATTAATAACCGCTCGTCGTTCCTTATCGGCTTTTATTGCACCAATATCACAAGCTCGTTCACAAGGACGTGTAATTTCAACGATAGCACCATACATACATGATTTCTTACATAAACCACATTCTACACATCTTGTTTTATCTATATACGCTTGGTTTTGCACAACACTAATAGCATTCTTAGGACAACTTGCAATACAATTATGGGCAACGCAATTACGACAAGCATTAGTTATAAAGAATGTATCAATGGGACATTGATCGCAAGCTTCAGGCATAATGTTAATAATGGGCATATCAGCAATTTGTCCATTCAAGGCATGTATGGCCGCCTCAGAAATACCCAAATCTAGAGGCTGAGCCATAATAAACCTAACACGATCTTTTAAAACTGCACGCTCTTTATGAACACAACAACGATATCTAGGGCCGTCTTCCGTAACAATATGATCTAAAATATCTCCAATATTTTCTTTATCTAGTTCACCCTCAAAGGTAAGTTTAGCGATTTCCGATAAAACTTTACGTCTAATCCTTGTTACTTCTGTTAAATGTGACATATAACCCTCCTATTGCTATTTCATTATTGTATAGTATAATGAATCACTATAGATATGTCTATAACTCCTCGCAATAAAATACAATAATATCTACTTAAACATTTTTGATATTATAAGGCAAAACACCATTCACTTTAGTGAATGGTGTTTTGCCTAAACTGGCTCCTTGAGTAGGACTCGAACCTACGACCGATCGGTTAACAGCCGATTGCTCTACCAACTGAGCTATCAAGGAATAAACTGGCAACTACCTATCCTCCCAGGCCGTTTCCAACCAAGTACTTTCGGCGTATAAGGGCTTAACTACTGTGTTCGGTATGGGAACAGGTGGAACCCCTTAGCTATCGCCACCAGATTTATAGAAGTAAACATCTCAAAGAGTATGCTCCCTCAAAACTTCACAGAAGAAAGACTGCATG
>CAUROG010000007.1:0-164644 GCA_963526645.1 uncultured Pelosinus sp. | reverse complement strand
TACGACCGATCGGTTAACAGCCGATTGCTCTACCAACTGAGCTATCAAGGAATAACAACATTCATTATTATATATGATCTTAACCATAAATGCAATAGGGTAAACTAACTTTTTTTTTCCATTACAAAAATAATAAAAAGATATAAGTCTCTGTATTATCTATAAGAAAAGTAATTTACTTCAATAAATCTTGGACAAAATTAGGCAACACAAAGGAGCTTTTGTGAATTTCCTTATTGTAATAACGGGTTGTTAATTCTTGAAGATTTTCTGTATCTACTTGAGTAGGTTCATATTTTTTTGAACCCATAGTGAAACAATGTAATCCACTTGGATAGGTAGGAATGCTAGCCAAATAGGCCTTCGTGATAGGAAACAACTTACTAATTTCTTTATGTAAGTATGTAATTAGTTCTTGATGATAAAAAGGTGATTCTGTTTGTTGTACAAATAAACCATCTACTTTTAATGCTTTATATACATTGCGGTAAAATTCAGGTGTAAACAGACCTTCACCAGGCCCTATCGGATCAGAACAATCTACAATGATAACATCGTATTTATTTTCAGCCTCTTTCATATGAGAAATACCATCGCCGATTTTAAGGTCCAATTTAGGATGGTTATTGATCATAGCTTGACTAATTTCTGGCAGAAATTTTTTACAAACATCTACTACCACACCGTCAATTTCTACCATTTCCGCTTTTTCAACGCTTTCATGCCTTACAACTTCACGAACCGTACCACCATCACCACCACCAATGACTAACACATTTTTAGGGTTAGGGTGAGTAAATAAAGGGACATGGGCAATCATTTCATGGTAAATAAATTCATCTGCCACAGATGTTTGAAATACACCATCTAACACTAACATACGGCCAAATTGATGAGAGTCAACTACCGCTACATCCTGAAAATCAGATTTACCCATAAATAATGTTTCTTTTACGCGGGCTTTTAAGCTTAAGTCTTTTGTTTGTGACTCCATAATCCATAAATTCATCTTTACCTTCCTCCAGTCTTCATATTCTATCGGTACTGCAATAGCCATATATTGTAAACCTTATCTACTTTACAGCCAGTACTACTCTTGCTCAGATAAATACTGCCAACATGTAATACAAATCATTTGATTATCCTAAAAACAACTCTGCAATAGCTTCTTATGTATCCATATATTGTATCATAAAATAGACTTAGGGAAAAGATATAATTTCTTCTCCCCATACCATCATGACCTAGAGCTACTATTATACTTACCCGTCGTATCCTCATTTATTCCTAACGTCTCTGGACATGTACCCTTTGGACTATTCCAGATAGAATTGATAGCATGTGTAGCATTTAATTGAGTCATTAACCAAACATAAGTGTCACGGAATTGATTTAAATCAAATTGGGTATTTTTAAAACCATTCATAATCCAAGCTCCCAACCAAATTATGATAAAGATTGCAGTATATACACCAATACACTTATTAGGGAAATAAATAACCTGTCGAAGATTTCGCCACACTATATTTCATCCCACCTTCAGCAATACTGAATAAATTGCTTATTACTATATGCTATTCAATAAAGGAAAAAGCGTTATACTCTGATTCCATAAAAAAGCCTCCAGTTATCCCAAATGATAAAACTGGAGGTCCCTCTAATCGATAGAAGTAAATGAAGATAGCAGCATTCTAACCATAAGTAACATACCTAAGCCAGAAGCAAATATATAGTTACTTTTACATTTGAATATTATATAATCAATTTAATAATCATTATAAATAAAATTTTATGAGGTACCATATGAGTAGAATGACAGTAGCACATCTGAAGACAGGTATTATTTTTGGCGATAATATCACAGAAGAATATGTATATTTACCCGCCAGCGAAATTGGTATGGACGATCCATTATGTGTTATTGAAACACCAAAAGGTCGACAAGATCTCACTATGAAACAAGCACTATCCTTCATTTTAAAGCTTAGCTTAAAGCCAGTATGCCATCCGCGCTTGGGCCGTAGTTCTTTATAGTTTGCTCAAAAGGTAAAGCCCTTACCGTGTCCTTGTGTGGCACGGTAAGGGCTTTATTCTTACCATATATTAATTATAGATAGATCTTCATTATTTTCAGCAAATACTACGGAGCCTTTGATGGTCTTTCCAGTCAATACGTTAGGCAGCCAATATCGATCATCTTGCCACATTTGATCATAAGGAATAGCTCCATGTGAAAACCACTGGGGTTTCATTTCTTCTGTCTCCGAAGGCTCACCCCTCCATGTACGAGCAAGAAAAATATGTACATCATGCCGCAATTGGGGACTGGCAGGAAAAATAAAATCCAGTATACCCACGTGCTCTAGTTGCTCCTCTTCCACCTGTATGCCACTTTCTTCTTCTAGCTCCCGCACAGCTGCTTGCAGCACCGTTTCTCCGTGTTTAATCTTTCCACCGAATCCATTATACTTTCCCTGACCGAAACCTGTCTTCTTCATACCCAGCAAAATTTCATTCTCTTTGATTAAAAAACAGAGTGTCGTTGAATACATTTTCTCTTCCTCTTTTCCTAGTGTAAGTCATATTCTTCTATTACCCTATCTATATGTTTAAACTATCTCTATTTTTTAATTATTGCCGGGAAATAATATAGGGATTATCACAATAAAAAACAGCTGCCCTATGCCAAGACAGTTGTAATAACACTATATCTTAATTTTAATCTAATAAGAATTTTTCCATTACATGTACATCTACCCAGTTACCATCTAACATCCCTTGCCTTACATAAGTCCCTATCTTCGTAAAGCCAATAGAGTAGTATAATCTATGGCCTGTACTATTAACAGCTAACGTAGTTAGCACCATTTTGTAAAATCCCACCTGTTTTGCCACTTCGACTAAAGCTAATAATAGTTGTTTACCTAGACCTTTTCCCCGTTCTTCTCTTCTAATGTAAATGGATAAGTCAGCTACTCCTTGATAACACTCTCTAACATTAAAGACATTCAATGAGGCCCAGCCCTTTATAGCCTTTTTTTCATCTTCCATCACCAGAACTTTGTGTCTTGGGCTTCTGCCCCTAAGCCACTCTATCATTTCTCCAACACTTTTTGTATTGGTTTCCAATGTAGCAATTCGGTCCTGTATGCCTTGGTTATAGATTTCCGTAATTTGCTCAATATCACTAAGAGAAGCAATACGAATGAAAAACCTACCGTTGGGCGATTCCAAAGCTTCCTGCATATTCCCCTCACTCCTACTTCTTACTTCACAATAACTATTTTAAAACATCAAACACTTTTCTTCGGGGTCACACGATGACTAGCGTACTGCCATAAACATTGGTGCACACGACCAATGTCTTGTTCGGCAGGCAACATGGAAATCAACTGTTCTAAATACCCTTTCTCTATTATATGAGAAAAGGAATACGAAAAGTATATATCATAGATCCAAGACAAACGAAAGAGCAGCAAATCATTTCCTGTTTTTATATCAGGATACTCTACTAACTTACCTTGCAAAATATCCTCTATGATTTTTACTGAATATAAATTTTCATTTTGTAGCTCTAGTGCAGGAGGAATCTTAGTTTTCTTATCTTTCGTTACTAGCATGGAAAAAATATCGATTTTATCCGCATCCCGGATAACCTGGGCTGGAATTAACCAATCCTCACTTTCACCTGGTGGTAAATGACGTCGATTATGGTAAAGCACAGCCTTTTGTATAATTTCCTGTTGTTTATCATCTATTCCAGCTCTTATCAAACTGCCTGATTCCTCTAGCACTTCGAGTCCTAATTGGGCATGATTAACAGACAAAGTGTCATTGAAAGTTCTATACGTCTGAAATTGCTGAAATCGTCCAATATCATGCAATAAAGCGGCTATTTTGATTACTTGTATTTGTTCAAAAGTACAAGTAAGCCATGTAGCAATTCTTACAGCATTCTCCAGTACTCGTAAGGTATGTTCTTCCTTTAAGCGAATGTGAAATTGTAATTGCTCGTCTGTTGAATAAAAGCTCTGTACATAAGTATGGAACCATTTTTCAAGAAATATAAAAGCATTTTCCTTCATAGGACCTCCGGTTATCTAGCTTTTTTCTTTTCAGCCTTACTGGGAACACCTGTTAATATAATCTGTTTATCCTGAGTCGTCACCTTAATATCAAAATCTACAATGCCTTCATTATATAGTTTAACTTTTAACTCCAATAATGCTTTTCCAACCTTTTCCTGCAGTTCTGGAGTAAAGAATTCACTTGTATAACTTTTACTATCTTTTTTTAATCCTCTATTTGGCTGAATCGCTGTTACTTCTTCCTCAAAATTATCATTCTCAAAGGTAATGTTCTCTTTATAATCACCAAACATAGCTGTGTCACTTAAATTTTTTGGTATTTTTGCCATAATACTATTCACCCTATCATTTCAAAATTTTGTACCTATATTATAACACAAATTAGCCTATTTATCGTTTTTTCCTGCTGCTAGCCAGGTGTATAAGCCTTCCCCAGAAACCACCCCGGGCCTTGGTACCCAATTTTTCTTTTCTAGCCACTTACGAATCGTTCCTTCTCCCTCTGGCTTTATCAATAACGTTTGGGGGCCAATTAATCCAATAATCCAATTGGATAATTTACTCTGAGCAAGAAGCTCAGTTGCCATTTCAGAAGTATCGCAGGCCAATACCATTACTCTAGAAAACAAGGTTTTGTCATAAGCATTAGCCCATTGTTTTAGGGTCAGCAATACATTTTCAGTTGGTGCCACTTTGCTATGATCTTCAATCATTGCAAATAAATCATCCACTGATGCTCCTCCTTTTAAGGCACGGAGCATGCTGCTACGACTAAACATCCCTTGATATACATAATCTTGAATCTCAGTCTCTGCAAATACGGATAACATCCATAGCAGATAAGGAGTAACAGTTTTAGGCACAAAGAAAGAAAGATCTGGTTGAATAATTAGTTGCTGTTCCAGCTCAGTAGGCATAACCTGTCGCCACTTAGAGAATAATGGAGCAAATATGCCTTCTATCTCTTTATGACACATATCTATTTTAACCATTTGACTAATAGCCTTGTTAGCATCCTTTTCTTCAGCCAGCCACTGGGCCAAGGCTAAACCAAGAGGTGTTAACCGCCAAAAGCTTCTTGGCATTTGCTCTTCTATCAGCCACTGGGTCGGTAACTCTGCCGTAGTCTTTTCAAATAAGCCTAAATACATAAAGGGCTCTAATACAATTGCCTCTAACCATTCTTCACTACTAAAGGGATCTTTATCAGAAAATAACACCGAAGATTCATCAACAATGCTACCCATCATTAAAGATGCGCCTGTTAGCCATGCCCCCTTCACTTGCGCTGCATGCTGCAACAAACTAGCAATAAAAGGTAAACTTCCTCCTTTATGATATTGAATCCTAGTAATTTGCCAGCTTAACATATACAGCAAACGATGGGATGGGGGCGAAAAAATAAAGTCATCCCATTTTTCTGTATGAAGTTGATAATAACTATGTTCACCTCTATCAACAGTAAGCCTAAGAGCCCCAATTTCATGTAGAATACCTAGTAGCATACGCATGGCATTAGTATATATATTCTCTTCAGCAGCCTCTTCCCATTGATAAGATGCCACAGGACTTAAACGCTGCATTAAACGGCGCAATACTGACTTTGCTATGAACTTTTTCACAGTAAGTTTTGGAGTCTCTACATACATAAACGCTGCCATTTCAATTAGATCCGTCAGACACTGTCCGCCATTAGATGTTGCAGTGTGTGTAGCAGGCAACTGAGCTTCCAAGAAGTAATAAAATGCTGACATTTTATCAAGAGTCTTCTTAAAATCAGGTATGGCTAGTAATGCATGCGGCTTCTCACCTTCTATTAGCCAACCTTGCTGCAGTAAATCTGTAATTGCAGTATCTATCTTCTTTACTGATAAATCATGAAGAAAATGCTCATAAACTTGATTCATAGCTACTGGTTTACCAGCAGACTCGCATAAAAATTTCATTATACTCTTCTGCTCTTCTCTTAGTAGATGATATACACCTGTAAAACGGGGGATATGAAAGATGGCCTCACGCAATAAATTAGGAACATTGCCTACCCAGCCACTAACATCAAATAACCAGCACATCTTATTTAAAACAGTCTTATTCAGTCTATAGATCTCTTCTAATGTATATGCTTTATCCAATAGCAAGGATAATTTTATATTTGACAAAACGCTCCATTCCTTCCATTGACAATGTTTCATCCGATGACCAAGCCCCTCTAAGACATCCTCTCTTTTAAAAGTGGGAGTTAATAGCAGCTAAGTTAAAACTTCATCTCAATCAATTCTTCTTCGAAATCCAAAATTTGATACTGATAACCTTGCTCTGTTAAAAATAACTGACGATGATGAGCAAACTCCTGCTCTCTTGAATCCTTAGATACTACGCTATAAAAATAAGCAGACCTGCCATCCTCTTTAGGACGTAAAATTCTTCCTAAACGTTGAGCTTCTTCTTGCCGGGAGCCAAAAGCTCCAGAAACCTGTATGCCTACTGCAGCGTCAGGCAGGTCAATAGCAAAATTGGCGACTTTTGATACGATTAGCACTGGAATCTTGCGACTACGAAATTCTTGATACAAGGCATCTCGCTTTGCCGTTGGCATTTTACCAGTGATGAGGGGAAATTTAAAATACTCAGCAATAGCCTCTAACTGTTTTATATATTGACCAATAATCAATATACCTTCCCCAGCGTGCTTATGCAAGATATATTCAATTGCCTTTAACTTATCAGCATTTTCTGCTTCCAGGCGATATGCTGTTCGCTCTGGGACTTGCGCACATTCCATTCTCAAGGAGAAATCCATAGGCACACGTACTTCTGTACAAATTGCTGTAGCAATCCAGCCAGCGCTTTCCATTTCACTCCATGGAACATCTAATTTCTTGGGGCCAATTAAGGTAAATACATCGGCTTCCTTTCCATCCTCGCGCACTAAGGTTGCTGTTAAGCCCAATCTGCGCTTAGCCTGCAACTCGGCCGTAACTTGGAATACGGGTGCTGGCAATGTATGTACTTCATCATAGATCACTAAACCCCATGCACGAGCATTAAAAATTTCAAAATGAGGAAAGGGGCCATTTTTAACAGGACGATAAGTTACCATTTGATACGTTGTAACCGTTACTGGACAAATGTCTTTTCTATCACCAGAATATTCACCCACTATTTCAGGCGGCAAATCCGTTTTTTCAACAATTTCCCTCATCCATTGATGTACGGCACTCGTTGAGGTAGTTAGTATTAGCGTATTCATGCCAATTTTCTCCATAGCACCAATACCGATGACCGTTTTCCCTGCACCACAGGGCAAAACTAATACTCCTGATCCGCCCGTCTCCCGACCTCCGTCATAAAAAAGATCCACAGCCTGCTGCTGATAATCCCTTAAGGCAAAATCACGCCCATCTAAATTCTTATGCCGCAAAGCAACCGTCAACTTTTCTCCATCAACATACCCAGCTAAATCCTCAACTGGGTAACCAATCTTTACTAATAATTGCTTTATAATTCCTCGTTTTCCTGCTGGAATCACTAAAGTATGCTCATCTAATTTTCCTGAAAATATAGCCTTTGTCTCTTTATGACCAGCAATAGCCAAGATGGTAGGAATATCTTTCGAGTAAAGATACAGAAATTCTCCAGGTGTAGCCGGTTTATCGATCCTCTCTTCTAAGACCAATGGCGGATATGCCATTAATTTAACCAAACCATAGCGGCTCATATAACCTTCAATGTCACGACACACATTATTGGGCAGGGGAAATTTTACATATGCTAATAGAAATTCAAGCACCTGGGCCGCAGTCTGCCCTGTGGCTGCAGCATTCCACAAAGACAAAGGGGTAATACGATATGTATGAATATGCTCAGGACTTTTCTCTAAATCAGCAAAAGTAGATAGCCCACTACGAACCGTTTCAAAATCATCATGATATGCTTCTAATAATACTGAAAAATCTCCCTGAACAATCATTGGATTAGTAGGATTATATACCACATTTACCTCCTAATATTACATGTAGGCTCTTAAAAAATAATCATATATAGCCGTAAACAGGAAAGGATGAGCATAACTATAAGCGTTGGTTAGTAGTAGAAGGCTGGAGTTCTAGTTACGCTCATCTTTGCCGTCCTAAATGAGACTTTCCAAGAGGCTACTACACTAAATCTTTCTCAATATAGCAATATCTTCAATTGTACGACTCTTGAAAGGATTCGTCAAAAGATAAACCTATATTTTTTTACTTTTTCACAAACATCTTAAAAAAATTTCCTGCTATACCTGTTACAATGGTGCAGAAAATAATCGGTGCAAATCATCTTAATTAATTTTATAAACCCATCACCAAGATGTTTCATACTCTCGCCTACTTCAGGATAAAGATGTCCTAAAGCTATGCCCCAAACGATAGAAAAAATACATGAAAATGAAGAGAGGTAACAATTTTTTTAAAAATAATATAAGCAGGAAAATACATGACTACTGATACCCTTTGGCAATGGTAGCCATGTATGAGAACTATTTTTCAACTGTTTTAGTAGCAAGGGTAAAGATACTAATTTCTGGAGGACAGCCAAGGCGAAAAGGTATCCATTGGCCAGTTCCTGGACTTACATATCCATAGGAATGATCTTCTTGATAAAGTCCGCGCATATAATGATAACTTACAGGCAATAAGGATTTTCCTAAAATATTAACTTGCCCTCCATGAGTATGCCCTGATAAGGTAAGGGGGATTTGAGATGAAAAAGCATTAAAAAGAAAATCAGGATGATGTGCTAATAACACTTTAAAAGCATCCTTGGGTATATCCTGCTCGGCCTTTGCTATAAACTGCAACCGTGTTCTCTCGTTTTCATCGGCATCTTTGGGCCAGGCATAATCAACACCTAACATATAAAAGGTAGTCCTACCTACCTTCACAGGTATATTACTATTTTCTAAAACATGAATTGGGCTTTTTAGCAGTTCCCTACGAATTCGATTGATGTCCTTGAAGTATTCGTGATTTCCCCAGCAAAAATAAACACCATGGGGTATTAACGCATAAAATTGGGTAATTTTTTCAATTGCTGGCTCAAGCAAAGTCAAATCATCAATTAAATCTCCCGTAATAACTACCATATCAGGCTTTTCCTCGATAATGGATTGTAGAACCTCATCCAGTCGTTCCAGGCTAAAGAATGGGCCTATATGGGCATCACTAAGCTGTGCTATTTTAAACCCTTGTAGGTCTTGAGGCAATCCTTGAAAAGACAAGGGTACTTGGCGAACAACCATTTCTCCTTCCGCAGAATACACTCCTTTAGCACTTACTCCCAAAGCCAATATAGGCGAAGCATATACCATACCTTGTAAAAATGTACGACGACTGATATTCATATTACTAGTTTCTCTGTCTTTCTGTACAAAATTGGTACGGTTACTCAATCTTCTCATGATAAATAAAATAGGAAAAAAACACAGTAAAACCATTCCACCAGTGACCCAAACATAGGAGAGATTTACCCAAGGGGCTATCCATTGATGAAAGAAAACAGCTTCTGGACGAAATAACCAATTATAGTTGATCAAGAACCAAGCGAGTCCCGTTACTAACCAATATAGATACCCACCACGGGTAAAGCTAGCATTAGGAAACCACTGGATTAACAATCGCCAATTAATCCAAGAAATCATTAGAATTAGGACTAACAATATAAGATACCTGATTGACATTTTTTCCTCCCGAATGCATGTTTAGCTTTCTCCGGTAACCAAGTCTTCTTTTATATTATCCTTATTATTTGCTAAAAATAAACTCTGACTACTCATTATAACGAAATTCCATGTTAAATCCTAGAAGAAAAAACACTAAGAAGACCTTAGAAGCTACTGAAGATGGCTTCTAAGGTCTTCTTACTCCAAATCATCAATTATATTTTAAATTTCTCTACAGAACTTTTTAATTGATGGGCCATAGCACTGGTCTCTTCTGCACTAGCCGCTACGGTTTGCATGGCAGCAGACTGCTGCTCAGAAGAAGCTGCTACTTCCTCACCATGAGCTGCAACACTTTCAATTATAGTCGCCAGGCCATTAATCAATTTCACAATTTGCTCAGAACTAGCAACTTCTGAGGAAGTTACTTCACCGATGCCCTTTGTTTCTGTTACCGTTTTCTTTACAGCCTGTAAAATACTATCCAAGGCTACCCCTGCTTCATTAACAGTAGAGACGCCAGAACCAACTTCCATCACATTTTGGGCCATTGCTGTTACTGCCAAATTTGTTTTTTCCGTAACCATCTTCACTAAAGAAGTAATTTCCTGGGCACCTTGGTCCGATTGCTCAGCCAATTTGCGTACTTCTTCCGCTACAACAGCAAAGCCCCGCCCATGTTCACCTGCACGAGCAGCCTCAATCGCCGCATTAAGGGCTAAAAGATTCGTCTGTTTTGCCAAATTGGTAATGGTATTGGTAATCTGTGAAATTTGTTGGGAATAGGTATTAAGTTCTTCAATTACTTGGCTGGAATTCTGGGTTTGCTCCTTAATATTATCCATTTTATCAACTGATTCTGTAACTCTTTGTCGTCCTTCCTCTGCAGCCTGCAATGTATTTCCAGAGTCTAAGATTGTATTCTCAGCCTTAGATTTTGCAATTTGTATAAGACTGGACAATTCTACAAGAGCTTGGGATGCCTCTAGCATAGAGTGATTTCCTAAATCAGCTTCTTGTGCTAAATGTTGCATATTCTTAGCTACTTCTTCACTTGAGGAAGTTACCTCTTCCGTTGATGCTGCCATTTCTTCTGAAGCACCAGCTAATTGCTCAGACGCAGAACGGATATTACCAATCATCTCTACAAAATTTTTGTGCATTTCTTGCAAGGAAGCTGATAGTTGACCAATTTCATCGGAACTGGTGACTTCAACCTGGCTACGCAAATCCCCATTAGCATATTGGTGTGCAATTTCAGTAAGCTTGGTTATCGGCCTACGAATCATATTGGTTAAGGTAATGGCAATGATTGTACCTAATAGTAGCACCACTAAGCTGATGATGCCTGAAGTAACAATAACACCATTACTATAGTCTATACTTTCTTTAATAAGCCCTTTGGATACGTCAACGTTTATATGAGCCTGTCCATCCAGTGCTTCTTCAATTCTTTGAGATTGAGCTGCAATACGTGTGGCAAACTCAGATAATTTCACCTTCTGTTCTTGGGCTTTTACAAAATCCCCTGTAGCAATTAATCGATTATACTCTTTTGCAAGTGGTATAAACTCTGTCATAATTGTGTTTTTATATTTGACCGTTTCATCAATTACACCTTGTACTTCCTGCTTTTTCTCAGGTCTGGCAAAAGCTAATAAGTCCTGTTCTAATTTTATAACTTTTTCAAAATCGCTGACTATTCTATTTGAATATACTTCATCTCCATATGCTGCATAAGCACGAAGGTCAGATACAGTTACTTTATACTGAATCGCAATAGCATCGGCAAGAGCCATACGCACATTCGCCTGTTCGATACGCCCCAAATCATCCTTTACGTTTCCTAATGATATAAATGAATTGATTGCCATAATGATAATTAAGGCAATCACGATTGCGAAACTACCAGCAATTTTTGTACCTATTTTAAATTGCAATTTCATTTTAAATTTTCCACCTTTTCTATTATTTATATAAGAGACCGCTTCAGCGAATTAATATCCCCACACCAGAAGCATCATCTCGACATTCTCCATTGTTAACAATTTTTTTACACATTTCGTGAATACTCCAGAAATCAAGTTCACCATCCATCGGCTGTATCAACCTCTCAAATAAACCATCTGTTAAAAACAGAAAGCTTTCCCCTGATTGAAAGTGATAACTACCTTGATCATATTCCTCGTCTTCATTAATTCCCAAGAAAAGTCCACGAGTCTCTATGATTTGCGGCCTTTGATCTTTTAAAATAATAAAATGACTTATTCCTCCTGCCGAATAGGTCAGGGTATTACACATAAAATTAATCTCAAATAAAAATACACCGGCAAATTGTCCTTCTGTAAAAAGGGGCATTAATTCCTTATTAATCCATGCCAGCCTATCCTTTATCATAATGTTCTTTTTAATTACACTTAAAAAGAGATATTTTAAAATACCAGTTTGCAATGCCGCTGGTATACCATGTCCCATAACATCGATGACAATGCCAAACAACATTTGAGATTTTTCCTTATACACAAAGTCATATAAATCACCACTAACATAACTATGAGGCTGATAAACCGATCGGATACAAAATATCTCATTTTCCAAATCTCTTGGCAGCATCCTCTGTTGCACTTTACCGGCAATTTGAATTTCTTCTAGCATTTTTCCATCAGAAGTTAGATTTCTTACGACAACAGCAAAAATATCTGTTCCATGCAACTTCATATAGCGAGCACTTAGCTCTACTTTAAAAACAGAACCATCTTTCTTACTATGTTCTGTTGTAAAAACATAACCATTCTTATACTGCTTGGCCAAAGCCATATTTTCGCGCATGGTGGCAATTGAATTATTCGTTATCTCATTCAAGGACAACCCAAGAAATTCTTCCTCTGTATATTGATATAACTCTAAAGCCTTTTGATTCATAAACATAATTTGTTCACTCTCAAAATCGCTTAATAATAATGCATCGTTGATCATGTTAAAAAGCTCAAAACGTTGGCAATAATCACACCTATCACTAAAAATCCCTTGTGGAACACTCATATGCGTATCTCCTTACTATGGTTGCATGGTAAAAACCTTATTTAATCTTGTTAATTCAAATAATTCTTTTACAACGCCCTTAGCACCTACTAAGGTTACATGTCCTGCTTTGGGTAACACTTTCTTCTGTATAGCGACAAGTACGCCAAGGCCTGAACTATCAATATAATCGACCCCATGCAACTTAATAACAAATTGTTTAAATCCCGATTCTATAAAGGACATTAGCTTTTCCCTTAGAACAGCAGCATCTTCAACATATATACTTCCTGCTAACACTAGGATAACCTCATCCTTACTAATACTCGTATTAATCTCCATTTTTTATCCCCTCTCCATGTTGATTTTCCAATATCATATCCCCTTACAGATTTAAAAAGTTTTACAATAAGTAGAATTAATTTTCTTTATCAAGGTGATCTCATTTCCTTTGGCATTCCACCAATAAGAGTCTACGTAAAGACCTATTAAATCAATGCCTCGTCCACCTTCGTCCCACAATTTCATGGTGTCAGAAGTATTTGTCTCCACAAACCCCTCACCTTCATCACGAATGATGATTTGTATTTCATCTGATGATCTTTCGATAATGAGCTGTACCTTTTTGGTAGCATCTGCTTTGTTACCATGAAAAATCGCATTATTAACCCCTTCGTTAATGGCAATAAATAGACGAAGAGCATCTTCTTCACACTCTTGAACTAACTCTTTTCTTATTGTATCCCTTAGATTAGCAAATTCTGCAAGAGAGGAAAAAGAGTACATACATTACCTCCTAATGTTTGATCAAAACATTTCTCTTATTACAATAATTTACAAATTCAATGCTGGAATAACATACATACTTTGATAAAATTCGCTATTTATTTTTCAAATACCTTCATTTATTCAACATACTACTTATTTATATTATGAGAAAAAAATAACTATTCTAGGGCTAAAAGCATAAAATAGTTATTTATCAAATGGAGATAAATATATGCCAACTATCAATCTGGAAACCTATTGCAAATCAGTAATATCTCATCTAAATTGTCCATGAAAATGTCCACTAGCTTCGGATCAAAATGGGATCCTCGTTCTTTAGAAATATAGCGTAATACCTCCTCCAGTGGCCAGGCTTTTTTATAAACCCGATCACTTGCAAGGGCATCAAAAACGTCTGCCAATGCAACAATTCTCCCATAAATATGTATTTCTTCCCCTACAAGTCCTTGTGGGTACCCCCTTCCATCATAACGTTCATGATGCTCATGAGCAATTAGGGCCCCACTTTTTAATATAGACCGTTTTGATTTTTTTAGCATTTCATAACCTATAGGAGAGTGTTTCTTCATAATAGCAAACTCTTCTAACGTCAATTTACCTGATTTATTCAAAATAGCATCTGGAATCGCTAATTTCCCCACATCATGGATGGGTGTAGCTAACCGTAGGTTTTCTGCTTCTTCTGGTGAAAGCCCACAACGCAAAGCCAATAATTTAGCAATTTCAGCGACCCTTTTAACATGATGCCCTGTTTCTTGTGAACGCGCCTCAGCAATCTCACCTAAAGTAAAGAGAATTTCTTTTTGGGTATCCTCTACTTCCTCATTTAAATAGATATTATCAAAGGCAATGGATACATTGGTACAAAAAACTTCAAT
This sequence comes from uncultured Pelosinus sp., assembly GCA_963526645.1. Lineage (GTDB taxonomy): Bacteria > Bacillota > Negativicutes > DSM-13327 > DSM-13327 > Pelosinus. The sequence goes on along the minus strand of CAUROG010000007.1, from coordinate 150,170 downwards.
TAAATCTTTGTCCCATACACTTAAAGCTGCAATACCATCCAAGTAAATTACATTTTCGGAGCCTTGTTTACTACAAAAATAAATCACAAACCGATCTGGGAAGTACAAGCTCTGCTTTTGCTTAAAAGTTGCTTCAATATCTTGTCCTACTTTGCTTCCTGCATTTTGTTGCAGTTTACTGCCAATCATTTTTTCATAAGTACCAGTAGCGGCTAGCACACAAAAATCATCTATCCCTTTTTTAGTCGCAGCAAAGCCTGATGCATGACAATATAGGGCATTCGGATTAAGATGTAGTATTGCTACTAACTGAGATAATACACCAGAAGCAAATTTTGTCATGGATTGAAGCTGAAAAATACTAGCGGAAGAATCGATAATCTGCTTTAGACTACGACGATTAATATCAATGATACTTATATCCCGAAAGGAACGAAGGGTTGTTACCAAGGTAGTATGGAGCTTTTGCGCCGTCAACTCTGTCTTTTCTTTATAGTCATTAATATCATATTTTACTACTACATCATGCTCTGGTGCCTGACCAGGCTGCCCAGTCCGGAGTATGATACGCACTAATTGATTATTTAATTCATTACGAATGTGACGAGCCATTTGCAGACCAGAGTCTTCTTCTTCCATAACCACATCCAGCAAAATAACCGCTATATCCGGGTTTTCTGCTAATAACTTCTGTCCTTCACTAGCCGAATAAGCACTGATAAACTCAATGTCTTTCCCATCAAAAGTAAAACGGCGGAGTGCCATTTTTGTTACATTATGAACTTCTTCTTCATCGTCAACAATAAGTACTTTCCACTTTCCCTTGCTAACTGGAGGAAACCCACCTCCTGTTAATAGTACTTCTTCCTCGTAGTTTTGAAATAACAATTCATCATCATTTTCTACCATGATGTGTCTCCTTTCCTACTGGAATATCAATTACAAATTTTGTTCCTATACCTAGTTCACTTTCACATTCAATGGTTCCACTAAACTGTTGCTTCACAAGATTATATAAAATATATAGCCCCAAACCCGTTCCACCCATACCTCGCTTTGTGGTGAAAAAGGGATTGAAGATTTGAGACACCACATCTTTATCCATACCTTTACCGTCATCTGAATAGATTAAGGATGTTTTATCTGCCTCTTGTAAGATGGTAATGGTAAGCTCTCCTGCTTGATCAGGTTCATAGGCATGAATTAACGAATTCATAATTAAATTCGTTATGATTTGGCCAAAGGCCCCGGGAAAACTGTGCATCTGTATTTCCTCATCACACTGTACTGTGACCTTGTGCTGAGTTCGCTTGAGTTTTGGATGCAAACTTAGTAATATCTCATTAAGATATTGCTTAATATTAAAAACTCGCATAGCTTCACTGGATTGATCTACCGAAACTTGCTTAAAGCTGCGGATTAATTGAGAGGCCCGTTCCAAATTAGAAAAAATAATGGATAACGCTTCTTCTGAATCTGCCAAGTAATTTGTCAAATCTCGCCGCTTTAGATCTCCACTAGCATATAACTGAGTAAATTCCTTTGTTACTCTTTGTAAATGAGAGGTCGCTGTTACCCCTACCCCTACTGGTGTATTAATCTCATGGGCAATTCCGGCAACTAAACTACCTAGAGAGGCCATTTTCTCTGACTGTACCAATTGCTCTTGGGTTTGCTGCAGATTTTCCAATGTTTGCTGCAACTCTAGATTTAGAGCTTGTAATTCCTCATTCATAGCCATTAGATCTTCAGTCCTGCGTTCTACCTTAATTTCCAACTGCTCATGGGTTTGACGTATCACATCCATATTATTTTGAATGGCTTGTGACATGGTATTAAACGTCATACAAAGCTTTTTTAGTTCTTGAGGAGCAAAGCGTATTACATCTTCACTTATTTGGGCAGAAGCAAAATTCTCCTCATTTATACTGGCAAAATGCTGGGTTACGGTGGTAATGGAACGGAATAACTTATTGAAAATAAAGGACGAAACAAAACCAATTACTAGGAATATAATGCAAAAGGTTACTACGCCATATTTAATACTATCATAGAATCCTTGTAATACTTCGTCTTGAGTAATGGTAACAGCCACACCCCACCCTGGAGTCTTTACCCGAGTAGTCGCTACCATGATTAGCTCCCCATCAGCCCTAGCAAACTCTCCAACACTGCGTAAATCTTTTCTGAATAATTCAATAAGGGCACTTGGAACATAAGAAATGAATCCCGCAAATTCGTTATTTTGTGGCGCAATCATTTTGCCATCAGAATTGAAAACGATTGTTTGGCCTGTTTGACCGATTTTTGCATCTTCACTCATATCTTGCAATAAATCTAACTTAATATTTTGTAACAATACACCTGTTAAATCTCCATTTTCCTTTATAATCGGCTGGGTGATGACAATAACGGCTTTTCCAGTAGAGGGACTAATCAATACCTTGCTAATTTGGGAGGTCTTTGATGCAATTGTATCCTGGAAATAATTATAGTTACTCATGCTTTTTCCAATTACGCTGGGATTATGAGGATAAATATTAGTTATGTCTCCATTTTGCTTTGTTACAATAAGAACATCAAAAGCATTTAGTTCATTATGCATATTTCTCAGAAGTCTTTGCATTTCTTCCGGACTTGCATTTTGAACAAAATATTCACTCACAAAAAGGTGACCACTTTGTCTTATAAGGGTAAACCAAGTTTCAAGCTGATTACTAAACTGATTAGCCTGATTTTGCAAAATCCCTTGCATATTTTGCCTCTCTTTGGTGTAGGCGGTATGCATTTGCACGCTAGCAACAAGTGAAGTCATGAGAAATAATGATACCACCATTACTAAAAGTAGTTGAGAGCGAATCTTCATGCTATTATACCCCCTCCAGCAAGATCAGCTCTCTTAAGGCTGTATATCATCTTTAACAATCTTTCCACTTTTAACGGTGAGGATCACTATTTTGCTTTTTACATCATGGTTTTGATCAAAGGTAATACTTCCTGTAACACCAGGATAGTTTTTGACCTCGCTAAGATACTTATAAATTCCTTCACGACTAGCACCATTTTCTTTAATGGCTTCAATCAATAATTGGGCTGAATCATAAGTCAAGGCAGCATAGCTGTCAGGCTCTTTATTGTATCGTTCCTGAAAACTCTTCCTGAATTTTTCCGATCCATTTCCCTTTATATCATTATAAAAAAAGCCATTAAAGCGAACACCTTCTACTGCTTCTTTGCCTAGCAAAACAAACTCTTCCGAACTAATTCCGTCTGTGCCAAGTATGGGAAGATGCAATCCTATTGCCCTCGCTTGGCGGGCAATGAGTGCCACCTCCGAAGAATATCCAGCAATAAAAATGCCGTTTGGTTCTGAATTTTTTATTTTATAAAGTTCAGAGGTAAAATCCGTAGTCCTTCCTTCAGAAAATGTTTCAATAGCTGTAATTTCGCCACCAATACGCTGAATTTTCTCACGAAAATATTCTTTCATTCCTTTGCTATAATCATTATTGACGTAAATAATCGCCATCTTTTTTAATCCTAACTTATGAAAAGAATATTCTCCTAATTCTTCTGCTTCCACTTTATCTGTTGGTACAATCCTAAATAAATAGGGCGTTGTGCCATCTGTAATCGTTTTGTTTACGGAATCGGTTATTACGGGAATTCCTGCCCCATTATACACATTTCTAGCTGCCATGGTACTAGCGCTATTCCAGTGACCAAGCACTGCTACTATAGCTGGATCAGCTATTATTTTTTCTGCCAAATTATGAGCTTCTTTTGCTGAACTGGCATCATCACCCACCAATAGCTTAATCTTTCTTCCATGAATACCGCCAGTTGCATTTACTTCATCAAAAGCTAGTTGAATCGCTTTTACTTTCATATTGCCAAACTCCTTAGAGCTACCGCTCATAGGATTGGCACTGGCAATAATAATGTCATCATTCTTACTGTGTTGTCCTGTACTATTACTACACCCACTGCCTAGCAAAACAAACAATATGGTAGAAACGCTTAAAATTAGTTTGCTGCTCATGACAATTAACCCCTTTCTATATACTCTAGCTGCCACCTATAGATACATTCATAGAATCATAAAAATTGCACTTTGGCAACGAAAACTATATATATGACTTGGTTCAACAAAGCTCTCCGTAATTCCTTGCTAAATTTGTCAAATTTTTGTTAACTATAGGAAGAAATCTACTTTTGTTACCATTGTAACTTTCATGTTTTCCTACAAATCTACCTTATTAGATGCTACACTAAAAACAATGAATGAAACTGCTTATCATTGGAGGTACTCTATGTCTCGTCTTTTTACAACTTGGAATGACTGGCTCTCAAAAAATATGTTTGTCCTAGTATTATCCGGATTATTTTTAGGTTTTTTCATTCCCATTCATGATTCATTTCTACTTAGGAAAACTGTAGTGGCTTTATTTGCTTATATGACCTTTGTCACTGCATTAAATACTAGTTTTAAGGATTTTTTAAAGGTGCTGCGCCATCCATGGATTCCTTTATGGATTCTGATTCTCGTACATTTTGTTACCCCTATAACTGCCTGGGCTGCAGGACTCCTCTTTTATCCAAGTGATGCGTCCATACGATTAGGCTATCTAATAGGTGCTTGTATTCCTATTGGCGTTACCTCTATCATCTGGACGTCTTTAGTCAAAGGAGATTTAGCGACCTCTTTGGTAGCTGTTACTCTGGATACCTTTATTGTTCCTTTCGTATTGCCCTTGTTTTTCCACCTTACCGTTGGGCAATTTATTAATCTTAACTATCTGCAAATGGTTGAAGAACTGATGCTCATGGTCACTGTCCCAAGCATTATCGGTATGCTTCTTCATGATTGGACTCAAGGTAAAGTAACTAGCTTTTCAAAAAGCATTGGTGGTACAACATCAAAAATAGGACTTTTCTTAGTCATCTTAATCAACTCTGCAGTAGTTGTACCCCAGATTTCTTGGGACATCTCCATAGTAAAAACCATTTTGGTTACCTTATTCATTGTTTCAACTGGCTACTTCGTTGGGTATCTAGGCTCTTTTGCGATCAAATCCCCTAGTCGAGGTACTGTATTGACCATGATCTATAATGTAGGTATACGAAATAACGCTTGTGGTTTGGTGATTGCATTAACTTATTTCCCTGTGAGAGTGGCGATTCCCATGACTCTTTCTATCTTATTTCAGCAACCCTTAGCGACCCTTATATCCCATCTATATAAAAGAGTTAAAGCTGTAGAATGAGCTATTCCCTTATCTAAAGTATTATGTAATAAAGTAAAGCTCATATCCCATGTTGGGATATGAGCTTTACTTTATTAGCTGACTTTTCATCTTATCCGATAGCCAAGTCTCTACGATTCCTACCTTTTTATAAGTGGAATACCTTATTCTTGCTTTTCTTACTTAACCCTAATTTCCATGCTCTTTTTTATTATGCCGCAAAGCCTTCCTGCCGCTGCTTGAATCAACTCAGGGGCATTGGTCATACAATCAGATAAATTCATTGGCGAAGGAATAATACTCATTAGGCCACTAATTCCGCAGGAATAAACTTCTTCATAGCCCTTACCCAAGCTACCGGATAAGCAAAACGTAGGGACGCGATACTCCTCAGCGATGCGCGCCACACCCACAGGCGCCTTTCCATAAGCGGTTTGAAAATCAGTACAGCCTTCACCAGTAATGATAAAATCAGCTTCTTTAGCAATATCAGAAAAACGTACCGCTTCGAGTATAATATCAACACCTGGCAGAAGCTTAGCATTAGTAAAAAGTAGTAAACCAGCTCCAAGTCCTCCAGCGGCTCCTGACCCTGGATATTCAGCTACATCTTTTCCTGTAGCCTGTTTGGCAATAGCAGCAAATTTTGCTAATGCTGCATCTAGCTCAGCTATCATTTCGATCGTAGCACCTTTTTGTGGACCATAAACGGCTGATGCCCCACGTGGACCGCATAAAGGATTATCAACATCACAGGCTACGACTATTGTCGTTTCTGCTAAACGTGCATCTATGCGGCTTATATCAATCCTTGATAGCTCCTGTAATGCTGCTCCCCCACTAGGTAAGCAGTTGCCTACAGCATCTTGGAATTTTGCCCCTAAGGCACAAGCCATTCCCATTCCACCATCATTGGTTGCACTGCCACCAATTCCAATAATTAATTTGCGAATTCCTCGATCAAGAGCCGCCTTTATTAATTCACCTGTGCCATACGTAGTGGTTATGCAAGGATTGCGCTTTTCTAACGGAACCAAAGGCAACCCCGAGGCAGCAGCCATTTCGATAACGGCTGTTTCACCATCACCCAGTATTCCCCAATGGGCCTCCAACCGATTTCCTAATGGCCCAAGCACAGTTTCTGTAATTACTTGACCGCCTGTAGCTACAATAAGAGCCTCAATCGTACCTTCTCCTCCATCCGCTATTGGTACTTTAATTACCTCAGCATCTGTGAAAACTGATAGGATTCCTGCTTCCATAGCATTTGCCACAGCTACAGCTGACGCACTCCCTTTAAATGAATCGGGAGCCACAACAATACGCATATCATCACATCCTTTAGAACTATATATCTCTGTAAGAATACATGTAAGAATGAGAGCATGATATCATTTCCTCATACTCTCATTCTTAACATTTAATTCTATCATCTTAGTTTTTAAATCTTACTTTTGAAAGGAGCGTTCTACTTATTTACAATATTAACAGGTGCATTATCCAAGAATTTTGCAAGGTTATCGACTGCAATATCCATCAATCTTGATCTGGACTCTTTCGGTGCCCAAGCAATATGCGTTTAATTGGCTCTGATGAAACAACATGTAATGCCGCTGCATATACTCTACCACTATTAAGAACTTCTGCCAAGCCGTTTTCCACAAGGACCACGAGATGTATTGATAATAATGACTCCATCTTTCATTTTAGCAATATTGCTCTTGTTAACGATTCCTTTTGTTCTGTAAAATAATGGACAATGTAAGGAGATTACATCAGAATAGGGGGCACAATCCTACGCTCTAGCTCAAGCCATTTTCCTTCTCTATGGTCAAAAGTTTTTACGACCACTTTATCTGGGTAAATAAAAAGCGAGTTTGTCCAAATTGCTTCCCGGTCCATATCTGTATTATGTATATTGGTTACTTGTCCTTGAAACAAGTTAATTGGTGAAGCAAAATCTGGATTAGTTGGAGGTGTATGGGTATGGCCAGACACCCATAAAAATATTTGCGGATTGGCATTTATGATCTCTTGGATTGCTTGATCGGGTTGGGCAATCGAATTTGGTGATTTTATTCGAGATAAAGTTCCTGATAGGGGAGCATGAAAAAAAATGATGGTAGGCTTCCCAGAATTTAGTCTCAGTTCCTTTTGTAACCAGGTTAACTGATAGTCGGAAATTTGTGTTGAATACGTTGAATTAAGAGAGTCAATTGATAAAAATAGTAAGCAATAATTTCCGATGATTCGACTATAAAAAGTTTCCTGTAGACCAAATGTATCCTTAAATCGGGATAGTTTCGTTAGTCGGGAGGCAGCATCACCTCTAATATTTTTACCTTTGGAAGAAAAGAAGTTTTCATAAAGATAGTCGTGGTTTCCATTGATAAAAGAAACCGGCTTATTAAACTTAGCAAAATACTCCGCAGCATACAGATACTCTTGTTCATTTCCCACACGTGCTACTACATCTCCCAAAACGACAATTTCGCTTACGTCATTCCAAGTGTTAACAACCTCAACCACATTATTTTTCGCTGCGATAATGTTTTGTTGTTTCATAGTATCTTTCACCTTATGTTCACGTACAGGTAGATGGGGATCAGATAAAAGAACAATATGATAGTATTCCCCTGAATTAGCCAAGACAGGCGCAACAAGAACTAAATTTAATAGACCGAATAGGATGAATCTTAATAGTAAACTATAAATCCCAAAATTATTTCGCAAGAAATCACCTCCGGTTTCAATAGGGACATCCCTTACACTATGGTCTTGGCGCAGCAAATAATCATTCGTTAGTAAAAAATCCCCTTCAGCAACTAGTCAAATTTCTTTGACTAGCACGTCAGGGGATGATACTCATAAGCGAAACATCACTTACATAAGAATTACTTTATACCGAGAATCTCGCGGATTCTATTAGTTTATTGCTTTGAGTTTCCGTGGATTCGCCTTATTGTCCATAATCAATCCTGGGGAAATCGCTTTAGCAATTTTTTCCCAACGAACGATTTTGAAGTTTTGGCTTTTCTTCACTTTACCGTCCATATTTTCACCATCTTGAGCGATAAAAATGCCGTAAGGGAACTCTTTTCCGAGATTAAAACCGATGACGTCGATACCATCAGTGTCATTTGTACCATCAATTACGCCGTCATCAATCGCGAAAGCGCCTACAAATTTATTATTACCACTGCGTTCATAGACCTTATAGCTGTTGTTGCCTTGGCTGGAAGCAAGTAGATATCCTTTACCGCCACGGCCGTAGTAGATGGCTAAGCCTTCAACATCGGCAATCAAATTACCTTTGCCAACGGAATCAACTAGAACGCGCTTATCTCCTGCAGCTGGATCAGCACTATATTTCCAGATTCCAACATTTTCTTCAGAAATATAGAAGTAACCGTATTCATCATCTGCTACCAAACCTTCGGAAATACTGCCGACTTCGAAGGAACGTACGAGTTTGGCATCAATTTTACCTTTGCCATTATCGAACAGTTCGTATTGCTCAAATTCGCCTTTGGTACCAACAATAAGAGCGTAGAATTTACCGTTTTTCAAGTTTTGATACAAGGAAAACCCGTAAACCGTATTCATCTTAGCGCGAATATCCCGAGCTGCAATATCGCTTAACGCACCTGTTGCACGATCAATTTTATAAATGATCATCCCATTCTTGTTGGCTCTATCAGTAGCCGCACAAAAATCGATTTTTTCGCCGCCTAATGGAAAGTTATAACGAACATCAACATTGTTTGGTTTGCCAACCTTAACGGAAGCCAACTCTTTACCTTTCAGACTATAAGTAAGCAACCCGCCCTGTTTATTAGTTGCAATGATAATACTCTTGGATGCGTCTTTAGGGTGAACCCATATCGCTGGATCATCTGCAGCATCACCAGTTGACACAACAGCATCAGTCTCATAATCAGCCTGAACTGCAACATCATGATAGTGCTTAGCTGCCTGAGCCACGCTGTAGCTCGCCGTCCCACTAGTAACTATGAAGGATGCTGCCAGTATCATTGCACCTAGCTTGATATTTCTTTTCATTCGCACTCACCTCGTTCTTTTAATATCACCAATGTGATTTTTCTAAGTCTCTTCAATTGCCTCTTCTATTCTTTATTTTTCTTTGCTTTAGCAGGTTTATCCTTAGCAACTTTGTCCTTAGCAACTTTGTCCTTAGCTGGTTTATCCGCAGCTACTTTACCGTCAGCCTTTTGCGCTTTTTTCCACTTTGAGAAGGTAACTGGCAAATCAGCTGGGCTGGTAGTTACATACTGATAAAAATCTCTGAGTAGTTGAGCCTTTTCTTTATAAAGCGGAACTTTATACGCACTTGCTGCATTGGATGCAGTTACTTTCATAGAATCGTTCCCGCCAATTAGGTATTGGCGCTTAACAATGTCTTCCAAACTCACATTTTTGCCATTGCGCAGGATATCATACATAACCATGAGTTGCGTGGTACGTCCTTCGCCAGCAAAGCAGTGGAAATGTAACCAGGCATCTTTTGGTAATTCTTTTTTATAGAATTTAATAAACCGGTCTACCTGTTCATCAGTGAACGAAGCATGATCCGTTGCCTGGAGGCGGAAATAACCAATTTCACGGGAAGTAACAAGTTCTTGTTCGGTGAGAGCAGTCTCAACCGATGTCTTAAGGGTCTCAGAAACCTTTTTCTTGCTATCAAGAGTAACTATCTCAATAGGAGCCTTTAGGGAATCTCGTAGCCATGCCTTTTCTTCCTTTTGAACCTGAGCAACTGATTTACCAACATTCATCCAGTTGCGGTCAGTATAGTTGCTTACGGCAATACCATTCACATAGCCGTGTGATTCTTGGCGTAAATCCATGATAACAATGGGTCCTTGGTGCACTGTTCTTATTTCAGTAATCAAGTTATCAAGCTGATTAGCCGAGAACATCGCACTTCCTGAGATTTTTAGAGAATACATGCCTTCCCGAGACGGCAGTTCACCTTTAAATTTTTTGTTTTTGAACGCGTCAAACGAAGTTCTAAAATTGCCTGGTATTGTCGATACATTTTTGGCATCAAGCCGCACTACTGGTGTCCCTGGGTTTTCCAAGGCAACGGGAGCGGCAAATAGAGCAGTTTGGCATACCAGTAAGATAGCTGGAACCAGTGCTAAGGATATAATCTTTCTCATTAAATAACCTCCTTGATATTAATTATAAAACGCAAATTGCCTAAGCAATATTGCGCTTTATTGTAAACATAGCATTAATAGTGCACAACAGACAGCCTATTGCTGTATTAGAATTTGGAAGTAAGTTTCAGTCCTGTGTTTCTCCAACTTTTACCTGTTTTGCTAGTAGGATATTTATAATCGCCCCAGAATTGTTCCAATTGAAGCTGAGATGATTTGCTTAATTTGTAATTAATGGTAGCGCCAATTCCTTTAAAGCCAGTTTCCTCATTATAGTTGTCATCCCAAGCGGTGTAATCTGCAGAAACAAACACTCCCGGGTCAGAATTCAGATAGGTTGCTACATATTGTATATCACCAGCTTTTTTCAGCTTGCCATATTTTAGTTCAACCACTTTGGATGTTGTATCCTTACCGTTCAATTGAACACCAGTATTTTTTACAAACTCTGTGGTGAGTACCAATTTATTATTAAGAGCATAGGAACCAAAGGCTCCGCGATACTTGCTAACATCTTGTTGACCAACATAAAGTCCGTAGTCGCCATTACCATAATCGTGCTCCCAGGCAATAGCGCGGAACATAGAAGTTTCGCCTTCTGATTCATAGTTGATTACGTGAATCGGATTGCCTTTTTTATCAACACCGTCGGTTATTGATTTTATATTCTTCACAGTGTCTTCCTGGCTATCCTTACCAGTCACAATATTAAACGTATTCTTTTTGTCAGGCTGCCATCTTAATCCTGCACCAGCCAGTCCATCTCCATCCAACCACAAACCAGGTCCTATGGTTAACGGCATGCTACCAACACGGGCGGTCAGAGTATTGCTCAATGTTCTTTCCATCCATACGTCTTCCATGGAGATTTTATTTGATTCTGACTTTTTATCATCACTATTGGATTGTTTGAACTTTAATTGAAGCCCAAAGTAAGTCTCAGCATCAGGTCTAACACTAATAAGTGTCTTAACCTCGGTCTTGTTTTTCACATCGCCACTCTCAACCCACTCGTACTTGGTCTTGGTTGACCACTTCATATCAAAGATGTCATCTTTGATTTTTGCTGCATCAGCAATAGTTGGAGACAAGCTCACAACTGCAAATGCTGCGGCTAAGGTGGCAATTAGTTGTTTCTTTTTCAATGTAATTCCTCCGTTAATTTTATTGAACAGTTCAATAATAGGCATCGAGAAGAGAAGAAGTTACCTCTCGTTCACTGCCTTCATTAGTGAACATTGCTCGCAATATGGGACCATAAGATTCCAATTTCCCTATAGCAATTATCAATGATGATCACATTCGCAGTTTATTGTTGGTTATCTTTTGATTATTTTATGTAACTTTATGACTTTATTATAATATAAATACAAAAATAGTCAATAATTATTTATTATATTTTCCTAATATTCATTTAAATTGTTCATTAGAGATTAATTTACTGATTATCTTATGGTAATGTTGTTTTTGCAAGCAAAAACTTAGCACTCCAATATAGTATTAACGATTGTTTAGCATTTTTTTGTATACACATCTGGAAACTACAAATGCAAAAATAATACTTTTTCTATTTGCTAATCGTTCGTCTCAGAGCATCAATTGAGGTTTTCACTCCTTCTAGTGGTGTCATGGTCATGTCCTCCATTTCGAGAGACACATAATCGTTGTATCCTGCCATACGGCAAACAGAGAAGAACTCTTTCCACCACTGCAAGTCATGACCACATCCTACTGCTACATAATTCCATGAACGCTCCGCAAAGCGGTCAATGGTTTTAGTATCCAGTACACCATTTGTACCTACCATCCTGCGTTCTAATCTGGTATCTTTGCCATGAATGTGGTAAAGTGCTTCACCCAATATACGCACAGCCTCAATAGGGTCTCCACCCATCCAGAACATATGTCCCGGATCCATATTCATGCCGATCATGTTACCCACTTCTCCTCGAAGTCTTAGGAGAGTTTCGGGATTGTACACTAACTGATATCCATGATTTTCCAATGCAATGCGTTCGATGCCACAATTTTCTGCATCCTTTACCAGCTTGTGCCATACAGGAATAGCCACATCTTCCCACTGATATTTGAGTACATCATGAGTTTCAGGGGGCCAATTTGTTGTTACCCATACAGGAGTGCTATCACTCTTACAGCCCGCTGGCAGGCCGCTCATCATAACAATTTTCTTAACCCCTAACATTTCAGCAAGGCGAAAAGTCTTTTGGGTAACATCCATATCTTTTTCGTATGCTAGTGGATTGCCTGAACAATTAAGTGCAATTAACTCAATATCTCTTTTTTTCAATGCATCCATATATTTGTCTCTAGCGATTTTGCTGGAAACAAGTTCATCAAGGTTTAAATGCGGTGCCTTTGACCAGTTACCAGTTGGAATTTCCAAAGCCTGTACTCCAAGACCCTGGACCGTATCTAACATTTCCTCAAAAGTCATATACCCCAGTGAATCGGGTATAAAAGATAGTTTCATAGCTACCGTCTCCTTTACTTGTTATAAAATTGGGAACATTCAGGAATTATAATCGGAACAATCGTACCTTTTTCTCTCGCCTCAGTACAAGCATCTGCTGTAATACATGCAACATATCCATCCCATGCAGTTGGTCCGTTTACAACGCCCAGCTTTACCCCATCTACCCATTGCTGAAATTCTATGTCGTATGCTTCAATAAATCGATCTGACCAGTCAGAGTAGATTTCATAGGAAAGTGCCCCCTGGGAGCGCAGCACAACATTAGCAGGGTCTGGGAGACGAACCGTACCGGTTTCACCTACAACCTCACACTGAACATCGTAGCCATACTGACAGTTAACAAAAGATTCTATATCAATTCGAACACCACTTTGTGTCTCCAATAGCACAATTTGTGGATCACGCAGACCATCTTCTGCAAGACTGGAGCTTTTCGGTAACAATACTTGGGCAGTTTTATAGTCCTCGCCCAATAGCCAACGAAGCACGTCTATTTCATGAATAACAGAATTCTTAATATTCATTTCAGTAGTATGCTTAGGACCGGGAATACGATTTCTATGCACACAATGAAGCAGCAGCGGTTCTCCGATTTTTCCATTTTCAATAACAGATTTAATTTGTCTGTAGCCTCTATCAAAGCGTCTCATAAAGCCTACCTGCACCAGCTGTTTTCCTCCCCCAATTTCAGCTTCTACAATTTTTTTACAATCCGCTGCCGAAGTAGCCAGAGGCTTTTCGCATAATACAAATTTTCCAGCTTTAATACAGGCAATGACATATTTTGCATGAGTTGGATCCCAAGACGCAATGACAATAGCATCTACGTCTGGTGCTTCAATGACCTCTTCACCAGTTACATAAAACTTTGCATTATATTGATCCGCAATTCTTTTTGCATGATCCACATTTATGTCAGATAATGCTACGACTTTTGCTCCAGTAATGACATCAGTGAGTCTGCGGATATGATCCTCTCCAATTGCTCCGGTTCCAATTATGCCTACACGTAAATCCATAGCACTTATCGCTCCTAAATTTTTATATAATTCAACAGCATTATCTTTTCTATTTTTGTTTTATTAATTGGTAGCTTAAAGCTCTATTAACTCTCTAGCCACTTTCATAGAAGCTTTTGAGGGCAAAAGTTCAAAACCTACAACTCCATCATAATTAAGCTGTCTAAGTCGCTCCATTACATTCTTATAATTTATTTCTCCAGTGCCAGGCTCATTTCGACCTGGAACATCTGCTATATGTATATAACCAATTGATTTTATATAAGTAGTAATGGTATCAATAATATTACCTTCATTTATTTGCATATGGTACACATCATATAAAATCTTAATATACTTTGATTTAGCCATATTAACTAATTCTGCAGCATCTCTTGTACAAGTTAAAAAATTGTTCACATGATCTACCTGTGTATTCAGTGCTTCAAGCACCAACGTAATTTCATTCTGCTCGGCAATCGGCGCTAATCTTCTTAAAACATCATACATATTAACAAACTTTTCATATGAATTTATTTCATTATAAGCATTAACCACAATTCCGCCTTCACCCAAGGCGTTAGAATGCAGCACAAGGTACTTGGAATCAAGAAATGCAGCAGTTTTTATTGACTCCATAACAAAAGCAATATACTCTTTATTCTCAGCCTTATTAATCATAGAAAAATCCTGATCACCTGAAAAACTAGCAATTCTCAAGCCATGTTTCTCACACAAAGATTTTATCTTTTCTATGTTCTTGTCCTTCCATGACCAAAATTCGATATAATTGAACCCTGCCTCTTTTGCCAATGCAAACCTTTCCTCAAAAGGAACTTCTGTAAATAGCAATTCAATACATGCGGATTTTTTCATACAATACACGTCCATTCATAAGTTATAGCCTATTAGTAATTTTAATTAAGCATCATAGATTTCATTTGATTACTATTATAATTTTCTATTACTTGTATATGGATCTACGAAATTTACTAGATAGTTTGGATAACATAACCCCCTATGTGTCGTCAATTGGCGTCATTAAGAGATCACCTCAAAGAAGATTGTCTAATAGCTATTTTTGCTTTTAGACAATCTTCTTTGCTACCACCTTAGCCATTATGCTGCTAATTCAAAATATCGTAGATAAATAGCTATAAACATATACTATCTATATTTTAAATTTATGAACTTGCTCCATCAACCGTTCAGACAATTGGGATAATGCTCCGCAAGTTGAAGCAATTTCCTCCATCGCTGCTGTCTGTTCCTCTACTGCCGCAGATACATTCTGCAACTCATCTGTGGTATCCTTACAGGTCTTTCCAGCCTCTTTCACCGACATTACTATTCGTTGACTGCCCGAGGAAAGTTGCTCCAATGACATGGAAATAATACCCACCTGGCTAACCATGTCATTGACAAAATGTGATATTTGTTTAAACTCTGCCCCAGCAGAACTTACTACTGTAACCCCTTGGTCAACATTTGAGATAGCGGTGTCAATTGACTCGACTACATTGCTTATATTTTGGTGATTCTTTTGAATTAGCTCATTAATTTGTTGAGCTGCTCTTTCAGATTGTTCAGCCAGCTTTCTTACCTCTTCTGCTACAACAGCGAAGCCGCGTCCTTGTTCTCCTGCACGTGCCGCTTCTATAGCAGCATTCAGAGCTAGGAGGTTTGTCTGCCCAGCAATACTAGAAATCAATTCTACTATTTCCCCAATTTGTTTTGAACCCATTTCCAGCTCACCAGACGTTTCTTTTGCTTTTCTAGCAGCTTTAACCATACTGTCCATTTGATTCACTGCTTTATCTATGGCATATTGTCCAGCACCTGTGGCTACAGTCGCTTTCTCAGCCACTTTAGCCATTCCATTCGCCGTTGTAGCTACTTCTTCAATACTTGTCGACATTTCAGCAACAACGGAAGATACTTCGTTCAATGCATTCACTTGATCTTCTGATCCTTGGGTCACATTGGTAATCGCAGATGCTACAGTACAAGATGCTTCCGCAGATTGCTGCGAACTTTCGCTAAATTGTTGAGCAGAATTTGCAACTTGACCAGCGGATGAATAGACATGGGAAATCAGTTGACGTAAATTTACCGTCATTTGAGAAAAACTGCTCATTAATTTGTCAATTTCATCCCCATTCCCTATATTTCTATCAGAAGTAATAGTTAAGTTGCCATCTGCAACATTTTCCACCATCTCTTTTAATACTTCAATCCGACGCACTATTTGTAGAGTAATTGCTATAATAATGATCGCTAAGAGCAAGAGTCCAATTATACTGGAAATAAACGAATTCTTTCCTAGTATATTGACTTGATCAAGCAATTCTGCTTTAGGCACAAAGACAACAAACGTCCAACCCGTATCCCCAATCGGAGAAGCTGCCATTAAAGTATCCACACCGCCTATTACACCCGTTTGAACATTATCCGTTCCATTCATGAGGGTTTTTCCATATTCGGCAAGCATTCCATTTTCACTCGTCAAGATATTCTCTTTCAACCCAAAGGTGGGATGATATATAAAATTTCCCCTTGCATCCAGTATAACTGCATATCCAGTTTTACCAATTTTAAAATCCTTTGCCAATTTATGTATAGGCTCAATATCCATACCAATCCCAGTAACGCCAATAACCTTTCCATTGCGTACTATGCTCTTAACCACACCAACAGATAGTTCTTTAGACGTTGATTCATAAACCTCAGTATACCCCAGTCTTCCATTGGCCTTTAAAGCCACCTTGTACCATTCTCGAGTCCGCGGGTCATACCCTTGCGGTTTCTTTTTTTCTGTGACTCCTTGGGAGTCCGCACAAGTCATATCTTCATACCCTGTATAAGCAGAATGAACACCTGTCCCAGAAGCTTTAATCTGTTTTAAAAAAGCAATTTCTTCCGGCTGCGCTACCGATTTTTCGCCTAACACCTGGGCAATAACCGAAACTAGCACTTCTTTTTCTTTAAGTGAAGAATATATGTCATTGCTGCTACTTTCTACTAGATAAGTAGCAGTCTCTACTATTTGTCCATCAAGAATGCGACGTGCCTCATAAAATGAGTAGAAGCTCATTATTCCTAATATCAATAACATCGGAATGATAAGTACAAGCAACATTTTAGTTCTTAACTGCAAGGATTTCCACATGAGACCCTCACCTACCTTTATTCTATATTTACCATCAATACTAATCCCACTTATCTGCCAAACTTAGTTGCTCCAACTGCAAGTAACCAGATTACAACACCTTTAGGCGCCTCGCCTACTCAATAGTTATTTCCCCTGAAGCCATAACAACTTCAGGGGATTTAGCCTGCTTATTACCTTCTCAATTTGAGAGAATATTTTGTTATTCAATTTCATAGGAAATTTTGGGTATTTCCTACCTGCCGTGCAAATTTAAGGTTTTGACTAATTGGCATCCTTAACAATTCACGCGCCAGCATTCATATAGATAAGGTCCCTTAACTTTGATATTTTAATAATTATGTTGCTTTGCCCATTCAGTCCAGGACACCGCTAAGTTACTTTGTGTTACATAATCATAAAAATTCTTCGTGAATTGAGCGCGCTCAGGATAAATCTTATACTTCCATGGATCAGATGATGTTGCAGTACGAATATCTTGGCCACCAATTAACCATTGGCGTGTCATAATATCATCATAGCTAACCTTTTTACCATTGCGCAGCATATCGACCATCGCCATAAAAACAGTGGTACGTCCTTCTCCAGCATGACAATGGAAATGCAACCAAGCATCTTTAGGTAGCGCTTTATAGAATTGAAGAAATTGATCTACATTTTCATCCGTTGGTTTTTGATAGTCAGGAGACTGAATACGGAAGTATTTAATTCCAAAGAGAGCAGCCAAATCTCCTTCTGTCAGTGCATGAGTGACATTTAGCTCAATGGTCGATCCAATTGATTTATCCCCATTAAGTTTGGCAACCTTCGTAGTTCCAGTTAAGGTCTGATTTAATAAGTTTCTCTCAATGGCTTCTACTTCGGCAGGGCTTTTGCCTACATTAGCCCTGTTGTAGGCACCATACCAACTCACTGACTTGCCATCTAAATAACCATGAGATTCCAAGCGTAAATCCATGATAATTAAACGATCAGTAGGCAACTTTGTTAACATTTTTGCAAATTCTAATTGGGAAAAAATACTGCTTCCCGATATGTTCAGTTTATCCATACCTTCTCTTGAAGGCAAAGAGGAAGGCATTTTTCCTTTTGAGGGAGTTTTAAAAGGATCGTTTGAAGTTCTAAAATCTTTCGGCATCTGCAGAATATCGTCACGATCAAGCTTCAAAATAGCCTCGCCATTTTGAGGTTCAGCAGCCAGCACCAACAGTGCACCTTGACAAAGCAACATTATGGACAATAAAACTGTAAAAATCAATGCTTTCTTCAATGTCGTTTTTTTCATAAGATACCCTCCCCGTTCTTCAACCTTTTTCCTTGACACTATCCTCTACCATGTGTGTAGTATGATTGCAAGGCAAAAATGGTGTATCCTTATAACATAAAGGAGTCACGCCACTTTTACTTTAACAACAAAATATTATGGGAAGAACGCCATATATTAATACCATTTTCCCTATGATTACTCGCTCTACTTATTTCTTAATTAGCTACGAACAGCTACTTACAGTGAGCTGATGTTTTTTAATAGTCGTGCTGTTTAGCCCAATCAGAATACTTCACTGGTAAATTCTTAGGACTTTGCTTTACATATTCATAAAAATGTTTTGTAAATTGTAAACGTTCAATATAGGCTTTACGCTTCCAGTTTAGTTTGCCATCAATATCGCGAAGATCAACAATACCAACCAGACCTTGACGTCCTACAATATCGTCAAAACTTACTTTTTTAGCATTCTGTAAGATATCCACCATATTCATAAAAACAGTAGTACGTCCCATGCCAGCGAAACAATGGATATGTAACCAAGCATCTTTAGGCAATTTTTTATACCATTCAATAAATTTATCTACCTCTGTGTCATCTGGACGAAAATGATCCGATAAAGCAAGACGGTAGTATCCTGCACCGTGAGCCTTAACCATTTCCTCTTCCGTACGTACGCTTTTTACATCCATTTGGTAACTAGTTGTGAGAACGTTCTTCTTATCGTCAAAATTGTACACTGTGGTTGGGGAACTAGCTAATGCTTTATCAAGTTGTGCCCGCTCAATTTTTGTAACTTCTTCAAGGTTTTTACCATCATTTCCCCAGTTATTCGGTAAGAACCAGCTTACAGCTGTTCCATTCAAATAGCCGTGAGATTCTTGACGCAAATCCAAGACAATTACGTTTTTGCTAGGAACAGGAAGTTTTGCTAGAACTTGTTCAAATTCCTTTTCAGAAAATATACTACTTGCTGATGCCCTTACTTTATCCATACCAACTCTAGAAGGTACAGTGCCATCTTTCAAGGTGCCTTTAAATGGATCATTGGTTATTCTAAAATTTCTAGGCAATTGTGAAATATCTTGCCTATCAACTTTCAGAACTGGCCCTTTTGGAGCTTCGCTAGCATTTACCACTAGCGATGTTTGGAAAAGTAATATTAAGGCCAAGAACATTGTTAAAAATAGTTTGTTACCACATAATACTTTTTTCGTAGATAACCCTCCCTATCCATATTTTTCATTTAGATTCCCAATATTATTTTATTAGAATCACCTCCACTTTACTATTTGGGATAAAAAATAGTTCGCATATAGTTAGCCATGAATTACATCAGTATATTCATCAAAAACCTTTGTTCTATCTAAAGGTTCAAAACCAATAGCTCCGTCAAACTCACCTTTTTCCCAGTCAACCCGTGTGCTCCAAGTTAATTGTGTTATTATCTGATTAGAAATAGCTCCTATTTTATATTCATGCAATTCTGGAGTATAAGTTCCCTCTCCAGTAATAGAAGAATTAAACTCTGTTACTATTCTTATAAACTGTGCTTTTTGCAACATGGATATATCGAAATTCTGTTTCCCATCCATCAACTCTATTTCTATAGAATCTTTTACAGTTTCTCCATCATCAGAAATATGTACTGTCGCTTTTAAACAAGCCCTTCCTGGTATTGTCGTGCTAGTAGTAAGAGTCTTAAATTCCCATAGTCGTTTCTCTGTCTTGTAAGAAGGATGGAATACTGCTGGTCTTCGCCATTCCGTTTTGTGCATACCTTTTGTCTCAATATCCTGAAAGTTTAACCAAACAGCTAAGTCTTTACTATTTGGCCCAATTTCATTTGGATGCTCATATATATATTTATTTTCATCCTGTGACAGTTTTGTTTTATAATAACGAACCTGACTAATCTGCGCAGAAAGATGTGTGAAATATTTAGGTCTGTCTATCTCTTTTATAATATGTCCAATATAAGAATAGCCAACAAAGAGTGGTAACCCCTCCCAATTACGTAGTGGCTCATCCACTTTAATTCCAGTAATCTCTGCAACCTTTTCTTCATTACAATAAGATGCTCCACCCGTTTTCCTATCAAAGGTAGAGGTATATTGAACCCAATCACCAACACTTGCTTTTCCGCCTTGCCAAGAATATTCGGTAATTCCATAACATGTGCCCCATTTTATCTTACCGCTTCTTTCCACACACATTCTTAATAAATAGGTAGCCCCCCAGCCGGTGGAAATTCCTTTTAACATCAAGGGATTATGCCCCATTTCTTCTTCTGTGGCTAATCGATTAAGATTAGCCCAGACAATGCCAGTATATCCGTCCTTAACATGCAGGTTTTCACTATCAGGTATCTCAATATAATCTCCATCATTATCAAGAGATAATGCGACCCTATCACTATCAGTGATTAGTCTAGGGGCACCTCTAAGAAAGGCATGATTCCCATTGCCAGATAAATCTTTAATAATCGGCGTCCCTTTTAAAGTCCCCTCAACTGTAACTTCTTTATAGTTTAGGTTTCCTATGGCGACCTTATAGGTTCCGCCTTTAGTAGCTTGATAAGTAAAGTCTACACTCTTCTTCTCATAAGACTGCAATTCCACTTTCTGGGTAAGAACGATTCGATTGTCTATATATAAATCAACATCAATCAAAGTGCTAACATCTGTATTATTCGTGATCTCAACTGTCACAAAAATAACATTTGAAGCTTTTCCCTGACCAACCTTAGTTCTCATATTTTCAAAGATAATCGGCTCTGGAGGTACAACATCAAGTAACTGAGTGTTATTACCTACTTTGATGGTATGTCTCCCCGGTTCTAGAATCGTATACTCGGTTCTAATCTTTCTGACTTCACCCGGATTTAAAGCTACAACTCGTTCCTTGCCCTTGACGCCAAATAAGTTTTGTACAAATTCCTTGCCGTTATCTAGTATTGAAAGAGTTGCAACCGCCAGACCACGTCCTTCATTCTTAACACTACCTTCAATTGTTACAATTCCCGTTGCCCCATCAGCCTTAATCACTATTTCAGATACAGCGATTTGAGTTTCTTCTTTAACAAGAATCACTTCATCAACAAGCTTGCTACCAACTACGTCTTTTTGAAATCCATAGTTTTTGAAACTTAAGGTATCCTTATTAATCGTAATACATCCATAATTAGCATGACCCGTGGCAATCACTTCTGGGAAATCAGGTAAAATTCGCTCATCTTCTTTTCCATAGTCGATTCCCGCTCCATACTCCTGAGCACTTCCTTGAGTAATATAAACGGTTTTTGATCCGATTTTTGGATTGACAGAAACATTTTTAATATAATAATGCAGATGTCCTGCAATCACTAAATTCACATTATAGTTTTCCGCAATTGTAACAATATGCTTATTGGTGAAATCATCTGTGTAAGGATGATGCAGCACTAAAATTCTCCACGTTGCATCTTGAGCCTCTGCCGATTCTAAATCGTCATTAAGCCACTTTAATGTAACATCAATCTTATTGCTTGTAACTTCATCAACAGGCAATCCCGAATTTACGGCATTCATTTCAAAGAGACCCCAAGGGTTGCTGTCTAAAAACACGATATGGGTATTCCCATAATTAAATGAAATATTATGACCTGTTTTATCGGTATGATAGACATTTTTTTGTACACCCATAAAAAAATCATCATAGAATGGACTAATGTCATGATTTCCAAATGCATAAATAGCAGGAACTTCCTTTAAAAAAGGAGCTCCTTCATTAAACCAATTGGTAGTATATTCATCCTTTTGATAGCCTGTTGCTAATGATATATCACCTGAATGAATAATAAAATCCGGTCTTTGTTGCAATACAGCATCAGTAAACCCCTGGCTTATTTTAAATAAATGAGAATCACTTAAAGTAAAAATACGAATTTCTTCTGGATTGTCACTCAGAGTCTTAAAGGTACCTTCTTTTATTTCCCCTGATTCCAATACAACTTTATAAGCATATACCGTATCAGACTTCAAATTTGTAAGAACCGCTCGGTACATACAAATTCCTTCTGGGCTGTCTTTCCAAGGAGTTCCTCGTTCACAATCCACAACTAGCTTAGTATCTAGCTGTCCCATAGTTCCATACCATACTATTGCACCAATCGGGAAATTAGTCTCCCATGTCACCGTCATGCCAGTTGTAGTCGGTGCTAATAAATAAGGACCATTCAAAATGCTAGCTAAATAGCTCATCCTTTGCCCCCTTGTCGTCGTTCCCCCACATTTCTAAAAGATATTCTCAATGCTATTTTAGATATAGAATTATAGACATATATAAAATAACACAGGCTATCTAATAACCTTGTGAGGAAATTTTTAAATAGTTCTGCGTAAAAAGTAAATTTATTAATATAGCTGACTGTAAAGTAATTTATTTTACGTATCCATTAGTCAGTCTTTTTTAGTAATTCACAAGATACAGAGCTCTGCATCTTGTGAATTATCATGTAAACAACCTTTACCGTTTTAGTCTTTTTAAGAGTTTACCTAATTAGACTTATCGATTGCGTTTAAGATGAGAAAGAAGCTTATCCATTGAAGAGTTGATTACTTGCTCTAGCGGGTAATCATATTTACCAAGCATTTCATATGCATAATCAAAGTTCCCTACCACAAGATGATAATGCGCATCCGAGCCAACTGCTAATTTAGCACCTAGACGTTTAGCAGTGCAAATAATTTCGGCACACATCTCTTCACTACCTGGACGAGCTGCTGGTGAGCTATTATTAACTTCTAAAGCAACACCACTTACAGCAGCAGCTTTAACTACCGCTTCTATATCAATAGGATACAGAGGGAAATCCGGATGACCGATAATATCCACATAAGGGTTTTGAATTGCTGCAATGTACATTGCAGTATTTTGCTCAATCGTACCTATCGGTGTTACCTCTTTGTGACAACTGGCAATCACTATATCCAATTGAGACAACGGTTTCTCATCAAAATCCAATTCCCCAGCAAAATTCATGATATTGGCCTCGCACCCCTTCAATACAGAGATTCCAAACATTTCTGAAGGAATATCACGATACGTATTAAAGTAAGCGTGACCAACGCTTCCAGGATAACCTGGGCCATGTTCTGTCAAAGCCACTGCTTGCAGCTTACAATTAGCCGCAGCACGAATTACTTCGGTAACTGTACTAAATCCATGTCTGCAAGCAAGGGTATGGGTATGCAAATCAGCAATTAATTTCATTAATGTTTACCTCAAATTAACTATTGCAGTTTAAAGATTCGTCTATCGTCTTATCCTTTTTCTTTGCCCACAATACTGGTACTATCATCAGTACCATGATTGCGACAGAACCCATCCAAAACATAATAAGATTATCAAAGTTATAAGTAACTTTACCATTCACAACAAGTTTACTTGCATCCATCATCACACCGTTAAGGACATCCTGCAGAGCTGCGCCACCATAAGCCAATAACCCAACGGTTCCCATTGCAGCACCAGCTGCTTTTTGGGAACAAAGATCTACTGCAAGCATACCGCCGATAAAACATAATATAACACCTAACCCAAAGCCAAAGATAGATGCATACACGGTGTCTAACATTTGATGTCCAGGTGGAGTGTAGCAAAATCCTACAATACCCCCTAGCATTACCAATCCAAAAACGATCGTTGTTAGTGCATGATTTGATTTAAATATTTTGTCAGAAATGTAGCCAGAAAGGAACGATCCTACGCCACCCATAAGAGGTACCATTGCCAGCACGCTGCCCGCTGATACTAAATCATAGGCTTTACATTCTTGTAGAAAAACGACTCCCCAACTATTCATTGAGTAGCGAGCAATCCCCATAAAAGTAGCGCTAAAAGCAATCAACCACACATACGGATTCTTGATTACTTCCATTTGTGCTTCTTTGGTTGTTTTGCTCTTTTCTTTCTTCACTTCGGTGACTTCACCTTTATACTCATTTGCTGAAGGTAAACCATATGCCTGTGGACGATCATACATAAATTTATACATAGCAAAAGCAAGAAACAGGCATACTAACCCAGGAATATAAAATGCTGATTTCCAGCCAAAATGAACTATTAACAATGCTGTACCGACAAAGGTTGCACCCTCACCAATATAATGCGCAATACTAAATACACCATATTGTGTTGCGACTTCACGCTTTGAAAACCACTGGGTCAAGGAAACTATACAAGGTGCAGAACCCATGGATTGAAACCAACCATTTAAAAACCAAAGAATTGCAAATGCCCAAAACCAAGGCGTAAATCCTAATATAATGTTAACAACAGCAGCTCCAAGTAAACCAAGTGGCACGATCTTTTTTACATTACATCGATCAGCAATAAATCCGTTAAAACATTTGCCAAAAGCTATCGCTATAAGCATAGCTGATCCAATAATTCCTAATTCAGTTCCAGTAAATCCAGCTTCAGTCATCATAGGCTTTTTGACAACACCAAGAGTCATTCGCGTTACATAATACATACCATAACCAATAATCATCGCAGTAACGCCCTGGAATCGAGCCTTAGTGAACATTTTATCCACTACTGTAGGATCTTGAATTCGTGGCTTGTCTTCACCAGTTAGAAACCATTTAAATAAGTTCATTTTTTCCACTCCTTTTTAAGTATTAGTACATATACAGTTATTCCCTTGATAATTCTCTGATTAACTATATATGTACTAAATCCGCCTAATTTCCACTATATCAATATCATTCTCTTCTTAACTCTATGCAAATGAATATAGTTCTTACACGAACCAAGGAGATTATATTTTTAAAGGCCAGCCTTTTCTTGTATATAAGCTCTTGCTTTTAATGCATACTCAAGTGGATTAGCTTTCTCAGGATCTTGCTCGGCTTCCACAATAAACCAACCTTCATAGTTATGCTCTGCAAGTGCTTTGAATACTGGTACAAAATCAATACATCCATCTCCTGGAACAGTAAACACACCTAGTCTTACAGAGTCCAAGAAACTAATGTTTGAAGTCTTAATTGTATCAATTAATTCATACCTAATATCTTTCAAATGCACATGCTTAATTCTATTAATATGTTTATTTAGAACCATTAAATGGTCCTCACCGGAAAATACTAAATGACCTGTATCAAACAGCAAGTATACTAATTTATCATCCGTCATAGTCATTAATTTTTCAATTTCATTCGCTGTTTGAACACCTGTACCCATGTGATGATGGTATACGACTTTCATATCTTTTTCTTGTGCTAACTCACCTAATTTATTTAATCCTTCAGCGAGCTTTTTCCATTCTGCTTCATTGAAATGGGGTTTCTTCGCAAAAATCGGCATATCCAATTGACCTTGAATGCTATGCCCCTGTTCTGAGACAACAATTACCTTTGCGCCCATTTCATATAAAAAATCACGATGTTCTTTAAATGCTAATGCAACTTCTTCAAATGGCTTTACCGTTAGAAAAGAACTGAACCAAGCACTAGCTATTTCAATTCCACGAAGTTGTAGTGATTTTTTTAAAATTTCAGTATTTTTAGGATACTTATTCCCCACTTCACTGCCTCTAAAGCCAGCTAACGCCATTTCACTTACACACTGTTCAAAAGTATTTTCTTTGCCTAAATCTGGCATGTCATCATTCGTCCATGCAATAGGAGCAATGCCTAGCTTAACTTTTGTTGTATCAAACATTTTTCCATCCCCTTATGTGGCATTCATATTATGTCTGGCGCAAAATATGCAATCAGTCAAGAGAAAGAAGAGAAGAAAGATTGCATAAATTGCGCCAAAATTTAAAACTTATTTAATCTTTTTGATCTGTAAATGTATTACAAACCAAAAGTTCTTTTGATTTCTGCAGTTTTTACTGGCCTATTTTCAGCTATGGATTTTTTTGCTGCAAGTCCAATAATTACAGGTTCTAAGCCATCTATCACTGTAACTGGAACATCTTTATTTTCTACGATAGCTTCAATGAATTCTTTGATTTCATTAGCATAAGCCTGCATATATCTTTCAAGGAAGAAATGTAGTGGCTTTTCAGCAACAACACCATCAGTAGTACTTAATACGGCAGTAGAAGAAGTATCATTGCCAATTTCTACCGCTCCTTTAGATCCAAAGACTTCTGCTCGCTGGTCATAACCATAAGAAGCACGTCTACAATTATCAATTACTGCCATAGCACCATTTTCTAGTTTCATTGTGATGATTGCCGTATCAATATCGCCAGCTTCACCGATAGCAGAATCCACTAATACTCCACCTACAGCATAGACTTCTACCACTTCACTACCTGACAAATAGCGAACCATATCAAAATCGTGAATCGTCATGTCAAGAAACATTCCGCCTGATACTTTAACATAACTAATAGGCGGCGCTTCTGGATCACGGGAGGTAATTTTAATTACATGCTGTGTTCCAATTTTGCCTGCTGCTACAGCTTCCTTAGCTGATCTAAAATTGTGATCAAATCGGCGGTTAAAGCCAACCTGATATTTGCATTTAGAGGCCTCAACTGCTTTTATTACTTCTTTAATTTTTTCTACATCATGATCAATGGGTTTCTCACAGAATACATGTTTACCCGCATTGATTGCCTCAATGGAAATCGGTGAATGTGTATCTGTTGAGGAGCAAATTAATACTGCATCGATCTCAGAGTCATTTATAATCTTCTGATAGTCAGTATATACGTGCTCTATCCCCATTGTCTTAGCCCACTCTTTTGTATCTTCATTTAAAAACGGATCAGCAATTGCTTTTACTTCCGCTCCCTTAACAAAGTTACTAATACTTTCCGCATGTACTTTTCCAATTCTACCAGCACCAATAATACCAATTTTCAACATAATTTCTCCACCTTCCCATCATTTCGTATTAAATGTTTCTCAATACTTTCTTGCATTTGCTAAAAGCTCTTCTTTCTGCTCATAAGCAGCATTAATTTTAGGATTTGACGACAACTCAGCGATGCCAACATGCCATCCTGCTCCATAGCCATGAGTCATAGTCTTTGGTAACACTTTAATATCAATTAATGTTGATATTTGCTGTTTCTTGGCATCTTCAACTGCGACTTTTAACTCTTCTAACGTGGATACTGAATATGTTTTTACCCCATATCCTTCAGCCTGCTTGGCAAAATTTATTTTCATAAGTTCGCCATCTAATTTACCGCTTTTCTCATTGCGTTTTCTAAACTCTGTACAAAAACTTCCCATACCATTGCCCATTTGCAAATTATTAATACAACCAAAGCCAATATTATCAAACAATAATACATTTATTTTTATGCCTTCCTGCATACTTGTTACAAGTTCGGAATGCAACATCAAATAACTTCCATCACCCACCATGGCAAACACTTCTTTTTCCGGTTCCGCCAGTTTAACACCCAACGCCCCTGAAACCTCATATCCCATGCATGAATATCCGTATTCCATATGGTAAGCACCTATTTCTTCAGCTTTCCACATACGTTGTAAATCCCCTGGCAAGCTTCCCGCTGCCCCTATAATAACTGCATTTTTAGACAACATTTTATTAAGCTCACCAATTACGGCTGTTTGCGTTAAGCATGATTGCAGTGCAGCACTATATTCATTTATTTCTTGTTCACTAAAACAACCTGGATTTTCGGGAACGAATCCCTCTTTTTGATATTCAATATTATACAACCGTTCCAATTCTTGATCCCAATCAGTCTTTGCATGGCGTATTTCTGTTGTATACGCCGATTTATATCCTAATTGTTCCAATTGTTCATTCAAGCACTCCAAGGCAACCTTTGCATCAGCAACCATCTTAACAGCATCTAATTTCTCAGCATGAAACTCGGATACATTAATATTTAAAAACTCAACATTCTCATTTTTAAATACGCTTTTTGATCCTGTAGTGAAATCAGTAAACCTTGTTCCTATGCCAATTACGAGGTCAGCCTCACCTGCAATTTCATTAGCTGCGGAATTCCCAGTTACTCCAACACCACCTAAATTCAATGAATGACTGTCTTCAACAGCACTTTTCCCTGCTTGAGTTTCAGCAAAGGGAATATTAAATTTTTCAGCAAATGCTTTTAAAGCGATGCCGGCTTCTGAATATCGAACCCCGCCACCACAAATAATAAGTGGTTTTTTCTTTCGCGTTATGATATCAACAGCATCTTTGATTGCAGCCTGTGAAGGATAGCATCTATCAATTCTGTGAATCCGTTCTTTGAAGAAATAATCAGGAAATTCATATGCCTCTCCCTGAACATCTTGGGGTAAAGCAATGGTTACAGTGCCTGTCTCTGCCGGATTTGTCAACACCCTCATCGCATTAATCATAGCTGTCATAAGTTGTTCAGGTCGGTCGACACGATCCCAATACTTACTCACAGCCTTAAAAGCATCATTCGTTGAAATCGATAAATTATAGGTCTGCTCTATTTGTTGTAATACAGGGTTAGGCTGTCTTGTTGCGAAGACATCACCAGGTAGTAACAATAGAGGAATGTTATTTGCAGTGGCTGTTGCTGCTGCAGTAAGCATATTAGCAGCACCAGGTCCTACAGATGTGGTACAGGCATAAATTTGTTTTCTATTTTTCTGTTTTGCATAAGCCGCAGCAGCATGTGCCATCCCCTGCTCATTTCTGCCTTGATATACTTCCAGACCATCATTGACTTCTTCCAATGCCTGTCCAATACCAACCACGTTACCATGTCCAAAAATGGTAAAAATACCTCGTACAAATTTGCTCTTTTTCCCATCAACCTCAATATACTGTTGATTTAGAAATTTAATTAACGCTTGTGCCACAGTCATTTTCGTTGTAGCCATACAAACACCCTCCAAAATAAGTAATAATTATAAGAATTGCGAATAATTTGTTATCATTATATTTTCGAAATTTCTTATCTAGCAGGCCATATTTTTACATCTTTATCCAACAACCACGTATGATCTTCATCATCAATCCGATCTGTCCATGGATTATTATCCAAGTGCCTTATCATCCAGCAGTAATACATTGCATACCCAGGAGCAGATGTCTGTGGATGAACTAATCCTCCTGGTATTGCTAAAAAGCTATTATCTTTAATTTTATAAGCATCTTCACCAACCAAACACAATCCAAAACCTTGGGGTTTATTAAATTTATAATAATATACTTCAGGCTGTGGATGATGATGCGGCGGGTAACTTGACCATTTACCTGGATACGTAATTACCTCACCCATAACCATATTCGAATAAGGAGCATTCTTGTAATCAAATACTGTCCTCACTACCCGTCTAGCAACATCATTCCAAACGCCTTCGCCAAAAATATCACTTTTACAGTCATTAGGGCCATATAGCTTATCTTCAAAGTTATTCTTATTTTCAGTACATTGAATGAGGATTTCACTTGCTTCTAAAAATTCAACAGTAACCTCTGTTTCTTTTGGAACATGCAAACACCAAGGATTCTCATCAAATACAGATCTTCTTTCAATTACTTCTTCTCTAGCTGACCATTTGATTTTTACCTTGCCCTCTAGCAGTAAGATAGCCATTTCTTTATCTTGCTGATAATACAATTCATTGACTTCTTTATCCAGCTTTATAATGCTGATATCCATTAGCATTTCTTTATTTTTTCCATTAATTTCACACAATGAATTTAAACCTTGTTTTAATTCACCTATATTATGGATCATAATCAATCCTCCTACATTCTTGCTACCATATCCCCATGTTCTGCTTTGCTTTTTCTTATAAATTCTTTTACTTCTTCAACAGTCGGCATTGCTTCTGAACAACTATGACTAGCAACTAACATAGCAGCTGAAGCACTGCCAAATTCTAGGCAGTCTATTACATCCCAACCTTCTAAAAGACCATAAATAAAGGCTGATCCATAAGCATCCCCACCTCCAAAAGACTTAAGAAGTTTAACTGGAAACGGCTTAATATTATAATTTTTTCCATCTTCAGTATATGCTGTAGAACCATCTTTCCCATGTTTAATAACCACTATTTTATTTCCATAGGAAAGCCATCTTTGTGCAATTGCTTCATCACTGTTATCTTGGGTCATTAAACCTTGCATTAAGTCAAATTCTTCTCGAGATCCAATTACCAAATCACTATTCCTACCAACAATAGAATAATAAATTGCAATTTCATCTTTATTAAGCCAAGTATATTCCCGATAATCAATATCAAAAATAACAATTGTATTGTGTTTTTTTGCATATTCCAATGCTTTTAGAGTAGCCTCTCTAGAAGGACTTTTGGCTAATGCTGTTCCAGAGATCACAATTGCTTTTGTATTTTTAATATATTCTTCATCAATTTCACTTACTTCCAAACTTAAGTCAGCAATGTCATTTCTATACATGAGAATGCTGCTTTCTGTAGGACTAAGTATTTCAGTAAAAGTAAGACCTAAAGATTCTCCATTTTTCGCTTCATAAATTTGAGAAGTATCAATGCCTTCTTTTGTAAAATAATCAGTAACAAATTCACCAAATCTATCTTTCGATATTTTTCCAACAAATCCTACTTTTTTACCTAATCTAGCAAGACCTACTGCGATATTCGCTGGAGATCCACCCACATATTTTTTAAAGGTTGTACTTTCCGCAAGGGTTTTATTGATATCCACAGGATTAAAATCAATTGCAACTCTACCAATAGGCACAACATCTAACTTTCTACTATTATCAATGCTAATATATTTCATTCTTATTCTCCTTACAATTATCTTCTCTAGCAAATATGCTTTTACGTTTATTCCCTAATTCCTTTAATTTTAGTTAATTCCATAAAGCTTTGTAAATGTTCATGATCTCTTCTTTATTTATACTTTTTATTGTATTTTGCGGACTACCACTAGCTAAAGCATCTTCTGCCATTTTGTCTAGATTTTCAAAGAACCTTTTTTTATCTACACCAAATTCTGCTAAGGTTTGAATATTTAACATGCAACATAATCTCTCAACTTCATTTATAAATGTCTGTCCAGCTTGCATATCACTCATACCGTTTTCATAAACACCGATTGCCTTGGCTAGCTCACAAAATTTTTCTGGAGTTCCTTGCAAAGCAAATCCCAAACAATGATAGAGCAGTATTGCATTAGACAATCCATGTGGTACATGGAAAAGTGCTCCTATTGGTCTACTCATCCCATGAACTAAGGTCACAGAAGAATTATTAAAAGCGATGCCAGCCTCCAGTGCAGCTATCGACATTTCTTCTCTTGCTTCAATGTCAGTTCCATCTTTATAAGCTTTTAAAAGACTCTTAAAGACTCTCTTAACTGCTGAAATCGCAAAGGTATCTGACATAGGTTGTGATTTTTTAGACGTATATGCTTCTATAGCATGAGTTAAAGCATCAATGCCAGTCGCTGCTGTAACCATTGGCGGTGAGGTAAGCGTTAAATCTGGATCTACAATTGCCAATGCAGGTAATAAGGGCGCCCCTTTTAAAAGCATTTTTACGTCGGTCTGTGTATCAGATATGATTGTGTACTGGGTTGCCTCGGAGCCAGTTCCAGCCGTTGTTGGTATGGCAATTAATGCAGGCGGTAGAGCAGTAATTTCTTTTCCCATATAATCGGCTAATGTTCCTGGATTTGTCAGCATTGCTCCAATTGCTTTCATCGTATCAATCGGACTGCCTCCACCTATCGCTATCAGAAAATCACAATTGGTTTCTTTATAAATTTTGACTCCCTGATAGACCATTTTATCAGTAGGCTCACTATTGATATCTGCATATAATTCATACTTGATATCCTGTTCATCCAATATGTTAATCAATTTTTGAACGTTTCCAATCGTAACCATGATTTTATCTGTAACAATAAGTGCTTTTTTTCCAGAGCCCTTTAAGTATGAACCCGCTTTTGTTAATGCCTCTTTCCCTGCAATAATGGTCCGAGGGATTAAAAATACATGTGCCACAATTATCATCCTTCTCTTTACATTTAATACTTAATTATTAATTATTTGTTTTATATTGGTTATGTATTGGTTATATGTTGATTCGTTTTTATCACTTCATAGTTATATTCTAATTCATGCAGAGAATAATTGCAATATTAAAATTGTCTTTTATCTCGAAACTTTTATCCCTTTTTCTATGTTGATAGATCTATAAGTTACTACTTTTTAGCTTTATCCCTCTACAAAAATAAACAAAATTCTTTGTTTATTTTAATGACTTGTTTTCTCACATTTACATATTATTCCTATCAAATTTCAATTATGGCTGATCATCATTAAAAACATGAGAACTTTAGTTGCATTTATGTAAGACAGAAAAGTCATATCCTAAAAATAGGATATGACTTTTCGTCTTACAACTAATCTTCCAAGTTATCGGAATTAGCGATACAAATCAGCCTATTTACCAATAAAATTAGGTTTGCGTTTTTCTACAAAAGCAGTCATTCCCTCTTTTTGGTCATCTGTTGCAAAACACAGGCCAAATACCTCTGCTTCATAGGCTACACCCGACTTAAGATCAACATCAAGGCCTTCATTGACTGCTGCTTTAGAAACCTGAACAGCAATAGGCGCTCTAGACATGATTTTCTGTGCCATAGCCTTAGTGACATTTATAAGCTCCTCAGGAGCCACTACTTTATTCCCCAACCCAATACGATAGGCTTCAGCTGCATCAATCATTTCACCCGTAAAGAGCAATTCTTTCGCTCGTCCTTTGCCCACTAGTCTTGCTAAACGCTGGGTTCCACCAAATCCAGGTGGTATACCTAATGACACTTCTGGTTGGCCAAGCTTGGCTTTTTCAGAAAGGATACGAATATCACAAGCCATAGCTAATTCGCAGCCACCACCGAGTGCAAAGCCATTCACGGCAGCAATAACTGGTTTTGGTAAATTCTCAATTTTGTTGAATACAGCTTGCGCCATCTTTGCCCAAGTTCTCCCTTGGACAGCAGACATTGATTGCATTTCAGTAATATCTGCGCCAGCCACAAAGGATTTCTCACCGCTGCCAGTAATAACAACTACTTTCACTTCATTATCCTGGGCTAATACATCAAAGATACAATCCAAGTCACGTATAGTAGCAGCATTCAGTGCATTTAATGCTTTCGGACGGTTAATCGTTACAAATCCAATACCATCTTCAATTTCAAGTAATAAATTCTCATACTCACTCAAAATATTCACCTCTGTTTTTCTTTATGACGTTCCTAGAACTTGTTACTAAAACCTTAACATGCTTTTAGTTTTTTAAATTCCGCAGTCAAAATAGGAAGCACTTCCATAACATCACCAACAATACCATAATCAGCCATTTTAAAGATTGGTGCATCAGGGTCTTTATTGATCGCAATGATGAGATCCGAAGATGACATTCCTGCTAAATGTTGAATGGCACCAGAAATTCCACAAGCAAAATAAATTTTCGGTCCTACAGTTTTTCCCGTCTGTCCTACTTGATGCAATGAAGGCTTCCAGCCAGCATCTACAGCAGCACGAGATGCTCCTACAGATCCACCAAGGACATTAGCCAATTCCTCTACTAGGGAGAAATTTTCAGGCTTACATAATCCTCGACCGCCAGATACAATGATCTCCGCTTCTTCTAAATTACAAGAAACAGCAGCAACACGAATAATATCAACAAGCCTAGTACGAATATCTTCTGCTTTCACCTTACTGGCTACGTGGATAATTTCTCCGCTTCTATTCGTATCTAATTCTGGCTTTTTAAATACAGATGGACGAACGGTACCCATCTGGGGCCTATGTTCAGGGCATAGAATCGTTGCCATAATATTGCCGCCAAAAGCCGGGCGAGTCCAAGAAACAAGTCCTGTCGCTTCGTCAATGCCAAGGTCGGTACAATCTGCTGTTAATCCCGTGCCAACTCGACAAGCTACACGCGGTCCAAGATCCCTACCGTTATTAGTTGCACCCACAAGGATAACTGATGGTTTATATTGTTGAATTAAATCAACTAAAGTAGCAGTATAACCATCCGTACTGTAATGTTCTAATTCTACCGCTTCCACTAAGTACACTTGATCAGCACCAGAAGCGAAAACATCTTTTGCTAAATCTTTTACATTGTTGCCAATCAGAACACCTGACAACTTTTGCCCCATAGTATCAGCTAATTTACGACCTTCACCAAGTAATTCGAGACTAACGTTGCGCAACTTACCATCTACAGTCTCTAGATAAACCCAAACATCTTTGTATTCATTTATATCTACAGTGACCTCTTTAACTTCTACTTCTTTCTCAATTGCCTCAACAGGGCAAGTGTCAACGCACACACCACAAACGGTACAGGCTTCTGTTATAAACGCTTTATCATCTTGCATCACAATAGCACCAAATGGACATGCAGAAACGCAGGCACTACAGGAAATACATGATTCTTTTATTACTTTTACCGCCATTACTCAATTTTCTCCCCTTTTACACAATTTTTGCATCAGACAGATTTTTTATCAATTCAGCCACCGCTTCCCGTGCTGTATCTTTATGAATCAATACACCATTAGTACGCTGGGGTGGAGTAAATATTTTACGAACCTGAGTCGGTGATCCCTTTAATCCAAGTTGTTGTTCATTCACATCAAGATCGGCTGCCGTCCATACAAGAATTTCTGCACGGTTGGCTTTCATTGTACCTCTGATGCTAGGAAAACGTGGTTCATTCATCGCTTTTACTACCGAGATAACTACTGGGAACTCCACATCAATAATTTCGTAGCCCTCTTCCTGTTCACGTTCCACACGAACAGTATTACCATCAACATCAATCTTAGCAGCATACGTAATTTGGGAAATACCTAAATGCTCTGCCATTTCTGGCCCAACTTGAGCAGTATCGCCATCAATCGCTTGTTTACCGCAGAAAATAATATCATAAGTACCAAGTTTGCGCACAGCTGCCGCTAATGTATAGCTAGTAGCCAAGGTATCAGATCCGCCAAAGGCACGATCACTAATAAGAATTGCGCTATCAGCCCCCATTGCAAGACACTCTTTTAGTGCATCTTTAGCTTGTGGTGGTCCCATGGAAATAACAGTAACCTTACCGCCATGCTTCTCTTTTAACTGCAAAGCTGCTTCTACAGCATTTTTATCGAAAGGGTTTACAATACTGGGCACACCTTGACGAATCAAGGTATTTGTGACTGGATCAATCTTTACTTCGGTAGTATCAGGCACTTGCTTGATACAAACAATGATTTCCATTTTTTACTGCCTCCTAAATTATAGATAGTGTAGGATATTTTAAAGAATTTCGCCATTTTTTTCTTGGAGATTAAGTCCAATCGCGGGATCTCTGCTATTATGAGAAAATCGTTAATAACAGGGATCCAGCGCGACCTATACATACTGCTACAACCATTTACTCATAATAATGTTCTCTATCTAATTGACATCGTACGCTTTATGAGACAGATTAAAATTATCGTAAAATAGCCCCAGAGATAACCATACGTTGCACTTCATTTGTTCCTTCATATATCTGCGTGATTTTGGCATCCCGCATCATGCGCTCAACAGGATATTCACGGGAGTAACCGTAACCTCCAAAGACTTGCACAGCATCTGTCGTTACTGACATAGCAGCATCAGAAGCAACCATTTTTGCCATAGCAGCTTCCTTGGAATAAGGTAGATTATGTGATTTATGATATGCTGCCTTATAAGTCAACAACCTTGCCGCTTCCACTTTAGTTGCCATATCAGCGAGTTTAAAGGCTATTGCTTGATTACTAGCAATCGGCTTCCCAAATTGTACGCGTGCTTTAGAGTATTTTATTGCTTCTTCTAGAGCCCCCTGAGCAATACCAACTGCTTGCGCTGCAACACCAATTCGGCCGCCATCCAAAGCAGTCATAGCAATTTTAAAGCCAGCTCCCTCTTTACCAAGCAGATTTTCTGCTGGAATACGACAATTTTCCATAATAACTTCCCGTTGCACGGAAGAGCGAATACCCATTTTAACTTCTTTTTTCCCAAAGCTAAGTCCAGGAGTACCTTTTTCTACAATAAAAGCACTCAAGCCTTTTAACCCAGCCGCTTTGTCGGTAGAAGCAAAAACAACTTCAATTTCCGCTTCTCCACCATTAGTATTAAAAACCTTAGATCCATTAAGAATATAACTATCTCCATCTCTAACTGCCACTGTAGTTGCCGCCGAAGCATCAGTACCTGCATTTGGCTCCGTTAAGCCAAATGCTCCTAATTTTGTACCCTCAGCCAGTGGTCTTAAATACTTTTGTTTTTGTTCTTCAGTTCCATACTTAAATATTGGCCAAGAAGCAAGGGATATGTGAACGGAAGTTCCAATACCAGTTGATGCACATACTCGAGAGATTTCTTCTACCGCAATCGCGTAACTTAAAAAATCACTACCTGCTCCGCCATATTCTTCAGGATAAGGTAAACCTAAAATTCCTAGTTCACCCATTTGATCAAAAATTTCACGAGGAAAGTATTCCTTTTCATCTCTTTCTGCTGCAGTTGGGGCCACCGATTTTTCGGCAAATTCCCTTACCATTTTGCGAATATCCTCTTGTTCTTGTGTCAATACAAAATTCATAAATAATTCCTCCTAATTCTCTAACCCCGTAGGGCAATTTTTTTATTACTTTCCACACCTTAACAACATCTCGCTTAATCCCATTTTTTCTTTTCTAAAAATGCGAGCGTCCATTAATTTAAGGTCTGGAGCTATAATTGGCTTAAAATCCATAAGTGCTAATATATCTTTTTCTAGATCGATCCCCGGAGCGATTTCTGTCAAAACCATGCCCTCGGGTGTTAGGTGGAATACAGCACGTTCGGTAATATACATAACCGATTGATTGCTTTGTTGGGCATACTTGCCACTAAAAGTAATTTGTTCAACATGATCAATAAATTTCTTATTGCGCCCTTCTGTGATGATATGCAATTGACCATCAGTTATCTTTACTTTCAAGCCACCAGCCATAAAGGTACCAAGAAAAATAACATCTTTTGTATTCTGTGTAATGTTAATAAAACCACCACAGCCAGCCACATAGCCTTTAAACTTACTTACATTTATGTTGCCATGTTTATCGGTCTCAGCTAACCCCAGAAAAGCCAGATCAAGACCGCCACCATCATAAAAGTCAAATTGATAAGGTTGATCTAATATGGCCTCTGCATTACTGGAAGCCCCAAAGCTTAGATTGCCGGCAGGAATCCCCCCCACGGGGCCAGCTTCAACGGTAAGAGTCATAATGTGCCCCATACCTTCTTCATTGGCTACCATTGCTACCCCTTCAGGGACACCAATACCAAGGTTTACAATCGCATCGGGAATCAACTCCATCGCAGCACGGCGAGCAATAATCTTGCGTTCATCTAAAGACATGACACAATTATTTGACAAGGATGATAGTTTTATTTCTCCTGAATATGCAGGATTATACTGTTCCGAATAGGTCTGCATATGATTGACTGGTTCAGATACAACAATATAGTCAACTATCATTCCCGGAACTTTTACATTCATCGGATGTAAGCTACCAGGTTTAACGATACGCTCTACCTGCACAATAACAATACCGCCAGAATTTTTGACAGCCTGTGCGATTGAAAGAATTTCTAGTGAAACAGCCTCTTTTTCAATCGAGATATTGCCAATCTCATCTGCAGAAGTCCCACGAATTAAAGCTACATCTACTGGAAAAGGCTTATACCAAAGCCATTCTTCCCCCCCTAATTGAATGACTTCTACAAGATCCTCAGTGGTCTTTTTGTTAATTTTCCCACCCTCAACCCTTGGGTCAACAAAAGTATTCAAGCCAACTTTCGTAATAACACCCGGTTTTTTTCCAGCAACATTTCGAAACCAATGAGTAAGGGTTCCCTGAGGAAAATTATAAGCCTCAATTTTTTCATCTACTACTAAATTAGTCAATTTCGGAGCTGTCTTAAAATGTCCACCAATTACTCTTTTCACCATATTCTCGTGGCCAAAGTGATTGGCTCCACAGTTTTTACCATCACCTTGACCTGCACAATAAACAAGTGTTAAATTACGTGGTCTGCTTTCTCTAAGAAATCTCTCTTCCAATGCAACGGTTAGTGCCTCGGGATTTGCACTACCAACAAAACCACTCGTAGCAATTGTGGCAGCATCTTTAATGAGGCTAGCCGCTTCTGCCGCAGTAATTATCTTGACCATAACACACCCCTCTCTTCCCTATGGTAAATCTAGGCCTAAAATATAAATAAAATAATAAACGCTAGTTATTTTCAAGCATAATCTCGCCAAATAACTCTTCATCAGTTGGCATACTATGCTCTATTGGGGAAGAAACCCATGTTATATTCAATAAGTTTTTCCATGTTATGTTGCTAGAAGAGGCATTTCCTCCCCAAGTTCCGCAACCTAATGTCAAAGTCATTGGCATACCATTTGTCCATGCGCCGCTATTAGCTAGGCATTGAGGCTGACGAACCATAATTCTACTGGTCTTTGTAGCTAGTGCCAGTTGACTGATATGTTCTTCATTAAAAGAATGAATTCCACAGGAATGCCCTCTACCATGATAGTTGGTAATCATATTAACATGGTCGATTGCTTCTTGAAAATCATCGTATTGATATAAGGCGACTACCATGGATAATTTTTCACCAGAAAAAGGAGCATCAGGGCCAATTCCCGTTTCTTCCACCATAATAAATTTACGATCCTCTGGTATACTAATCCCAGCTACTTTAGCAATTGTTTGCACTGACTGCGCAATAATCCTAGCATTCAAATGATTATCTACCCACATGGCTTGCTGTAATTTTGCTTTTTCTTCAGGGCTAAGCAAATAACCGCCTTCGTCTTTAAGACATTGTATAAATTCAGCATAAACACTCTTCTGAATAACCAGTGAATTTTCAGTGGAACAACTTGTGGCGAAATCAAAGGTTTTACTACGCATTACCTTATTCCCCGCATCCTTCAAATCCGCAGTTTCGTCTACCACAACGACTGAGTTTCCTTGTCCGACGCCGTAGGCGGGAGTTCCCGATGAATATGCCGACTTTACTAAAGCTCCACCACCTGTCGCAACAACTAAATCACATTGCTTCATCAGTTCATTGGTTAAATCAAGAGAAGGCTCTTCAATTCCAATGACCAAATCCTCTGGTGCATTATATTTTTTCAGCGTATCTCTTATTAAATTTACAATGTAAGTATTCGTCTTTTTCGTCCTGGGGTGCGGCGCGAGTATAATGGCATTTCTCGTCTTGATTGCCATGATCGCTTTGATTACGGGTGTAGCTTCTGGATTGGTGCAAGGTAATATTCCAGCTACTACGCCTACAGGTTTGGCAACCTTGAAGATTCCCTTTTTTTCATCTTTCTCAATAACACCAACTGATTTTTCACCTAACATATCCCGAAGTGTACCTTTGCATTTTGTCATCAATTTTGCATATTTAGATTCATAATTTCCCATTTGGGATTCATCAACAGCCATTTGAGAAATAATTTGAGCTGGCCCATCTTTAACAATATTCCATACAATGGCAGTCACCAATTCATCTACTTTTTCTTGGCTATAGTGCTCGGCAACAGCTTGGGCTTTTCTTGATCTTTCAACGAGGTTAGTAATGTGTTGCTCAACAGTTAAATTGCATTGCTTATCCATTCAAACTCCTCCTTATCTCATGTTTTTTTGGATTTTTATCATCAAATCAAAAACCTTAATTGCGACTTCTATGCTTTATTCTGACTTCCAAAAATTGAAATATGATCTTTCACATTTTCATAGGTTGCTTCCTGTACTGCATCCAAATATTGAAAAAAGGTAATATCCGATTCTTTTGCTAGTCCACTAACCTTTTGAGCCACACTTTCGAATGAAGCCGTAGCAATGTTTACTTTTTTTATTTTGTGTTGTATACATTTTTGAAAATCATCGGCAGTAAGTCCCGAACCGCCATGCAACACCAAAGGACAATCAATATCCTTGGCAATCTCTGCTAATCGTCCAAATTGTAAATTAGGTTTTTCTTTATAATGTCCATGAGCAGTACCAATTGCCACCGCTAGAGCATCCACTTGCGTTTCTTCATAAAACCGTTTTGCTTCTAATACAGAAGTAATAAGAATTTCTACATCGGCATAATCCCCTTCACTTCCACCAACCTTACCGATCTCTGCTTCTACAGAAGCCCCATAGTGTTTTGCCATCTTTTTTACTTCATTTGTCATAGCAATATTTTTTTCCAAAGGATAAGCAGACCCATCAAACATTACCGAACTAAATCCTAATTGCAATGCTTGAGCAATGACCTCCATACTAGAACCATGATCAAGATGTACAACAACGGGAATCGTAGCCGCCTCAGCTGCCGCTATCATCGCTGGTCCAATTAAATGCAATGGAGAATATCGCAATCTTCCTTCCGCCACTTGAAGGATAATTGGGGAATGCAACTCTTCTCCTGCCTTTATAGCTCCCATAACCATTTCCATATTAGCTATATTAAAAGCTCCAATGCCATACGCTTCCTTACCAATACCTTTTAATACATTTTCTAGTGTAACTAAAGACATAACCGTCTCCTTTCATTACTATATATTTCGGTAGCCTTGAACATTATATTGTTCAAGGCCTCCCATTTTTCGTCTTATTTGCGAGTCATTGTGCCTTCCCAAGTATCTACTTTAACCTGTTTTAGGTCTTCTTCGTTAAACCATCTACTAGTCACGCACTTAGCTTCTGTAAAGAAAGCCACGCCATCCTTACCCATGCAATGCAGATCACCGAAGAAGGATTTTTTATGTCCAGCAAAAGGAAATACTGAAAGAGGAACAGGAATACCCACGTTAATACCAACCATACCACCATGTGTTCTTGCAGCAAATTCTCTTGCATAGTAACCGCTTTGGGTAAATATACAAGAACCATTAGCAAAAGGATTCGCATTCATTACTGCTAAGCCCTCTTCAAAATTCTTTACTCGCTTAATACATACAACAGGTCCAAAAATTTCTTTATCTCCAATACTCATTCCCGGTTTTACGTGATCAAAAATGGTTGGCGCAAGGAAGAAGCCTTCTTCATAACCCTCAATAACAATATCCCTGCCATCTAGGATAAGTTCAGCGCCTTCTTCCACACCTTTGTCAATCCAACTTACAATACTTTGTTTTTGCTCTGCTGATACAACTGGTCCTAAATCATATTGGGAATCATAGGCCGGGCCAACCTTAAGCTCCTTAGCAAGCTTCACCAAATGAGCAACAAACTCATCAGCCACTTCTTCTTCTACACAAACCACTGGCAAGGCCATACAACGTTGTCCCGCACAACCAAAACCTGAATTAATCACTCTTGCTGCTGCCAGTTCCAGAGCAGCATCTTTTAGGACTAATGCATGATTTTTTGCTTCACATAGAGCCTGAACCCTTTTACCGTGGGCTGCTGCAGTAGAATAAATATGAAGACCGACTGATGTAGAACCTACATAACAAATACCCGCAACATCTGGATGCTTTAACAAGATTTCTGCTTCAGTCCGACTGCAAGTAACCAAGTTAACAACACCTTTAGGTATCCCTGCTTCAATTAGCAATTCTAACATTCTTATAGCAGTTTGAGGAACATGACTGGCTGCCTTAAGCACAAAGGTATTGCCTGTAGCGATACAGAGAGGAATCATCCAACCAAAAGGAATCATCGCTGGAAAATTATAAGGCACTATACCAGCAAATACCCCCAAAGCTTCTCTATACATGACGGTATCATGACCATGGGAAACATTCATCAGTGAATCACCTTGCATCAAGACAGGAGCCGAACATGATAACTCTACTACTTCAATAGCTTTTAAGACATCACCGCGAGCCTCATTCAAATTTTTTCCTAATTCAGTAGCTACCAGCAAAGCCAATTCTTCCAAATGGTCATCCAAAATCACTTTATACTTAAACATAATCTGAGCTCTTGCAGACACAGGAGTTTTCGACCAAGATGAGAAAGCAGCAGTTGCTGCAGCAACTGCATCATTTACTTCATCAACAGTACAACATGGTGCCTCTGCAGTCACTTTTCCTGTATTCGAATCAGTAATCGGCATATACTTATTTGTAGCTGAATCTTTCCATTCTCCATTTACGCTATACTTCAATCTTTTTACTGTCATGTAAATCTCCCCTATTCATAACATTTTATACTGTCTATCATATAAGCAACATTTGAGTATACTTATTCCTATCTGAGACCATCATGAGAGCCAATAGTACTCAAATACTTTATGCAACTCTGATAATCTCCTCCTCTTCTTACTTTAATTGGTAATTTTTGTAGCATATTGTGATATCTTCTTGGTTATATCTGTTATATTTTCATCACATTTTGGTAATATTATAATATATCATTGAATAATAGTGCAAGTTTTTATTTCAATAAATATTCAGTTACATTTGTGGTTATATTATGGTATTATAGTAATATCATTTTGGTAATATCAGCAACATCGTTTATCATGTCTGTTTTAT
The DNA here is from genome assembly GCA_963526645.1 of uncultured Pelosinus sp. GTDB lineage: Bacteria > Bacillota > Negativicutes > DSM-13327 > DSM-13327 > Pelosinus. The sequence continues at coordinate 107,265 of CAUROG010000007.1, read as the reverse complement.
ATTAATAAGAAATGGAGTTTACAAGGTGAAAGAAGACAGAATTAAAGAATTGGAAGACTATATTCTCGAAAAAGAGAGGGCATCTATAGAAGATCTTTGTAATATATTTAATGTTTCAAAAAATACCATAAGAAGAGATATCAATCAATTGGAAGAGCAAGGGAAAATTAAGAAAGTCTATGGTGGAATTGTTTTAACCGACAAGAAAACCACAGAACCTTTTGAATCTAGAGAAGTCAAAAATCAAGATGCAAAGTTAATCATTGCCAACTTAGCTAGCACACTAATTGAAGACGGGGATATCATATATATAGACTCGGGCACCACTACGATGCACATGATACCTTATTTATCCGAATTCAATAATCTGACTATCATTACAAACAATCTTAATGCGATCCTCAACTCACTTCCTTATCCAAATCTCAATGTAATTTCTACAGGAGGAACTTTCTTTAGAAGAACTAATTCTTTCGTCGATAGCGAAGCCATAAAATCTTTAAAAAAATATAATATCTCCAAGGCTTTTCTTGCTACCACTGGAGTTTCTATTTCAAAAGGAATAACAAATTCCTCTTCTTTAGAATATGATATTAAAAAATATATAGTAGAACATTGTGATAAAATTATACTTTTAGCAGATAATACGAAATTAGGTCGAGTCTCACTAATAACCTATTATGAATTAAAAGACATACAAGTTTTCGTAACTAACGAAGAGCCTGCTCAAGAATATGTGGAGTTCTTCAACAGCTATGATATTAAATTGCTCACTCCCCAGTGAATTTCTTGCTAAAAAAGAAAAAAAAGACTCTGCCAAGGCATTTGAGCCCTGCAGAGTCTTTTTTCTGATAACTAATGTGGTCTATAAGACTCCCATCTTCTACAAGCGGGAGTTAATATCCACTTAGTCCATAGATAAAGAAGTCTTCTTTATTATTTCTACTCTTTAAGGTTTTACAGTTTCTTTATAAACTTGCTTGCCATTTTTCATTTCAATGATTACAGCACTTTTTATTGCATCGTGAGTATCATTTAGTGTCAAGGCACCCGTTACACCTTGGAAGTCTTTTGTACTAGCAATGGCTTCACGAATTTTTTCAGAATCAGTGCTGTTAGCACGTTTAATGGCATCTACCAAAGCATAAGCTGCATCATAACCTAGAACAGCCATAGCATCTGGCACTTGACCATATTCTTTTTGGAAAGCATCAAGGAATGTTTTGGATTTTGGGCTATTGTCTTCTACGGAATAGTGATTGGTAAAGAAAGTATTATTAAGAGCATCTGGGCCACCAATCTCTGCTAATTTAGGAGAATCCCAGCCATCACCACCAACAAATGGTACGGTAATGCCAATCTCGCGAGCCTGTTTAATGATTTTTCCTACTTCACCATAATAGCCAGGTACATAAATTACATCTGGGTTAGTAGCTTTAATTTTGGTTAAAAGCGTTTTGAAATCTTGGTCATTTTGCAAATAAGCTTCTTCGATAGCTATGCTACCGCCACCCTTAGTAAAAGCATCTTTAAAGAATTTAGATAAGCCTTTACTATAGTCACTAGAATTATCAATCATAACAGCGGCATTCTTAGCTTTTAAGGAATTAAGTACGAAGTTCGCTCCCACAGTTCCTTGGAAAGGATCAATGAAACAGACACGGAAAGTATAGTTCTTCACTTTTCCAGTATTTTCATCCAAAGTTACCTTAGGGTTAGTCGTTGCAGCAGCAACAAAAGGAATTTTATTGGCTTCGGCAACTGTTGAACCTGCGATACCATTAGAACTGGTAGTAAAACCAGTAACGGCAACTACTTTATCTTGAGAAATAACTTTTGTCATTGCATTAGAGGATTCGGATGGTTCGCCTTTGTTATCGGCAACAGCAATTTGAATTTGTTTGCCTAGGACACCACCATTGGCATTAATTTCTTTAAATGCTAATTTAGCACCATTCGCAGCAGCTGTACCAAAGGATGCTGTGCTTCCTGTCAATTCATATACAACACCAATTTTGATATCTTTACTAGCACTTGAACCACACCCAGTTAACAACCCAGCTACTAAACTAGTACCAACAAATAGAGATAACCATTTTGCATTCATTTTCTTAAACACAATAATCCCCCTTATTATTACTATTATTTCAAAAATAATCTTCTACCTTACCTTCTTCCCTACCACCCCCAAAAAAATATCAAAAAGGCGCTTTAAACAAGAGATAGTTATCCCTGTTTAAAGCGCCATTGCTTTAATCTAATATTTGTTTTTTATTATATCGTGCGTTTATCAACTTGACAAGTGTTTTTTCTAAAAAAACATTCTTTATTTTATTTAACATTTTAAGCACTTCCACGCTAATCCATCAGCGAAAACAGTAACATTTTTTTTTGATTCTCTTGTAAGCTGATACGCTGATAAATTACCTTTTACTTATAGTTTTTCACAAATGGATTTTGCCTGTAAAAATAGCAATAAATAATCCGCACCGCCAGCTTTAGAGTCGGTACCAGATAAGTTAAAACCCCCAAAAGGATGAACGCCTACTAAAGCACCTGTACACTTACGGTTAAAATATAGATTACCTACATGAAACTCTCGGCGAGCTTTCTCTAATTTGGCACGACTCTTTGAATATACAGCGCCAGTAAGACCATATTCAGTACCATTAGCAATAGCAAGAGCATGATCAAAATCATCGGCAGGAATTACCGCTAGCACAGGTCCAAATATCTCTTCCTGAGAAATGCGAGCCTCAGGAGAAATACCTGAAAATACAGTTGGCTCAATAAAGTACCCTTGTTCTCCAACCGTAGACCCGCCGCACTCTAGTTTTCCTTCTGTTTTTCCAATTTCGATATAGCTTAAAATCTTTTTATAAGAACTTTCATCAATCACTGGACCTATATTGCTATCAGGACTGCTAGCAGCGCCAATCTTAAGAGCCTTAGTCTTTTCAACTACTTTTGCAAGTACTGCATCATATACGTCTCTTACGATAATAGCACGAGAGCAGGCAGAGCATTTTTGCCCTTGAAAACCAAAGGCAGACGCAACAATTCCAGCAGCAGCTTCATCGAGATCAGCCTCACTGTCCACAACAATAGAATCTTTACCGCCCATTTCAGCCACAACTCTTTTGATCCATTTCTGCCCAGGAGATAAATCGGCAGCTAGCTTATTAATACGAAGCCCTACTTCTTTAGAGCCTGTAAAATTGATAAAACGAACTTGGGCATGGGATACCAAATAATCCCCGATGGTCCCACCACTGCCTGGAAGATAATTAACAACACCAGCTGGCAAGGAGACTTCTTCCCACAGCTGCATAAACTTAGCAGCAATTACAGGTGTTGAGCTTGCAGGCTTCATAATAACAGTATTACCAGCTACGATAGCGGCTGCTGTCATCCCTGCTAAAATGGCTAATGGAAAATTCCATGGTGGAATTACAACACCCACACCAAGAGGAATATAAGCACATTCATTTTGCTCTCCAGGATAAGGAGTTACTTCCATCCCTTTTGCATACTTATCCATTTGCCGAGCATAGTACTCCATAAAATCAATTGCTTCTGCGGTATCTGCATCTGCCTCGGTCCATGTTTTTCCAGCTTCTTCCACCAACCAAGCAGAAAACTCAAATTTGCGTCGGCGTAAAACAGCAGAAGCTTTAAATAAATATACGGATCTTTCTGCTGGATCTACATATTGCCATGAAGCAAAGGCTTTATTAGCTGCTTGCACCGCTTTCTCAGCTAAATCTATATTGGCCCGGGCAACTGTTCCAACAATATCAACTGTGTTAGAGGGGTTAATAGACGTAATACGTGCTTCTGTATCCACAGTTTCCCCACCAATGATGAGTGGATAATGAGCAGCTTTTTCTAGTTGTACTGCTGCCAATGCTTTCTCCATAGCAGCTTTGTTCTCAGGAAGACCAAAGTTAGTAAATGGTTCATTTTTGTATTCTGTAATCATCTTAATTTTCCTCGCTTTCCTATTTTAAATGTATATGATACATGCTTCCCCTTACACAACGGATGGTTCTACAAATAACTCACCACGATCAAACCGTCCAGCATCAAACATTTGGATAGGAAAGGCTGTGGGTTTTCCCAACACCATCTCCGCCATTAATTGACCTGTAATCGGCGAAATCATGAAGCCATGACCACTAAAGCCTGCAGCAGTAAAGAACCGATTAAGAGCAGGACTATTGCCTAGTATAGGCGTACGATCAGGACACATGTCATATAGGCCAGCCCATTGACGAACTACGTTTAAACCTGCCAAAGGCGGCAAGATTTCTACAAGTCGCTGCGCCATATCACGCAAGAACTGCCAACTGGATTTTATATTATAACTCTCCGGTTCATTTGGATGGCCAATTCCCATAATGAAACTACCATGAGGGCTTTGCTGACAATATAAGTTGTGATAGAAGCTCATTACCATTGGTCCCATAGTAGGTTCCACAGGCTCCGTTACCAAAATTTCATGACGTTCTGGGAAGATCGGAAGCTCAACACCAACCATACGGCCGATTGTCTTTGCATACCCTCCAGCTGCATTCACCACCGTATCTGCCAGAATATCCCCTCGGTTGGTACGAACAGAGATAATCTTGCCATTCTTCGTCACTATACCTTGCACTTCAGTATCTGTATAAATCTCAACATTTAAATTTTTAGCAGCTTGCGCATAGGCTTCTGTTACTTTAAACGGATTGGAGTGACCATCTTCTGCACAATAGGTAGCACCAAACATTCCTTTTGTATTCAGGAAAGGAACGATTTCTAAAGATTCCTCTGGCGTTACCCAACGTGCGGGAATGCTAAGGGAATTTTGCAGTACCAAATTCTTTTTAAACTGCTCTGCCATTTTTTTTGAATAAGCTGGCATTAAATAGCCATTTTGGGTAAATTCAATATCTACATTTACATCTAGCAGTTCTGGTAAGTGGGAGAGCATCTTGATACTTTCACGGGACAGAAGACAATTAGTCTCCGTTCCCCACTGCATTCTCATACCTGCACCACAGCGACCCGTGGCACCACTGGCTAAATATTTTTTCTCTAATACGACTACTTTACCTGCACCTAATTTAGCTAAGTTATACGCAGTAGAGCAACCGATGACTCCACCGCCAATTACTACAATATCTGCAGTCTTAATCATGTTTATCTCCTCCTAACAAAGAAGCCATCTTAATGGGAGAGGTAGAAGGACGAAATGTAGGCAAAGGAATCTCTGGAATAGGTTTTCCTGTAGCCTTGGCAATTTCATTAATAATAAGAGGAGCACACGTTCTTCCTTGGCAAGGACCCATACCAGAGCGACAGGCTCTTTTTATTTCTTCCAGAGTATGTTTTCCTTGTGCAATCTGCTCTCTAATCTCTCCCAATGTTATATCTTCACAACGACAGATAATAATGTCATTATGATCCATGATGTTCCTCCTTTCTGAAGGCAATGTCACGAACCTCCATCGCTAATTCCTGCAGTACAGATAACCAAATAATATTTGTCTTGTTCGGCGACTTCTGTACACGAACAACCTGGGCCTTTCCTACACATTGACCTTGTCGATTTAAAGCATCAACTACAGCCTCAGCCTCAGGCAATGGAGAAAATTCATAAGGAATTTTAACTAAGGCCATATCCTTTCCGTAAGTATAATCAATAACAAAGATGGACAATCCTGGACAGTGAGTCATACACAGACCACAGCCATTACAAAGTTCTTCATTTAAAGAAGGACAATCATTAATTTCTTTTACAGTAATAGCACCCCGCGGACAGGCATCTGCACAAGGATTACAGGGAATTTGCTGCATACATTCAAACAACGCGATAGGCCCTTTTGCAAAGCGCTCTTGTGATGGCATTTTATCCAACCTCCTCTAAAACAACTTTGCTAAGTCCTGTACAAATCTTCCCACTTGCGGGACCAGAGCGCAGGGCAGCCAGTTGGGATTTTGCAATTTGAAAATCTCTAGTAAACGATTCTTTCTGATAACCCAAGACGGAGGCAACATATAAGCCTGCCAATTTTCCTTCTACCATAGCAGCCGAAGCTTCTTCCACCCCTGAAACATCTCCTGCAACATAGATATTTTCATGGGTTGTTTTCATATTGGCATCACGTAATGGCACATAGCCACCTAATTCTCCAACAAACTTCATTTCACAGCCCGCCTGCCACAATAGTTCTGTCAAGGGACTTAATCCGACTGCCAAGCAAAGACCATCTACAGGAATATATTGTTCACTTCCTGCTATCGGTTGCCACTTGTCATCTAATTTAGAAATAGTAACACCTTCCAAACAATAATCACCATGGGCTGATTGTATGGTATGAGAGGTATAAATCGGTATACCATGACGCTGTAACTTGGCAGCATGGACATGATAACCGCCAACTTGCGCGGCAGCTTCTACAATACCAGCTACTTCAACACCAGCTTGTAATAATTGATAAGCTACAATCACACCAATATTGCCAGCACCAATCATGAGTATCCTTTTTGCTGGTAATACTCCGTGAACATTCATTAACGTTTGGACTGCACCAGCACCATAAATACCCGGCAAGTCATTATTAGGGAAGGCCATTGTTTTTTCTGAGGCACCCGTTGCAATAATAATCTTTTTAGGCTCTACGGTACAAAAAGCACCTTCATGGGAAATAGTCACTACATTATCTGGATAGATTCCTAGTACTACTGCATTTTTCCAAATGGTGATACCTGAAATATCCGAACTCCAATTGATTAGTTTCTCAGCTATATCCATTCCACGCTCGCCAGCAAATTCTGCTTTTGAGCCAAAAAATTTATGAGTTTGTTTAATTAACTGCCCGCCCAAACGATCAGCTCGCTCTACAAGCAATACCTTGGCACCCGCCTCTGCCGCATGAATGGCTGCCATTAAGCCAGCAGGACCAGCTCCGATTACTAAAATCTCTGTTGCAATCATATGATTTTCCCCTTCCCTTCTTGGGTTTTTACTGCCATGCCAGCACGAAGGGGTTCAACACATACCCGTACATTGGGAATTCCATCTACTGTCATTAGACAGGAGGAACAATTTCCAATGGCACAAAACAAACCTCGCGGACGGTGAAGCTCATGACTATGACGCAACACCTTTATATCAGCTGCATGCAATGCAGCTGCAATCGGCTCTCCCGCTACTCCCTCTATCCTTTGACCATTCAATGTGAAGGTCACCATTTCTTGGCGTGAAAATGTCAATATTGGATGGTTGACAATTCTCATAGCTTAACCACCTCCTGCCCTATTCTTAATGCAATAACCGTGCCAACTATAAATTAATTACCCCATAAAGAGATAAAAACTTCAAAGAAGACCTCTATTCCCATGAGGAAATCGCACATTGTTATCAGCAGAGGGGCAATCTTTTAGAAAGCCAGAGATTGCTTTGCTAACGCTCGCAATGACATCTAAAGTCTCTTATAAAAAAAGAATCCGTACCTTATGTTGGTACGGAATCTTTTTCATATAATCATAGTAAATAGAATCTTTTTTCGTATACTATTTATCTACATTTTGACGACAGTGTCAGTTTATTGACACTCCAATCCTAGCTTTTGCATTTTATAATATAGCGTACTCCGAGGAATCCCTAGTTTCTTGGCAGCAGCAGCCTTGTTGAAATGATGCTCCGCCAAAACTTTTCCTATTACTTCTTTTTCCAAGCTTATGGTTTTTGCCAGTAAGCTGCCATCCACGGCACAGGCTTCTAGGTTCTCTATCGGATATAGTAATTGATAGAAGTTAGCAGGTAAATTCTCTACACCTAAATGATCACTATCTGCTAGAATGACTAAACGCTCTAATACATTAAATAACTCTCTAATGTTTCCCAGCCAAGGATACTGGATAAAAGCTGCCATGAGTGCCGGATTCACCTTACTGATTTTCTTGTTATGAATAGTACCATAATGTTGAATACCTTTATGAACTAATTCTGGAATATCATCTAACCTTTCACGCAATGATGGCAAAGATACTGCTACTACATTTAAACGATAATATAGATCTTCACGAAATTCACCCCTCTTAATCATTTCTTCCAAATTACGATGAGTTGCTGCAATAATTCGTACATCAATATGAATTGCTTTATTACCACCCACACGATAAAAGCTTTTATCCTGTAAAACCCGCAGTAATTTTACCTGCATATCCTTCGGCATATCCCCCAACTCATCAAGCAAGAGCGTTCCTCCATTTGCCTGTTCCAATAGTCCTATTTTCCCTTTGCGATCCGCTCCCGTAAAAGCTCCTGGCTGATAGCCAAATAGTTCACTTTCAAACAAATTAGGCGAAATGGCGCCACAGTTTATAGCAATAAAAGGACCGCTAAATTGACTAGCATCATGAATAGCACGGGCAAACAATTCTTTCCCCGTACCACTTTCCCCTCGCAGCAATACTGGAACCGACGTTGCTGCAACACGTCTGGCAACACTAACAGCTTCTCGAATCGCTGGGCCATGCCCATAAATAGAAGAAAAGGAATCCGATTGAGAATAAATTTTGTCAATTTCTTGCTTTAACGTTTGTACTTCCTGATGGGTTTGGGATAGTTTTTGATTTAACTGCACCACTTCAGTGATATCTCGCTCCGCGCAAACTCCGCCAATCACCTGACCAGATAATTTTACGGGCCTTGCATTAATTAATACATGGGTGTCAGGACATGGAGTGTGGTATTGTTCATGCACAGTGCGCCGCTCTTTCATCACCTTGGTCAACATCAGATTAGAAAAGAAACCTTCGATAGGACGTCCAATGATTTCATTAATAGCAATTCCATATAAAAGTTCAGCATGATGATTCCACACCACTACTTTATCCGATTCATCAATAATACATACTGCTTCATTAACTGTATCTAACAAAGCTTCTAACCTAGCCTGCTGTAATTGGTATAAGGTTAAAAGCTGCTGAAAACTCTCTATTACTTTATCCGATTGCTCCGTTTCAAGATACCTGTGGAATTCCTCAATAGGTAAGGGACAATGAGAATTCATGAAAGCACGCCTCCCTTATAATAACGCTTCTCATCCTCAAGAATTAGAATAGCAACTAATTGCTTTGCTAAATAAAAAAGACGCTTCATACAGGACTAAAATTAGTCCCTGTACAAGCGTCTTTGCTTGCGTCAGTTAATTGACACTTTTTTCTTTCATTATAAAGTAAGGAATTATAATAGGCAATACCTAATTTTAATCTCTATATGATTTAACTTAGATATATTTCGATTCTTTCTTTTTTAGCACCTAAACGCTTTCCTCTTTTTAGCAAGATAGTGCCAATTTCACCAGTATTCTTTATGTGAGTTCCTCCACAAGGAACTTTGCCGAAGCCATCGATTTCCCAACACCTGATTTCCTGTTCTTCATTACTAAAACGACTTAGGATGGGAGAATTAGAATCAATAATTTTCACAATCTTTTTTTGAAGCAAGGGAAAAACCTCAGAAATATTCCCTCCCCACTCAAAGTCCACTCTCGCCTTTTCTTCTGTTATGTTCGCACCAATTTTTTTAGGATTATTAAAATTCTGAACCATAAGCTCCAGCACAATCTCCGCGGCAAAATGTAGTTTCATAATTTTATATCGTTTATCCCAATCAATAGCCACTTCCACTTGCTGGCCCGTTTGCAAATCATGGGCTGCATCAATCTCATAAACGATTTCTTTCTCAACTTTCCGGGCTGTTAGCACAGGGTAACCCTGAATTGTTCCAGAATCCGATGCCTGACCACCAGAAAACGCAAATATGATTGTCTCATCAAGAGTAATGCAATTACCATCAACACTCATTACCGTTGCAATACACTGTTTTAAATAAGGATCTTCCCAAAATAACTTTTTCACAGTCATACATTCACCTAATTTCATATTCTTAAGCAGTCAAAAATTGTAGTGTATTAGTAAATCTTTTGAATATCAATACCATTTCGCTGAAAGGCAGCTTCAATTTCCTCTACATGACTATGTCCATTGGTTTCCACAGTCACTTCTAATTGAACCTGTTTAAAGCTATCCATCACTTTGGATTGATTATGATCCAGTTTTATAACATTGGCATTCAGCTCAGAGATAATTTTTGCAACATGCAATAATTCGCCTGGTTTATCCGGTAAATTGATAGTAAAACAGAACAACCTGCCTCTAAATACCAGGGCTTTATTTATGATAGCAGAAATCGTTAAAATATCAATATTTCCACCACTAACTAAACAAACTACTTTTTTATTTTTGGAGGACAATTTTTTCAGACCAGCTAAGGATAATGCCCCTGCCCCTTCTGTGATCAGCTTATGCTTCTCTATTAAAAGTAGTATTGCCTCTGCAATATCAAAATCAGATACAGTAATGACCTCATCAACAAATTCTCTGATAAATTCAAAGGTCAATGTGCCTGGCCTTTTAACAGCGGCACCATCTGCTATGGTGTCCACCTTTTCTAGCTCTGTTACTTTATTATTCGCCAAAGATTCTTTGATACAGCATGCGCCTTCCGGTTCAACTCCGATGATTCTGATACTTGGCTTTAGCATTTTTGCCGCAAATGCAATACCGCTAGCTAAACCGCCTCCACCTATAGGAACTAAGATTTCATCAACATCCTCTAATTCATTCAAAATTTCTAAAGCTACTGTACCTTGTCCAAGAATTACATCCAAATCGTCAAAGGGATGAACAAAGACATAATTATGTTCAGCCTCAAGCTCTCTAGCTTTTTTATAGGCCTCATCATAACTATCACCATATAATACAACATTTGCCCCATAATTCCTTGTGGCTTCCACTTTAATGATCGGCGTGGTGGCAGGCATAACAACAGTAGCCTTAATACCTAGTAATTGAGCTGCATAACCAATCCCCTGGGCATGATTTCCCGCTGACGAAGCTATAACCCCCCTATTTTTTTCCATATCACTTAACTTACTCAATTTATTAAAAGCTCCGCGAATTTTAAACGCACCTGTCACTTGAAGATTTTCCGCTTTAATGAATACAGTGTTACCACATTCATTACTGAAAACTGGGCTTTCAATAAGTTCTGTCTTTTTTATTACACTCTGCAGCTTTTTCTCAGCAGCATAAATATCTTCAATAGACACATAAGAGTTTTCTACATGAAAAGTTTTGCTATTTTGATTTGACATAAGTTACCTCCAATAATTTAAAATAAAAAAACTCGTCCTTGAATATATCCAAGGACGAGTTACTACCCGCGTTACCACCTTAATTGCATAACAATGCCTCTTCAGTTCTATCAAACCTAAGCCCAATAACGTGGCTAACCCGGCATTTCTTACTAATGTTCAGAAACACAGTTCCGGAGGGATCTTCCTCCACCGCTCATTGTCGACTTCCACCATGTGCCGACTCTCTGAGAATTCGCAAGTGGTCTACTTACTCCGTCATTACTATTCTTCATTATGCTTTGAAATGAATTTTACCATTTAATCTTTACTAATGTCAATATAGTTTCGTCATTTTTTATTAATTTTGTAATGTTATATTTTTGACATTCTTTCTGTAAATACTTTTGTGTTTTTATTATATTGCTAAATGATTGATAAAGTCATTAATCACAGGTCTCAATAAATGAAAATCAATTAAAAAACCATCATGACCATGAGGACTTTCAAGCAAAGCATACTGAGCATCTGCTCCACTACCACATATCGCTTCTACAAGCTCTTCCTGTTGATAGGGGGGATATAGAATATCAGAACTTACTCCCACAACCATGACTTTTGCTCTAATCTGAGATAAAGCATCTTCATAGCTTTTACAAGCTTCCGACAAATTATAATAATCGAGGGCTCGTAAAAGATATAAGTAGGAGTTAGCATCAAAACGACGCGCTAAGCTATTTCCTTGGTATTCTAAATAATTTTCAATTTCAAAACAACCATTACGACGCTTTCGTCCAAATTTTCCTTCCATAGACATTTCAGTCTGATAGGTAATCATACCAACAGCCCTAGCAATTGCTAATCCCTTCTCGGGACCACTCCCGCCATAGTAGTTTCCCTCTTGCCACTCTGGATCAAGAGTAATAGCCTGTCGCCCTACCTTATTGTAAGCAATCGACTGAGAAGAGGCATATCCAGGAGCGGCAATCACCATAACTCCATCCATAAAATCAGGATAGGCTACGGACCATTCCAAAGATTGCATTCCTCCCATAGACCCACCAATGATTAACTTTACATGATGAACCCCTAATACATCTAATAGCCTCTTTTGTACATGAACCGTATCAAGCAAAGTAATTTCCGGAAAATTCATACCATAGGGCAAACCAGTGTCCGGGTTTGGAGATGCAGGACCCGTTGTTCCCTGACAACCGCCAAGTACATTTGCACAAATAATAAAGAACTTTTCCGTATCCAAGGGACGTCCTGGGCCAACCAAAGGCTCCCACCAGCCTTTTTCATCATGTTGATTATGAGCAGCAGGATGGCTGTCACCCGTTAATGTATGGTTCAATAGGATAACATTATCGCCACGTTCTGATAAACGACCATATGTTTCATATGCCACAACAACTTCATTTAAACTTCTGCCAAGACTAAGGTGCAGAGGATGCTCTTTATCGGCTACCCTAGCTAATTTCAAATAAGGCCTCCACTTAAATCCTGAGAAATGTGTTATTATTGTCTCCAAAGTACAGCTGTCTTCTAACAGCATCCATATCCTCTCCCTTATATCATAAAATATAAAAAAACCCTTCTAATAAGAAGGGTTTTTAAATGATATAACAAACCCTCTTATCTCCCAGGATTACTCCTGCTGGAATTAGCACCACTGCATTGCTGCCGGTTGCCGGGTGTCATCGGGCCAGTCCCTCGACCACTCTGGATAAGAGTTCATTAATTTAATTGTAACGTTGTAAAGCCAACATTTTTCATTACTATATCATGAAATACTTACAATAGCAATATCAGAATGTATTTCTTTGGTTGCAAGAAAAGTGTTGAAATATTATCATTGTGTCAATCGTCATTATAGGGATTCTTCAATTTTATGCCTGTGAGTTTTCCAAGCCCCCAAAAATATAAAGCACTAAGAAAAAAGAAAAGGAGAATCACACCAACTTGCAAACTCTCGTGATTTATCGGAGAGTCAAGAGACATAATAAAGATAAACATCACAAATGGACCAGCTATAATTCCAAAACCAATGTAGCCTATCAAACATACTAATTTACAGCCAGATCTTGCTTCTGGAGTTTCTCTTTTCTCTTCAGGCATGACAATTCCTCCTCTAACAAAACCAACCATAAATATATTTAACGCTAACAATTATCCTTCTGCCAATAAGGCTTCTAATTCATCTAATAATTGATTGAATTTAGCTAAGGTAATTTCAATCGGCTGAGGAGTAGACATATCAACACCAGCATTTTTTAAAATATGAATTGGTGTATCAGAGCCACCTGCTTTTAGAAAATTGTTAATATATTGTTCTTGGGCTGCTTTGCCTTCTGTTTGAAGTTTCTTAGCAAAAGCCGTTGCTGCGGAATATCCTGTAGAATATTGATAGACATAGAAATTACGATAGAAGTGAGGAATCCGAGCCCATTCAATATCAATTTCCTTATCCACGATCATGTTCGGGCCAAAATACTTTACATTAAGATTGTGGTAAATTTCTTCCATTGTATCAGCAGTTAGAGTCTCACCCTTTTCGCTCTTTTCATGAATCTCTTTTTCGAATTCAGCAAACATAGTCTGGCGATATAAGGTCGTACGAATATTTTCTAAATATTGATTCAACAGAAACATCTTTACTTTTTTATCTGTTGTTTTCTTGAGCATATAATCAATGAGCAGTATTTCATTTGTCGTTGAAGCTGTTTCCGCTGTAAAAATTACATAATCCGAAGTGGGATAGGGCTGATGTTCTGCACTGTAAAAGCTGTGTAGAGCATGCCCCATCTCATGGGCGAGAGTAGAAGCATCACTATATTGTCCATTATAATTTAAAAATACAAAAGGATGGACACCATATACACCCCAAGAGTAAGCCCCTGAGCGCTTGCCCCGATTTTCGTATACATCAATCCAATGAGATGAAATTCCTTTGTTAAAGTTCTCTATATAATCCTTACCAAGAGGAGCCAATGCTTTTCGTACAAGATCCATAGCTTCTGAATAGGATAATTGAATTTCTACATCTTTCACCATTGGCGCATATAAATCATACATATGTATGTCCTCTACGCCTAACGCTTTTTTCTTTAGTGCTACATAACGATGTAGAGGAGCTAAGTTGTGATTCACAGTTGTAATAAGATTGTCATATACCGCTATAGGAATGTGATTCGGTACAAGGGCAGCCTCTTGTGCTGAATTATAATTATGGGCTTGGGCAAAAAATACATGCTGTTTTACATGCCCATTCAGCGTTGCCGCCAATGTATTGCGATATTGATGATACGAACCTAATATACCAACAAATGCATCTTGGCGTACACGACGATCAGAGGAACGAAGATAATTATTATATCGTCCCTCACTTAATGGAACCTCCTGACCACTCTCATCCTTAATGTTGGGAAACTTCACTTCTGCATTGGCTAATACATTAAAAACAGTCGCTGGAGTGGTTGCCACTTCTCCTGCCCGAGACAGCAACGCCTCTTCTCTAGGTGATAGCACATGATGTTTTTGCTGCATCAAACTTGTTAAATAAAAGTTATAAATGTCTAGTCCTTTCTCCTCTGTTTTCATCTCTTCTAGTTTCTCTGCTGGTATTGCCACAATTTCTGGTTCAATAAAAGAAATAACAGCATTTACTTCAATATTTAAAGACTGCGCCTTACCCGTTAAAGCCTGATATTTATTATCCATCATATTTTCATCTTGATGCATACGAGCAAATGGATATAACTTACCCGTAATTATGGTAATTTCATCCCGAAGCTGTAAGCAAGTTAATAAGTTTTTCCCTGAAAGATCTAGCTTGCCTTTATAATCAGCAACCATAGGCAGCATTGTTTTTACCTTGTCATAATCTGCCTGCCAGGCTTCATCATCGGTATACAAATCTTCAAGATGCCATTTATATTCTGCCGCGATCTCTTCACGGCTAGGAATTTGAGATTTTTCCGCTGCTGCTCCCATAGCACTAGAGGTTGAAAGTAACATTAGACTAAGAGCAAAGGGGAAAAGATGAGGCTGCTTAAACATAAAGAAATTCTCCTTCATTTAAAAAGTACTATTATATATATTAGGAGTTCTACTGTTTTCTCCTGTATCTATTTTCCAATATTTTCTTTTTATCATAAATTATAACTCTATTTTAAAATCATTTGACTATTACCTCATCTTAAATTAGTACAAAACTAATCTGTTACAACGCGATAAGAGTATAAGAAAAGACTTGGCTTGTGCCAAGTCCTGGATACACAGGCAGAAGCCTCGTCATACTTGGAATCAAAAAGGCGCTATACTATCTTGATTCCGTAATAAAGCAGGAGCATTGCTCCTACTTTATTACTAATAATATTTAAATTATATTTTCAGTTTGTTTTGTCAAGCGATCCTAACCAATCTTGCCTGCTTTCACTCATTTCTTTAGCATTATGAATGAGAGCCTCAAGAGATGTAAGATTTCGCGTACTGCTTCCATAACTTGCAGCAGTAACAATAGAGCCATCTTTTACCTGATATACGCGCTGTTCCAGGGTAATATAACGCGTATTTTCCTCATTTTTAACCTTTTGGGCCTGTATTTCAGACATCACTACCCACTCACAGTTAGCGGCAGCGGCTTTCTTAAATACATCTTTATCTTCGTCTTCCATATCTAATACATATCCTGGTAAAGTGCTTCGATATTCATCTTGAAGGGCTTCCTTCATATAAATAAATTCTTTGCGCAGCTCCTCGGGTAATTTATTTTTTATGGGTGCAACATACACTCGAGGCGAACCTATAGCACCTGCCTCATTAGGTATTGACAATTCTCCTGACAACACAGCCTGTTGTCTTTTTTGATAGTAATTTTTAGTGGCCAAATCTAAATATAAAATAATTTGATGAGGGTCAGCATTTTCAACTCCTGATGTCTTCCAACGCATCTCCCGCCCAAACTGTTCATATCCACCCACCAGCTTTTGCAAAGCCCCAGTCACAGGATCACCAGAAGTCACTACGCGAGTGAGATGTAAAATAGGCTCAAACTTATCACGAAACGCCTTATTACCGACTGCTGGTGCGCCAAAGGTAATCACCTCAATCTGCTCTGGCCTAACTCCCATATCTAAAAGTCTGGCTCCTCCTAAAGTAACACCAGCTCCGCCTAAGCTATGGCCGACTAAATATACTTTTTGATCCTTATTTTCTAACAGCATTTTCAGCAAAGACTTTTCAGAGGTAGAATGTTCCTCACCTATTTCTCTTGCTAATCCAGCCTGAACATATTGATTAAAGCCCTTGTGCACCTTGGGAACACTATCAGGCATATCTTTACGCAGAGTATTAGCAGAAAATTCTTCTGGGCTTTTTCCAGAGAAATAAACCTTGCCCACTCGTAAATCGACTTTTACATCCTTTATATTCTCTGTTCCCACTGCAGAAAGTAAATAAGAAGGTGCTGTACTCCCTGGCTGATTTTTTTTAGCCACTAAAAACCTTGCATCTGCTTGAGTACTTTTCTCTACATAAGACTGTATATCCCAGCCATTTTCCTCCAATGCATCCCGGGCAATACTTCCTACTCGATCGTTATATGCAGCCGTACAAGCAATCGCAGCTAAATATATGGTACGGGCTTCTTCATATTCTTCTAATGCTCCCGCATAGCCAGTCATTGGCTGCAAGAAGAGCAACACAATACTGATTATACGTATATGTCTTATTATCGTTTTCAAAATACCATCTCCTGCTCTTAGCAACTATTTTCTTTTAACAAGAGGGTATCTCGGATCACGGCTCTTGCTATATTTCTGTATTATTATAAGGGTCCCAATCCGTCATAGTAGCCAAATGTTCCATTGCCTTCTTACTGTCATCCAGTAGTTTTTCTTTATCATGAGGCAATGTACCTGCTAAGGCCACATAATTGGAAATGTGATTACTACGGAATAAACAATGAGCTTCACTCGGCAAATCAATGGCATGAATCAATTCATATAATTCGCCCATGATCTCAGTTGGCGATAGTATCTCAAATTCACCACGTTCATATTCAGCCCGCAGTTCACTTCCCCGATACATCATTAAAGTTAAAGCACTAAGCATCGTCGGACGAATGGCATTTACAGCCTGAGCAGTATGGTAAGCATGCCTCTTAGAACCTGCCTTTCCACCAAGACCGATAATCACCATTATAGACAGTTTTATGCCAGCAGCTACGATCTTCTGCCCTGCCTCAATGGATTGTTGGGCCGTAACACCCTTATTCACATGAAGCAGTACTTCATCATCCCCTGACTCCATACCATAATACACTAATTTTAAGCCTGCTTCTGCCAAGCTCCGCAGTTCTTTTGGCGTCTTACGTAAAATATCATTAGGACCAGCATAACAGGAGACTCTGGTAAGTTTGGGAAAATTCTCTTGCAGTACTCTTAAAATTTCCAATAGTTTATCCGTTGGCAACACCAGAGCATTACCGTCCGCCAAAAAGATACGGCGAATAAAATCCTTGTATCCTTTGGCATGGTTAATTTGTGCCATGATTTCATCCATAGTCCGCATACGAAAATCAACCGTCCTATACATATTACAATAGGTACAGCGATTATGAGAACATCCTATGGTTACTCGCAAAATAAAACTTTCCGCTTCACTGGGCGGTCGAAATACTGGCCCTTCAGCAGTGTCAAAATACATAAATTATCCTCCCTATTAATAAAAATTCTAACATATCTTTTTGAACCACAAAGACGCAGAGAAAAGATAAACAGGGTTTAAAAATCCCCCTGCATACTCTGTGCCTCTGTGGTTAATCATACTTTCCTAGCACTCCACAAAAACATAGATGTTTCTCAAAAGATCACAGTACTATCTCCACTCTATCTCCGATTATAATTTCATCTTCTCTGACCAAAGAGTCATATGCTAACAGTATAACACCTTTTTGGACGGCAAGCTTTAATGCTGCTGCAAAATTCGAATCTGTTTTACTATTAGGACTAAAACTTTTTACACCTTTCATCTGGATCAGAAAAAAGATGTATCCCTTATAGCCATTCTCAACGGCTTTGATCATTTCATGAACATGCTTAGTCCCTCTCACAGTTGGAGCATCGGGAAACATTACCAGACCGTCTTCTTCAAGGGTTACACCTTTAACTTCAATGAATCCTCTATAACCATCGGCTTGGAAATAAAGATCGAACCTAGAATTTCCATAGGTTACTTCTTTTTTCACCATATCTATCTCTGCTATTTCTGCAATACGGCCAATTTGCAATGCTTCAAAAACAACATGATTAGGCACTTGAGAGTCGATATTGATCAATTGGCTTCCTTTATAAATACCAATTACAGAAAATCTTGTTTTCCTCTGCGGATTTTGTGATCTTTCCAGAATCACTGTAGCCCCTGCAATAAATAGCTCTCGGCACCTGCCCGTATTTTTCACATGAACCACTTCTTCTATGCCATCTATCCATACATGGGCAACAAATCGATTCATACGTTTTATAAAAATACCCTGTATTATATGATTATATTTCATGAAAGCCTACCATTTATTTCTCCTTATCAAATAATTGAGCATATTGTCCATATCCTGATTTTTCTAAATCCTCTTTAGGGATAAAACGTAAAGCAGACGAATTAATACAATAACGCAATCTAGTGGGAGCAGGACCATCATTAAATACATGTCCCAAATGAGAATCTCCTTCTTTACTGCGAACTTCTGTGCGAATCATCAAATGGCTATAATCTGCTTTTTCCTTAATAACTCTTTCCTCTATAGGCTTTGTAAAACTTGGCCATCCACAACCAGAATCAAATTTATCTAAAGACGTAAACAAAGGCTCTCCTGACACAACATCTACATAAATACCAGCCTGTTTATGATTCCAATATTCATTTTGAAAAGCAGGTTCTGTTCCCTTATTCTGTGTTACTTCATATTGAATCGCAGTTAGTTTCTTCTTGAGTTCATTCTGGTCTTTCATTCCATAACACTCCTATCTTTTCACACTTCATTACGCTTATTGCCTCTATTAAATGAGATTAACCTATGTCCTTTATACCATATTCGATGCAACTTTACAACTTCGGCTTAAAAAAGAAAAACTCCTGCAAAATTTTCACGGTAAACTTTGCAGGATTCTGCGATATTCTATACTTTCATTACACGACGAAGGTGTAAGGCTGCTTCATAGGGATCTGAACAAGCAATAATAGCCGATACAACTGCTGCCCCACTCACTCCTGTCTCCATCACATTATGAATGTTGTTTTTATTAATTCCGCCAATGGCGACAACTGGAATAGTAATTTCTGCTTTTATTTTCTGCAAGTCTTCTAAGCTTACGCTATTCGCATCACCTTTTGTCGTGGTAGGAAACACTGCACCGATTCCCAGGTAATCCGCGCCCTCACGTTGTGCTGCCAAGGCTTGTTCTAATGTTGAGACAGATACACCAATGATTTTATCAGGCCCTAATATTTTTCTGGCCACAGTTAAAGGTATATCCTCTTGTCCAATATGGACACCATCAGCATCTACCGCTAATGCTATATCTATCCGATCGTTTACGATAAAAGGAACACCATGTTTTGTCGTAATCTCTTTTATCCCTAGGGCCAGTTGAAAAAAATCCAAAGTAGATACATTTTTCTCACGAATTTGCACCAAGGTAACGCCACCTTTAATGGCCTCTTCAACGGTTACCGCAAGATCCTTATTCCCTAGTAAATCCCGATCGGTTACTAAATACAACAAATAATCAATCGCTTCTTTATCCATTAGTGATGCTGCCACCTTTCCTCATAAGCTCTGGCGTCATAGACCACACGGCATCAAATAGTCTAGCACGAAAGGTTCCAATACCTTCTCCTGTCTGCAAAGATTGTTGTGCCAACTCTCCTGCTAGCCCCATAGTCATGACTCCGGCTACCGCTCCTACAAACCAATCTTCTGCAGCCCCGCAGAAACAAGCAATCAATGACGTAGCCATACATCCTGTACCTGTAACTTGGGATAAAATAGGATGACCATTATCAATTAAGCAAACTCGATCTCCCTGGGCAATGACATCCTGCTTACCAGTAATGGCAATTATACAGCCCAGCTTTTGAGAAAGCTGCCTAGCTACTTTTTCTCCATCTACCTCATCAGCGATAGAATCGACACCCTTAATATCTGCATCAAAGCCAGCCAGAATTTTCATTTCTGACATGTTACCACGAATAACAGACGGGCGAAGTTCTTCAATAATTTTTTTAGCAGTAGTAGTGCGAAGACTCGTTGCCCCTACCCCCACAGGATCAAAAACAATGGGAATACCTCTTTTTTTCGCCTTTTTACCAACCGCTACCATAGATTCAATACTCCGCGAATTCAAAGTGCCTATGTTTAACACTAAGGAAGATGCAAAAGAAACCATTTCTTCTACTTCTCCTATATCATCTGCCATAACTGGGGACGCGCCAATTGCCAATGTTATATTTGCACAATCGTTTACAGTCACATAGTTGGTAATATGATGCACCAAAGGCTTTTTATTTTTTAAAACTAAGAGACTTTCAGATACTTCTTGCAGGATTTCCATTCTTTCGTATACCCCCAAATTATTTTATAGATCAATGATGTAATCACGAGAACAGGTATGGTTGCTCCCAATACAAACTCCATAGTAATAAACTGATGATACAGGAATACCCCAAAGGCCCACACTCCCAGAGCACTCCAATTCACAAGGAGTTCTGGACTCAGCTGCCTATTTTTTAGAATAAAATATTCTGTCAATAGCACTGCGAACAATGGAGCAAAAACAGAGCCAATGGCAATTAGGAAATTTTCATACTGCTCTATATCTAGCCATAACGCTACGCCTGTGCCAATTACAGTCATAACTAAAGCTATCTTTTTTTCATCTAATTCTGGGAATATATTGGAAAAACTAACACCTGCTGAATAGGCATCCAGAAACGTAGTAGTGATGGTTGCTAATACTACAATACCTAAGGCTGACAAGCCTAAATTAGCAGCCAACATCATAGCGGAAGGCTCTGGATTACCAGCAATGATAGCAGCGCCTAGTCCAATGATATACATCCAACAACTACCGATAAAATAACCTAGTCCACTCCCTAAAGCTGCACTTTTTTTACTTTTGGCAAAGCGAGTATAATCAGCAATGAGTGGCAACCAAGACAATGGCATAATAACACTTAGCTCCAAGGCTTCACCAAAGGACATTCCTCCAACTGGAGGCGCACTTAAGGCGGTACTATCTTTAAATACCACAGTACTTAATACCACAGTAATCCCAAACAAGAGAAATACAGCCAACATATTAACCTTTTTCAAGCCACCCTCTCTACCAAGAGCAATCCATGCTAAGACTAAGGCACCAATCCCCATACTCCATAGAGAGAGCTGATCCATTCCCCACAGCATCTTACTAATCTCATTAGCTGATCGAGCAGCCGCAATAATCATAACTGCAGTCCAGCCTACAAGCTGCAGAACATTGAGCACAGAAAATAAATAAGATCCATACACGCCGAAAGAGATTCGAGTAGAAACAATAGCTGGTATTCTTTCCTGGGTGCCAATGATACCACCTAACACTAGAATTGTCGTACCGACGATATGACCAATCACAATGGCTACTATCCCACTTTGAAATCCAAGGGGCGCTAAAAGCCCGCCTGTTAAAATCTCCGCAATGGATACAGCAGCACCAAACCACAAAAATAAAAAGTGATTAAAACCTAATGTATTACTTGCTTCATTCATCTAACATACCTGCACTTTTATATAAATTATAGAAATGATGGACTGGGCCAACTCCTTTTCCAATAGCAAAAGAATGATCTATAGCCGTGTGAATATACTCTTTTGCTCTTGTAACTGCCTCTTGGTCCAAATAACCTCTCGCCAAATTAGCTGCAATAGCAGCTGACAAGGTACAGCCTGTGCCATGGGTATTTGTTGTGGCAATTCGCGGTGTACTTAAATGCCGGCATGTTTCTCCATCGAAGAAGATATCAGTAGCATCTTCTTCCCGATGTCCTCCTTTTAAGAGTACATATTTAGGGCCCATCTTATGGATAGCACGAGCTGCTTGTTCCATATCTTCTAAGCTATGAATCTTCATACCACTAATCTCTTCTGCCTCCGGGATGTTGGGCGTCAAAATAGTCGCTAGAGGCAACAGGCAAGACACTAATGCTTCTACTGCATCTGGCTGTAACAAATAATATCCGCTTTTGGATATCATAACAGGATCGATAACCACATTCTGCGCATTATATTTTTTCAGTCCACTTGCTATCGCCTGAATGGTCTCACTTCGGGAAACCATGCCAATTTTTACAGCATCTACTGTTATGTCGTCAAAAATGGCTTCTATTTGCTTATCAATTACGGCCATATCAATATCCTGTACTGCAAATACCCCTTGGGTATTCTGAGCCGTCACTGCCGTAATCACACTCATACCAAATACTCCATGGGCAGAGAAGGCTTTTAAATCTGCTTGAATACCAGCTCCACCACTGGAATCAGAACCAGCAATTGTTAGTACCTTTTTCATATAAATTCCCCCTCAATATTGATAAGAAAAATGCTTTGTGTCCTTTTGTTGCCCTATGGCCCGAGCGACAGGTTCATGTTATTACAAGCAGAGGTTAAATGCTAATGGGGGCAAGTTAATAATATGAACTTGGCGCGCCTCAAAGCAAGAAGATTATCTCAAAACTTATAAATGCAACTACTATAAAAAAGCACATCCCAAAGGATGCGCTTAATATATATAAAGACTCTATCGCTATCCCTCCGCTGGCATTACCCAGATCAGGTTAAAGGGTCATAGATTTCAGATCTATCTCTCAGCCAGCCTTTCCAGCTCCCCTTGACATCAAATATTCTTTTCAGGCTCATCGTAACATATCTTACCTATCTTTTCAACTAAAGGATTTTTACAGGTTCTCTTATAATTCACAAATTTGCTGCCAAGTACTTGCTCTATCTGAAGATTTAGTAGCTTGCCTTAATTCATGAAGAACCTCTTCCACATATACGTCGCGGCGCATACCAACCAATACTGAAGAAATTCCTCTAGTAGACCGTAAAACTCGCACAGCCAACTGGCTTAATGTAGGTATATTGCTCCACGTTGCTTCCAGCGACTCTACTTTATTTTTAAATTCAATTGCTTGCTGAGCAGCCTCTCCTTGATAAACCTTCTCCGAAAGACGAATCAATCGACCTTCTTGAATGGCATTTAAAGGTCTATTAATTAATACCCCTAATTCCTTATCCACCGCAAATTCTAGTAAGCTTTTATCCTCCGGTTGATTTCGTTCCGTTATAGCACCTGTTTCAAAAAGATTGCAAGGGAATTCAATTATTCTAAAATGATGTTGTGGTGATATAGCCTCAGCAATTTGCCAAACCTCTGCTAAAGAAGTAAATTCAAAATGTTTTTTAGGACGTACAAAGGTATTAGAACTGATCCCATAGTAAGAAATACGTCCCTTCGCCACCTCTGACTCCAAATGAATAAAGGCAGCTTTGATGCGTCGTAGATATTCTCTTCTTGCTTCTTCTTTTGATAGGCTCTGGATTTTTGCCCAACTTAAATAGTACTCTGGGTTATGCAGCAGATAACAATCAATGGTTTCCAAGCCTAATCTCTCTAGGCTTTTGGTTAGTTGATCCGCTAAAAACTCTGGATGGATGCAATGTTCCAGTCCCTCATCATATAAGACAAGATCAGAGAAAGGATGTCCCACCTCTTTTCGTTCTTGGCTCAGCTTATAATTTTTCCCTTGCAAGTACCCAACCTTAGAAATTACTATAACCTCTTCCCGCTGCAATTGATCTCTTACTACTAATTGATGAAGAACCTTTCCTACTAATTCTTCCGATCCACCATCTGCATAATTGGCACTGGTATCAATTACATTAATCCCTGATACTAATGCCTTCTCCAGGGCTTGTTGATGTTCTAACACAGATACATCGACCCGATAACAACCGAAACCAGCACCGCTAATATGATATCCAACATGAGGAAGAATCTGATAAGAAATATCTGAATGCCTCTGAGCGTAGTTCATCGTTCCGAGCAATGATGCCGATCCTCGTATCATAAAGACCTCCTACTTTAATCGTGATCTTCCTTTTATTATTTATTTTTTTGATTTAGTAAGAAAATAAACCCACTTTTTAAAAAGCGGGTTTATTTTCTTTACTACCTATTTAGTAATATTTTCACCACTAGGAGAAATAATTACTTCTTTTTTATGTGCTTTATTTTTTTTAATTTTATTCACACCTTGCTCAATCAGAACAAAGAGTACAGGGATTAAAAAGATTCCAAGGATTGTCGCTGACAACATACCGCCTACAACTGCTGTGCCCATAGAATTTCTTGCTCCAGCACCGGCTCCAGTAGCAACTACAAGAGGCAAACATCCAATAATAAAAGCTAATGAGGTCATGATGATTGGACGTAGCCGTAATTTAGCCGCTTCGATGGCTGCTGTAACAGGATCCATCCCTTTATCAACCCTAACTTTAGCATATTCTACAATTAGAATCGCATTCTTAGCTGCTAATCCAATGAGCATAACCATCCCAATTTGCATGTAAACATCATTTTGTAAATTACGTACATATTGGAAGAAAAATGCACCGAAAATACCTGTGGGTACCGATAAGAGAACCGCAAATGGGATACCGAAGCTTTCGTAAAGAGCCGCCAAGCATAAGAATACAAATAGCAATGCAAAGCCAAAGACATAAGGAGCACGGCCACCTGATATTTTTTCCTCACGACTCTGATCAGCCCATTCATAACTAAAGCCGCTAGGCAACGTCTGAGAAGCTACTTCTTCCAGAGCGGTTAACGCTTGCCCGGAACTATAGCCTGCTGCTGGATTACCACCAACTTGAATCGCTCTAAATCCATTAAATCTTTTGATTACAGGTGGAGCAGTAATGGTTTGCGGTTTCAATAAGGTATTGAGCGGTACCATGACCCCAGATGAACTACGAACAAAGAAGAAACGAGTACCTTCTACATCATTACGGAACTTTTCCTCCGCCTGCATTATTACTTTATAGGATCGACCAAAACGGTTAAAATCATTAACCTGTACTCCACCAAGGAAGGTCTGCAACGCAGTAAACACATCCTTTACTGGAACGCCTAACTGTTCTGCCTTCTCCCGATCTACATCAAAACGATAACCAGGAGTATCAATCCCAAAGGTAGAGTAAATCATGCCAATCTCTGGCCGTTTACGAGCCGCAGCCATAAATTCCTTGGAGACCCTATCCATTTCCTCAATGGTATTGCCGCCTTTATCTTCGATCATCATGGTAAAGCCACCTACGGTACCAATACCCGGCAATGAAGGAGCATTAAAGGAAACGATCCTGGCCTCAGGAACATGAGCACTATTAGCCAGTACTTTCATAACTTGGTCCTGAACCCCTAGACCTGGCCCAGTCCGTTCATTCCAATCTGCAAGCTTGGTAAAAATAATCGCTGAATTTGCTTTTTGAGCACCAGCTAAAATATCAAATCCTTGAATGACAATTGCATCGGATACACCTGGTTGAGCACGCATATCCTCCGCTACTTTATTCGCTACGGCAGCTGTACGACTCGCACTTGCTGCTTCTGGCAGCGTAACACTCGAAATATAGAAACCTTGGTCTTCACTAGGAACAAAGGAAGACGGCACTAGTTGAAACAATTTACCAGTTATTAGTAATAGCACCACCAAGAATACAACACCTAAAGCAGATCTTTTAATCAACTTTCCTAAGCCACTACCATATTTTTCTACGGTAGCCTCAAAGGCATTATTGAATTTACTAAAAAACCGTTCCAGCATGCCTGAGTGGGCATTAGGATCATGAGGTTTCAATACTAATGCACAAAGGGCTGGTGTTAAAGACAAAGCCACAATGGCAGATAACGCCATAGACACGGCAATAGTCAGAGCAAACTGTTTGTATAAAACACCTGTTGTTCCGCCAAAGAAAGCGACAGGAATAAATACAGATGCCAACACAAAGGCAATAGCAACAACGGGACCAGACACTTCACTCATAGCCAATTTCGTTGCCTCTTTGGGACTTAGTCCATTATAGCGCATATGATATTCCACTGCTTCAATTACAATAATCGCATCATCTACTACTAATCCAATGGCCAACACCATGGCAAAAAGGGTCAGGGTGTTGATCGAGAATCCCATCACCATAAAGGCACCAAAGGTTCCAATTAATGAAACTGGAATTGCAAGCATAGGAATCAGGGTTGCACGCCAGCTTTGTAAGAAGAGAAATACTACCAGCAGAACTAAAACAAGAGCTTCTGCAAAAGTTTTGGCAACTTCTTTCATTGACTCGCGTACATATTTCGTATTATCAACGACAGAATAATAAGCAATGTCAGAGGGAAACTTCTTCGATGCTGCTTCTAACGTTTCTTGAACCTTAGTAATCGTTTCTAGTGCGTTCGCATCCGTAGTAAGCTGAACTGCAAAGGCTACCGATTGCTGACCATTTAGGAAACTCTGGAAGCCATAATCCTTGCTTCCCATTTCCACCTTGGCTACGTCTTTTAGATGAATAACGTTACCATCTTTAGAGCTAATAATAATATTTTCAAATTCCTTGGTCTCGGTCAAGCGACCTTGTACGCGTGCCGTATATTGAAATTCTTGCTGTGAAGAGGACGGCCTTTGGCCAATGGTTCCTGCCGGAGCCTGCACATTCTGTGTAGCAATAGCGGCAGAGATGTCACTCCCTGTGAGTCCTAACTGAGCCATTTTATCTGGCTGCAGCCAAATTCTCATACCATAATCAGCACCATATTCCATAATATTACCTACGCCCTTGATTCTTTTCAAATCTTCGACGAGATTAATACTACCAAAGTTCTTTAAGAAAGTACTATCATAACTTCCCTTAGGGGACCATAATGAAAAAATTAGAGAATTATCGGGAGAAACCTTACGAGTCGTAATACCTGCCATGGTTACCTCGGCAGGAAGAGACGCATTCGCTTGAGCTACCCGGTTTTGGGTTTGTACTGTTGCCATATCAGCATTCTTACTCAAATCAAACTTTGCAGTTAGAGAATAGGAACCTGAATCAGAACTAGTTGACTGCATGGAAACCATATCTTCTGTCCCATTGACTTGCAGTTCTATCAATTGGGCCATAGTCTGTTCCACAACTTCAGCATTTGCGCCTACATAGCTACCACTTACGCTAACTTGTGGCGGCGTAATCTGCGGATATTGGGCAACGGGTAGATTAAATGCTGAGATTAAACCAACTAACGTAATAAGGATCGATAATACGATCGCAAAAATGGGACGATCAATAAAAAACTTAGCCACCAGATTACCTCCTATTGCTTCGCCGGAGTTTGTAAATCATCCGGGCCAATCATTTTTACAGATACAGGTGTTCCTGGCGGAGTTTTCAAAAAGCCTTCTACAACAATACGGTCATTTTCTGTAACACCTTCATCGACAACCCACATATTTCCAATTTTGGTACCCATTTTAACTACCCGTGTTTCTGTTTTGTCACCTTCCCCCACAACAGTGATAAGGGTTTTATCCAGCATCTGCTGGACAGCTCTTTGTGGAATTAAGAAGGCCCCCGAACGCACTTCACTTTGTACGGCAACACGAGCAAACATACCAGGAACTAGAAGCTTGTTAGGATTCGCAAAGGACGCTTTAAAACTTAGTGTTCCTGTGCCAGTCGTTAACCCTTTATCTACCTGTTCTATTTGCCCAGTGATTGGATACGTGGATCCATCGCTGAGAATTAACTTCAAATCCCGTCCCCACTCTGTCGGAGACGCACCTTTATTATTCTTAGCAAAATGCAAATATTCATTTTCACTCATACTAAACTTTACCATCACTGGGTCAACAGAAGAAATGGTAGCCATAATTGTCGATCCAGCCGATACAAAGCTACCAACACTTAAATCATTTATGGCAATTCTGCCATTTAATGGAGAAAGAATCGTTGTATCTTCAATATCTTCCTGAGCCTGCTGTACCTTAGCCCAATTTGCATTCGCAGCAGCCGCACTTTGCTGCTCTTCTGCCATTGCATTATCTAAGGTCTGCTGTGCAATGGCCCCTTGGGATGCAAGTTGATTGTATCTTCCAACATCCTTACGTGCCTTGGCTAACAAAGCTTCTGACTGTGCTGCAGTTGCTTGGTTTGTCAGTAATGCGGAATTATACTGACGGCTGTCAATTCGGAATAGAGGCTGCCCTTCCGAAACCTCAGCACCACCTGTTACCATCTTAGCAACAATATTACCAGAAACTTTAGCCCTTATTTGAACTTCATTTTTGGCCTCTATTGTACCAACAAATTCATATGTAATCGGAGTATCTTTCCGAACTACCTGCATAACCTTTACTTCCACAGCCTGTGGTGCAGGTGCTGCTTGCTTGCTGCAACCACTTACAAGCACCATACTAAGAATTACTAATGCAATATAATTGCGCCATCTTACCTTTGAACTTACATGAACCAATTCCTTTACCTCCTTAATCCGCTAAAAAACTTTTTTTTTGCTGTACTTGTTCCCACATAACTACTGTATCCTCCTGTCACAAACACCTTTATGGAACATACCTCGTATAAGGTAGAACATTTTCACCTGTTTATCCAAATCACTCCTTTTTAAATGACTATTCAGTCACTCTTGCTTTTATTCGACGAAATTGTTACAAATCCTTCCTCTAATATTAGAAATTCTAACATTTTCACATTAAAAACTTAAACAGAACTTCTATTCCTTAGAAAAATTTTATTTTTCCTTCTCTACTGTAAAAAGTTTTTTTAAGACACAAACGGGATATAAAAAGGATTGCCAGTCATAGTATTAATGAATTGCAATCCTTTACATTATTTTTCCATTAGAATTTTCTCGTGAATCTTTAATATCATCTGTCCATAGGTTTTTCCAGGTACAGCCCATTTACCATTTAAATCTGTCCAAGTAGAAGATTGTCCGAATTTGTCTGTACTCTTTACTAAGTTATATCGTGGATCAACGATAGACATTATAGGCAGGCGTTTGGTAGTATAAGCCAACAAATGTTGAATCTGTGCCCTAACGCCAATTTCCGCTGAATCAAACCATGCGCCCTTGACACCATTGCCTGTTGTCCCTAATCCACAGTAATTATTTTGAAATGGTATCACATCACCACCGTAACGAAAGTTACCTGTTTCATGTAAAGCCTGAGCAAAAGCTATATCTGGCCTTATACCCTCAAGCCCAGCCTCTAGATAGTAATAATCAACCAACTGCTTAGGAGTGGTCGTAATTAAGGGCAAGGGATTACGCCTTAAAAGGTACTTTATACATTGATCTTTCGTCGCAATAGACGATCCCATAATTGTAAAGTCAAATACGACGTCCCTTTTTAAATATTTTTTATTGACAAATGTATCTTGTACATTGCCAAAAGCCAAGGCGCTAGACAATCCCCACATGTAAAGAAATATTACTGAAATACCTATTTTTCTAACATAAGATCTCCTCACCGTTACCTCCTAAAAAGTACTGTTCTTATCGTCTAGAAATATGGTTCGTCAAGGAACCAATACCGTCAAGTTCAACCGTAACAACATCTCCTACTTCCATGGGTCCCACTCCAGAAGGGGTACCTGTTAGAATAACATCCCCTGGATACAAGGTCATTACTTCCGTAATAAAAGCCACTAGTTCTGGTATTTTAAAGATAAGATCATTAGTATTGGAACTTTGTTTTAACTGGTCATTAAGATACAGCTTGATATTAATATTACTCGCATCAATATCTGTTTCAATACAAGGTCCTAAAGGCAAAAAGGTATCAAAGGATTTCCCTCTAGTCCATTGACCATCACTTAATTGAATATCTCTGGCAGTAACATCATTAGCACAAGTATAACCCAAAATATATTCTGCCGCATCTTGTTCTTTTATATTTTTAGCTTCCTTTTTGATAACTACAGCAAGTTCAGCTTCATAATGCAGATTATTGCTGCTTTTCGGATACTCAATCATTTCTCCTGGATGATTTAATGTAGAAGATGGCTTTAAAAAGAGTAACGGTCTGCTAGGAAGTTGTAAACTCATTTCCTGAGCATGACTGTGATAATTCAGTCCTACACAAACAGCTTTCGTTATCGAACAAGGACTTAAGAGCTGTACATCCTCTAAGGGAATACTCTCTTCTGAAAATCTATATTCACCAAAGATATCACCTATGATTACTTGAATTGTTTTTCCCCGCAATTCTCCAAACTTACTCTTTCCATCATGAGTAAATCTAACAATTTTCATTTTTATCCTCCATTACTAATGCACTCCATATCTATATAGAAGACTATTTTACAAAAATCAAAATAGTCCTTCTATAAATTTCCATTTTTACAATTTCTTTTTTTCCTCATTGTTCTCTAACTTGAATCACCAAAGAATCATGCTTTATATCTTGGGCTTTTTTCCCCATAAGAGAAAAGGCCCATTGAATAGACGGTCCTAAAGTTAAAGCGATAAGTACTGTACCAATGCCTATTGGCCCTCCCAGAAAGTATCCCAGAATTCCTACACTGCTTTCAATGACAGTTCTCACTTTCCACACAGACCAGCCTGTTTTTGCAATGGCACCTACCATAAAGCTATCTCTAGGACCAGCGCCTAATGCAGCAGAAAGATAAAAAAAACTTCCCCAGCCAATAATCAAAATACCTGCCAATAACAATCCCACTTGAGATACCCAATGTGTAGGATCAGGAATCCATTTGCCATCCACAATAAGATCAATAAATACACCAATAAGATACATATTAGCAATGGTGCCCCAGCCTGGTTTAATTCCTAAACAGAAGCTAATGAGAATAACCAGGATTCCTGTTAACTGGGATACTTGCCCCAAGGTCAATGGAAGATAATTAATGAGGCCTAAGTGAAGAGCATCCCATGGTGCGGTTCCCAAATTACTCTTAATTGTCATTACAATTCCAATACCGAAAAGAAATAACCCCCAAAGTAAGAAAATAATTCTTCTTATCATCTATTAGTTTCCTCCTACTGCATCTAGTTCTTTATAGTAAAAGTTAGCAATAGAATGTAAACTAACTTCACACTGCTTCTACTATTCTTATTTTCCTATCTTACTTCATAGGCCTATTCAAGATCAAGAATAATATCTGCAGGATGTTGTCATTTGACAAAGAATTAGCCAGAGAATCAGATTCTTATAATTAAATGACCGTTCCCTACCAGAGAACGGTCATTCACGTGAAGAGTTTCTTTAAAATGCGAAATCTCCATTTTTAAATACAGGTATTTCTTTGCCTGCTGCTGTCGTTCCTATGATTTCAAGATCTTTTGTTCCGATCATGAAATCCACGTGTACCAGAGAATCATTGACACCTAATGCATCCAATTGTTCTTTAGCCATATTCTCACCATCTTTGATGCATACGGGATAAGCCTTGCCGATTGCCAAATGGCAAGAGGCATTTTCATCAAATAGAGTGTTGAAATATAATATATTTGAATTAGAAATTGGTGAATTGAAAGGCACTAGGGCCACCTCACCCAGGTAGTAAGACCCCTCATCCGTTTCAATAAGCCCCTTTAATACTTCATAGCCTTGCTTAGCAGCAAAATCAACAATTTTTCCATCTTTAAAAGTTAAAGAGAATTCATCGATTACATTCCCATTATAATTTAAAGGTTTCGAACTAACGACCTTGCCATGAATGCCCGTCTTTTTGGGCAGAGTAAATACTTCTTCCGTTGGCATATTGGCAATAAACTCCAACCCTTCAGGGGTATATTCTGAACCACCAAGCCATATATGATGTTCGGGAAGCTCAACTTTCAAATCAGTACCTTGGGAATTTTTATACTGCAAATACTGAAATTGATTGGAATTTAAAAAATCTGCGCTTTTTTTCAGATGTTTCTTATGTTCTTCCCATGCAGCCACTGGATCTTCCGCATCAACTCTTACAGTCTTAAGTATAGCCTCCCACAATTTTTTAACAGCTTCCTCTTCAGGCATGTCAGGGAAAACTTTTTTAGCCCAGGATTTTGTAGGAATGGACACAACACACCAAGAATTTTTATTACTCATGAGTCTTTCTCTATATTCCTTGAGAGCTGTATTGCTGGCTTTTTGCACTTTTACAAGTCTTCCAGGATTTACATCCTTTAAAAGTTCAGGATCAGACGCTGCAATACTAACAAAGGCAGCTCCCTGTTTTACATAGGATAAATAAAATTCCTTTTGCCACTCAGGAAATTCTTCAAAAACTTCTTCTGGTGCCTGCAAGAAACGAATTTTTGATAACAGTTCATCTTTCCAGGTTACAACAACATCTCTTGCTCCCTCTTCATAAGCATATTGGGCTACCATCCTAGTAAAAGAGGCACATTCAATAGGAGAAGCAATTACCAGAGTTTGCCCTTTCTGAATATTAACCCCCGTTTTTACAATTAGTCTGGCATATTTTTCCAACATTTTATCATCCATTTTTTCCCTAGCCAATTTCTATCAAGCGAGATAGAAACCACTACGTTTCACTCCCCTCATATTCATGAATATTCTTATTATATAATTTTTTTCATAATCCCATTCCCATCCTTTTATCTAAAAAGGAAAAGCAACCATTCATCGCGTAATAAATTAGAGGTATATTTTTATTATTGTAACATTCAATATAAGATGTAACAACTATCCTATTTAGTAAGGAGGCATACATGATAACACTATGTAAAACTTGGCTACGAGAAACAGATCGAAATTACCTGCTTTTTCTCTTGGCAAGTGTATTCCTTGGAATTGGTCAAAGTGTGGATGGAGCAACACTCACCAACTACTTAAAAGAAAATTTCCAAATGCTGATTGTTCAGCGCTCAGCCCTTGAATTTCCCAGGGAACTTCCTGGATTACTCGTAGTTCTAGTCATAGGGTCCCTTTACGCCCTTGGCGATATAAAAATTGCAGTTATTGCCAACTTACTGGCTGCTTTGGGTATGTTTTCCTTAGGCTTGATTCCCCCCGAATACTCTTTCTTAGTGGTGGCTATCTTTATCTACAGTATGGGGCAGCACATCTACATGCCTTTATCCAATAGCATTGGAATGAGTTTTGCCACTAGCAAAGAGTTCGGAAAAAAGCTGGGGCAACTTAGTGCCGCAAATACTGCTGCCCTTGTAGTAAGCAGCGCTGTTTTATGGGCGTTATTTAAATTCTTGCATATTAGTTATACCATGTCGTTTAGTATTGGTGCTGTGTCCTTTGTCATTGCAGCACTGCTTCTCAGTAAGATTAAATCTACTCAAACTGTAAAAAGTACAACTCGTTTTATCTTCCGAAAAGAGTATGGTCTATATTATTGGTTATGCATTCTATATGGTGCCAGAAAGCAGATTTTTATTACCTTTGGCCCTTGGGTTCTTGTAGATATTTTTAAAGAAGAAGTAGCAACAATGGCTCTATTATTTTTTATCATCTCAGTAACAGGTGTTTTTGTTAAACCCTTTATTGGACATTTAATTGACAAAGTCGGCGAAAAAATTATTTTAAATAGTGAAGCCATCGCCTTTTTTTTCATATGCCTTGGCTATGCCTTTGCCGAGGATCTTTTTAGCCCATCTTATGCCTTCCTCTGCGTGAATGCTTGCTATATTCTAGATCAAACCTTAAGTTCTGTCAGTATGGCGAGAGCAACCTACCTTCGAAAAATTGCTATTGTTGAATCCGATGTTTCACCAACCCTTTCTTTAGGAACTAGCATTGATCACATTGTAACCATGTTTCTTCCTATTATTGGCGGGCTGATTTGGTACAACAATGGTTCTCAGGGCTATAAATATGTATTCCTTGGCGGTGCAGTAATTGCGGTAATTAACTTTATCTCAACCAGTTTTATTAACATCAAGAGTAATATGAAAAACCCTTCGTGTTCTTAGGATAGAGAACACAAATATGTCTTTAGCTTAACACACAATCATACCTTTTATGCAGCTGATAGATTCCTCCCTTTTACGATGCACATTTTTTATTGTATGAAGGCTTTTATGGATTTTAAATTAATTTTTAATCTCTTAAGTGATATGGCACTCATTGCCATGGTTGCTTATCTAAACCCAATGCAATCATGTTTTGAGCAGCTGCAGTCTTGATACCTACATTCCAAATACTATCCGCTTGCGCTACGGCAATCATCATCATTCCCGTAAATTTACTCTTAACTTCTACACCAAAAGCCCTTATAATCCCCATAACAATAAAGGAAGCAGCATGTACATGCTGCTTCCTTTATTGTTATGCATTCTACTCATTATCTTCTATTTGTTACTTATTAGCTAACGATATACCAAGCTCGAGGGCACGTTTATTAACTTCTTCCGTCCCTTTTGGAACTCTGTGAAGAATCGCTGTTGTAATGGATTCAACGCTCACTGCTTTTGTTGTGGCTACAATAGCACCTAAAGCAACAATGTTAGCAAATAACGATTTGCCTAGTTCTGCTGTTACCCTTTCCGTAATCGGTAGATGATGCACATTTTTCAAATGCTGTGGCACTGTCTTTACAAAGGTAGTATCAATCATCAATATTCCATCAGCAGGTAAATCCTTAGAATATTTATCTACAGCCTCTTGGGTCATTGCTAGAACAAGATTCGGATTTGTTACTTTTGGATAGTGAATTGCTTTTTCTGAAATAATAACTTCCGATTTACTAGCGCCACCTCTAGCTTCCGGACCATAAGATTGAGACTGAATCGCCATCTTACCATCTAGTAATGCTGCTTCCGCCAAAATTATGCCTGCTAGAATTAAACCTTGTCCACCAGAGCCAGATAACCGCATTTCAATCATATTATTTAGCTCCTTTCTGCGCTCTTTCGATTACGCCTTGATATTGTTTTGTATATTCTGGAGCCTCGCTTTTATGCAATACGCCAATAGTAAACTTTCCTTCCAGTTGCTCTGGAGTCATTCTTTTGGCAGCTTCAATGGTAACAGCATTATCACGCTGTGTTTTCATCATTGCAGAAGCATCGCCCTTTTTATTTTGACGGCCAAAGTAAATTGGGCATTGAGTCACTGCTTCTACCAAGGAAAAACCATCATGGCTAATACCTTCGGCAATCACATCTACCAGCATTTTGCTTTGGAAGGCTGTGCCTCGTGCTACATAGGTAGCGCCAGCCGCTTTGGCTAATTCAGCAATATCAAAAGCACGCTCTAATGTGCCATAAGGAGCTGTTGTTGCCTTACTATCCGTAGGAGTTAGAGGTGAAAATTGGCCACCTGTCATTCCATATATATTATTATTAAATAAAATAACAGTTAGATTGATATTACGACGAGCGGCATGAATAAAGTGGTTGCCGCCAATGGCAGTACCATCTCCGTCACCAGTAATAACAATAACATTCAGATCAGGATCAGCTAATTTAATACCTGTAGCCACAGGCAAAGCACGACCATGAAGAGAATGAACCGTATCAAAATTAAGATAACCTGATGCTCTTGAGGAACAGCCGATACCGGATACAATTACGATTTTATCTTGATCAAGACCTAGTTTATCAATGGCCTTTACAATCGAACTAGTAACAATACCATTGCCACATCCTGGACACCAAATATGGGGCAGGCGAGGACGATAATATTTTTCAATTAATTTTTCCATCTATTGTACCTCCCTAAATTAAAGATTTTTCACAAATTCTAGTAATTCTTTTGGTGAGATTGGCTCGGAGTCATATTTAGACATGGGTTTTACTGGAACCTTTCCTTCCACGGCTTTCTTGACTTCACCCACCATCTGACCATAATTAAGTTCTGGAACAACAATCACTTTGACTTTTTCAGCCAGTTTAGCAATCTCTTTTTCAGGGAAAGGCCATACGGAAATTAATCGGAACATACCTACTTTAATGCCTTGCTCACGAGCCATATCAATGGCTGCATAAGCTGAACGCGCGGTTCCGCCATAGGTTACAATGGCAATTTCTGCATCATCCAGATTATATTCTTCATACATGGTAATTTCATCGATATGACGATCTACTTTATCATGCAGTCTTTTAATTAAGGATTCTGTTGCTGCAGGTGACCCATTTGGAAAACCTGTTTCATCATGAACTAGGCCTGTTACATGATAGCGATAGCCTGTACCAAAATCAGCCATAGGCGGTACTCCATCACTATCCGGCTGGTAAGCTTTAAACTCGCTAGGTCCTACTTTTGGACCTTTGCGAACTGGTTTCGTAATCGTATCATAATCAGGAACTTCTATTTTCTCACGCATATGTCCGATAATCTCATCGAGCATCAAGAGAACTGGCATGCGATATTTCTCAGATAATTCATAAGCCTTAATGGTTAGTGTAAAACACTCAGGTACACTTGCTGGCGTCAAAGCAATCACAGGATGATCACCATGAGTTCCCCATCTTGCTTGCATCATATCCCCTTGTGCAGGAGATGTCGGTTGTCCTGTACTAGGACCCACCCGTTGCACATTGGCTATAACAAGAGGCACTTCTGCAATGGTTGCATACCCAATAAATTCTTGTTTTAAAGAAAAGCCAGGACCACTTGTGGCAGTCAATACTTTTTTACCAGTTAGAGAAGCACCAATGATAGCTCCAATACCTGCAATCTCATCTTCCATTTGAATAAATTTGCCACCAACTTCTGGTAGACGTTTTGCCATTATTTCAGCAATTTCCGTTGATGGTGTAATCGGATAACCTGCAAAAAACGTAACGCCTGCAGCTATCGCACCTTCAGCGCATGCTTGATTTCCTTGCAAGAGCAGTACTTTTCCCACTATTAAATCACTCCTCTATTTTTTTTCTACAAATATTGCATAATCAGGACAACGCATTTCACATTGCTTACAGGTAATACATTTTGTTTCATCTAAAATAGTAATTTTTCCAAGAGCATCTAAGCCTAGTACTTGTTTAGGACAGAAAGTAACACAAATTCCACAGCCTTTACAATGTTTTCCTATTGTCTTAATAGCCAATGTCATTCACCTCCATCATTCTCTTCTATCATACTATATACTCCTTATATGAGCCACAATATTGTACCCAGAAGCCCAAATAAAGACCTGAAGCGTACACACTACAGACCGAAGTATAAAATACTCTTCCTATAATTGTATGTAATTACACAAGGGTATAAAAGATAATATATATGAAATATGTAAAACTGTAAAGGCAACCTCTATGTAAAATACCAATGTCTTTTAAAATTTCCCGTTCATTCCAGCAACGATTTAGCTACATATTACCTCACTTTTTCCAGTCTAACTAGCCTAACTTCTTACGCATCAGCTGGAAATCTAAGGCCTATTTGCATTCTGCAATCATCAATAAATTCCATTATATCTAATGATAGCTGCAAGGAATTGATACTTGATTCCATTTTATTATTTTTTATTAAATGAATAAATTCCTCAACTTCATATTACATAGGAGCATTAACATTGTTCCTTCTGGATATTTTCAATTGAACCATCACCATGCAGACTAGCACATCGAATAAAGTCATCTGTAATCCAGGTGGTGCCTTTCACACTAAATCGCACCATAATCTTCCTCCTCCTTTACAATAATAAAAAAACGCTCACGCGTTTTTTATTTTTGTAAAGGAAGGTGAAGCAATCTCTTAGTTAGTTGTGCAGGCCTTAGTTGCGCTTATGTAAAATGAAAAGTCATATACTCTCTGATTTTCTAAAAAACGGCTATACGCCGACTCACAGGCAAGCCACCATATTAGGTGTTTATGGAATAATCTTGCCTAATATATTTCATATTATACCCATATCTCTTATACATTCTTCCTCTATTTCCAATCCCCTGCTTACTTAATACATAAGTTAAACAAAACTTTAAACAATCATTTCGTAAACGAAATGATGATCTTACATCCATACATTTCACATTTTTTAGAATATTGGTATTCCTAATTAAATGCATAATATACCGCCAAAAGGAAAATCTATATATTAAGGAATATAGAATCTTTTCACTACCTTTTTGAGGATGAATTGTTAATGACAATAGGAGGTTCTTATGAAAAACATGCACCATCAAAAAAGAATTATCGTTTTCATTGGCTTACTGCTTTTCGTAACGCTTCTTCTGGGCGGATGTACAAATGTTAACCCAGTTGAGCCTCAGTCGCCCCCAACAACTCCATCAACACCATCAACACCTACAAATCCAGCAACCCCAACAACCCCCTCGATTCCTACCAAACCGCCAGGAAATGATCTGCAGGATGTTAAAGTCATATACAATTATAGTGATAAAGATAAAGTGCAGCTCTCAGCTAATAATATTATGTTAAAAGTAGGACAACGATTAATCCTTGAACCAGCACCAGGCCTTACAAGAAATACACGTTTCACGTCTTCAGGCGAACATTTTTTTGGCGATGTTTTGAAACAAGAAACGGGTGGAGCTGACAGCAGTAAAGTTATATTTACAGCTATAAAACAAGGTAAAGGTAAGCTTACCATCATCCCTAATACCACAGAGACCGAAAGGGCCAATGACCTTTGGGTAACAGTACAATAATATCTCTAAGAAGTTGTACGCAAAAACCCTCGCAGAATATGCGAGGGTTAACTTATACTGTTTTTCATTTTTATATTGTCCTACTTTCCAATGATGCAACCCATTCTCTCATAGCCTTAAAAAGTAACCACACAGAAGTAGCTCCGGGATCTTGAAAGGCACAGCCAGCCATACCTTCTTGTGCTCCAAACTCAGCTACTCGCAATGCTTGCAGAAAAGTATCACCTTCAATGACACTGTAACCAAAAGCAACTACAGCTGGTTCAAAAGTATCAATTACTGTTTTGCCACCTACTTTTACTCCCCCCCGGGCCTTAACAGCCTGCAGGGATTTCGCAAAAATAGCAGCCAATTGTTTTACGCTTAACTCCTTGAGAATGGGCATACCTATCACGCCGCCCAAAAATAGAGTCCCAAATATGACTCCTGAAAATCCTTCTGTAGCAGTAAGCATAGTTATCCCACTATTTTTGAAAATATCATTAATATGGAGAGGTTTTTGCTCCGATAATTTGTCTAAGACAGCACCAAAGCCAATTGCCATCTCTATACCATAGGTTCCACCACCCCTATTGTTCTCTAATTGTGTTAACAAGGATTGATTTTCAACCATTTGCTTGGCAACATAAAGAAACATCTCCCGTGTTTGCTCCGTAGTTAAAGAAACAATCAAATCTCTACCACCTCCTTATATGGATTTATACCGGGGAATTTGTCTCGTTATCGTGACACTCCAGGCAAAAAAAATAATTCGTCAAACGAAGTATTTGGGAACGCTTTTAATGCACCAGCAATAAATTCCTTACCTGGATCATGCATACCCATTTTCACTTTCCAGAGTTGAGAAGGGCTAATCTCCATTCTTTCAGCACATTTTCCTGCTTCCTTTAACTGGTATTTATTTTGATTTTCTTCAAATGCCTTTATATTGAGCTTCACGGTTAAGTCTTTTCTTTTTTTCAAAGTTTCCACCTCCTTTTTTGTATCGCTACCGCAACACTATAATATCACCACCTCATCGATGGCGCAACATTTATTTTTCCCCAAAAAAACATTTCGTCATCGCAACATTTTTCTCATTGCGTACACGAAACAAAAGAGTTTATACTAAGCAAGAGGTGCTTTCAATGATGGATCATGTTGAGAAACAATTAAAGAAATTTGGATTATGGTTTTCAAAAATGAGAGAAGATAGTGGTTATAAAAGTCAACGACAGCTTTCTTTGCATTCAGGCGTAAGCAATACTACAATATCTAGAATGGAATCGGGAGAGCAAAAAGCAAACCCACAAACTCTAGAGAAGCTGGCACCATATCTCAACTGCACTTTTGAAGATTTAATGATGCAATCTGGTTATATTCCTATTCATTATAATGCTGATAAAAAAATTGCCTTACCCGTAAATGCAGTAGAAGTTTCATCGATTTATTCCATTCCCGTCTTAGGACATATCCCTGCTGGTACCCCCTGCTTAGTACGCGAGTCCATTGAATATTATGAGGACCTACCGAGTAAATGGTTAAATGGCGACCCTAGCAACTTTTTTATTTTGCGTGTGGAAGGCGACAGTATGGAAGGTGCCAAAATTTTTGATGGTGACCTAGCGCTGATACAGAAACAACGCACCTTTGATAATGGACAAATTTGCGCTGTTGGAATCACAGGAGATGCTCCTGACTTATACGCAACTTTGAAATATGTCTATAGGGTTGATGAACAGTATTTAGAACTAGTACCTGCCAATAACAAATATCCTAGAAAAAAAGTTCATGCAAAATTTGTTAACATTTTTGGTATCTTAAAAAAGACATTTAGGAATCATTAAGTACATATGGATTAAGCGAGGAAAATAGTTACATCATTTTCCTCGCTTATTTTTTTCACCTGCATACACCAGACTAATTTTTGTGCAGGAAATTAGAGGATATTCATTTGTTTGATGACTGGCCTCTGCCATATCGTCTACAGCCTGTATTTCCTTATATTTATCGTTTTTCTTGTTATTTTTAAATATCTTGATTTTTCCACGTTCTTCAAATTCCCTCTGTATCTTGCCCTTTAGTGCTTAGGAGCAAAGAGGATTTCTAGCAAAGAGACACGAAATTAAATACAATATATCATCAAACAGGCAACATCAACGCCGAAGGAGGGCAAATGAAAGAATGGTTACTAAAGCATAGGCGAGTCGTATTGATTTTACTGAGTATGATTTGCGTGCTGGTTGTTCTCTGGCAAGTGTTTGCCGATAAAATTAGGCAAGATGTACAAGATACACTCATCGGGCGAATCAGCCAGCAGATTAATGGACAATTGTCAGTAGGAACGGTCAACTTGTCATTATTCGGCCATATTAGAATCCAGGACGTGTCCCTGTATGATCAACAAGGATCACTCTTGGCTCAAATCCCGGTAATCAAAATGAAATATCGTTGGTCTGATTTGACGGGTGGGAGTCTCGGTATGCCACAAATTGAAACGGTGATCTTAGAGCGAGGCGAACTTTGGTTCAAACAGGAGAGTAAGCATTTCAACTGGGATGACTTACTCAAGAATGATCAGAATGAAACAGCTACATTTCGCAGTAAAGTCGAGCTGGAAGACGGGAAAATACATATTGACACCGCCTTGTTTTCCCAGGTATTAGAAAATGCAACGGGTGTCATTGACTGGAAAAATAACCCGAATATGACCATCAATATCAAAGGTAAGGCTGATCAGGGCACTGTGAATGTAAACGGACAATGGGGAGAAAACCTCTCAGGTGACTTCAAAGTTCAAATCGACGCTCTTAATATAGTCAAATTTAACGAGCTTTTTACTGGGACAGAATATTCTTTAGAAGGGGGCACAGTGCACCAACTATTGATTAATGTGCAACAAGATACCAAAGGAACGCTTCATTACCAAGCTGAAGGAAGTTTTTCCGGTGTCACAATAAATGGGAAGATGAAAGTAGAAGAAGGACAGGGGAAGTTTAGCACTGAAGGGACCAGGATCGTCTTAGAGGATTTGAAACTATTAATTTCCGGCCAGCCAGCCCAAGGTCATGGAAATATTTCTTGGAACACAGGCCAGGGCATGCTTGATTTTACTTTCGCGTTACCTGACGCTGATCCAGCGGCTTTTATATCAGGAATAACGATTGCACGACCATTGGCACTACAAGTGCAAATTTCCGGACCAATTTCTCAACCAAATATTGGAGGGAATTTTAGTCTTGCTCAAATCAGTTTTAGTGATATGAATGTCGATAGCGTAACGGGCAACTTTCGTTATGCTGACAACAAGGTACTATTACAACAGGTACAGGGTACAGCATATCAAGGAACATTAGCAGCTAACGGGTCAGTCGTGCCAGATGATCAGAGCTATGAGCTAGACGTAAGTGGACAGAATCTTAATAGTTCTCGCCTGACAGATAAAGATGTCCAAGGCCCCCTTGCTTTTAACAGTCACGTCAGCGGCAAGGGAGAATCGGCAGTTACAAGAGGAAACTTCTCCATCCACGATGGAAAAACCTACGGAATTGCATTCCAAAAGATGACCGGTTTATTTGTAAAAAAAGGAACTGCTACGGATATTTCTGCAATTGCCGTTCAAACCGCTTACGGGACCCTCTACCCCGAACAACTTAGCCAGGAAGCCTTAGAAAGACTAAAACAGCAGGACATTCCAGTTTCCAAGGGAGAACTAAAGCAAACGGTGACGAATAAACTGCTTGAAAAGATCCTGCGATGAGTGTGATAAGTAGTGAAAGATAATAAGGAGCTCTAGTAGGGTTGATCAACCTTACTAGAGCTCCTTATTATTTTTAGATCCCTACTATCACTGATAAAGTTTATATTTACTTCGCTTTTTTTAGATATTGTCTCACAATATCATCAATACTCACTTCATCATTGTCAGGCATAGGCACTCCTTGAACGAGCTCCCACTCTTCCTCATGGGATAAGGTAGCTTCTGGCTCTAAGCGAGTCAGAGGCGACAGGGATTCTAATTCCAGCATAAAATCGTTCGTATACGTCTCATAGGAGACCCCAAAGTCTGGGTATTTGGCTCCAATGACATGAGTATATTTCTTGATAAATGCATTGCCATGATTCAAGTAAGCTACCCAACCATCTTCGTTGGAGATACCAAATTTGAAAGCTTGTTTTGCAGCTGAATCCTGCTTAACCGTTATATATTTGTCTCCCCAGTAAACTCTGGGATCATTCATTTTAGCATATGGCCATAAGGCAATCACCCGGTTACCCAATAGTCCGGTATCACGTATTGTCTGAGGTACTATTTCTTTTCCCCCTGGTGCCATGACACTAATAGCCCAAGCCGATAATTCAACCGCCCAGGCATTTTTATTAATTATATTATGTCGTATCTTTACCTTATTCTCTTCGGCTGCCAATGTGATTTGCATGGATTTTTGGATTTGCGCCCAAGGCTCACTCCTCTGCGTAAGTATAACGCCATTCTCAATACTCTGCCATTCTACCGGATCATTATCTGCAATATAAGTACGTGGGAAGTGCTCAGGACTGTGCCATAATCGATGTCCTCCTCTCATCTTCCACTCTTCATTATCATACGTCCTATTAGAAACTAGGCTATCATCACAAAATTCATTTTCCTGTCCTATAAACCCCACACGGATCACTCTAGGACCACACTCTGTGGTTATGACTACATCGATGCTGCCATTAGATAGTTCTATACACTTTCCAAAGGTTTTAAATGAAATTTCTTTTATTCTTATACCCAATCCATTTCACTCCTTTTCTACAATGATTCATACGGACCAATCATACTCTATCGCTTATTTAGGCTAGCTAATAAGCAAACGAAACGTAGCTGATCCTCCATCACTTTGCCCACTGCTAGATCACGCTAAGGTCTTGGAATGAATCTTGAAGTGCACCGTACAGCCGATGGTAAACTCCATATAAAGTATTGTATTTTTCTACATTAGCCGTAATCGGTTCCGTTTGTTCCATAGTTTTGATCATTGCACCACACGCCTCTTCCACTCCGACAAACTCCCCAGCTCCTACAGCAGCCAAAATAGCTGCGCCAAAAGCAGGTCCTTCTACTGAATTCACCACATGAATGGGCAAACCGAAAATGTCGGATAGTATCTGACGCCATAAAACACTCTTGGCCCCACCACCGCTCAATCGAACCTCATGAATCGGAATGTCTTGCTCCCGGATGATCTCCAAGGAATCACGCAAGCCAAAGGCGACACCTTCCAAAATAGCCCGAGTCATATGCCCTCGGCCATGAGTCATGGACAGCCCTACGAAAGTTCCCCTGGCATTAGGATCACTATAAGGGGTTCGTTCTCCCATCAGATAGGGTAAAAAGAGCAATCCTTCACTTCCTGGCGCAACTCTTGCTGCTTCTTCTAACAAGGCAGTATAACCAGCATCATTCAATTGGCAGACCTCTTCTACCCACCATTTTAAGCAAGAAGCAGCAGATAGCATAACTCCCATGACATGCCATTTTCCATTGGCATGACAAAAAGAATGCAGACGATTTTCGCTATCAACGGAGTAATGCTCCTGACAGGCGAATACCACGCCGGAGGTACCAACTGCCACCGACACTGTACCAGCCGTTACCACGCCCGTTCCTACCGCACCGCTCGCCTGGTCCCCACCACCCCCGACAACACAAGTACCAGCATT
Organism: uncultured Pelosinus sp.; assembly: GCA_963526645.1. GTDB lineage: Bacteria > Bacillota > Negativicutes > DSM-13327 > DSM-13327 > Pelosinus. Next base: position 62,687 of record CAUROG010000007.1, on the reverse strand, counting down.
AAGTCCCGTTACTTGTGCAGCTTGATCTGTAACTCTACCCGTTACCTCATAAGATTCATAGCACGTGGGCAAGTTCACCTCTGATAATCCTAAAAATTCTAACATTTCAGGCGACCAACGACGATGAGCCACATCAAAAAACAAGGTTCCTGACGCATCTGACGCATCCGTTGCATATTCTCCAGTTAATTTCCACCGTATGTAATCTTTTGGCAATAAAACGTGCTGGATCTGCTCATAAATTTCTGGACGATTCTTCTTTACCCATAATACCTTGGGAGCGGTAAAACCAGTAAGCGCCTTGTTGCCTGTATATTTCGATAATTTATGGCCCAATCTTTCACTTAACTCATCACATTCTTCCTGGGTACGTTGGTCACACCATAATAAGGCTGGCATCAGCACACGTTTTTCTTTATCAAGCAAGACCAAGCCATGCATCTGCCCGCTTAAGCCAATCCCCTGCACCTTTCTTGGTGCAATTTTGGCCGCAGACAAAACATCTCGGATTCCCTCGCAGACAGCATTCCACCAATCCTCAGGGCTTTGTTCCGCCCAACCGATCTTAGGGTAGTACACAGGATACTCTTTTGATACAGTTTGCAATACACTTCCCGCTTTATCCATCAATAACAGTTTTACAGAAGATGTGCCTAAATCAATTCCTAAAAAGCTCATTTCCCTTCTCTCCCTCCTTTACCATAAGCAATTTCCCATACTCTTTGGATTTTTGGGGTTTATCTGTCCTATTCCTAGCCTTTTAACAACTAATTGTTGATACCCATTCGTTACGATCCTATTGGATTCCTGTTCTGTTTATTAACTATATTTATAATATTTTTTTACTGCTAAATAGCCTGCTGGGCTCTTAAAAGAGATCAGCAGGCTAACAATTGTTAAATCGATTTGAATAGTATTACTGTAACGTTTGATGCTTTATGCTACAAACCTACTCCATTATGCTGGTACCAAATTGCTTTTCCACGCAGAACATTACCGCCTTCTCCTTTAGCAACTCCAGGTATAAACCACAAGTCCCATCGTTCGCAACTAAAACCAGGCCCATATTTTCCACCAGGATAACCGTTGTTTTCGTAATTCGGATTCAAGCCATCAAGATTATTCGCCGCCTCTGCATGTGTCATGACGCGATAAATATCAACAGTCAAATCCAATGCTTTACATAGCACAGCTATCACTTGACTCATTGACTCTATCTGCATAGAGGTTGGCGGTTCATTTCCAAGGTCATTCGTATTAGCCTCATAGCAACAAGCTAATGATATACCGATGGCAGCAGTATTACGTTTATAAGTATGTGATTTAGTTTGAGATAAATCATTGGTAGTAACATGGATACTGCCATCCTGGTCGATATTAATATGATAATCATCGAAGAATTGACCATAATGCCCAGCTGACCAGTGAAGATATAATTTTACATCCCGCCCTATATCTTGGGCTGCAGACCATAAGTTACTTTTGCTCTGTAATGCCATTTGTTTTAGTTCCACCAAGGTAATCTGCCTTGTTGCTGTCCGATTGGATGAATCGATGGATTGCTGCATTTTGCGAATGGCAGCAACCTCCAGATCAATGATCCAGCCAATGAGTGCCGACGGTATCACAAATTGCCGCCATCCTAAAATTTCGTTAACTTGCTGTATGGCTTGACTTCGCTTTTCGCTGTTTTCCATCTCATCCGTAAATTTGTCCAATTCGAAAATTATATTTCTAATTACTCCTTTTAGGCTACTCTCGGGTAACTTAGCCAACAGTACAAACAATGCCATTGCCAATAAATTGGCCGCCAGAAGCGCCCCTACAAACCAGAGAAAAATTTGTACATCACTTGTAATTGACATAGAAAAGACTCCCCCTTCCTGTTTTTTGAAATACCTAATGATTTCTCCGTATATCCGATGACCAAGCCTCAACTTCCTCTGAATCAATTCTTCTTTATATTATGTTTAGAATCTAATGAGTGTTATTTTTGTTTTAATCGTAGTTCAAAAATCTACTTTGTTTACACTAAACCAATTATCATTTCTATTTACTTCGTCTAACCCTTCCAGAAAATTATAAGAGGACCCCCTTTGAGAGGTGCCCTCTTATAATTTTCTATTAAAAAAATAAAACCCCGTTCAGTTCACTGACTGATCGAGGTTTTACATGAAAAAAAGTTCCACTGTTTTAGTCATTTAATGTTTTATTAAGACGATATAAATATAATAAAAATCCAGCAGTCAAACCAATATGTAATAGATTTGATAACCAACATTCAATAATAATCATAACATCATCTCCTTTGAAAATTTAATCATGTACTGTTACTATTATTATCGTAATAAATAAAGTTCTTTTACACATGCTAATGTCTTAATTTCCTAGGCCCTTTGCCCCATTTTTATACTAGGAAACCAAGAAAGGAGCCATCTCAAAATGCAAAAGCACAAGAGGTAGCCCTTTCTACTGACCTTGGCCTTCATCATCCCTATTCTACCTGCTGCTCTTTGACGTGAGAAATATATGCGCGATCGGCATAGACCTGTGAATAACTAGATAATTCTTCAAAATCTAAGATGAAGAGTTCTGGGGTTTTCATGAGATCAAGTTCCACAACCTTATTGATGTCGTTCTCATCTTGGCTGGATGTAATACGAACGATGGGGGTAGTTTTGTTTTTTACGTCAACGCCAAGAATCACGCCACTTTGCTGGTTATTTAGCCGCACCATTTTTCCAATAGGATAGATGGCAACATTCTGGTTAAACTTGTCCACAATAGCTGGATTAAAATACTCTCCTGCTGCTTTGTTCAGAATCGCGGCTGCATAATATACAGGTGTAGGCAGGCGATGGGGCATCCCCGCTATCAAACGCTCATAGACATCGGCTATACTGATAATTTGGGCATATTCAGAAATAGCGTTCCCCTTAAGGCCCATGGGGTAACCGTTACCGTTCCAGCGTTCGTGATGCTGAAAGCAGGCGTTAAGAACATTGACGGGTAAAGTATAATTTCCCCTTAAGATCTCTAACGAGTAAAATGGATGCCGCCTGTACTCTTCTCTTTCATTTTTCGTTAAATATTCGGGAAACTGCTGCGCTACGTTCTTTGAAAATTTAATTTTGCCAACGTCATGAAGTATAGCCGCCAAGCCCAACTCATCTAACTGCTTGGCGTCATAACCCATAGCAATACCTGTCATAATTGACAAAATACATGTATTAATTGCATGGGAGAACATATACCCTTTCTTACGACGTATATCCAGAAGGTTCATCATATTTTCCGGCTTCTGTCCAAGTTGATTAATCCATTCACTGACTCTTTTTTTTACTTTATCCAGATTTAATCCTTTACCCACACTAAAGTGATCAATTACCTCTCGTGCAGCACCAATGGCTTCTTGCCTATATTTCGGACTATACAAATCTTCTTTCATCTCAAGCGTATTTCGATCTTCAGGATCTCCAACAAATAGAGATGTAAAACCTTTATCGCGAAGATACTCAATGTATCTTTCCTTCATTACAATACCCTCATGAAGTAAAACCGTACCATCGGCTGTAATGAGTGGCTTTGATAAGTACATGCCTGGCTGTATTTCATCTAAAGTTACGCTGTATATAAAAATCCCCCCCTCCAATGATAAGCATGTTGTCCATTACTTCTACTACATATATCGAAATATACAGCAAAATACTTAAAGCTTCTAAGAGACGCAAAATCCATATAGAACGACTTGATTAGTATTTGCCCGTACATTTGCTAACCCTACTTTTACTGGATTGTTATAACTCACTTAGCTTGTCTTAGAACATACACAGTTTAAAAACATTACGAACAATGAAAAGTAGAAAGCAGTGGATCAGCCCATTCATTTTGGGTATTTATATCCATTACAATATATGGTAAATTAGAGACAATAAATCTGATACCTAAAGGAGTTATTTTTTATGAAAACATACAAAATTGCAGTGATTCCCGGTGATGGAGTAGGACCAGAAGTGTTAGCTGAAGGAGTTAAAGTATTAAAGAAAGTCGCTGAACTGGATGGGAATTTTCACTTTGAGTTTGTATACTTCCCCTGGGGATGTGAGTATTATAGTAAACATGGAAAAATGATGGATGATGACGGGATGGAACGTTTAAAAGAGTTTGATGCCATCTATTTAGGAGCAGTTGGGTATCCTGGTGTTCCCGACCACATTTCCCTGTGGGATTTACTTCTTAAAATTAGAAAGGGATTTGATCAGTACGTAAATTTGCGCCCCATTCAATTGCTTGAAGGTGCGCCATGCCCTTTGAAAGATATCAGACGGGACCAAATTGATATGCTTGTTATTCGGGAAAATAGTGAAGGGGAATATGCCGGGGCAGGTGATTGGCTATTTAAAGGCAAGCCGGAGGAGGTTGTTTTACAGACTGGAGTTTTTTCCCGCAAGGGAACGGAGCGTATTATTCGCTATGCTTATGAGCTGGCGCAAAGAACAGGCAAAACACTAACAAGTATTAGTAAAGGAAATGCCTTAAATTATTCCATGGTTTTTTGGGATCAAGTTTTCGTGGAAGTTGGCAAGGAATACCCAGATGTAATGACCTCTTCTTATTTGGTTGATGCAGCCAGCATGTTTTTTATAAAAGACCCACAGAGATTTCAAATTATTGTAACTTCCAATCTTTTTGGAGATATACTTACTGATTTAGGAGCAGCCATTTCTGGTGGCCTGGGTTTGGCAGCAGGCGCAAATATAAATCCTGAACGCCAATATCCGTCTATGTTTGAGCCAATACATGGGTCTGCGCCTGACATTGCAGGAAAGTCAATCGCTAATCCTTTGGCATCCATATGGTCAGTCAGCCAAATGTTCGATTTCTTCGGACTGGAAGGCTGGGGAAAGACCGTTTTAAATGCTATTGAACATGTAATGGTTCAAGGAAAATGCTTAACTGTGGATATGGGAGGAACCGCAAGAACAGAAGAAGTTGGCGATACAGTGGTATCTGTCATTTCAGCAATGAAAAAGTAAGTAATATCAGCTAATAGGCAGATGCAATTAGCAAGGGTTATATCCTGAAAAAATAGAGTCCTAAAATTGGCCAATCAATACGCCAATTTTAGGACTCTATTTTTATTATAAGCAAGTAGGAACCCGTCATGTTTGCACTCATCAGTTAACAACAGTTTTTTTCACAGGATTTGAGATGAACTCAGTATTAAAAAATACGTAAAGGTCAAAACTAGAAAATATGCTATACGTTCTTTTATTATGTGGACATTAGGTGTAGCTAGAAATCCCTAGGAATATATTGCTTAGAATTTTATTGTAAAAGAGGCTATATCATGGACAAAAAACAGCGTAAATTCTCAATTTGGTTTTTCATAGCGGCGCTTTTAATTGCTGGAGTTTTTAATGATTTGATTTACAAGCCCTACATAATTCGTGAGACAGAAGTTAGCTACAATATATTCTTACAAGATCTGTCAACAGGAAAAATAGATCATGTCCTGCTGACAAGCGATCGGATCATTTATTCCCGTAAGGGTGAGGAAAATCCTAAGCAAAGTGTGGCAAATGTAGTACCTGTCAATGATCCAACATTGACAGATCGCCTGATACAATCAGGCGTCACTTTTTCATCCCAGGCACAATCTAAGAGTTTATTGGCATCTACCTTAGGTTGGCTACTTCCCCTATTGCCTCTTCTTCTTATCTGGTATTTTTTATTCAAACGGATGAGTGCTTCAGGAAAAAATGCCATGTCTTTAGGACAGAGCAACGCTCGGGAACTTCAGGGTGAAATGATCGGAGTTAAATTTAGCGATGTAGGTGGAGTGGGCGAAGCGGAGATAGAGTTGAGGGAGATCATTGAATATCTCCAAAATGCGGAAAAATTTAATCGACTTGGGGCTAAGCTACCTAAGGGAGTACTGCTGGTGGGTCCTCCTGGTACTGGTAAGACTATGTTAGCAAAAGCTACTGCTGGTGAGGCAGGAGTACCCTTTTTCTTTCTTACCGGCTCAAGTTTTGTGGAGATGTTCGTCGGCGTTGGTGCTGCCCGAGTACGTGATCTCTTCGTACAGGCACAGAAGAAGGCTCCCTGCATTATCTTCATTGATGAAATTGATGCCATTGGTCAGGCTCGAGCTAGCATGGCCCATATTGGTACCAACAGCGAACAGGAAAATACGTTAAACCAGTTATTGGGAGAAATGGATGGCTTTAAGGCCAACTCTGGTGTAGTCATTATGGCGGCTACCAATCGCCCAGAAATACTTGATCCCGCTTTAGTACGACCTGGACGATTTGATCGTCAAATTCAAGTAGTTCTGCCTACAGAAGCGGGACGTTTAGAAATCTTGATCATTCATACCCGCAATATACCACTTGGCACCGATGTTGATCTCAGCAGAATCGCCAAGATCACTTTCGGTTTTTCTGGGGCGGATTTAGCGAATATAGCCAATGAGGCTTCACTTCTAACCGTCCGTCGCAACTCCGAAAAGGTTACTATGGCTGATTTCGACCTAGCAATTGAACGGATAGTTGCTGGTCTACAGCGCAAAACACCATTAGCAGAAGATATTCGTAAAAAGGTTGCGTATCATGAGGTTGGCCATGCTCTTACCGCTTACTATCTTTCTGATACCGATCCAGTACACAAGGTCAGCATCATTCCCACTGCCAAAGGTGCATTAGGCTATACTATGCAAATGCCAGAGGAAGATCACTATCTTATGAGTGAAAACGAATTGAAATCAAAAATGGCGGTTATGCTCGGAGGCCGCGCAGCAGAACTCCTGATTTTCAATGAATCTTCCACAGGTGCCTCTAATGATTTGGAAAGAGCCACCGAGCTAGCGCGAAGAATGGTAACTGAGTTTGGAATGTCGACGAGGCTAGGGCCAGTACGCTATGCGATGGCAACGGGCAATTACCTGCAAAGCGGTATTACAAGTCGCACCGACCTCAGTCCTGAAACCATAGCTTGCATTGATGAGGAAATTCGGGCATTGCTAAATGAGGCGCAGAAAGTTGCCAACATGCTTCTGACTGATCACATAGAAGTCTTGCATGAAGTAGCAACAGTTCTACAGATAGAAGAAGTCATCTCTGGTGACAAGATTCGTCAGATTGCAAAAAAGAGCGAATAATCCAGTAATAAAAAATTATATTGTTTAAGGGGCCGATATTGGAGTATCTCCTAATATCAGCCCCTTAACTTATGTTTTGCCGGATAGGCTTTGTGCACTTGTATTCATCTGATATTCAATTAATTCCTTATACTTTTTCCCAATGTCCGAGACAGGACTGACAAATACCTGAGAAGGTTTCCCTTCTTCCACAATACTTCCCTTATCCATAAGCACGATCCTATCAGCAACTCTTAGTGCAAAGGTTAACTCATGAGTTACAACAATCATAGTACTGGCGCGATAACGAGCTAAATCTTCCATTACTACCAATACTTCACGCACTAAAATAGGGTCTAACGATGCAGTAGGCTCATCCCAAAGCATAAGCTCTGGCTCATATGCTAAAGCTCTCGCGATACCCACACGCTGCTGTTGTCCACCTGACAACTGCTCTGGCTTTTGATGCAGATGGTTCTCTAATCCAACTTTAGTTAATGATTCAGTTGCTTTACTCTCAGCTGTTTCTCGTTTCATGCCGCTCATTATTAGTCCCAGCATAACATTTTCAAGGGCGCTTAAACGTCCAATGAGATTGAAATGCTGAAATACAAAGCCAATCCGTTTGCGGACCTCCCGTAATTCATCAGGTTCCATTGCAAGAATATTGGAGTTATTCAGCATGATGGAGCCGTGATCCGGCTCCACTAGGCGGTTTATCGTACGAATGGTTGTCGACTTGCCACAACCAGAAGGTCCCATAAGCACGACTGTTTCTCCAGTTTCGACGCTAAGGTTAAATTCATTAACAGCTACTAAACTGCCAAATTGCTTACAAAGATTTTCAATGACAAGCATATTTATCCACACCTAACTTATTTAAACTTCATTTTTCTCCGATTCAGTGTCTGCAGCAATCCTGGACGTCCGTTAGGTATGACAATTTCCCGCATTACCTCGTCAAAGGATAACCCAAGTGCCTCACCAGCGGTCACTTCATCTGATGAAATTGGACTAATCTTTTCCGCATTATTAGCCATTAACAAACCCATAGCCATCCCTAAAAACGGCACGCCAATCCACGGCAAATTCGGAATTCCACCACCTGACAAAACAAACATAGCTGTAAGCATCAGCGCACCGATACCCATACCATAGAGACATTCTGGCGCAGTAAAGGTGTTTTTTATACCCTGTATCAGTCGCCTCCACCCCTTGTACCGCAGAGCTCTATTAACCGTCCGCCTTCTACGAATAACGGTCATAATGGCCGTATGATCAAGAGTTAAGAATAGTAATGTGGCAATTAATGAAATCATGGCAGCTAAAATAGCTTTAACCTGGGTTAGAATCATCATAACTTCGGCGCGGGGATCAGGCTCGATAACTCCCACAGCAGAAGTATATAGGGACAAATTAGTATGCCCTACCACACGATTGATAATAGGTCCTGCAAATTCCGTTGTAATATTGCTCCTTGTCAGGATTTGAATACGCTGACTGGGTATTGCTTGACCAGCTATGACTTTATCCATTAGATTAATGGAGCGACTGATTTCTTCATCTTTTAAGTTTGGTACGGCTGCTCCAAGGTGCTGCAATTGAGCTGCAACAAGTGGTGTATTAAACTGCTGCAATTGAGTAATACTGGTGCTAGCTTCAGTGAGCGTCTTTCGGGATCCATTTACGTCAAAGGCACGTAAATTAGCGACCATACTATTGCCATTGACTACGATGTTATCAATGGCTGATCGAGCCTTACGAGCATCGGCAGCCACATTATCAAGGGCACCTAGTGTTTTTTGTAGAGTAGTAAGATTTTGCTGTGTTGCCGTCAATTCGTTAATAGAAGATGATACATCGGGATTCAGTAATTTGATGATTTGCAAGGTATTCACAAGGCTGCCCATGGCATTTGAAGAGTTCGTCAATTGCAGTTGAATGGCACTAGTATCTAGATTAGCCAAGCCGCTTGTTGCTGCTTGGATAGTTGTTCCTGCACTAGCTAAGCTACTCAAGGTCTGCTCTACTGCTGTTATACTGCCGGTATAGCTGCTTAGTGCATTGTTGGCAACGCCAGTCATATTTTGGGCATCTTGGGCAATCTTTGGAATTTGGAGAACCAAATCCGATGTTTCTTTCAAAGCATCTCCTAGCTCATTGCGCGGATTCTGAAAAGTCGCCGTACCGACTGGATCGCCGATAACATTATTGATAACCGCATATCCTTGATTATTTGACACTTGCATCCCTTCTCCTTGGGTAACCATTCCTTCTACTGGCCCACCGCTCTCCGCTGCTGTTATCTTCACTAAGACATTTGCAGCATCTACTTCTGCACCAGTAACAAGAGCATTCGGTGCTGTTCCCTGAAAAGCAATGAAGTCACCAATTATGAACGTAACTCCAGCTGCTGGAGTAATTTTAGCTTTGGTGGCAAAAGCAGTCAAAAAACGTTTCAGCTCTATCATAGAACTTACCAAATACACCATATCATTGCTTTTGCTGTCTACTGAAACGCTTTCAGCATAGCCAGCTGCCTTTTCGCTTCGGATTGCATTAGCAATCTGTTCACCTAGACGCATAGAGTTTTCGGGCTCACTACCAACTGGAAATGCAATGTCAATAGTATGGTACTGGCCGAGTAATTTTTCAACCTCGGCATTGACATAAGATGATTTGTCAAGAGACTTAATAATGACCGTAACCGAACCACCATCACGAAAGGCAAACAATACACCATCAATATGCATAATTTGCTCAATAATAGTGTTTTTTGCTCCATCGGGCACGGCTTTCACTGTTATGCGTGGTTCGGTCATAATACTAATACCCGAACGGCCAGGGACACTGCCAAAAACGCTGTCAATTGTCTCATAGGTTTCTTTCGTTTTATATTGTGCCGGCAAAGCCACTAAAAAGCTAGTCAGTCCATTTAATGTTGGCCCTTCTTTGAATTTCCCCCCCGGGAAAACTTGCTCTATCACTTTTTGAACCTGTGCATTCCCATTTTCTTTTATTTCTTCCCGAACATTAATAATCAGATCAAATTCTCCATAATCGCCAACCAGAGTGGATATGGTTCCGGAAAAATATGAATTAGCTGACATTGCTACTAAGTTCGCCAGCGAGGATCCAATTGCTATACTGACAATCATGAGCATAACTATATCGCGATTAAAGGAACTGGAAAAAAAAGTACGCACAAGCGTTTTACGGGTTTTAGCTAATATATTTGCCACGTATACTCCCCCTTCCATGGCTAGCACATGTCCCGAAAATAACAACCTGCAGATACTTTTAAGTATCTGCAGGTTGTTATTTTCTTAGTCATCTATGAAGAAAAAGTTTAATATTAGATCTGCTTTGCTAAAGAAATTAAAGGACACAGGCTATTTTTCCGAACTCATCAGCATTCTTTTACTCATTGCCCATTCCAATTATCTAAAGTGACATATGAGATAATCTCATTAATATTCTGAACTTATGAATTTTTACTAGTTTGGACGTATTTGTTCATTTGGAAGATTCTCTGATCTCTTTACATATTAAACGATTTTCGATTAAAAAATCTTTCTTTTTCTTTGTCGTTAATCTTACTCCCATTAAACAATAACCGAATAACACCTAATGCTTCGGATGGCTTCATTTTGTCCTCATAACCCAAGTTCTCAAAATCCTTTCGAACACTTTCTTGAATTTCTGAGGAAAGATTGATTAGCCTCTCAAATTCAGGAACAATTGTCCTTATCTCATCATTGTCCATCAATGCTATAATGCTTCTGCCTCTTTCCAAACCAACTATTAGAAGAAAAGCAGCGACCTTCTGTAAAGGTTTCAACATCTATGTAATACCTCCTTAGCAAGCTCTATGCAAACGCTCACTATAATAACAATACAATAGACTCGCTTTAATGACAAGAGGGGTAACCCACCCGTCTATTCACGCTCCCATCTTTGATAATATAACTTATAAAAATAATCATTACTGTAAACATAGTCATAAAGAAAAGGAGTAGTCGAGATTTTATTCTCAATTACTCCTTTTCTCCTATGACCAAGAACGACCTTATGCAAGTCTGGGCAAAGTATTCGCCCCATGAGGCATGATGTGAGTTTTCAAGTCTTTTCCCCGTTTTGCATAAACCAATGCCAGTGCTTCTTCCAGGGTTTTGACAATCGTAATATTAGCTTTCTTTAGGAGCTCGGGATCTAAGGATGAAACTAATATCAAGTCAAACTTGTCTGCCGACTCGCAGAAATAATAGCCAACATATTTTGAGATGCTATAATCAGCCCTTAGCGCGTCTTCCCGCTCTAGAACTGTATCATAGCCCAAAATCATTTCCTGCACTTCTATATTGCCACCAAGCCCTTCGGGACTTTCGGTCAAAATGATCATCGTGCCACCTGGTTTTGTCGCCTCGCGAGCGTTAATTAGTGTTTTAATCGATTGATAGAGATTGACGTCTTTCGGGCTGCCTCCTGCCGAAGCAATAACCAGGTCTGCTTTTTCCTGGATGGTTACGCCGTCAATGGCATCTACCATCTCCCGCCCTTTGTCATGAGCGACCTGATAATGCCCAGCCACAGCACCCACAATCCTTCCCTCAGCAGTTACCACATTGAAGAGAAAAGCTGGTTTAGCAAAACTAGCGGCTTCCAACATATCCAAATGAATCAGGTTGGTATCGTCATTACCAGAGCGTACATCAGGGTGGGGTCCTAGTCCCCTTGTCGGATTGAGTGACAAGGCATGATTGGCCATTACGGTTTCATAAGAGGCAATACCAGGTAATACATATTTTTTACCACCTGACCATCCGGCAAGGAAGTGATAGACAATACCGCCCGTCAGAACAAGATGATCACATTCCATAGCCATCTTATTGAGCCACACGGGTGTACCAAAAGAGGTCTGACCACAATAGACCAAATTATCCCTATCATGGCAGTCATGATCGAGAACCTTAAATCGATCAGCTAGTTTCGGCCCAAGCAGCAGCCGATGTTCCTCCGCTGTTTGTGGACGGTGAGTCCCTAGTGCACAAATAAAGAGAATATCTTCATCCCTTACTCCGCCTCGCGCTAGCTCCTCAACTACTAATGGAAGAAATAAGTCTGTTCGTTGCCAAGCACGAGTGATATCTGGAATGACGACACAAACCCGTTCCCCGGAATGCACCAATTTAGAAAGCCGCAGGCTACCAATTGGCTCTTCTAGGGCAGCTTGGATAATTTCAGTTTCCGTTTTATCAAAAGTAACCGGATTGCTCTCAATCACTTGCAAAATGTTTTCTTTGTCAATTTTTAATATCATTTCTTCATTACCATACTTTAATGCAATCTTCTCTTCCATCGTCATCCTCCCTTGCAGTCAGCAATCTTCTTCTTTATTCTGCCAGTGCGACTTCACTTTCTGGACATTCCTCTTCTAGTGGTCGTCCTCCCCAGTAACTGGCTAGTAAACTCCCACTAATGTATTCCCAAACAGTGCCGACGGCTGCGGGCAAGGCTGCCATTGGATCAAGATGAGCCAAGGCGAGGGCAACGGCAAGGCCTGAGTTTTCCATTCCAATCTCGAAGGCAATTGCTCTGGATTTTTTCGGAGACATCCCTACCGCCTTTGCAGAATAATAACCAAGACCCAAGCCAAAAACATTCTGTAATACCACAGCAACGCATAGTACCAGGGCAACCATTGCCATTTTTGACGCATTCAACGCGACGACAGAAGCCAAAATCGCGATAATGAATATTACAGATATAGCAGGAACAATCTTGATAATTTTTTCCACCAGCTTAGGGGCAGCCATATGAAGAGCAACACCAGCAGTGACAGGCACCAATACAATCTTAACAATGTCAATAAGGAGTGCAGTCGCATCAATGGGAATCATCGAACCAGCCAATAGCAGAAAAATATATGGGGTCAAAACAGGTGCCAAAATCGTATTCACGCTGGAAACTGTGATAGATAGGGCCGTATCACCCTTGGCGATATAGGTCATAACATTGGAACCAGTACCGCTGGGAGCAGCCCCTAATAGCACCATCCCAGCAGCTAAAGCCGGCGGCAAGCCTAAGAGCTTCGCCGCAAAAAAACCAGCCAAGGGCATAATCAAATAACGGAAAAATACGCCATAAAAAACATCTTTAGGGCGGGTTAGAACTAGGCGAAAATCTTCCAAGGACATGGTGAGCCCCATCCCCAGCATGATCACACCCAACATATAGGAAATATAAGGACCAACTAGTTTAAACGGAGCAGGGTTGACAAATGCGATTGCCGCAGCAATAAGCACCCAAACTGTCATATACTTACAAATGAATGCTGCTAACTTCTCAAAAAACTTAATCATGTAATAAAACCTCCTACTAATTTGTTTTAAAATAAAAAAACTCTTGCCCTTTGAGTCTTAATTGACTCAAAGGGGCAAGAGAAAATTTCTCGCGATACCACCCTTTTTTATAGACCAATTGGTCTACCTCTCAGCGGGTCTAACAACCCTAGCAAGATAACGGTTGCACTTCTTTTAAGAAGCTGAATCCGGCGCGGCTTACTTACATTTCAGCTTTGCTGTTCAGGAGTGATCTTTGCATTCTCATCGTTACCGGTTCACACCAACCACCGGCTCTCTGAAACGATATTTGGGATTGCAACGTTCTCCCTCATTACATTTACAATAATATTAACAATAATAATTTTTTGTTATCTTTTTGTAACTATTTATTATTATACTCTTTCTTTTGTCTCTGTCAAGCAAATTTATCCGCAGGCCAGACATCCCTGCTCGTCTTAATATGTTGCATCACGATCACCCAACTGATTTTACCTGCCACTTTTTCCTGTTTTGCGTTCGCTAAATCGACTTTCAACCACTCTATTTGTGTTTTATATCAACCCGTTTCTTCATATGTCCTGCAGTAATAAACTATCACTATTATAATAAAATCATATGGGCACTGGGACGCTTAGTTGCATCCCATGTGCCCACAACATCAAATATAATTCATTCCCCCATGGAATTTAGCCATTACCATTGTTAATTCTTTCAATCATGATAAAATTTGTTTTTTCTTGGTAGATACATTCAAATCCGATTCCACGCAAGGCATCAAGAGAAATCATTTTTCGCGACGCATCTTTAAACATATCGTCCGTAAGTACAACCGTTTGTTTATACCGTTTAAAGGTTAGGGTGCTTTTCACCTTATCGTACTTTGAATCTGAAATTAAAGCAACGAGGTTAAAATCAACATACCAATTACCTTTTTCAAATACAGGCTGCTCGCCATAGGTTATTTTATTGCCATATAGCACAAGTGCAGCTTTAGGTAATTTACCACTAGGCACCATAAGGGTACTGTTCTCAGGATTAGCTTTGTCTATAATAAAATTATCAACGAGTCTTCCATCTTGCTCAAAGGTTTTGACAGTTAGTTTACTTTTACTAACTTCTACTGTTTGATACACTGGTAAGTTTTGAGGATCGAAATTAAAGGCCTGCCATACTTTGGCGTTGACATCTGTCTGGATGTTCATATTACTGCGCCCTGTGACATAATATACTGTTCCTTCCGAAGCTTTAGACATAAAGTTCCCATTATTAATAGGGTACGTCCGAGACACAGCATGGTCATGACCATTAAATACTACATCGACATGATATTTGGCAAAAGTCGGTTCAAAAGCTTTCATGTGGGTACTGACACGATTGGTTTTCATGTAATACTGTGATCTATGATACAATACAAACTTCCAAGGCTTTACAGTAGCTGCCAAATCCTTATCCAACCACTCTATCTGAGCCTGGATGGCTTTATTTCTTTCTTCGTCTGTTTTATACTGCTCGTACATTTGGCTATCTAAAACCACAAAGTGAGCATTACCGTAATCATAGGAGTAGGCTTTTTCTTTATATCCTTCTGGTCCATTATTCGGTAGTGTGAACAGTTCCAGATAGTAAGGCGTTAGGCCATAATTTCCTGTTTTAGCGTCTCGGCCCTCATGATTACCCATTATAGGCATCAGAGTTAGCTTCTTGTTAATCTCCTTAGAAGCATCAAACCAATTGTTGAAATGATTAAACGCTTGTCCTTGGTGAGACATATCACCCAGATTTGTCATAAATTTTGCATCTTTGTTAGCTTCATAGGCACTGTGCAATGTATCATGCCACACTTGCAGATTACCCTGCGTATCTTGGGCATCTGGAAACATTAGCATTTTAAAGCTCTCATCTTTAGGATTTTCTGTAGTGAAAGTGCTGTATTCACTCCAATTTTTTCCATCACCAACACGATAGGTGTACGTTTTTCCTGGTTTAAGCCCTGTTAGCGTTGCTGTGTGAATATTCATTTCACCTGGTTCATCACCACGATCCACCGCTGTTACAAACTTTGTAGCAAGACCTGCATCAAGGCTTTTAGTATTACTGTCCCTTTCTTTAACCTCACGATACTGTACTATACCTTTATTTACCGCAGTACTGGTCCACCAAGTGATGGTCTGGGTTGTCTTAGGGTCATCTGTCCAAGTAAGGGTCATATGCTTCGGTTGTTCAGTAGTATCTAATTGAAAATTTACTGTTTTAGCATCAAAACCCGCATTTACTATCCCAGGCGTTGAACATAAATTCATCGCGAGGACAGCCCATACTAGAAAATACAATAAAGTCTTTTTATTCAATGTAAATCCACTTCCTTTTATATTATATATATCACTTACGTACCTTCACAGAATCAAGTACCCCGTCGAATTTATCTCCGCACCCTTCCATATCTCTTTGTTGCGCTCCTGCGCCAGCTAAGGTAATCTAAATGGTACCTTTTCCCTGGGTAGCGGTGCTAAGCCGTCCTGATTGCTCTTCTGTAAAGGCATATTCCAGTTTATAGACCCCTTGTTGGTAGTTGGCCTCACCGGTAGCCCTTAATATTCTTAGTACACTCATAGTTGTGGTCATGAACATATATCACTACATCAACATTCCCGCTTTCTTCTAAGGTATTTACATAAGAATTAGCTGGTTCTTTTTCATTAAACATGCATAGAGTTCTTGATTATCAGTGATCTATCCTGTGTGAATACCGAATTATGTTGCATCATGATCACCCAACTGATTTTACCTGCTGCTTTTTCCTGTTTTACTTTCGCTAGTGCTTTGTATTTACATAATAACAGCCTCCTCATATTATTATTGAATTTTAGTTCAAATACGCAGAATTATAAACTTAGCTTCGCGTATTAATGAAGTACATCGGTAGATTCCTCAATAATCTTTGTCCGATTTAACGGCTCAAATCCAATGGCACCTTCAAAACTGCCTTTTTCCCAATCGGCACGGGTACCCCAGTTCATTTGCGTCGTTTCTTTTTCCAAAGTAGCTATTACATTGTACAAGTTTAATTCTGGTACGTATGTTCCGTCTTGTCCAGCAATCGAACTAAACTTTGTTACAATACGGATATACTGTGCTTTAGGCAAATCGGAAATATTGAGCGTCTGTTTACCATCCTTTAAAATAAATTCTTTAGATCCTTTTATCGCACTAGCATTATCAGAAACTTCAACTGTTGCAATTAACGAAGTACCTGTAGGTATTTTAGTACCCACTGTCAAAGTTCTAAAACCCCATAATTGTTTATCAGCCTTGTATGTTGCTTTGAATTCGGAAGGTTTACGCCATTCCGTCTTGTGAATCCCTTCTGTTTTGATATCTTTAAAGTTTAACCAAGCACGTAAATCTTCCGCCTTAGGTCCAACTTCTCCAGGATTCGCATTTAAATATTTGGTTTCATCAGCAGATAGTTTGGAGGAGTAGAATCGGACTTGACTGACTTCACCAGGGAAATGGGCAAAATATTTAGGTCTGTTAAATTCTTTGATTACATGTCCAGTATACGAAAATCCAATAAGTATTGGATGACCTTCCCAGTTACGCAGCTCCGCATCTTGACTTATGCCAGCAATTTCGGCTACTTTTTTACTATTAAGATATGTTGTACCACCAGTGGACTTATTAAAGGCCATTGCGTATTGAGCCCATTCACCGACAGGCACTTTTCCACCTTCCCATGAATACTCACTAGTATTATAACAAGTTCCCCCGCTAATACTAGAATTAGCCTTTTTCACTGCCATTCTTACTAAGTAGTTAGCACCCCAGCCGAGAGAAGGTCCCTTCACCATAATTGGATTACGGTCTTGTTCACCTTCCTTGGACATGCGGTTCAGATTGGCCCATACTATACCTGTAAATCCATCTTTTACATGTAGACTTCTGCTATCAGGGATTTCGATGTAATCTCCATCTTTCTCCACTAATGATACAGATACTGTGCCATCATTGCGGGGAGTGATTTTAGGATTTCCTCGAATAATACCATCATTACCATATCCCGACAGATCTTTCACAAGGGGAGTGCCCTTCAAAACACCTTCAATTTCAACCGTCTTAGCTGCTAGATTACCCACTTTAACTTGATATGTCCCACCCAGAGCAAATCGGTAAGCAAAGTCAACTATTTTTCTTTCATTAGGTTCTAATCGAGTTTTTTGGGTTTGAACAACTATATCATTTATATACAAATCTACAGTACTCTCCCGTACGGTCTTATGAGGATTAGTGACTTCGACGGTAGTAAAAACAACATCAGAATCCTGACCTTGCCCTACACGGGTAGTCATATTACTCAATTCAAAAGCAGCAGAATTTTCTGGAATGTTGATAGTATAGGATGTACCGCCTATTCGGATTACGTGTCGACCAGAACCGTTTATAGCAATGTTTCTAGTGATGTTTTTTTCTTCACCAGCATTTAGAGCAACGAGTCTCTCTTTGCCATTTACACCAAACATGTTTAACAAGATTTCTTCGTTATTATCAAACATCTTAACCGTTACCCCAGCAAGCCCATTTCCTTTGTTCTTCACGGTTCCTGCAAACGAAAGAGTTTTACGATCAGCTTTGTTCGGCGTAATCACAACATTAGACAAGACAATGTTCGGTTCTTCGTGAGCTAGTGTAGTCTCATCTAAAACCCGAGGGATAGTCTCACCTTTAGGTATACCATAGGTTTTAAATGTTAACTTTTCTCCAGTAATATCCAGTGTGCTGTATGTAGCTTTGCCCATAGCAAGTACTTCAGGATAATCTGATAAAATCCGTTCACCTGGTTTGCCGTAATCCATTACAGCGGGGTAGGGCTCTGGGGTCCCTTGGGTAATGTAAAGGCTTTTTGCCCCAACTGCTGGATCAATAGAAATATTCTTTTCATAAAAATGGAGATGTCCAGACAGCATTAAATTAGCATTGTTTTTCTCCAAGATAGATATGACATGTTTATTAGCAAAGTTATCACTATAAGGATGATGCATTACTACAATACGCCATTTTGCATTTTTCGCACCATCAGACTGTAAATCCTGTTCTAGCCATGTTAAAGAAGATTTAATGGTATCAGTTGTTTTCTTATCGATGGGTAAATTAGACAAATCCGCGTTCATTTCATCAAAACCCCAAGGATTGCTGTTCACCATAACAATATGAGTATTACCATAATTGAAGGAATAGTTCAGTCCATTGGGAGAAGCATTATATGTATCTTTAGCTGCTTTCATAAAGTAGTCAGCAAAGTATGGTCCCGAGTCATGATTACCATTAATATAAACAACAGGAATATTCTTCAAAAACTCTGCGCCTGGCGTAAACCAGCTAGTTTTATAGCTATCTTTCTGAAAGCCGGTTCCAGCTGGAAGATCTCCAGAATGGAGAATAAAATCAGGTTTACTTGCAAGTACACTATCCGTAAACACCTTAC
The DNA here is from genome assembly GCA_963526645.1 of uncultured Pelosinus sp. Lineage (GTDB taxonomy): Bacteria > Bacillota > Negativicutes > DSM-13327 > DSM-13327 > Pelosinus. The sequence goes on along the minus strand of CAUROG010000007.1, from coordinate 43,723 downwards.
TCATTTTAAATCCATGGGAATCACTTATGGTAAATAAATGAAGCTCACTAGGATTTTCTTTTAGAGTTTTAAATGTTCCCTCTTGGATCTCTCCTGATTCCAGCTCAACTTTGTAATTGTATAGGGTATCTGACGTAAGAGCAGTAAGAACAGCCCTATACATACAGATGCCTTCAGGATTATCTTTCCAAGGAGCCCCCCGTTCACACTGAACATCCAGTTGATTAGTAAGCTGTCCGTTCATTCCATAAAAAATTTTTGCGCCTACAGGCGTTTGTGTTTCCCAGCTAACCGTCATGCCAGTGGCTGTAGGAGCCAATAGATAGGGACCGTTTAGAAGATTACCTTGTGCCATTACCAGATTAAACCCAATCCCACAACTCAAAATCATAGCAATAATTATAATTACTGTACACGATCTCATAAAATTCATAATTTTCATTGTCAATCTCCTTTCTTTAAAAAACGAGAATAGATGCTATTGTAATTAGTACCATCTATGCTCTTGGAAAAACAATTCTTACATCAAACTATATAGCAAGAATGTCCTTAACAGTTTCATTCAAAGCGCCCTCGCCACTTTCTACCCATACTTGGTGCAAGCGTTTACTAACTTGAGAGAATAAGTAATTTCTAAAGGAGTTAAAATGCTGTCAATACATAATCGTGGTCACCTATGTATACTACCTCCTTTCTCGAATCAGAAGGAAACAGTTAATTACGAGGAAAGCAGTTTATACCTCCAACTTGATGGGTATTTTTTGATCACTTCTTGAATTTTGCTACTATTTTTTGCTATTACATGGCAACACTATACTATAATGTTCAACAAAAATACAAGATGTTTTTTTAATAATTCTGTATTTTTTTTATAGACTACGATTCTGATAGAGTCCAGGAGGATTGCAGTTAATCGGTTGCACACCCGTTAGTGTTCTTAATTCGAAAAGTGATAAGCCTTTTATTTGAGGCGGGGATTATTTACAATTTCTTTTGCATATACATCTACTTCTACTATTGAAGCTGTATCTGTTTCTGAAGGAGCAGAAGGGTAAAACTTGAATTTGGCAACTCCATCTTTCGCAACATCGTAAACATTTACAACACCATGATTAAGCTCTTCGCCTTTAACATCATAAAAAGCACACCTAAGACCTATAAATTCGATATCTTTACCTGCAAGATTCTGGAGAGTTCCAATAAAGACATTTGCCCCTTTAGCATTAATTTCTCAACCCATTCCTTGAAACTTTATTATATCTGGACTTATTTTTTCAGAAGCTCCACAAATAGTTACTGTTATATTTAGCATAAACAAAGCAGCTATACATAAATGCAACCATTTTTTAATCTTCATTATTTAAACCTCCCTTTATAGCTTATAAAAATACAAATTCCTACAAGATCTCTTGAGAGTTCTTGCAGGAATTTGTTATCTACTTGCCGGATTTATTCTGTCCTAGAAAGACTTCGTTATTTAATAAACAGGAGTGCAGAAATCAGAATATCTCTTTATCTTAGAAGTTGCCACCTGAAAAAATAATTCCTTCAGTTTTCGGCAGATAGGCCCTTGATGCCCACTACCGATTTTCCTATCATCTACTTCAACAACAGCAACAACTTCCATAGCAGTGCCACTGAAGAAAACTTCATCCGCCGCATATAATTCGGTTCTGGTAATACTACGCTCGATAACTTCTATCCCTAGTTCTTGACGCGCCAAAAGCATAACTGTGTCTCTGGTAATGCCTTCAAGAATATTATCTGAAGGCGGTGGGGTAATCAATTTTCCATTACGAACCATAAATACATTTTCCCCAGGCCCTTCACACACATGACCATTTCGGGTTAAGAATAAGGCTTCATCATAACCTTTACTCACTACTTCTAAAGAAGCCAATGCAGAGTTAAGATAAGCAGCCGTAGGTTTCGTACGTGGTGGTAACATATTGTCCCCTAAACGTTCCCAAGTAGTAAATGCAGCGCGAAGCTCATCTTTTCCAGAAAAATTACCCATGGGTTGACAATAGATTACAAGTCTGTTGTCATCATCTAATAAGGTAGGTGCAACATGATTAGAGCCTTTAAATGCAACTGGTCGAATATAAGTGGTCGTTTGAAAATTATTTTTCTTAAGCAAATCAATCGTGGCCTGGCATAATTCCTCCACAGTATAAGGAATATTGATATACAAAGTTTTACAGGACTGCAAAAGACGCTCGTAATGTTCCCTCATACGAAATACATGTAACTGTTTTTCTGTCTCATCCCAATAGGCCCGTATTCCTTCGAAACAGCCAAGACCATAATTAAATCCTTTGCATCGCACACTGATGTGCACCTCATTTTCCGGAACAATCTTTCCTTCATAAAAAACATACATATTTTCCATTCTACAGTTCCTCCAATCATAGTAATTTAACGTAATCCGTCAGCCGGTTTTCTTACCACCTAGGTAGGCTTCCATTACTCTTGGGTTATTGGCAATGTCTCTTGCTTCTCCATGAAGAATCATTTTTCCTGTTTCAAATGCGTAGGCATATTGGACGATTTTCAAGCCTTATCGAACATTCTGCTCAACGAGTAATATGGTTGTGTATTCTTGATTAATTTCCTGAATAACCTTAAAATGCTCTTGCAGGGTTTTGTACCTTAATGGTAAATAGTATTAATAATGAGAATCATCTAGATATTTTTATATTTCAGTTTCAAAAATGAAGGAGGATCTATGCCAGTCAATACTAAGTTTGCCCGTCGCTTACAACATTTTAGAAATCAAGAAGACACACAAAAGAGTTTATTTAATAAGATTAGCAATATACGAATATTCGTGTTTTTAACTGGTGCAGGGATTACTAGCTTCTGTTTTGTCAAAGCGTCTTCCCTTTATGGTTATTCTGCCTTACTAGTATCTCTTATTCTATTTAGTTACTTTGTACTCAAACATCAGGGCATTGAAAAAGAATTAAAGAAAACCCGATGTAAAATAAATATTAATGAGCAGTACCTTAGCCGAATGGATGGAAGCTGGATTGACTTTAAAGAAAATGGACAGGAGTTTATTGATCCAAGCCATCCCTATACAAGTGATTTGGATATATTTGGTGCAAAATCTTTATTCCAGTGGATCAATGTTGCCCAAACTTTCTATGGGAGACAAACATTAAAAAATTTTCTTGAAAATCCTAAAAAGGATGTTGTTTTAATAAAGACACGCCAAAATGCTGTAATAGAGCTGGCGAAACAGGAAAATTTCGCGGAAGAATTACAGTGTATAGGCATGCTTGCCGCTGAAATTAAAAATGCCCCAAGTGGCTTACTTATCTATGCGGAAAACGATTCCACTTTATTTCAACGTAAGTGGCTACAAACTCTATTTTATATAATACCTATAGCAACACTTCTAACTATGACCTTGTATTTTTTTGAAATTCCTATCTCGATTTATGTACCATTAACTCTGATAATCCTTCAAATGATGATTACCGCCATCGGATTTTCCCAAAATTCATTATCCTTAAATACGATACACAAATTTAAAGAAGACATAGACGCTTTCCATACTTTCATTCAGCTAATTGAAAATGAAACATTTCAGAATGAGTATCTGACTCAATTGCAATCAAACCTGCTTTCTGGGACCAAATCTGCCTCCCTTCAGATAAAATATCTTGAAAGAATCGTGACGGCTAGTGAGCTTCGTTATAATTTTATTTCATTTTGTATTATGAATTTTTTCTTGCTGTGGGATTTTCATTGTGTATTTGCTTTAGAGGCTTGGAAAAAAGAAAATGGAAAGCTAATAAGAAACTGGCTTCAGACTATCGGTGAATTTGAAGCAATTGCAAGTCTAGGTGTCATCTTACAGATACATCCCCAATGGAGCTTTCCTATATTTGTTGGACAGGGATTATCGTTTTCCGCATTAGACATAGGTCATCCCTTAATTGTTGAAACTAAAAATGTACGCAACGATATTGAGATTAAAAATAATATCTGTGTTATTACCGGATCGAATATGTCAGGAAAGACTACTTTGTTACGAACCATTGGTATAAATCTTGTTTTGGCGTATTGCGGAGCTCCTGTTTGTGCTAGTAAGATGGAATGTTCAATTATGGATCTCTTTACATCGATGAGAATTAATGATGACTTAAATAGTGGTATATCAACCTTCTACGCAGAACTGCTGCGCATAAAAATGATGATCGACTTTTCCCATAAACAACAGGACATGATTTTTTTAATTGATGAACTATTTCGGGGTACAAATTCCCGAGATCGAATTATCGGAGCTACAAGTGTGGTAAAAAATCTAAGCAAGGACTGGATTATAGGTTTAATTTCCACCCATGATTTTGAATTATGCAATTTGGAAAACGAAATTGACGGTAAGATCGTAAATTATCATTTCACAGAAAGCTATGTAAATAATAAAATACAGTTTGACTATACACTTCGTAGTGGACGGTGCACAACAACCAATGCTAAATATCTGATGAAAATGGTGGGCATTGCATTATACGATTTTGAGTAATAGAGATACAGAAAGCTCCTGCAAAGCTTGATAAGCTTACAGGAGCTTTCTGTTCATATCTTTTCTTAGAATTTATTAACCAAAGAACCTAGAATAGTTTTACCACTGGTTATCACCATATCGCCAAACCCTCTATTCTTTGCGCAGATCTCGTCCAGTGCTGCAAGTAATGTCTCAAGTTGCTCATAAGATACGGTTAGAGGAGGTTCTAAGCGTATTACATTAGGATTATTCAAAGTATATGCAGTAATGATTCGATGTTTATTTAAGAGCTCTCCTGCTACCATGGCACCCAAATATTCACTAGCTAACTGTTCTACCTTTCCTCCAGTCAGCTTATTAAGTAACCCCTTCTCAGGCTGAGCAAACTCAAGTCCGATCATAAGTCCTCTTCCGCGAACCTCTTTCAGGAAAGGATATTTTTTCTGTAATTGCTCCAATCCCTTCATGAGATATTCTCCCTTTTCTGCTGCTTGACGGGATAAATCATCTCTAAGAAGAATTTCTAAGGTAGCAATTCCTGCTGCTGCCGCCCTAGAGTTCCCACCAAAGGTAGAAGTATGTAGAGTCGCTTTTTCTATACTACCGTAGGCCTTTTTCCAGATCTTTTCTGTTGTAGTATAGGCAGCTAGTGTCATTACCCCACCGCCAAAAGATTTGGACAGACATAGAACATCAGGAACAATTCCCTCATCCTCACAGGCGAACAGTTTCCCTGTACGTCCAAATCCCGTTTGGATCTCATCAACAATTAGCAGTGTATTATAATTGGTACAAATATCCCTGACTTTTTTCAAATATCCTTCCGGTGGAACAATAATTCCTCCTTCACCTTGAATCGGTTCCACGATAAAAGCCGCTACATCATTCTGGCTCAAAGCTCTTTCAAGAGCGTCTGCATCTCCAAAGGGAATAAATTCTACACATGGCAATAGAGGGGCAAAAGGTTTTCTATATTTTTCTCGGCCTGTAACCGATAAGGCTCCAAAGGATTTACCATGAAAAGAACCCTCACAGGAAATAAACTTCGTTCTTCCAGTAGAAGCTCTAGCAAGCTTTAATGCCCCTTCCACAGCTTCTGTTCCACTGTTGCCAAAGAATGAGTATTGCAGATCTCCAGGTGTGAATAAGGCTAAATTGTGAGCTAATGCCCCTGCTAAGGGGTTTAGAGCCGCTTGAAGCAGATTGGGGAATTCCTTCACTGCCTTAACTGCTGCATCTATCTCAGGGTGATTATGCCCTAGGTTCAACGCCCCATATCCTCCTAAAAAATCTAAGTATTCGTTATTGTCTTTATCCCATATGGACGTTCCTTGTGCCCTAACAAAACACTTATCAAAATTTAAAAGGCCCATAAGATTTACTAACTCTGGATTGATAAACTTCCGGTGATTTTCCCGATTTTGTTCCCGAGATAATTCCATAGCTTCCTTTATCCCTAAAAATTCAGGCATTACATCTTTTATCTGTCTTTCCATGCTTCTTTCCTCCTAATCCGAAACATGTGCATATATTGTGCACAATCATTATTAAAATATTCTCTGTACCAACAGTAATTCCCTCTTAATCTTTTCACAGATGCTTCGTTAACTGTATTTTTTATTTGGTTGACTACACAATCAGATTCATTTATACTTTTTCTTAGTTCTTATGAGATAAAATAATAGTTAAACATATTTTTATGTGATGGAGGAAAAAAGTGTATAAAAAAAATAAAGTAACTGATTATGTGTATGCATCGCTTTTTGCAGCTTTAATAGCGGTGCTAGGGCTGGTTTCCATACCACTGCCAATCAGTCCCGTTCCCGTTACAGGCCAATCTCTGGCAATTATGCTGGTCGGCAGCATATTAACAGTCAGACAAGCTGCCTATAGTGTATTGACCTTTCTATTGCTAGGTGCCGTAGGAGTGCCTGTTTTTGCTGGTATGACAGGGGGAATCGGCATCCTTGTTGGCCCTAGAGGGGGATATTTAATCGGATTTTTAGTAGGAGCCGTTGTTATCGCTCTCTTAAAAGGACAAAACAATAATAAATGGCGTTTGGCTTTAGCGAACGTGATAGGTGGAATCATCGTTGTTTACACTTTTGGTATGCTATGGCTTAATTTTGTTACAGGTATGGGATTAGAGAAGGCATTCACTGTCGGTGTACTTCCTTATATACCAGGAGATTTGTTCAAGGTGTTTGCCGCGACTGTCATTGGCATCGCTGTGAATAGCCAATTGCTGAAAGCCAGGCTACATTCATGAATCCAGTCTATATCATAGGCGGTCTCAGAACACCTATAGGTAAAACAGGCGGATTCTTGAAAGATTTGCTGCCTGAGAACCTAGCTTCCATTGTACTAAATCAAGTAATCGCCAAATATGAACTATCACCAAATAACGTAGAGCAAGTTATTTTAGGAAATGCTGTAGGTCCTGGTGGCAATATTGCAAGAGTTTCTGTACTTGCAGCAGGTTGGCCTTATAGCATTCCTGCAATCACTGTTGATACACAATGTGGTTCAGGGTTAAGTGCCGTTAATCTAGCCTTTAGCCAAATCCTCTCTGGTGAAGCGGATATGATCATTGCCGGTGGCGTAGAGAGTACTAGCATGGCTCCCAGGCGGCAATTCAATCCTACCGACTCTCGATTTCAAGGAGAAAATGTTTATTACGAAAGAGCTCCCTTCTCTACTCCCGCGGTAGGCGATCCAGATATAGGAGACGCGGCAGAACACCTTGCCAAACACATGTCTATCTCCAGGGAAGATATGGATTTACTAGCCTTCCAAAGCCATAGACGAGCGTCCCTAACCCAAAAAGAGGGTCTCTTTAACGATATCATTACTCCCATAAAATCCTCTGGAAAAATAATCGACTCGGATGAATGTATCAGAAACCGCATAACCCTTAAACTCCTTGAAAGAATGAAACCAGTTTTTGTAGATGGAGGCAACATCACAGCGGGAAATACCTGCTTAAAACATGATGGTGCTGCCGTCATTCTTCTTGCATCTGAGCATGCTGTAAAAAAATATAATTTAAAACCACAAGGGATGATTACTGGCACTGCAAGCTGTGGTTGTGATCCCAATGTTTTTCCCTTAGGACCTGTCTCTTCCATTCAAAAACTATTGAAAAAAAATAATCTACGGCTTAAAGATGTGGATGCTATGGAAATTAATGAGGCCTTTGCCGTTAAAATACTGGCTTGCTGCCAACAGTTGGGCTTTAGCCTACAAAAGACAAATATTCTTGGCGGCGCATTAGCTTACGGTCATCCTTATGGGGCCTCTGGAGCAATCATTCTGCTGCATTTACTAAAAGCATTACAACAAGTAAACGGGCGACTAGGGATCGCTTCTATCGGAGCTGTTGGAGGTATGGGAGTTGCAACCCTCATTGAAAGGTGCTGAAAAACGTGCTGATTCATAGTAGTATCAATGAAATGTTAGGGAATAAAATTTGTCTCATTCACGGTAAGCTTCAACTTACCTACCAAGAATTTGCACAGCAAGTCGATTGTCTTGCCTATCGCTTGGCAGCACAAATAAAAAAAGGTGACAAGGTGCTACTTAAGCTTGCCGACCCTCTTTCCCAATTACTCTATTTCTTCGGTATCCTAAAGGCAGGTGGCTCTTGTGTCTTCATAGACCCCTCCACCACTGAAGAAGTATGTGCTGCTCTCATGGATATGCATAAGCTGAACCTATATATCCATGAGAATTTTCAACTTCCAACCAACGCAGCCCTATCATTGCCAGAAATCAACGAAAGCGATATCTTTTTGGGAGCCTTGAGTTCAGGAAGTACTGGCACCCCTAAGCTAATATGGCGAGATCACCAAAGTTGGACTAGGGCCTTCCCTAGTCAAAGCAGGGTTTTTAAGCTTTCGAGTTCAGATACTCTCTATTTGGTAAGTTCACTTGTTTACACGGCGAATCTGAATGCTTGTCTCCATATTCTTGCTGAGGGTGGAACCGTTATGTTTGCAAGTAATAGCATGCCCCGCACCTGGGCCCGAGAAATTACAACTAATCACATTAGTGCCATTTTTATGGTTCCTGCCAACTATAAAATTTTGCTTAAGAATATGAAAGCCCCATTTCCCCAAATACAATCAGCAGTAACCTGTGGAGCTAAGATGGATCTACATACCGTCCAAACCTTAGTAAAATACTTTCCATCTGCAGGAATCTATGAGTATTATGGAGCGAGTGAACTGGGACATGTAAGTTACTCCACCGCCAACGATCTTTTAGAGCATCCTAGCTCCGTTGGCAAAGCATTTCCCAATGTAACAATCTCGATAGAAAACGATACCATTTGGGTAGAAAGCCCCTATATGGCTCCTGATTATAGACCAAAAGCGACAGTTGGAGATCTGGGCAAATTCGATAAGGAAGGTAACTTATACCTATTGGGACGAAAACATGGTATCATTAATACAGGTGGAGTCAAAGTAATCCCAGAGCAGGTAGAAGCAGTTCTACTCCAATGTCCTGGAATAGCCGAAGTAGTTATCGGAGGAATCGATGATCCCATAAGAGGACAAAAAGTCTGTGCTTGGATTGTTAAGAGCCAAGCTACTCTTATGACCTCAGATATTTTTGCATTTTGTCAGAAAAAAATGCGCCCTCATTATTGTCCCCAGAAAATCATCTTCCTTGATAAAATGCCATTGAATACAAATGGAAAAGTTGATAGAATCAGTTTAAAGAATACTAAGGCATCTACATCATAAATTTTATTAGAAATGTTAACCATCTTTTTTAAATCACACCAGATGCAGAGGACAACGAGAAAAATATCCACTTTTCATATTACAAAAAGAATGCCAGATACTCTCACTGGAGAATCTGGCATTTTCGCTCTCCACGAGCCTTTGCATTTAGTATAGACCATGATTATAGGAGGCTTCCTTATGACGGATATTGAAACATTACTTCCTCAAAGATATCCATTTTTGTTTGTCGATGAAATTATTTCCGCAGACAAGGATGAAATCATAGGAACAAAAACTTATGATAATACCTTTCTATATTTCCAAGAGTATTTCCCAGGTCAGAAAATCGTACCAAATTCAATCCTTATCGAATCCATAGTACAATGTGGTGGTGCAGGATCAAATAAAATCGGTTTATTTGATAAATCCTTATGGGGGTTAGCATCTATAGAAAATGTTCGTTTTTTTGATTTTGTTGAACCCAATACAATGGTCAAAATGATCGTGAAAAATCTTAAAGTATCTAACAAAGTACTCAAGCAAACTGGAACTGTTTTCTGTGAAGGAAAGAAGATTCTTGAAGCTACCTGGATGTGTCTGAAACTTTAAGAGTGATGACTCTCACCTGGAGAAGTGGGAGTCTTATATCTATATAACTGCATCAATATGCAATATGCATCATATTGTATCAAATTCGAAAAGGATATTCATTTGATAAATGTCTAAAAAAACGGAACGTACATTTGTTAGTGAATACAATCCATTATTGCCGCTTCCCCCAATAATTCCCCCGTTAACCTCCCCTTTTCCTGTTCCATTGACAAACGGCGATACAGTACATTTAGCTACCATCGATGCGTGCGTAAAAAATGACTGTGATGTAGTATTATTAAGCGCAGTCATTAACTGGACTGCCACTTTTATCCCTCCCTCCAGCGTCTCTATCTCTTCCATCTTAATTACTCCAGGATACGCAAATTTAACACTTATAATAAAAGTCCTGCAAGGTTGAATTGAAATCACCTTGCAGGACTTTGTCATTATAAACTCAATTGACTGTCCTTGATCTTTTATTATGAAATATTGTAGCAAGGGGGACAAAGTGGCAATCCACCAGTTCAAAATTTACTTCGAAAAAATTGTTCATAATTACAAAGTATCAATATTTAAACTATACTCAATTTTATCGGCAACTGTTTGTGCAAGAGCATTGCCAAATAGGATTTTAAGTATATAAAAACCCAGTTCTAAGCCAGAGGTCACTCCTGCCGATGTAATAATATTACCATCGTGTATAACTTTGGCTTTTTCTACGATAATTGTAGTATAGGCTTTTAATTCTTCGAATGCAGAGTGATAAGTAGTAGCTTTTCTGCCCGCAAGTAAACCCACCTCTGCTAAAATAAAGGCACCTGTGCAAACAGATGAAACGTATTGCGCCTGTTTTGACTGATGTAGGACGAATTCTTTCATCTTAGGATTGTGCATAGCTTGGCTCCGGCCTTTGCCACCAGGTACAACTACAATATCCAAACTCGGACAAGAATCAAAAGAATGGTCAGGAAAAATCTTCATTCCATTAGCTGCTTGTATTAATTCCAATCTTTCAGCAATAAGGAATACTTGAGTACTATTAGGTTCAATTTTATTGATATAACTTAATACTTCAAATGGGGCTACAAAATCCATCTCCTCAACTTGAGGAAAAATAAGAATACCTATTTTAATCATACCAATCCTCTCCAGTGTTCTTCTACCTCTAGTTTTTGCACCGCTAGCTGATTATTTTTCAATTCATCATCACTAATAAAACCGAATATCTAGATATGGCACCACTTCCGTATGCATTAGAAAATTCACTGGCTTATATTTCCCCTCAGATTTAGATTTATAATTCTTCTGGATCTACGTTACATTTACCATGAATCGACGTGATTGTTATTTCAACCACTGTAACATGTGAGGCTGCCTCAGCATAAATAGGAGGGAAGGGACGCCCATCAGCATAATGCTCAGTAAAGGTATTAAGAAGATCTACTTTAATAGCTATATCTTCAATTATAGAGGCTGTGCCAAATATCAATACCGAGGTATAACGGGTAGAACATTGACAAGCTATGGAACCAAATACCGATCTGTTGATACGGCTGACCTCGAAGCAAACCTTATTATTGGCGATAATATTATTTATCTTTCGCCCCTCATTAGCGCAGTGAAAATATATTTTCTCCTGATGATACATATAGTTGAGGGGTGTAATGTAGGGGAAATTATCCAAATCAGATGTTGCTAAGTGTCCTACCTTCTCATGAGTAATAAAATCAATGGCCTCATCAATAGAAATCTGCTTTTGTGGCATATATATTCCTCCCTGTTATAAAATGATAACCATGTTCTTGTATAATCGAAGGCTCCACGTCACAGTATTTTATGTAACATGACCACCAACAAATCAATTCTTACTCAACTCTTATGACAGTAATCATTGAAAGAGCTTTAGATTATGGTTTTACAATATCTAATATTTCCTTTGGGTAATTTAACTTTATCTTTGCATTTATAGAATTCTTTCATATAATTATTCCACTTTTCACATGCTTTTTCCGTAGCTTGAAGATGGGAGTCTTAATGCGACTTGATTATCGGATAAAATTCATCATTGTACGGAAGAATATGCAAGTTATGTGTCCAAACGCCATTCTCGGTTTTTTTAAATAAATATCTGTCAATCATACCAGTTTGAGTGTAATTGTAATACTTTAAATTAAACATTGCTTGATAAAATGCCAATCCTCGAAAAGGTAAAACACCAATGAACATGTCTATTATCGGTTTTGCTTCTTGTCTTGGAATGACTGTGCTACCGATATGCTCAATCGCTACTGCATGAAAACCAAGAATCATAAGTATATTCTTCTTTTCTTTTTCAAAAGCTTTTGTCCAATCATATTCCATAATTTGATTTTCCATATATGACCTCCAAGTTTAATTACTACGAACTATATTAGTAGATCACTCCTCATATTGGGAAAGCTCATTTATTTATCCACACCTTTTGATATAATTTTAGATATTCATTTTATCACTTACTCAATATGTCAAATTTATGATGATCGTTGGGTTGCAGACCAATGAGCGATAGTTATCATTGGCCCCACATTGTGGATATTTCAGAACTATATATATTATAAATACCTCCAATTCATGAAATCAGATTTTTTGTAAAACATTTACTTTTAATGTTTTATTTACCATAAAACGCAAAATTCCTGCAAGCATACCTTGCAGGAGTCTATATTTATGAACTCTTTATGTAAGCAGTGTCTACGCTTTTACTTGGTGCAATTGTCCTTTCAATTTATCAATGAATGATTGATAAAACAGATATCAATCATTCCATTAAAAACACTATATCCATATTATGAATAATTATTTCAATATGCTAGTTACGGATCATTATAACGGACCCCTTCTTGAAACAAAATGCTTTGATGAAGTCGCTAGAAATAATAGGAGCTCAAGGATATTTATCCTTGAGCTCCATTTATTTTTATACTATATCACATTACTATTGATCTTGCCAAGTAAACTTACCTCTTCTAAGAACAGATCCGTATTATTCTTGTAGCCTCTGTTGCTCCCACCACACTAAAAGTGAAATACAAAAGGCAACCCACATGGAACCTGCAGCCAATCCCGCTAATACATCAGTAGGATAATGTACGCCTAAATAAATACGGCTAATACCTATAGCAACAATTAAAATGCCTGCTAGTGTCATAATCGTCAAACGCCCGCGCCATGTGGAAATCGTCCGCATAATTAGAAATGCCGCCATGCCGTAAAAGCACATGGACGCTATAACATGACCACTAGGAAAACTGTAACCTGTTTCTTGAACTACACGGAACAGATCTGGCCTGGAACGCTGAAATAAAAATTTTAACCAAAAATTAAGTGCTGCCCCGCCAGCTAAACAAATCCCCAACCCAGCTATTTCCCGCCAGCGGCGGTAATAAGTCAATACTAAAAAGGAAACAGCTACGATAACTCCATATTTTACACCAAACCCTACATCCGTAATAAAAATCATTGCCCTATCTACACTTGGACTTGCAAAGTAACGGATAAGCCATATAAGGGTATTGTCAAACAGTCCCATAGCATTGCGAAATATTGTTTCCCAGGCTAACGCGGCAAATACACTTAGCATAAAAGCGCTAACTCCTAAGCTTGCCGCGATGTAAAGCGCTGGCCAACGACGCTGCACTGCTAAAAATTGTTCTTTGACAACTGAGTACCACGAGCTTTTTTTAAAAAAATGTCCAATTAGCCAAAACACCACAGGAAAAAGTACGAGGCTGACGACACCCAACAGCAAACAAAGCCCCACTACCAAAGGTATAAAAGGATAACCTTGTGGCGGTATCACCCAAGGCTTTTCCTTTAGTTTTGCCCCTTGCTGAATAGTAAGATCTCCTCCAATTACAACTACTCTTCCCTTTATCATCGCCCCCGATTCAATTATCACATTACCGTCGACAACAATAATTCCCTCTTTTATTTTACCAGCAACTATAGCACTGCCACTTGCGACCATAAGCCTGTCGATTGTTTGATTGACACCAATTTGTATATCCTCATGAACAAAAATATCTGGACGTTCTACTGAATCACTTCCACAAAAAACCACACCCATAATCAAAAGCGACCAGATCATCACCAATACACTGAAACAAATCATCCCTTTACGCTTTACTAAAATCATAAATTTCTAAACCTCACTTTATTCTTCAGGTGATTCCACCTGTGATAGTGCTAATAGTTTCTGGACTAACGTTGCTCACAGTCCTTATACTACAAAAGGAAGATAAGATTGTTACGAACCAAGGATTAGGATTTGATAAGAAAAACCGGTTGCCAAACGGTATGGTCAATCATGGTTCCAAACTTATCTTGCGTCACAACCTGAATGAAAAAAAAATTCGGCAAATGGGTTGTGGTTATAGGCATTCTAATAATCACATCATCTGGGTAGCGACTAATCGCATTCAGAGGTATATTTGTATTAGCCGTACTAAAATACGCTGTTTGCTTCTCTCTATTCATTAGGCTATCCTGTAGACTAAGTGACACAATTGATACATGATATTGATTTTGTTTTCTCGAAAAATCTGGAATATGAAAGTGTAGCCAAATGCTAGTATTCTGCACAGAACTCTCAATGACTGAGATTTTGCCTCTATGTTCTAATGCACCAATTAGACTTACTCCCCGTGGATTAACTACAATTGCCTCCTGATTAGACCAGGCATCAAGACTTGATAAATCTAAATCCAGTGATTTTGGTACGATAGAAGGAATGTAAGCCTCCTCAAATAATTCATTTCTTCGAATAAAACTATATAACAAGTTTGACATAATAGGTACTCGAATCTGACTTACATACTCCTTGATAGATTGTTCTTTTAGGGATTCGGTATTAGAACTTATTGGATATGTAAACCATCTACTAAGCTGGGTCTGATATAAGGGTTTGGGTGGTAGCAGAAAAGCTTCTATTTTATACCCATGGGGTATAGGAAAATCACCACGATGGATTAAATATGTATATAACTTAGCCCCTGATAATATCCCATTGCTGCTAAGTTTTGCAAAAGACGCAGCAGCAAATGCCCACGTAGCCGCATGATCAGGGTGCTCATCCGAAGGATTTGGCGCTAAGATAAGGTTAGGTTGAAATGCAATCATTAGTTGTTCTAAATTGTCTAATACAGCTTGCCCAATATAAGGTGCATCTTTTTGATAACTATTGTTATAAGGGGAATGGTCACTACCAGTATAACGAGATTGATAAGGCAGACTACTATCCCAATAATCCATCCACATTGGTTTAAGACCGCGATCGGGATAACCAAGAAAAACAATCTGATTTTTCGACATACCTAATACATGCAAAGCTTGTAACGTTTCAGTCTGACGAGTATATCCCGAATTCACATAGTCCGCATTGCTAAGAAAGATTCGATGAAATTGTTCTTCTGTAGCAACAGTAAATCCATCGCCATTCGTCATGAAGACAACAAAGACTTGCCCACCTGCTTGAACTACATCGTGAATTAGCCCCCCGCAACCGAGTGTTTCATCATCACAATGGGGAGCAACCACAAGTAGCCGGGTCTTTTTTGGTACAACAGGTAGAGATTGGAGCTGAATGTCAGCATCAGGTTTTTCCTGATAGTAAAAATAGATATCACTTAGACAGTATAAGACCAGGGCCGCTCCTACTATTACATATAACAACTTTAACAATACCTTAATCGCATAACAATCCCTTCAGATAAATTTATTCAAACGCAGATTTATTTAATAGTCTTCACGCTAATGCTGTTTCTATACCAAACGCGATGGTGCAGAGCTTTTTTACTATGCTATCCGAGGCCAATAAGTATTATGATTCTTATGTTTTGTTTTAGTTCGTGAAAAGATACAGTTTGAAATTGAATAACCCCCAAATAATCAAAACTGAAAACAATAGTACATTGGGTATTGACAATCGTATGTAAAGTAATTTATAATCGTAACAACACTATATTGTATATTGGTGATGACGGAAAAAAGTAATTCTGTATTTTTCACGCAGAGAGCTAGTGGTTGGTGTAAACTAGTTGAAAATACACAATGAAGTTCCTTCCCGAACTGCAGGCTGAAATTAACAGTAGGCCTTGCCGTATTATCTACGTTACGGATATTGAGCTGATCTTATGATCAAACTAGGGTGGTACCGCGGTGATTCGTCCCTTATATGGTATCGCTTTTTTATTTTGTCTAAGATCAAATTTGGGTGGTACCACGGTCATTATCGTCCCTCTTTATGAGGGGCGATTTTTTCTTTTATAGCCGGCATAAAAGAAAATAGATGAAAAAATTTTTCTATATACTAAGGAGGTTTACACATGAATATTCCATTTCTCATTGTATGTATATACATTCTTCTACTTTTTGTTATTAGTTACTTTGCTCAGAGACGCTCTTCTGGCAGTGCCACAAATTATATCCTGGCAGGCAGGCAGCTTACAACTCCACTGATTACGGTATCCATTGTAGGCCTAGCCGTTGGTGGAGCATCAACCATTGGAGTGGCGGAACAAGCCTATAAAGTCGGCCTTTCAGCTGGTTGGTATACAACAGCCTGGGGCCTAGGGGCTATCACTATGGGGATGTTAGTTGCAAAAAAATACCGCGAGCTTAATATCACTACCATACCTGAGCTACTCGGCAGGTATTATGATAAAAAAGGTATGATCGCGGGCATTACCTGCCAAATATTTATTCAATTAGTCGTTATGTCACTTCAATACCTTGCTGGCGGCAGTATTCTTTGTGCTTTAATGCCTGAGATATTCACGCTAACCACTGGCATGCTCACAAGTGCTGTCGTATTTATTAGCGTTACAATGATTGGTGGCATGTGGTCAGCTAGTTTATCCAATCTTTTAAACGTCTCACTAAAATATATTGGTATCATCTTAGCTACTATTGTCAGCGTGATACATGCAGGAGGTCTTGCAAAGATTGAGGCTCAGCTTCCAGTTAATGTGCCTTATCTCAGTTTATTTGATGGTGTTGGTATCATGGGCATTGTCACCTGGATAATTGTATTAGTAACTGTCAACTTATCTCTACAGAGCATCATTCAAATTTCTTTAGGGGCTAAGGATGTCCAAACAGCCCGTCGTGGCTTTATTATTGGTGGATTAATGATGCTACCCATTGGCTTTGTCAGTGCCTTACTGGGAGTCATCGCAAAAACCATGTTTCCTGATGTAACCCCTGCAATGGCTCTGCCTATGACTATCATGTCATTAAATCCTGTCCTAGCAGGAATTACCTTAGCAGCTTTATGGGCAGCCGATGTATCAACGGCCTGCAGCCTGCTTCTCAGCTCAGCAACTTTATTTTCCCAAGACATTTATAAAAAATTCGTAAATCCTACTGTGACCGAAGAAAAATTCCTTATCGTTACAAGGGCATCTGTACTCATTTTAGGATTATTAACCCTCATTCTTGCTATGACGATTAGCGGTATTATCAATACTCTTATGGTTGGTCTCAGTTTAACTGCTTCCTTTAGTGTTATTGTACTCTTTACCCTATTTGCCCCATCCCTCTGTCGCAGAAATGCTGCTTTTTATACCATTATAGCAAGTTTAGCAGTTCTAATTCTCTGGCAGACATTCCCTTCCATCCGCATCTTCCCTCATGTGATTTATCTTGAATGGCTAGCTTGTGTTGGAACGTTCTTATTAACATATTTACTTGATCCAAAGGCAATCACTGCCTCTGAATGCGCATAAAATATCAAACTCCTGCAAAATTCTCTTTAGAACTTTGCAGGAGTTTGATATTTTTTTATATTATACCCTTATTTCTTTTTCAACTCTACAAACTCTTAGACCAAATGAACTGTACCACAGATTTCTCCCCTTCTCCTGCGCCTTTTTATGAGCAGCAATTTCTTTAAATGTTTGTATTGATTCTAATGAGTCCCAATAGGAAACTGTAATTCCTAATCCATTTGCTTCTCTTACACTTTCAGCCCCCAAAAATCCCTTCTGCTCTTCAGCAAGGCTTACCATTGCATCTGCCATTTCACGATAGCCCTTGTCTTCTTCTGTTCTTTGCGATGTGAAAATTACAGCATAGTATGGGGGTGTTGGTGTTTTGGCAATTGACATATAGACATCTCCTTCTACTTTCTAACCCCCTTTGAACCTACACAATATTTACGCAAACTCTCCGCTTTCGTGGACCATCAAATTCACAAAAATAGATTCCCTGCCATGTTCCTAGATACAAATTACCTTCCATAATAGGGATGCTGACTGATGACCCAACCATAGAAGCTTTCACATGAGCGCATGAATTCCCTTCGTCGTGCTGATAAGCAAGCTCTGGTACCATATGATTAAGTGCCTGTATCATATCCTTCACCACATCTGGATCAGCATTCTCATTAATAGTTACTCCTGCCGTCGTGTGAGGGATAAACACCTGACATAAATTCTTCTCTCCTTGGCTTTGCCTTACTATTTCTGCCACTTGATTAGTAATCTCGACGAAACCCTCATGGGGAGTGTTGATGGTAAACTCTTTTAGCATAGTTTGCCTCCCTTAAATATAAATCATCAGAACGTTTCCAAGTTCGTTTACTCTAATTCTTTAACTCCATTTAGCCATTAATCATAAACAATATCTATTATTACTCTATTTACCACTAAAATACAAACTCCTGCAAGGTTCATGTACCTTACAGGAATTGATTTTTCACTCTTTTATTATACGTTATTACTCCTTCGAATTTTTCGGCAAAATCGGCAGCTTATCAAAGGCTGCATTTAAAATACGGTTCATTACCGACTCCGGACCTGAATCATCATATTCTTTTCTAAGGTCGAAGGATATACGATCTCTTGCCTCGGATACTTCCACACTTTTTCCCAAGAACGCGATCGACAAACTCCAATCTAATAATTGTAATCATTTTTGATTAGCCTCATAATACTGAAGTAATTCGCTAACCGTTACAAATTGATAGCCACGAGACTCTAGGCTATCAATAATAAACCAAAGGGCTTCTGGTGTTGAGGATGGATATTTTCCATCATGCAAAAGAATAATACTCCCTGGTTTAACATTTTTTACTACTAAATTTACTATGTCTCCAACAGCAGGAGAACGCCAATCTACGGGATCAATTGTCCAAAGGATCATACTATATTCGCTATCTCTAGCTATTTTTAAAATTTTTTTATTATTAAATCCTCCTGGGGGACGAAAAAGAGTTGGCTTAGGTGCCACTTTTAAAATTTCATTCTCCGTTCTTTTTAGCTCTTCCTCAATAACACTCTCACGAAGATTAACCAACATAGGGTGGCTATAAGTGTGATTACCAACTTCATGTCCTTCAGCAATTTCTTGTGAAACAATTGCGGGAAACCTTTTAACCTGTTCTCCGACTACAAAGAAAGTAGCCTTTATCTTTCTTTCTTTTAAAACATTTAAGATTTCTGGAGTAGTAGTACTAACAGGTCCATCATCAAATGTTAAGGCAACAACTTTACGAGAAGTAGGTACTTTCCAAATAACATCTGATATATCGATTAAATGGTCTTCCACTTTTGCAGCAAATAGCATTGTGACAAAAAAGAGTCCTCCCCATACTAATCCCTTATATAATCTCATAATAACTCCTTCATACAAAGCCTCTAATAGGGTTATACGTCTAATGATTTAAAAATATGCAGAATGCAATATATAAAGACGAAACAACCACCCTGATAGAGCGGTTGTTTCGTCTTTTTTTATGCCTGTTGACAGTCGGGCCCATTATCTTTACAATAAAATCAAAATATGTGCATATACACTAACCGTGGAGATGACACTTCATGTAGGAAGGTGACACTATTAATGAATCAAATCAATGAAGATAACTATCCTAAACAACCAAGTCCTTGCAATTGCTTGAATATTAGACGGGCCTCCAGAGCTGTTACTCAATTCTATGATAAAATTCTAGAACCTAGCGGCCTTACAATTAGCCAGTTATCCTTATTAAGGCATCTTCAACATGTAGAACCCGTTAGTATTAGTGAATTGGCTAAGATCATGCGCATTGACCGCACTACGTTGAACCGAAATATGAAGCCTCTGGCAGATAGCGATTTCATCACTATCAATCCTGGACAGGATCCACGAACTAGACAGGTGGTACTAACGAAAAAAGGAACTGCCACTACAAATAATGTATGGCAGCTCTGGAATAAAGCGCAGGCATCGTTTAAAGAGTATTTAGGTGAGGACGATCTAGGTACTCTAGTTAAGTTACTTTCAAAATTAGAGGCACTGGTGCCCTAAGTGTATACTCATATAAATGCATATACACTTAGCCTACTTTAGGCGATGAATACGAATACTGTTCTTTTTATGCAATCCCTACCCTTTGGTTACAGTGAACCTATGAAAAAGAAGCTACTTTATTCAAACGGATATTTTATCCCCCATCGAGATCGGACTTCATCCATAATATCCATTACATCCATAGACAAATCTAAGGTATCCATTTTGCTTTTACTCAAAATGCATTGATTCATATCTTCCACTTCATATACTAATGCTTTTGCCGTTTCACCAGCTTCTATTATTTCTACTCTTCCATTTAAATAGTTTATCGTAGCCTCAGATGCCCTTGGAAAATTGTCTACAGTAATAAACCCTAATTCTCCTGCTATAACACCTCTCTTTGGCATCTTTGCTCTCATCGTTAGAGAAATCACTGCCATTTCATCCTTGGAGTTTTTAAGTAGAATACCTGACTGTTCATCTACACCAGTTTCAAACTTTTTCGCAGTGGTCAGCACTTCATAGGGTTGGTTAGAAAGAAAATATCTAGTAAAAGACAGAGCATAAGTCCCAATATCAAGAAGTGCCCCGCCTGCTAATTCTTTATTAAAAAATCGATTATTCACATCATATTCTTTACAGCTTCCGAAGGATACCTGAATCGTTTTAAGCTTTCCAATTTGACCTGAGTCGAGAATATGACGAAGTCTTTTAAATAATGGCATGTGATAAATCGTCATCGCCTCTGCAACGACCAAATTCTTTTGTTCTGCTAAAGCAGCAATTTCCCGCAATTGCTTACTATTTACTGTAATTGCTTTTTCACAAAATACATGTTTATTATTGTTGAGACTTTCTATTATATATTCGTAATGATTGCTATGTGGGGTTGCTATATAAACTACGTCAACTTCAGCATCCTTTAGCATTTCTTCATAATTCCCATATGCTTTTTCAATATGATATGTACTTGCAAACTCTTTGGCCTTCTCAAGACTTCTTGAGGCTACTGCATATAAACTGCCATTCACTTCAATTATCGCTTTGGCAAAATCCCTTGCAATCGTCCCAGGTCCTAAGACTGCCCATTTTAATTGCTTCATATCTTTCACCTCAAAATAAATTATAATGGGATTTTCTATTAGTCTGTCAACTTTATAAACTTTAGAGGAGTTTGTTGCCATAATCATGCTCTGTTATTGACCTATACTGGAAATCTACATTTTTGCCCGCCCGCTGCAAATCATCACGTTTTGACTCGAGATACCTACTATATTTTTTCCAATTTATACTATTTTCACGAAATAATGCAAAACTCCTGCAAAGTTGTTCTACTTGCAGGAGTTTTTATTAGAAAAGCACAAGTTAAAGGCTAATATAGTCGAATCTAGCATAATAAGTAGGGAGTAATTTGTTGTGAAAGATCTAATCCATTTTAGGCAACATCAGGAATTGCTGGACTCATGTGGTTTATTCCAGTTTCGTCCTAAGTTCTAAGAAAAGCAGTAAAATTCTCTTCTGTACACACTTCAATTCCATTTTCCTTGAGAAGTTTTGAAAAGATACCATCACCAGAAACTAATTTTCCTGAAAATGTACCGTCATAGATTAGTCCTAAACCGCAAGTAGGTGATTTGGATTTTAGTATAGCTTTTTGGCAGTGGCTTGCCACTGCTATTTCCACTCCTACTCTTGCCCCCGATACATATTGATTTGTCCAATCTTCACCATTTAGAGAAATAATCTTTCCCTTGTATTGCTCTACTGGAGGACGAGGTGTTGGTAATCCAGCAAGTATTTCGGGACAAATTGGTATTGCTTTCCCTTGGGTGACCATTTCCACAATTTCGGGGAAGGCATATGAAGAACCATTATACCTACATTCTATTCCAGCTAAACAAGCACTCACTATTATCATAATAAACATCATGATCCTTTCTCTTGCATTTGCTACCTAAAGTCTTATTTACCATTAAAATACGAAACTCCTGCAAGGTTTATTAACCTTGCAGGAGTTTCGTACTTATATATAGGATAGACCTTTGTTGAGATTTTCTTGTTACAGTAACTCTAATGAAATACCTAGAATCGGTACTGCATAGTTTAATTTGGTATTAAGCCCTTGGCACCTATCTCAATATTATTTAATTACATAATTAGACAATTACTTAATAATTCGCGTCAGTCATAACATTTTATACAAAGAAATGTCAAATAGATAATTATCTTATTTCTTTCTTAATCTCCGATTATCTCAGTTTATTGGCACGACGCTTTTTAGCTTCATCAACAATACTTTTAAATTCAGCTTGTGCCTGTTCTTTCATTGTCAATACTCTTTCAGTTGTGGCAACAGCTATGTGGTGGCCTTTGATTTTAGCTGCTTGAAGTGATTTAGCTGCTGCATTTTCAGGAGAAGAAGAAACCGGTTTAGTTTGGCGTGCCTCTCTCACTATATCAGAAGCTTCAGCACTCATTTTCGCGGCTACATTGTTCACCTTATCCTTGGTAGTTAAGGCGCCCTTTGTTACTTTCACTGCACCAGCACGCAATCTACGACGATCCGTCATCAAAGACAGAGCTATAACTATACCACCGGCTATCAATAGCAAGAGATAGATTTTATTGATAATTTTTAAACCTAATCTTAAAAAATTCATATACATTACACCTCCTCACACTTATTTTTTTAATTTTCCCGTAGTATGAAGGCTTTATGTATTTTAAATTAAGAAGGATTTAAATACATTGGCACTTTACCATCAGCATCAAATAGTACTAATTTTCTCATCACTTTTAACCAATATAGCATAAAAGTAATATGTACATACTGCTAGTAGTATTGCCGTTGTTGAAAACAAAGCGAAATATCCCAGATGTTCAGCCACACCACCCAATATGGCTGTAGAAATAGCGTTACCAATATCTCCAGCGGCAATCATGATTCCTAGAGCTGTTCCTCTATTGGTTTGATTGATACGTCCTACTAGGAGCAAAACCAACGTAGGGTAAACAATGCCAAATCCTAAGCCAAATAAAATGCCTGATATAATAAGTATTATGGGTGAAATGTCAGCAATAAGCAGCACTATACCCAACAGCATCGTGATGCTTGCATATACGGTTGCATTTACCAAACCTAACATATGATTTATTTTCTGTACAAATACACGTGAACTAATTACAGAAATAGCAAAAGCAATAAAGAATAGGGAATAAAAATTAACACCTTTATCAATAGCAGCAAGTGGTATAAAGGTAAGTATTGCACTAAAACAAAAACTGGCAGCAAACTGGCAAAGAGTTGTTGCAGATACAACCTTGGATTTAAGCACATCCATAAATGGAGTCCGAGTAACGTTACTCGGCGCCAGTTTAATCGGTTGTGAACGCCACGTTATCACACTAAAAGCAATCCCTATTAAGATGACACTAATACCAATTAGCGCATTAAATCCAAAATTATCAAAAGTTGCCTGGGCCATACTCATGCTAAGCCCAAGACCAAACATGGTAGTTAGTGTATACATGGCAATTGCATTAGAATTGCTTTCACCTGATCCAATACTGCTAGCAAAGGTAACTGCCCCTGTACCATAGAAGGCCTGTCCAATACCGTAAAGCAGCCGTAAAACAAAAAAGGCAAGAAAGCTTGTAGCCCACCAATAGCCAAGCGTTGAGACAATAAGCAATATTTGACCAATCAAAATGACTGGCCGACTCCCTTTACTATCCACTTGAAAACCAATCCATGGTCTTATAATAAGGGCGCTCATTGCTGTTGCCCCCATAATAATGCCAATTTGGGTCTCGGCAAAGCCACTATTCTGCAAAAAAACAGGTAATATGGGAACGAGCAAACACATACCAAGGGTTGTATTAAAATGAGAAATTGCAATGTTTTGAAATTGTTTATTCTTAAAAATACTAAATGAATTAGCCATAGTAACCTCTTTTTAATTAATTTGATGAATCTTGTAATTCACCAAAAATCTATGTAAAGACGAACTAATCATCTTATTTTGGCGTTTAAATATTCAATCCTGCAAAGTGAAATCTTTGCAGGATTTTGCTTGATCAACTTCTTGATTATACACCAATATTATATCTCTAATGTATTAATTTTACTATTAAGACTTTGATTCCTTATGAAAACGATCAAACTTATTAATCGTATTTACAAGGTGATTATTGAAAATTTGACGCGCTATAGCCAATAGCTCCTTAATCATCGGATCTTGCAATGAGTATGAGACTCGCGTTCCATCTTTACGAGTTTTAACAATGTTTTTATTGCGAAGTATTGCTAATTGCTGTGAGATAACTGCTCCTTCGACACCACACAAAGATTGTAATTCATTAACATTCTTATCTCCCTCACATAAAATTTCCAAAATATTAATTCGCAAGGGGTGAGATAAAGCTTTAAAAAAATCAGCCTTAAATTGTTGAATCTCTCTATTCATACATACGACTCCTTCTACTATCAATGCCTTCTTCTATCTATTTATTATCATCATTTTTATTAACTCATACTCAAATATAGATATATAGCATTATTTGAATATATGATACTATTTATCTATCTATATTTCAATATAATAATGTTTCACATTTTTTTCATAGAGGTGTATAATAATGAGCATATCATGTTTCTGCAACTGAAAGGAGTTCTATATATGACACGCGCTATTAGAGTACCACTAAAGCGTTATTTTTCTAGATCCTTTAAAAAAGATTTATTAGCAGGTCTTACTGTAGGTGTTATTTCATTGCCACTTGCAATGGCTTTTGCTATTGCTTCTGGTGTAAATCCTGAGAATGGCATTTATACTACTATTATCGCAGCTTGCTTGGTTGCGTTATTTGGTGGAAGCAAATATCAAGTCGCTGGCCCTACTGGTGCCTTCATTCCTATCTTACTGTCCATTGTGCTCACTTATGGATTTGAAAACTTGCTGATTGCTGGATTTATGTCTGGGATCATCTTAATTTTTATGGGACTTTTAGATATGGGCTCTCTTATTAAATTCATACCCCGCTCAGTCACAATAGGCTTTACAGCAGGTATTGCTGTAAACATTTTTACGGGTCAGATACCTAATTTCCTCGGTCTTACCGATCTTGTGCGACATGAGGGTTTTCTACTTAATATGAAGGAAATTTTAATTCATTTTAACACCCTAAATCCTTACAGTACACTAACTGCAGTCATTTGTTTAGTAGTCATTCTAATCACGCCTCGCTTTTTACCAAAGGTACCTGGTTCACTTATTGGGCTTATCATATCAACTGTAATAGCAACTCTATTCTACCCAAACGATATAATTACCATAGCTTCTGCCTTCGGTGGAATACCTGGCGATTTGCCTCATATGCAGTTTCCTGATATTACCCTAGACAAAGTACAGCAGTTGCTTCAACCAGCTCTTACCATCGCTATATTAGGTGCTATTGAATCCTTACTATCTGCTGTCGTCGCAGATGGATTAACAGGTACCCATCATAATAGCAATCGTGAATTAATGGGACAAGGTCTCGCCAATATGGTCATTCCACTATTCGGTGGAATTCCTGCTACAGGTGCGATTGCCCGAACAGCAACTAATATAAAATCTGGTGCAGCTACACGCTATTCAGTGGTAATTTCTGCAGTATTTGTACTTATTACCATGCTCGTTCTTGCCCCCTATGCAGGTCTTATTCCATTAGCAAGCATGGCTCCTGTATTAATGGTAGTTGCTTATAATATGAGTGAGCATCGTGTCTTTGTTGATATTTTAAAAGTACGATCATTGAGTGCTGGTGTCTTACTAACCACATTTTTTCTTACCTTACTAGCAGACTTAACTGTGGCCGTCGAGGTTGGTTTATTACTAACAATGATGCTTTTTGTTAAGCGTATGAGTGAAATTATGGTGGTAACACGAGTTCTGCCAGACCAAGAAAATAATTTGATAGAGATTTCAGAACAAAATTCACTTCGTACATACGATTGTTCCCAAATTAGCATCTTCAGTATCGAAGGCCCCCTATTTTTCGGAGCTGCTCAGATGTTCTCGGAAAGCATTATGAATATCATCCACTATAATCCTAAAATTATTATATTACGTATGAGTAAAGTTCCATTGATTGATATTACAGGGGAAAACCATTTACGTATCACAGTGGAAAATCTCCAGAAAAAAGGCATCACGGTATTAATGTGTTGTCTAAATGATCAACCTGAGAAAAAAATGAAAAAAACTGGTCTTTATAATAAAATCGGTGCATCTCATTTCTTCCCTCACACCAATCATGCTATAGCCCACGCATTAGAACATATTAATAAAGATCATTGCTATATCTGCGAGAAAAAGAATGAAAACGAATGTTTATTAGCTAGAAGATCAATGTAATAATAAGATGAAACTCCTGACAACTGCCAGGAGTTTCATCTTATTAGTTACCCTTTGTCTGCTTTTCTAAAATACTACGAATGGATTCATCTGCTGCTCATTTTTACGTCTTTGATCATATTATACTATATATGATAATTTTCTAAATATTCGGTTTATTGGTAGACTAAGCCAATTGTAAGTGATATAATAAAAATAAGGAGATGATAATATGTTTAATAACTATCCATCTACTTATTTGTTACTATTATCCGTAGCAATCTTCTTAGTTATTTCTTTAATTGCACCAATCGTTGGACCATGGCATATGCTTTGCTCCATTGCAATGGAAGTGCTTAGGTTTACAGGTACCATTATCTGTGCATTCTTCTTACTTTGCGCAATAATCGAAACTGCTCACAACCTATTTTTTAAAAACCGTCACCACTGAATTATTACTTTAAAAGAGAAGAGGTTATTTTCCTCGGATCTTTATTTATCTTGTAAAGCCTTATAGAATAATTCTTGATTAGAATTTTATAAGGCTTCTTGTTTATGTTTTATAGAATTCTAGCTGAAACTTATATAAATATGGAGCGCAGTGATTTTATTACTGCACTCCATATTTTTAATTCGATCTATTCTCCAATAGGTTTTAGACGACATAAAAAATGACGAAGTACTTTAGGTTCATACATAAATTCTAAGCCTTTAATCTGGTCACGACGATCCCATATATTTACTAGTGCCTTTACTACCACATCCATATGACGATCCGTATATACTCTCCGGGGAATTGCCAATCGCATAAATTCAACGCCAGCCTCTTTCTGTATTCCCGTTTCAGGATCACGACCTAAGAGTAAAGAGCCAACTTCTACTGGACGGACTCCACCTTCAAGGTAAAGTTCATTGCAAAGGGCTTGTGCAGGAAATTGATCTGCCGGAATATGAGGCAGAAATTTTCCTGCATCAACAAATACGGCATGACCTCCTACAGGCCATTGAATAGGAATTCCCCTCTTACGAAGTTCTTCCCCCAAGTATCTTACTTGACCAATGCGACTTTCTAGAAATTCCACGTCGATCCCCTCATAAAGCCCCACAGCTAAGCATTCTAAATCGCGTCCAGATAGACCGCCATAGGTTACGAACCCTTCCATAGGTACACACGATGCGCAGGCAGCAGCATAAAGATCAGGATTATCTTTAATGGCAATCATCCCGCCCATGTTAACAATCGCATCCTTCTTAGCACTCATTGTCAAAAAATCACCCATAGCATACATTTCCCGGAGGATTTCCTTGATACTCTTATCCGCGTAACCAGTTTCACGCTGTTTGATAAAATAAGCATTTTCCGCAAAGCGGGCTGAGTCAAAATTAATTTTTATTTTATATTTATCAGCGATACGCTTTACTTCACGAACATTCTCCATGGAAACAGGCTGGCCACCTGCCGAGTTACAAGTAATCGTTACAATAATAAAAGCAATATTTTCTGCACCTTTCTCTGCTATAAAGTGCTCTAATTTATCTAGGTCGAAATTCCCTTTAAAAGGATGCTCCTTATCAGTAGCAAAAGCTTCCTCAATAACAAGATTTACTGGAATGGCTTTATTCAATTCAATCCACGCCATCGTGGTATCAAAATGCATATTACCTAAGACATACTGCCCTTTTCGCTGAATCAAATGAGAAAAAAGAACTTGTTCCGCGCCACGTCCTTGGTGAGTAGGAATGATATCATTGTAATTAAAAATATCTTTCACTGCTTCTTTGACTTTGTAAAAAGATCTACCTCCAGCATACGCTTCGTCACCTACCATCAAAGCAGACCATTGACGATCACTCATAGCACCTGTCCCGCTATCCGTTAAAAGATCAATATATACATCTTCCGCTTTCAATAAAAAGGGATTATATCCAGCATCTCTTAATGCTTTCATTCTTTCCTCTTTTGAAATTTTTCGCAATGGTTCCACCATTTTAATACGATACGGCTCGGCTTCTCTATCCATATTGATTCCTCCTACCTTCAAGATCTTATACCTACATATTATTGCAAATACCATGCCAGGCCTAACATTCTATGAATAGAGGAATTTTTAATATTCTGATAAATATTTATGGCAAAAATTTTTATCACTGAAAAGAATTTTTATCCGTTTTCTTCATTTTATTTAGAATCGTTGTGTTTGAGACTCCTAGAACTTGTCCAGCCAATCTAGAGGAGGGATACTTTTCTAAAACTCTCATAATAACCTCTTTTTCAACCTCAGCAACAATATTCTTTAATGGAGGCCATTGATTATCTGGTATTTCAAACTGCAGCATATGTTTTCCTTCTACTTTATGATTGTCCATCTTTTCTACATCTCCCATATCAGTCCAATCTAAAATATGCTGTAAGTTAATCTCTGTGGTATCAATCAAATTAATTAACCTCTCTAAGGTATTTTCTAATTGTCGTACATTCCCTGGCCATTTTTGAGACATAAAAATGATAAGACTCTCTCGTGACAATCGAACTTCTGGCTTATCTAGCTTCGTGCAAATTTTTCTAATCAAATGTTGCGCAAGTAAAGGAATGTCTTCTGTTCTTTCCCGTAGAGGAGGAATCGTTAGAGGTATTACATTCAGCCTATAATATAAATCTTCTCTAAATTGTCCTTTATGAAGTAGCTCTTCGAGATTTCGGTGAGTCGCTGCTATAATACGAACATCTACAGGGATTTCTTTATTCCCGCCCACTCTTCGGATTACCCCTTCCTGTAGCACTCGAAGTAATTTTACTTGTAATTGATGAGAGATTTCTCCTATTTCATCTAAAAAAAGTGTGCCGTCATTAGCCTGCTCAAACAGTCCTTTTTTTCCGCCTTTGGAGGCACCAGTAAAGGCACCTTCCTCGTACCCAAATAACTCACTCTCTAAAAGAGTATCTGCTAACGCAGTACAGTTTATGGCAACAAAGGGTGCTTTATAACGGGGACCATCTGTATGAATGGCTTTTGCAAATAATTCTTTCCCTGTGCCGCTTTCCCCGCGAAGTAAAATAGTAGAACTACTCTTCGCCACAGTACGGGCTGAGGTTATGAGCCGACTCATTTTTTGACTTTGATGCACGATGTCTTCAAAGGTCGTTACTCTTCGCATCTTATCTACCCTAGAAATAATGTTCTCCACTTGATGAAAATCTTGAATCGTGGAAACAGCTCCAATAATTTGTCCCTGGTCATTCTTAACTGCTACGCTACTCATTAATAAATGAATAACTCTTCCGTCCCTCTTAATCCTTTGCTCTTTCAATTTATACACTTTGCCAGTCTGTAAAGTCTCGAGTATAGGAGTGCTCGCGAATAACAAGGATTCAACTCCTAAACCTATCACTTCATGAGGCGTACAATAAAATATGGTACAGGCAACTTCATTAATATGTGTAATTTTGCCCTCTTTATCGATAGCGATAATTCCCTCACTCACAGAATTTAATATGGTTCGTAATTCATGCTCTCTTTCCTCATGAGGCATTTGAGTACGAAATTTGATAGACTTAATGCCAATCAGTAATCTTAGATCTTCCACTAGTTTATCAGCATGAGTACTAAGATCACAGCGAAACTTAATGATCATACCATATTGGGGGAGCACTTCCATGGCTACTTTATCAATGTTATTTTCTTCTGTAAGTTTAAATATTTCATATCCTAATCCAGGACAATCTATAAAATCAATTTCAATCACATATTCCTGCATTTTTTCCATCCCCCATCTACATATTCTATATGTATTATACCAAAATTAACCATACAGGATTATAATTTAATGTAAAAAGGGGCTATCTCGTTTAATTGAGATACCCCTTTTTCAATGTAATCAACATTAACCCGATAACTGCGCCCAACAATAGTCAAATAAGTCTTCTGGCTTTTGCATTAGTAGGAACTGAGCAATTTCTTCTTTAAGATCCTGCAAACGCAATTGTTCCCATTCGGTTATCGTCCCAGCATGAGTCTTATAAGAAAGCCTAATAAATTCATTCGGCAACAAACCTGGCTTTAGGGTAATATTCAGTTTATCGTCGTCATAAGCAATTTCAAAGTAATACTTGCCCCCCTGCCCATCAGCCGCATCAGGTGCCAATTTATCAGCAGCCAGCTGTGGTTTAACCGTTAACGCGCTTCTTGTTAAGGCTCTGGTAACCATTTCGATACCATCGATAATGCCCGGACCATATACTCCCAGTATAACCGTAATCCGGTCGCGCACCGGAACCTCATCAGGCGCTAACTCACGCAAAGCTAATTCCAGCAATTTATAAGCCAAGGCCACACCACCAATAAATTGTCGCCCGTGATATTTCACCATATCCTCATAGGTTATGTCTAACAAGTCATTACCATCTTTTATTCTAAGCGCCTCTTGCACTATATCCGCCTCCTGCCTCTTCTGCGAGTATCATAATTGCTTATTTCCGGCCAAATAAAATCAGCTAAATCTAATGTGCTGTTAAAGTAATTAAAAGTCGCTGCAACCTCCTGCTGCAAACCTGCATTGTCAAACTTTGCCGTGGGCGGGGCCCCCGGCAAAGTTCCGCCGGTGCCCGTACCACTGTCGCAACCTGCCGCACAATTATACACTTCCAACAAATCGGGCAGTAACTCACCAGTTTTAAGGGCAGCTTCATATTCCGCCAAATAGCGGTATACCCGTTCGCTGCCGCTGACCTTTCTAAACATCCTGTCCGGAAGGTGTTTCCTCAGACTTGAGCATACGCCTCCGCTTGTCCCCAGGGTCACACCCTGCCCTTCATTGCCATCAGCAAAGTCAGTAGCTTCATATTGACTCAAATCTATTCCCCGGTCTATTAAATATTGCTTTAATTTGCCTATAGTTATACTATACTGGACTTTCTTTCCACTTTGCCGTAATTCCGCACGTTTAGCAATACAAGGTGATAAGAACGCCAGATCATCATCAATCTGCCGGTATTTCTTCAAGAAGACAGCGCTGCACACCAGTGGACTATACACTGGCATCAAATGGGGCCGCAAAGTCGGCATATATTTCATAATATAGTCAGTTACAGCCGCACAAGGCGATGTGATAAATGGCTTGCCGTACTCACTATCCAATATCCGGCCATAGGCCCAGAGCGTAATATCCGCCCGTAACAATACATTATAAAACTTTCTCACACCCAGTGATTGCAGAAAACCGAACACCTGCCGATAATCGCTGAAGTGACGTTGCACCGCCGGGGCAACTAATAAGGATATTTGCCTTCCTCTTGCCAAATCCTGGAGAAAAATTTCAATATCATCCCGGTAGCCAACGGCTTGCTTTGGACAGTTTTGCAGGCAAATGCCACAATTGATACATCCTTGGACCAGAGCAATTTCCATTGACGTACCTTCATGATTCCCTTTATTTAAAGGGCAATCATGCAGACAGGCCTGGCACCCCCTGCAGTCAGGGGAAACCAGTATTTCTCGGCTGCCTCCCTTACGATATGCCTTAGCGGTTACTGCCTGCCTCCCTCCAGTCTTTTCATTATCACATAACATAGTACTCCTCCAATTGTTCCGGTAATTAACTGCGGATAACCAAACATCATTTTTAGACCAGCAGCCATTTTGTCCGATAAATTCACCACTTCAATCACGATTGAAATGGCTGCGTACATGGCCAGCATCTTTAAACCAGCAGCTACACCTACCGCCAGCCAGCGATTGACGTTTAACAACATCCTATAGCCAGCAACATAAATTATATTGGCAGCAGCCACCGGGAAAAGAAATAGCGGACTTGGCAAAACTTGTTGCAGAGCGGCAACTGTCGGCGCAATTACAGCCAGCACCAATGCCGGCCTCCAGCCGATTTTCTCCACTGCCAGAAGCAGGCAGGCATTTACCGCGCTGCCGATAACAAACATGGAGATAAAGGGTGGAACAGGTATAAGCAGCCTAATGGATTGCAGCGTAATCATCAATGCTAGCAAAAGCCCGGTTCTAGTCAATCTATGATACATTTCTTACGCCTCCATTTTAGAGAATGGGTTGCTCATACAGCCAGATCATTGCTTAATTTACAGTTTAACTTTGTAACTGGTGTGGAAATAAGCACCTTGGATCGATAAATCATCATCATGCTTATTTAATAGGTTGTCAACTCCCACAATGATCGTACTGTTGCTACTCATTACTTTCTCCAGATTTAAGTTCCATAACGTATAGGACTTGCTCTTGCCTGCTCCGGCCGAGGCCTCATACAGATAATTACTATACGTCTCAGACCATAAATTAGCTCGTAAACCTGCTGACTGTTCTACATAGGATAATCGAGACCCTATCTTATGGCGAGCCCGATTAAACAGCCGACTGCGATCCGTGTCATTTACCGCATCTAAATAGGTATAGCTGGCCGCCCAGGACATTTTGGCAGACAGTGGATACACTACTTCACCTTCCACTCCCTGAATAGTGGCTTTATTAATGTTTTTATATTGAATGGTACTACTATCCACCATATCTTCTTCAATCATGTTGCTGACTTTATTGGTAAAGTAGGTGATTTTACCGGTAGCCCGGGCCCAGTCCCGCTCCAGGGAGAGTTCATAAGAGTTGGAGTCTTCTGAAGCTAAATTGGGGTTTCCAATCAGAGTCATAGCTTTCCCGTTGCGAACAACTTGGGAGTTGATATATAACTGATTAGGAGTAGGGCTGCGAAATCCTTTACTGATATTCAGCTTAGCCCTCAAATCATCAGCCACCTGATAAGTCAGTCCCAACTTAGGACTTATATTGCTGTCAAATTTATTGCTGTCATCATACCGTAGAGACGTAACCGCAAGCAGCTTGGGAGACGCCTGCCATTCATCTTGAATATACAGCGCTAAATAATCAATATCAACTTTTGAGCCTGGCAGAGTTTTTACTTCCCCGGAAACCGAGTCTTTGTAAGACTCCGTGTAAATGCCCTCGCCGGTCCTTACGCCCGTTCCGCGGAATTTTTCCGGACGGTATTCACCGCCAAAGGTGAACCGATGATCGGCGCCATAGGTCCTGCTCAGGCGTCCTTCTAATCCGGGAATAGTACGGTGTGATTTACCGAAGTTCATAAATTTATTGTTGGCAAGATTATGCACATCCACATTCTTATAATAATCCGATAAATACGCCCGCCAGAATACCGACCTATCGTCCTGTTGTTTACTATAGCTTAGTGCATATTCTGTCCGCTCATTCTCATCATGGACATCGGTTTTGATTTTGCCGGCCAGAGTCTCTTTAAACACATGCTCCCGCGTATCTTCATCCATGTAAGCGGCTGTAAATGTAAAAGTTTCATTTTCATTGGCATGATAATCCACTTTTGCATTGAAATTATTGCGTTTGCCAAAAGACGCATACGTTGTCCCATCATTCTTAAAGGCGGCGTCATTCTTTAATTGAGCTCCTGAGATGGTGACGCCGTATTTTCCCATTCTGCCGGAGTCATAGGCAAAATGATAATTGTCTCTTCCTCCGTCATTGCCACTGTACGCCCCGTGATCAAACCGTAAAGCAAATGCTTGATCAACTGGAATTTTAGTAATAATATTTACCACACCGCCCAAAGCGTCAGTACCATAAAGTGAATTGGCAGGTCCGCGGACAATCTCAATACGCTCAACATTTTCCAGGCCAATGCGCTCCAATTCATAATTCTGGTCAACCTCCGAGGCAATCCGCTTGCCGTCAATCAAAATCATTGAAAATCGGGAATCAAAACCACGAATGGAAATTGCATCCTTGCCTCCCGATCTCATCACACTGACACCGGTAGCCGTACTGATGATATCTTTTAACGTATGCGCCCCCCGGGCCTCAATATCGTCTTTAGTTATGACCTGAACGGTCGCTGGAACAGTTTTGATCTCCCTTTTGGTTCTGGTAGCAGTTACAACTACCTCGGGCAGTGGGAATGCCTCATCTTCGCTTTCCTGGGCCTGAGCAACAGGTATGGTAAGTAGTAGTGACAGAAATGCCAATACAGCTTTCTTCTTCATCTTCATCCTCCCTAAATTTTATACGCTTATTAGTAATTAAATGATAATGAAAATCTTTATCATTTACATATGCTTATTAT
The DNA here is from genome assembly GCA_963526645.1 of uncultured Pelosinus sp. Lineage (GTDB taxonomy): Bacteria > Bacillota > Negativicutes > DSM-13327 > DSM-13327 > Pelosinus. The sequence continues at coordinate 9,065 of CAUROG010000007.1, read as the reverse complement.
TATAATAAAATTACTGTATAACTTCCGTAGCCCATGTTACATTATTTTAACAAGCTGGTGATAAAAAATGATTGATATCCTTGACTTTCTCGCTCACTGTCCGCTGTTTAAGAATTACTCTAAGTTGCAAATCAGGGCATTTTTAGCCAATACAAACTATAGTATCAACCGCTATAAAAAAAACCAACTAATTTTTCGAATGGATCAGCAGATCACGTATGTCGGTATTATTCTCACAGGCAGCGTAGAAGTCCAAAAAGTCTTTCAGTCTGGTCGAATGATCAATCTGATTTATAAAAAACAAGGCGAATTTATTGCTGAGGGTACTGTCTTTTCGGCAATACCAACTTATCCTTGTCAGGTAATCTCACGGGAAATAACTGATATTTTGCTGTTGCCTAAGCAGTACATGTTCCAGGCACTGGGCTGTAATCCCTGTCTTTTGGGCAACCTTCTACAGCTTATGTCTGATAAGCTTATCATGTTGAATACAAAAATAGAATTGTTATCCTATTGCTCGATCCAAAGCAAAATTGCTTTTTCTTTATTGCATTGTATAAAATCAAATCCGGCTGCGCAGGTAATTGAACTGCCCTACTCCAAAAAAACCTGGGCTGAACATCTCAATGTACCGCGTCCCTCACTGTGCCGGGAATTGAGAAATCTATGTAAATCTGATATTATTAAATTAAATAAGCGAACGATTACCATTGTGAACAGGACGCAGCTGGAAGCTATGCTTAATGATTAGGTTGATTTCATTGTCTTTTTTCTTCTTCTGGAAGTAAGGCTACCTTAGGTATCCATCCACGTTTTGGGGGAAAAACTCCTGCTATATCTCCTTGTGTCTTTCCCGCTTTTATCATTTCATCCATTTCTTCTATTTTATTGATGTGTGTATAGCGTCTTTTTCCCATTAACAATGATACCCCCCATTCGTAGTTTCATTTTCCTACGAATGAGGGTATTTTGTGGCTGTCCGTTTTTCATGATGCAGTTCAACTACAACTAGGAGGTCTTTTTCAATCATTCATGCTCTGTTAATATAAATGGCCCATTACGTGTAATCGCAATTGTGTGCTCATATTGAGCGGAAAGTTTCCCATCAACCGTTCGTGCCGTCCACCCATTCTTATCGACCTTGCACTGCCACGAGCCGATGTTAACCATTGGTTCAATGGTTATCACCATACCGTCTCTCAACTTCAGTCCTTTACCCGATTTGCCGTAATGAGGAACAGCAGGATCCTCATGTATGACTCTTCCTATACCATGTCCTGTAAACTGCCTAACTACAGAGTACCCTTCAGCTTCAACATAGGATTGTATCTCATGGCCAATATCTCCTAAGCGGTTTCCAACTAATGCTTGTTCAATGCCTTTATACATAGATTCTTTAGTGATCTTTAATAGACGCTCTGCCTCATATGAAATATTACCTACTGCATGAGTCCAAGCTGAATCAGCAAGACCACCATTTAAATTAACAACAAAGTCAATTGTTACAATGTCTCCGTCTTTAAGAGGTTTTCTATTAGGAAATCCATGACAAACCTCATCGTTAACAGAGGCGCAAGTAGCATATTGATAACCCCTATATCCTTTTTGTTCTGGCATAGCACCCCATTTACCTAAATATCTTTCCACAAATTTATCAATTTCTAATGTACAAATTCCTGGTTTTATAATTCTTGCAATTTCTTTATGGCAAGAAGCTAGCAACTTACCTGCTTCATGCATCATTTTGATTTCGCGCTCGCTTTTAAATATAATCATATTAGGAATACTCCTCAATCATTTTGGTGAATTATAACTTGAGCTTTCATCAAGTTTATCTATCTTAGTATATTCTTTAATAATGTTATTGTAATTCCATATATATTTTTTTATTTACCCACTGGGCCAAATCGTTGAATTGCTCCACAACATTACGAGAGTACGTAGAGCAAAAGAATCTAAATCGGCCACCATTCTTTATATACTAGTTATAATAATGAAAGTGTGACAGGCATAATACCTGTCACGTTTTGACTTTACAACGCTATCATCCCTAGCATTTTTCAATACGGCTAGATTAAAGGCCTTTATGTTAATGCCCCTTACTCGATGGTACCTTGTCCTTTTTTGTATCATAGTAAAAATCGCCTTTAGGTGTTAGCAAGGCTACTGTTACATCTTCAAGATTTATTCCCTGAAATTCCAACTGGTTCTTGAGCCATTCATTTGTATAACCAAATGTACCTAAATTGTCACTTACAATCTTCCCGTTGCTTATTAGTTCTTTACCAACCATAAGATTTAATTTAGACGGGTTCAAATTCTGCTGCAAGTTCAAATCTTGAAGGGTGACTTCCCGAAACTCTTGCTTTTTTTTGACACTTAGCTGCCCATCTGACTCGATAATGCCTATCTCAACTTCCTTAGGATCAAAAATTCCTTGCTCTCGCAGCAACTCTAAAAGGTCATTAACATTATATCTCTTATTTTTTAGATGTTTTTCAAATATCATTCCATTATAAATTACAATCAATGGTTCCGATTCAATAAGCTTTCTTGCTGGAATTGATTTGAGAGTCAGCGCACTAATTCCCAAAACCCAGAGTGTTGATACTCCTAAACTAATTAAACCATGATAAACATTCATTGATTGTTCTGTAATGATTGCAGTACCAATATTGCCAAGGGTAAGTCCAATAACAAAGTCATAAAATGTAAGTTGAGAAATGGTCTTTCTACCTAAAACTCGTGAGATTAATAGTAAAACCATTAAGCATAAAATTGTGCGTAATATAACGTCTACTATTTCATTCATAGCATACCTCTTTTCTTTGTTATCTGTGAATATTACTAGTATTCTTTTATTCCAATACTTATATCCCATAATACCACCCCAAAAATAGGCGGTAATGCTCATAAAATGTGTAAACGACTTTAATACTGACATCCCTTTTAAAACCGCAAAGACGCAAGGATACAAAGAAAAGCTAGATTAAGTTAAGGTAATTCCTCTAACTAACAAGAAACCTGAGTCAAGCAATTGACTCAGGTTAAGGAACACTTCTTACTTTCTTTTGGGGGCTGAATTAGGGGCTGGTAGAACCAACCATTCCACCTAGCATCTTGTGTATCATATAAGCTACACCCTTATCGTCATTAGAAAGAGACACATGTCTGCATATTTTTTTGACATCATCTTCGGCATTGCCTACTGCCACACTAATACCTACTTTTTTGAGCATAGAAATGTCATTATAATTATCACCAATTGCCATGACATGATCCAAAGAAATATTTAAATGGGCTGTCAAATGTTCCAATGCGTTCCCTTTAGATACAGATGGATGAATCATTTCAAAAATTTCCTTGCCCGCTATAGTCATTGACATACCATTATAATTACTAAAATATTGCCTCCCTTGACGTAGCTTATCATGATCATTAGTAATCGCTGAAATATTACCGAAAGTTAAGTCTTGCTCAAGAATTTCATAAAAATCATTGATAAACACCGCACTATCTAACTTTAAAAATGTATTGATTTCTTCTTTAAACTTTTCAGGTGTCATCTGGGTAACACGGTTGGTAGCATTCTCATAATCATTAGTAAGAATAACATGGGCATTTTCTGGCATATACACATATTGCTCTGTACATAAGGTGTAAAAATACTTACGATATTCCAGCCATTCAAGCGCCTCTTTTACATGAGATTTCTCTAAACCAACAGCTTTAATCTGGCTGCCATTTTTGTCATACACAAATGCACCATTATTTGATATTACATGAGGCCGCAGACCCGCCCTTTGGCATAATGCCAAGACATTTCCATAATTTCTTCCTGTCGCAATAGCAATTTCTATACCTTTTTTTTGGGCTGCCTTAAGTGCCTCAACATTTTCCTCAATTACTTCACGATTTGAATTAAGAAATGTGCCATCTAAATCAGATACTATAAGTTTCATAACAATCACCTTTGTAAGAAAATGAGTTAGGAGCACTCCTATTACTCTTTTAATTTTTTACCTTTCATAATAAATAAGGAATAATTTACACTTACCTCATCAATCATTTTTTCATCCTTAAAAAATGTATGTGACTCTAACTCTTCTAAACCAATTTTATCAAGGCTCTTTTTTAATTCCTTTTGGCTAAAACCATTATGTCCATTAAAGTCTTTTTCTGCCTTATGAAAACTTCCATCGTCTTCATCTAGTTCTACAATACATAAATATCCATCTTTTTTTAATACCTGATAAAGTTTGGCTAATGTTGGTTCACAATCTACAATATGATGTAATGCCATCGACGTAAAGATTACATCAAAGCTTTGCAATAAAGAAGATTCATTATTAATATCATATTGATAAGCTACCATATTATTTACTTGAAACAACTTAATTTTTGAGTTTAATACATCTATCATACCTTGTGACGTATCAATACAGGTTATGTCTTTCAGCTTATCAAAAAGGTTGAAGCTAATAAGGCCAGTTCCACAACCAAACTCTAAAGCACTATGGTGCCTTTTAAGTGGAACAACCTGAGCTATCTGCTCTGCAATCACTTTTGCCCTCTTAGTTCTTTTCTCATTATCCCATGTTAAAGCTTGCGTATTAAAATCCACTTCTTACTTCCCACCTTTTCAGAATTGCGCATTGGCTCCCTCAAATCAGTCTTATTACATTACATTTACCATCAGAAAATAAAATCCTGCTTGGTCACATTTAGAATTCAACCAATAAGAAAACCACCAATTTAGTTGGTGGCGATAAAGTTTCTAGGTATTTAGTCAGTTTACGGAAATAGTAAGGCGTCCTTTTCATCAAAACATATAAAAGGATTCCAAGCCACTTCCCATAAATGACCATCAGGATCAGAGAAATAACCGCTATAACCACCCCAAAAGACGTTCTGGGCCTTTTTTACAATCTTCGCACCTGCTTTTTTAGCCTTATCTAGAACCTCATCAACTTCTTCCATGCTTTTTGTATTATGTGCTAACGTAATCCCTGAAAAGCCTGAGCCTTCTGAGCTTATCGTTACATCTTCTGCTAGTAGATTTCGAGGAAACAAGGCTAAGCCTACACCACCTAGGTCAAAGAAAGCAATACTATCCTGACTCGCATTGGAAAGTTTCCAGCCCAAACCATCTTGATAAAAATTGAGAGATATCTCTAAATCTTTCACTCCTAAAGTAACCAAACTCAATTTTTGCCGCACAAAAATCCCTCCTGCTAAAGCTGTTCTAGAGTTAAAATTCAGTTTAATTATCCTACACTTTAAGCCACTTGTCCACCAGCTATTTCCATGAAATGTTGTCTATAAATTATACTTATAGGAGTCCGTCTCTATGTAACAGCTACTATAATTCGTTTTTTTGTATTATCATATGCATCCTCCTTTTTTAGAAATTCATGTATCGTGTTGTATTAAACTTTTATAATCTCAAAAGTCACCTGCATAATTTTGATATTATTTTGTAATAAATCTTTTTTCTAATATATAACTAATACTTGCATCATAATACCAAATAATAACACTAAGCATGTATAGCAAATGAAGTAGTGAGTATATTAATACTGTTTGGCGAAAACTAGAAAAAACTATAACTTCATCTTAGGAGGACATATGGGAAATTTATTTGGTGAGTTTTTTGGTACGTTAGTTTTGATGACTTTTGGTTGTGGCGTAAATGCGAATCTTACGTTAGCAAAATCCTATGCTCATGGTGCTGGCTGGATTTGTACTAGTGCAGGCTGGGCCTTTGCTGTTTTACTTGGCGCTTTTGCCTCCATTGCTCTAGGTGCTCCTCAAGCCGACCTGAATCCCGCCGTTACTCTTTTCAAAACCTTCGCAGGTACATATACTTTTGCGCAGGCTATTCCTACCATGCTTGTTCAGTTACTTGGTGGTATATCCGGTGCCGCCGTAGTTTGGTTACTGTATCTACCTCACTGGGGGGTCACTGATAACAAAGAAGCTAAACTAAGTGTATTTGCAACCGGTCCTGCTATCAATAGTCCTTTCTCTAACATCCTTTGTGAAATATTAGGGACTGCTTTTCTGTTAATTGCATTCTTTACCATTGGTAGTAAAGCAGTCCAAGGTACTGTTGGTTTTGGTACTGGTCTTCACATTTATATCATCGCTCTAGTAATATGGGCCATTGGCCTTAGCATGGGCGGCCCTACTGGCTATGCTATCAATCCTGCCCGTGACCTTGGTCCTCGTATTGCTCACGCGATCTTACCCATTGCTGGCAAAGGTGGCTCCAATTGGAGTTATGCCTGGATTCCTGTACTTGGTCCTATGATTGGTGCTTGCCTAGCTTTTCTATTTTGTAGTGCAGCTAATTTAGTGTAAAATCCTTATAAAAGTATAGACTCTAGGTTTTATTATCCTAGAGTTTATTTCATTTTAGATAGAATCTTTTTTAACTTTTAATTATTAAATATATTCCGTTACTCAATTGGGTTACATCCTTCTATCTGAATAATAATTGACATTTTACCTTCAATTAGATAGAATTAAGATGGTGATTTAAATGGCTCCGTAGCTCAGCTGGATAGAGCACTTGACTTCGAATCAATAGGTCGGGGGTTCGAATCCCTCCGGGGTCACCATTAACTACAAGGGTTTGCATAGATGCAGGCTCTTTTTTTAATACCTTGCTACTCATTTAACACCCCTAATCAGAACATATGGTTGTTTAAATTTTTTCATAGGCAGCTATACCCGAGACCTAGCTTTACGCTCCCACAATGTTTTAAGGGCACAATACAACAATGTCCCAATAGTAACCACTACCACCCATAAACAAAATTGATACATCGCCACTAACATAAAACCACCTACCTTTTGATAAGTTATATCCATTAGGTAGGTGGTTTATACTAATATAAACTATATTTTTAAATTAGTTGGATAAATCTAATAAATCCCCATGCATTTTACCCAATAACAAGGCTAAAGAAGCATTAACACTGTATTAACGTTTTTGTCAGCAGCCTCAACTAAAGCAGGCGGCTTATATGTAAAGCCCGCCCATTACACCGGCGGGCTAACCTGAAAGCTATCTACAATCATCTTCAGCCAAATTACGTACTATTCGAAGGATCTCACGTACCATTCTTTCTATTTCTTCGACTTGATTTTCTAATCTTTCTATTCTAACGAGAAGTCTAATTTCATCTTCATTACAATTTCTGTCTGACATGGATTCACCTCCTTATACTAACATAATATGTTTCTAAAGCGATAAAGGTGAAAGCGCCTCAATCAAAAAAGAGCAGATGGTTTCATACTTTCATTAACTAAACCATAAAAAAGCACCTCCCTTACCAATTAAGGCAAAGACGGCGCTTTCGTATGGATAGCTTGAATTATATTGTAACGGCTGCCTAGGAATATTTAAAATAGACTATACTCTACGTATATACTTTTATTAATTTTTCTTAGTGAATCTTTCAAATTACACTTTGCCATGGTCGTTATTTTTTTAATGACAGTTTGGTGATTCTATTTTTTACTTCTAAACTAGGGTGCACGTTTAAAACCCAGTGGCTTTTTTTTATTTTATAACTTAAAAAATTCTTCAAAAGATGCCGCAACATAGGTATGGTCTAACACTCCCCCCAATTCTCTTATCGAGTGCATGGCAAGTATGGGAGTTCCCATATCCACAGAACGTATATCTAAATGAGTGGATGAGATTGGACCTATGGTAGAACCTCCTGCTAAATCGGAGCGATTAACAAATTTTTGTACAGGTACACCCGCCTTTTTGCATATTTCTTCATAGACTGCATCCGAATTACTATCTGTAGTATAGCTTTGATTGGCACTAATTTTAATTACGGGTCCCTTGTTCAAAACTGGCCTGTTTACAGGATCATGTTTTTCCCCCATGTTTGGATGAACAGCATGAGCAAGATCTGCGGAGATCATAAAAGATTTTGCTAGTGCTCTAAAAAAATCTTCTCGCCCCTTTCCCTGAGAAATAATGATTCTTTCTAATACAGTAGCAAGAAATGGAGAATCTCCCCCTTGTTTGGTTCTACTTCCTACTTCTTCATTATCAAAGGCAATCATCACATTGGTTGCTTGGACTGCCTCTACTTTACAGAGTGCTTCTATGCCTGCATGAACCATGGCTAAATCATCTAATCTGCCAGAAGATATAAATTCATTATTGAGGCCAATGATACTGCCTTTTTCATATTCATAAAGATACAGATCAAAATCAATCATACTCGATGCATCTACTTTTAGCTCTTCTGCAATCACCTGAAGCAAATAATTGCCTTTTTCTAAACTTTCCTTTACATGGGCTAGAAGAGGTAAGGTATCACGTTGCGCATTGAGTTCTATCCCTTTATTAACCTCCCGGTTCATATGTATGGCAAGGTTCGGAATGATAAGAATGGGTTTTTTAATATTCACAAGTCTAGTTTCTGGATATAATATATTTTCACTTCTTACTGTAACTCTTCCAGCTACTGCTAGTGGTCGATCTAGCCAAGTGCTTAATATGGGGCCGCCATATACCTCTGTATTAAGTCTTATATAGCTGCCTTCGCTAGTCATCTCAGGTGCTGGCTTTATTCGGAAGGTCGGCGAGTCCGTATGTGCTCCTATTATTTTGAAACCACATTCTACTGCATTACCTTTCCCTATTACAAAAGCAGCAATAGCAGAATCATTCTTAGTTACAAAATATTTACCACCTTTTTCAAGGTTCCACTTCTCTTCTTCCTGAAGCTGTATAAAACCACAAGTATGTAAGCGATCTTTTACTGTACCCACTGCATGAAAAGCCGTCGGGCATTCGTAAATAAAGTCAATAAGCTGTTGGGCAAATTCCAGTTTTTCTTTCATGTTCATAACCTCCCACTTTTATAACATTTATTTCTATCATTTAAATGCAAAATTCCTGCCAAGCTGATTCTCCTTCAGTCTTAATTAATATTCACAACTTCTAGTTGGCTAATGTATCAAAAAAAATCTTTCTACAATCAGGACCACCCGTCTAACGGGTGGTTTGCATAAGCCCTGTAAGGGCATGG
>CAUROG010000006.1:0-182166 GCA_963526645.1 uncultured Pelosinus sp. | reverse complement strand
AACCTATTTGTTAGACAGCCTGACGTACCGTTCGGTATACGGCGGTTCAACAGGATTAATGTACTAATGAATATCTTTCACTGATTGATACGAAACCGATCTATTCGTTGGTTAGTGTCCTTGCAAGAATTGGGCTATTGACTGTATGCCAGTAGCTCTTTCTTGTATTTGCATATTCCCATGCTTTGGACTTGGTAATACCCAGTTTTACAAGATTGTCGTGCTTGGTTTTGACTTTCTTCCATTGTTTCCAAAAGCACATCTAATCCGTCTTCTGAGCCACTTATCCAAATTTTTCGCAAGTTTATTTATATCTGCCATATTAAAATAGTTCACCCAGCCGATTATGCACTGTCTGAGTTTCTCCATTCTTTGCTCCATACTCATACTCTTGCTTCGCCCTGTTATCTCTTTAAGTTTTTGCTTAAATTTCTCAATAAATCGGGTAATACTTGCTATAACTCGCTCTGCCGACTTTTTACTTTTGACGTATATATTACAGTCATCTGCATAACGGCAGTACTTTAAGTCCCTCTGAGTAAGTTCTTTATCCAACTCATTTAACATGACGTTACTCAAAAGTGAGGATAAATTGCCCCCTTGAGGACAACCGATCTCTGTTTCCTCTACCGTTCCATTTATCGTAACTCCTATTGTTCAGTCCTTCCCATGGCGTATATATCCGCTATGGTACTATGACGTCTGCTGACTTCTGACAGTTCAGTCATACATCACTGCATGGGTTGCCATTTTCAAGTCCATGTCCACGGCGTATCTATCAGATCTCCCCAGGTAAGAACGCTTACTTTCACTCCATTTATCTGCTACATTTACGCCGTCCACTTCCAATAGTTTAGGGCTTCGTTTTGTTCTGCAAACTCACCCAGCGGACATATGCCTTATATGTAGTTCGTATCCCTCAGACCAGAGCTTTGCCGCCGACTTCCTCTAGATTCCACCTCACGATGGACACCCTTGCCCTTGGCCAACGGTTGGCACTATCAACCCCCGTATCGGACTTACACCGACGAGTAAGCGTCCATGCTGGGCGCACACAAAAAAAACGCCTCCGAAAAATCGGAAACGTTTTTAGACTGATTCTTATATTTTAAATATCCCAATGGAATTTAAGAACACTATAATAAGTAATACTGGCGTTACATAACGAATAAGCACGAAGTATACATTCACCAATCCGGCAATCTTCAATTTTCCATGATTGGATAACTCAGTCACTACTTCTTCACGTTTTATGGAATATCCCATCATCAAGGCAATCAACAATCCACCTAGTGGCAACAGGATATTAGAAGAAATATAGTCAAATAAATCAAAGAATCCCAATCCAAAAAAAGTAATGTGTCCTAATACGCTTGCTTTATCAACTGACAAAGTAGCTAATATACCTACCATAAACATAATCACCGCAGTCAGAATCGCTGCGCCTTTACGTGACATACCTTTTTCCTCAGACAAATAAGCTATAGGCACTTCTACCAAGGATAACATAGCCGTAGTCGCTGCAATAGCAGTCAAGAAGAAAAAAGCAATTAATAAAATATTACCAAAGGGCATTTGAGAGAACACTAGTGGTATGGTCATAAAGAGCAATCCAGGACCAGCCGCAGGTTCCATACCGAAAGAAAATACCGTTGGAAATATAGCTAAGCCCGCTAACATGGATACTAAAGTATCAGACAAAGCTACTTTAACTGCTGTAGTAAACATATTATTATCTTCCGTAAAATAACTGCCATAGGTCATCATGGTACCCATACCAAGGGATAATTTAAAGAAGGCTAAACCTAAAGCCGCCAATATTGCAGCTGCTGATAATTGCCCAAAATCAACATGAAATAGAAATTTAACCCCTTCTGCTGCTCCTGGTAAGGTCAAGGCACGAATATCACAAATAATAATCAAAACAAATAATAATGGCATTAACGTTTTTGTAATTTTTTCAATACCTTGTTTTACACCCATGGTCAAAATACCGGCTACTACTGCTAACACAATAAACTGCCATAAAATTGGTGACAATGGCCCCATAATCACATCACCAAATTGTGCTTTAGCAGTCTCCATTGTGATGCCAGCAAAATCTCCAGCTATTGCTTTAAATAAATAAAAATATACCCAACCAGCTACACAACTATAAAAAAACATAATCAAATAGGAAGCACTAACACCCATAATTCCAATGTTTTTCCAAGGAGTGCCTGGCTTTAACTCCGCCAATGCACCGACTGCATTCTTCCTCATTTTACGTCCAATGTAAAATTCACTGAGCATAACTGGCAGGCCAACAAACAGAATACAGCAAAAATAAACTAATAAAAAAGCACCGCCGCCATTTTGTCCTGTTAAATAGGGAAATTTCCATATATTGCCTAATCCTACTGCTGATCCTAATGTCGCAAAAAATACTGCTAAACCCGAAGAAAATGTTTCTCTTTTTTTAACTACACCCATTTTTTCACTCCTATTTAAAATTTGATTTATAAATCAATAGTCGTTTGTTATTACTCGCAAGTTTACAAAACAGGAAATCTTTCATTCAATTATTTGTTTTTTTGTAATATTCCCACATTACACACTATTATATTTCTAAATCTTTTTGTGTAGTCATTACGCGTACAACAATATATATAATAACATATATTTGTGAATTTGAAACTTACTTTTATTTGACTCTTCTACGCTGATACAAGACGCCCTCTTCACAAAGAACAATCTACATGTGTAGTGAAATATGTCTTACCATAATGACGATTAACCAGCTGTCTTTCGGTTCTTAAATTAGCACTTAGCTCTTCTAATCCTTTAAACTGCATCTTATAATACTTAGCATAAAGCCCATTTTGTGACAATAAACTTTCATGATCTCGGCGTTCCTGAATTCCTCTAGCATTGATTACAATAATTTCATCCGCATTGTGTATTTTACATGTTACTGCTATGACGTTTTCTTCTCCTTATTGCAAAACAAAGACCAGCTAATTGTACTTTAAAACACTCTAAGAAACATAGCGAATACTTGTAATGTAACATAATCGGATTGTGCTACATCTTTAATTTCGAGGCTTTCTTGGTCTTCTTAGGAATCGAAATTGAATTACGCTATTTGCTGCTTTAAAGTAAAAATCCTAAGATTTTTGACAAGTCCATCTGGCAAGTCAAAATCTTAGGCTTTTTACTATATTTACTTAAAGTATCCAATACCTGCAGCAAACAGCTGCTGATCTTTGCTGCCGGGGACATTTTTCACAATCTGATTACCAATTCGTTCTGAATGACCCATTTTCCCTAATATTCTTCCGTCTGGACTAGTAATGGCTTCTATGGCTTCTACTGAACCATTAGGGTTGTAGCGTATATCATATGTTGGCTGGCCAGCTTCATCTACATATTGCGTAGCAATCTGTCCCTTTTGTCGCAAGCTGTTTAGCATTGCACCACTAGCAACAAAGCGTCCTTCACCATGAGATACGGGAATCGTATGCACATCACCTAATGCTACATTATTGAACCAAGGAGAAAGGGTAGATACTACCTTGGTATTAACCATGCAAGAGATATGTCTACCGATTTGATTATAGGTTAAAGTAGGGCACTCTGGTGATAAATCAATAATGTCGCCATAAGGCACTAAACCTAGCTTAATGAGAGCCTGGAAACCATTACAGATGCCCAGCATCAGGCCATCTTTTTGTGATAAAAATTCACGTACTGCTTCTTTAATTCTAGGGTTTCTAAACATGGTAGCAATAAACTTACCCGAGCCGTCTGGCTCATCCCCGGCACTAAAGCCCCCAGGTAGCATAATAATCTGGGCGTTTTGAATTGATTTTACCATTTGTTCAATAGATTCTTCTATTGCTACAGGCGTAAGATTGCGCATGACCATGGTATCAACTACACCGCCTGCCATTTCAAAAGCTTTGGCAGAATCATATTCGCAGTTCGTTCCTGGGAAAACGGGAAGAAAAATTCTTGGTTTGGCAAAGGATTGTTGCGCTTTCTTCTGACTGCTCTTAAACAATTCTTGTTTTGGATATCCAGTAATGGTTGCTGTTGTCTGGGTAGGGAAAACTTTGTTTAATGGTTGCTCCCACGCAGTTTGTGCTTTTAAAAGATCAATGGAATCACCATTAATTTCAATGGTTGGCTCCCCTTTGGTATAACCTAGAACTGTATAAGCCATATCACCGAAAACTTGTTTTATATTCAAATTTGAGGGAACTTCTAATAGCAAAGAACCATAGTTCACAGCAAATAACTCCTGACAGGATAATGTATGAGTAAAGGTCATACCGATACGATTGCCAAAGCTCATTTTACTAATTGCTGCTGCTAATCCACCCATTTTTACTGTATGAGCTGCTAACACCTGACCCGCTTTTATCAATTGTGTAATCTTAGCATAGTTTTCACATAACACTGGAAAGTCCGGTAATTCATAGGCGTCACGAATTAATGGCACTAATACGACTTGACTTCCAATCTCTTTAAATTCAGGAGACAGTACCGTATCAGCTCGAACCACATTTACGGCGAAAGCCACTAGGGTAGGAGGCACCGTTAGCTCTTTAAAGGTTCCAGACATACTGTCTTTGCCACCAATGGCTGGAATGCCAAATTGTTCTTGGGCATAAAGAGCCCCCAGCAGAGCACTGAAGGGTTTCCCCCATTTTACAGCATCCTGACCCAATCTTTCAAAATACTCCTGTAAGGTCAAGCGAACAGTATGATAATCTCCACCCATAGCTACTACCTTTGCTACCGCTTCTACTACAGCATATAAGGCACCATGAAAAGGACTCCATGTGGCCATCTGAGGATCATAACCATAAGTCATTAAAGTGGCTGTATTGGTATTACCATGAAGAACAGGAATTTTACTCGCCATTCCTTCTGCAGGTGTATTTTGGTATTTACCGCCAAAAGGCATCAATATTGTCCCTGCACCAATGGTGCTATCAAACATTTCGACAAGGCCTTTTTGACTACATACATTCAAATCACGTAGATTATCAAGCCAGGCTGTCTCAAGGTTTGTTACATCTTCGGAAGCAGAATTAAAAAAGTTCTCATTTTCTTTTGGCGCTATGACTTTAACATTCACCTTTTGCTTGACACCATTTGTATTTAAAAACTCTCGGCTTATATCTACAATAGGCTTACCTCGCCACATCATGACAAGCCGCCCAGTATCCGTTACCTCTGCTACAACAGCAGCTTCTAGATTTTCTGCTGCCACATACGTCATAAATTCCTCTACATTATGAGGCGCTATGACTACAGCCATACGCTCTTGGGATTCAGAAATCGCTAGTTCTGTACCATCTAAACCTGCATACTTTTTGGGCAGAGCCTCCAGATCAATTACCAGACTATCTGTCAATTCCCCAATAGCGACAGATGCTCCCCCTGCACCAAAATCATTACAGCGCTTAATCATAGTACTTGCTTGGCTGTTCCTAAATAACCGCTGTATTTTTCGTTCTGTAGGCGGATTACCTTTTTGGACTTCCGCACTGCAAGTTGCCAAAGATTCTTCTGTATGCTCTTTTGAAGATCCTGTCGCTCCACCACAGCCATCTCGTCCCGTTCTGCCGCCCAAGACAATGACCACATCACCAGCTACTGGTTGTTCCCGGACTACATTTTTTTTCGGAGCAGCGGCCATTACTGCACCAATTTCCATTCGTTTGGCGATAAAGCCTTCATGGTAGATTTCCGCAACTTGACCGGTAGCTAGGCCAATTTGATTGCCATAAGAACTATATCCCGCTGCTGCTCCTAAAGTTATTTTACGCTGGGGCAATTTACCGTCTAGGGTGTCTTCCACTTTTGTGCGAGGATCACCACTCCCCGTAACACGCATAGCCTGATATACATAGGATCTGCCTGATAATGGGTCGCGAATAGCTCCTCCTAAGCAAGTAGCTGCACCACCAAATGGTTCAATTTCCGTAGGATGGTTATGGGTCTCATTTTTAAACATAACCAGCCATTCTTCTACTATACCGTCCACATCTACAGGGACAACGATACTACAGGCATTGATTTCTTCGGAGTCATCAATATCTGTCAATAAGCCTCTTTGGCGTAATTCTTTCATCCCCATAACGGCAATATCCATTAAACATATATCTTTTTCTTTATTCTGATAGACTAAAGATCTAGCCTTCAGATATTGGTCATAAGCTTTGGCAATAGGCTGGGAAAAATGACCTAATTCGATATCCACTTCTTCAATGGCAGTGAAAAAAGTTGTATGGCGACAATGATCGGACCAGTAAGTATCAAGAACCCTGATTTCTGTTATCGTTGGATTGCGTTTCTCCACATCACGAAAATATTGCTGGCAAAATACAATATCAGCAAGTCCCATGGCCAGTCCCATAGTTTTCAATGTCAATTCTAATTCTTCAGCTGTTTTATTTACAAATCCAGCAATAATCTCTACATCAGCAGGACTTTCTACGGTTAAGTCAAGGCTATGAGGTTTATCTAAAGATGCTTCTCGAGCTTCTACTGGATTAATACTATATTCTTTGATCTTATTAAACTCATCTTCAGTAACACTACCTTGTAATACAATTACTTTGGCAGTACGAATGGATAGTGTTTCTGTTTTTGTTAATATTTGCACACATTGAGCTGCCCAGTGGGCACGTTGATCATACTGACCAGGTAAATATTCCACGGCGAAAATTTTATCTTCTTGATCTATAGTCAATATTTCATCATAGACATCATCAACAGTTGGTTCAGACAATATGCTCTGCTTTGCTTCTAAAAAGTCCTCCTGACTAATACCTGATATATCATAACGATTGATAAGACGTACATTTTTCAATCCTTTAACGCCAAGATTTTGGGTAAGGTCAGTATATAAGCCCTTTGCTTCTACAGCAAACTCACTTTGTTTTTCTACAAAAATTCTTTTCACCTGATTTGGCATGTTACTACCTCCTAAATCGTCTTGCTATTGTTATTGTAATATAATATCATTGATTATAATAATTAATACTTTTAATAATAATCATTAGGAGCACTTATATATGGATATTAATTTTGAATTATATAAAGTCTTTTATTATGTTGCTAAATACTTAAGTTTTTCAGCAGCTGCCAATGAATTATATATCTCTCAATCAGCTGTTAGCCAGGCAATAAAACTATTGGAAGAAAAACTGAATACTAAGCTTTTTTTCCGCAGTACGAAACACGTACAATTATCAGAAGCGGGTATACTCTTATTTACCCATGTAGAACAAGCTTTTCTTTTTTTAAAAACTGGAGAACGCAACATTAATGAGCTACATTCCTTAGAGCAAGGAGAACTAAAAATAGGTGCCAGTGATACGATTTGCAAATATTATCTACTTCCTTATTTTAAGCAATTTAATCTACTGTATCCTAAAATTAAAATCAATGTTACCAATCGTCCTTCTCCTGTCTGTGTGGATTTATTAAAAAAAGGTTTGGTGGATATCAGTGTCGTGAATCTTACCCCAGAAAGATTGTATCCTAATATGACAATCAGCAAATGTAAAATGCTTCATGATGTATTTATTGCCAGCCATGCCTTTTCCCATCTTCAAGATTGTCCCTTAAGTCTCAAAGACATTGCAACTCTCCCCATTCTCACTCTAGAAAAGAATACAACCACTAGAACCTTCCTAGACTCTATGTTTTCCCAGCAGTCTATCTTATTTCAACCAGAAATCCAATTAGGCAGTATGGATCTAATGATAGAACTAACTAAAATCGGACTAGGCATTTCATTTATCAGTCGTGAATATATACAAAAAGAACTGGCTGACAATCAGTTGTTTACTCTCACTCTCACTTCAGATATTCTTCCGCGAGAGTTGGGGATTATTACACATGATTGTCTGCCAGTTCCACTTGCAGTACAGAAATTTATTGAATTGTTATAGTGAAATCATTTCACTTTAGGAATATTACGTCCAGCGTAAATCTCTGACATTTCTTTTTTCAAACGCTGCTTTATTTTTTTCTTTTCCCCTGGTAATAGTTCACCCTTAGCAGTACCAAATAAATAATTATCCAAATCAAATTCTTTTAGTATCATTTTTGTGTGGAAAATATTATCTTGATATACATTCACATCCAGCATCTGATATAACTCACGAGTATCTGGTGAAATATAGTTTTGGATGGAATTAATTTTGTGATCAATATAAAACTTTTTCCCCGTGATATCACGAGTAAACCCTCGTACTCGATAATCAACAATTGCAATATCAGAGCTAAAACTATTAATCAGATAATTCAGAGCCTTTAGTGGTGAAATTTCACCACAGGTGGAAACGTCAATATCTGCACGGAAGGTACTAATCCCTTTATCGGGATGACTTTCTGGATAGGTATGCACGGTAATATGACTTTTATCTAAATGAGCCACTACAGCATCAGATTTTATTTCTTGTAATTCAACTAACTCTTCTTCCTCAGCGGTTATTTTCCCTTCTGAAATCAGCATAGTGACACTGGCACCTTGAGGGTCGTAATCCTGCTTTGCAATATTTAAGATATTAGCACCAATCATATTAGCTACTTCTGTTAAAATATTAGTAAGTCGTTCCGCATTGTATTCTTCATCAATATATTCAATGTAGGCACGACGGTGCTCCGGGCTTTTGGCATAACAAATATCATACATATTAAAACTAAGTGTCTTGGTCAGGTTGTTGAATCCATATAATTTTAATTTTTTTATTGACTTTATTTCCATATTTATCTCCTTACTTTTTATGTACAATTTCAAAGTTATGCCCTGAACCAGTACGGTACCATCGCCTGTTAGGAGCCTTCTTTTCTTTGACACTTATCAAACTTAAAATCCACTTCTAATACTACATAATAGACTACTTTTTTATTGCTGTAAATAGTATTTTTTCTATCCCATATCTACAGCTAAGATACTTGCAGAATGATGTTATCTCATAGTTTAGTATAATGTTTTGTCAAAAAAGTATTCTACCATTGGAATTCCAATCTCCCTAGCATGATAAGAAAAGACTTGGCTTGCGCCAAGTCCTTAGACATAGGCAGAAGCCTTAGTCTTTGTTTTTATGAATTATACTTGTTTTTATAATGCAGAAACAGCTATTTTTATAACTACTTTTTTAACTCTTGCGGCTGAACTTACCATACAGCAAGGGCGATGAACATCATTAGGAAAAAGTACAGCATACACTCCTGGTTTTAATAGCATGTCTACCTCTTGCTTTACCTCATTATAGAAAATCAAATCTTTTTGTTCCAGTTCGTCCTGAAGTACTTCATACTCAGAAGATAGTAGACTGCAACCAATCATTTCTTCACCTGAAGCGAGATACTGTATGTCAATATACCTTTGATGAGCCTCTGGCTTCCTATCTTTTTTAGGCTCTGTTGCATATTCTGAAACCAAGGCAAATATAGTGTCCCCATCAATATCATGTCGGCCTACTGACAAAGTAGACAAGTCAGTATTTTTTAAATACAATAAGCCTTTTTGCAATGCAGGTGAAAAAGCAATTTTCTCTTGCTCAAAGTTTTTCAACTGTCCATAAATCATCCTATTACCCTCCTATTTTAATTCTAACTTATTGTATTCTTTATCCGAAATTGCCTTTCCTCTATCATCGATAAAATTAAGATTCAAATGTAGTTATCATTCTATTTTATTTATCTATTTGACCATGAATTTCCTTACCACGGACTTCTTTAACTTTATTACTTTCATCCACCATAACTACAGTAGGAGTAAAGTTTTTTGCTTCGTCTTCCTTCATCATACCATAAGCAATAATAATCACTTTATCACCAGGTTGTACCAAGCGAGCAGCTGCTCCATTTAAACAAATTACGCCTGAATCTTTTTCTCCCACAATAACGTAAGTCTCAAAGCGATTACCATTATTATTATTAACAATTTGTACTTTTTCATTAGGCAAAATTCCTGAAGCCGTTAGCAAGCTCTCATCAATAGTAATGCTTCCCATATAATTAAGGTTAGCTTCTGTCACTGTGGCACAATGAAGTTTGGCTTTTAAACATGTAATAAACATAGAATTATCCCTCCAAAATCATATTATCAATTAATCGTGTATTACCAATACGCACAGCTAAAGCCAGAAGAGCCTTCTCATCTATAGTATCAATATTTTCTAATAACGGATAACTGTGTATTTCTACATAATCAATCTCAGCCTGTTCTTCTGCTTGAATATTTGTTATAACCTGCTGTCTTATTTTTTCTACATTCACTTCTCCCTGAGTGACAAGTTGCTGGGCTAACTGTAAACTCCCATATAAGACTAGGGCCGCTCTACGTTCTTCATCTGTTAAAAAAGCATTACGAGAGCTCATGGCTAGTCCATCCCTTTCACGCACAATTGGTACAATCTCCAATGCCACATTCATATTCAAGTCAGATATCATACGCTTTAGCACTAATACCTGCTGAGCATCCTTTTGACCAAAGAATGCTTGGTCGGGCTGAATAATATTCAATAATTTGGCGACAATAGTAGCCACCCCACGAAAATGACCTGGACGCGATAAACCGCACAACTTTTCGGTAATACCATCAATTTCAATGAAACTACTATATCCTTTTGGATACATCTCTTGCACCTGGGGATGGAAAATGACTTCTACACCCGCTTTGCTAGCTTGCTTACTATCACCTGTCAGATCCCTTGGGTACTTAGCATAATCTTCATTAGGACCAAATTGGGTGGGATTTACAAAGATACTTACTACAACTACATCACAACTTTTTTTTGCTTGACGCATTAAAGTAAGATGCCCCTCATGTAAGGAGCCCATAGTTGGTACTAAGCCAATAGATAATCCTTTCTCTTTAGCCTGCTGAACAAATAACTTCATATCCGTTATGGTTTCTATAATTCTCATGATTTGACTCCTTTCTAACTACCTTAATACAATTTTGCCAATACCTCATCGGATATTTTAAAACTATGCTCACTGGAGGGAAACACTCTTGTTTCTACCTCTTTTTTATATTCTGCAACTGCCTGAGCCACCTCTACATGCAGATTGGCATATTGCTTGGCAAACTTAGGAGAGAATCCAGGATATAAACCTAACAAGTCATTGGTAACCAATACTTGCCCATCACAGTGTACACCAGCACCGATACCTATTGTGGGTATTCCAATTGAGTTAGTTACCTTTTGCGCCAACAACGCTGGTACACACTCTAATACTACAGCAAAAGCACCGCTTTCTTCCAATATATTGGCATCATCTAATAGCTTTTGTGCACCTTTTTCCTCTTTACCTTGTACTTTAAATCCGCCTAAGCTATGAACAGACTGTGGAGTTAACCCTAGATGACCTACTACAGGAATACCAGCAGCTACAATTGCCTTTACTGCATCAGCAACCTCCCGCCCACCTTCTAACTTAACAGCTTGGGCACCAGTTTCCTTCATAATTCTTCCAGCATTTGTTACTGCTTGCTCTGTAGAAACCTGATAAGACATAAAAGGCATATCAACAACTACCATTGCTTCTTTAGCCCCTCGACACACAGCCTTTCCATGATGAATCATATCTTCCATCGTAACTGGCAGAGTAGAATCATACCCTAGTACTACATTCCCCAAAGAATCGCCCACTAAGAGCATATCGATTCCTGCATCATTAAGAAACTTTGCCATAGAAAAATCATATGCTGTTAGCATGGTGATGTTTATGCCCTCTACTTTTCGTTGCTGAATGACCGTTGTTGTAATCTTTCTATTTCCACTCATTTTAAGTCCCCCTGTTATCACATTTTAATATTTTTAGTATGTTTAGAGCTTGTTCATGATTAACGGTACCTTTTTCTAAGGCAACACCTAGAGTATAAAGTCCAAGCTGGGTATATAAACTTTTCTCCCTTTCACTTGCCAAAGCCTCCAGATGAGCCTCCACTGTAATACTATCCCCACGGCTGATAGGGCCGGTTAAACCTCCAGTTGCTCCCATCTCTCTTATGTTCTTTACCGTCCCTTGCAGTAAGGGTAATAAAGCTGCTGAAGCTTCCTCAGAAGATAAACCAAACCTGCTGTATAGCTGACTAGCCCAATGCATTAAGGAAACTGTATAATTGGATACAATACAGGCGGCAGCATGGTACAGGGCTTTATCCTTATCCAAAATAATAAAACTTCTCCCACCTAAATCCTCTACCATTTCTTCTGCTTGCTTTATCATTTCATCCTGTCCACTTAAGGCAAAATAGACACCGGATAAGGTCTCTCTAGCATGCTCCTTATTGGCAAAGGACTGTAATGGATGCATGCAGCCAATACATGCGCCTTGTTTTCTAGCTGATTGTAATATCTCCACTGGCAAGCATCCAGACGTATGCATTACAATTTGTCCCGATTTAAAACCATTGCCTTTAGCTATTTGTTCTACCACTTCGCCAATACAGCGGTCAGGTGTTGTAATCAATATAATTTGGGGATGTGCCACCATGTCTGTCATCCTTGTCCCTGCCACTGTTCCACACTGTGTGGCCAATTTCTCTGCAGATTCTAAAGTGCTACTGATAATTCCAACTAATTGGTATCCACGACTATATAATGTCCGTGCCAGCACACTGCCTACTTTCCCAGCTCCAACAATTGCCACCTTTGGCTTTTGCATTTTGCTTTCTCCTTCCACATACTATATAGAACGTGTTTAAAAATACTTCTACCAAAATTTAAGGAACACTTTCCTTCGCATCTAGCCTGGCACTTTTGGTTAAAATACTGGCGCCAAATTCTTTAACGCAGGATATATAATTGAAAAAAATAAAAAAAGCCCTCCGGATCTTGTCCGAAAGGCATACTTCTCCTATGTCACCTCCCGTCTCAGTCCATTACAAGATCTAAGCGGATATAATTCCCTATGAAGTTGTGGAATACTAATACAGCTCAAGTTCCTTTTTACAGTATGGTTCAGAAATGATACCACCTAAAGGATACTTTGCTATTGTTAACTATTTTGATAATATCATAAACTAATAGAAAAAAACAAGATTTTTTAAATAACTCGCTTACTACTTTTTACCTTGTAGTACTACACTCTCCAATAACCAAGTCTTCATTATCATAAAGTTTAATATCCATGAAAATTCCGAATTAAGATATACAAAAGATCCATCCTACTATAAAATATATTTAGGAGGTGTTCTTATGAACGGTATCACCGGAGAACAAAAACTCTTAGCTCTTTTAGCTCATATCTCCTATTTTTTGGGCGGATTGGGTTTTATCATCGCCCCATTGGTTATTTTTCTGTTAAAAAAGCATGATACTTTTGTCTATGAGCATGCAAAACAGGCTCTCGTTGCTCATTTAGCCATACTAGTTACCTCTTTTTTGGCTGGATCCTTATGTATGTTACTGATTGGTGTGTTTCTACTCCCCATAGTTGGTATTCTATGGCTTATATTGCTAGTAACATCCATCATTGCAGCAAGTAAAGCCTTCAATGGCGAATATTATCAATATCCTTTCATCCAAGGACTAGTAAATAAACTTTAGTATAGACTTCATCCCTATACATCAATTATATTACTTTAATTTCATACTAGGAGGAAATATATGCGTCATAGGATTTATCAGTATCTTTCCGTCGGTATTGGCTGTCTACTAAGTGCTGTTGCCATTAATAGCTTCCTCGTACCCCACCACCTTTTAAGTGGTGGAGTCAGTGGGCTAGCCATCATCTTTTATTATTTAGCTGGCTGGCCTATTGGTTTACAAATCCTAGCAATGAATATTCCGCTTCTTTATGCTGCTTATCGACTTCTTGGGAAAGAATACTTCCTAAAAACCATCTATGGCACAGCGCTTTTTTCCTTCTTTGTTGATGCCACTGGTTATTTATCAAGCTTTACAGTAGTGGATGACCCGATTCTCTCTGCTATTACTGGAGGCATTGTAACAGGTATTGGCTCTGGTCTTATTTTCAAAGCAGATGGCAGTGGCGGAGGACTTGACATTGTTTCCAGCATTATCAAAAAATACTATTCTCTTAATGTAGGCGTTGCTTCCTTTGCCATTAACTGTGTCATTATGGTTATTGCCGCCATACTCTTTGGTATTAAATTGGCAATTTTAACTCTCATCTCCATGTTTATTGCTGCCAATATTACAGATAACGTCGTCGAAGGGTTTAATCGTAAAAAAACAGTGTATATTGTTTCTTATAAAACTGATGAAATCATAAAGTCGATTTTAAGAGAGGTCGGACGAGGCGCTACAATCCTTCATGGGGAAGGAGCCTTTACCCGTCAAGATAAACAAATTATCTTTGTAGTGGTAAGTCTTACCCAAATTGGCCAGATCAAACTTCTTGTCCAAGACGTTGATCCTAATGCCTTCATGATTGTTCAAGATGCTGTAGAAGTCTTAGGTAGAGGCTTTACAATACCTGGTGCTAAGCAACTATAAACAGATATGCAAAAGGCTACTCTATCACAACAGAGTAGCCTTTTTTATTACGAAAATGTACTTTTGTAGGATTAAAATAACATCTCAGTGACAAAAGATGTAAAGCTTTCTTCTTATATTTCTTTTATCTTTCACACAGTACCGGAAAAACTTTTTTATAAATCATTAGTGTGAAGGTCGATATAACAATCCCTTTTATCATATTAAAAGGTGCAACCCCCATGGCAATGAAAGATTTTAAATCAACAATTTGCGGATTTGCCACTGTCCCTAAATTAATAATTTGTTCTAGTGGAAAATGCAGCACAGCCTGATAAAGAGGCAACAAAATATAGTAATTCAGTAACGAAGCTGAAATCACCATAGAAGCCGTTCCGACAAGGAGTGATATAATGGCTCCCTTGCGGCTATTAAATTTCTGGTACAAATAGCCCGCCGGAAGAATAAAAGCGATCCCTACAAGAAAATTAGCAATCTCTCCAATTCCCATAGTCTGGGTATTGGCCGCATGTAATAAGTTCTTAATAAATTCAATACCTACACCAGCCATGGGGCCTAGCACAAAGGCACCAATTATGGCAGGCAATTCACTGGCATCTAATTTTAAAAAACTTGGCATCATCGGCAACGGAACTTCAAAAAACATTAATATTACAGCAATTGCTGATAAAATTCCAATTTTAGCGATATAACGTGTATTTACAGAAACCATATAAATCCCTCCTGAAAGTTAATATCTTCTATCTATTAAAAGAAAAAAAATTCCCGAATTATCTTCGGGAATTTAATCATTACATGCAAACACATTATGAATTTCGGCTTGCTTAAGCCTTAATTACGATTTATGTAAACTAGGAAGTCAAACTTTCTGATGTACATAAAATGCGTTGCTTTCTCTTCTTCCATCCAGACTGTACTGTCGGCTTTGGAATTACACCAAATCTGCCTTACGGCTCGTGGGCTTGCAGAGATTCTGCTTACCACCGGTCGGGAATTTAACCCTGCCCTGAAGATATTTCAATTTATTAAATTTTAGCCCCAGAGATAACCATTCTCACTGAGTGATGATTATGATCATATTGTAGCAAATTATATTCTATAATGCAAGATCAAATAAAAAACCATTATTTAATAAAATCCCATAACAACATCATATTTAATACGGAAACAATCATACCAATACTCCATAATAAAATCTGTTGTCGACTCGTATTGGCATATTTTCCCATGACTTTTTTCGATGATGTTAAATAAATTTGTAAGAATATTGTCCAAGGCAATTGAATACTAAGAAACATTTGTGAATATACCAGCCCCTGGAAAGGGCTCTCGATAAAAAAGATAAGAAAAACTGCTAAGCCATAGGTAATGGCCACTCCCATCCAAGAATGACGATCTTTAATATCATAAGGTTCTCTGAAGATACCAGCAAATATGCTGCCACCAGCCATTCCTGCTGTGATGGTGGAAGAAACACCAGCAAATAAGAGAGCTATAGCGAATACTACTGCTGCAGCATTGCCTAATAAAGGACGCAACATGATCTCCGCTTGCTCTAGTTCAACAATTGATACTTTATTACTAAAAAATACTGCTGCTGCAATTAGTATCATTGCACTATTAATAGCCCAGCCAATGCACATAGAGAATAATGTATCTGCAAACTCATATTTTAATTGTCGTTTAATCACAACATCATCTTCCAAATTCCACTGTCTGCTTTGAATGACTTCGGAATGCAGAAATAAATTATGGGGCATAACTACTGCTCCAAGCACACTCATTACAACAAGCATGGCTCCATCTGGAATGATGGGTGTTACCCACCCAACAGCTGCCTCAGACCACTCAATGTTTACTAAACTCAGCTCAAACAAAAAGGCCAAGCCAATCACAGAGACGAAACCCATAATCCATTTTTCCAGCCTTTTATAGGAATTGGCCCATAACATCCAACTGCATCCTAAGCCTGTCAATAAAGCCCCTATCTTTAAAGGAATATGAAATAACATATGTAAGGCAATGGCTGCACCTAATATTTCTGCCAGCCCTGTGGCTACTGCTGCTGTTATAGCCGAAAGCAATACCGTTCTTGAAACTAATGGCCGCAAATATTCTGTTGCCGCTTCGGATAAACATCGCCCTGTGACAATTCCTAAGTGGGCTACATTATGTTGTAGAACAATCAACATAATGGTAGATAAGGTTACCATCCACAGCAATTTATAACCATACTCTGCGCCTGCCGCCAAATTCGCAGCCCAATTTCCAGGATCAATAAATCCCACTGTTACCAATATTCCCGGACCAATATATCGTAATATCTCTCTGGCCCTAAGATTCAGCCCATGCTCCTCATGAAAAAATTTTTTAACCCCTTTGAGCATAAACATATTCTCCTTTATATCTGAATGTTATTTAAATTGTCTTTCTTAGATTATCATTAAATATTTATTCTTTTATTAGTCGGCTTTTCCCTCCTCCCTCAGATTCTTAATAGAGTATTTTATATGCAAATGACTATTATAAAGTATATTATTTTTAATAATACACTTTATATATTAATTACAATTTCGACAAATTCTCCAAAGGGAAAATCCAAGCCATTGTCGAACAACATAAGGATTACCAGCATTTCAAATAAATCTCAATTTCATCTTTATTGGGAGGTATGTTTTTATATGAACGGTCACCTGAAGCCACAAAAACATCCTATAGCCAATCCCATAAACCAAAGTGAAGGTGAAGACAAGTTTAAATCCCTGGCCAACAATTCTCCTGATGTTATTATTCGTTTTGATAGCTATTTAAACTTTATTTATGCAAATCCAGCTATAAAAGTTCCAACAGGTAAGTCGGCAGATACTATTGTTGGTACACAACTCTCTGATCTTTCCCTCTCACCACAATATTATCAATTGTGGAAAACAGAAATTACTAAAGTTTTTAAAACTAAAAAAAGTGTAACCTTTCAATCAGAATTTAAAACATTTCACAAGAAAATTTTTTATTATCATGCCCGCTTAGTTCCTGAATTTACCTCTAATGGTTCTGTCGAATCTGTTTTGTGCACCCTGCGCAATATTACAGATTTGAAACGAGTGGAACTATCTCTTAAAAAAAATCAAGAACGAATACAAAACTTACTCAACGCTATACCTGATACTTTATTTATCTTAGATAAAAATGGAATAATCCTAGATTATCAAGCATCTCAAGACCTTTTTACTTCAGTTCCCCCTTCGACCTTCCAGAATAAAAACATTTCTCATGTACTGCCTCTTGTGTCTAAAAAAATTATGCATTATTTAGAACAAGCACTTACCACTAACACCATGCAATTTTTCGAATTTCAATCTACAGCAAATTCAAGTATTTGTTATTATGAAGGCAGACTTATCGCGAATAACAAAAATGACTTTTTCTTAATCATTCGTGATATTAGTGAATTCAAACAGATACAACAACATTTGACTCGCTTTGATCAATTACATCTAGTGGGAGAAATGGCTGTCAATATTGGTCATGAAATTCGAAATCCCAT
Organism: uncultured Pelosinus sp.; assembly: GCA_963526645.1. Classification (GTDB taxonomy): domain Bacteria; phylum Bacillota; class Negativicutes; order DSM-13327; family DSM-13327; genus Pelosinus. The sequence continues at coordinate 164,139 of CAUROG010000006.1, read as the reverse complement.
GACTACCGTCCGGGGATTTTTACAAATTTTCTCTCAACGAAATGATTTCCAAGACTATAAAGATATTTTAGATCTTATGATGACTGAAATTGACCATGCAAATAAGATTATTAGCGAATTTATTTCCCTGGCAAAAAACAAGGCCTTAACATTAGAGTCTCAAAATTTAAATACTCTTATTAACTCACTGCTGCCATTAATTGAAACCGATGCTATTATTACCAATAAACAAATTTCTACCCATCTGGAACTGATTCCAGAGTTTGTAATGGATGATAAAGAAATACGCCAGCTCATACTCAACCTAATCCGTAACGGTCTTGAATCCATGCCTCCCCGTTCCGAGTTACGTATCCGTACTTATCTAGAATCCGAAAAAGTTATATTAGCCATTCAGGATCAAGGGGCAGGCATAGCCCCTGAACATCTAGAAAAATTAGCCACTCCTTTCTTTAGTACCAAAGACAATCAACTTGGTCTAGGACTTGCGATATGCTATAACATTGCTGCTCGACATCATGCAGAAATCATGTTTGACACAAGTCCCTTAGGAACTACATTTTATGTAATTTTTAAGATCTCATAATATACATTTGTGGATCGGTCCATATCTTTCCCATTTGAAGAAAAATTTATATTGACAAGCCAATCAGAAAAAGATAGAATTTGTTTCATAAGAAGATCGCTTACTAATTATATAAAACAGATGCAGAACTGGCGGATAGTGGATAACCACAAGGGACTGTATTTGCTATTAGCCGACCGCCTGGGCATAACTTGATTTGTTATGTCCAGGCGGTCTTTTTTATTACAAAATATAACTTAAAATAAAAATTATTAAGTTATATGATTTATATCATAGGCAAAATAAAATAAATTCGTTATAATGAAAGTAAATGATAATAATTCTCATTTACAGAGGAGGAACTACAATATGAATCAAGCATGGAAAGAGTTTAAACCAGGTAAATGGCAAACAGTGATTAACGTACGAGATTTTATTCAGCATAACTACCTCCCTTATGAAGGTAATAGTGAATTCTTAGCTCCCGCAACGTCTCGAACTAGTAAATTATGGGACAAATGTAGTTTGCTATTATCTCAAGAGCGGGAGAAAAATGGTGTATTGGATGTTGATCCTACTATCGCTTCTACTATAACATCACATCAACCAGGATATATTGAGAAGGAATTGGAAATCATTGTTGGCTTACAAACGGATGCTCCCCTCAAGCGAAGCGTCATTGCTAACGGTGGCGTCCGTATGGCCGAGCAGGCTTGCGAAGCCTATGGCTATAAGCTAAGCCCTGTGATAAGTGATATTTATCATAATCATGTAACTACACATAATACAGCCGTATTTAATATGTACACGGATGAAATGAAAAAGGCCCGTAAATTGGGTATTATATCTGGGCTGCCTGACGGCTATGGTCGTGGCCGCATTATTGGTGATTATCGACGCATAGCACTATATGGAGTGAATCAACTTCTAGCAGCCAAAAAAGTAGACTTGCAGAGTCTTGCCGATCGTCCCATGGATGAAGAAACTTTGCGCTTGCGTGAAGAGGTGTCCGCACAAATATCAGCTCTGAAAGATATGATACTTATGGGCAAATCTTATGGCTTTGACATTAGTCGTCCAGCGGAAAATGCCCAGGAAGCTATCCAATGGTTATATCTTGGTTATCTTGCTTCCATTAAGGAGCAAAATGGAGCAGCCATGTCTATTGGTCGTATTTCTACTTTTCTTGACATTTATCTCGCCAGGGATTTAGCAAATGGCACATTATCTGAAGCAGATGCACAAGAGCTCATTGATCAAATGGTCATTAAACTTCGCCTGGCCCGTCATTTGCGCACACCTGATTATAATGAATTATTTGCTGGTGATCCATTGTGGATAACGGAAGCCATTGGGGGCATGGGACTGGATGGACGTACTTTAGTAACTCGTACTTCTTACCGAATATTACACACCTTATATAATTTAGGCCCTGCTCCTGAGCCCAATCTAACAATTTTGTGGTCAGTGAATTTACCTGCTGATTTTAAAAAATTCTGCGCAAAAGTTTCTTTAGATACTAGCGCTATTCAATATGAAAATGATGATATTATGAGACCAGTGTATGGTGATGATTATGCTATTGCTTGCTGCGTATCTGCTATGCGTGTAGGTGAGCAAATGCAGCTTTTTGGTGCTAGAGCAAATTTGGCGAAAGCCTTACTATTGGCTATCAATGGCGGTCGGGACGAAAATAGCGGTGAACAACTAGCGCCTGTCATGCCAATACCTACTGGAGAATATTTGGACTATGATACTGTTAAGAGTAACTTATCAAAAGTTGTTAGTTGGCTTACTGGCTTGTATGTGAATACGATGAATCTGATTCACTTTAGTCATGATAAATATGCTTATGAAAAATCACAAATGGCTTTGCACAATACAGATGTAAAACGGATTATGGCCTTCGGTGTCGCTGGCTTGTCAGTGGCAGCAGATTCTTTAAGTGCTATTCGATACGCAAAAGTGAAACCATTACGTGATGAAGCAGGTATCGCTAAAGACTTTATTATTGATGGGGATTTTCCATACTACGGTAATGACGATGATGCGGTAGATACTTTGGCAACTGAATTAAGTCATGAGTTCAGTCAAAAATTAAAAGAGCATTCTGCTTATCGTGGGGCTGAACATACATTATCCATACTCACCATTACCTCTAATGTCATGTATGGCAAAAAAACAGGTGCAACTCCTGATGGACGTAAAGCGGGTGAAGCATTTGCCCCAGGTGCCAACCCTATGCATGGCCGGGATAGAAAAGGAGCACTAGCTGCTATGAAATCCATATGTAAATTGTCTTATGATGATTGCGGAGATGGTATCTCTTATACTTTCTCCATACTTCCCGCAACCTTAGGAAAAACCATTGATGCTAGAGTGCAAAATTTAGCGGGTATATTGGATGGTTATTCTGCCAGCCAAGGCCACCATATTAATGTAAACGCTCTAGATCGAAGCATATTGGAAGATGCGAGAATTCACCCTGAAAAATATCCTCAACTTACCATTCGCGTTTCAGGCTATGCGGTTAACTTTATCAAACTCACTCCCGCCCAACAAGCAGAAGTCATAGATCGAACATTCTACCAGTCATTATAAAAAATAAATTCTTTTGAAACGCGAAGACACGAAGGAATCATATAAACACATCTTCGTATCTTTGCGTTTCGCTGTTTTTAGCCTAAAACCTTTTGAATTCGGATGCTAATAAATAATTAAACCACAAAGAGTGGCTTATTTATTCTTACTACTAGGAGGTGCTAGATATGCAAGGATACTATCACTCTATAGAACACTTCGGTACAGTAGATGGCCAGGGTATTCGTTACGTGTTATTTTTATCAGGCTGTCAATTGCGCTGTCGCTTCTGTCATAATCCTGATACTTGGCAGCAAGGCAACCAGCTTATTAGTACAGAAGAAATACTCAAGGACATACTACATTATCGCCACTTTTATGATGGTTCCAGCGGAGGACTTACCGTAAGTGGCGGTGAACCTTTGCTGCAATCCCAGTTTGTTGCTGAACTATTTGCAGCCTGTCAAAAACACAATATTCATACCACCATTGATACTGCAGGATATTATGATAAAGAGCACCTTACCACTGTTTTACCATACACCAACGCTGCATTATTTAGCATTAAAGCTGTAGAGCCGGAGAAACATCGATGGCTAGCGGGATTTGATAATCAACAAATTCTTGCTAATCTAAACTATCTGATCCAGTATATTCCTGTTACCTTACGCTATGTGGTTATTCCAGGACTCACGAATTCTTCAGAAGATTTGAAGGCACTTGCTGACCTTGTTCACTCTCTGCCAACCTCTGTTCCCGTAGAACTATTGCCCTACCACTCTTTAGGACGGCACAAATGGCAAACACTAAATATAAAATATACTTTAGATAATGTACCAGATGCTACTCCCCAAGATATGTCACTTGCTACAACTATTCTAAAGGCGAAAGGTATTACTCTACAATAATATAAGCTACTTCTTCGTTGATCTTGTTACCTTCTAACTACTTATCCTTTTGAATGACAGCCTAAACGTGATTCCATGTTATTATAAGTGCAGGTTAAGTTACAGGCTGAAGCATTGAATTATCGTACCCTATAAGCAACAAGACTCAGTCAGAACTTAGACTTTCCGATATAGTAAAAAAGACGAAGATTCAGATAGAGTTTTAATTCCACCTGAATCTTAATCGACCTATCCTTAGCACTTAGGCGCTCTTAACCCCGACTTGTAAAAAATGGTAATATTAGGGTGGCTTATTCATCGGATACATTCTGATACTATAAGAAAAACTTAACTAGGGTTAAAACTATAATAGTACCGCCAGTCCATATGACCCATTTGGAAACATTATATTTTCCTGCTGCTGTCGCTACCTCATTATCAATAATAGAGCCAAATTCTTTTACTTTATCTTCAGCGTCTTTAATTAATTGCTCTGCTTCTTTACTAATCCTCTCAAAATCATTTCTCATATACTTCAATTAACCACCTCCCTCTTTTTACAAAAATGTTTTTAAGGCTAATTACCTATAATACTATATGCATTATGTATAGTAGATGTTCTTATGTCAATTCCAAAAATCTACAGATCAATCTATGATGATCTAAGTCGAATTCAAATGCAGGGTCTATGTATTATAACGTAGGTTAAATGCTAATGGTGGGCATTATAATATATAGACCCTCGAATAGAAAGATAAAGGGCATGCTGCTTTTAAGAAAGCAACATGCCCTTTATCTTTCTATTTCAGTTCTCCTACTCTACGAATAATCTCAACTACAGTCTCTGCTGATTTTAGCAAGGACGATATTGGCAAAAATTCATATTTACCGTGAAAATTATGCCCACCAGTAAATAAATTAGGACACGGTAGTCCCATAAAAGATAAACGAGCTCCATCTGTACCACCACGAATTGGTTTTATACTTGGCTTTACTCCTACTGCTTTCATTGCATCACAGGCTAAATCAATAATATGCATGACAGGTTCAATTTTTTCTCGCATATTATAATATGAATCTTTAACTTCCATAGTAACGATACCTTTACCATATTTACTATTCATTAATTGGACCATGGACTCCAGTAGAGCCTTACGTTTCTCAAATTGGGGGCGATCATGATCTCGGATTAATAAATGTAGTGACGCAGATTCTACAACACCACTAATCTTATGTACATGAAAGAATCCTTCATAGCCTTCTGTATATTCTGGGCTCTGGGCTGCCGGCAGCATTTGCTGAAATTCAGCGGCTATGGAAAGTGCATTTACCATTTTTCCTTTAGCCGTCCCAGGATGAACGCTTCTTCCTTGGATCGCTACTGTGACATTCGCTGCATTAAAATTCTCATATTCAATTGCCCCAAGCTCTCCGCCGTCAACAGTATAAGCAAAATCGGCACCAAAAGCTGACACATTAAATAGATCAGCACCACGCCCAATTTCTTCATCTGGTGTGAAACCAATACGCACCTTACCATGAACAACTTCGGGGTTATTCAATAGATACTCTAAGGCACTAACAATAGCACACATACCAGCCTTATCATCCGCTCCCAGTAATGTCAATCCATTAGTAACCAATAAGTCTTGCCCAACATAGTTTTGTAATTCAGGAAAATCCTTCGGTGAGAGTAGGATAGAAGCTTCAGAATGAAGTACAATATCTTCACCATTATAATCCTTTACCAAACGAGGCTTCACAGGGCCTCCAGCCATATCTGGACTTGTATCCAAATGAGAAATAAATCCAACTACTGGCGCCTCTTGACGTCCATTAGCTACTAAGGTAGCAGTTACATACCCCTTTTCATCCACTTTTACTTCTGATAACCCCAGTTGCCTTAGCTCATCTACTACATATTGAGCCAATTCCATCTGACCACTAGTACTGGGACATTGGTTACTTTCTCCATCGGATTGAGTATTAAAGCTAGCATACTTGATAAATCTTTGTACTAACTTTTCTTTATTGCTTTCCATTTCATACACCTTCCCTTCTATTTTTCCTTTAGATATTCAAAATTTCTTACGAGTAATTTCCTGCCTCGCCAACTAAACGCCCTATTCCCATATCTTCTGATAAACTCTTTATTTGATATAGTATTCAATTCTTCATAATTAAGTTGATGCATACTATTTTCTTGGAATTCCTTTATATTGGATAAGACAATTTGAGAATTATGAGGACACACATCCTGACAACAGTCACAACCAAAAATTAGATCCGTCTTTTTTATAATATTGATTTCTGCTGTCGCCAACTCCCCTTTTTTCTGGGTCAAATATGATTTGCAGCCTCTTGGATCAATGCCAAAATTGCCAAGAATAATCTCTCCTGGACATGCTTTGATACATTGGCCACATTGTATACAAGTCTGCAGTAAAGGCTCATCAACTTGAAAAGGATAATTAGTTAGCATATAACCAATCACAACATAAGATCCATACTTACCTGAGATAATATGGCTGTTAAGTCCATAAAAGCCTAAGCCCGCCAAATATGCCAGATATCGGTCCACTAACGGACCATTATCAACGAAGGCTTCATATTGAAATTCTGGTAACTGCTTTGTTAAAAAATTACCAATTTTTTTAAATTTTTCTTTTATAATTTTATGATAATCCAAGGCATAGGCATATTTGGCTATATTGGCTTCTGGCAGCTCTCCTAAATAATAAGGAAAAAGGCATACAATAATCGACTGCACATTTTCCATTGTTGCCCTAGGGTCTATTCTTTTTTGTAGTTCTTTCTCTTCAAAGTCAGTATATTGTCCCTTTCCAATACGTTCTTTTAGAATAAGCTCTAATTCCCAATAAGGTCCAATAGGAGCAATACCCATATCTTCAATCTGAATTGAATGACAAAAATTCTTTAAAGCCTCTTTCATCCACCACATCTCCATTTTTCTTACACTTACCCTAACTTACTCTTTATTATAATCCCAAAAGAATAACTTTCCTATTTGTGTACTATGTACTATTTTATCCGAGGCTAATTCTTCTTTATTCCTCTATGATACTTCGGCGAAAATTCCTTTATATAAAAAATGAGTCTCCAGTAAAAAAACTGAAGGCCCATTTTGCTTATAGATATCATGCATCATTAGAAAATCGATACGCATTTTTACCTGATGCTTTGGCCTGATACATCGCATTATCAGCTTTTTTAATTAGGCTGTCTACATCTTCTCCATCAGTAGGGTACACACTTATTCCAATACTACTAGAAATTTTAACACTACATCCCAATAACTCAAATGTCTGATTTAATTGTTTTCTTATTTTTTCAGTAACTACTTCAATATCCTGGTTCTTTGTTACTTCCGGCAAAATCAAAGTAAATTCATCACCACCCATCCTGGCAACAACATCGCTTTCCCTTACACATTCTTTTAAACGTAAAGCAACCGCTTTCAATAACAAATCACCTTTATCATGTCCTAACGTATCATTTACATGTTTAAAGCCATCAAGATCAATGTATATCACAGCCATCATATGATTATAACGTTTAGCCACGGCAAGATATTGATTTATTTTCTCATAAAAAAGTATACGATTAGGCAAGCCAGTTAAGCCATCATGATAGGCCTGAAATCTAATCTTCTCCTCATATCTCATACGTTCGGATATATCTCTAAATATCCCACAATACATAGTAACTTTTCCCAGTTCATTTCTAACAACATCAATAACTACCCATTCAGAATAAATTTCACCATTTTTTCTTTTATTATCAATCTGTCCTCTCCACATTCCTACTGTATGCAATGAATTCCATATCTCCCGATAAAACTCATCATCATGTTTGCCTGATTTTAATATTGCAGGCGTCTTTCCTATAATTTCATCTATCGAGTACCCTGTATTTTTTATAAAAGCGGGATTAACAAATTGGATAATCCCGTTGATGTCTGTAACAAGAATACCATCACTCGTATTTTCGAATACTTGTGACGCCAGCCGTAAGCGATTCCGCATCTGTTGCAATTCGGTTACATCTTTTAAGGTACCAATCAAATACTGTTCCTTACGACATTGAGCTACTCTAAATGAGCTGCTAACAAATAGCATTTGCCCATCTTTACATTGATATTGGCGTAAATAAATTTCCATCAAACTACGGTTTACTATTTCATGAATATTATTATTTATCTCTTCAACTTCCGCAACCACTATATCATATATAGAAAACTTCCCTAAATCTTCAGCATCATATTTTAATAATCCTAAAAAGGCATAAGTCGCATCCACAATTATCTTAGTTTCTACATGCAAAACATATGTTATTTCAAGGCTATTTTTATCTAAAGAACAACAATGATATTTTCTACCACTAAAGCAATGCCTCTTATTACTTCTACATAAAAACTCTTTGCTAAAATTAATCTTCTTCAACATATGCCCCCTGTATTTATTTTCTAGGATTGGCATCTCTTACTTTTTGCAGGATCTTATATTTATATATTCCTTCCATTGTTGTAAACCACCTTCTATTTTTCAATATAAATATCTATTTTTTTCCAAACCAACGTTACAGCGGAATAGGTAGTATATAAAAGAATACAGCAATAAAATGAGAAATACTTCCTGCTAGCACAAATAAATGCCAGATAGCATGATTATAAGGCAGCCTTTTCCATAGGTAAAAGACACTTCCTAATGTATAGAATAAACCGCCCACAAATAACCAAGTCATTCCTAATGCAGGCACTGTATCAATCAAGGGTTTGATCGCAAAGACAATAAACCAACCCATTCCCAGATAACATAAGGTTGAAAGTATTTTAAACCTCCCTGTAAAAAATACTTTTAAGCCAATTCCTATAAGGGCAAATCCCCAAACTAAACCAAAAATAGTCCAGCCAAGTACACCATGAAGAGGTACTAGAGTAAAAGGTGTGTAAGTCCCTGCAATGAGTAAATAAATAGCGGAATGATCTAGGATTTTAAAAATTCTTTTTACTTTTTCGTTAGTGAAGCTATGATAAAGAGTTGAAGCCAAATACAACAATACCAACGTCGTACCATAAATACTAAAACTGACAATATGCCAAATGTCCCCATGCAAATAAGCTAATACGATTAACAATACTAATCCTGCAACGGCTAACAAAGTACCGATACCGTGGGTAACCGCATTCATAACTTCTTCCATTTCAAGCCTCCTAAAAGCTATTTTTTGATCTTACTTAATAATGAATATTAATTGAAAGTATTCTCTACTATAATACACCTTATAATAATAATGCTCAATAATAAATTAATCCTATTTCTTTTGGGCAGGGACTGTAAATCTATTGTCGTATATAGATAGTAAAACTTTATGATAAGAGGTGTTTTTTATGAAGCCAGCCCTTTTGGTCATCGACGTACAAAAAGCATTCTTTAAAAATCCTGAAACCGCTCACTCTCTCAATCAAGCTATTGTACAAATCAATGCTGGAATTGGACTGTTTAGGGAAAAAAACTTGCCGATTATTTGCATTCAACATATGGTGAAAGAAAGTGGACTTCTGCCAGGCACAGAAGGATTTGACTTGCCAGAATCTCTTACTATTCTCCCCACAGATCCTCATATCCATAAAAATTATGGTAATGCTTTCAATAAAACTACCCTAGAACAATTATTGCGTGACCAAGATATTGATACTATTATTATTACAGGCTATTGTGCAGAATACTGTGTCTTATCCACCTATAGAGGAGCTCTTGACCTTGATTTTACCCCAGTTCTCCTACGTGGCGCTATCGCCAGTCGCACTCCAAATAATATTCCCTTTGTTGAAAATGTCAATGATATTATTTCTTATGGAATTTTGAAGAAATTTATATCATCTTTTTGAGACTCATAGGGCACTATGGACCGTCCTACTTTATATGACGCGATAAGAGCTATGTTTGTAGATTTAGTACTTAGCTTCTACAATTATATAAAAAATAGACTGCATTATGGGAGGCCACTGAAAAACTATTACATTTTTAATTTTAAACAATTTTCAGGGGTACTAAGATGTATAAGCATATCAAAAAAGATTGTTACAGGGCATTTAAAGCCTGTAACAATCTTTTACTTTTAGTATGATTTTTGAAATATAGACTTTTTCAGCGGCCTCCATTATGGCAGTCTATTTTTTATTAATTTACAACTCATCCTACAATATCAATTACGCTTGCAAAATCATAATTTTATATCGCAAGCTCCTATCCTATCACCAATATCCAAGAATCTTCCAACAAGTTTTTTGATCAACATAGCCTGCACCAAAGTAGCTCTCTTAAGAACGAGGTTGAATGCGATGACTTGGCAATGCCTCTAGAGGATTATCTGGCCAAAAATGCTTTGGATAGCGACCCATCAGATCTTTCTTCACTTGAAAATAAGTATTTTGCCAAAAACTAGCTATATCTTTGGTTACTTGTACTAAGCGATGAGCGGGCGATAATAAGTGCAGTGTAAGCGGGATCTTCCCTTGTCCAATTGTAGGCGTTTCTTGTAACCCGAACATTTCTTGTAAACGTACAGCTAACACAGGTATGGTAGGTTGGCTATAGTCAATTGGTATACGTTGACCACTAGGAACAAGGATGTGGGTTGGTGCCCATTCATTTAGTTTTTGTCCTTGCTCCCATGTTAGCATAGAACCAAGGGCTGTTACTAAGTTAAGACGTTGTAGATGATCACGACTGCTCATACCATATACAAAGGGACCAAGCCACTCATCCAAGGTTGCTAGCAAGGCCTCATCCGATACATTCGGCCAACTAGAATCAATGGAATGCATGAAATCAAGTCGTTGGCGGCATTGACATGCTGCTTTTTTCCAAGGAAGAAGAGCCAGCCCTTCTTCTATAATACCTTGAAGAAGAGCTGAGACAATTTTTTCTGGATCACAATTCACTAGGGGAGTACTTTCTAAAACTAAAGCCCCTAATTTTTCAACTCGACGTGCCCGCACAGCTTGTGATCCATGATCCCAAGTAATAACGTCCAGTACTTCAATTTGCTCTTCAAAATAACGCTTCAAAGTTTTTGCCTGAATAGACGCTGCCAAAAAAATTCGTTTTTCTCGCCCTTGATCGCCGCCTAATTCAGCTGCTACTAAATAAGGCTCCCTTACAAGAAACTGGGATTCTTTAAAAGCAGCTCCATGACCATTTCGTAATAGAAAGCGTCCATCGCCCCGTCCTTGAGCTATTCGATCTGGATACGCAAAGGCAAGTAACAAACCACAGGCATCCGCGTCATCATCTTCATCACAAATAGAAAATATCTGTTTCCAATGACGAATATCAATTTGAATACGGTGAAGAATAGTTGGATCTATTTTATACTCTGAGGAATCTTTAGCTCCTCTTTTTAGACCTTGGCGCAATGCCGCTATACGTAAATGTAAATCGGCACTAGGTATACCTTGATCACCTTTACATATATCTCGGTGGCTAAGTAATGCTGCAATCTCACAAGCTAAATTTCCATATCCTAAGGATATAGCCTGAAAAATCATATGAGCAAGGCGAGGATGGAGCCCTGCCTTTAGCAATTGCCGACCATGGGAAGTAATACGCCCATCACAAGACAAAGCACCTAACTGAAAAAGCAATTGGCGGGCTTGTGCTACGGCAGCCTTAGGCGGCAAGTCAATCCATCGTAACTCCTCTGGATTTTGTATTCCCCAAGCAGCTAATTCTAGCACTAAGGAAGTCAAATCAGCCTCCATAATTTCTGGAGTATTCCTATCGATGTGAGCCGCTTCTTCCTGCAACGTCCACAAACGATAACATATGCCAGCTGCTACACGTCCTGCTCTACCGCGACGTTGATCTGCTACGGCTCGTGCGACCTTCACTGTTTCCAAGTGCATCATACCCGTACGTGGTGAAAAACGAGGTACACGCATAAGGCCACTATCAATCACAACACGTACTCCATCCACTGTAATACTCGTTTCAGCTATAGAGGTCGCTAATACGATTTTTCGTTTTCCTGATGATTCTGGCAAAATAGCTAGATCTTGTACCCACTGCGGAAGGGAACCATAGAGCCTTCTAATCACTAGATTTTTTTGAATCCCTATTCCCAGTAGTTGAGACTCTACTTTATGTATCTCTCCTACACCAGGCAAAAATACTAATATATCCCCCTGCTGTTCCTCAATCGCTTCTTGTATTTTACGAACAACAGCTAGTTCCATTCGCCCTTCAACAGGGCGCTGCAAATAATGGGTTTCCACAGGAAAGGATACGCCTTCACTGATAATGACTGGTGCATCTCCTAACAATGACGCCACTGGTGCTGTATCTAAAGTGGCAGACATAACCAAAATCTTCAAATCTTCTCGTAGGACAGCCTGAGAGTCTAAACAAAGGGCCAATCCTAAATCAGCATGTATACTACGTTCATGAAATTCATCAAAGATGACTAGCCCAACATTTTCAAGGCCAGGATCTTCCTGCAGCATCCGAGTCAAAATGCCCTCTGTTATAACTTCAATAATCGTCTTAGGACTTATGCATGTATCCAGTCTAACCCGATACCCGACGGTCTCTCCCACTTGTTCTCTCAGAAGTGCTGCCATATAGCGAGCAGCAGCTCGGGCTGCTAAACGACGAGGCTCTAGCACCAGTATCTTTTTCCCTGCTAGCCAGGGCTCTGTCAGTAACGCCAAAGGAAGGCGTGTAGTTTTCCCAGCTCCTGGTGGTGCCATGAGAACTGTATTCATCGAAGAGCTTATTTCTTTTTTTACTAAAGGCAAAACTTCATCAATTGGTAGTTTTCTCATTTTGGCAGAAACTTCCTAACCCCTTCTGGTACCTTGTCTCTGATAAACTGCTCTATTTTTATTTGATTTCTATTATATAGAATACCTAAGTAAATAATAGCAATACCAGCAAAGCTTAAAACAAAAGGAAACAATATAGAATGATTAAATACACGGTAAGCTAGGTGCCCAATATAGCCACTTATCCCTATAGCGCCACATACCAGAAATATTTTGCGCTGTACTAGTACACCCCAAATTAATAAGGCAACATTAATAAGACAGTAGAGCATCTTAGACCATTCATGATTACTATCCAATAATGTAAGCCCTGACCAAAAAACTATGGTTCCAAATAAGTATCCCCAGAAAGCATAATCTTCGTCATAGTTGTTTTTGCGGCAAAAATAATCCGTAAAAAAAGCAATTATCATCATAACTAAGCCAAAGAATAGCGATGTCCAGCGCATATCTGTCCAGTAATTTCCCGATCCAAAGATAATAGGTATTATATCTATGGATAATACATATAAGGAAAAAAACAATGGTGCCGTTAAAAAAGGAAATTTAAAATACCGCAACGCCAAGCATGCACTGGCAATCGTTCCTAATTCAATCCAAATCCAGCCACCACATACCCAGTGATAACCATCTCGATAGTGACCAGGATAAGACTGAGGCCACCATCCCAGGGCCTTTTCTACGCCATATATAGCCAAAGGAGTCATACAAACAGCCATTACTATCATCAGCCCGCCAGCAACTTGCAAGCCTTTTTTCTCCCATAATCGTCTTCCTGCAATAACAAAACAAAATGCATATAAAACAGCAATACTAAACATGCCCATCCCGCCAAAAACATCCCAAGCACTATCCATAAACCAGCCCATAGCTGAAATAACAATCAATGCGCCAACATAGTAGGCCAAATGAGCCATCTGAAAGCTACTTCGATTTTCTTTTTCCTCATTCCATAATCGCCATAGGCTTTCCCCTTGTTCTTGAGTAATGATCTGCTTACTAATCCCTTCTTCTATCTCTTTAAAAGTAATTTGCAATAAAATACACCTCCTAGAAAGTTTATACGAATTTCTTGGCCCCGGCTACTATACCCTTTAAAAACGCAGATTTAATAGGCTCAACTGCCATAAAAGCTTTCACTGGAGAGGACTTTTCTATCATAGTTGCAATTCTTCCTAATGCTCGATGACTAAAGCGGGAAGGATCATCAAAAATAAAGTTAGATAGCTTCCCTCTTTCTATGGCCATGGCAATCATCCGATCAAAAGTAGTTTCAGGCACAAGCACACGTTTTTCCCGAGGTTTCATACTAATACTATCAAACTTGCATGCTGACACACACACACCACATCCCAAACATAATTCCTCATCGCAACGTAACCGCTTACCCTCCCCAGCTTTTTGATTTTCGTCCAAGCCAATCGCATCTATTGGGCAAGCCTTAGTGCACAAGTTGCAGCCACGGCATTTTTCAGCATCAATCTGTGCTAGCCAATTGGAGGTCACAACTGCATGACCCATGGAAAAGGTTCTCATGGAATGCAGCATACCGCAACAGCAGCCGCAGCAATTACAAATAAAACCTACATTTTTCTGAACATTATCGGCAATTTGTGCCAGTCCAGCCTCTTTACATTGCTGCAGGATGGCCATTGTTTCCTGAACACTGACCTCTTCTGCCATACCTTTCTTGATCAGCATTTGTGCACTGCCATTAAAGGTCAAACAAGTCTTTTGCGGAGCATCACAACTTTTCCCCAAATGACCAGCTTTATGACGGCAAGCACATAAAGATAAGCCAATGGTTTTCGCTGATTTGATAACAGAGCTGGCCTTCTCCCAATCTAATATTTCTGTGTAATCACCAGAAGGTAATGCTTCTTCTCGCACCAAGGATCGTCCTAGTTGCGTAGTTTCGGCAAATACACTATGGGCAAAACGATCATCTTGAAACATATATTGTTCAAAAAGCTGAGCTAATTCTTTCAAAGGCATTTCATCCCTGGTACGCATAAAAACGAATTCAAAAAAGCCAATGACAACAGGTGCTAATACCACATAACATTCATCCTTGTGCTCCACATCAAATACTAAGCCCTTTTCTGCCATGACTGTTATCTTATAATGCAATTCTTCTGCGGGCATATTAAGTTTACGAGATAGAACCTTTAGTGGGGTAGGCCTTAGGGGAATTTGTCTGGCAATATCCGCCTCCTCCACAGAAAATAATAATTTTAAGATCTCAATGAATACGGGTGAATAAGGTGCCCCTGTTATATTATGATCTAAGCGTTGCTGTAGTAAACGATATTCCTTTTCACTATTAACAATATGCCCCATTTTCTCCCCCTATTAAAATCATGATTTTAAATAATATCTTTTTTATAATATGGTTACTACTATCCTACAACAAATGTTAATCCAATGTTTTTACCATTATACCCTTACTATAACAAAAAGACGATTGCTTTAAAAGGCGCAAAGCAATCGTCTTTATTAATCTCCCATTTAGTAATTTATTCGATTCGCGCTATTATTTCTTTTCTTCTGGTTTTGCCAGCATTAAATTTATATGACAATAACCGTTTGGTGTTTTCTGCAAATAATTTTGATGGTATGCTTCTGCCAAATAAAAATTCCTCACAGGTTCTACTTCCACTACAATAGGCTCTGCATAGGAAGATTGTTGCTCTCGAATAAAGGATAGGATAAGCTCTCTTTCCACTTCATCAGAATAATAAACCCCACAACGATATTGAGACCCCTGATCTGGCCCCTGGCGATTGAGAGTCACTGGATCAATAATTCTAAAGAAATGTTCTAGTAGGTTCCTCAAAGATAGTAAGGCTTGATCATAGGTTACTTCACAAACTTCAGCATGTCCTGTTCTTTCTGAACAAACTTGCTCATAAGTAGGATTTTCTGTAGTTCCTTGCCCATACCCCACTCTGGTACTCAATACGCCTTTAAGCTGCTGAAAATATGCTTCTACACCCCAAAAACATCCTCCTGCCAGCCAAATCTTTTTCATAATCATTTATCCTCCTCTTAAGATTACTTTACATTTCGCTATTCCTTTTACCCCACCTTCTTAACATGCCAACATATCGTAGCTTATTTATAAAGAAGATTGCCAACTATCTTGGCTATTCTTTCCCATTAAATATTTCTCCATTTTACGATGAGGTCCCGCAAAAGAAAGTTTCTCCCAATCCTGCCGATTTATCCACTTAAGTCGCCTTCCAACAGACACCTCTTTCCCCGACGTTACTACACAGGAATAGAAGGAAATGTCCCATTGCCGATGACTAAAAATATGAGTACATTGTAGCAACAATCTTTCTAATTCAATTACTTGTCCTGTTTCTTCCTCTATGACTTTATGAAAGGTATCCATAGCATCTTCTTGCCCTTTGATTTCCACCGTTGGAAATTCCCACATCCCAGCCAATAAACCTTTGTCAGGCCGTTGATGAAGTAAAAAAGATTCTCCCAGGCGAATCACTCCTGCAATTAACCGTACCTCTTTCGGCGCTGCTTTTTTCTTTTTAACAGGTAACTGCCCTTCTAATCCCTTGCCTTTGGCACAACAACAGGATTCTAATGGACATATGGCACAGCGCGGTGCTTTGGGAATGCAAATAGCGGATCCTAAGTCCATTAACGCCTGATTAAAATCTCCTGGATGTTCTTCTGACATCTCATCCTCTACCATTTGTTTGATGGCTTTTTTGGTAGCAGGGGAAGAAATGTCTTCTCCCACACAAAACAATCGGCTAAAAACCCTCAGTACATTGCCATCTATAGCTGGCTCCTTCTTATTATAGGCAATGCTTAAGATGGCTCCTGCTGTATAATCTCCCACACCAGCAAGACCTATGATTTCTTCTTTAGTTTGAGGTACCTGTCCCCCATAAGATTGAGTTACCTCCCGTACCCCTCGCAGTAAATTTCTTGCACGTGAATAATAACCCAGCCCCTGCCAATGGCGAACTACTTCTTCTTCCTGAGCAACTGCCAAGCTTTCTAAGGTAGGAAAACTTTCTATCCATCGTTCAAAGTAAGGCTTAACAGCCTCTACCCGAGTTTGCTGCAACATAATCTCCGAAACCCAAATTTTATAAGGATCTTTATCTTTGCGCCATGGTAAATCCCGCTTAGAACTTTCATACCAGGTCAATAATAACTTTGCGATTTTCATTACTTCTCCTTATTGCTACAGCTACTTGTCTAAACTCTTTCTGTATCTATATAGTTTACTATATCACAGTCTGCTACAAATTCGTATATTGCAGTCGTCTAAAAAAACACTACACGTCTTTTAATAAATAAAAAAATTTTATTGGAATTTGCCCCCTATAATACTCATTAACTTTTCAGCGACATCCGTATTATCATAAGATCATTGGAACAATTCTCCCCCTATGCCTTGTGCATAAACAGGGATTGCCACACTCGCATGAGCATAGGTCGTCCAGCCAATCCCAGTCTTAAGAAAGGCTTGGTTCTCAATAAAAAGTATATTTTACCTTTTATGTGAAAATTTACTTTCCCTTAGTTTTTTGTGTTTTTTTGTAGAATAAAGAAGTTTTTAATTAAATTATCGTAGAATCTAACAAGGATATTGGCTGAAAATATCTAATTACAATATAGAAGAATCATAAAAAGGAGGCGGATAGATTGAAAATCCTATTCTGGGATATTGATGGTACTTTATTGAAAACCGCTAAGGCTGGTTTATATGCTTTTGAAGAAGCGATTAAAGAAACTTTGCATACACAATTTGACTTTACTACCATCAAAACAGCTGGCATGACTGATTATTATATCTCTCATCAAATACTTCGTCTCGTCACGGGACGTGAACCACCAGTTCATGAAATTTGCAACCTGATTAGCCTCTATGAAAAAGTATTGCCAAGTCATTTAGCTGCTAGAAAAGGTCACCTTACTCCATCAGTAAAAGATATTTTAACCTATCTGCATCACCGGCAAGACTATGCCTCCCTAATCCTTACAGGTAATACGGAATTTGGCGCTAGGACAAAATTGAGTCACTATGGGCTAGATGGCTTTTTCAATTTCTCTTCTAGCGCATTCTGCAATAATTGTTTTAATCGCAGAGAAATATCTCAGCAAGCTCTTGAAAAAGTGAGGAAAAACTATCCCCATGTGGAACTTGATCAAGTTTATGTTATTGGCGATACGCCCAATGATATAGACTGCGGCAAAGCGATCGGTGCTCGGACTATTGCAGTAGCTACAGGTAGGTACTCCTTAGAGGAATTACAGGATCATTCACCCTGGTGGGCTGTACCAACTCTACCTTCATCCAAAGAATTTGCGGAACATTTACAAAATTAAACGTTTTTAACTACAATACAGATCTGTCTTATACTTATTGGGGGGTTTTACCATGAATCATGTGATAGAACTATTAAAAAAACATGTATCGGTTCGAAATTTCACAACACAGCCTGTTGATGATGAATTACTGATAGAAATTATAAAAGCGGGACAACAAGCTTCTACTTCCAATCATATTCAAGCCTATACCATTATAAGAGTAAGAGATAAAGCTAAAAGAAGAGCCATCGCTAAACTAGCTGGCAATCAGGCTTATGTGGAAGAATGCCCAATCTTTTTAGTATTCTGTGCTGACTTGAACAGGCTAGGAAAGGCCTGTAAAATGAATAATAAAAGGTTTGAAAGTGGCTATACGGAAAACTTTATTCTAGCCACTGTAGATACCAGCCTGGCAGCACAAAACATTATGATTGCAGCAGAATCCGTAGGCCTTGGCGGAGTCTATATTGGTGCATTACGAAATAACCCTGAGGATGTCTGCGAGTATTTAAATCTGCCACATAATGTATACCCTGTATTTGGTATGTGCCTCGGATATCCTGAAATCCGCAACCAAGTAAAACCCCGTCTCCCTTTATCCTTAGTCTTTAAGGAAGATGACTACAACATAGAAAGAGATGAAGAAATTTTAAAAGAATATGATAACAGTATTAAAGATTATTACATCGCAAGAACAAATGGTGTAAGAAGCAATACCTGGACTGAAGGTATGTCAACCTTTTTGAAAGACAAACAACGACCTCATATGAAAGAGTTCTTAAAAACCAAGGGCTTTGAAATGAAATAGAAAAACATTTCACAACGCGAAGACTGTAAAGAATAGGAATAACCATAGTCTCCCTTAGTGTTCTTTGTGTATCTTCGTGACTTTCGTGTTTCATCATTTTTTTCACAAAACTATCTATTCTATTGTTATCAAAAGCCTTCTGTCATAATAAAAAAGTCTGATCCATTATGGTTCAGACTTTTTTACACTCTAATATTCAATTTTTTAGAAAAATGCTCAATTAGTAACTACTCTAAAATAATATTTTTCAATTTACGCTTTGGTACATGATGTTCCTGATTCTTATCACGCCAGTATTTAATATCATCGCCTTCTTCAATCTCATCCAGAATAACGATCTCTTTTGGTTTACCTAATGCTATAACCACTAAAATTTCATATTGATCAGAAATCCCAAGTGCAGCCTTCAGCTCATCACGGTGAATACTTTGAATCAGGCATCCACCCAAATCCATTGATCTTGCCCCAAGTAAAATACTTTGTGCAGCAATTCCATGATCAATTCCACTTGGCCCAATATTTTTATCTTGAAGAATAACAATATAACCAGAAGGTCTCTCCCCTTCTTCTGGTCCAGCCCACTCTTTTAAATAACCAGCCCAAAGTAAATGGGGGAATATTAACTGATTTTTTTCTTTATCCCCTGAAATTATGTATTTCAATGGTTGTTTATTAGCCCCTGAAGGAGACAGTCTCCCATAATCGACAAGTTCTCTCAATCTTTCGACTGATATACTATGCTCTTCATAAAAACGACGATAAGAACGATTGGAAATAATTAAATCATAAAACATACTTATATTCCTCCCATTTTACATTTAGAACTTCCATTCCACATGAATCCTATAGTAACCTTCATTTCCAAAAATAGTTATTTAAAATCCTAGAATTTTAAATAGTTCATCCATAAATTCAGGAATTAATGTGGAAGCTAATAACATGAGAGTTAATAAGATTAATACAATGGTAAAAGTCCATGAAACCACATTATACCATGAGGAATTCACATAATTACCCATAATATTTTTATTGTTAGCGATAAGAACCATAAAAATAAGGATAGGTGGTAAAAGCACGCCGTTAATGACCTGAGAGGTAAGCATAACTTGATATAATGACAGATCTGGCCATAGTACTAGCCCTGCACCAATGACAATTAAAGCAGTATATAAACCAAAAAAGGCTGGGGCTTCTTTATAGGTTTTGCTAACACCCCGTTCAAATCCTAACGCCTCACAAACAGCATACGCAGTACTAAGTGGTAAAATAAATGCTGCTAACATAGATGCTCCTAATAAACCAAAAGAAAATAGCATACTAGCATATTCCCCAGCCACCGGTTTTAATGCCAGAGCTGCATCCTTTACCGTTTCAATAGAAATTTGGTTTACATATAAGGTAGCTGCCGTTGCTACTATAATAAAGAAAGCTATCAACCAAGTAAAGAACGCACCAAACATAACATCCCAAAAGGTATATTTGTAATCTTCAGCAGTAATTCCTTTGTCAACAATGGATGCCTGAAGATAAAACTGGCCCCAGGGAGTAATGGTGGTACCAATTACACCAATTGCCATGATGAGAAAGTCAGCATTATGGGAAAAACTAGGTGTTATCGAAGCCACTAGCACCTCTCCCCATGGAGGATCTATAATGACACCTGAAACAACATAACTTAAAAAAGTAGCACACAATACTAAAAAAACCTTTTCGATCTTGCCATAGTCTGCTTTAAGAACCAGCCACCAAATTAATACAGCCATAATTGGCACTGCGATGTATTTACTTACACCAAAAATTTCAAAACTAGTAGCAATGCCAGAAAACTCAGATGCCGTAGTGCCAATATTAGCAATCAGCAATACACTCATGGCAAAAAAGGTCCACTTAACACCAAATAATTCCCTGATTAAATCAGATAATCCTCGCCCTGTAACAGCTCCCGTCCTCGCTGATATCTCCTGGGCAATTGCTAAACAAATACTGCTAACCAGCACAATAAATAATAGTCCATATCCATACTTTGCTCCTGCGGCAGCATAAGTGGCAATACCACCAGCATCATTATCAGCAAATGCTGTGACGATTCCTGGTCCCATGACGGCAAAGAATAATCCTAACCGCTTACGCATATCTTTTATTATCGTCATTGTTTATCGCCCCCGCCCTGCTGTTTTTCTTAATGCAAACCAGGAGTACGTATCTAGTTTGCCACGATCTGGCATTAATATATCAAGAACATCATCCACTGTAACAATTCCTACCATAATGTTATTTTCGTCCACAACGGGTACAGCCAGCAAGCTATACTTATTGATCACTTCTGCCACCTTTTGATAGTTATCCTCATCTTGTACTACCGCAACTTTTGTATGCATCAACTCTGCCAGCGTAGTGTGAGGCGCAGCGACAATTAATTCTCTTAAGGAAAGGACGCCTTGAAGATGTTCCTCTTCATTTATAACATATAAGTAATAAATGGTTTCCGCTGTCGGTGACAATTCTCGCAATTGATTAATTGCTTCTTCAGTTGTAATATGTGAAGCAAATGCAATAAATTCATTGGTCATCAACGCGCCAGCAGTACCTTCTTCATATTGCATGAGTTCCCTAACATCCTCGGCATCATCGCTTTCCATTAATTGCAATAAGCCTTCCGATTTCTCTGTAGGCAACTCACCAAGAATATCAGCAGCTTCATCTGGTGCCATTTCTTCCAAAATATCAGATGCCCGCTGAGCATCCATTTGCTCAATAATTTCTACCTGTGTATCTAAGTTCAATTCTGCCAAAGCGTCAACAGCCTGCTGGTCATCGAGATTTTCTATAAAATTAGCACGACGTTTATAGTCCATTTCTTCAATTAATTCTGCAATATCTGCAGGATGCAGTTCTGTCAATTGCTGTTTCATACGATTGAGCTGAAGGTTTGAATTCCAGCTTTCCAATGGTTTAATAAACTCCAAGACCAGCCAATTTTGCTTGAACTTTGTAAAGAGAAATTCTAAGCCTAATCTTCTGAACAAACCTCGTACACCAATATCAACGGCTACTAATACCATATTTTGTTTTTCATCCTGAACAACCCAAGATAAGATAATATCATTTACCCTTACCATCTTAGAACCTTTTAAGTCAATAATTTGTTTATCTAACAACCATTTACTGGCATAAATATCATTTTCAAGCAAAGGAATTGTTTGATTTACAGTAAAATCCCCTATAAGTTTTACCTCATAATTATCCTTTAGTGCAATCCACTCAATAGGAATCAATTTGTGTATTTTATTTGCATATTTTATACCTATTACTCGTGGATAAATGCCATCCCACCGTACTGCAATATCCTTTATTCGACCAAAACGGTTGCCATCTATATCATAAATCGGCTGACCGATAAGCTTACTAAAATAAAATTCGCCTACCATTTTTACTTCGTGCATATTTTTATCCTCCTTCTTTACCTGGAATCCGTCCCTCGAGAGTGAACAGACAATCCTTACATTTTTTTTGCTTTCTTATACTGCCACTGGGCCCGGAATCCATAAAACCACCTCCACATCATTTTGAATTTCATATATTAGATAATAAAAGACCTTCTACGTTAATCAGAAGGTCTTTCCATGTCTCCATGATAATACTTTACGACCTTCCCCAATCGTTGAGTTTTGGCACTGCATAACGTAGAGGAATATCATCCTCAGCCACCTTAAGTAAAACCTTAATTCGGTAATACCTGTTCTACCCATTGGCGTCTTTCGACGTTTCCGGGCAGTGGCCTATGTTCATACAGGAGCCTCACCTAACGAAGAAGTTCTATACTATATAATTATTCCTAATTATCTTTTCCCTTACTATATTATATAGTATAGCAATAGTATTGTTCATAAAAACAAGGAAAATAGATAAAGCCCCCGTTACCGGAAGGCTTAAAAAGCAAACTTAATACATTCACACCTTCCCCACTCGTACGAGCTTTGGCACTGCATAACGTAGAGTACAAACTAGAAATCCCTCAGCCACCTTAAGTAAAACCTTAATCCGGTAGTACCTGTTCTACCCATTGGCGTCTCTCGACATTTCCGGGCAGTGGCCTATGTTTATGCAGGAGCCTCACCTAACGAAGAATTATTTCTCTACTATGAGCGTACTACCTTTAAAGAAATGTGTCAATACCTAATTCACTTTTCGTCAAATCTTTAATTTCGCTATTAATTTGATCTGCAAGAACAAAAATGATCAGTAAGAGCAATTATGTCTGTAAATCTCTCTGTATATCTATATTTATCTCTTTATCTAGATAATATACATATTCCCATGACTTTCAACTCTATTTATACTCATTTTCTCCGTGATAACCTGTTCATAAAAACCTTATAAGAAAAACGCGGCACATCTTTTTCTTAATCGCTGAGATGTAGAGGATGCAGAAAGATATAGTCGCTCTTATCCTTAGGACCAAGTTGCTCTTGACTCCCACTTATAAAAAATGGGGTCTTATAGGAACTTGGTCATAGGATAAAAATAAGCAAAAATATACTTGCTGTACAGTCAGCAAGTATATTTAATGTGCTATTTCAGGTTCTCCGTGCTTGATGAATTCAATGCTAGTTTATCCACTGCCTCTTTTGGCTTCCTCAGATTTTGAAGTTGGGATAGGAGCATTCCAATGAACATAATCACACACCCCAAAGATTCTTGAAACCCTAATTTTTCATTTAGAATTAACCATCCACCAATGGCGGCAAAAACTGTCTCCATACTAAGAATAATCGCTGCATGAGATGGCTGAGCATTTTTCTGAGCAATAACCTGCAACGTATAAGCAATACCAACAGAGCAAATCCCACCATATAGAATGGGTATAGCGGCTTGGTAAATAGTATGAATACTTATGGTTTCTATAAATAGAGCTGTGACTAAACTAAGTACCGAACAGGTAATGAACTGAAAACATGCTAACTTCAATACAGGTACTCTACGTGAATAGTGATCAATTAATAAAATATGAATTGCCCAAAAGAAGGATCCCACAAGTTCCAGTACTTCTCCATAGGATATAAAGAAGCTATCTCTTACACAAAGAAGATATAATCCCACGACTGCAATCACAGACCCAATCCAAGTACTCATACTAACATATTGTTTTAAAAAAATTCCTAAAATAGGTACGAGCACTATATATAAACAAGTGATAAAGGCCGCCTTACCAGCTGTGGTATATAGCAAACCAATTTGTTGTAAAGAAGCAGCGATAAATAAAACTAAACCAGCCCAAATCCCAGCTTTTACAACATTCCTCGTCTTATTATCCAATTTTTCTTGACTTGGTGAGCTATCTTTATAAAAAAGGATAAGAGGCACCAAAGAAAGACTTCCTAGGGCAAATCTCACACCATTAAAAGTAAAAGGACCTACATAATCCATTCCTACTCGCTGCGCTACAAATGCTACTCCCCATATGCCCGCAGCAAGTAAAAGTAACAGATTCGAAGTAAATATATTCATAAACAACACTCACTTTACACAAAACATATTTCAATATGATATAATGTACCACCCGAAGAGCAATTAGTCAAAACGCCCCTAATTATCAAGCTAATAAAATATCCTCTTATCGTACAATATCATCCACATCAAGAGTTTCATTTGACACTAAATGAATCACAATACGATAAGGTAAGTTGACTACTTGTTGAGGAGGTTTACTAATCCATCCTGTTTGTACTCCAATCTGCCTAGGAGAATCATCTTGCCGTATGCGAATCTTTCCATCCTGAACCTGAATAATAGCATATTCTGTTTCCCCACCAACACGAATCTCTTCATGATAACCTTGCTTGAGTGTAATCGATTTAATCAATTTATTATCCACCCGAATTTCGGCAACTGTATTAGCTTGGGCCGGAAAAAGAATAACACTAAAAAGAATCCCTGTAAGAGACGCTAAAGAAAGTATCCCTATCAGCCATTTATCACCTAATGTTAATTCTATATTTTTCATCCTATGTCCTCCATGTGGCTATTACTATATTGTAGCTAATTTGCTGTGGATGTGCAAATTAGCTTTTCTTGTATTACCCAGGTAGTACCAACTGAATAAATCGATTTAAAATAGGAGATAAATACTTATTACTGTGATAAATTATGCTAAATTGTCTTCTAAAAGATACCCCATCTATCTTTATAATAGCCAGTTCTTTTCTCTCTACTTCTTTGTTTACTGCCATCCACGACATTACTGACAAACCAAGACCAGCAGCTACAGCATTCTTGATTGTCTCCGCATTATTATAAACCCCAACAATACCCCAATTGATTCCTTTATCGCTCATTACAGATTCAAATAATTTCCTTGTACCGCTTCCTTCCTCTCGCAGAAAAAACTCTGCATGCTCAAGATCTGTGATGGTAATTTTTCCTTCTCTTGCAAAAGGATGTGAAACAGAGCTGACTAATACAAGTTCGTCTTCCATAAAAGGCATATGCACCATTCCTTGAGATTTCACCCTACCTTCCACCAATCCTATATCTAACTGATCCGCTAGCAGCATTTCTTCAATTATTGTCGTATTGTTAACAGATGATATCACTTTGACCTTAGGGTTATCACGCATAAATTCCCCTATCATGCTATGTAAGATATACGTTCCGACAGTAACACTAGCTCCGATCCGTAAAATGCTATTATCATTAACTTCTTTCATGGCCTCTTCTGCTTCTTTGTTTAAATTAACAATATGGCGTGCATAGGTTAACAATTTCTGACCGGCAAGAGTAATAAATAATTTCCGACCAAGCCGTTCAAATAATTTTACATCATAGTGTTTCTCTAGTTCGAAGATTGCCTGACTAACGGAGGGCTGTGCTATATAAAGTTTTTTAGCTGCAGCTGTCATATTACCTTCATCACATACACACAAAAAAACATATAAATGCCTTAATGTCATCATTATCCCTCTTTCTATAGGTATTTGCCTATCATTCTGATTACATTATAGTATTTTACATATTGTTTTTCAAATGATAGTATCATACTTGACATAAGAGGAAGGAGTTCATATGAAACAAATTAAAACCATAACTCAAATAGCACCAGGTGTTGCTATAGTTACTGCCATAGCCATTCCAGCATGGTTTTTAGGGAATATGATACCCATAGTAGGAGGACCCGTATTTGGGATCTTATTAGGTATGATAATAGCTTTTTGGCAAAGACCTATCAATTTGAATCTAGGTATTACCTTTACTGCAAAAAAAATACTACAATATTCTATAATTCTACTTGGCTTTGAAATGAATCTGTTTCATGTTTTCGCTGTAGGCAGCCAATCTCTACTCATCATGATTGCCACTATTGGTGCTGCTTTTATTACAGCATGGCTAGTTGGGCGTTATTTACGACTTGAAGGCAACACAAGCATTCTAATAGGTGTAGGAACAGCAATCTGCGGCGGTTCGGCAATTGCAGCAACAGCGCCTGTAATCTCAGCAACAGATAAAGAAGTTGCTTATTCTATATCCACTATCTTTTTATTCAATATAGCTGCTGTGTTTATTTTTCCATTTATGGGACATGCCCTGGGGATGAATGACCTTGGTTTTGGAATGTGGGCAGGCACAGCCATAAATGATACCTCTTCTGTAGTAGCTGCAGGATATTCTTACAGTCAAGCGGCAGGTAATTTTGCCACCATAGTAAAATTAACCCGTACTCTCATGATTATACCAATAACACTTGCACTTGCTGTCTATACCTCAAGAAAAAATGCAAGTAACAGCACTTTCAGCTTAGCAAAAATATTTCCCTGGTTCATCCTTGGTTTCTTATTCGCTTCTATTATAAGTACTACAGGTTTTTTTTCCTCATCTCTTTGCCAAACCCTTGCACAAATTGGAAAATTTTGCATCATAATGGCCATGGTTGCGATTGGTTTAAATACTCATCTGAAGCAGCTCATCAACAATGGTATTAAACCTATCATTCTGGGGCTGTCCTGTTGGATAGCCGTAGCTCTTGTATCTCTTGTTATGCAACATTTTTTGCAGATATGGTAGTAATTATAGGATTAGAAAAACGCCGATAAATCATCCCCCTTCTTCCAA
Organism: uncultured Pelosinus sp.; assembly: GCA_963526645.1. Lineage (GTDB taxonomy): Bacteria > Bacillota > Negativicutes > DSM-13327 > DSM-13327 > Pelosinus. The sequence continues at coordinate 136,999 of CAUROG010000006.1, read as the reverse complement.
ATTCATATCCCTTCTCGCCTAATAAGTAAGAGCCTTTGACGCTAACAATGTGTCAAAGGCTCTCGCTTATTAGGCTACTGTTCCGCCGTCCAAATCTCTTATTAAAGAAAAGAACTGCAATCAAAATGATCACAGTTCTCTCGTTTAATGAAAACCTTGTTCGGTTCGTTCTATAATTTCATCTTGCAGTTCTTTACTTAAATTATGAAAATGGTCACTATAGCCTGCAACACGTACAATTAAATCTTTATATTCTTCAGGACGTTGTTGGGCATCCAGTAATGTTTTTGAATCGATAACATTAAATTGGATATGATGCCCATCTAGATTAAAGTAAGTGCGAACTAAAGATACCATGTTTTCTAAGCCTTGATCACCAGCAACTACAGAAGGAGTAAATTTCTGATTAAGCAAGGTTCCTCCTGTCTTGATGTGATCCATCTTGGATGCGGATTTAATAACAGCAGTCGGACCTTTTCGATCTGCACCTTTCTCTGGCGATATCCCCTCAGACAAGGGTTTGTAGGCTTTTCTTCCATTAGGACTTGCTCCCATGACTGAGCCAAAATACACATGGCAAGTAGTCGGCAGCATATCGATACCATATACGCCTCCCTTGCGATTCTTACGGCCAGCAACTTCATTATGAAAAACATTAAATGCTTCTATCATAATATCATCCGCATAATCATCATCATTGCCGTATTTTGGCGTTCTATTGGCCACTATATTATTAATATAATCGTGCCCCACAAAATCATCGTCTAAAGCCTGCAACAATTCTTGCATGGTGAAACGTTTCTGATCGTAAACATTATATTTAATGGAGGATAGACAATCTGTCAGCGTTCCTATGCCCACTCCCTGGATATAGTTCGTATTATAAAGAGCACCACCCCCATTATAATCCTTGCCACTAGCAATACAACCACTGGTAATGATGGATAAGAAGGGCACTGGCATATGCTTAGCATAAAGAATTTCAATAATATGATTCCCTTTTATTTTCACATCCATAAAGTAATGAAGCTGTTTTTTAAAGGCTGCAAATAATTCTTCATAGGTTTTAAAGTCTTCCCCATATCCAGCTTTTAGCCCAAGCTGCTTATTTCCTATCTTGTCAAAGCCGTTATGCAATGTTAATTCCAGCACTTTCGGCAGATTAAAGTATCCTGTCAGAATGTAGGCTTCTTTACCAAAAGCACCTGTTTCCACGCAGCCGCTGGATCCGCCTTGCCTTGCATCCACAATGGTCTTGCCTGCCCTTAGCAATTCTTCCACAATTGCTTCCGTATTATAAAAAGCTGGCTGGCCCCAACCTTTACGAGATATTTCGCAGGCTTTCTTGATAAATTTATGAGGCGATTTCTTGCTAATCTGCACATTGGAACTAGGCTGCAATAGCTTCATTTCATCCATGGTTTCCAGTATTAAATAAGATACTTCATTTACACCATCAGACCCATCGTCCTTAACTCCGCCCGTATTCAAATTTGCAAAATCCGTATACGTGCTGCTTTCTTTTAACGTAATGCCTACTTTCGGTGGTGCCGGTTGATTGTTAAACTTTACCCATAAGCATTGTAATAACTCCTTAGCTTTTTCCCTAGTGAGAGATCCATCTTCCAAGCCTTTTTTATAAAAAGGGTACAAATGCTGATCTAAACGCCCAGGACTTAAAGCATCCCAAGGGTTAATCTCTGTAGTGACTCCTATATGCACAAACCAATACATTTGAATGGCTTGAGCAAATGTTTCTGGTTTATGAGTAGGTACCACTTGACAATTTGCCTCAATCTCAAGTAAGTCCGCCTTTCTCTCTTCATCTGTCTCAATCTTTGCCATCTCCCTGGCATATTGGGCATAACGCTTGCCATATGTCATAATGGCATCACAACATATCTTCATAGCTTCTAACTGACTCTTTTTTTCATAAGCCTCGGAATCTTCTAAGAAATTAAGAGCCTCTATATGCTGCTCAATATCAGCCTTAAAATCCATGAAGCCTTTTGCATACATTTTCCCATCTGCCACTGTATGTCCAGGACCTCTTTGTTCCATAAACTCTGTGAAAATACCACTTTCATAGCAGTCTAACCACTCAGGAGACATCTCTTCTAAAATCCTCTTGCGCATAGATCGATGTTCCCAAAAAGGAATAATCTTTTCCCTTTGCACTCTTTTAGCTTCTTCATTTACCTTGAAAAATATTTTCTCCCTTTGATTCATAACCTCAAGATCTTCTGGTGTATGACAACAAAGTTCTGGAAAACTGGGTGCATATTGAGGTTGTTCACCTTTCTCTCCAACAATTAGTTCGCCATAATTAATACACAAGGTTTTGTTCTCCATGATATGTTGAAAGGTAAGGGCTCGCAATATAGGAGTTTCCACCTTTCCTAAATATTTTTCATACGCCTCTGTTACTAATATTGCTCTTTCAATAGACAAATGTGGTTCTGCCGTCAGGCTTTGGTCTCTAAGTTTCTTAATCCTCTCATTCATACCTCTTTGTTCCACAATTTATCCCCCAATCTGAACTTTATAATTTTCTTGTCTAAACCTGGCCTGAATATCCTCTAATCTTACATCTGATGGTCTTATCAATGTTTCTAGAGGATATTCGATGTTCATTTTTGTATACTTCCCTTGCGCCATGGGATGATATGGTAATAAGTTGACAGAATGAACTGTAAGGCTACTAATAAACTCAATAATCTTTTGGATATCTTCATCACTTGTATTGATCCCCTCAATAAGGGGTAACCGTAGCTGAATGGTAGCTCCTTCACTCGACAACAACCTTAAATTTTCTAGAATTAAAGCATTGTCTTTTCCCGTATAAAACTCATGTGCTTCAGAGTCCATCGACTTAATGTCGTATAAGAATATATCAATATCTTTCATAATTCGTAGAAAGTATTCGCTCGGTGCGTAACCACAAGTATCAATGACGACAGATATGCCTTGCTCCTTGCATGCCTTTACTAACTCCTCAACAAAATCAATTTGAGTCATTACTTCACCGCCTGATAAGGTCACTCCACCGCCCGATTGCTCGTAAAAGGCTTTATCCTTCTCAATCTCCTTCATTACATCGTCGACTGTATATTCTTTACCTACAATCTCCCTGGCATTATTATGACAGTGAACTATACACGTTTCACAATACTTGCATTTACTTTCATCATAAATCACTTTACTACCGACCTTGCGAATAGCTTGAGAACTGCAATGTTTTTCACATTCACCACATACACTACAGCGTTCTTTCTGAATCAATATTTCTTTTTTATAACTTTGGCTTTCTGGATTGTGACACCACTGACAAGTAAGGGGACATCCTTTAAAAAATATAGTGGTGCGAATGCCAGGACCATCATGTATGGAAAACTTCTGAATGTTAAAAATGAAAGCTTTTCTCATGTACTCACCCCTAATCGATTTTAAAAGGATTAGGAGAGCTTACAACTAAGATCCTTACCATTTTATTTGTGTAATTAGCCCAATTGTGTACTATAGAGGAATTGTAGTGAGCAGAATCCCCAGGAAACACTTCAATTTGCTCATTATTGATAAAAAGCGTTAAAATGCCTTCTAAAACATAAATAAATTCTTCTCCCTCATGAGCATATTGACTTATATCTTCCTTACTATTAATCGGCAATAACTCCACCAATCTAGGTAACAACCCTTTATCAGGAGCACCATTCGTCAAATGATAATGTATAAATCGAGAATTTACAACTTGAAATACTTCCTTCTCATAGCTTCGCAAAACATAGCTTTCATTTTTATTAGGGCTTGCAAAAAAATAAGTTAATTCAACCCCTAGAACCTGTGCAATCTTTTGCAGTGAGTCCGTCGCAATATTCGTTAGCCCACGTTCTAACTGGGACAAAAAACCTGTAGAAAGTGATGTCAACTCACTTACATCTTTTAGCGTCAATTTTTTCTGGCTTCGTAATTCCTTTACTTTTTTTCCAATGTCTTTATTCATCATTTAGCCTTCTCTTTCAGTAATTTTTGAGTTTTTCGGGGCTTTAACTTGCTTTAAGCATACTATATTACAACAATCTGCTATTTTCAATTATTATTTTCATTATTATGAATTTATTTTTATATTTATGAATATTTACATTTTCTGTGTCCTCTCCTTTGTGTGCTGCATCAGTGGCAATGTGTCTTGGTGGTCATAAGTCTTATTTCTTTCACCTAAAAACATATACATTCTGATACCAAAATAAAACAGGCTGTTGAAAAATAGCTTTCTCAACAGCCTGATAAATATAGAGCCAGTACCATATTACAAGGATCATGTAAGGTCACTGGAAAATTCCTCTTTACCCCTAGACGCTTGGCTGCATGCACCTGGGCTATAGACCCCTGGTGAACTGTACATCATCATACCAAACGCCATAGACTTGTATCACACTTTAAACTTGGTAATCACATTTTTTAATTCTTGGGCTAGCTGATGTAATGAATGACTGGCTGCGGCAATTTCCTCTACAGAAGCCGTCTGTTCCTGGGTAATAGCTGAAACCGTTTGAGTATGAGCTGACGTTTCACGACTAACCCTTCCAATGTCGCTAATTGAATTTACAATTTGTTGATTACTACCTGCCATATTATGCATTGACTGTGATATTTCTTCAATCTGAGCAGAAACCTGCGCGACCAAATCAGCAATTTGTCGAAATGCCTTTCCTGCTGACTGTGCTACCTCCATGCCAATTTGTACTTCGCGAGTTCCATTGTCCATGGCACTTACAGCACTACCTGTTTGATTTTGAATTTCCGCCACAAGAATAGTTATCTTTTTAGCCGCCTCCTGAGATTGCTCTGCTAACTTTCGAACTTCTTCGGCAACAACCGAAAAACCTCTTCCCTGTTCCCCAGCTCTTGCCGCCTCAATCGCCGCATTAAGTGCCAGTAAGTTCGTCTGCCCGGCTATTCCCGAAATCGTACTTACAATCTGACCTATTTCCTGGGAACGACTCCCCAGCATACTAACTACGCCTGCAGAATGTGTCACTGTTTTTTCAATTAACGCCATCTGATTAACAGTATTATTAATAGCAATATTACCTGTTTTAGCAGCTAAGGCGGCCTCCTTGGCCGTAACAGAGACTCGATTCGCATTATCAGCCACTAGTTGAGTATCTGCTGTAATTCCTTCCACAACATTAGAAGCCAACGCTACCGAAGCCACCTGTTTCTCACTGCCATTAGCAACCTCAATAATTGACTGTGCCACTTGAACAGAAGCTTGAGCCGATTGTTCGGCACTAGTCAGCAGTTGTTCGCTTGAATTTGTCACTTGTTCACTCGATTCCGCAACTTGCCTTACAATAACACGAATATTACCCAAAAACTGATTTAAATAACGAGCAAGTTCGCCTATCTCATCTTGACTAGCAACCTTGATTTCTCGCGTTAAATCGCCGCCTTTTTCCGATAATATGCGAATTTCAGAGGTTAAGAAAATAATAGGCTGAACAAATTTCTTTGCAGCGTACAGTGAGAAAATACCCAACAATAAGATAGCAAACAAGGTTACACCATAATACAATAATCTGAGATTATTCAACCTACTCTGGTTAAATAATTCATCAGTTGGAGTTACCACCGCAATTGACCAATCATAAATACCAACAGGGACAATGGATGCCCTATAACTACGACCATCAGCAACGAACTCAAGATTTTCCTTTTTCCCTTCTTGCATTTTTACAGCAATATTTTTTAATTGTTCATTTTTATCTTGTAGCAAAATTCGATCCCATAAATCTTCTTTAATGGGTGAAGCAATAATACGCCCTTCCTTACCATCTGCGCCCTTACCTATCATAAAAATATAACCATTTGCGCCAATTTTGTTTTTACTAAGTATTTCGGAAACATATTCCATTGTCAAAAAACCAGCTAATGTTCCTTTATATTGACCACCATCAAAAACGGGTACAGCAATAGGAAAAACCTTTCTACCTGTAGACTTCGAAATATTTGGCATGCATAGCAAAGAGTTTCCACCCTTGGCTCCTTCAAAATAATCTCGCCCTTTTAAACTAGTTGGCGGGACCGAATGAGTACTCATTGAATGCATCATTTCATCGCCTTTGGCATCAGTTACTAGAATATGAGAATAAACAGGTAACTTATCAAGACTGGACGATTGAACGATACCTGCTAGATATTTATCGCCGACACTAGGGTTTAATGTACGAACGGTATCCGCATTGGCTACTTGTTCAAGGATTCGTCTTTCATTCTCAAATTTATCTTTTATTATACCCGCAATAACATTTGCTTGTTGTTGATGGGCTGTGATCATTTCTTCTCCGAGATTTTCTATTGTATTATTAAGAAAAAACATCCCACCTGGCACTAAAGATATAGTGGCTAGTCCAACTATCATTACAAATAACTTAGTCCGAATACGCATTGTATTTACTATAAAATTCAACTGTTTCAACATATATACCTCCCTCTGTATTTTCAACAAATTAGCCCTTATCTCATTGGTTATATTAGTTAATAGTCTATCTATTTCCTGCTTATTACCAACTTTTAATACACTACATATAATGCATGTAATACTTACTAGCAATCGCTAGGTATGACCGTTGGATATCCAGTCCATTAAATAAAAACAAGGTTCATCATAACTGATGATCCTTGCTTTTATTTAAAGTATGGTAATCAATCATTCCTTTGGAAGTATTAATTGTAGAAACTAAAACTCATCTTCCCAACTAATAAAAGGAGCTGGCATATCAACCATCGCATTTACCATGAGTTCCACGAGCCCACTATAGATAATATTATATTTATCCCGAAACCCATAATGCTCCATGAGTCCATCCCGGGCCGCACCTTTGCAATTTGAGCAAGGGGCGCAATAATATTTAGGAATTGCGGGATCAAGGCAATCGTCAAAGGCTTCCAATACTTGCCGGGCTTTCATGCGGGCAGCAACACTATCCCGCCATTCAGGGAAATTGTTAGTGTTCATAATAGCAAAGCCACTGCCCCCACCGCAGCAGTAATTATTCACTCCAGCATGAGGCATCTCCCTAAACATACCAGGGGCCACAATATGCTGCAAAATATTGCGTTGTGGTGACACAATACCCATGAGTCTTACCAGATTACAAGGATCATGTAAGGTTACTGGAAAATTATTCTTAGATGGATCAAACTTAATAAGACCCTTAGTGACAAAGGATTCTAACAGGGGTAAGCAAGACTCACGAGGAATAGCCAGATCGCCAACACATATCCGGTCAGCGATTGTTACGAGAGCTTTAGTGGCATGACCACATTCTCCCACAACAATTTTCTTGACCCCTAGACGCTTGGCTGCTTGCACCTGAGCGATAGCAACCCTGGTAAACTGCACATCATCATACCATACACCATAATTTACGCCTTCATAACCCATAGTTTCACTGGACAGTGTCCAGTTTACCCCTGCCGCTTCAAACAAAATAGCAAAGGCAGCTGGATTTTCAGGCCAGGCCATATACTCACCCGCATTATGAATCAGTAGAATATCGGCCCCGTGTTTATCCACGGGAATTGTAATTCTCCGACCAATTTTTTCTTCAATAAGATCCTCAATGAATTCAATATTATCTCGAAATACAGCTGGCGTCATACCAGTGGAAGAGCCTGTTTGTAAATGCTTCACTGCTCCTGATTTATGCACACCTTCTGGAGCAATTCCCATCTCTTGGCTGAATAACTTGCGTAGCTCTCGGGTAAGCAATGCATTATCTACACCAATTGGGCAAACAGATGCACAACGACGGCAAAGAGTACAACGATACGCCAGTTCTGCCAGATGATAAACTACTCGCCAGTTTAGTTCTAAATCAGCTCCTGACCATTTTCCCAGCAGCTTGCCCGCTGGTGTAAAATAACGATGATAAATCCGTCGTAATGCCTCTGGTCGATAATTAGGTCTGTAAATATCTTGGTGACCAGTTTCAGTATAAATAGGGCAGGAATCGTTACAAGTATTGCACTGCATGCAATATTCAGTACTTAAAGTTGTGGGTTGAAGAAATCCCCAATTATTCTCTTTTGTAAATAGTTTTCCTAATCCTTTTAAGAAGCTATTTACAATTGCCTCCTCTTCTTCTTTGGTTTTGGGGATGGGTAAACTCAACGCAGAAAATCCATCTAAAGAAAAATCATATTTCTCTTTAGTTTCCGTCTTAATTGTTTTAAATTTATCACTATCATGCCCTGATATCAGCTGTAAATCCTCTGGAGCAAGGGGGGATAATACTGTATCATCAAGTCCTAAATCCTTAATGCGAACTCTTTTTTTCATCCTGTTTCCCTCCTCCTGTCGCCTTAGTTTCAGCAACCTGATCAACCCAAGAACCACCCGCTGAGATATGGCTAGCCTCCCATGTAAGCTGATATTTCAAATAAGTGTTGACCTCCTGCTCCAATTTACTACCAGACTTCATAGCTTCATCATCCCACATAATGTTATGGTAAAAGAAATACTTTGCGGCAAAATGCATCATCCTGCTAAAAGGCAAGTAGCAAATAAATAGACCAAAAGCGATCATTTCAAAAACAATCGGCATGGAAGTCACGCTAGACCCACTAAATGTCAGTAACGCCCCAGTATGTAGACGAATAACATTAAAGAATGGGTCTACTGTAAACCAGGCTATAAAGCCTGTTCCGAAGACCAATAGCATCAGATAAAGATTGATATAAGTCACAAAATCCGCCATATAACGCAATTCTTCATCTGTATAGCGAAGCCAGATCAGAATCAACGTCCCTACTAATCCAAAGCTAAACCCAGCTGCACCGGCGATGATTGTCATCTGTTTAAAGATCCAGCCTAGACTAACAGCAGCTGCCCCGCTAACTTGTATTCCACTAGTTTCCATTATCCCACCAACTAGCAAAAGTGCCAACCATAACCCACCCAGATAAATACCAACATGAAGGGGCCATGAACCTACCCACAATCGACGGTTATTGACAAATGCTTTTTTGATAAATAACATTTCTTGTCCCAGATATTTTCCTTCATCAGCTTTAGAAAATACTGGGGCCTTGTTGTGAAAATCAACTTTTTGATATTTCGAGCCTTCTGATCCCAGATGCGGTATGGGATACAAATCCCAACGGAGATGGCGAGGCATCTGCTGGTAGCCACGAACCTTATAGATCGTAACCGACAAAAAAACTGCAACAGCTATATAGATAAACGGACCAGTAAAAAAGTAATTTAACAAATGAACCCACACCTCCTAATCTTAATTTTTAGCCTAAAGCATACCCCAACCCCTAGTATATTCCAGGAGAAGCTGGAACTCCCGATCTTTAAAACCAGCAGCCAACATACAACGTTTAATATCCTGTGCTCCCACTTCATTGGAATAACCATATACGGCCTGCTTCTCTAGCCGCAACGTAAAGCCCTTGGCCGCCAGCAACTCCATAATAGTGGCAACACGCTCGGCTCGCTGGACCATTTTGGTTCCAATTAATCGTATAATATCAGGCTCAATACAATCCACTGTGCACAATGCATTAAGCTCCTCAGGATCAATCTCTAAGGGTAGTCCAACGCGCGTTACATATGTTACAATAGGAATTTCTTGCATATGACTCATATCTTCACCCTCTGCTAAACTGTTTTAGATATAGTGCTAGCCGGATCGTTACTTCCGGCCGCACCTTAAACGTTATTCCATTCTCTTTCAAACAACTCTTATTTTATTCCCAGCCAATACTCAACGAAGATTACATTGGAGAGCCAATATCCTAAAGGAACATTGATGATAACCCCAATTGTAAACGCCGCCATTGGTTTCCAGCCAGCGGCTGTTAGATCCCGGAATCGTGTAGTAAAACCAATACTCAAAAACGTCCAGGTAAAGGTCCAGCCACGCAGATTCTTAATGATTCCCAAGGCATCTTTTGAATACGCTGAACTAAGTTTTGGATCTAAGGCAGTAATGACTAACGTTGTAAAGATAGAAGCAATAAAAAATCCGATTATAAATTTAGGGAAACGTCGCCACACTTCGCCGTAATCAATTCGTTCAGATTGACCGATGCTTTTCTTTTCCCACAAGGTAACAGACATAATGGCTGCCATCAACGCCCAGAGTCCAACAAACATATCGCGACCGATAACCTTCATGAGAGTAAAAGTTTTTACTGCCCGATCATCGCCTGCTGGTAAATTGGCCAAGGCATTATACTGCTCCGCAGCAGCAAATCCAGCTGCATCGGCAAATTCTGAAGTTCCAATCCATGCGCCAGCTGGTCCTGCCTCCATACCGATATACTTAGCAGCTGCTGGTAATACTGCAATCATAATAACCGCCCAAATAACAACTAAAGAAATAGCTATAGAAACATGCTCTTTTTCCGCCCGACAAGCACCACCAACGGCAATGGATCCTGATACGCCGCAGACCGAACCACCTGCACCTAAGGTAGCGGCAAACCGAGGATCTAATTTAAACAATCTAGTAGCCGCAAAGTAAATAGAGAAAAAAGTAATCGAAGCAACAATCGTCGCCTGTAACATAGCCATAGGCCCAGCCTTCATAATAATGGTAAAAGGCAAGGTCGCTCCCATCAATACAATACCAGTTTTTACATAAAACTCAGTACGCAGCCCCTCGCGGAACCATCCTGGCAAATTAATTAAATTACCACCAATCATCCCCACAGCCAAGGCTAACAAGGGGGTCTCTAGTTGGTAAGTCTTCATAAAGGAGTTAGAACCAAAAATAGTAACAATAATTGATAATATGTATAACACCGTAAAGCTAGCCACAAACTGCTTAACTTTATAACCCATAATGTTAGCTGAAATTGTAAATGCAACCAGAAAGAAGCCAAATAGTACAAATATTCCTACAGGGTTTTTACTCACTCCATTTGTTACTTTACTAAAATCATTAGACCAGCCTGGAATACTAACTGCCAAGGATTTAAAAAAGCCAAAACCACCAAATAAATAAGTAACTGTAATCGCGGCCGTAAGTAACAGGGCAATAATCATTGCCCAAGTATCTTCCCTCTTCGTAAAAGGTAGACTTGCTTGTGCCTTTGGAGCTTGGGGTACGTTAACCTGTGGTACAGTTGCCATGGATAATGCCTCCCATCATTTTATAACTCAAAAGAATTAGCCTCAGATGTCAATTATTCTCAATAGTCAAAATTTACATTCTATTAGACCTAAAGATGTGCGCAGGAGAATAGGCCAAACTCCCGCGCTATCAATCTCACTTGATTATACACATCCAGTTGGTTTAGGCAGTCCCGCCAATTTACAAGCGCCTTTTGCCGGACCAGTTGGAAATAGATCATAAATTTCTTTCAAGGTAAATCCTGTATCTTTACAAAGTTTCCGCACCATGGGTGCAATCCCGAACTGCTTAAAATAATCCCGCAGATAGTTAATGACTTTCCAGTGCTTCTCCGTCAATTCACTAACCTCTTCTTGCTCTGCAAAATATTTTACTAAATCCTCAGCCCAATCTGCTGGATCCTCTAAAAAACCATCTTCATCAAGAGCAATATCTCTACCATTAATAATCATTAAATAATATCCTCCTACTCTATTGATTCATTTTTACCTAATGTCATTGCTTTTCCCACCAAATCCATTACACCACCCATGGTTAAATCATCAATACCATAGTGCTTCATTACTGGCGGAATCTGGGCTTTGCAGATAGAACAAGGCATTGCCAAATAATCTAGCTTCCCTAATGCACTAATTTGCTCCGCTTTCTTTTTCCCTAGTTTCATGCGAATCTCCATCATTTCATCCATCAATATTCCTGAACCGCCACCACAACAAAAATTGTCTTCTCGGTTAGGGGTCATTTCTACAAGCTCTGTTACACAAGCCCGTAAAATGGCACGAGGCTCTTCAATAATCTCACCCGCCCGTGCATAATTGCAGGGATCATGGAGAGTGACTCGCAATGGCAACTTTTCAAGTGGCAATTTATCCAAATGCTGGAAACAATACTCAAGAATGTGGACTACTTCAAAAGGCACGGGGCCGCTAGAGCCCTCTGTATACATTTTTGCTGCCCGCCAGCCATGACCACATTCTCCCTGAATAATAAGCTTTGCCCCTACCGCAGCAGCTGCCATCTTCAGACGCTGATTATGTTCACGCATCACATTCAGATTAAATAATAGCCCAAAGTTTGCTGCTTCCAATATGTCTGATGAAATAGTCCAATTCACGCCCAAATGATGAAACAATTTCGCTGAGCCAATCATGGTATCGATATTTGTAAAGAAATCTGCAGAAGATGGGATATACAATATATCCGAATTAGGTTTGTCAATGGGGACCTTAATGTCTAGCCCCGTTTCTTCCAGCATTTCTTCTTCCATGAACTCGGCGCAGTCTAGTATCGCCGGCTTAGGAATCCCCATGTTGTTTCCAGTTTTCTTCATGTTAACTGCAATTCCTTGCATAAACTTTGGCATAATGCCTAGTTCTGATAAAATATGCCGTGCTGCGATAGTTACCTCTGCCGTATCAATGCCAAAGGGACAAAACCTTGCACAACGTCGACACTCATTACACTGATAAAAATAGGTCAACCATTTACTCAATGTCTCAGCGTCAAAGTCTTCTGCACCAGTGAACTGGCCAAAAGTACGACCTGCCCAAGTAAAGTAGCGCTTATAAATCCGCCGCATTAATTCGGCGCGAGCTGCAGGAAAATTATAATAATCTTCCGTCCCCAAATAGCTGTGACACTGTTTAGCGCAATTACCGCACTTCGTACAGTTTTCCAGCATCACTATCAGCGAGCGCATGGAAGATTGAAGTTCCTTAATTTTGCGCAAGGTGGCAACTTGCTGATCTTTTTCTGGTACTAATGGAAACCCAATAGCTGCTGTATCTTTTTCTTTCGCTATATGCATAGGAGGTTTCACCGGGAACTCCCCCCTTCCCATAATCGTACATTAGATGAATTATTGGTTAAACTGGATTTATTGGGGGAAGGATATACCGGTGGCGCTGCAACCAACATTGTCCGATTGACAAATGCTCCAGCCAAATGTACCAACTTGGAAAATGGAATATATATAAGTAGTACATTCACCAAGAAAAAATGACTGATAAAAATCCATTCACGGGGTATAGCTATAGGCTGGAAGGAAAGAATTCCACCCATATACCCCCGAATTGCTACTAAATCTACTTCCAATGAAGTCACTCTCATATGCAGTCCACTGATTACAACAGCTAGAATCAACAGCAAGTCAAAATATTCTGCTGGGTCGCTCAACCGTTTGACTTCAGGAATCGCAATACGCCGATATAACAACACAAACAGAGCAACAAACAGCACTATTCCAATGCCAGTTCCCATCACAGCAGAAAGTGCTTTACTTTGGTCAGTCGTGGCGCCCACAGCCGTAAATTGAAGACCAAGAGATGAGATGCCCACTATATGACCGATAATAACCATGGCTAATGTGACATGCATTAGCCATGCCCATATCCATAAGCCTCTGTCACCACGCCATAAACTACTAAACAGTAGTAGCTCCCTGCCCACCGTCAAAATCCGTTCACTTGTAGTTACTGGCGCAGGAGACAGTGTTAATTGAAAGGGAACGGTTACCCTAAGCCATGTCCCAACTCGCCAAATCATGCCTACTATAAGAACGCCAGCTGCAAGATATGGGAATATCTGCCCAATAAAAAACAGCATCATCAAACCTCCCAACCATTTATCCACAAACGAGGATGATCCACTCTTCGAAAGATCACCCTCGTCTAAAACATTTAGAATTTAAATTGAGTCGTTGATCTAAATGTTGTTGTGGCATGGGTAAAATCATCGATATGTTTGTCTGTAAATGGAAGATCAGTCAGTTTAAAAAATTTCTCCCAACCAATCCGTCCAATCCATTCGCCCATTCGTTCACCATCTCTAGCATTAGCAGCCCAAACTTCCACAAGATGTCTAACTGCATCCGTAACTTCTGGCCAACGAGGCGGATTATTTGGAATAAACGGAATCGCCAAGCGGGAAAACATAGGGGCAGTCCGGGCATTAGAAACCTTGCCACCTACCCAGATTGATACGCCATCATTAACCGGATCCATGATCTTAATTGCTGGGCAAACTACTGTACAGTTACCACACATCATACATTTATCTGCACTAATCTGAATGCTCTTGGCTTTAGGATTTGGACGTATAGCACCAGTAGGACAAGAAGCCACCGTGCTAGGAATCTCACAAATTTTACTAGCCAGCTCATCGTTAATAACTGGGAGAGAACGATGGATACCAACAATACTAATGTCGGAGCAGTGACAAGCACCACACATATTCACACAGCAGGCAACAGCAATTCGAAGTCTAGCTGGCACCTTTATTTTACCCGTAAAATAATCTACCAGGTCATCCATAATTCCCTTAGTAATACCTGATGCATCAGTAACGGCACTCTTACAATGAATCCAACCTTGGGTATGAACCACGTTACTAATGGAAAGACCTACACCACCAATTAAATAGTCCTTCCCGTCCAGCTCATCAATCAAAGGCTGTAACTGGCTTTCATCTGATACCAAAAACTCCACATTGTTTCGAGTAGTAAAGCGCAAGAAACCACCGCAATACTTTTCAGCGATATCACTAATATTGCGAATAAACTCACTACTGACCAAGCGAGGAGAAGCAACACGCACTGAATGCATAACAGCACCAGTATGACTGACATGTTTAAGTACACCTGGGCGAGGGACTGTGTGATACTTCCAATTTCCATAGTTTTCTTTTATAATAGGCGGAATTAGTTCACGAAAATCCGGTGGTCCGAAATCTGTTCTAGCCATTTTTTGTAACCTCCTCAGCAGTCCAAGATATGTAAGGATTGCTACGCGGTGCATTTATCATTTGCGGCAATGGTTTAAGTCCGACAGCCGCCAAGAAATTTGCCAGTCCTATTCTACCAATCAATTCACTAATACGCTCCCTACTTTTTGCATGGTCGGCCCACCAATCAGTAAGCTTTTCAATTATTTCTTTAAATTCGGTATAAGGCGCTTCCATTTTTATGAATGGAACCAATACCCAGCCAATCATCGCACCTTTTACTACTGGTGCTTTACCGCCAACTAGTAGTGTTGCTCCTCTTTCCGAGCCAATGCTGATAGCCTTCGGCATCACATTAATACAGTGCATACAACGGGTACAATCTTCACCGCAAACAGTAAGTTCTTGCTTCTCTTGATCCCACGCCAGTGCTTCTGTTGGGCATTTTCTGATCAACGCGTCTATTTTAAAGCCTTTAGCCACATATTCTCTTACCGCATCCATATCAATTTTCAAGGTATCACGCCAAGTGCCAATCACTGCTAAATCGGAACGTGCTGATGCTGCGCAACAGTCATTGGCACAAGCTGACACTTTTATTTTAAATTTATAAGGCCATGCTGGACGATGAATTTCATTTTGATAATGCAGTGTAAGATCACGGATGATATCCATACTGTCAATACAAGCTTTCTCACAACGAGCCTGGCCAACGCAACAACTCAGAGTGCGAAGTGCACCACCAGAACCACCCAGATCAAAGCCAATTTCACTCAATTCATCAACACATGGTTGGAGATTTTCTGTCGTCGTACCAAGCAGAATGCAATCACCAGTTGAACCATGCATATTGTACAGACCACTACCATATTTATCCCAGATGTCAGCTAGTTCACGCAATTTGTCGGCAGTATAGAAAAATCCAGCAGGTTGATTGACCCTAAGTGTATGAAATTCTTTAATATTCGGAAACTCTTCCGGCAAATCACAATAACGACCAACAACACCGCCACCATAACCTTTTACTCCAACAATTCCTCCATGTTTCCAATGACCAATTTTCTCTTCATAGGACTTTTCTAACATGCTGAGCAAATCAGCAGCCCCAGGGTTGGTTTTTGCCGCCTTCTTAATCTCAGTTACAAAACTAGGCCACGCCCCTTCTTCTAATCCATCAAGAAGCGGAGTCTTTCTTTTATCCATAACTGCTCACCTCCATACTATTTTTAATATTCTGTTACTTTAATTGCGTCTACCGGGCAAACCGTCTCACAACTTAGGCAGCCAAGACAATCATCACCTACTACTTGGGCTTTGTGATCTTTCATTTCTAAAATCTGTGCAGGACAAGCTTTTGTACATTCTTCACAACCTATACAAACTTCGTTATCCACTGTTACGATAAACATGTTCATCCTCCATCCTAATCATTTTCATGTTGTTCAGCCTTTCTGTGTAGCATACACTAAACAAGAAAAATACCGACATCACTTTGTTTCATTTATATGTAATCATGTTCCTAATCAGTATAAATTTACCTATATATGTGCAATTAATATTTCTAATAACTAACATCGGAATTTATAATAGTACTGTTTCCAAAAACAAAAAAGAGCCTATTTGAAGGCCCTAGAGAGTATTATTCATTTAAAATTTGATGACAAAATCCAATGTCTACCTATGGCTATTCTCCATAACATAGGAGATGAATTTTTCTACCGCGCAAGTCTGAAATCTCTCCTTACAATATAGCATGGTAAACTTTCTCTCAATAGCTCCTTCCTCCAATGTAATAACACTAAGCTCTCCATATCTAATTGCATTTTCTACTGCTAATCGGGAAATAGCTGCAATACCCATACCAGCCTTTACTGACTCTTTTACCGCTTGGGTACTACCCATTTCCAGTACCACATTCAGTTTGTTCGGATCTAATCCATGAGCGGAAAGATATTGCTGAAAAATAATCCTGGTCCCAGAATCCTTTTCTCGCATGACCCAACGAGCCTTCATTATCTCAGCTAATGACATCTTATTTAAGGACAGTGTAGAATTTATCGGTGCAATTACAATCAACTCATCACCAGCAAATGGGATATCAACAAGCATGTCCATTGGTTCATAATGACCTTCGATAAAGCCTAGACTAATACTTCCTCCTATCACCATAGATGTAATCTGTTCTGTATTTGAAACCTCCATAGAAGTAGACACTAGTGGATGCCTTTGGCTAAATGAAACAAGAATACCAGGCATAAAGTATTCCCCAATAGTCATACTACAGCCAATCCGCAATTTCCCTGTAACATCTATTTTAAAACCTTGCATTGTCTTATTGGCCTCCTGATAGAGCCGTTCCAACTCAATAGCATAAGGATAAAGTGCAGCTCCTGCTTGGGTAACCATTATCTTACGGTACATACGGTCAAAAAGTTTCATGCCGTAATGGGCTTCAAGGGACTGAATTTGTTGACTAACTGACGATTGGGTCATATGTAACGCTTGTGCTGCTAGTGAGAATCCCCCTTTTTCTACAACTGTCTTAAAAATTTTCATTTGAATATCTAACATAAAACACCGCCTACATTATCATATTCTGAATAAATCTAAGATAATCGCTCCTAAAAAATATCTCTCGGTAATACAAAAGATTGTTTTAGAAGCATAAGAGTTAAGAAGCATGTATCATTCGCTGGCATCTTAATTTTTGAATACATTCGACGAATAACTTTCTAGCCCTTTCGATGTCGAGCCTTTTTTACTGTTCGAAACAAGGTGAGACTTTCATCGCAATTCACCTACTACAGAACGTCTAAGTATATTCTTTACCATTAGCTTTTCTACTATTGTTATAACAGTAATTCATCCCGTATCTAAAAAGGTACTTTATGCTTTGCATAAAGTACCTTTTTAGATGGCAAGATTAATATTTTAAATTTTTCTACATTATCATTGGCAAGGAAATCTAAAAGAAAAAGTGCTTCCTGTAGTACTGGTCTTAATATCAAGAAGTGCATTATGTCTGGCAGCGATTTGATAGCACACGGAAAGACCTAAGCCTGTTCCTTTCTCTTTTGTTGTAAAAAATGGAGTACCTAGTTTTTCTACTATCTCTATTGGAATACCCTTACCCTCGTCTACAACCTGCAATACAATAGAGTTTTCTTCTTTATACGTTCTAACAATAACCTTCCCTTTACTATCCATAGCTTCAAATCCATTTTTAACTAGATTAATGAGTGCTTTATGAATATCAATTTTATCTACTAAAATGTTTGGTACTAGCTGCAAGGCAAATTCAATGGAGTGTCCTAATTCACTAGCCATGGCTTCCATAAGAGGAGCTATATCCTCTATAATTTCATTTATATTTTGTATGGCTAAGCCATTCACTCTGTTTTTAGCAAGAGCAAGAAAATCTGTAATAATTTCATTTGCTCTGTCTAGCTCTCGAATCATCATTGAAAATTGTTCTGTATATTCACCAAAATTAGGCTTCCTTTGCATAAATCGTAAATATCCCCGTACAGTCGTCATCGGGTTACGAATTTCATGCCCAATACTAGCAGCTAACTGGCCAACAAGATTCAAACAACTTAACCGTTCAATGTGGTTTTTTAATTCTATTGTTTCTGAAATATCTACAACTGTCACGAGAATCATCTTTTGTCCATTCCATAATAGGTATTTTATAGTAAGTAGTGCCGTTCTCCCATCTTGGGATCTTACATTAAATTTGCACTTATAATCGTTTACACCTTGATTATAGTGCAAACTTTCTCTTATATTATTAAAATCTTCAGGAAATATCATTTTTCTTAATCTATTTATATTCCACTTGAGAATCGTCCTGCGATCATATCCTGTCAGCACTAAAAAGTTATCATTTACCTTGATCACTTTTTGTGTATCCGCCGCTATTAACACCATGGGACAGGGATTAGACAGAAATAACTCCTTAAAAGCATCATTACTATCTATTACATTTTTAAAATTTTGATATGGACTTTCTCCAAAGGAATATATACTCGCAGTATTCTTCTTTTCAGTGAGAACAGACACAACTTGACCTCCTTAATATACTCCAGACACCTATTCCTCTAGGCTTACATTTCTAAGATAATTCTGTAGAAATTGTCGGTAGTAATATACCAGTATCCAGCATTAGAATTTTTTATCTACTATTCTTTCTCACAATATGGAAAAACGTGTTAATTAATTATCTGACTATTTCGCCATAAATTTTCTAATTCCTTCTTAAAATCCTCCATCAAAAACTGACAAATATCTTACTAAGATAACATCTTTAATCACCTATTATATATATCTAATAGATGACGGGGATCATGCAGCTTGCAGCTTTATTATGTTAAAAATTATTGTAAAGAATATATAAAAAAGGGTTGTAACTATTTTGACAAGTTACAACCCTTTCCTACTCTATATCATTATATCTGATGGCTAAGTTCTCAGGAAATCATCCTTAACCAACTTATGAACGTTGATAACTAATAATATATTTACTACTATAGGCCAATAGGGAATCTGTAAGTTTACCAAAAATAGCAAATAAAACAACACTGCCTAAAATAATAGCAGGTCGTCCAGTCATTTGCCCATCAATCATTAAGAAGCCAAGACCTTTACTTGCTCCCATAATTTCGGCAGCAACAACAAACATCCAACCTAAGCCCAAACCGCTGCGCAAGCCTACAATGTAAGACGGCAAGGTTGCCGGAATAATAATCTGCTTAATCATCTGAAAAGGGCTAAGTCCAAAAACCCGACCTACTTCTATCAATTTTTTGTCAACATTTTGAATGCCACTCATAAGGTTTAGATATACAGGAAACAATACACCCACAGCAATTAATGTAAGCTTAGAAGTCTCGTAAATACCCATCCAAAGGAGAAACAAAGGAACCCAGGCCATAGATGGAATATTCCGCAATGCTTGCATACTAGGATCAAATAAGCGACGATAGGTAGCAGAATAACCTGTTATTGATCCTAGTATCGTCGCAATGATTGCGCCTATAACAAAACCAACAATCACTCGGTATAAGGTAATACCAATATGAGGCACTAATTCACCTCGTAATAGTAATTGATAGATAGTTGCTAATACAACAGAGGGTGCTGGCAATAAATTGGCTGGGATGAAAGCAAATCTTGCTGCCACCTCCCAACTGCTTAAAAACAACAGGGGCAATATCCAGCTCGTCCCCCATTGACCATAGACTCCACTACTTTTTTTCCCTTGTTTATCTTTTACTACAATGTTACTTGATAGAATTTGTACATTTGCTTTGTCTACTATTGCCTTAGAGGATTCGGACATGGTATCACCTACTCTTTACTAATTTTGTTTATGTACTGAGAATCAATTAACTCATTTACAATTTTACTAATATCCGTACCTGCATTTACTATGCCGCTTTTTAGTAATATGTCACCGGCAGCAGTAATCGCTTTTTTGTGTTCTTCCCCAATTACAGGATTACTCAAATCTGTACGCTCCAACAATTTAGCAGCTACCTTACTATCTAATTTCGCTTCTTTTTCTACAATCTTTTGATACTCTTCTTTATTGGCAAGTGCCCATTTACGTGCCTTTTCATACACTTTTAGTACTCTCTCCACTTGTTGAGGATTTTGTTTTGCAAATGCTTCCCGTACGTTTAATACTCCATAGGTATTCAAACTAGGATCTCTAAAAAATAACAGGGAGCCTTTTTCTAATTCCGTCTGGGCCATAAGTGGGTCTAAACCAGACCAGACGTCCACATCCCCTTTTTCTAAGGCAAGCTTACCATCTGGATGCTGTAAAACAATAAGTTGTATATCTTTATCGGTCAAACCATGTAACTCCAAGGCTCGCAAGAGAAAAATGTGTGGATCAGTCCCTCTGGTCACTGCCACCTTTTTACCTTTTAAATCACTGACTTGTTTTATACCAGAATCAGGTCTTGTTACCAAGGCAGTCCATTCCGGCCTAGAATACACGTATACAGATTTAATCGGATTGCCATTGGCTTTACCAATTAAAGCTGCTGCACCTGCAGTGGAACCAAAATCCACACTACTACTATTTAATAATTCTAAAGACTTGTTACTTCCTAAGCTAAAAACCCACTCGACTTTAGTACCATCTTTTGCAAATTCTTCCTCTAACCAGCCTTTTTCTTTCAACACTAAGCTTAGAGGGTTATAGTATGCATAATCCAATTTAATAGATTCTACTTTTCCCTGTGTTGGGCTACCTCCGCCACATCCAGCTAAAAGAGATGTTGCAAATACAAGCATAAAAAATATAATTGCCCTCTTTTTCATCTGATCCCATTTTTTCATAATAAAAACTCCTTTTATCCTGTCATTATTAGATCGCATATACAAATGGTTGGTCCTGATCCTTAAAAAATTCATGGTAGACTATTTTTCGTACTTTGCTAAAATCGTCACTCGTCCGATCCCGAGGACGAGGTAAATCAACAGGAACAATTTTATTCACTTTCCCTGGACGGCTAGACATAATTACCACTTGATCACCTAGATAAATGGCTTCATCTATATCGTGGGTAACCAAGATCATCGTTGTTTTTTCTAACTGCCAAATTCGCAGTATTTCTTGTTGCATTTGTATTTTCGTAAAAGCATCCAAAGCGCCAAAAGGTTCATCTAACAATAATAAATTAGGCTGATTTACCAATGCTCTTGCAATTCCTGCCCTTTGCGCCATCCCCCCTGAAAGCTGATGAGGATAGGCCTTCTCAAATGTTTTCAATCCAACAAGTTCAATATGTTCTTTAGTAATTTTTTGCGTTGCTTTCTTATCCACCCCCTGTAAGCCAAAGGCAATATTTTCTTCTACTGTCAGCCAAGGAAATAATCGATGTTCCTGAAATACAATTCCCCGATCGACGCCGGGTCCGGAAATCTTATTGCTACCAATGCTTACATTTCCTAAATACTCAGTATCTAAACCAGCAATAATTCGTAATAAGGTACTTTTTCCGCATCCACTTGAACCAACAATACTGATAAATTCGCCCTGTTTTATGGTCAGATTAATGTCTTGCAGAGCGATAACCTCACGGTCTTGCGAGACAAATCTCTTATGCAATCCATCAATGACCAAACTTTCATTTTGCCTTAGCCCTTCACCCATTTATTATCACCCCGCCTAACTCTTTTTTAGAAAACTTGATGTGCCAATCTTAAAATATCCGATCCCCTTTTGACCCGTGAGTACGACAATGAACCCACCCTTGGTAACGAGGATCTTCTGGATTTTCCTCTAATGCCTGTTTCTCATTCAGATACAGCTTAATATCCGTGCTCTTATATAAATTTCGATCTTGGCCTACATGGCAAACCTTAATACAGATGCCACAGGGATAGCGATGCTCGTCACGCAGCTGGTCATGATACTTAGCACAAGCAATCTTATCCATTTGGGCAACAACACCATCCTCTCGCGTCACAAATGCTTGAGAAGGACATAATTTCTGACACACACGGCATTTATTGCAAAGATCCTTTTCCACCAAGGAATCACCCGGTATCGCTGCTGTGGTAAATACAGAAACATATCGTACGCGAGGTCCATATTTCTCATTTAGCAATGTATTATTATATCCAACGGTTCCCAGACCTGCATATTTAGCTGCATAGACATGGCCAAAAGCTGCTACTGGTTTTTCTACCAATACTTTAATATCACCATAACCATCACGAGGTAAAAAAATAGATCCATGTCCTAGATCATTTAAATATAAAGACAAACGATAAGCAATTTGATCCAACATGATATTAGATGTATCATATTGCTCTACATAATTGATGGAAGGAGTTGTTTCCAGAATAGGTAAAAGAACGGGTATTCCCAACACAATTACAGTTTCCACATGGGGCCAGATAGATTTGGGACGATACGCTTCTTGTACTTCATCAAATTCTTCCCACCGCGCCACGGGTGCAAAACCGACTAGATTTGCCCCTAAATTCTTTGCATATTCAATGACCTGTTTTTTTATATTTTCCGTACCCATGAATAATTCTCCTTACTGCGTCGACATTGGAACGACATTGTTTTAATTAGGCAATAAAAAAGGTTGGGAATGCTGAATACACCAGCAATTCCCAACCTTCAGTTTTCTGATCGGCTTTAATGCTTATAAGTTTATTTTATACTGCTGCAAGAGCCTGCTCAATATCAGCAATAATATCTCTACTATCTTCAATACCCACAGACAAACGAATTAATTCATCTGGCACTCCCGCATTAGCCCGTTGTTCGGCTGATAGTTGGGAGTGAGTTGTACTTGCAGGATGGATAACTAAAGATTTTGCATCACCTACATTGGCAAGGATCGAGAAGAGTTTAAGAGCATCCATAAACTTTCTGCCTGCTTCTAATCCACCTTTAATACCAAAGGTCAAAATAGCACCTGCCCCTTTGGGTAAATATTTCTTGGCAAGCTCATGGTCACTATGGCTAGGAAGCCCAGGATAACTTACCCAAGTAACTTGTTCATGACTCTCAAGATACTGAGCAACTGCTAAAGCATTATCACTATGACGTTGCATCCTTAAATGCAGGGTCTCTAACCCTTGTATAAATGCAAAGCTGTTAAAAGGACTGACTGCCGCCCCTAAATCACGTAATACTTGAATACGTAAACGGGTGATAAAAGCTAATGGCCCTAATGCTTCTGTATAGCTTAAATCATGATAGCTTGGATCTGGTTCTGCCAATAAAGGAAATTTCCCATTAGCCCAATTAAATTTACCACTATCAATGACTAAGCCACCCATAGAAGTTCCATGTCCACCTATGAATTTAGTAGCAGAATGAATAATAATATCAGCACCAAATTCAATAGGACGAGAAAGATAAGGTGTGGCAAAGGTACTATCAATTAACAGCGGAATACCATTTTCATGAGCAATTGCTGCTACCTTTTCCACGTCTAAAACATCGATTTTAGGATTCCCTATGGTTTCTGCATATACAGCCTTAGTCTTCTCTGTTATAGCTTTACGAAAATTTTCCGGATCACTAGCATCAACAAAAGTTACCTTAATTCCCAACCGTGGCAAGGTATAAGCGAACATATTGTAGGTACCGCCATACAGGGTAGAAGAACTGACTATTTCATCTCCAGCCTGAGCAATATTAAAAATGGCGGCACTAATCGCAGCATGACCTGAAGCAAAGGCTAAGGCACCTACGCCACCTTCCAAAGCAGCAATCCGTTTTTCCAGCACATCTGTAGTAGGATTCATAATACGAGTATAAATATTGCCGGATTCTTTTAAACTAAATAAATTAGCACCATGCTCGCTATTGCGAAAGTTGTATGATGTGGTTTGGTAGATAGGTACTGCTCTTGAGCCAGTTGTCGGGTCAGGCTCCTGTCCTCCGTGTACTGCCACTGAATCAAAACGTAAATTTTCTGGTAAAGCCATAATTTTATACCCCTTTCTCTTGCTCATATAGTATCTTTGTGCAAGTCTCGTTTAGCTATGTACAAAAAAAAGACTAAAGAAAGCCCTGCTTAGGAATTTCTTCAGCCTTCAGTTTTTCTGATCAGCTTTTAAATTAATTCAAATAATATCACAGCTTTATAATCTCGTCAATAAAAACGTTTGTAAAAATGCATTAAACCAATAGTAACAAATTCTCTACTTCTGGACAACATTTCATTCTCGAAAATCCATTTGCTGAGAAATCCTTTCTCCTTGACTTTTCCAAATTACAGAATATTCAACAGAAGGTATCTGTCGATTTAAGCAGAATTATTTATGAAATTAACTACAGTCACTCTCTAATACCATAGAAGAAAATGATAGGAAAAGGTAGATAACATGAATCAAAAAAGAAAAGCAATTTTCTGCATGGTTTTAGCAGCTATCCTCTGGAGTGCTGGTGGAGTATTAATCAAGTGGGTAGACTGGCACCCTATGTCTATTGCAGGTGGACGAAGTATTATTGCAGCCATGGTAATTTGGCTTGCCTTTCGTAAAGAAAAACTATCCTTTTCTAAGCCACAATTGGCAGGAGCCGTAGCCTATTGCAGCTGTGTCACTTTATTTGTAATAGCCACTAAACTTACCACTGCAGCGAATGCCATACTATTGCAATATACCGCTCCTATTTATGTAGCATTGCTTAGTGGCTGGCTGCTTGGTGAAACCGTTGGCCGCCGTGATTGGTATACCATTTTTTTCGTTTGCTGCGGGATGATTTTTTTCTTCCTTGATAAAGTTTCGGCAGGCGGTATGCTGGGAAATCTTTATGCTATTGCTTCTGGAGTCAGCTTTGCCCTATTTATCCTGTTTATGCGCATGCAAAAGGATGGTTCTCCTTATGGTTCCGTTTTATTAGGCAATTTATTAACCTTTGCACTCAGTTTATTCTTTTGGTCAGACAATACTATGGATGTTACAAATGTAATTGGTATCTCTTTGTTAGGTGTTTTTCAGTTAGGGGTTTCTTATGTCCTCTATTCCTATGCTATATGCTATGTAGAAGCACTAGAAGCGACTCTCATTACTTCAATTGAGCCGATCCTGAATCCAATCTGGGTGTTCCTGCTCTTTAGCGAGCAGCCTGGACTATACTCGATGATTGGCGGCTTAATCGTACTATCAGCTATTACCCTACGCTATTGGTTTGAGTCAAAATCCCACTCTGAATGCCAAGCATAATTACTAACTATACAAAATCATTCGTCTATTTAGCTCGATTATCATGCCACGCAAGAGGAATTTCATTAAAAAGCAAGAATTAATTACTATTATTGTTTTTTAACACATCATTAGGAGGTTATTACATGCGTATTGTTGAACAAGCCTTTCGGGTTACAACACGTACTAGTATTATGAAAGCAGCTCATCCCACTGATTCTATATTCCAAGTCTTTGTTAAGGGACGTCTTCAGGATAAACAGAGCTACAAAATAAATGGAGAAAACATTAACTTCGGATTTGATTGCTTGGTTCCAGGAGACTTAGTACAAGTATTTTATTTCCTTCCATGAAGTGCAGAGGACTTCGCAAATCAGAATAAAAAAGTAAAGTTATAAACTTTATTCTTATCAAAGAAACTTATATTTTCGATACTAAAAGGAAAGGCAACCAAGATTGGTGGCCTTTCCTTTTTCTGATTGACTAGAAGTATAGTCTCCTACTTGACTATGCAACTTTCTTCTGGAATTTTTTTATACTAATTGTCAAGGCAACGATGATAAAAATGACTAAGGCTATAATTTGGGGCCATAATACACTGATCCCTACTCCCTTTAGAATAATACCTCGTAAAATTTGCAAATAAAAAGTAAGTGGCAACAAATTGCCTAATAAGTTAAAAAATGGTGGCATGGCTTCTCTTGGAAACATAAACCCAGACAATAAGATACTCGGTAAAAATACAAAAAAAGATAGCTGCATCGCCTGCATTTGATTTTTTGTCACTGTCGAAATTAAAAGCCCTAGAGCAAGTGAAGCAATAATAAATAAAGACGTTAGACCATACAGCAAGGCTAGACTACCGCGTATGGGTAAATCGAACACTAAAATACCGACTAATAAAGCTACTGTTACTTGTACATAGCCTACAATACTATAAGGAATAATTTTCCCCAACATCAATTCCCAATTTTTCATTGGTGTAACAATTAGTTGTTCTAGCGTGCCTCGTTCCCGTTCCCGCACGATTGCCATAGAGGTGATCATAACCATTGTCATGGTTAATATAACTCCCATTATACCTGGCACCATGTAAAAGGCTGATACAAAATCCGGATTATACCAAGGGCGAATACGGATATCATACGGCTTTTCCATGGAATGTCCTGAAAACCCCTGCAATTTTTGCAGCAAAATATCTTGAGATTTTAATTGACCAATGAGCTGGGCAGCACTAATAGCCGAGGATGCAGCCATAGAATCCGTTGCATCTACGATAACCTGCACCGTCGCCTTTCTGCCATGCTTTACATTTTCCGAAAAATCCGGTGGTATGATGATACCAACTTTCGTTTTACCCGCATCCACAGCATGATTTACCTCTTGATAGCTTTTGGCTACATACTTAATATCAAAGTACCCGCTAGCCTCTAATGAACTTAGCAGATCACGACTATCTTGCTGTAAAGACTGGTCAAAGACGATAGTAGGTAAATGTTTGACGTCTGTATTAATGGCAAAACCAAATAATACTAATTGTATTACAGGTAGACCGAGCATCATAATTAAAGTTAACCGGTCACGGCGCATTTGAAGAAATTCTTTAATTAATAAAGCTTTAAGTCGCCTCATCATACCATCTCCTTTCGGTGAGATTTTACAAGATAAACGAATACATCTTCTAGTGCAGGAGTTATTTTTTTAAACTGAAAATTAAAAATTTGATCAAGCTTATCAGGCTCTATAAGAAGATGTAGACTGGTGCCGGAACAATATATGTCAAGGTAAGAAAGCTTGCTATCTTCAAGGGTTCCTAGCAGCCCCATAGGATCATCCGTAGGAATTTTAACTAAAATACCAGGAATAGACTGCTTTAAGGTAGCTGGAGAACTACTGGCGATAAGGTTTCCTTCGAAAATAAAGCCAATTTCGTCACAATGCTCCGCTTCATCCATAAAGTGTGTTGTCACCATCACAGTGGTACCTTGTAAGGCTAATTCATAAATAATATCCCAAAACATGCGACGTGATTTAGGATCAACCCCACCAGTAGGCTCATCCAAGAATAGAATGGAAGGCTTGTGAAGAATAGAGCAGCCTAAAGCCAGACGTTGCTTCCAACCACCTGAAAGATTAACTACTAGCTCATGTTTACGCTCTTCTAAACCAGCTAAAGCTAGCATTTCTTCGATTCTAGTTTTAGCTATGTTACGTGGTAAACTGTACATTCCCCCATAAAACTGTAAATTTTCTAACACAGTTAAATCATCATATAAGCTGAATTTTTGGGACATATAACCTATTTTATGTTTGATGGCCTCACTATCTTTAGAGATATCCAGGCCTAATATTTTACCACTACCGGAAGAAGGCTCTAGTAAACCACATAACATCCGAATGGTGGTAGACTTCCCTGAACCATTAGGACCTAAAAATCCATAGATAGAGCCTTCTTTTATTTGTAATGAAACATTATTTACAGCGACAAAGTCACCAAATCGTCTGGTAAGGTTCGTAAGCTCCACAGCATACATCTAAACCACCTCACTTGCTAATGCAACAAAAACATCTTCTAAGGTAGGAGAGATTTCCTGCAGAGAGGTAATCATCACACCTGCATCTTGTAATATGGATTTTATCTCTAGCAAAGCTGTAGTAACGTCTTTTACTATCACATGATACTTATCCCCAAATTTATTGCACTCAATGATGGAAGCTGCTTTCAAATATTTTTTTACATTCTGATCCCTTGTACCCAACTCTAGCACTTTGTAAGGATACTCTTGACGTAGTCCTTGAGGAGTATGGCAAGAAACCATTTTACCATTATGCATAAACGCAACACGAGTGCAGAGTTCTGCCTCATCCATGTAAGGCGTGGATACAATAATCGTAGTACCTTCTTTATTAAGGCGAAATAGCATCTGCCAAAACTCTCGACGGGAGACAGGGTCAACACCAGTGGTGGGTTCATCAAGCAAAAAAATTTTGGGTTTATGCATTAGGCCTGCTGCCAATGCCAGTTTCTGCTTCATGCCCCCTGACAAGTTATCAGCTAAGCGTTCCTTAAAAGGCAATAATTTTGTAAAACCGAGGATTTGATTAGCACGTTCTTCAATTTCCTCTTTTTCTTGACCATAGAGGGAACCGAGTAAAAAAATATTTTCCTGAACTGTCAATTCACCATATAAGCTAAACTTTTGGGGAACATAGCCCAAATATTGTTTAACGTTCTCCGGATTAGCGGAGCCTAGAACACTTATATCTCCCGAAGTTGGGGAAAGAATTCCTGCAAGCATGCGAATAAGGGTAGTTTTTCCCGCACCATCCGGCCCAACTAAACCAAAAATTTCACCTTCATGAATCTCCAGGGAAACTTTATTTACCGCAGATACCTTCTGGTAATTTTTACTTACATCAACAAGTTTAATCATTGAATTACCACATCGGCGGGCATTCCAGGCTTTAAAATGCCTTCCGAATTATTGATTTTTACTTTTACATAAAACACTAAATTAGCCCTTTCTTGTTGCGTTATACTCTGTCTAGGGGTAAATTCAGCATTTTGGCTAATTTCTTTGATCGTACCAGCAAATACTTTTTTCGGATAGGCATCAATCTTAACATCAACAGACTGTCCTAATGTAATAAGTCCCAATTGTTCAGAGGAAATATAGATCTTAACCCAACAGTCATTTAAATCACCAATGGTAGCAATTGCCGATCCAGGATTTACATATTCACCATTTTGATAATTTTTGCTTAGAACAACGCCAGTTAAGGGGCTTACAACATCTCTATCCGCTAAATTTGCGTTTGTTACAGCGATAATGGCCTGATACCTCTCCGTTTCCAAGCGCTGGGCTTCAATCACATCTTGGCGATTTCCCTCCATCAACAAGCGCTGCTGTGCCTGGGCGGTACGTAAGGAATTATAGGCTACATCGTAATTGGACTGAATGGCATCAATCTGCTGAGCAGCAATGGCACCTGTTTGATAAAGGGCACGATAACGCTCTAAGTCCCCTTGCGCTTTCCCATAAAGAGATTGAGCTGCTGCTAGATTGGCATTCGCTTGCTCTATCTCATCTTTCCTGGGACCTTTCTCCAGGTCATTCAATTGTACCTTGGCTTTCGCTAAAGCTGATTGATCTGCTAGTAGCTGGGCTTCTAGCTCTGGCTTACGAATATGAGTAATGATTTGGCCTGCTTTAACTGTATCACCAACTTGAATAGTAAGCTTAGACATATAGCCATTCATTTTAGGCACCACATCAGCAAGGGTCACTTCAATTGTGCCAGTAGCCGTAATACCTTTCTCCTTTTTCAGAAAAAGTTTATAACCAGCCCCCCCTGCCAACATGAGGAAAATAACTACAATAACAATCAGTTTCCTATTCATGCTCTTACCTCCTTAAAATGCCATTTAGAAAGGTATCCAATGCCTGTGAAGTATACTCTTCATTTATTTTGTCAGATAAAGATGTAAATTCCTGAAAGATAGGCTTAGTGATAAAGAAAAAATTCATAATTCCTGCCAAGGACACAGTAGCAAAATCACGATTTAAATCCGGTTTAAATTCTCCCTTAGAAATGCCTTCTTCAAAGGTAGTATGAAGAAAGTGAAATAATCGAGAAATGTATTTTTTGATCACGGCTTCATAACAGGGTGTGGAATTAATAAGTTCGCTAATAATAAAGCGAGTTAAAAAAGGACGTTGCTGATGAATGATAGCAATATTCATAGCGTACATCGTAATTCGCTCTGTAGGAGATGTAGAAGGCAAATCTTCAAAGAATTTCAACATTTGTGCAATTAAGATAAATTGTTCTTCTAATACTTCTTGATAAAGGCCTTCTTTACTCCCAAAGTAATAAGAAATGAGAGCGCTATTCACTTGGGCAGTCCGCGCCAATTCACGTATTGATACAGCATTAAATCCCTTTTGAGCAAAAAGTTGGGTAGCCGTTTCCATTAGTTTGGTCCGAGCATCTTTTTCCACATAAATCTCCCTTCTACTGTTAATTAATCGATTGATTAAAATATATCACAGTTGCCACATGCTGTCAATCTATTGACATCCTTTAGGGTATTTTTTTACATTCCTTCTAATCCTCCCTTATTCTATACCGCCACCTATATGAAAAAACGCTTCGCATCTTCTAATTCTCCTTCTAGGGTGGTACCGTAGATAGGATGTTAACCACAGGGACGTAGGGAGTACATAGGAAGTGCATCCTTTGTCTTTGCGAGGATAGGAAGCAATCTCTTTCCAATGGGGGATTGCTTCGCTATCACTCGCAATGACATTTAGGTTACTTTCATTTGCCCCAAAACATATACTTTGAAATACTATAAGTAAAGACTTGGCTTGTGCCAAATTAGTACTTTCCCACTTATAGTCTCCCATATTTGTCACTAAAGCGCACAATATCATCCTCGCCCAAATAGCTGCCATTTTGTACCTCAATGATCTGAAGAGGCAATTTCCCTGGATTTTCAAGACGATGCATAACTGTCTGGGGCACAAAAATACTCTCATTTTCATGCACAAGCTGTTCAATCTTGTCAATGGTCACTTTTGCAGTACCACCAATTACAATCCAATGCTCACTGCGGTGATAATGCATCTGTAAACTGAGCACCTCGCCTGGATTGACGACAATCCTCTTCATTTTATAACCTTTTCCAAAGCCCAGCACTGTACAAAATCCCCAAGGATGATAAATAGTTGTATGTTCGTCTGCCTCTATTCGGCCCTTTCCTTTGAGTTCACTCACTAAGGCTTTTACTTTCTGTGACTCACCTTTTTTTGCCACAACGATAACATCGTCTGTTTCTACAACCAAAATATCTTCAAGGCTAAGGCCAGCAATCAATCGGCTATGTCCCAACATTAATGTATTGGAACAATCAATAGGAATACAATCTCCCTGTAGAGCATTACCATCCTCATCCTTTGGCAATACATCATAGATTGCATCCCATGAGCCGATATCACTCCATTCTGCCGTAATAGGCAACATTACTAACTCTTCTGATTTTTCAGCTACTGCATAATCAAGGGATATGGATGGCATTTCAGAAAAGTTTGTTCTCATTTCCTCTAAACCTTTTTCAGCCCATGTGTATATATCCAATTGATGTTTTTCTAATTCACCCATAAAACAAGCAATTGTAAAGGTAAACATACCCGAGTTCCAATAATAATTACCAGCAGCAAGATATGCCTCTGCTGTCTCTTGATCTGGTTTTTCACTAAAAGACTGGACGGTAAAACCACCACCAAAGGCTTTACCTACTTGAATATATCCATATCCTGTTTCTGGATGACTTGGCTTTACGCCGAGAGTTACGATCTTGCTCATCTTTGCTAATCCCATAGCTCGCTGTATATTTTCACTAAATATATCTAGAGGACGAATAATGTGATCAGAAGGCGTTACATATAAAATCTCATCTGACTTGCATCCTAGTACATCAAGGCAATACCTTGCGGCGAGTGCCACCGCAGGTGCCGTATTGCGTGCAACTGGCTCTAACAAAATATGTGCGTCTTGCGCTTTGGCAGCGATTAGTTCCGTTCTAACATGATGAATATATTCCTGATTCGTTACTATGACCATATCGCAAGGCTTAACTAGGGGTAAAAAACGCTGTATGGTTTGGGCAAGTAAAGACTGCTCTTCATTTAATTTTAAGAATTGTTTAGGAAACCGTGTACGAGAAAGGGGAAACAAACGACTGCCTCCGCCGCCAGCCAGAATGATGACTTTCATAAAATCATAACCTTCCTTTCCAAATTAAATATGATTTCACAAAAAAGCAGCTTGAACGCGAAAAAGTAAAATTTTCTGATTCCGAAATAAATCGGCATAGTAGATACTATGCCGATTCTTATCACTATATAATATGATATTGTCGTTTACTCATTTTCTTTGCTCATGATAGATCAATTAATAAGCCTAGACAATCGTTAATTGATAAGCGAAATCTCTTTCCTTTCGTTTCTAATTTATTTTCAATAGCCAAATCCTTCAATACACCGACTATGGCAGGATCAAACTGACTTCCTTTGCAACGCTCAGTTCCTTACTTGCCTCGCAAATACAAATAGCTGACCGATAAGTCCATTTCAGTCATCGAATAAATTAGTTTATCTCACAAAATATATTTACAGCCTTTAAAAATAATAGTAGAATAAGTTTGTTAACCGTCAATAGTTTGTTGGTTAACAAACTATTATCCAGTCTATGAAATATATAAATTAAGTAAAAGGAGGCTGGAAATGAATTACCGTGAAATTATTACCCTTGGGGAGTACATATTACAAGGTCAGCAAATTAATTATGAAGAAGCATTACAACTCACCAATGTAATAAATGAGGATATCCCTCTGCTTTCGGCTTTTGCCAATAAAATTCGCTTACAGCTTGCGGGTAAAAGCGTTGATATGTGTGGAATTGTAAATGCTCGTTCAGGAATGTGTTCCGAGGACTGTAAATTTTGCGCCCAATCCGTTTATCAGAATACAGAAGCTCCCATATACAAATTATTGAACATAGAGCAAATTATCACAGCAGCCCAAAAAGCTGAGGAACAAGGTGCAAAGCGGATTAGCATTGTAACCAGTGGCAAAGGAATGGGCAATGATCCTGACTTTCAAAAGATCCTTGAGTCAATACAAGCTATAATGGACAAAACCAATTTAAAGGTCTGCGCCAATCTTGGTACCCTCACTCTAGATCAAGCCCATATGTTAGCAACTATCGGTATTAAACGCTATGCTCATAATATAGAAACGAGTGAAAATTTCTATCCATCCGTGTGTACAACCCACTCTTACAAAGAAAGGATAACCACCATTAAGGCTGCCAAAGCTGCTGGTATGGACCTTTGCACTGGAGGAATTATTGGTATGGGTGAGAGCTGGCAAGATCGTATTGATTTTGCCTTTGCCTTAAGAGAATTAGATGTTGCCTCCATTCCCATAAACATTCTTAACCCTATTAAAGGCACGGCCTTGGAGAACATCATTCCTCTTTCGCCCCTTAATATTATTAAAACATTTTCTATCTTTCGTTTTATTTTCCCAGATAAAATTATCCGTCCTGCAGGCGGCAGAGAAATCAACTTGCGAGATATGCAAGGACATTTAATGTTGTCTGGAGCAAACGGTCTTATTATTGGTAACTACTTAACTTTCACAGGACGTAATGCTGCAGCGGACTTCCAAATGGTACAGGATGCCGGGTTAATTCCGGCGGACACTCTAATAAATAAATAGCAGGAGGACTAGACATGAATAATTATGATTTGATTTTTTCTTTAGGTAAAAAAGTATTAGAGGGTAATCAGCTTACCTTTGATGAAGCCTTAGCCTTAACAACCATTGAAGAAGGCGACATTCCAATACTGCTTGGAATTGCTAATAAAGTTAGGGAAAAATTTACTGGCTCTTATGTTGATACTTGTCAAATCCTTAATGCTCGTTCAGGGAACTGTACTGAAGATTGTAAATTCTGTGCCCAATCTGCTCATCACGACGTAGAAGTAGAAGCCTATCCCCTCATGAATGAAAATGATATTATCTTGGCAGCACAAAAGGCGCAAGCTGATTCGGCATATCGTTTTTGTGTCATTACCTCTGGGTGTGGTATGGACGGTGATCGAGATTTTGAAAAAATCACTGCAGCAATTGAAAAAATTGGTGAAGAAACAACTCTTGAGCGCTGTTGTTCCTTGGGAACCTTGCAAGAAGAGCATGTAGCTGCGCTAAAAAAGGCTGGTATCACTCGCTATCACCATAATTTAGAAACCAGTGAAAGTTATTTTGGTGAAATTTGTACTACTCATACTTATGAAGAACGTATTAATACAATTAAAAGGGTGAAAGCAGCGGATATTGAGGTGTGCTCTGGCGGCATTATTGGTATGGGTGAAACTTGGCGTCAACGTATTGAATTAGCCTTTACTCTCAAAGAACTGGACGTAGACTCTATCCCAGTCAATGTTTTAAATCCCATTAAGGGAACTGCATTAGAAAACCAAGAAAAGTTAAAGCCGATGGAAATTTTACAAACCTTTGCTATTTTCCGTCTGATTCTACCGACAAAAATTATTCGTTATGCTGGTGGTCGTGAACATAATCTGGGGGAATTAGTTCCTTTGGGATTCTTGTCTGGGGTCAATGGCATGTTAATTGGCAACTATCTTACAACCCAAGGACGCGGTGCTCATAAGGATCTACAGACGGTAACAGATCTAGGTCTTAAACTACTGAAAAATGCTTAATTTATATTGATCATCTTACAATAAACTATCCTGTTCTCTTGTTAATAAGAATACTGTCTCTATGGATCTCTATCATCTTAACGGTTGACGGGTAATGATTGTACTTGATATAATGACAATAATTTTATATAAGGTTGCGATTCCCCCTGTAGAGAAATTATCGGGAAGCCTGAAAATGTATTAGGAAATAACCCATGGCTCTTTTGGTATTCATTGCCGAAAAAGCCCTTTTTTCTGTATTGATGGTGATGAAAGATAATGGAGGTTATTATGAGTTTATTATTGGAAACCGTATCACAAATTGCTCCTTTAGATCAAGAAATCATGAAAAAAGTCCAAACAAAATTAGACAGGTTAATTAGACCCCAAGGCAGCCTTGGCTTCCTAGAGGAAATAGTAAAACAATACGCTGGTATTCGACAAGAAGAAGTGCCCGCAATACCTCGCACTTGTATGGTTGTGGCTTGCGCCGACCACGGGGTAGCAAGAAATCAGATCAGTGCTTACCCGGTGGAAACCACAATGCAGATGACCAAAAATTATGTAGGTGCCAAAGGTGCTAGTGCCAATGCCTTGGCAAACTTTAGTGGTGCTGATATGGTTGTCGTAGACGCAGGTGTCGCCGCTGACTTATCCGATACTGTAGGTTTATGGCATCGTAAGATTGCCTATGGGACCAAAGATTTTACCCAAGGTCCAGCTATGACAAGAGAAGAAGCTATTCGTTCCTTAGAAATAGGCATTGAAATTGTTGAGGAGCAAGTGCGCGCTGGCTATAGATGTTTTAGCCTCGGTGAAATGGGAATTGGCAATACAACCTCTAGCGCAGCAATTGCAGTAGCATTTACCAATATAACCCCTGAACAGGCTACGGGACGTGGCACTGGTATTTCAGATAGTCGACTTACCTTTAAAATTAATATCGTGGGACAAGCACTCACAGTTAATCAGCCAAATCCCCAAGATGGGCTAGATGTATTGTCAAAAATTGGTGGTTTTGAAACAGGCGTTTTAGCAGGCGTTATACTAGGTGCTGCCGCTCATCGCTGTATGGTTGTCATTGATGGTTTGAATACAACTGCCGCAGCATTAATCGCCCACGCTCTTAATCCCATGATTGCAAGCTATCTTGTTCCATCCCATTTATCTGGTGAACCTGCCCATATTCTTGCACTAAAGCATCTTGGGTTAAAGGCTTGCATTAATATGGGAATTCGTTTAGGAGAAGCCATTGGAGCGTCTTTAGTTGTAGATATGTTAGGTGCTTCTATTAAAATGCTACATAGCATTGCCTCTTATGAAGAGACAAGTTTTACAAAAGAAGCATAATTCGTTGATGACAGGGAGGATCTACTTATGATTCAAGATACCATTTCGTCTATTAAACCACTTGATACCCTAGCTATGGAAAAATGCCAACTACGCCTTGATAATTTAACTAAACCTCTTGGCAGCTTACATGCTCTTGAACATTTGGCACGCCAGCTTTCTGGCATCACTGGTAATCCTCGGCCTCGTACTCTTAAAAATAGCATTATTATCATGGCTGGCGATCACGGCGTAGCAACAGAGGAACTTGCTACCGCTACCCAAGAAACTACTCTCGAAAGAGTCCATCAGTTGTCTCTGGGCAACACTGCTGTCAATATCTTTGCGGGTCATGTTGCTGCTGATTTACTACTTGTGGATATGGGCATCGCTGCTCATGTACCTTCACTTCCTTTGGTACGAAACGAAAAAATTGCCTATGGTACTAACAATATAAGCCAAGGGCCTGCAATGACTCGGGAGCAAGCCATAGAAGCAATCGAAATTGGCATGGCAATCGCTGATGAAGAAATAAAAAAAGGCACTACTGTATTAGGTCTAGGTGAAATGGGTATCGCCAATACCATTTCCAGTACAGCAATCATTGCTTGCTATAGCCAAATCCCAGTAACTACTTTAACAAGTAAAGATATTGATCTATCCCACGACCTCTTTGATAAAAAAGTATCTATAATTGATCATGCTATCACAGTAAATTCTCCTGATCGGAATGATCCAATGGATGTACTAACTAAATTAGGTGGCTTTGAAACGGCTGGCCTCATTGGCGTTATCTTGGGCGCCGCCTCGGGAGGTGCCGCCATAGTCTTAGATGGTCTTACAACTAGTGCGGCAGCTCTTCTTGCTGTAGAAATGGCTCCTCAGGTAAAAGACTATTTGATTGGTTCCCATTTCCCTCCAGAGCCTGCACATAAAGTTGCACTTGATCTAATTGGCATTCCCGCCCATCTCCATCTCAATATATCTTCGGGAGAAGGAATCGGTGCTGCATTAGGAATGTCCTTACTCAATGCCTCATTACATGTCTTAAATGATATGAAAACCTTTGGTGACGCAGAAGTAGCTGTCGCCCAAGACGGCCCTGGTGCACTTAAGCAAGATAAGAATGTAAAAGATTAACAATAAAGTGATGGCAGCAGTTCACGAACTGCTGCCATCACTTTATTGTTTTGTAGATCTGCCGAACCAACTGTCTAGCCAAACATAGCAATTCCTAGTGGCGTAACTAACAGGGGATGAGGCGGAACATGTACCTTTCGCCCAAAGGCTTTACTAAATTCTTCACCAAAACCAGTCAGATAGGCTGTGCCGCCTACAACATACACTGGATAATCTTGATATTCATCATATTCAGCCAGCATATTTTTCACAATTGTCGCCATTTTTTCAATCACAGGTAAAACCACAGGCATGATTCGCCGATGTTGACTTACATCTTTTTTAAGGGCTTCCGCTTCTTCATAGGTTATTTTATATGCCCCAGATAATACCAAAGATATGTGAGTTCCGCCTGTTGCTTCATCAGCAGTAAAAGCCAACTCTCCGTTCTTTAATACTGCGATCCCAGTAGTACCCCCTCCAATATCTACTACAATACCATGACCAATATTTAATGCTTTAGCCGCTGCTACTGGCTCGTCTACCTGACAAATAGGCTCTATACCCGCCCCAGCAATTACATGGCCGCAAGCTTGAGCATTACGTCCTACCGTACCTGGTGGGATGGCTGTTGCACCCTTATCTAGAGTAATCCCCATAATCTTTTCTACTTGGCCTTTTAATTCTTCTACAATCATTGTTGCGCCTCTAAAGTCAACAACTAAGCCATCTTTAACCACCGATGCCCATCGCAGGCTACCAGCTACGGGATTTCCTTGGCTATCTGTCACAACTAGCACCACATCAGCTGTTCCTAAATCTACCCCCACTTTATAAGGACCTGGCAGATTTGCTGCTGTTCCTGTTTCAATGAGATGATGTAACTGATGGATTTTCTCATATGTTTCCATGATAATCCTCCCTATATCGTATCCCTAAAGACAATATAACCTTAAAGTTACTGATTATCTTATGATTATCCAAATCTCCATTCATATCCTGCCCCCAGTAGCCTAATTGAATGCCCACTTCTTTTACTATATTGCTCAAATGAGAAAGAACCATAACTCCTAAAGGAATTTATGGTTCTTTCTTTAATGCAAGATTGCCTTCTGAATGGACCAGTCGTCAATTAATATACCACTTTGCTTATATGTTTTTACATTGAGAACATTACCCTCTATTTCCACTACCAGATAATTTGGCTCATCCAGTGGATTATAGAAAAAAGTATTCCACTCATTTATCGCTGTATCTTTGTAGGTCTTGGTACCACTCCGCCCTGTAGCCACATATATAGTCCCCTTGTCAGGGCTATCTACCACCTGCTCATTATACAAAGGATAGGTTCGGGCATAGGCATGTTCATGAGCAGTAAAGGCTACATCCACGTGAAATTTATCTAAGATAGGTACAAAAGCCATTTTAATATTATTATTTGCCCCTCCCATCTTATTATGGTAAGGTGGTCGATGTAGAAAAACCACCTTCCACTTTTTATCCGTTGCTGATAAATCCTTCTCTAACCAGGCTTTCTGATCCTCCAACATCCTTGGTAGGAACTGTGCTTGTTCACCCGCCTGACTATCTAATATAGTGAAATGTACATCACCATAATCAAAAGAATAGGCTTGCCTTTTAAAACCTTCAGACCCATTAAGTGGAACCTTAAATTGAGCAGTAAAGAGAACAGGCATGGAAAATCTTCTTTCTGGCGTATAGTTTTCATGATTACCAGTCAATGGCATAGCTGGAATGGTATCAATCACTCCCTTAGCTGCACTAAACCATTTATCCCAGTGAGCATAGTCCTGCCCCACATCTACCAAATCTCCCATATTAGTAAAAAATGCTGCATCTGGATTTCTCTGATAAGCCTGATGAAGAGTGGCCTCCCAAGCTTCATAGTTAATGCTTTGAGAATCACCGAATACCAGGAATTTAAATTGTGAAACATTGACTGGGGCAGTGGAAAAAGTATGGGCTTCGCTCCAACCATCTCCATCGCTCACTTGATATTTATAGGTTGTTCCAGGCTTTAACCCCGTCAGTGTCACCGAGTGAATATTCATATTACCTACGTTAGTAGATAACTCTTCTACCCCTCCAACAGCTATTTTAGCGTTATAGGGAGCGGACTCGGAGGCTACTATTTCGCCATATCGCACCTTTCCCCCTAGATCTGCAACTTCTGTCCGCCAAGTAATAGTCTGGGTTGTCCGTGGATCCCTCTCCCAAGTAAGGGTAATATGATCTGCTCCAGAGGCAATAGCCATAGGTAGTTCTAAAAATGGCATTATGGAAGAAGCCACAAATAGAAAAACTGTTATAAAAAGGATGGAAAAGTTTTGAAAAAACTTCTTCTTGCGCAATATTCTATCTCTCCTTGAATCCATTAAACTCCATTTGCCTTGAAAGCTCCATTAACGATTTCTTTGGCTTCTTCCTGAATTTGTTTTAAATGCTCTACACCTTTGAAGCTTTCTGCATATATTTTGTACACCTCTTCCGTACCAGAAGGCCTTGCCGCAAACCAGCCATTTTCAGTGCAGACTTTTAATCCGCCAATATCCGCGTGATTACTGGGAGCTTTAGTCAGCTTCGCCGTAATAATTTCCCCCGCCAGAGTATCGGCAGTGACCTGCTCTGGTGAGAGCTTGGACAGTATGGCTTTTTGCTTTGTATTCGCAGGAGCATCCATGCGTGCATACACAGGCGCACCAAATTTCCCACTTAAATCTTGATAATGCTCACCAGGATCTCGACCAGTTTTGGCTGTAATCTCTGCGGCTAACAAGCAAAGAATGATGCCGTCCTTATCCGTCGTCCATACTGTACCGTCTTTTCGCAGAAAAGATGCGCCAGCACTTTCTTCACCACCAAAACCGAAGGAACCATCTACTAATCCGTCCACAAACCACTTAAAACCTACGGGAACTTCTGCAAGTCTTTTACCTAGACTTGCAGCAATACGATCAATCATGGAAGAGCTGACTAATGTCTTACCGATAGCCGCATCCTCACGCCACCCTTTACGATCTTGAAACAGATAGGAAATAGCAGCAGAAAGATAATGGTTAGGGTTCATCAAACCAACGCTTGGAGTGACAATACCATGACGATCAAAATCTGGATCATTGCCAAAGGCAAGATCATATTTCCCTTTTAAATCAATAAGTCCTGCCATGGCATAGGGAGATGAACAGTCCATCCGAATTTTTCCGTCAGCATCCAAATTCATAAAACTAAAGGTAGGGTCTGGATAGCCATTAATTACATCAATATCAAGACCATAGGTTTCCCCTATAGGGCCCCAATAGCCAAGACCTGCACCGCCCAAAGCATCTGCCCCTAGTTTGAGACCCGCTGCTTTAATAACGTCCATATCAATAATAGTATTTAAATCATTTACATAAGGTGTAATAAAGTCATGCTCATGCACATGACCCATTTTTAGGGCTCTTTCATAAGGTATACGTTTGATCTCATGATTGCCCTTTTGCAATAATTCGTTGGCCTTGTCAGCAACCCACTTAGTAATATAAGTATCTGCTGGGCCGCCATTGGGAGGATTATACTTAATACCACCATTATCGGGAGGGTTGTGAGAGGGCGTAATAACAATGCCATCAGCAAGTCCAGTTTTCCTTCCTTTATTATATTGCAAAATTGCATGGGAAATGCCGGGTGTCGGAGTATAATTCATATTCTTAGCAATGAAGGTTTCTACATTGTTAGCTGCCAGCACTTCTACTGCTGAAATAAGAGCAGGTTCAGACAAGGCATGAGTATCAAAGCCAATAAATAGCGGACCAGTTATGCCTTGCTCCTTACGATAGCAGCAAATGGCTTGGGTAATACCATAAATATGCTGTTCATTAAAACTAGATTGCAATGAATTGCCTCTGTGCCCTGAAGTCCCAAAAACAACCCGTTGCGCTGGTTCATTCACATCTGGAGAATTAACATAGTACGCACTGATTAAACGTGGAATATTCACCAACGTACTTTTAGGAGCTTTTTTTCCTGCTAATAAATGAATCGCCATAGATAGATGCACCTCGCATTCAAATTTTTATATTACTCTAGGTTCTATCCTGTCTAACTATCAGTAATTTTTCTTATTCTTACATTCCCCAATCACTACAAAATACCCTGCCAACAACCATCTATGTTAAGGGATATTTTCACACGATAGCTACAAAATGAAAAAAAATATATTCTTTTAGCTAGTTTGGTGATGCTTATAGCCTTGGCAGTTGCTGGTTGTGGCAGTACAACAAATTCTAAGCCTGCAGCTGCTGGAACCAGTACGGCTTCCGCAATCAAAGCAATCCAATATCGTGGTGT
Organism: uncultured Pelosinus sp.; assembly: GCA_963526645.1. Lineage (GTDB taxonomy): Bacteria > Bacillota > Negativicutes > DSM-13327 > DSM-13327 > Pelosinus. The sequence continues at coordinate 95,365 of CAUROG010000006.1, read as the reverse complement.
CTTAAAAGTAGGCGTTAAAGTTGATGTACCAAAATTTGGTTTTAAAGATCCTAAATCTGGTCAAATTGATGGTTTTGAAATTGACTTAACTAGGTCATTAGCGAAAAAAGTTCTCGGTGATGAGAAAAAGTTCGAAGCACAGGGCGTTACTGCCAAAACCCGCGGTCCTTTACTCGATAATGGTGAAGTTGACTTAGTCATTGCAACATTTACTATTACGGAAGAACGCAAACAAAGTTATAATTTTTCCGACCCTTATTTCACAGATGGAGTTGCCTTAATGGTCAAGAAGGACTCTGGTATTACAGATCTCAAAGGATTAGCAGATAAAACTATCGGTGTTGCTCAAAGTGCCACCAGTAAAAAAGCCATTCAAGAAGCAGCTGATAAACAAGGCATCAAGGTTAAAATTTTAGTTGGTACTTATCCAACCAAAGGGACAATTAGAAGCAGCCTATTCTCAAGGATTTTCCTTTTGGGGAGCTATGCTTCATATCGTTTTACCTCAAGCCAAACGTATTTCTTATCCTCGCTGACGAACCAGGCTGTTAATTTAATTAAAAACACTTCTGTGTTAGCTATGTTTGCAGGTGGAGAACTAATGTACCATGCAGATTCTTGGTCAAGCAACAATCTTTACTATGGTCCCTCTTATGTTATAACTGGCCTACTGTACCTATCTTTATGTCTTCCATTGGCATCTTATGCTAAGCATATGGAACGCAAATTGGAGGTATCGTCATGATTCAGGAATTATTACAATTGGAACTGCTTACCTTCCTGGGGCAAGGCCTCCTAACAACACTGCAAATCGCTGTAAGCTCTATTGTTCTAAGCATGCTTCTAGGAACACTCTTAGGTATAGCTCGTCATTCTAGCTATGCTCCACTTAGCAAGGCAGCTACCTTGTATGTCGAAATAGTACGAAATACCCCCTATTGCTATTTATTTTGGCCGTACGTTTCATGACAAAACTTCCACCTATCTATGCTGGTATTCTTACAATGACGATCTTTACCACAGCTATGATTGCTGAAATTGTCCGCGGTGGATTAAATTCTGTGGGCAAAGGTCAATAGGAAGCGGCTAAATCCCAGGGATTTACCTATACCCAAACACTCATCTATATTATTTTGCCTCAAGCACTTCGCAAACCATTCCTCCTTTAGTATCCCAGTTTACCACTGGTAATAAAAGATACCTCTCTTGTCTGGGCAGTAGGCATTGAGGATTTAACAGGAAAAGGTATGATCATCATGGGACAATATGGCACAACAGCACAAGTTTTCACGATTTTTGCCATCATAGCAGTAACCTACTTTATTTTCAATTATGCCCTCTCTATATTAGCCCGTTATCAGCAAAAAAGATTGCTAGTAAGGAGTTATTAATCAATCTATTGACCTCACGAAACACCAATACTTAGGCAAATACCATAATGAAAAGAACTCCTGGAGAATCTTCCTGGAGTTCTTTTCATTATGGCTGTTTTATTTGATTCCAAAAGAGCTACTATCTTTTTTCTTGTTCCTAAGCTAAATCACCGATTTGAATACATAAAACAGTCACATCATCCCAGTGCACGCCGTCTGCCCCGATCTTACTTACAGTTGTAATTAAATCATCAAACTCAATACCAAGTGGCAATTGACACTCTTCCGTCAGACGTTCTGCAATTCCATCACTATAAAAACAGAAGCTGTCTCCTTTCTTGATGGGCAGAGAACATACGCCATATTCTGGAGCTTCACTTACGCCAAGAAACAAGCCTGGCGTCTTAATCCGCCCCTGGACTACAGCAGAGTCTGCAAAAAACTCTGTAATGCCTGCTGCTACATAACGAAGCTCACGCTGCTTAAAGTCCAATTCGAAACAAAAAGCTGCTACCATCACATCATCTCCAAAATAACTAATCACTCGACGATTAAGCTCCGTCATTCGCTCTGAAAGAGAAGAATACATAGTGTCTTGTATCATAAAACTCATTGCCGCTGTTTGAAGAGCACTGGCAGCCCCATGCCCTGTAACGTCAATAATATATCCAAATAGGGAATCATCATTCAGCCAGCGATAACCGCAAGAATCGCCGCTAACTAGCATATAAGGTTCATACAAAATTTCCAACCGAAGCAGCGAATTTCTAATATTTTTTGGCAGCATGGCTCGTTGCTGATGACCAGCCTTTGCCAGTTCCCTATGAAAGGTCTCACGCATATGTTGCTCTTCTTGGGTTTTCTCCGCTAAGTTTTGGGTCCGCTCTATCACTCGTGCTTCTAGGTTGCTTACTAGATCAAGAATCTGTATAGCCATCATATTAAAGGATCGGCTAAGCTGCCCCAATTCATCCTGGCGCTCTGTATCCAATACTGGATATAAACGTCCTTTGGCTAATTCCCGAGCAGCTTGATTAAGCCTTAAAATCGGATAAGTAACCCACCCCGCTGTCCAGACTGCCAAAAAGAATACGGCTGTGGTGATTAGAAAAACGACTACAGCTGTTTTATGCATCGCCTGCCAAATACCACCCATGAAATCCTCATCTGCCAACACCACATAAATTTCCCATTCAATCCCGTGTTCCTCAAAAGATTCCACGCTTACCGAATAGAATTTATCATATAATTTGAATTCATAGGCTGATTCAGCATGATCGAGAAACGATGTTACAGCCATCTGTAACACTGGATCTTTACAGTCTACTGCTCGAACTCTTTCGTTTTTCCCATCTTTCACTTCAAATGGCTCCTTAAGGATAGAAGCAGCCACAATCATACCATCCCTATCGACGACAAATACTTGTCCAGAGGGACCTAGTGATAAACTCCGCAACATGTTCCCCAACCAGGATAATAGATAATCTACCCCAAAGACGCCAATCAACTTCCCATCCTCATTAAAAATGGGATAGGCCGCCGTAATCGTCGGCTCGTGAAATACAAAATGGCGGTAAACTCCACTGAAAATCGGCTTACGAGCCTCCTGGGCTGCCTGATACCAAGGACGTGTACGTGCATCGAAATTTGGAAATATTTCTTGACGTTTTACCCCATCCCCTTGTTCAGAAATTGTATAATACCAAGAAGCACCACCTGTTTCCTGGTTATTTCTTACCACCTGAATTTCCCCGGTTGCTTTGCGGCGCGCGCCATAAAAACCGCCCTCAGATAGGCCTACAAAAGTCATGGCTGCATCAGGAAAAGCCTGAAGATGATTCACAAATTGGCGTTCCCGCAAGATCGGGTCTGAGATATCCATAAGTCCTGCATGCCAAGCATTTACATTTAAGTCATTCAGGCGCAAAGGCTCACGCATATGTCGGCTCAATTGCCCATGCACATGTACCAGTACTTCTCTTCTCATTTCTTGCAATACAGCTCCAACCGCTGCTTGACCCCCTTGAAATAAGAGGAATCCAATCAAGCAGGTTGCTAGCAAAAACTGCAACATAAAGGGCAGAGAAAATACAAGTCTCAATGGAAACCTTCCAGCTATACGCTGGAACAACTGCCAGTAAGTCAGCTCTTTAATGCCCATATTACCGTTCTGGAAATCGCGATTCATCTATTTCACCTCAGATTCATATGGGATCATAATCTAAGTCACTAGGTTAAGAATGCTTATTTTATACTAGATTAACTTAATACCTCATTACCCTCTAGGCAACTTATGTCATTCTAAAGTTCTTCTTTTCTATAAGAAAAACGCTACATGTCCTTTGGTTCTCAGCCTAAGGGACAGATTCATGTTATTATAAGCGTAGGTTAAATGCTAATGGGCCGCGTTAATACCCTGGTCTGGCGCGATCCTTATAACAGCAAGATTCACCTTTAACTTATACTTTCTGCTATGACAAAAACTCCTGCAGAGTAGATCTACTGTGCGGGAGTTTTTGTCTTTTACCGCCGATATTCAACCTAGCTTCTCATGAAAAAATGTTCTGATAGGCGTATGATAAAGTAAATAAGCAATCAGACTACCACCAGTGGTACTAACAAGAAATGGAACCACAAAGAATAGAGCACCGACTTGAGAACCAATAATATATTTTGCTATCGGGTAGGCCACAAAACTTCCTAAAATGCCAGTACCAACAACTTCACCGATGATAGCACCAGCAATATGATTAGTCCTCTTGTACAAAATACCTGCGAGAGCAGCACCTAGCATACTTCCTGGAAAAGCCAATAGAGATCCTGTTCCAAGCATATTGCGCAATAAGGAAATGCTAAAGGCAGCACTGATTGAGTAGCGAGTCCCCATTAATACTGCTAACAAAACATTAATAGCATGCTGTACAGGAAAGCATTTCGCAATGCCAATAGGAATGTAAACGAGATGAGCAGAAAAAACGCCAATGGCGATAAATAAAGCGGTAAATGTTAATTTTCTACTGTCCATATATAAACTCCTCCAATAGGTAGCTGATTTTTAACTAAAATGCTTCTCTATTCTACTCAAGGCACCAGCTGCCTATGTTATTTATAATAAGTTTGCGGTTGTGATACGCTGTTAAAGTATGACGATGTCCAACACTAATGATAGTTGTATTTTTAAGCTGGGAATGCAGCAAGTTATATAACTGAGCTTCTGTTGCTTCATCAATCGCTGAAGTTGCTTCATCAAGGAACAGCCAGTCTGGCTCCTGTAGTATCGCTCGAACAAAGGCGATTTTCTGCTGTTCTCCATAGGAAAGAATATGAGACCAATCTTCTATTTGATCTAGTTTATCAACAAGTTCCCCCAATTTGCAAAGTTTCATGATTCTGCGAATATGTTCATCTGTCTTAAAATCTTCTTTGTAAGGATATAAGACAGACTCTCGCAATGTACCAAGGGGTAAATAGGATCTCTGGGATAAAAATAAAAGACGTTGCCCTCCTGGAATCGCTATCCTACCTTGTCCAAATGGCCAAATGCCAGCCAAAGTTCTCATTAAAGTGCTTTTACCACAACCAGATGGCCCCATAATGAGTAAAGATTCTCCCTGGTTAATTGTTAAATTTATTTCTTTTAGTAACTCTTCTCCATTGGGTAGTTTTACTTGCAATTGATGTACGTTAAAGCATGAGTCCGCACTACATGTCACATCAATCGATTCCATCTCTGACATATGTTGCACGGTAGTGATTGTATGTCCAAAACCAAGTAAACGGTTAATGACCGATTGCCACTCTGCAAAAAGAGAGTAACTATCCACAAAAAAGGATAATGAATCCTGTACCCTTCCAAAAGCCGAGGAAGTTTGAATTAATCCCCCTAATTGGATTTGATTGCTAAAATATCGTGGGGCAGCAACCACTAAAGGGAAGATAATCGCAATTTGAGAGTAGCCTGAGGTAAACCACGTAAGCCTCTTTTGTCTCAGCATGAGTTCTTTGAAGTTCTCAAATACCATTTTAAAACGATCTGTTAATTTAGCTTGTTCTTGTTTTTCGCCACCATAAAGAGCAATGCTTTCACTATTTTCCCGCAACCGAATCAGACTAAAACGAAAATCGGCTTCATATTGTTGCTGCCTAAAATTAAGTCCTACAAGAGGATTACCAATTTTAACAGTTAACCACGTACCCGCAACAGAATAAATAATAGCAATCCAAAGCATATAGCCAGGAATAGATATTTGATTCTGCCCTATAGGAATAGACAAAGAACCAGACAAATTCCAAAGAATAAACATAAATGAACATAAAGTAACAGTCGCTTTTAAAAGGCCAAGTGAAAGACGTAGGGACAAATTTACAAATAGCTTTAAATCTTCGCTAATTCGCTGATCTGGATTATCCGTACTATGTTCTAAGAGCTGCATCTGATAATAAGACCTCTTATCTAGCCACTTTTGCAGAAACTCTTGCGTAAGCCAACGACGCCATTTAATTTCAAGCAATTGCTGCATATAAAGTTCATATACTGCTACAACAATATAACACGCTGCCAGCATACTAAAGGTACCTATGGCACTAACAAAACCATCTTTATCATAATTCTGCAGCGTATTGTAAAACGTATTATTCCATTCATTCAGCAAGACTAATATATAAACATGTCCCAAATTGAGAGCAATAATTACAGTCAACAGTATTCTCGCTCCCCACTTTTCCTCTGAAAACCAATATGCCTTGGTAATTTGCCACATTCCTTGCCTAAAATTAAGATTACCCATTTTTATCATCCTTGCTTCCCTTTCTTTCATTTTTTATGGGATTTTTCTTTAGTCTTTCTCGTTTTCTCGAAAATCCTCGGAAATCCTCTTAATTACAAAAATAAACTGACATCCTACATCTGAAGACTTGGCGTACGCCAAGTCTTCAGATGTAGGCAAAATTATTAGTTTTCCACAAAAAACCAATGATAGTTACACCTTCTAGCAACTCTCCATTAAAAGATAACGCTACGATCAACTTTTTCAACATTGGCAGTACCAGTGAGTACCATAGCAGCCCTTAACTCACTCCCAAGCTTATTTAATACGAATTCTACCCCTTGGACCCCGCCGCCAACAGCACCAATAGCCAGTGGCCTGCCTATTAACACAGCGTCCGCACCTAGGGCTAGCATCTTTAACACATCTGCCCCGCTGCGAATCCCGCCGTCAACAAAAATGGCCATTTTACCCTTTACCACTTCTGCAATTAAAGGAAGTACCTCAGCTGTACCTGGCAGGTGGTCTAATGCCCGTCCGCCATGATTTGAAACAACAATACCATCAACGCCCGCAGCGCAGCAAGCTTCGGCATCATCAGGAGTCATAATACCTTTCACGATAAAAGGAATGGACGTATGTTGCTTAATCTTAGCTAAATCATCTTGAGTCTTGGGTCCAACAGGTTGTCCTGCATTGGTCATGTTAATCAGCGCTGCTGCATCAATATCCATTCCAAAAGCTTGTGCACCCGCATCAGCAGCACGTTTCGCTAACTCGATGATCTTATGATTTTCCCGTGGTTTAATAATGGGAATACCATAACCATTTACAGAACATAGGGCTTTTATTCCTGATTCAAATACTTCTGGACTTGGACCATCACCAGTCATAGCGATTGTTCCTGCTTGGCAACAGCCCGAAGTAATGGCCATATCATATTCTTCTTCTGTCATGGCTCCCTTCATATTCATACCTATACCACCAATAGCAGCGCCTATCACTGGCAAAGTCAAGTCTAATCCTAAAACACGACAGTCTAATTGTGGCTGGTTAACACTATGAATCGTACGCAAATTCAGTCTGTAACTTGCTAATGCTTTCACATTATTATGAAAGGAATCACCGGTGCCAAGAGCCCCCATCCCTGGTACTTCACCAGAACAAGCTACACCGTTACATACTGGGCAAACCCGACAGGAACCTTTAAATTTTTCACGAGCAGCACATTTTAAAGTATTAAAATCCATGATAATCCTCTCCTCAACTATATATTTTTTCCCTCTTCATCTATAATTAGCTTCTTTGAATTTTGGTATAAGATTATGGAAAATTTTACTCATTGACCTTATGTTTCCTGTTTGTTATATTCACATTGATTCACTTATACATAGCATTACATCTGGAGGTTTTATTTGTTGAAAAAAATCATTCTTACCTTGGCTGCACTTCTTACTTTAGCTACGGGAACTGGCCTCACTGCCCCCGTCAACGAATTAGAAAAAGGCCAATCTGCTGCAGGCATAGGCAGCAACACGTTCTATCTAGAACATAAGCTAGCAGATAATTTTATATTAGGTTTACAAAATGCCAATTGGGATCATAGTAACAGCATGGATAACGTGTATGGCCAACTTCAGCTTACCAACAACCTTAGAGGAATTATCGGCAGTAGCAATGTGGATTCCAATGCAAAAGTGTATGTAGGAATGGCTGTTAATGGTCCAATAACTCCTGAGTGGGAAGGATACACCTCCCTAATTGCTGGCAAAGAATTTAAAGAGGTGCAAGTAGGAGCCAACTTCAAAATTACTTATAATGCTGACATTAACTTTAACTTTCATTCTTATATGCCTGATGCAGGTGACAACAAAAGTGGTGTGGGCATTGGCGCAACTTTAAAATTTTAGAAAGATCTTGCAATTATATAATTAGAAAAAGACGATCGTTGCTCATCGAGAAAAATGGGTAGCGATCTTTTGTGATTGTCATTGTTCTTCTTGAAATTCAAGAATGCATCCCATTCCTCGAATTGTCTTTATCATCTCTCCCCTGTCCTGCATTTTTTTCCGCAAACGATAAATAAGTACATTGATTTCATCCAACCCGACATCAATCATTAAATTATTTCTCATATTTCGCTCTGACCATACAGCTAATTTAATCTCCTCATAGGTAACTAGCCTATTGGCACTTTTATATAACAATGTAAGAAATGTCCATTCCTTACTAGATAAAGATATCACCTTATCATCTATTTTGCATTCCATTTTCTTATAATCAAAAACCATAGGTGATATGAGCTTGACTCATCTTATTGGTCTGATTAAAATCAATTGTATCTTCATACTGCACCGATTGAAAATATCGCAAAACTACAATACCCATTGCCAACCCAATTCTATCTTTATTATCTATGATATAGGGCAGATGCTCCAAAATTTTATTTCCATTCAAAAGAGTTCCATGTTTACTGCCTAAATCATATAGATAGGGCTTACTGTTCTTATACCTAATACAACAATGCAGATACAAGATAGTTAGAAAAATGAATATCTACCATTTCCGTTCCACTTGATCGCCCTAAAAAGACCTCCTGGGACGTAATATTTATTTTTTTCCCTATATCAAAGGGCTCACCCTTCTCCACAATAAAATAAGCAGTTGTTTCCACATATTCACCCCCAATCTCCGTATATAGCCAAAATACTATCTTATTAATTCACCTTTGCATAATCATATCCTGCATCCGACCAAAAAAATGGAATCTTTTCAAAGATTCCATTTTAAAATCAACTATTTCATTTCGTTTACTAGTAATCCATATTTTTCAAGTATTTCCAAAGTAATTTGTTTAGCTTTAGGACCTGTAGAATCTTCCCCATCTATATACGTTACAAATAAATATGGATGTTGGCTCACTGTTACATATCCAACAAACCACCCCATTGACGGCTCAAGCCCTGTTCCCGTTTTGCCATATAGAATATAGTGATCGCCCTCTTCTTGAATCATGATTCTCTTAACCGTTTTCATTACTGACTTATCAAAAGGGAGTGTCTCTTTATATAGTTTTTCCAGAAAATCTGCCTGCTCTAAAGGAGATATTTTCAAAGAGCTAGTTAACCAAAAACGGTCAATTCCCCCACTAATATCTTGATTGCCATAGGAGCATTTTTCTAACCATTCTTGCATAGACGGCTCACCAATGGCTCTAGCTAAGTCCTGATAATACCAAACTGTTGAATAGCGCATGGATGAAGCCAATGTATGATCCTGATTCCACACATCTATACTTCTTTTAACACCGTCCCACCGTTTAACCTCATATTCATCTTTAACAGCTTTTACTTGTAAACCAATAAGTGAATTGGGAATCTTGAAAGTAGACTGGGGCGCTTTGCCCTCATTAGCTAGCTTCGTGTTATAGATAAAAGCTTTTCCATTCTCCAGATCCTTTAGAATGAATGTTCCCTCGTTATTGGGGAAATATTCATTTACATTGATTGTAGTAACATCAAACCTCTTTGGTGAAGTACTCGCTTCTACTTGCCCCCTAACAATATAACCTACGACTAGAAACATGATCAAACATAGAGCCCAACATACTTTTCGCTTCAATTTACTTCCTCCCACAAATTCATTGCCACTAAAACAGTGTAACAAACGCACCTATTACATACAATGATGGTTCCCTGACAAAATCATTACATATTAACAACAAACAAACGATCCCTCTTTAACCGCAAAGCAGGCATACTTATAGTATGCCTGCAGAAACGGAATTATAAAACTTTCGGTTCCCGAATGGGGAGATTGACCACTGCTGCTGCGATAGCTAATACAATGTCTGCATACCACATCCACATGTAATTCCCATCATGGGCCATTGCTAGACCTCCGAGCCATGCACCCAAAAAGCCACCAATTTGGTGAGTTAGCAAAGTCAAGCCAAAAAGCGTAGCTAAATAACGTGTGCCGAAGAGTTTACCTACAATCCCTGCCGTTGGAGGCACCGTAGCCAGCCAAGTGAACCCTAGAGCAGCAGCAAATATATAAAAAGTAAGAGGTGTCTTAGGAGCTAAAAGGTACATCCCTATCATGACAGCACGACTACCATACATGACAGCAAGTATGTATTTCATTCGGTACCGAGTGCCAAGTGCTCCTGCAAGTAAGCTTCCCCCAATATTAAACAGACCAATAATTGCTAAAGAAGTTGCTGATACAATTGCCGAATGACCACACAAAGCAACTTCACCGGGCAAGTGAGTTACCAAAAAGGCAACATGAAAACCACAAGTAAAGAACCCCGCATGCAAACATAAGTAACTGGGATTCACCATCGCTTGCTTTACTTGCTGGTATAATCCTAGCGAATTAGAAACAATCACTCCTTGATGAGCAGGTACCTTACCACCTAAGACAGAAGCCAACGGAATGCTAAGCAGTGTTGTTGCTGCCATGGTAAGTATTGCAGCAACCCAGCCAAATCCACCAATAATTGCCTGCAGTAAGGGAGCAAACACAAATTGACCAAAAGAGCCACCTGCATTGATAAAACCTCCTGCGAAAGCACGCTGCTGTTCAGGTAATTGCTGAGCTGTTGCACCAATCAGAATGGAAAAGCTTCCCGCCCCTGCACCTGCTGCACTAAGCACTCCCATCGTCATAATTAAGGACCATTCTGAAGTGGCGAAAGGAGTTAGAGCTAACCCTAGGGCCAGGAGGACAGAACCAGCCACCAATACATGATAAGAACCTTTTTTATCTGCAATTGCACCAAATATAGGTTGAGCCAACCCCCAAAAAAACTGTCCTACCGCAAGGGCAAAACTAATGGAAACAATGCCTAAGCCTGTAGAGGCATTTATGGGAGAAAGGAAAAGCCCCATTGACTGACGGGCTCCCATAGTAATCATCAATATTGCCGCAGAGCTCAGCATGATCAGCCAAGCTTTTTCTTTGCTAACTGTAGCCATCTAATATTCTCCTTATTTTAAAATCGTATTTACTAAACATCAATTAATATTGAATAAAATCAAATTTCTCAATTCATTATTTGATATAAGATATCCATTTAAACCTAGCATAACATAATACTAAAGAGACTACATAGTCTCCATTTCTTAGTACATTTTTTTATGGTAAAATAAGCAATGTGTCGAAAATAGTCGTTTTAACCCCTAAAAAAACTATATTTTACAAATACAACAATGGCATCCTACTAATGGATCAAACTAAGGAGGAAACATGCGTAAATTAATCGCACTATTAACACTAACAACAGGACTATTTATAGTAACAAATACGGTTTCTGCCTCTCCTACGGCAGAATTTGAAAAGGGTGCCGTTAGCGTCGAATTTGGTAGTACACTTGATTCTAAGGTCAGCGGTAGGGGGAAGGTTTCAGCTGATGTAGTTGGTGAGTTTGGCTTTAAGGTTACAGCCACTGCTGGTCTAAACGATCATTTAGCAATACAGCTAAAACATGGAATGTTCAAATCTGAAGAATCTACTATTCCAACAATTCTTGGCTCTTTGACAACTTATGCTAAAGCTGAACCCAGTGATCTTAACTTATTATATAAGGTAAATCCTAGCCTCACCTTCATTACAGGCTATGAGTACACTAAAATTTCTTATGGTAAATTCGTATCTGACGCTTCTAAGTCAGCTTTGCATTTTGGCTTGACTGGCACTCATAAGCTCAATGACAAATACACTCTTTTTGCTACCCTATTGGGAGGCAAAGATGTATCCTTAAAAGAAGTCGGCGTTAGCTACAAAATGTCAAAATCCACAACCTTTAACGTGTCCTACGCTGAACGAAAAGTAGAAAACGTAGATGTAAAACTAAAAGCAACCACTCTCTTAGATGGTAAAGAAAACTACACCATGAAAGGTGTTTCCTGCCTCTTCGCTTTTAAATTATAATGATCTAGAGAATACAACCAGAAGGTCCTGCATTATACACGTGCAGGACCTTCTTATTATCTTTATTAACTTTATACCCATATAGCACGAATGGCTGCTCTTAAGATTGAATACTTGGAATGGGTACATCTTCCTTCACGTCTTTATCGTAATCCACATTGTCAAAACCAAAGCCAAATAATTTAAAGAATTCTATACGATATTCCTCAAGATCTGAAATAATATTTATATCACCCGCACAAACTTTTTCCCATAGTTTGGCGACTTCTTCCTGCACGTCATCACGCATTTCATAATCATCAACACGAATCATTTGATCAGCGCTCGATAGAGTATCTGCTTCATATAATTTACTTCCTAACAAGCGATACATTTGTTCAATACAATTTTCATTTAAACCCTTTTTATCCATTACTCTTGACAATAACATTAAATACAAAGGCACAACTGGAATTGCCGCGCTCGCCTGGGTAACTAAAGCTTTGTTCACAGCAACGAAGGCTCTCCCACTGATGTCTTTAATTTGCTTATTTATTTCTTTACTGGTAGCATACAAATGATCTTTTGCTCTTCCGATGGTTCCTTCCTTATAGATTGGGTAGGTGATTGTAGGGCCAATATAGGAATAACTTATGGTAGTTGCTCCAGCAGCAAGAACGCCAGCATCCTTTAAATGGTCTATCCATCTCCCCCAGTCCTCACCGCCCATGACCGCAACCGTTCCGCGAATTTCTTCTTCACTCGCTGGCTTAATGGTTACATTGACGATTTCATTGGAGTTCAGATCTACTGTTTTACTCGTAAAAGAATCTCCAATCGGCTTAATAACAGAAGAAAACACTTCCCCAGTAACAGGGTGGGTGCGTCTTGGTGCAGCAATGCTGTAAATCACCAGATCAACTTGCCCCAAATCTTCTTTGATTAGCTCAATAATTTGGGCTTTCACCTGATCAGAAAAAGCATCACCATTAATGCTTTTTGCATAATATCCGGCCTCATTTGCTGCCTTTTCAAAAGCAGCTGTATTATACCACCCAGCCGTAGCTGTATTCGTATTGGCTGCAGGCTTTTCTAGAAAAACGCCAAGAGTGCTTGCTCCTGAGGCAAAGGTAGAAACAATTCTTGATGCTAATCCATACCCTGTTGATGAACCAATCACAAGAACCTTTTGGGGGCCTTTAATAGGCTTTTGCTTTTTTACATAATCTATCTGTTCCTGTACGGAATGAGCACATCCCTCCGGATGTGAAGTGGTACAAATAAATCCTCTAGATTTCGGTTTAATAATCATGTTATAAAACTCCTCATCATTGCTTCAGATGTATTTTAAAATATCATTCTTCTACATCTAGTACAACAGGTAAGATTCTTGTAATAGAATCTACAAGTTTATGATTTCCCTAAATACTACCACATCCTTATTATATAAGCAACGAGATTAATATTTCTGTATCTATTACTAAAATGGAACAATACATCACCTTCATCGCACTTAGGCTCCCACTTGGCGAGATAGAATCTTAGAGCGATTCATTCATCAGATTAACGATCTTTCTTTTCAAGTGCATATAAATCTTCCACCTTTTCACTCATAAAAGTATGTGCATCTTTTATTCCTTGATTATAGATAACCTTGCCCACCTTTTCAATCATAAAATCCAGCAATAACTCTGCTGCTAGTTGTCCCATCTCTTCATCCCTATGTTCCAAAAAGTATTTTTTAATATCATCAACGGCTTGTTTTTTTAATTCTTTTGATAAATGAAGTACCGCCATAATAATATCCACTCCTCCTAAATTTATGTCTGTCCATGCGCTATCTCTTAAAAAACCTCATCCCTTACGCCAGTCTCTCTGGTCTAGATTTTTATAAATTGTAAACTTAAAAGTAATATCTTTATAATGTTGCAAGGGGCCATCTTCTATACACTTCCACTCTGGCTTGTCATCTAAATTAGGAAAATGCTTATTAGCCTTATACGCCTTCTCTATCTTAGTAATATAAGCCTCTGAACAATACTGCATACATTGCTTATATATAGATTCTCCTCCAATAATATAGATATCATCACTATTGTGTCTAGATAATATTGAGAACAGTTCAGGCAAAGAACTGCATATTATAATACCCTCACAATCTAGCTGTCCACTTTTAGTTAAAACAATATTCGTTCGACCCTGAAGAGGTTTTCTACCAGGCAACGATTCAAAGGTACTTCTGCCCATTACCACAATCCTTCCCATGGTTTTCTCTTTGAAATCTTTCATATCGGCTGGAATTGTTTCTAACAATTCTCCATTGCATCCAATGCCCCAATGCTGATCTACGGCGACAATTAAGTTCATTATAATTCTCCTATTATTTAATGGATATTTAAAAGATATCTCAGAAGACATATTTTCTATTCTCGCACCTTCTCATGTAGTGAAAAATACCACAGTAATTCCTAGGAGGTTTCCCTCCGTTGGAATTACTGTGGTAGCGTATGATGAGCAATATAATTGCTACTTAGGACTTACAACGCCTCATTTACAACATTCATTGGCTTTCCCTGAATAAAAGAATCAATATTATCAGCCATAAGCTTGATCAATCTCTGTCTTGATTCTAAACGTCTCCAGCCTATATGAGGAGTAAGAATCACATTGTCCATGAAAAACAAAGGATTATTAAGTTCTGGTGGCTCTGGGTCTTGAACATCAAGTGCTGCACCAGCAATGATCCCTTTCTGTAAGGCTTCAATCAAATCTGTCTCGTGTATAATCGCTCCTCGGGAAGAGTTTATCAGAAACGCAGTTGGTTTCATTTGCTTTAATCTATCTTTATTGATAAGATGCTTTGTCTCGGGAGTAAGAGGGCAATGAATACTCACAAAATCACTTTGAGCTAATAGTTCTTTTAAAGAAACATTTTGTACCTTTGACTCGCCCCAAGATTTAGGAGTGCGATTATATACTAAAATGTTCATGCCTAGGGCCAAAGCAATTTTCATCACTTCTCTGCCAATAGCACCTGCACCAATAACACCCAGTGTCTTACCTTGCAATTCAAAATGAGGTACCTGTAAATGCTTGGTAAAATTATCAAAATTCTTCTCTTGGATCATAATTTGCTGCTGGATCAATGAGGAGCTTTGATTTAAAATAAAGGTGATCACTAACTGAGCCACTGCTTCCGTGCTATAGCTAGGAACATTGCAGACTGCAATATTTCTTTCTCTGGCGGCAGCAATATCGATATTATTATAGCCTGTACCGGCTTCACAAATGAGCTCTACAGAAGATGGAAATTGAGAAATTAAATCCCCGCCAACAGGCAACTCCTTGGTGATAACAATATTTTGCCCCTTAACCCTTTCTAAAATTTCTTCATTACTACTTACATCATACTTTGTAACAGTGGTGAGCTTAGATAATGAAGAAAAGTCCAGATTGTTATCAAAATCCAATTTCGCGGCATTCAGAATTACAGCGTTCTTCATAGTTACCCCCTAGCGTTAGAATATTTACAAATATAAGTATATTTGTACCCAGTGCTAACTGTCAACTCTTAGCAAGTTTAGAAAACAAGTGTAAATATAAAATATTCATTACTACTTGTTTAAAACCATGCCTCCTTTAATCTTATAATCCCATCTTTCATTGTATTTGCAGGTATCTTAGAAAAATATAACAACACTTGTGGCATCTTCTCCGGTGATAGTTCCCAATAATAATCCTGAATAGGAGCTACACGACAGCCCTTTTCCAAAGCCCTTGCGGCTAATTCCTTAGCTTCTAATTCAGATTTTAAACTAAGAATAACATGGAGACCTGATTCAGTCCCATTCACCTTCGCATTCTTACCTAAAATAGTTTGGATTTCTTCTAAGAATAGTTTTCTTTTCTCATAATATAGCTTACGCAGGCGACGTATCTGCCTTTCCAAATGACCATCACTCATAAATTGGGCAAGGGCAAGTTGCTCAATAGTAGACGCAGTTTGATTATATAGGGAAGATTTCGTTTGATATATTTCTAAAAACTTTTCTGGTAAAACCATATAACTCACACGGATAGAAGGTGGTATTACCTTTGAAAATGATCCCAGATATACTACCCGCTCTCTATTATCAAGGCCCTTTAGTGCTGGTATGGGACGCCCAAAATAGCGAAATTCACTATCATAATCATCCTCGATGATGATGCCATTTTTTTCTTCTGCCCAATTGAGCAGCTGGTATCTCTTACCGATGGGCATAATATATCCTGTGGGAAATTGATGAGATGGACTTACATAAACGAGCCTTTCTCTGCTATTTACCAGCTCCCCCATATCAATACCATCCGTTTTCATTTTTATTGGCATAATAGTAAAAGCATGATCCGCAAAAATACGTCTTCCATTTCTAAAACCTGGCTCTTCAAAGGCAATACTGTTATATTCCAATTTGAGCATACTACAAAGCATGCTCAAGAGACTTTGCACCCCAGCACCAATTATAATTTGTTCTGTATGAACATAAACACCTCTTGATTTTTCAATATATTTTGCGATTTCTTTACGCAGCTCTTCTTCTCCTTTAATATTTCCATAGCCAACAAGACGCTCTTTCTGAAAAAAAGCTTTGCTAATATACCGCTTCCATAAGGAAAAGTCAAAGCCATCTATATCCATTTCTCCGCTTGAGAAATCGTAAAGGATTCTTTCTTCTTTCAATCCCTGTTTATGATCATGCTGATATGACATATTAGCAGTAGGTGCTTTAAAAATAATTTCATCTAGCTTATTTACCGTATATCGGGAACGATCATAGTTTTTGATATAACCTTCACTCATCAGCTGTTGGTATGCTTTCTCAACCGTAATTTTACTAACTGAAAGAATCCTGGAAAGTCCTCGGATGGACGGCAACTTTTCACTTTCTCTTAGCCTATTTTGCTCAATTGCAGCTTTATAATACAGATAAAGTTGTATATATAAGGGTTCTTTGCTCTTATTATCAAATACTATTAAATCCATGACTCCTCCAAACTGTACCTAATCAAAATCTATCTTCTGTATATTTCAAAAGGCTCAAATTCATTTTATAATACAAATATGGTTTTTGAAACCCCTAATTTATTTGATAATCCTTTTTCCGCTATTTTAGCGCAATAAAAACATACTGGAGGATATTAATATGAAACAAAAGCTTGCAAGAGTTGTGGCAATCCACGATATGTCAGGGTATGGCAAATGCTCACTTACAGTAGCCATTCCAGTAATATCAGCGGCTGGAGTCGAGGTTTGCCCTCTTCCTACTGCACTATTATCTACAAATACTCTCTTCCCTGGGTTCAAATTCTTTGACTTTACTCCGCAAATGGATGAATTCGTAAATCATTGGAAAGAAATTGGCTTTAAGACGGATTGTGCTTATAGTGGATTTCTGGGTTCGGCAGAGCAAATTCAAATTGTTAAAAGCTTCATGCTGGATTTCAACTGCTCGTTGAAAATAGTCGACCCTGTAATGGGCGATAATGGCGTAATCATTAAAACCTATACACCCCAGATGTGCAATACCATGCGAGAACTGGCTAGTATCGCTGATATTGTTACTCCAAACCTTACAGAAGCTTATATTCTTACAGGTAGAGATTATATAGACGGAGAAGTTGATAGTGATACCTGTCGCAAACTCTGCACTGAAATCATTGAAATGGGTGCTAAAAATATTGTATTAACAGGTGTCGTCAGAGGAGATACATTATATAACTGCTCAATGAGTGAAGATCATTCTTACTTTGAAGTAGCAATTGATTTACTTCCTTACCATATGCACGGCACAGGCGATCTTTTCACTAGCGTACTCACAGCCGGTGTTGTCAGTGGTTACACTCTGAAAGAGAGCGTAGAAAGTGCCGCACTTTTCGTACGAGATGCAATGATTGTGAGTAATGATATAGAAGATGCTTTCGATCGTGGCGTCGCATTTGAACCTATTGTCCATAAACTACGGGGTGGCCTTTACAATAAAAACTTGGTTTAGTAAGAAAAGAAATCCGCCACTGGATAAAACTTTTTGAAACGCGAAGACGCGAAGAATATAAAGAACACGAAGATGACACAATATCTCCTTCGTGCTATCTTCGTATCTTCGCGTTTTAGTATTCTTATATCAAGAAACTTTCACTATAAATGCTATTTTCTATTTCATTTCCTTACTAACTGTCAGAGTGGTTCTTGAGATTTTAAAAAAGACAATTAGTCCAATGATGATCAAAGAACTTCCTGTAAAAAGAAATACTGGCCCAATACCTAGCCAAGAGCTAATCATACCACCAATTAAAGGTCCCACCATAGATCCTAGCTGATTTGCTGTCGTCGTAAGACCGAAGATACGTCCTTGAAAAGCTTTATCTGTAGAATTTACTGCAATGGTATTAATCGCAGGGTACACACCAACAATAAATAAGCCAAAAAAGAATTGGAGTACACTAAATTGATATATATTGTTTACAAAAAATTGCCCCATATTAAATATTCCTGCACCAATAAAGGCAATTACTAGTATCTTAATAAAACCCTTTTGTTGACCAAGCTTTCCCCAGGTGGGTGCAGACATTGCACCAGCCATACCTGCCAAACTATAAATAACTCCTGCTGTTAACGCAACCCCTTCCATGGTACCTTGAAGCTGAGCAACATAAAGGGTAATCAGAGGCTGTAGCGTCATACTAATCATTTGTGCACCGAATAATAACAGTAACATTTCCACTAACCTTTTGTTTCCAAATGCCATTCTCAAATCATCCATAATACTACCTTCACTAGGCGGTTCATTATTTACCGGTTCCTTTACAAATATGCCTACGCCAACCGTTCCTAAGAAAATGATCCCTGCAGCAATGACAAAGGATAGACGCATACCGAAAAAGTGAGATAAGCTGCCCCCCATTAACGGGCCTAAAATTCCGCCAATCAAAAGTGTCGTTTGCATAATGCCCAAGCTAAAACCCATTTTTTCTTTTGGTGCGGATGAGGCAACGATGGCCATCGAAGCTGGCACAAACCCACTGGCAAAGCCTTGCAGAATTCTTACCATCAATAACTCCATTGGGTTTCTAACGAATGCTCCTAAAAAATATACGAATGCCAGACTAAAGCCTGCCCGCATGACCATACGACGTTTGCCACTCTTATCTGCACATCGCCCCCAATAAGGTGCCATTAAGGCCGAAACTAAAAAAGATACGGAAAAGATAAGGCCTGACCACACATTTACATCATTTTGACTTACGCCTATATCTAAAAGATACAATGGTAAAAATGGAATAACCATTGTATAACTTGAACCTGACAACATCACTGCTGTAGACAAAACCCAAAGATTTCTACGCCAACTCAATATTCAAATCCCCCTAAACCACTTAAAAATTCGTTTACTTTCATATATACCCTATTTATCCAATCCTAAACAAACTGTAAACAGCAATAAAGACGAAAGGCACAAAACGTACTACTGGTTACTAACTTTTTTAAAACTATAACATAAAGATGCTTTCGATTCCATTAAAATATCTTTTTTTATCATTTAAATCACAATTCCTATTATATCCGCTCAATATTTATCCATTTACGGCATATTATTCGTTTTAACGTAACCAACTATTTGAATATTTGATCATTTCCGAATGTTTAATATGTTTGAATGTTTGAGTATGTTCGAATTTTTGCCTATATTTGAATTTTTAAGAAAATCGCAGTAAAACCTGTCTAGCTTTATCTAATAAGCTCTCTTCTTGTCAGATTCTCTGTGAAACGATTTGATAATAATCTTCAAATAAATT
Source organism: uncultured Pelosinus sp. (assembly GCA_963526645.1). Lineage (GTDB taxonomy): Bacteria > Bacillota > Negativicutes > DSM-13327 > DSM-13327 > Pelosinus. Next base: position 75,477 of record CAUROG010000006.1, on the reverse strand, counting down.
AGACTAAAAATGCCTTATACACGCTAAGTATCGTCACCTTTTTAATTATCAGTTTAATCTATTATATACTCATTATTTTGATTTTTTTATAACTTAGATACAGATAAAGAAAGGATTGATATCATGGTTCTTCAACTAGGAGCTTTCGCTTTTGTTGCTATCTCAGCAATGTTTGCTGTGCTACAAGTAGCTCACATATCCCATATCATTTAATCTGATAGCAGTAAGACAATAGCGTAATTCTATGAGGCTATGAAAAACCCAAACCGTTTATTACGGTTTGGGTTTTTCTATATAGAAAAGCTGCGCTTATCCGCCTAGAATATAATCTATTTTCCGATTATGTAAAAAATGTTAATTCCCTAGATGTTCTTTTTTTCCAGACCATTCTTACTCTTTAAGAAACTGGTTTGTTCAAGGTTATATGGGACTTAGTTTTACCTAAAATATATTCTGATACTAGAAAACGATTATTTAAAAGCACCCATTCCAACATTGTACGCTAAAACCTTTCAAAATTAACACCTTTATTCTTGCATTTTTTATGTCATTCACCTAAACTGAAATTAATCCACTATTTACTTAGGAATGAGGTTACAACATATGAAACTAATATCATGGAATGTAAATGGGCTTAGAGCGTGTCTTTTAAAAGGCTTTGAAGATTTCTTCAACTGCACGGACGCCGATATCTTCTGCATACAAGAAACCAAAATGCATCCTGAACAAGCAGAAATCGGACTTATAGGCTATGAAAAATACTGGAATAGCGCAGTGAAAAAGGGGTACTCAGGTACTGCTGTTTTTACACGTATCAAACCATTGTCTGTTACCTATGGGTTGAATATAGAGGAGCATGATCAAGAAGGCCGTATCATAACATTGGAATTTGAGAAATTCTTTCTGGTCAATGTCTATACCCCTAACTCTAAACGAGAGCTTCTCAGACTGGATTATCGCATGATATGGGAAGATGAATTCAGGGCACATCTTAATAAGCTGAACCAGATTAAACCAGTCATCATATGTGGCGATCTCAATGTAGCCCATCAGGAAATTGATATTAAAAATCCTAAATCCAATCGGCGCAATGCGGGTTTTACGGATGAGGAAAGAGGCAAAATGACAGTGCTGTTACAAGCTGGCTTCACGGACACCTTTCGCTATTTATATCCTGATAAGACAGACGCTTATACCTGGTGGTCTTACATGATGAATGCCAGAGCCCGCAATATTGGTTGGCGTATTGACTACTTCTTAGTCTCTGATTCGCTAAAAGAGCTTATTAAAGACGCTACTATTTACTCTGAAATTATGGGCAGTGACCATTGTCCTGTTGGTTTAGAGATTTCCGTGCCTCTGTGATTATAACATTCACTTATTCTTTCTCTCATCGAACTACTGCTTTCTAGCCTTAATACAAAGCTCCTGCAAAGTTATTTTTACACTTGCAGGAGCTTTCTTTTCTATAATTTAAAAATCTATGCTTGAATAGCTTACAGATCAATTGTCTCTAGAACAGGAATAGGCTTTCTACTTTTTCTTTCTTCATTGCCAGAATCGGTATCACCAGGCTAACAAGGATAAGAATTACGCCAAATATATAAGGTAAATCAATATGAATATCAAACAGAATTCCTGCAATGGCAGGACCTATGATAATTCCCAAACTACTATACGCATTATTCATACCAGCAACGAAGCCTTGTTCTTCCCCCGCCATTTTAGATAATAAGGTATTTATGGCTGGGCGTAAAATGGAAGTAAAGGTAATGAAGAGAGTCGTTACAAATAGTATATACCAAAAATTTCCTGGAAGTAACATTAGCACTAAAGATGCCGCTGATAAAAGCATACTCATATTGATCACTATTTTTTCGCCAAAGCGGCGTAATAGCCAATCAATTACTAATGCCTGGGCAATGACTCCCATTAATACACCTACTGTAAGTAGAATAGCTATATCTTTCGGAGTATACCCATATTTCACATCCACATACAAACCGAAAATCACTTCCACATTCACCAAGCCAAAGGTCAAAATAAAAATTAATATCAATAGAAATAAATAAGGGGCTTTAAATGACAATGCAACTTGAGAGAAAATATTCTCATTTTTTTGCGATGAATTTTTGGCAAGTAATCTCTTTTCTTTGGATAAGGTCTCTGGCAGCAGCAAGAGTGCAGCGATCATAGAGAAAGCTGAGGCAGCGGCGGCTACATAAAAAGGAAGACGCAAATCATATTCAGCTAAAAAACCCCCTATGCCAGGTCCGATTACAACACCAAAGGACATGGCTGCGCCAATCCAGCCCAAGACTTTGCCGCGAGTGTCCTCTGTTGTGATATCTGCTACATAGGCAGTGATTGCCGGAGTTGTAAAAGCAATACCTATCCCGCCAATTAACCTAGACACATAGAGCATCCACAATTCATTGGCAACGCCAAAAATATACTGGGATACACTAAACATGCCAATTCCAGAAACAATGATCACTTTCCTACCATATTGATCCGCCCATTGCCCTGCAAGAGGTGAAAATATAAATTGACTTAATCCCATAGCAGACACCAAATAGCCAAGGGTAGCACTGCTCACCCCAAAATCCTGCATAAATTTAGGTAAGATAGGAATGACTAGTCCAACCCCCATCTGGGAAATAAACATATTTACAATTAAGATGGTAAGGGGTGCATTCTGATATTGAAACTTAAACATTTGAAAAATCCTCTTTCATAAAAATTTGTTAACCACAACATATCTTGTAAAGCAATTCTCTAGTCAACAAATGAGTAATTTTATATTTTTTTACTATTGATGATTCCTGCTATATCTTATCTTTGACACAAAAATTCAAGAGAATCATTATCAAACTATGGCATGCTATGCAATTACACTATACCTTGATTTTAAATAATCAATCTCTTTAATGAAATTGCCTCCGACATAATTCTGCTACTTTTTATTAATTCTCGAAATAAATAATTTTGAAATTAAGTATTGACTAACATTTTTGAAAGGACTATAATCGTAATTGATTATGATTATCATATTCAATTACGACACCAATCTTACCACTTTGACTGCCGTCAGTCAATTTAATTTGATAATTATATCAAGTAAGATTGATGTCCATGGACTATTATATTTTCTTTTTTGCCCAACGGTCAAATAAATAGTGTCGCGTATCCTCTGCTATTAGAATTATTAGAATTTCATTCATTGGGATACGAGAAAAGAAAGGTGCCATGCTATGAGAAAATAAACAAATAAATTTTCTAACTCACTGACTGTTGTCAGTCGGTTTCGATGTCACTCTAGTACTTTACCCCATACATATACCATGTTCTTATTTATAATAAAAAACAGAATCTAAGGAGCGTTTATGATTAACAAGCACAAAAAGAAATTATTATGCTCACTGATAAGTGGCGCTGTATTACTAAGCACATCTGGGATCGTAGCGGCGGAAGAGGCTTCTACAGAACAAAACTATAATTTTGATGAATACATAGTGACTGCCAACCGTATGCCTGTAAAAATAACAGAGGTTGCAGCAAATGTAACTGTTATTACTCAGGAAGAAATTGAAAAAGGCGGCTTTACTAATGTACCTGACATTCTAAGCAAAAGCAATGTTGAACTACAGACAACCGGCAAAAGTACCGTCCCCGTTCTCAATGGAGATGATCGCGTATTAATCCTAGTGGATGGCCGCAGAATGAATTGGGATCACCTTGTCATCAGTGGTAACAGCCATGCTGGAGTAAATCTGGATGTCTTGCCTGTCAAGAACATTGAACGTATTGAAATTGTCCGTGGCCCCGCTTCTTCTCTATATGGCAGCGACGCCGTCGGAGGTATTATTAATATCATTACCCGCAAAGCAAAAACGCCCAGTACTTCCATTGCATCAGAATTTGGCAATTGGGGCCTACGCCGCTATAGCCTCACCACCGAAGGCAAAGAAAATGGAATCGGCTATCTGATCACTGCAGAAAAGAAAAAGAGAGATAGTTTTGAGTATAAGAATCCCAAAACCGGTAAAAACGAGATTAGTCGGGATAGTCAGCTAGACCAAGAATACATGACGGTGAAGCTAGATAAAGAATTTAGCAATGGAAATTCTCTTTCTCTACAAGTAGAGCATGGAGATGACGAATCTGGTTTTGGTATTCCTAACGCATCATACCCTGGCTGGCAATACCCAGGTGGTTATCGAAAGTTAGTAGATAATAATGTTGCACTAACTTATCATTGGGGACAGGACAAGGGAGCCGAAAATTTCTTCCGTGTATATCGCAACGAATCTGATCAAAAATACCTTGGTGGAGCCCTCTCCAACTCCGTTGCTAAGCTTTATTCTAATGGCTTTAATTGGCAAGAAACCTGGCAACTTAGCAAAGGTCATACCCTAACTGGTGGTGCAGATTGGCGCGAGGAACATATCAATGACAAGATTTCCATTAATCAAGGCTATACGAATAAAGCACTCTTTCTAGAAAATCGCTGGTCATTAGCGAATAACTGGTCGGTGACTGCAGGAACGCGCTATGATGATCATAGTACCATCGGCGATAATACTACCTCACGTGTCACAGTAAATAAAGAATTAAATGCTACTACTAATGTCTATGCCTCATGGGGAGAATATTCAAAAAATCCTACGCTCTTCGACCTTTTCGTCGATAACGGATGGACGATCGGTAATCCAAATCTTAAACCAGAATCAGGAACTACAACTACTATAGGTATCAATACGAAACTAGGCGATGGGACAAAACTGCAAGCTAGTGTTTACAGTAGTCGCCTCAAAAATGCACTAGATTTTGCGTATGGACACGATTCAAATTCTAGTGATCCTGATGCTTCCTACATTCCTGGCTATGGCTATTACGTTCCTGGCTACTACTATAATGTTAGTAATGAAAAAAGACAAGGCTTAGACCTAAATCTTTCTCGTGAGCTATCACCTCAATGGAATATAGGAGTGGGTTACACCTATACTAAGACTGAGATTAAAGATAGCACATCAGTAGATTACGTAAATTATGCCCGCAACTCACAACCAAATGGCTATCGTTTGAATGTTCAGTATGATCAGGACCAATGGAATGCAGGTCTTACCCTACGAAGTGCAACGGGTCGTAATCTGAAGGAGTTTACTTCTAAATCCTACGTGACCCTTGACATGATCGTTAACTATAAAATCAATCCAGACACTCGTATTTACCTCAAAGGCTATAACTTGACTAATAAGGGCTATGAATTAACTCCTGCCGGTGACTTTGGCACAGCTGGATGCTATCCAATGCCAGGACGAAACTTCTACCTTGGCGTAGAACACCGCATGTAACCTTTACTACAACTAAATATGCACTGCCCTAATCACTAACGGGCGGTGCATATTCATTTTTATAAAATCCACAAGAATGTAAGGAGATTTCAAAAAATGGAGTTTTTATCACAATGCGTAAGTCTATTTCATAAAGGTGGTCCAGTTATGTACCTCCTTGTACTATGCTCAATGGTTGTCGTAGCCATTGCTGCAGAGCGTTTTTTATACTACCGCAGCATGTCCTCAGACACTCAGGCTTTCCTGAGCAAACTAAAACCTTTATTGGAGCGTCAACGAATTCCTGAAGCCGTACAATTATGCGAACAAATGCCGAAAGTCGTCAATCAAGTAGTTCTTGAAGGATTACATGCTTACCAACGAGGCAGTAATATAGAAAATGCACTAGAAAACGCAGCTCAGTTATCCGCAGCCAGGTTGCGTGAGTCCTTAAACTTTCTTAGTACCATTGTTACCCTATCGCCTCTCCTTGGCCTACTTGGAACGGTCATAGGCATGATAAGTTCCTTTAGCGTGTTCAATGTACAGTCAGGGCAGCCTATGGCCATTACTGGCGGTGTAGGGGAAGCACTGATTGCCACCGCCACAGGATTAATCGTCGCTGTTATGGCTTTACTTGCTCATACTTACTTTTCTCATCGTTTGGATAAGATAGTTACCGACATGGAACAAGTAAGTGCAACTGTGATGAATTATTTACTACTAAAAAAATCAGTGCGGAGAGAAACTCATGAAATTGCGTAGTTTACGAATTGAAAATCAACCAGAATTAATGATTATCCCCATGATTGATATCATCTTCTTTTTATTAGTTTTCTTTATGATCAGTACCCTATCTATGGTAGAGCAGCATACCATCCCTGTCAGTTTGCCTCAAGCGTCTACTGTTCAGCAGGATATCCCTCGTAGTGTCAACATCACTGTAATGCAGGATGGAAAAGTTATGCTTGACCAAGAAGAGATTCCCTTATCACTCTTAGCAAAGCGCGTCGGTGTGGAACTAACCAAACAGTCCGACAATGTATTTGTTCTGCGAGCTGACAAACAGGTGGAATATGGGAAGGTAATCACTGTTTTAGATGAATTAAAACTAGCAGGTGCACGTCGGGTGTCAGTGGCTACAGAAATGAAAGGAAGGTAAGTTCATGGCATATCAACTACGCTGGCGCAGGGCGGCAATCGTTTCTGTTCTATGTCATATCTTCTTTTTTGTCGGTGCTGGCTACTTGTCAGCTCATTTATCCATACCCATACAACAACCACAGGTTATAGAATTGGAACTAGTAAGTGAACTCGAGGCAGAGAGTCATGAAGATAGCGCTTCGCCTAGTTCTCCTATGAGTCCTCCTTCATCTCTAGAGCAAGTCCTTCCATCACCCTCCACTCCAGCTGTTCCTCAAGCACTGCAAGCTACTCCTCAAGTAGTGACCTCTGTTGATGTAGCAGAAGCGCTGTCCGTTAATGAAATAAGCAGCAATGGGCCAGCTAGTGTATCATCGGAGCCGACTGGCAACGGTAATACGGATAGCGGAGCTGGCACTGGAACTGGCACTACTGGTAAACGGGGCGGATTTATTCCACCTAGCATATTAAGTAAGGTAGAACCTCCCTATCCCCAAGCAGCACGACAAGCAGGGCTGGAGGGAACCGTTCTGGTGAGAATTGAAATCCTGGCAAACGGTCGCTCAGGCAGTATTGCTGTATTCCGTTCTTCTGGACACGAGGTATTAGATGATGCGGCGATAACCACTGTAGAAAAGTGGCGTTTTGTTCCTGCCAAAGATCGAAATAGCGGTCAAGCCATAGCCTGCTATACTACCATTCCTATATCCTTTCGCTTAAAGTGATGTTTATGAAGTATTTCGCCACATGACAGCACCCCTTAGAATGAGTATTGATCTGTTTTTTTCAATATTCATTCTAAGGGGTGCACCCTGCTGTTATTTGCTCAAAAAATGAATTAGGGAGATTTCTACTACTATGACACAATTTAAAATACGACAACCTTTGGAATATGATGCTGTCATCAAAAAAAACAGTAATTTTATTTTCTTGATGGCAGGCTTAAGCGTAATTGCCTTACTATCCATGTTAATGGCTGTATGTTTGGGAACGGTACAAATCCCTCCCGAAGTATCTTATAAAATCATCTTATATAAAATATTTCAAATCAATATAGATGATGTCATTCATCAAGTATCTCCATCTCACATGGATATCATCTGGCAGATTCGCCTCCCCCGTGTGATTATGTCTGCGGTTGTAGGGGCTGGCTTAGCGATGTGCGGTACAGTAATGCAGGCTTCCGTACAGAATCCTTTGGCTGAACCTTATATCCTTGGCATATCCGCAGGTGCTTCTTTGGGCGCAACTTTTTCCATCCTAATCGGTAGTGCAACCGGACTTCTACTTGGCTTTGGTACATCCTTCTGGGCTTTTATCGGAGCATTAGCAGCTTCCTTCTTTGTTATGGTACTCTCTGGTATTGGGGGGCGAATGTCCACTGTAAAAATGGTTTTATCAGGTTCCATTGCCAGCGCTTTATTCCTTGCCATCTCCAATTTAATTGTTTATATCTCCAATAATGCAGAAGGCATTCGCAGCGTGACTTTCTGGACAATGGGATCGCTTGCGGCAGCAAAATGGGATAATCTAGCCCTGCCAGTCATTGGAGTTACTCTTTGTTGTTTATTTTTTCTTTTTCAATCCCGTATTCTTAATACATTACTATTAGGAGAAGAAGCTGCCATTACATTAGGAATTGATTTGACTAAGGTTCGCCGAATATACATGGTTATCACTGCTCTCATTACAGGACTCATCGTTTCTGCTTGCGGTATTTTCGGTTTTGTTGGGCTTGTTATTCCCCATGTTGTACGGGGCTTGGTTGGCTCGGACCACAGGCGTCTAATGCCAGGTAGCATCCTAGTAGGAGCAATTTTTTTAACATGGGCTGATGTACTAGCTCGTATCATTTTAAAAAGTGGTGAATTACCTATTGGCATCATCACAGCTCTTATTGGAGCACCTTTTTTCATGTACATTCTATTTAAACAGTCTTTTAGTTTTGGAAGTAAATAAGGAGGGTCGTAATGGATCTACTATTAAAAAATATTAATGTAACCCTTGGTGATAAAAATATTATCCAGGATATCTCCTTAGCTGTTGCCAAAGGAGAATTTGTGGGCATTATCGGCCCTAATGGTAGTGGAAAATCCACACTGCTGCGTACCATCTATCGGATCATTCAACCGAACAGTGGTACCATCATTTTGGATGGAAAAAACCTAAAAGATGTAAAATTAGCTGAATCTGCAAAAAAAATGGGTGTCGTCGGGCAATTTAATACAATCAACTTTGATTTTACTGTATTTGAAATGGTCATGATGGGACGTACCCCTCATAAAGGTTTGTTAGGATCAGATAAGCCTGCTGATTATGAAATTTCTCTAGAGGCAATTAGAAAAGTAGGTATGGAGAGTCATATAAATCGCAGTTTTTCCACGTTATCAGGTGGTGAAAAGCAACGGATTATTTTAGCTCGTGCCTTAGCTCAGCAACCACAATTATTAATCTTAGATGAACCGACAAATCACTTGGATATTAAATATCAACTACAGATTCTTTCCATCGTAAAATCTCTTGGCATTGGCGTGCTCGCTGCTCTACATGACCTAAGTCTAGCAGCTATGTACTGTAATAAGTTATATGTGTTGAAAGATGGCAATGTGATAACAAGTGGCATACCCAATAAGATTCTCACTCCAGAACTAGTGCGGGATGTCTATGAGATTGAATGTGATATTAAGGAAAATCCTGATACTGGCTATCTTGCAATCACTTATTATCCCACTTGTCGTCATGCATAATCAATGGAGGAGGCATATTATGAAAAGATATAAACTCAATTATCTAGCTTTATTCTTACTATTTATTTTAGTACTGCCATTAGCAGCCTGCGGACAATCAAATTCTACTTCTCCTAAAATCCAGCCTGCTACTAGTCAGGGGGATTCATCTGCGTATCCTATTACCATTACCAATTACGATACTATGGAAAATACAGTTGACTATACGTATACGAAAGCACCAGCAAGAGTTGTTCTTACTCACCCTGGTGCAACAGAACTCTTGTTGGAACTAGGCCTTGAAGATCGCATTTTATCTACAGTAGCACCCTACGGCGCTCCATTAGACAGGGTAGCAGAAAAATATACAAAACTTACTATCATGAAAGCCCAGTATGATCCTTCCCAAGAAGAACTGTTAGAAATGCAACCAGATTTGATTATTAGCTGGGTCCATCAATTCGCTTCCACTGCTCTGGGTAATGTAAAGACTTGGCATGATCGAAAGATTGGTACCTTTATTATGCCAAGCACATTAACGAAAACAAAACCCACCTTGGAAAATGTAGTATATGCCTGCATTTCTGACATTGGAAAAATATTTAATATCCAGGATAAAACTATCCCTTACATCCAAAGCCTCAAAGACCGTGTAGCAAAGGTAGAAGCCGCCGTCAAAAACCTTCCCCAAAGAAAAACAGTTCTTGTTGTACAAGATCATTTCAACGGTACTTTTTCTCTTTATGACAGCCACTATTTGATTAGTAACATGATTGATATTGCTGGAGGAAAGAACCTTTGCCAAGATCCAGTTTCTTTTGTTGGCGCAGAAAAAGTGCTGGCATTTGACCCAGACTTCATTATCGTTGTATCCCTTAATAAAAATGATAGCACTAAGGATCTGACTGATGGGGAAGCAATAAAAAATTTACAAGAAGTCAAAGAACTACGAAGTATGCGTGCAATACAACAAGGAAATATCATTAATCTACCATTTTTCACAGTGAACAATGGCGGAGTTCGTACCGTTGACGCTATAGAAAAAATTTCTAGGCAATTGTATCCTGAACTCTATTAATACGCTTCCCATAAAAAGATTGATTCAGGCAGAGTTTGACAAAGAAATAAACTATATTTAAAATAGTAACTGACTAAAGTCAGTTACTACAAGTGAGGTGTTCTTTATTATCAGAATTACGAAAGATCCTGAGGTACGCCAGGCTGAGCTATTAGATGTCGCACAAGAACTATTTATTCAACTAGGATATCAACAAACTACTGTAAGTACCATTGTGAAAAAGGTGGGCGTAGCTCAAGGAACGTTCTATTATTATTTTGCTTCAAAGGAAGCCATCTTAGAAGCTATATTTGCTCGTCATGTAAGCATTATGATACTTGATGTTCAGGCATTTTACTCCGAGCAAAATACGGTATTAGAAAAGTTACAATTATTCTTTAATCTTTTCTACAAATTATGTTATTACGATCAACCTGGTCTAATTGGTAAAATTTTGTATAAAGAAAAACAAGGTCTCTTAATCAATAAACTCTGGCGACAAATGCTCATAATTACAAATCCACTTTTAAGACGAATTCTAGAGCAAGGCAACCAAGAAGGGCTAACGAATGTCATACATATGGATGAAACCTTTTCTTTTTTCGCTGGCATTATGGGTGCCTTATTGGAAGCTAGCTCGCCTCTAGAGTTCGGGCATGAAGCTGATCCCATCACAGTAAAAAACAAATTAATCATTGCTGAAAAATTAATTGAAAGCTTATTAGGGGCGCCTGTTGGAAGCATCCACTTGGAGCCTCTTGTACCGTAAACTGCGTCCACAGTAACTGTAATACAATCTTGCTGTTACTAAACAAGATTATAACAAAAGTCCCTGCTATACAAGATACAGCAGGGACTTTTGTTATAATACCAAACCCTTCCTATCACGCATGGGTTGCAGCCTTCGACAAAAAGAACTAAAATAATACTGATAATACATATTTTGAAATAACAGGAGGTAGATATATGGATTATAGCTTTTGGAATGCTATCACACATTATTATCAACTAATAGAAGCTTCTTTTAATTACGAACATGGACATCGCTTAGGAGTGTCAATAGCCATCTTTTCTTTTTTTTGGCTGTTTAGAAATAGATTTACAAAATACATTCTTTATTTTCTCGCAAAGATTTGCAACGTAAAGGCAACTTCAAACGAATATCTGATAACAGCATTTAAATGCCCTTTGGTAAATACAATCGTCGCAATGGGAATATATCTATCATTAAAAAATTATTTCCCTCTTACCTATGAACATCTGATTGATAGAATGTTAAGCTCTTTCATTGTTCTCTTTATGGCCCATGGCGTATATACCTTAGTTAAGCTTTATGGAAATGATGTCGAAGAATTAGGCAACCTTCTTGATGTAAAAGTTGATAAAATATTGATTCCATTTTTCTCAAGAATGATACGTTTTCTGATCCTCGCCCTTGCCTTTGTTACAATTTGCAGCAATTGGGGATACGATATTAACGGCTTTATCGCGGGCCTCGGCTTGGGCGGACTTGCTTTTGCACTGGCAGCTAAGGATTTACTAGCCAATATATTTTCAGGGATTGTTATTATTGCAGATCGCCCCTTCAGCATCGGAGACTGGATAAAAACAAGTGATTTGGAGGGGACCATAGAAGATATTAATTTTCGGAGTACAAAAATCAGAACATTTGAGCATGCTTTAGTAACTGTGCCAAATTCAAATCTCATAAATGCTCCCATTATAAATTTTACAAAACGAGAAATGCGCAGAATTACCTTGAATCTTGGGGTAACATACGATACTCCAAGTTATGCACTAAAAAAATGTGTTGAAAAAATTCATCACATGCTTGTACAACATCCCTCTATTGATAATAAGACGATCTTGGTAAAGTTTGATTCATTTGGTGAAAACGGATTAAATATTTTTATGTACTTCTTCACAAACACTACAATCTGGGAAGAATATTTAACGATAAAACAGGATGTGAACATTCAAATTTTGAGAATTTTAGAAGAAGAAAATGTAAACATTGCTTTCTCTCGAACAAGTCACTATTTTGAAACTCCTCTTCAAATAGTAAATCCTGCTCAATCAATTTTGACAAAAGAATGATATATAAAAGGATCGCAGCCGTCTGGCTAGGATAGCTAAGACGTCACAGCCATCTTTTATTTTTATTGAGTCCTTGACAGAACTTGGTATTATTCACTATCATATATGATAGTGATAATCAATTTCATGTTTTGAAGGAATAAAAACTGGAGTCGAGTTACAGAATCATGAGGAACGCGTTGAAACAAGTATTTCAACGCGTTTTTTTTAAATTATCATTATGCAATATTACGGTAAATTAATAACTCTGTAAATCTGATCAATTAAGTAGAGTATCAGAAATGGTTGAGTTTTGACTTATCGTAAGACTAAGAGCAGTGTTTTTGATAGTAAAATTGCAAAGTAACCCATCTAAGTCATTCTACTAGTATTCTGATCCTTTCATGCCTTACGCCACTTTAATCTACAAAAAGTTATACTCACTTTTATAGATAGTCTTTTTCCTATTTATACTATCCCCTAAATATGATAAAATCGCTTATCCTTCGTTTAGTTCTGATATCAAATTACAATTAATTCTTGAATAATTATCCAGTATATTGATATATTTAATATATCAATATACTAAAATAAAGGCAGGTTGCTTATAACAATATAAAAGAGGGGGATGTTACATGAAATCTTGGCATCAATTGTCCATAGAGCAAATCATTACAGATGTAAGCACTGATCTCCTAAATGGATTAAGTCATGAAGAAGCACTCTCTAGGCAAAAACAGTATGGATTTAATGAACTAGCAGAAAAAAATAAAGAATCACTTCTGCACAAATTTATAAATCAGTTTAAAGATTTCTTAGTGCTAATCTTATTAGCAGCTAGTGCCATATCCCTTTTTATCGGAGAAATGACCGATACAATTGTCATTATTGCCATTGTTATTCTTAACGCTTCCCTAGGTGTCTTCCAAGAGGCTAAAGCAGAAAAAGCATTGGAGGCGTTAAAAAGAATGTCTGCCCCCTCTTCTAAAACCATAAGGGATGGAAACCTAGTGCTGATACCATCCCGTGAACTTGTCCCTGGTGATATTGTTATCTTGGAAGCAGGAGATTACATACCTGCTGACATACGTATTGTTGAAACAGCAAACTTAAAAGTTGAGGAAGCCTCTCTGACTGGTGAATCGGCTGCAGTAGAAAAAGATCACTTAACGCTCGAAGATGATGTTCCCCTTGGCGATCGCCACAATATAGGTTTTATGAGTACCATCGTTACCTATGGACGAGGCAAAGGGATTGTAATATCAACGGGTATGCAAACAGAAATTGGAAAAATAGCTACTATGATTCAATCCTTAGAAGAGGATAGTACACCATTGCAGAAAAAACTCAAGTCCTTTGGTAAGCTTTTAGGAGGCCTGGGCTTAGCAATATGTGCTGTAGTCTTCTTAGTAGGTATTTATAACGGATATGGAGCTGGCAGCTTAGACTTTCAACTCGTACAATCCATGCTGATGATCTCAATTAGTCTTGCAGTTGCGGCTATCCCAGAGGGATTACCTACCGTGGTAACGATTGTACTGGCTTTAGGTATGCAGCGCATGGCAAAAAAGAACGCAATCGTCAAAAAGTTACATGCAGTGGAAACTTTAGGCAGCACAACTATTATTTGTTCCGACAAAACAGGCACTTTAACTCAAAATCAAATGACAGTGGTAAAAGTTATCGCTGGCACAAAGACTTTTAATGTAACTGGCAAGGGCTATAAACCCGAAGGTGAGTTTTTATTAGAGGAAACAAAAGCAGCCATAAACACGGAAAGAGATCTTGATCTACTCCTGCTCGGTGCTGTTCTTTGCAACGATGCTCAGTTAAAAGAATCGTCAGACACTCAGACTTGGACCATCATCGGCGATCCTACAGAAGGAGCTTTGCTGACTGTTGCTGCTAAAGGTGGAAAATTCAAGGACGATTTAAAAGCATATCCCCGCATTGCAGAAATTCCCTTTGATTCTGCTCGAAAGATGATGACTACCTTTCATACTATGACCAGTCATGAAGTCATTGCTTTCACTAAAGGAGCTCCTGATATGCTGCTTAGAAACTGCACCAAGATTCTAAGTAATGGTGTTGCCCGCCCTCTGACAAAGGAAGATAACATGATCATCCAAGAAGGAAATCAGGCTATGAGCTCCCAAGCATTACGTGTACTGGCAATCGCTTACCGTAAGTTTGAGCTAGTTCCCGACAATCTGAATCCTTCTTCCATCGAAAGGGAGATGACTTTCATCGGACTATTGGGGATGATCGATCCGGCACGCCCAGAAGCCAAAGAAGCAGTGAGCCTTTGCCTTTCCGCTGGCATTCGCCCAATTATGATCACAGGAGACCATCCGGGAACAGCATTCGCTATTGCCAAGGATTTAGGAATTGCAACTAATGAGAAACAAGTGATAGCTGGCCAAGATATCAACTTCTCTAATGATCAATTACAGAATTATGTAAAAGATGTAGCGGTTTTTGCCAGAGTATCTCCTGAGCATAAGATGTCTATCATCGACGCACTACGGGCAAATGGAGAAATCGTAGCTATGACTGGTGATGGTGTAAATGATGCCCCAGCCTTGAAAAAGGCCCATATCGGCATTGCAATGGGCATTACTGGCACAGATGTAACAAAAGAGGCTGCCGATATGATTGTATCCGATGACAACTTCGCTACCATTGTCACCGCTATTGAGGAAGGCAGAGTCATATTTACAAATATAAGAAAGTTTATCTTCTTCCTCCTATCCTGCAATGCTTCAGAAGTACTAGTTATTTTCTTAGCTATGCTATTTGGCTGGCCTATCCCATTATTGCCGATACAGCTTCTATGGGTAAACCTGGTGACGGATGCATTTCCTGCTCTTGCTTTAGGTGTAGAAAAGAAAGAGCCTAATATGATGAAAATGCCTCCTCGTAGACCAGATGAGCCTCTATTAAGCCGAAATATGGTCATCATGATTGCTGTACAAAGCATCGTAATGGCTGCGACAGTTCTAGCTGCCTTTAAATACGGCATACATACCTATAGCGACGATCTTTCTGTAGGTCGAACTTTTGCCTTTGTAACGCTAATTCTCAGCCAGATTATTTGTGCTTATTCTGCCAGATCAGAACATTATTCCACTTTCAAGTTAGGTTTCTTCAGTAATAAATATCTCAACATTGGTGCAGGCCTATCTTTTGCCTTGCTATTACTGTCAATCTACGGTCCTCTCCACCTTGTTTTTAAAACGATTGAGCCTAGCATCACAGAATTATTAGCATTAATACTATTTGCTCCTATTCCCTTTATCGCCACTGAAATCTGCAAGCTACTTTTAAACCAACAAAAAAGTAACTAGTAGTTTTTTTATTAAACAGTCATCCTAGCCATTCACTGATAATTTCATTTGACTGAAACTTTGGAAAGACATTACTACCATTCAGATACGGAGTTTGCTAACAATATCAATAGGTGAGAATATTTACCTGTTTGACTAATTGTTGTATTGTGCTTATCATATTTTTGTATGTCCAGCCTGTAGTATAAGTATGCCGACATTTTCTACATCAGTAGAGCATTTAAATTCCAAAGATTTTTCAGCAATGGATTCATAATTGACTTTTTCTTGTTTTACGATCATAATTAAATTTCGATTATCTCCAGCTGGTAAAAATGTTTCAAAGTTTAATTCTCTCGTCAGCTTGTCTGCTATAATCATGGAACCTGGATATCAGAAATTTCCCCTGTGAAATTGAATTTTCTCATGGTCACTGCCTCGTTGGCAATATCACTTGAAATGCCTTGCGACAACTCAACGCTCTGTAGATTCTTACTCATCACTTGCTGGTATGAATCAGTTAATTACTCCTTATCTTAGAGTAATTAGTGCCAGTAACATCTAACATTAAGTATAGTGGTGTTTTTTTAAAGCTGGCTTGAATCCAGTTAATTCATGCTTTAGGATAATCTTCGACAAATAGCAAACAATATATAAAGATAGAGGAAACATAGAATCGAATGTAGTACTTATACTACATTCGATTCTATTACTGAGGTGGAAAAGTGAATACCCGTAATTACCCTAAAAAAATTTTAGTTGTTGATGATGATGAAAGTTATTTAGCGTCTATACGCCGCATATTGCGAGGCCACGTTATAATAGTAACAACCAAAGACCCAATCCAGGCATTAAAAATCATTGAATATCAAGGGCCCTTTGCAGTAGTAATATCAGATTTTCGAATGCCTTTCATGAATGGCATCGAACTTTTCTCCAAGATCATCATGATTGACAATAAAATCCAAAGAATCATGCTAACTGGATGTGCCGAACTTCAAATGGCTATTGATGCGATAAATCACGGTAAAATTACTGCCTTCTTAACAAAACCAACTCCAGCTGGAACGATTCGTCTGGTAGTTCTTGACGCTATTCGTGCCTATAACGAGTTCCTAGTAGGAGAGCAAGTAGCATCTGAGCTTCAAAATAACCTATTATCCACAAGAGAAATTTCTGCTGATATTTACTTACCATTAACAGTAAAAGAAATGGAAATTCTGTCTTGGTTAGCGAAAGGTTGCTCAAACGAAGAAATAGCAATACAGCTAAACATCACCGTTGGCACTGTGAAAAGTCATGTGAATAATCTTTTTGGAAAAATGGGTGTGAATAGTCGCAGCAAGGTTGTTGTAAAAGGCATGGAACTTGGTCTAATCAAAACATCTACTACACAATGAGAAGAGTACTGGCACTTTTTTTGTCATTGCAAGTGATGCTAAACAATCTCGGACCACGTAGGGGATTGCTTCTTCGTACCTCATCGTAATGACAGTTAAACATTTATACTTTCGTTAAAAAAGAGAATCCGCTTATATGCGTGGATTCTCTTTTTGATTGGGATTCACATTTTTCCTGGATGTTCTGTGGCAAGTTTAATGTGTCAACTAGTACAGTCATGTTTTATCGGCAATTTCACCGTAAACGTTGCTCCATTTCCCTGAGAGCTTTCCACCAAGATCTCACCATTATGACGGTTAACAATAATGTCATAGGAGATACTTAGTCCCATTCCTGTTCCTTGTCCGACAGCTTTGGTGGTGAAAAAAGGATTGAAGATACTGCTCATATCTGCGGGCATGATTCCAGCACCATTATCTTTAATCGCACAATAGACAAACTCCTTGTCATTCCATATGGCTATTTTAATTACTCCCGCTTCTCCACTATTCTTCCCCTTTATGGCATGTGCGGCGTTTACAATTATATTCAGTAATACTTGGTTAATCTCGTCCCCCACCGCCTCGATTATTGGGATATTCTGCAACTGTTTTTCAACCGTAGCATAATGTTTAATTTCATTTTGTACCATCAACAACGTACTATGTAATCCATTTATCAGATCATATTGCTCAAACGCGCGCTGCTGGTCAATATGGGAGAAAAGCCGCATGCCTTTGACAATCTTGTTCATTCGGTTCAGACCTTCCAACGTATCTCGGAATAATTTAGGCAGATCACCAAGAATAAATTCTAACTCGCTTTCTCTCTCTTCTCCCATAGCCTGATCCATTTCTTCTTTGAATGGCAATTGTTCAATAGTAGAAAAATCAGATCCCAGTTCTCGGTATTGGTTAAATGCGCTATTAAAAGCAATAAAATACTCCTCTAACATTTCAACATTACCTGTGACAAACCCTAATGGGGTATTGATTTCATGAGCAACCCCAGCAGCTAACTGCCCAATGCCGGCCATTTTCTCTTGCTGAATCAGCTTATTTTGCGTATGTTTAACAGTTTTTAATGCCTTGGCTAACTCCTTATTTTTTATCATTAGTTCTTTTTCTGACTTCCTTAAGATACTTTCAATTTCTTTTCTAGTGACTATTTCATTTTCGATTTTCTGGTTAGTCTGATGAAGCTTTAGAACAATAAAGGTCGTTATTGAGAACACGCATAGTAAAATGACTGTAGTATTGATAATATGTACCAAATTGCCGTAAATGATTACTGAACCATATAATTGATTATTATAACGAATTTGAGTAGTCTTATGAATAGATAATATTGAGGGTTCTAGTAAAGTTTCTCGATACAATAAATGTAACTCATTGTCATAGACTTCGATGGCTTCAATTCCGTCACCACTTTCAATATCAGCAAAAATTTCGATGAATTTTTCAATGTTTAGCTGCCAATATTGCGGATTTTCTTGTATCGCCTGCTTAAATTTCATTGCATATTTTTTCCCATAAAGGTCAGCCCTTTGATTACCATCTTCATACTCAAGAAAAAAATAAGTAAAGGGTGTTGCAACCGATAGTATCAATATACTTCCCACTGCCAAAAGCTTCATAAACCGTGAGAACTGTTTAGAAAGAAATATCACATTCATATCCTCACTTGCCTAAAGGAATACATTCATAAGCTAGCAATATTTCTCTGCCTTGCTGAGACAAAGTAAAATCGATAAAAGCGTGCATATTGGGGTCAATTGGCTCTCGATACACATAATTCAAAGTTTTGTAGAGCTTATAGCTACCATTCAGCACGTTTTCACGAGATGGCATTACGCCATTAACGTTAAGCACCTTTACGCCCTCCAATACAGCCGGCATATTTATAAAACCAATAGAATTAGGTATTTTAGCAAGCGCCTGTTCTTGTGCTTGTTGGTTGTAAAATACCTGCCAGCGGTTATTATGCAGGGAATCGAGCAACACCTCTTTAAACCCTGGTATTTCTTGCATTAATACTTCATTGGTGCTGTCCTTTTCATACATTACAAATACAATGATTGGTACACCATTGGACCATGTAGTTTTCTTTCCTTGATAAATCCTAACCAAATCCTCATAACTAACATTATTCTCTGGAACATCAGAACCCACTCCTACAATAAGACCGGAGCGAGCATAGGGGATCTCTTTTAACCCCCTTGCCTTCTCAGCCTCCGTAAGCGGTCTTGAGGTAAGACCTAAGTCAATACTACCATTCGTTACGCCACGTATACCTCCACCGGAACCAATACTGTCGGGAATTTCCATATTCAGCTTTTGATCTTCTTTGAAGGCTGCTAACAGCTTTTTCGTCACCGCAATATTACTACCCGATCCGGCAACGACAAATTTATCGCGCTTTTGTTCCGAAAATGTTAAATGAGCTTGCTGTGGTCGCGGTGAGCACCCCCCACTAATTCCAGCAAAGGCCATTAAAAATAAAAAAATTCCAACAGAAGACTTTCTCATACTAGAGCACTCCTTAATACAATCTATATACTACATGCTTAAAAACATGTTTATCCAAATTAGGTTTCATTAAGAACTAAGCTCATTTTATCCGATGACCAAGCTGCTTTTAACTCCCATCTTCTATAAGTGGGAGCTAAAAACAACTAAATTCCTGGATAAGTGAGACTAAGATTCAGATGTTAAAACTCCACCTGAATCAAGTCTTCTTTATGATATCATGTAAAATCGAAAAAACAAACCTCTTGTGGATACCCATTGGTATCCACAAGAGGTTCCTATCATCAAACAGACTTTAATGATTCAATGACTGGCGGCGTAAAGGCCACAGGTGCTTCAATAATTTCAGTAGGTAAGCCCATTGTATCGAGTAACTCAATAAAAGGCTTTGGTTCTAGTTCTTCAACATTTACCATATGCTTTACATCCCACTCGCCCCGAGCGACTAACATGGCTGCCGCCACTACTGGAACACCTGCTGTATAGCTGATAGCCTGTGATTCCACTTCTTGATAACACTCAGCATGGTCGCAAGTATTATAGATAAAAATGGTTCGCGGTTCATTGTTCTTGGTGCCACTGATATAGTTGCCAATGCAGGTTTTACCTGTATAACCAGGAGCCAATGAGGATGGATCTGGCAGTAAGGCTTTTAATATTTTAAGAGGCGCGATCTCCACACCTTCTGCTATTTCCAATGGTTTTTCCGAAGTTAGACCAATGTTGGTCAACACGGAGAATACATTAAGGTAGTGATCGCCAAAGCCCATCCAAAATCGAATGGAATTTGCGTCAATATTCTTAGATAGAGAATGGAGTTCATCATGTCCTGTCAAGTATACAGGGCAAGATCCCACTACAGGGAAATCATAATCCACTCTAATAGAGTGAACTTTCTGTAACACCCATTTACGATCTATCCAAGTCCATACCTTCTTAAATTCTCGGAAATTAATCTCTGGATCAAAGTTGGTCGCAAAATACTTCCCATGACTACCAGCATTAACATCCAATATATCAATGGTATCAATGGTGTCAAAATATTCTTTTTGCGCTAATGCACACCAGGCATTGACTACACCAGGATCAAATCCGATACCTAAAATTGCCGTAATTCCTTTCTCGGCACAACGCTCCTTGCGTTTCCACTCATGATTGGCATACCAAGGTGGATTTTCACAAACTTTATCTGGTTCTTCATGGATAGCTGTATCCATATACACGACACCAGCTTCAATACAAGCCTCTAAAACTGACATGTTAATATAGGATTGTCCTACATTAATAACGATTTGTGACTTAGTGTCTTTAATTAGCTCCACCATAGACGGAATATCCAAAGCATCAATTGCTCGTGAATACAGTTTTCTCGACGAATCTTTCAAGTGATCCTTGCGCAGTATACTTTCGATAATTGCCTCACATTTTTGCTGGGTCCGAGAAGCTATGCAAATATCTCCCAAGACATCGTTGTTCATCGCGCATTTATGAGCAACTACATGAGCCACTCCCCCAGCACCTACAATTAAAACATTTTTTTTCATTTTTTCCTCCCTTACTTGTCAAAATATTTTTTATGATAAACTATTTAAGAAATCTGCATAACTAAATTTGCGGATAACTTCTACAGTATCATCCAGCCTCCGCACAGCAATAGCTGGCATCTGTAATCCATTAAACCAATTCTTCTTTACCATAGTATAGCCGGCTGCGTCAGCAAACCGAATTTCACTGCCAATCTTCAATTTATCTTGAAAATGATAGGTGCCAAAAACATCTCCCGCTAGACAAGAACGTCCGGCAACCATATATTTATAATTCCCAATACCCTCATCTTCTATTTTGGCCGACAGTCGGTATATTAATAAATCCAACATATGTCCCTCCACAGAAGCGTCAACAATGGCAATATCCATTTCATTATGAACTAAATCAACCACGCTGGTGACCAATTCAGCGCATCCAGTAATCGCACTTTCTCCGGGCTCCAAATATACTTGGACATTGTACTTCTCAGCAAAGTCTGCTAACTTTTTGCTGAACTTTTCTATTGGATAGCCTTCCTTGGTGAAATATAATCCTCCCCCAAGACTTACCCATTGTAATTGTTTCAGCATGTCCCCATAGTAATCACCAATGAAATCAAGTTGCTCTGAAAAAGTATCAACATCATCATTTTCACAGTTATAATGAAACATCAGACCGCTAAGGCGATGTATTTGCTCGGCCAGCACTTTTTTGTCTACTACTCCTAGCCTTGAATGTTTACGGGCTGGATCGGCTAAATCAAAATGGGAATGGCTGATTCCCGGATTTACCCGTAAACCAAGTTTGGCTGATTTAACTACATCGTAATATCTCTCTAATTGGGAGACGGAATTGAAAACAATTTTATCCGCAAATTCAGCTACAGCTACGATATCCTCATGGGAGTATCCCACACAATAGGCATGAGTCTCCTTGCCGAATTTCTCAGACCCTAGACGTGCTTCATACAGAGAACTGGAGGTAGTTCCATCCATATATTGCTGCATCAAATCAAATACGCTCCAAGTTGAGAAACATTTCAGAGCCAAGACTGATTTGGCTCCAGAAAGTTGACGCACCTGCTGAATGATCTGTAAGTTGCGCAGTAATTTTTTCTCATCAATAAGGTAATAGGGAGTGGTAATTGTCATTTTTTAAAGCTCCTGTTTTTGAATAATATTTTAAACTGAGCCACCCTGACTCAAAAAGATCCCATATGTTATAAATAACTTTATAATATTTTTTCTACGACACTAATAATAGCAAAATCGGGGACATTTGTCGATTATTCTTTAAAAATAATCAAAATTAATATTTAAAAGTCGTTTTTTGCCAGAATGGTGTGATTTACTAGTTGTTAAAGAGTCTAAAGAAGGCTTGACTCCATTTTATACCGGGGCTTATTTATCAGAAAAAAAGAGACCTATCCCCCTCCCATTACAAAAAGGTTAGTCTCAATTGCCATGAACATTTATCCGGGCAAAACCATGATTCCATTTTTTATGAGAAATGATCAATTTCCTTACAAGCATAACTTTTATATTAGGTTAATGTTAAAAAAGTAAGACCGTAGAATTGAAATTTCAGTTTATCTGCTAGTTTAATCTTTTTACAACTTCACTAACAACACTCATCGCACCACAGAAAAATATAACCGCCAACGTAATCCAGCGGAAGAGTTTTGGACTCACCTTTGTAAAGGCTTTTTCTCCTAGCCATACACCAAGAAAAACTCCGGGAACAGCATACATCCCCTGCTTAAGCACGCCTATGTCCATAGTATCCATATAGTACATTACAATTAAGGTTGCAATATTACCAAGGCAGAAGTATCGAACTAGATTTGCACGAAAAGCTTCTTTGTCTTGTTGCTGGTTCATCAAAAACAATGCAACTGGTGGGCCACTTAA
Source organism: uncultured Pelosinus sp. (assembly GCA_963526645.1). Taxonomy (GTDB): domain Bacteria; phylum Bacillota; class Negativicutes; order DSM-13327; family DSM-13327; genus Pelosinus. The sequence goes on along the minus strand of CAUROG010000006.1, from coordinate 52,468 downwards.
GCTAGTTGATCCTCCCATAAAACCGCTTACTATACCAACTAGAACTGTTGCTAACTTTTCTCGTTTAATCGTCACAACATAGTTAGAGGCCATAAAAAATGATACTAATAAAATAAGAATTCCAATGCATAACTTGAGAAGGGATCCGTCTATTACTTTCAGTATATATACCCCAGGTATAATACCAAACAAACTGGCAATAAACATGGGCCAAATCACTTTAGGATCTGATTGACCTTTTGTCTTGTAAATCACTAAAAGATTTAGTATTAACGCTCCAAATACCATCAAACTAACAACCTGTCTTGGTTCCATAAAAAACAATAGCAGGGGTGCCCCCACAACTGCAAAACCAAATCCAGTAATTGACTGTACAAATGATGAAAATAAAATGATAGAAAATATACTGTTTGCCATAATATCCATAGTCTGTTACCTCAATTTTTTTACTTATATACTATAACACAAAAGTCTTATTAGATCACGCTTAGTATCATTAAGATTCCCATAATCAAAACTCCTACTAATACGATTCTTTTAAACAGGTCGTGTGAAACCTTAGGTAGAATCTTGCTGCCTAACATCGTACCTAAAATTGACGACACGACTATAGCAGCTAAGAGTATGATATTTGCCTGCATGTATTGATAATTAAAATATGCATAGACCGGTATACGTGTCGAATCTATAATTACGGCAATTAAAGCAGAGGACACGATTAGTTCTTTCTTTTCCAGCCCATAGTTCAATAAATATAAGGATCGAATTGCCCCTTGATTACCTATTAAACCACCAACTAATCCGGATAAAAAGCCACCAATGAAATCGACATTCGCAGATAATTTAAATCTTATCCTATTGGGAATTAGCACCATTAAACTATATATGATCAAGAAAACACCGAGTCCAACCTTTAACCAGCTGCTGTCCAGATAGATTTGAGCGAAAGATCCAATAAAGGCTCCTATTATACTTACAACTCCAAATCTCTGTATGATACCCCAATTAATTTCTGATCGGTATAACGCTAATCGAGATATATTATTAAAAAAATGAACAATTGCGGCTAAGAATATCGCTACCTTGACATCAAAAAATAAGGCCATCACTGGCATCATAATTGTCCCAACCCCAAAACCAGTAAAGAGAGTAATGAAGGATGTTGCAATGGTAACAGGGATTAATACCATATATTGAAACAATACTAATTCCATGGTTTAACACCTCATTATTGTTATAACATATTCTACCTGTATCAATTGTTATTTTACTATACTATTTTTCCATATAATTGTCATTCGACATTTTTTTTACTTAATCCTGCACTGTAGATCGATCTTCTATAATGCACTATAATAAATCATCAGAAAACATACAAAAATTAACTTGACAATACTTGGAATAAATGTAAAATTAAAAAGAACATAAAAGCAAATATTTGGCAAATATAATGATAAACTATCTATCCTAGGGTGCCAACCGATTGTATTTGTAATTTATTAGCACTAGTGTGTCTAAATACTAATGCTATGATTTTTAATAAGAAAAGGAGGAGATCGCTTGGAAGATTTCCCATTATCATCCATTATTATATTTGTGGGTATTTTTCTATGTATAATTTTTTGGTTTAGAAAATCTGAGCATACTAACTTCTCAAAACTTCCCCCACATATGGAAATAAAGACCTTTAGGGTATCAAGGAAATTATACTACAAGCAAAATATAAAGGTATAAAACAAGCTTGAGTCATTGGAGTTTATTTCCAATGATTCAAGCTTATTTCATAAGTTCTATAGTTCTTTTCCCATTACATTAAATGATAAGTATATCATTTAAGTATAAAAATATTAAAATATAGATGCCATTAGTAAGCCTTAGTCATATCATATATCGAAATACGGCAAAGCCGTTGGATAGGAGGTAAGACATGGAAGAGGCTAAAATACGTCACTTATTTCCAGGTGGGAATACACCACAAGGGTTCTTTTCTTACTATAACTACATAATCTCAAATGATGCAAATCGTATATTTATATTAAAAGGGGGACCTGGTACTGGCAAGTCAACCTTTATGCGTAAGATCGGCGAAGCATTGGTAGCCCAGGGCTATGATGCCGAGTTTCATCATTGTTCCAGTGATAATAACTCTCTGGACGGTTTGGTCATACCTAAACTCAAAGTCGCGCTAATCGATGGCACCGCACCGCATATTGTCGACCCTAAGCTTCCTGGTTGTGTAGATCAAATTCTGCCCCTCGGGGAATATTGGGATGCAGAAGGTATCCTAACACATAAAGCCAACATCATGGCTTGCACTGCTGAAATAAGTAAAAATTATCAACGCGCTTACCGATTGTTGAGGGCTGCCAAATATATGTATGACGATCTTGCTTCCATAAATACCGAAGCGCTAGATATTCTGAAAACAAACCAGGCTGCACATGAATTGATAGGGAAGATATTTGATGATTCCAAAAGGATCGGGTCAGGAAAAATACGAAAGCTGTTCGCTTCAGCCATAACGCCTGATGGTCCAGTGAACTATCTTGACTCTTCCGTTTGGTGCACAGGGAAATGTCACGTAATAAGCGGTGATCCAGGTACAGGTAAAAGCACAATTGTTCAAAAGGTCATTAATACTGCTGTAGCTATGGGTTTTGATATTGAGGCCTATTATTGTCCTCTTGATCCTGAAAAACCTGAACATGTGGTTATTCCTGAATTAGATACAGCGGTGACCACTTCGAATATCCCCCATATATATAGCCCTGTAAAAGCGAAACCCATTACTTTTGTAAACATGAATGATTATTTGAAACCCTCTATCATCGAAAAACATCAAGAAACGATCGTATACAATCAGCAGATGTTCTGGGAACTCTTTGGAAAAACGATAGGGTGTCTTAAGCAATCAAAAGAACTCCATGATCAACTTGAAAATTACTACGTCCCTTATATGAATTTCCAGGGTATTACGGACTTAAGGGAAAAAACCATGAAACAAATTTTATCTTATAAAGATTAGCCGCTCTTAGCTCCCACTTTTAGAAGATAAAAGCCTTAGAGCTAGTCATCATATAAATATATAGACCATTGTAATATTCTCTAATTCATAGTAATGACATCTGACTTGCACAACTTATTTTGCTGCGGAATATCTTAGATGAAGGTTAAAGGCAATGAGTACTAAAAATCCAAGAGATCTTCTAAAAAATGATACTGCTAAATTAAAGAGGTAGCTGAAGCTACCCCTCAGGCTGTTGAGAAAGTTATTTCTCAACAGCCCATTTTATTTAATTAGAGAAGAATATTCAGCAGTTAGATTTAGGGACTCAGGATGTTAAAAGAACGTCATGCTCAGCAAATGAAATGAGAGCCAGTTTGCATTGAACAATTAGTTCCTCAAGATCATTTTCTAAGGAAGATTAACCAATATATAGATTTTTCCTTTATATATGACGAAAAAAACAGCCATCCTAGACCTCTTTAGCCGTTCAGGCAACCTCTACTACTTAATCCCCCCCGCACGATACCGTATGACAAAGGGGCTTATCATGCACGCAGATGTTTTTTCCTCAGTACATTATATACATTATTCAGTAAGGCAGGGAATACTTCGATAGTATTTGTTATGTTTACTCTGGACAAGCTATTGAATTAAGCAGATATTTTGTCATATAATAACAGAAGTCGCTATCATTCAATAGGAGGTTCGCTATGACACAAAAAATTCGTATTGGCATTGTTGGCTATGGCAATCTTGGCAAAGGCGCCGAACTGGCAATAAAGCATAATCTTGATATGGAACTGGTGGCGGTGTTTTCCCGGCGTCGCCTGACAGGAACTAACAGCGGCGTACCTGCTGTTTCCCTCGATGATGTTGCAACCTATCAAGGAAAGATTGATGTCATGCTACTCTGTGGCGGTTCTGCTACCGATCTAGTAGAGCAGGGTCCCCAGTTGGCAGCACTGTTCCATACTGTCGATAGTTTTGACACTCACGCCAAAATCCCCGAGTATTTTACTGCAATGGATCAGGTGGCTAAACAGGCTGGAACAGTTGCGACCATCTCCGTTGGCTGGGATCCCGGGCTTTTTTCCCTCAACCGCCTGTTAGCAGGCGCTGTCCTGCCGCAAGGTACAGACTATACCTTCTGGGGTAAAGGTGTAAGTCAGGGGCATTCCGACGCGCTGAGACGTATTCCCGGTGTAAAAGACGCAAAGCAATATACGATTCCTAAAGAAGCGATAGTCTCTGCTGTACGTTCTGGCCAAAATCCAACTAGCGACTCGGCAGAGTCTCATATTCGCGATTGTTATGTGGTGCCCCAGCCTGGCGCTGACCTCACTGCCATCGAAACCCAAATTAAAACCATGCCCCACTATTTTGCCGGTTTCGAAACACAGGTTACCTTCCTTTCAGAAGAGAAGTTCCAAGCCAACCACACCGGTATTCCTCACGGTGGTGTTGTCTTGCGTAGTGGTAAAACCAGTCCTGACGCCGGGCATGTAATCGAGTTCGCGCTAAAGCTGGACAGCAACCCCGAATTTACGTCAAGCGTTCTGGTGGCTTATGCAAGGGCGACTTATCGCTTGGCACAACATAAATTCACCGGCGCATGCACGGTATTTGATATTCCCTTTGCTTGGCTGTCGCCGAAACCTGCTGAAGAACTGCGGCGAGAGTTGCTGTAGGAACTTGATGCTGATAAGATCTTTCTTTTAACAGGATAAATTTCTCGTTTTTCAGTTGATCAAACCTGACAGATTGTTGCTGCCCCAGCGGATAATACAGATGCATACACAGGACAAACTCTTCCTAGGGACCCCATTCCCGCTACTCATAGTGTTAATTAGTGCTGTAGCGTCTTAGTGATTGCCAAGCAATGCAATAGATTGAGCTTTATGTGAATGATACAACGGATTGGTGGGATCATTTGTGATAGCATTCTCAATTGCTTCAATAGCTTCTTCATGCTTACCCAGGGATCTTAGGCTGTTTGCTTTGTGAAAAGAGAAATCATATCTATGGGGTTGAAGAGCGAGAAGTTTATCCATTTCACCAACCGCTTCTTGATGCCTGCCGAGCTCTCTCAAGTAATTTGACTTATGGTAGCGGTAAAAAGTCTCATTTTGGTCAAGCTCAACCGCTTTATTATACTCGTTAAGAGCTTCCACAGGCTTCTTCATTAATCGCAAGCAATTTGCTGTGTAAAAATAAAATTCGAGAGCTATTGGGTCAAGAGCAATTGCTTTATTGTATTCTTGAAGAGCTTCTTCATACCGTTTTAATTCACCCAATAAATATCCTTTATAGTAATATAAATCAAGGCTTTTGCTGTCCACTTCAAGAGCTTTATTGATTTCCGAAACGGCTTCTTCATATTGATCCATTTTAGCTAAAGCTTTCGCTTCATTGATATATGCAACATAAGGGTTACTTTCTTCGTTTTCTTTGGTAAGTATCTTTATGACCTGAATTTGCTTGATTTCTTTAGCATGTTGAAGAGATGACTTGCCATCTCGATCGGCCAAATGTACATCGGCACCCGCATCTACTAGTAATTGTATGATGTCAGAATATAATCTGCCGCCATTGCCTAAAATGACCGCCTCTAACAATGCTGACCAGCCTAGATCATTTGCGTGATTTACCGTGATTCCAGCATCTAAACAAACTTGTACGGTTTTTAAGTAGCCTTTTTCGCTAGAAGGTAATAACGCAGTTCCTCCAAAACGGTTGACGCTGGTTATATCAGCCCCCCCAGCGATGGTCATGCGCAAAATCTCATGAAATCCGTTAGCTCCTGCACATAAATAAGGAGTTAATAATGTAATATCTCTTGCGTTTACGTCACTGCCAGCTTCTATTAGAAATTTCGCTACTGCAATATGATTCTTTTGTGTAGCTGCCATTAGAGCGGTGCGGCCAATTGTATCTTGGAATTTGACAGATGCGTCTTGCTTAATCAATTGTTCAACCGCAGCCAAATCTCCCTGTTCACTTGCTAAAATAAGTTCTGTATCCAGAGATTTATTTTCCATAATTTTCTCCCCGTTAGTCCTTATATCTTATTTATTTCTCAATATGCCAGTGGATTGCTTGGTTCAAGGATTCTTCAAGCAATCCACTGGCATATTCATTGACATCGTTTCTTCCCTTTTAAGCCTATCGTTTATAAACCATAGACCTACAGTTAAAATTTTTTAGATTGAGTCTGTGCCAAAAATTGATTAAAATCAGCGATGCTCGGATTGCCGATATAGTGGCCGCCCTCAACTTGAATGGTTTGCCCTGTGATGAATTTGGATTCATCAGAAGCCAGGAATAGAACCGTGTACCCAATGTCATCAGCTACACCATGATATGGCAGTGCATTGAATTTCATAAATATATCCAGCGCAGCCGGCGGCATATTATTCTTGGCTGCGGGAGTTAAGATGAGCCCTGGGGCAACTGCATTACAACGAATCTTATCTTTTCCGTACTGTACAGCAATGTACCGAGTAAGGTTTACAATGGCTGCTTTGGAGGCACCATAAGCGCAACGCACGGAATCCCCCGCGAAGGCCGCCATGGACACTGTATTAATAATGGAACCTCCACCAGCTTTAATCATATGTGGAATAGCAAATCGGCTTCCTAATAGAACACTCTTGGTGTTCACATTCATAACCCGGTCCCACTCATCTAAATCCAAATTTACTACATCGAGGTCTTTTTGTAAATTTGTTAAACCCACATTGTTGAATAGAACCGTAATCGTACCGTACTGTGCAACTGTGAAATCAACCGCTTCCTTGATGGAATCTTCCTGGGAAGCATCTAAGAATAGGCCAACCGCCTCTCCGCCTTGATCTTTAATCTTCTCCGCCGCTTCTTTTGCCGAATCAATATTGAAATCGGCAATAACCACTTTAGCACCTTCTCTAGCCATTAAAGTAGCTGCGGATAAGCCAATGCCAGAAGCTCCTCCAGTCACTAAAGCAACCTTGCCATGCATTCTTCCCATATTGCTATCTCCTTTGTTGCTTAATTACCCTAAGGTATCATTATTATTTGGCTGTGACGCCTCCATCAACAGGCAATTCGATTCCTGTAATATAAGAAGATGAATCGGAAGCTAGGAATAGGACAGCTGCAGCCACTTCGTGGGCTTGTCCAACTCTCGGCAGTGCCGTCTGAGACACGAACCATTTCAGCATACGTTCATTACTAATCAGATCTGTCGACATTGGAGTTTCAATAAAGCCTGGATGAACGGAATTGACACGGATATTATCCTTACCAAAATCGACGGCAGCCGCTTTAGATAGCATTCGAACACCTCCTTTTGAAGCTGTATAAGCACCCGCTCCATTGCTACCCGTTAGGCCTGCTATGGATGAAATATTAACGATAGATCCGCCATTATTGGTCTGCATATGGGGGATAACATGCTTCATTCCTAAAAAGGTACTCGTAAGGTTGATATTGATAACTTTATCCCATTGCTCAATAGTCGTATCCAACATGCTGACGGCTAGGGAAATGCCTGCGTTGTTCACAAGCACATCCACTTTGCCGTATTTCTGAATGGTGCCGTTTACAACCCTGATCCAGTCTTCTTCAGAAGCAACATTATGTGAGAAGGCAGCTGCTTCTCCTCCACTTATCGTAATTTCTTTTACTACATTTTGTACGGCTGCTTCATTAATATCCGTTAATACAACTTTGGCTCCCTCTTTGGCAAGCAGAAGTGCCTCTTCTCGTCCCATACCACTTCCAGCGCCTGTAACAATCGCTACCTTCTGATTTAATATTCCCACCTAAACATCCTCCTAAAATAACTCTTTTGCTGTGTGCATTAAACGTTATTTTTGCAATATTTATATACTTCAAAGGTTTAAGGTTCTAATCATCCAGAATGATTGAACCCATATATCACTAACCCTCTATTTAATAAACGATCCTATACACTAATTAAAATTATTTTCCCTAAATAAAACCACTCTCTACAACTTGAAGCTAAAGATTATAAATCTAGATTCGCCTATCGGCATAAAAAACTAATATATATATAGTATCATCAGAATGTATTCCGAAAATACAAGCTATAATGTGACTTTCTATAACATGCATAAATGCCTGTTAAATCTACACAAATTTAGCAGGCATTCTTTTATTCTGCTCTGGTGTATCGCATTAAATAGTGGAGAATTTAAGTGGGCAGAACTGCCCTCCTTGTCCTGCAAAAAGCAACGAGGCTTCACCACGGGTGAAGCCTCGGCTTTTACATTATTTCTGTTTGTACCAGAAAAATTTTAGCATTTTCTTATCTGAGCCTTCATTATCCGCTAGTCTAAATCACTTTGCCAATTCATTCACTGGAATCATCTTGGCGCGTAGTTGAGAGTTCCCTTCATAGAATCAGGTTTCTACAGCGACACTTCTAAACCCTAAATTCCCTAACAGCACCTTGCAATTCCTCGGCCATACGTGCCAAATCCTGACTAGATGCGGCGATTTCCTCCATAGAGGCAGATTGTTCTTGGGTAGCAGCCGAAACAGTCTGCGTTTGTCCAGCAGCATCCTTGCTGATTCGGTCGATATTCCGTACTGATGTGACAATTTGCTGACTTCCAGATGCCATCTGCTGAATGGCAGCCGAGATTTCCCTGACTTGGGATGAGACCTCATCAATAAGTGATACAATCTCCTTAAATGCCATTCCTGCATTGTTCACCACATCGGCCCCCACCTTGACCTCACGAGTACCATCGTTCATTGCAAAGACAGCGCTATCAGTTTCCGTCTGAATTTCAGAAATCAGGCTTGCTATTTGCTTAGCGGCCTCTTGAGATTGCTCAGCCAACTTGCGCACCTCTTCTGCAACTACTGCAAAGCCCCTGCCTTGTTCACCTGCACGAGCCGCTTCAATAGCTGCATTGAGTGCCAACAGATTCGTCTGACCTGCTATCCCCGAAATAGTATCTACAATTTGTCCAATCTCTTTCGAGCGTTCGCCGAGTTTCATAACCACCCGCGCAGAGCTAGATACAGACTTCTCAATCCTTTCCATCTGGCTCATAGCGGCACTCACTGCTTTGTCCCCTTGATTAGCTGCGCTGGCAGTCTTGTCTGCCACACTTGACACAGCATTTGCATTTGCAGCCACTTGCTGAATGCCTGCTGACATTTGCTCTACAACAGAGGCAGTATCGTCTACGGCGTTTGCTTGTCTTTCTGCCCCTTCCGCCACTTCACTAATTGTTGCTGCCACCTGATTGGTCGCTTGGGCGGACTGTTCTGCGCTAGCTGTAAGTTCTTCACTGGAGGCGGCAACCTGCTCTGCCGATTCAGTGATCTTTTTCATAAGGATATTTATGCTACCTCGCACATTTACTAGAGCATCAGCCAATTGGCCGATTTCATCAGTCCTGTGCAGCTGGCGCTGTTTCTCTCTAAAATCTCCTGCAGCCAATTCTTTACATTCTTGTACCATTAACTGTAGAGGGTTTGTTATGGATCTGGTAATTAGCCACCCGCTCAGCCCCAATATAAGAACTGCGACCACAATACTACCAATCGACACATTTATAGCTTTCGCAACCATTACATCGTTTTCGGCATTCGCCTGCTCCGACAACTGGGTAAAATAGTCGGCTAAATTGCGTAAACTGTCCGTATATTTTGTAGAAAGTGGACTTAACTTATTAGCATATAGTGCATAGGCTTCCGCATTTTTGTTTTGCGTTGCTAACTCTAAAACCTGGGTTCTGGCTGCACGGTTATTTTGTTGCGCTGCCTTTACTTTAACCAGCAACTCTATTCCTTTTGCGTCTAAGTGGGACTTTTCAACTATAGCCAAGTTTTCATTGTTTTTTTTCACACGGTCAGCGATTTCGTTTGTTAATTCCTGATTCTTTTTCGCATCTGTTGTGAGCATCAATTCCAATACTGCTCCGTCAATTGCATTTGCATGTGAGTGACTTTCATTAAGCAGTTTAACCGGTATCAGTCTGTCGTCATACATCGTATTCATTGCATTATCTGCCTGTTGCAAATAATAATACCCCGTATATCCTACCGCGCATAAAGATACTAGTGCGATAAAGATAAGTGCACCTAACTTATAAACCATTCTAATATTCCTAAACCAGTTCATAATATTTCTCCCCTTTATTTTTTCTTAACCGACCGATACCACCAAACCAATACTTTTCCTCAAAAGACCCACCAGATACGGAGGCCTTCTCATCAATGATTGAATTTTACTATAATACTTCTACCAAAATATGCTTAATTCCTTCGACAAAACATATAATTTTTCGACATTTTTCTCCCATCTTTCCACGCATAAAATACCTACTACAGCATGAAGAAAAATATCATGCCCTCTAATTTCCATTTATAGGTCTATGTATACTATTTTTAGTATGCATAGACCTATAAATGGAAATTTGGCTGAATTGAAAACAACTCCTGCAAATCCACACAGGATTTACAGGAGTTCTCTCCATTAAAACATCTTTTTTATATATGATTGTTGTAAATTTCTACTTTTAAATTCATTACGTCTGTAAAAAATTCAACAGGAACAAGTGTCTTCCCATTAACCATTTCTGGTGCATAGTCTAATTTAATAGCCATTTTTGACCTACCATAATCTTTACTACCTATTGTCATGGTCATTGTACGTGCACCATTTTGAAGCTCGGCTGTTCTACTTTCACCGTACCAAACGATGTTATAGCCTAAACTTTCTGCGATAACTCTAAGCGGAAGCATTACTGTATTGCTATTCGTTCTAATAATATCATTTTCATTTAATGCTAATTCTTTTCCGTTTATAACTATAGTGCCTGCACCAGTATGAACCTCTATGTCAGCTTTAGCAGGGAGTAATACTACCTTGGTTGCTGTGGCCTGTGCAGGTATGCTCATCGTCATCATGTCATACCAAACGATTAATTCTGAACCTTCTTTGATATCTGTAGTTTGGGCAAATCTATCAGGACTAATTGTCACAAGTCTATCAGAGTTTGTACAAAGTACCTTTATACTTCCGTCTTTATTTTCTTCTAATTTGGCAACCTTCATGTACATTCCTGTACCACCCGTTTTAGGTGTTCCCACAATTAAAGCAATCCCATTGCCTTGAGGTGGAATACTTCTTGTAACTCTTGGGCTGTAATAAGCTGTTATTGTATCGCCCTTTTTCAAATTTTTAAATGGGATTGGTGTACCGTCCTGTGCATTTAAAATATAGGTGCTATCTTGTATATTTAAGACTATTTCATTATACGCACCTTCTCCTAAAACTCTTACTTGACCTTTGTTGATTTCTTTAATTTCACCTTTTGTAGTAATTACATTTTGTACAGGCCTCTCGATAATCGGTTTTGCAGAGATATCACCGATTTCCTGTGCGAACACCATTGACATACTTAAAATCATTGTAATTGCTAAAATTGTTGATAAAAGTTTTTTCATTTCTTTTTACTTCCTTTTATTAATATTTTGTGGTTTAGTGCTTAGCTTTTTTATATTTGCTTAGTTCATTTTATTCCCCTTTTACTTATCGCAATTCACATCTACATACTATTAAACGCTTATCTCAACATAAAGTAACGCATTATTTCATTTATTTTTAAATAGTTTTGTACAGCTTTATGCTCTGGTCTGTGAGAAGCGTATCTTGTTAAGATATCCATATATATAAATGAAAGTGTGACGGCACTGAGCCTGTCACACTTTCATTTATCCAGACTGGACGCAAGAGAGCGACTCCATCTGGCTATGGCTATGTATCTACTTATAATCTTTTAAACGAAAGGGCACCGACTGTGTGGTGACACGCTACCATTCTTTTTTTAGTTGCTACGCTATTAGTTTGCTTGCTTAAGTGAGCTTCTTAAATCATCCTCTGGTGTACTTATTGGTTTTATATCAAATGTTTCCACTAGATATTGCAATACATTAGGGGATATAAAGGCTGGTAAAGAAGGCCCTAAATACATTCCATTTATTCCAAGTGACAATAATGCTAATAAATCTGCAACTGCCTTTTGCTCATACCAAGAAAGTATAATAGAAAGTGGCAAAGAATTTACATCGGTATCAAAGGCATCAGCTAAAGCAGTAGCGATTCTAACTGCTGAATAGGCATCATTACATTGACCTACATCTAGTAATCTTGGTAATCCAGCGACTGTTCCAAAATCTAATTTGTTAAATCTGTACTTACCACAAGCCAAAGTAAGTATAATACAATCCTCAGGAACCATTTGAGCAAACTCAGTATAATAACTTCTTCCTGGTCGAGCCCCATCACAGCCACCGATTAGGAAGAAATGTCTTATTTTTCCTTCCTTAACTGCATCCACTATCACGGACGCATGGGATAAAGTCTCATGATGTCCAAAGCCAACAAGGATTTCTTTTACCTCCTGATCTTCTTTAAATCCACCTAGTTCTAGGGATTTATTTATTATTTCACTAAAGTCTTTTGTTTGATCCTTACTAACTGGGATATTTTGTACTCCGTCCCAGCCAACAACATTCGTTGTAAATATTCTATCCTTATATGTTTCTCTTGGTCTCATTAAACAGTTGGTTGTCATTAAAATGCAGCCTGGTATTCCATCAAATTCTTTCTGTTGATCTTGCCAAGCACCTCCATAATTACCCACTAAATGGCTATATTTTTTTAATCCTGGATATCCATGTGCTGGCAGCATTTCGCCATGAGTATAAATGTTAATTCCCTTACCCACCGTTTGCTGAAGTAGCATTTCTAAATCTTTTAAATCATGACCTGATACAATAATAAAGGGACCCTTTTTAATGTTCACATTCACTGTATGAGGAGAAGGATTGTCATATGTTGTAGTATTTGCTTCATCGAGCACCTTCATTACTTCTACACTCATATTCCCTGCTCTCATTGTCATACGTATCATATCGTTCAGAGTTAAGCTATCATTGGTCGTAGCTTCTAAACCTTGGAAATAGAAGTTGTCGACTTGATCACTATGATAGTCTAAAAACCTTGCTTGATGACCATAAGCACTGATACCTTTTAATCCGTATAATACGGTTGATCGTAAGGATCTAATATCTGCATCAAGATCTTGGTCATACATAATTCCAGCTTGGGCTGCATCTTTTAGCATGGCTTCTTTTGTATCACTTGCATTATAAGTGGCTGCTGCTGGATATTGTCCTTCTGGTGCTTTATTTCTTAATGCTTCTTTTATCTTTTGTGATTCTTTTATTAATTGTACATGATTTTCAGCATCAAAATTTACATTTGTTAATGTTGTAAACAAACCATTCTCTACAAATTTTACAACTTCTTTATCAATCACTTTTCCTTGTTCGATAAGGGGCTTTGCATAGCAAGAAATTCCTTTTAACTGGTAGATTAGTAAATCCTGTAAATTTGCAATCTCAGGTGTTTTTCCGCAGACACCACTTTTCGTACAACCTTTTCCCCCAAATGTCTGCTCGCACTGATAACAAAACATTGAATTATCCATTTTAATCGCTCCTTTTAATTATACTTTTATAGCCATCACTTTACCTCATATTTAAAAATCATAGGACAACGATAATTTCCAAATCAATTCGCATCCTCTACCTTATTATTCCTTACAACTATCTTCCTATACTCTTATACCTTAAATATTTCGCCACTCAATGCTTTTACTTACTACCTTTACACCCTAAATCTTTTAAAATACAATAAAAAAGACCTACCATTCAGTAAGTCCTTGCCAACACTATTTGTTAAATCTTTTTCTATATCCACATTTTCTACAAAGCTCTTCTACTACATTATTATTGCAAAAACCAACTCTTATACTTTCTGCTCTTTTTCCATTTATAATATCGGAAAATTTGTTTTCATGAATATTACCTAAATTAATAATCCCTTCTCCATCAAGGCAACAGGGTACTACGGTACCATCAACTAAAATAGCAACTTGATTTCTTAAGCCAAAACAAGTTCCTTTATTAAAGTCCTCTTCTTCCTTTAAATCGGGCCATTTAAATTCATAATCTTGATTCAAATATACTCGATTCCCTATTTTCAATGCTTTATTTTCAGATAAATTACTCTGTATCTTATAAGGCAGCCTAAAGTTCTCTTCAATTTTATGAATACTATCTAAATTTCTTTTTCTTTGATCCTCTGTTAATAAAGCCTCATCTAAATTCCATAGCCTTAAGGATATAATGATGCTTGACTCTACTATTGCTTTATTAGAAAATGTAAGAATACTGTCCATATACTCATCTTTAGAAAGTTCATTCTGATTTCCATCAAAGCTATGAAGTGAAAAATTTATTTGCCTCACTGCAGGCCTTGTAATTAGAGTATCCGCTACTCTATCGATTAACGTGCCATTTGTTGTAATGTTTACTTTAAAACCCTTTTCAAAACTTATATCTAGAAAACTCCCTAAATTAGGATGTAATAAAGGTTCTCCCTTCACATGTAGGTATATATAATCCGTAAAAGGTTTAATTTCATCTAGGATTTGTTTAAATTTAGTCTCTGACATAAATTCAGCTTTTCTTTTAGTTTCAGGACAAAAATCACATTTTAAATTGCATACATTTGTTATTTCTAAATAAACTTTTTTATATTTTTTCATAGGTTGTAAGCTCCAATTCTTTACGACTTAAAGTGATGTTTCTTTTGAGCCAGTTTAAAAATAAATAGTAATATACCTTTATACTATATTAACCCATTCCGCTAATTTTTTGTTCTTCTTGGAGAAAATATCGTCCTAATTAAAATTCAGCTCTTCAGTAGATAAAGTTTCTAATAACGCTATTTTGCCATTATTACTATTTCATTAAATGGCTTAATACCCAGCTTGCATTCTTAGGTTAATATTCTTCTTGAATAAACGCCTTCTATAAATGAATAACAGCCGACAGCCGATCTAGGCTATAGGCTGTTATTCATTATTAGACCCTTTAAGCTTTTCTTTTTGCTATGAAGAACAATGGGCTTAACAACATTCTTACAACCTTGAGAAAACTTACTGCTGCACCAAGTACGGCAAACAGCAAGTAATATATACCCCGCCCCATATCATATCTAAACCATTCTTTTACTCCTTCGATAATTAAATGGTCAATATTCACAAAGGTAAAAAGGTATGCAACAAACAGACCTGAGAAAAAGCCGCCAATCATAGCTCGAGAAACTCCACCTACTATCCCGAACATTAGATAGTACCCACTCTGACCAATATCAACTTTAATAATATCTCTTACTCCTGATATTATAGTTTTATCAATATTAAGAAATACAAAAAGATAAGCAACGGCTATTCCAATAATAAATCCAAAAATCATAATAAATCAATCCTTTCACCATCAGATACTTACCCTATAGCCTCAATAATTTCCCTGAGCTTGGTTATAGAAGCACCATATTCTTTTTTGGGCCAATACAAAATGATTAATAGCACCAGTATCTAATGCGCTGGTGCTATTAATCAATTGAATCGCAACTTGGTAATCATCGGCTTTCATCTCCCTTAGACCACGACTTTACGTCCCTATCTTTGAGAAACCATTTCAATTCTGTTGCATTAAAACCATATTTATACCTTCTTAACAAATTCAGATTTTAATTTCATAGCTCCAAAACCATCAATTTGGCAATCAATGTCATGATCTCCATCAACCAGCCGTATATTTTTTACTTTTGTACCTATTTTTACGACTGATGAACTTCCTTTCACTTTAAGGTCTTTGATTACTGTTACAGAATCGCCATCTTGTAAGACATTTCCATTTGCATCTTTAATAATCTTTTTATCTTCACTATTTGGGGTTTTTAATTCTAAAGTCCACTCATGAGCACATTCTGGGCAAACTAAAAGACTTCCATCTTCGTAAGTGTATTCTGAATTACATTTTGGGCAATTTGGCAAATCATTCATAATTTCATTTTCTCCATTCCCTATTGTTAATCTTAAATATAAAAATTATTTTATTTTTTGCAACTTCGTAAGGATAGTAATTACGAACTTGAAATTTACAAAAAAGCATATCGGGGATCCCTATATGCTAATATACTATCATAGTTCTCTCGTATTGACAAACCATCCTATAAACTCTCTCCGAGTGCAAGCAGGCATGGAATATTCATTACTATAAGCGTACAACCGCCAGCGTCAAAGTATTAATAATAGCTATTCCCCGCTGTTCTCTTCTAAAACACTCCTTATCATCATATGTAAAAAGCAAGCACTTCACTATCTCATGAAGTGCTTGCTTTCATTATTTGCCGTTGCCAGTGATACTTCTCTTCCTATGGGAAATAACAGGGAATTAGTATCATATTATCCAAGTCAATACTCATCCCTGCCTGTACAAAAAAGATAGCTCCTAATATTGTACATTTAGGTTTATACCTAGTCCTTGTTGTTTACGCCTCATCTAGAATCAAAGCATAAACGTACCTTGAACCATGAACCCCAATGGTTAAAACCATTTCTATATCGGTAGTGCGGCTAGGCCCAGAAATAAAAGTGGTTGTGGTAGGCAGATTTGTTCCATACCGTTTCTGAAACCACTTGACTACCCCAGCAAATCCATCTACTAATTGAGCGGTTGTAAAGATAGCAATAAGGGTAATTGGTAATACACATACCGTTGTAGGTTGACCGGGAGATGCCCCAGGCAGTACAAGAGTGCCTGTTTCCGCCATTGCAATATCTCCCCAAACAATTCCGGCTTCCATTGAGGCAGCTTTTTCAATCCAATCACTATATTTTTTTTCTAATGGCCATCGTGACAATGAAGCCTGTGCATCTGAGAATATTTCTTCCAATTTCAGATTTTCAAGTTCAGGATGATCCCAGCGCATTGCCTTTTGAAGCTGTCTCTCTTGAATAATATCTTTAAGTACTTGGGCTAGTTCAGTTCGATCCTTAATACTAAAGGCTTTCCCGCCCAAAGTCGTCCATTCCTGTATAAATCGTTCCCGTAACTCTCGGCGATCTTCAACATTTGTTTCACGTTGGGTAAATAAGCCATCCATTGGGTTTTCTACCCGAGGGGCTTTTCCACCAGGCGGGGTTTTTATATTCTGGCGTATGGTAGAAAAAAACGTTTCGCGGTCACCTGTTAATAATCCGTTTGCCATCTTTCTACTCCTTTCTGTCGTTGTTCATCTCCGGCCATATTTCATGGAAGAATTTTTTCGGAAGGGCTGGCATATCCCGATATTTTAGCCAATCAGAGATTGGCGGTGGACCGTAGGCAATTTTCTCCGCCTTGACTAGAGGAAATTGAAACCGCCTAGCCATTCGTACTGAGAAACGATAGCGACTCATAGTTGCAAATGTAGCACTCCATCCTTTGTAGGTTATATCTTCGACAAGTCCCCCTGTCTTTTCAAGTTCCACCTTGTCGTTCCGCAGTGCATAGAGCATGTCATGTAATGGAATTTTGACTGGACAGGCAAAGGTGCACGCACCACAGAGTGTTGTAGCATATGCCAATTCACCATACCTATCCATACCTTGATACAAAGGAGATAGAACAGCTCCAATTGGTCCTGGATATACCCATCCATAGGCATGACCGCCAATATTTCGATACACAGGGCAGGCGTTTAAACAGGATCCGCATCGAATACAGTTAAGAATTTTTTCATATTTTGTTCCTAACTGTCTAGAGCGGCCGTTGTCAACAATAACTAGATGGAATTCCTGAGGTCCATCGAGATCATCCGTATTTCGCACACCAGTAGAAAGAGTATTATAAACTGTTAATTTCTGCCCAGTAGCACTACGCGCTAGTAAAGATAGCATGACTGTAAGCTCTTCCAATCCAGGGAGAATTCGCTCCATTCCCATGATAGTAACCATTGTGGGAGCTAACGTCGATATAATGCGAGCATTGCCTTCATTCGTGCACAAGGTTATAGCTCCTGAATCCGCTAAAGCGAAATTACAGCCAGTAATCCCAATATCAATTCCCAAGAACTTTTCCCGCAAATATTCCCTAGCAAACCCACATAAATCAGCAATTTCAGTAGAAATTTTTTCTTCACTAACGGCGTTGAAGAGATCTGCCACCTGAAATCTGTTTTTGTGCATAGCTGGCGCTATGATATGTGATGGGGTTTCACCTGCTAGCTGAATAATCCATTCCCCTAAGTCAGATTCGATCACATTGCAGCCCTGCTTTTCTAGAGCCGGATTGAGGTGAATTTCCTCCGATACCATTGACTTGGATTTTAAGATTGTTTTAGCATTCTTCTTTTTAGCCAGGTCAGATATATATTGGACAGCTTCCTCACCAGTTTTAGCAAGGCATACATGCCCACCATTTTTAAGGACGTTATCAACTAGCTGATCCAAATATTGATCCAAATGCTGAATTACATGCAGACGAATGGCTTCCGCTCGATCGCGGAATTCCATCCAGCGCTCCGCCCCTACTGCTTCAATTGCCGTAGCCCTCTGCCCTCTTAGACGTCCGGTGCCATTTTTTACTGCCTTTAACATTGCTGAATCACTCAGTGCTTTATGGTAACGCTTGCGGAAACTTGGCTCAATATGCATTTTTACCACCTCCCTGATCCAGGACTTGTGCTAGATGCATGACTTGAATAGGAATACCTCGGCGACTTATACGGCCACCTATATTCATCAGGCAGGTCAAATCAGAGCCAACCAATACATCGGCACCAGTCGAAATGATGTTATCAACTTTTTCTTCTACAATCGCTCCTGATATGTCGGACATTTTCATGGAAAAGGTTCCTCCGAAACCACAGCAATCAAAGGCATATGGTAGTTCGATGAAATCAATCCCTTTCACGTTTTTGAGCAATATCTTGGGTTGTTCTTCTACCCCTAGTATACGAGTCATATGACAGCTAGAATGATAGGTTACCTTCTTTTGGAAAGTAGCCCCCACGTCTGTGATGCCAAGGACATCGACGATAAACTGTGAAAACTCATAGGATTTAGCTACAAATTCCTCTGCCCGTTTTTTCCATATGGGGTCATTTTCAAATAGAGTTGGATAACCATGGTGTATCATGGCCGCACAAGAACCAGAAGGGATAATTACCTTCTCGCTGTTTTTAAAGACTTCAATCATTTTTTTTGCTACAATAGCAGTTTCTTTATAATACCCACTCGAGAAAGCGGGCTGGCCACAACAAGTTTGTTCTTCCGGAAAATCAAGGTCTACCCCGCTACGTCTCAATACCTGAACTACACTTTTGCCAACGTCCGCGTACATTAGATCGGCAATGCAAGTTACCAATAACGATGCTTTCAAATTAACCCCCCCATACATACTACTTTCTATTATCTGTCTCAATATTATGCCAGGGAAAGGGTTCATTTTATTCTTAGTTACTTACAAATTGTTAAATTTTTTCATGCTGCCATCATCCAAAGTTACTACGATATATGTGCAGCTCAAAGAGCAGGAAAGCAAATAAAAAAAGATCTACAATTAAGTATGTCCTTGCTAAGACTATTTGTTAGATCTTTTTCTAAATCCATATTTTTCTGCAATATTCCTCTACTATATGAGTATTGTGTTACAGCCTGCCCCCTCGTTTCTAAGACAATGACCCGACCTTTCGGCCGGGCCATTGTAGTCTTTTTAATGACTAGCGTATACCTCATCTTCTCTACGATATGGCACGATTTTTCCAAAACTAATCAAACTAAAATATTCCTTTTATGGACGTGCCACCATGCATCTGCATAATCGACACTAAAAAGTCAGCTATACCCAATAGATAGAAAGACAGGTTTGTCTTCTTTAGCCTTCTGGAAAACCGCATCACTCCATGGAAACCAATCCACGGGTTGTAAGCATGCTACATAAGATATGGCGACTTTTCTTGGGCTAATCTATTGAGTCTACCTCCGAGCCTTGACAACCAATCGTTCATCCAGCTTTCATCCTTTATTTAAGTTCTATTAAACTTTGCTGGATCTCCATTAGTTGTTCAGCTGGAACTCCGCCATCTAAGGTTGAGAGCAAACTTAAATAGAAGTCATCAGCCTGTTCCGCCATGTGCGAGATTAATTGTTCAAACTCATCTTCTATAACTTTTCCATATAGAGCCTGTATCCGTTTCTGTTCATTCTGTAAATACGCATCTGCTGCAGAGCTCAGCACACGATACATTTCATCACTCATTAATTTACTTTCATTTTTTTCAAAAAATGATTTTGGATTTTTAAAATAAGCCATTGCTTTCGAAAACAACTCATACTGAATATCTTTGAAAGCGATTTCAAAATCAATTTGTGCTTTATTCTCAAATTCAAAAAGGGAAAAAGATAAATCCTGATTCATCTCAAGAATCCTTTCGACAAGCATTGTTTGATACTCTGCTGTTATTTTTTCAGCAAAGCGATCCAGTCTTACCGTCGTTGCTCTCATTTCCTGTGCAAAGTCAAATCCAATTTGTTCGAGTAATTCGTCTAGTGCACTGCGCAAAACTTTTTTCAGGTTACGGCCATCATCGCGTAACACAGTAGGATTGAATGCTTCTTTAAAGAAATCAGTAAAACGTAAAAATACCCGCTGTTTGATATAATAAATTAATTCTTCTGTTTCCTGATACAGGCGGTTTCTTAAATCTTGTGCCGTCTGCTGCACAAGAATTTCGTTTATACCCGCTTTCTCGATGACCATATTTGCCCGCTTTTGCTTTTTAACTGCAGCATCTTCTCTAGTACTATCAATGAGCTTTGCTACTAAACGAGAAACACGGTTCAGTTCATTTTCGGATGCTCGAGCCGCCAAGTTAGCCAAATCATTGGTAATAAAATGATAAAAAGCCTCCTCAAAAGCTGACATTCCTGAAACTGGAAGGATTGTCTTTTCCTCTTTTTCTTTCAATGCCTGTAAGCTTGATAATGGATATAAATGAGGATTTCTGACTCCATATTTTATTAGCTGCTCGTGGACATATAGAGTAACGGTTTCTTTTTCTTCCTCGTTATCGGCCAAATCAATGGCATTTATCATAAAAAACATTTTATCTAATTGAAAGGAATCCTTTACACGCCCCAGCTGAATTAAAAACTCCCGATCTGCTTTTGAAAATGCATGATTATAGTAGGTTACAAACAAAATAGCATCTGAATTTTTGATAAAGTCAAAGGCCACTTCTGTGTGCCGGGCATTAATGGAATCCGCCCCCGGGGTATCGACTAGAGTAATCCCACTCCGGGTTAACGGACAATCATAATACAGATCAATCCATTCGACAAAGCAGGATTTTTCTTCTATTGCAACATAATCACTAAATTCCGTTATCGTTTTGTTGAGTACTGTACCTAGCTGTTCGCTAAAAGCAGCATATCCCCGGGTAAATGCCTGCAAAAAAGCATAATTTGTCTTCTCGGCTGCCCCCTGCTGGCCCAAGTCCCCATTGAGCTTTTCTACTTTTATCCTTGCATCGGCTAAGCTCTCCCCATGAACATCAAATAGTTTCAAGGCATGATTTACCTCTTCGAGCATTGCACGTTCTTCTTTAAGCTTAATGAGAACGGTCCCATGTGAATATGACTCATTGATCGGCTTAATTTTGTTTATTGCCGCTGTCATTGGATTTGGTGAAACAGGTAACACTCTTTCTCCGATTAGTGCATTAGCAAAAGAAGATTTTCCGGCACTAAATGCCCCGAATAAGGCAACAGTAAAACCTCTATGATCTAATCTTTCCGCTTTTTCCTTCAGCTCACCTGCAAGCTTCTTAAAGCCCGGCAACCCCTGAACAAGCTGAGCCGTCTTCTTCAGTTTTTCAGCTGTCTGTTTCATCCGGTCTGAGGCATTAGCGGGTAATGGAGTTTTTTCTTTTGGAATCGGCTTGTTCATCGGGGAACTGGATTTTTTCTGTACCTGGGTCGCCTGCCTGGTTTCCCCATAAACTACCTCAAATTCCTCTTCTTCTAGATCAAACAAATGGAAACGGTCAGACCTTAACCCATTCGTCTCGCTAAGCAGCCTTTCGAGCGACCTTTGCTCAAGACTCTCAGCTGTCTCATATTTTTTCACCTGTTCAAGTGCAGTGATATACCGCTCTAGGCTTGCTGATTTTTGGGTTATTCTTGCTTGGAGGGCTATATTTCTATCCTGCAGGGCATTGAGTATTTCGCTCTTAAGCTCAGCTAAAATGCTTTTAGCCAAAAGTTTAATTTCGGTTGCAACATTATCCGTGTAATTTATAACATAAGTGTCTGATAAACGGGCCCCTGGTTTTACAGCGGCAGCTAATAATTCACTTGAAAAATGAACAGTAAAGCTCTGAATTTTGGCAAGCAGTTCTTTATTGTCGACCCGTTTCTCCTTTAAAAATCGTAACAGAAGATCACGAAGATGCCACTCTACCTGTGATTTTGTTTTTTCGAGTATACCCTGATAAAAGAGATTCAGTCTTTTCTGCCCTTCTGCTAAGGTTTTTTGTTTTGTAAACAACCATCCAACCTTAAATTCGCTCTGACACGATTCAAGATAGCTTTGGGCAAGCGCCCTGGTTTCAAAGGGCATCAAATAGGCATTTGCCATGATTTTATTGACCTCGGAATCAAATTCCCTTTCTGCCTTTTCGGGTCCCTCGCCTAAAGCGTTTTTCTCTTCACTCAGCCTATTGTAGTTATCTGCTAACTCTTCCTGCTCCGCAGCGGATAATTCATTTAAGATATCCTTGAACGGCTCTAGCTCCAGTTCATTCTTCTTCTTTGTTACATCCAAATGATCTTTGATGATTTTTTGCAGAGAATGAAAAATAGATTGAAGGAGTAAGCCATCTTTCTCCTTTAATCGCTCCGCCAAAAAAGCCTGCAACTTAGAGAATTGGTTATATTCATGGTCATCTTTTTTTAAAGAGGTATAAAAAATATCAGCCGGTTTTACTCCCCATGATGAGAATGATTCAACCACACTTGTCTTAAATTCCGAAAAGGAAAGTTCCTGATTGGAATGCTTATCAACTTGGTTAATAACAAGATAAACCTCTTTGCCGGCCTCTGTTAACTCTTTTGTAAACATAAAATTCAATTCTGATTGAACATGATTATAATCCATTACATAAAAAATCAAATCGGCAAGGTGAATGGCGGATTCCGTGGCAATACGATGGGCGTCATCTGCAGAATCAATACCGGGAGTATCCATAATAACGGTTTGACTTGGCAGCTGGGAATCAGAATGGCTAATTTCAATTGCCTGGATTTGGTCCCCATCCTTGCAATAGTTTTTTACCATTTTATAATCGTATGGAGCGAGATATAAACGAGGTTTTTCATTTTTAAAAAATACCTTTACATACTCTTCTCCCGCTTTGACTTTTACAAGATTGGCACTGGTTGGAATTGGGCTTGACGGCAGTAAATTTTCTCCCACCAAGCGATTAATTATCGTTGATTTTCCTGCAGAAAAATGTCCGCAAAATGCAATGGCAAATTCTTCATTTACTAATTTACCTGCTAATTGCTTAACTTTGACCGCATTTTCTTGATCATTGTGTTCTACCAAATATTCATAAGCCGCTAAAAGCTGCTCCTTTAGTGATCGAATTGTCACTTGCTGATTCGCAGTTTGGATCATAAACAAATTCCCCTTATAACAAACTTTGTAATTCTTTTTATTTTATACTATATAGTGACGTATAGGCAACGTTATGTTCTCCACTACGACAGGAGTTAGCCCAATGCATAAACTGGTTTAACAAAATACGAATTCATGGTTCCTTAAATTATTTGAATCACGCTGAATTTAGACAACATACCTTATAAAAGCCGTCCGAAAAAGTGTTGCCATTCCAATTTTCAGGCACTACTTAGATCTAACTTCAAATAACCATTTGATAAATCCTCTTTTACTTGCCATTCTTTGAGAAGAAAACATAATTTGTAATAATATGTAAAAACATGAATAAAAGTTACAAAAGATACGCTTCATCCTTAAACTCTTGTGTTGCGAAAAATAAAGCCATGATAATCATGGCACAAATTCAAAATCCATATATTCTCCTAATGCAGGGAACCCTAATTTAGTCAGCAACTAGCTTTCGGTATTAGATTGTACCACCAAGTTCTCTTATTTCTTGTTTAGCTTTTTCTATATTAGGGTTCGCAGAAGGTGCGTAGCGTATAAATAAGTTATAGGCCTCTATCGCTTCGGAGTTAGATCCTGATTTTTTACAAATCATTGCCTTGTTAAAATAAGCATCCGCATCTAGTGGATTTAATTCAATTACTTTAGTATAATCCATTATCGCTAAGTCGTAGTTACCTTTGTTATCATAAATAACTCCACGATTAGTATAAGCATCTGCACCTTGTGGATTTAACTCAATCGCTTGAGTATAATCTACAATTGCCAAGTCGTATTCACCTTTGTTATCATAAATGACTGCTCGGTTAGTATAGGCATCCGCATCTAATGGGTCCAATTCAATTACTTTAGTATAATCCATAATAGCTAGGTCATATTCGCCTTTAATATCATAAATAACCCCACGATTAGTGTAAGCATCCGGATCGTCTGGATTTAACTCAATCGCCTTAGTATACGCGAAAATGGCATTATCATAATCTTCTTTAATGTCATAATCATACCCTTTATTAAACCATTGAATAGCAGTCAAAGAATGTTCATTTTCATCCGCAAACATATCAACATACTCCTTTTCCTATAAAAATATATTTACTAAAGTATATCATCTACACATTAATTGAACTAGCTATACCAATACGAAATATCAACCGCATACATATAACACATAAATCCCATTGTAGGCGGTAGCTACATTAATATTCGTAAATGATATTTCCACTAGATTTATTGTTAGCGTAAACTCACAATTAAATCCACCTAAAGAACTTCGTACAAACTTGTCAGATTATTCTTTAGTTGGGGTTAAAATGCGATGAACCTCAAATCTTCCACGGATAAAATCAAGTAAGACGCCGTACGCTATGTAATAAGGCGCGCTCGATGGACAATTGTAAAAATTGATTGCTGCCTAGAGAGAAAGTCAACGATCTTAAATACATGGATTTAATCGGTGTAGAAAAGATGTTGACTCAGCAAAACGAACAATATATAAATCGGAGGGGATAACATGACTAAGCCCGAAGCTTACCCTGTAGATCCGCTAAATGCACCTAGGCGTACAAAGAATGATGACATCAATATAACTGAACCACTTTCAGGATCTAAGAAAGTAAAAAATCAAAATCATACCGGCCAGCGCCACGGAGAAGGATCCTAACTTTTTATTGCACAATAGCGCACGCCTAAAATTATGTCTGATAATAGCCATTATGACAAATGCCCCACAGTTCATCATTTCTGAACTGTGGGGCATAATCATATATTTAATACAGTTACGTATATTGAAACAATAACCCTGTCCCCATGTTTTATCTTGACAGGAGCCGAGCCATGACCTTGCAAATCCACCTAACGTGGCAAAGCGGCTTATACTCAAAGTGTTCTTTCACCTGTTGCTGCGCTACCTGCCTTATTGGGCCTTATGCCTCAACCACTGCCAAGCGTACTGCATTAGTGCAGGGGATTTCAAAGTCGTGCTCGCAAATAATAGTTTGTTCTTAGTGCAAAGCGCATGAACAAGATTATCAAATTGGTTAAAACTCAGCGATTGCCAATAATCTGCTATCCTTTGTTCCTTATGCCATTTCGCATCAACTAATTCTCTAAGTTTAACCTCATATTGCATGACACCCTGATCATCTTTCAGGATAGAATTAACTGCTAATTTACCACTAATACAAGCCAGATCAATGCCTTCTCCATGTAGTGGGGAGGTAAGTCCTGTAGCCTCACCGACAAGTACTATATTATCATATACTAATTTACTAACTAGTTTTGTTGGAAGAATCCCCGCTACAGTCTTCTCAATTGTCATATTATGGAGATTTTCCATTAGCAAAATAGTGTTTAATAGTGTCTTTAAGCTTTTACCCGATTTAAGTTCTTCTATTTGCAGACCGACTCCTATATTTGCTAAATTTTCACTTTTAGGAAAAATCCAGTAATAACCATATGTATTTGGTAAAAATCCAATTTTTAATGCTCCATTATAATTCGAAAAGTCGCCTTGCATAACATGCTGTTTTCCCACATAACAATTTTTTAAATATTCTTTAAAGAAACCATATCTTACAGAGGTCACTGATGGTGCCCCACTTGCATCAATGACATAGTCAAACTTCCTTGATATCTCTTGCAGTTTATTACTATTAACCGGTGATTGCTCACATAGTTTTAATCCTAGATTTATTGCTTCTTTGGCCATACCTAATTGCCATTTTTTTCGATCTACCATCCACAATCTTTCAAAAGTATTTAATTCTCGATTATACTCACGGTCAATTTTAAAGATTAATCGTTCAACTCTTTTCGCTATATCTACAGAGGGTTTATTTAATAAGCCAAAACTGTCAAATAAGCACTCACCACAACGAATATCTTCTCCTATAAATCCCTTTTCAAACAACGTTACTTGATGACCACATCTGAGCGCCTCAAGTGCCGCTGTAAGTCCTCCGGGACCCCCGCCGATAATAGCTAATCTCAATAAAATCACCCCATTAAAAATATTACATCACTTCTTATATGTTACTGACATTTTCTTTATGAAATTCTAAATCCTTCCATCTATTTACGAAGAAAAAACATTTTGACGTGCTATGGTTGAAACCATCTTCGTAATATTTCCCATAAACATACAAAACTCCTGCAAGAATTCAAGTTAGAATTGTTGTAGGAGTTTTAGCATCACAGATGGTACGGTTCTGCGTAACACATCTAACGGCGAATTATTCTAATCGTATTCAAGTCAAAAACCGTCCCGCAATTCCCCCTTAAAAAGTATATTTTGAGATTTGATATTCATCACATTTTTTTTGAGGTATGGATAGTAATATTAAATCATAGCAATGCCTTTGTAATGGCAATTTCCTTATCATGGCAACTGTGTTAATTAATTAAATCAAGGACGTAAGAGAATACTGTAGTTAAAATAAATTATTTTGGAGGGGTTTTATTATGGAAAATAAATTTGCAGGAATACAAGCAGTTGGTCAAATTGTGGCAGAATTTCCTCAGGCAGCCGAGGTTTTTAAAGAATATGGAATTGATTTTTGTTGTGGTGGGGATAAAACGCTGACAACGGCGGTCAAAGAGCTTCATCTCAATGAAAGCAACATATTAGACAAACTCAATCAAGCTTATGTCACTATGAAAACCCAACATAATGAAGTAAGAGATGTTGATTGGCGGGAACAGTCCCTCACTCATCTTGTTGATCATATTATAAATACCCATCATCTATATTTACAAAGAGAAATGCCACAAATTAGTGAATATGTTACTAAAATCTTGCGTGTCCATGGTGTTGTCCATAGTGAGCTTACAAAAGTACATAAGCTATTTCATCTTTTGAAGCTGGAATTGGAGCAACATTTAATTAAGGAAGAAGTATTATTATTTCCTCTCATTAAAGAATATGATAAAAAACCAACAAGTCAAATGTTAGAAAAAATTAAGATTATGACAAATGATATTGAGAATGAACATGAACAGGCAGGAGATATTATTAAAGAATTAAGAAAAATAACCAGTCAATATGCACTACCTGCAGATGCTTGTACAAGCTTTCGTTTAGCTTATCAGAAATTAGAAGAGATGGAGTCAGATATTTTTCAACATATTCATTTAGAAAATAACATTCTTCACCCCAGATTGATTACCAGGACTTAAGAACTTTTATGAAACATTTACAACTATAGATGCACCATTTACGCAGACAATAATTAGTCAGGAGGAATTTATAATGAGTTTTAAACTCAAAGATGGTTTGACATGGGTAGGGAAAATAGACTGGGAATTGCGAACATTTCATGGTGAAGAATATTCCACACATAAAGGCACATCGTATAATTCCTATCTGATTCAGGATGAGAAGACAGTACTACTTGATACTGTCTGGCTACCTTTTGCTCGTGAATTCGTTGAAAATCTAGAACGCGTAATTTCGTTACCTAAGATTGACGCGATCATAATCACTCATGGTGAGATTGATCATAGTGGAGCTCTCCCTGAATTGATGAAGCGAATCCCTGAGACACCTATTTATTGCACCGCTAATGCAGTAAAATCTTTGAAGGGTCAATTCCATCAGGAGTGGAATTTTAACGTAGTAAAGACAGGCGATAAGTTAAATATAGGCTCAAAGGAATTTATTTTTGTGGAAGCACCTATGCTTCATTGGCCTGATACGCTGTTTGCTTATCTAACAGGTGATAATATTTTATTCAGCAGCGATGGCTTTGGGCAACATTATGCTTCTGCGTTAATGTATAATGATCTCGTTGATCAAGGGGAATTATATCAAGAATGTACGAAATATTATGCTAATATTTTAACTCCACTTAGCAAATTCGTAGCTAAAAAGATCAAAGAAGTAGTAGGTCTTAATCTTCCAGTCGATATGATTTGTTCAAGTCATGGTATTATTTGGCGTGACAATCCGTTGCAAATCGTTACTCAATATGCAGAATGGGCACAAGATTACCAAGAAAATCAAATCACTATCATTTATGATACTATGTGGAATGGTACTCGACGTATGGCAGAGGAAATTGCCCAAGGGATTAAGTTAGCTGATGATAAAGTAGTTGTAAGACTGTTTAATAGCGCAAAATCGGATAAAAATGATATTATTACTGAAGTATTTAAGTCAAAAGCCATATTACTTGGATCACCAACTGTGTATAAAGGTATACTGTCATCAGTAGCAGGAATTATGGAAGAAATAAAAGGGCTAGATTTTAAGAACAAGAAAGCGGCTGCCTTTGGTGCTTATGGCTGGAGTGGTGAAGGAATTAAGGTATTATCAGAGCGGCTCAAAGATAGCGGGTTTACAGTAGTAAATGATGGACTGCGGGGATTATGGAATCCTGATGAACAAGCTATTGATAATTGCAGGAAATTTGGTAAAGAATTTATAGCAATAATCTAGTTAGACTATCTAAAAAAGAGCAATCGCCGTGCCTTCATTAACCTTGAATCCTTTATTCCATTTCCATTTCATTATCCATTTAGCAGTTTTCATCACTCCCTTATCGAAAGGCAGAAGCCTATTGTAGAGATCTGCATCTCAATAACTTATGATTTTTTACAACATTAGTTACGAATGTAAATTAGTAACTCCCCCAAGGATTCGCGTTAGAATCCTTTGGGGAGCTTTTTCGCCATTATAGATGATACGGTTCGCCGTATCGGATATAACAGCGAATTATTTTATTACCCAAGAAAACAGGAAAAACTGCTCCCTTGCTTATCTTTAATCCTTTCTTTTATTTATACGGGTTAGGGTTAGTATGACCGATTAGCTTGATCGGATTTAGCCATACGCCGCCAACGCAGGTTTTCCCGTTTTCTGACACCAGTACAGTACGAAGTAGCACTGGATCTGCTGTTTGAGAAAACAGACCTTTGTAGTTAACCGTTATGTATTCTTCACACAATTCAATACTCATTACTTCTTTTGTTTTGTAGCTACCGAATTTCCCTTTCAAGTCACTTGCCATTTTCTTAAATGCACTTTCGGGAAGCACCGCTTTCATCTTCTCGCTCAGACAGCTTTGAAAGTGACCATAATCTTCGTCGTTAAGCGCTTGCATCATTTGCTCCGTTAACGGTTCGGCCACCTGTTCAATATTTTTTTATACTGCCAAAAATCTACTGGCTCTGCAGCAAATGCGCCGCTGCCCAACAGATAGCACAACATATAGACGCCTATCATCGCCACAATTTTTTTCATCTATATCCCTCTTTTCTATTGATTTTCATACGAGAGCATCAGAGACGATCTCAGTCACATCATAGCCTGTCATCGTCAACTTGACATTACACAAAAACAACGTCTAAATTTTTCCTAAATCGGCGTTATCCATTTCGTCTGGCACTTCTTATACGGTAAGCATCTTATCCTTATCATCCTGTTTTATCAATGACAATAAGGAACGTCCCCAACTGTCCCACCCTTTTCCTGAGTCTTGCTTGTTCTAAATACAGTCTTGAGGAATTATGAATAAGTACGGTTTGCTATCTGAAATCCGTCGACGGCGCAAGTATCGGAGGTGGGGGAGCAGCTACATAAATATGAAAACGTACTCAACAGAGAGTTTTATACTGATAAGCCAAATTTGAAATGGGTTACAGATATCTCTTATATACAAACCGGGGAAGGAACACTCTATTTATCCATCATTCGCGATTTGTATGATAACAGTATTATTTCTTTCAAAATGGGAACAGAGCAAACAGTTCATTTGGTATTGAACACAATAAAAGAAGCAATGGAAAAGGAGAAGATCACTACAGAGCTGCAACTCCATAGTGACCAAGGGCTTCAATACACCTCTCGTGGGTATTTTGACCTAACTAGAGAATATGGTATAACACCATCTATGTCAAGACGTGGAAACTGCTATGATAATGCAATGGCGGAAAACTTTTTTGGTATTCTTAAAACAGAGTGTATTTATAGACGTAAACTCAATACATTCATAGAGGCTAGACAACGTATTGAAGAGTATATTCATTTTTACAATTATGAGCGTATTCAGCTCAAAACAAAACTGACACCATTTGAAAAACGATGCCAGTTTGCGTAATTTAAAGCTATGCTACGAGTGGGCTTGTTATTACTGTCTGTTCAAATAGGTTCAGTTCATTCAAGTTAGAATTGCTGCAGGAGTTTTCGCATCACAGATGATACGGTTCTGAGTAACAGGGCAAACAGTTAAAGGTGATGCACTAATCATTTTCCCTGATCCCATCATAATAAGCAAATCGTCAACCTACTTTCAACCAATAACTAATTGTTTCTAACCTTTGAAAATTGCATTGACTTGGTAGGATCAAATGAAATCGAGCACTTCCAAAATGGCTAAAGACAGCCTCAACTCCTTATTTTACAAGGGGTTGAGGCTGTCTTTAGCCATTATAAATGATACGGTTCTCCATATTGGATCAAACAGCAATTATTTGAATGAGAAAACAATCAAGACAGCAATAAGAGCAAGGAACATTCCTGGGGCAGTTCGTTTAGCAATTTCCATAGGATTTACACCAGCTATTGTTGCACAAACAATGGCACCACCTGCAACTGGAGACATCGTACGCCCTAAACCACCAGAAATTGTGGCAAGAGAGCCCATATCTGTGATTGTGAAGCCAAATTGTGCAGCATGGGGTGTAACTGCACCATTGAAAGCAAGAGCGGCAGCATCACCTGAGCCACTCAGAACTGCAAGGAAGAATGGACCAAAGGTTGCTGCATATCTAGCTATATCCTGTGATTCTTTCATTTTTTCAATGAGTGCACCAGTGAGTCCAATGGTATCCATACCTTGAGTGAACACAGCAGCTGCAATAATAATACCCATTATTTCACCATAAGAATCACCCATTCCCTTAAAAAAGCTTTTGGATATTTCTTGTGCATTACCCAAGGTTACAACAAAACCTAGAATCGCACCCATAATCATAGCTTGAGGAACTGTAACTTCAGAAATAAGACCAACCATTTTGCTACCTAACACCAATAATATAAGTGGAATGATAGGAACTAGTGCTTTTATATAGTTAACCTTGAAATTTTTCTCATCACCAGCAATTTTAGAGGATCGTTCAGTGTTAGCACCTTCTTTACGCAAGTAAGAAACAATCGTCAGCATCGTTGCTGCAACAAGAAGGGAAATAACGGCAGGTATGGTATGACCTGCAATTACTGTCATTACATCAACATTGGCTAATTTAGCAATGAACGGATTATGAGCAAGGCCAGGACTCATAACACTGCCAATTGTACCAGACATAACACAAGCAGCAGCCATGGCAGGGTGTACACCAGCCCCAATCAGAGTAGGTATTAATACGGCACCAACAGCAGCAGCGCATCCTGCCGTACTTGGCAATGCGATATTAATTACCCAGGTTATGATAACCGCTCCCGGTATCAGGATAAATTTAGCTCTTTTTAGCAAGCTAGTAAGTAAGTTTACTAGATGACTATCACAACCAGTCAGCTTCATTACATAGGAAAAGCCCATCACTGTACAAATCGTTGTTACAAGTCCGCCACTAACCATAGTTTTGGCAAAAGCATCTATGGCTACGAGAGGTTTGCCGACGACTAAGGCCATTGCCATACCTGCTACAAAAAGAACCAACCTAGTTTCATAACGTTTAATGATAGCGAGAAATGTTAAAGCAACAATTAAAATACCAATCCAAATCATGATTCACCCTCCTAAAATTTTCTGCCTTCATCACCTGATTCTTATGTTTTTCAGATGACTTGGCTAATGTGCATTGCCTTGAATTTACCGCCACTTCGTGATGCAGCTTTATTTAACTGAACAAGGCAGGTTGGACATTCTGTGACAACAATATGAGCCCCTGAATTTTCTATATTCAGTCGTTTCTTGTCCAAGATGGATTGTGAGATAGTAGGATAATCAACATGAAATGATCCAGCACCTCCACAACAAGTGTCAGATCCTCTCATTTCAATGAAATTACCCGCTGCCTCTAAAAGATGACGTGGTTGTTTTTTGATTCCTTGCCCCCGTCCCAAGTGGCACGGTTCATGGAATGTCAGTTTTGCATCAACATGGCGCTGAGGTTTATAACCAACTTGGAAGAGATACTCACTTAATCCCATAATTTTCCCACTGAAGGCAGCTGCCCGATCTTTCCAAACCGGGTCATCATCAAAGTAAGATGCTATGTGTTTTAACGTACCACTACAGCTAGCGCAATCACTAACAATTACATCGGCTTTTTCAAATAATGAAATGTTTTCTTTCGCCATATCTAAGAAGTCGGAACGAAGTCCATGAGCAAGGTGAGGTAGGCCACAGCACATGTTATCCACAATCTGCGGTTCTGTTAGTGTTCGCAGGATAGCAAGTGTTCCTTCTACTGCATCAGGGAACATCATGCCCATGCCACAGCCTTTAAAATAGGCGATCTTCCTTTTGTTAGACAGATCAATCGGTGCTGTTGTCACCGGGCTTCCTAGAGCAGCAGGTCCTACAAAGGATGACAGATATTGTTTACGGGTAAATTCCCTGGGAGCCATACCATAGGGAATAAGAGTATTTATACCAATCTTGCGCAATACTTTTAATGTACCTGCAGAGAATTTTACAAGGGTTCGATTTTTCATTAAGCCACCTAATGCTTTGTATTTAGCACCAGGGCCACCATTTTTGTCGGCAAAGTATTGTCGAACAATAATCATCGCATCATCGGTTTTTACTTTGCTAGGGCAGTTATCTACACAGGTTCGGCACAAGAGACAGAAATTAACTATCTCCAATACCTCAGCACTCGGCTTAACAACCTTCTGTATCATGCCTCGGGCTATATTGTTCTTACCACGGGCACTTGATGATTCTATATCCTTTACCCCAAATAAGGGGCATACAGTTAGGCAGGTACCACAACGGTCACACTGACTAACAATACTGTCTACTTCTTTGAAGTATTGCTCTATATCTGTATTTTTCATTACAAGCCCCCCTACCAAACTTTTCCCGGATTAAGGATCCCTTTTGGATCAAAGGCTTGCTTGACCATTTTCAGAGCATTGATCCCAGCTTCACCTAGGGCCTTAGCAATATGAGGTCGTTTGGTTATGCCAATACCGTGCTCACCAGATAAAGTACCTCGAACTGAAAGAGCTGCATCGAAAATTTCATCTATGGCATCATGGACTTGCTGTTCTTCCCCAGGCTTTGATAGATCGCAGAGTACAGAGGGATGGATGTTTCCATCACCAGCATGTCCGTAAACGGCAATTGTTAGATTATATTTTTCCGCTATTTCGCGGATTAGACGAACAGTCTCGGGAAATGCGTCTCGTGGTACAGAAATATCTTCCCCAAATCTATTTGGAGCCATTGCCCCTATTGCAGAACTCAATCCACGCCGTATTGCCCATATTTCATCTACTTCCTGCTGTGAAGCAGCAATCCGAACTTCGGCTACTTCAAATTCCATAGCAATGATTTGAATTTGGTTTGCCTGCTTTTCTAGATCCGCATCTATTTTTCCGTCAATTTCTATGATTACACAGGCTTCTATTGAAGAATTAATCTCAAGCTTTCGGTGTCTGGCTACTGCCTGCAGGCTAATTTTATCCATTAATTCCGCCGCTGCGGGTACCACTCCTGACATGAGCATTTTATGAATGGTATTACAAGCATTATCTAATGAAGGAAACATTAATTGCATAGTATTCCTCACTTTGGGCATAGGAATCAAACGCAGTACTACCTTCGTGATAACACCTAAGGTACCTTCCGAGCCAGTAAACAATTGGGTAAGATTATAGCCAGTTACGTTCTTTATTGCCTTACCGCCCGTATTAATAATACTACCGTCAGCTAATACGACTTCTAGCCCCATTACGTAATTGCTGGTCACTCCATACTTGACAGCCCTCATTCCACCAGCGTTTTCTCCCACATTTCCACCAATGGTTGAGTATTTCCAACTAGCTGGATCTGGGGGGAAAAATAAACCCTTCTCGGCGCAAAAATTA
Source organism: uncultured Pelosinus sp. (assembly GCA_963526645.1). GTDB lineage: Bacteria > Bacillota > Negativicutes > DSM-13327 > DSM-13327 > Pelosinus. Next base: position 17,813 of record CAUROG010000006.1, on the reverse strand, counting down.
TAAACATCAATGGTCCGTACACCAGCTTCCACTGTAATCATCATATTTCGCTCGTCTAATTCGATGATTTTTGTCATGCGGTGAAGTGCTAGGGAAATACCCCCACAAACAGGAATGCAACCGCCTGTGCGGCCACTAGCTGTACCCCGTGGCGTTACTGGAATGCCATATTCATTGGCAATGGCCATGACTGCAGATATTTCCTCAGTCGTACTTGGAATAACTACAAGATCGGGAATATTTTCTGCCGACATTGGAACAAAGGATGAATCATAAGAATAGCCAAAACAATCTACATTAGAATCAAGAGCATTTTCTACACCAACAATGTTTCGAATTTTCAGTTTTATTTCGTCTGATATCATTCACTCTACCTCCAAAAAAATCTAAATCACTCATTCTGTGTTTCCATATTCATAACTAAACACTATCACGTACTATTGTAAAAGTGAAATACGTAATAGCAATAAGTTAATAGTCTATACCTATATTAGTTATAATTAATTCGAATTTACAGCTATCCCGTTTGTCCTTATTTCATGACTATAAAGCAAAAAAACCGCAAATTTGCGGTTTCTCAACCTTAGCGAGGGAACTGAAGCCTCGCCAAGAATATATGCCGAGAAATTTCAAAAAATTGTTGCAATTTATTCGGTAACACAATCATTAGAATCTGCAAGCTTGTATTGCTCTTCAATAAATTTTATAAAAGCCATGGATGCATTTGATAAATGTTTGTCCTTTTTCCAAGCTAAACCAATATCAAATGTAATAGGTTCATCTAATGGAACGACAGCAATCTGGGGATCATCCCGAACAACCATGTTCATAAGAAGAGAGATTCCCGAACCATTGGAGATTAATCCCTTTATTGTCCTAATTTGATTAGAACAAAGTATAGTATTTGGTATAAAATGTTGTTGCAAGCATCTACTGGTAACAGCCTGATGCTGATAAGATCTTTCTTTTAACAAGATAAAGTTCTCGTTTTTCAATTGTTCAAAGCTAATCGATTGTTGTTGTCTCAATGGATCATCTGGATGCATACACAAAACAAGTTCTTCTTTAGTAATAACCAAAGTATTGAGTGTTTCAGAATTCTTAGGTAAAATGATGATTGCCAAATCAAGTTCATCTTTTTCTAATTTAGAAACAGTCTCTAAGGACGATGTTTCTTCAAAGGCTATAAGTTGCAAACCGGGATAACTATTTTTAAAGCAAGAGAAGATGTTAGGAAATAAATATGACCCTATCATAGGTGGAACGCCTAATTTAACCGTTCCTTTTCGCCACGTTTTAAATTCTTTTGCTTCCTGGACTGCTAGATTACAGTCATCAAGAACCTTTTCCATCCGCAGGAGAAAAGCCTGCCCCTCAATAGTGAGAACTGCCTTCCGTTTACTCCTGTCAAAAAGTTGAACATCGATTTCTTCCTCCAACTTGCGAATGGCCTGAGTTATGGAAGGCTGAGAAATATGCAATTGCTCTGCTGCCCTGGTAAAACTCTGTAGTTTGCCTACCATGCAAAAATATTCAATTTGTCTTAATTCCATTGCAAGGAACCTCCACTAGCAACATCTTCATCAATATTTTTAGAGAGATGGATTTTCATTCATATAAAAAGATACCCCTAACCTACATTTCTTGTAATGTATGAGTATCTTCTCTTTATTAAGCACTAATTCCTGCTTTAATTTTGCCGTTAGACATGATGCGTTATTACTTCCTACATAGCAACATACAAAGGACAAAGTACAAGGAAATAAGAGTAATCATCTTGATGTCGTTGTTGGCATCATCAGTATATTGATTGCCCCTTTTGCTTGGTTCCTTACACCAGTCTTCTACGGTTCAGAAAATGTAGCCTTCCATTCGCTGGGCCTGACCTAAATCCTCAGTCGCGACAATCTGATAGACAATGAGGTATTACTAATTTTTTAGAAATTATCACTGAACTAGCAAAAAAGCACTTACACTACTTCAAAGTTTAATGGGTCTCACACCCACTATATGATGTACTCTTAGTTTGGCGCACGGACAGGTCGATCCATGGTGTAACATTCTAGCATAATCAAAAAAAATCTAAATTTTCTGAGATATCATCTATGATCTACCATAAAAACATAAAGCAGCTTGTAAGAATTCCTATTAAAATTCTTACAAGCTGTTTTCGCCGTTATAAATGATACGGTTCTCCCCGATTTATCTTAAAGGCTCGATAAATCTGCTCTACTAATAATAGACGTATCATTTGATGGGTAAATGTCATTTTAGAGAAGGATAATCTTTCACTTGCAGCTTTGACTAGCTCTGGAGAAAGGCCGAATGCACCGCCGATAAGGAAGGTGATATCACTTTTCCCTGAGACCCCCAGGGAGCTTATCTTCTCAGCAAGTTCTTCCGATGATGCTTGCTTACCAATGACGTCAAGGACAATCAGGTGGGTACTGTCTTTCACGTGCTTTAGCATACGTTCCCCTTCTTTAAGTAGCACTTTCGCTTTTTCAGCATCAGAGGGGTTCTCTGGCATACGCTCTTCATCCACTTCTATAATGGCAAGGCGACAGTAAGGAGTAAGACGTTTGACAAATTCCGCAATGCCCATGGTTAGATACTTCTCTTTAATTTTGCCAACAGCAATAATTGTAATTTTCATCTTATTGCTGACTCGGCATTTCTTCTAAGAGTACGTTAATAGTATATTGATTACCGTTACGAATCATAGCAACATTCACAGTACTGCCTACAGCCTGAGCATCGACTGCTCCTCTTAGGTCAGCTACACTGTTAACTTCTACACCAGCTATCTTCAAAATAACATCGCCTTCTTTAAGACCAGCTTTGCCTGCTGGACCACTTTTCACTACTTGCACTAAGTAAACACCTTTATCAATGGTAAGCTCATATCCATAAGCGGCAGCCGTATTACGATCTAATATTCCCACCCCTAAATAGGGTCTTACCACACGCCCCTTTTCAATGAGCGATTGTAAGATAGGCCTAGCTGAATTTATGGGAATGGAAAAACCAATGCCTTCTACGCCAGCCACGGAAATCTTTGCACTGTTAATCCCAATAACCACACCGTCAGCATTTACCAATGCTCCACCAGAGTTTCCTGGATTAATAGCAGCATCCGTTTGGATCAGTTTAAATTTACGTTCCCCAATTTCAATAGAACGATTTAATGCGCTAATAACCCCAGCAGTCACACTCCCCTTGAATTCTAAACCAAGAGGATTACCAATGGCAATTGCTGGTTCACCAACCAATAGACTGTCTGAATCCCCAAATGTAGCAGTAGGCAAACCAGTAGCTTCTACTTTCACCACTGCTAAATCAGTAGCTGGATCAGCTCCTAATACTCGTCCCGTTAAAACCCGCCCATCGGCTAAGGATACTGTAATTTCTTGTGCCTTTTCAACAACATGGTTATTCGTTGCAATATATCCATTAGCATCGAAGATTACCCCTGAACCTACACCTTGTTCTACAAGTTCTTTACGATTAAAAGAGCTCCGGGCATAGGCTTTATTCGTAATTCCCACTACGGCAGGCCCTACAGCTTGTGATGCTCTCACAAGAGGAGTATTACGAGCTTCTGATACCTGAGCTTGAGCAGTAGAGGTTTGCAATAGCGCTTGCATAGGCGTGGTATTTTGCGGCGCGGATTTTGCTAAAAAAGCACCACCATAGCCTAATACCAAACCTCCTCCAATTAGTGCTCCAAGTACACCAATAATAAATAAAAGTCCAAATTTCCTAAACATCATTCTACCTCCTAGAAATTACTACTCACCGTGCGGTCAGGATAGGTAACATGCAGCTTAATTTCCGAATCGAGCTTACAACCCTGTTCCTCTAATATCGCACTCACAGTATTTCTTGCTAATTCAGGATCATTATTCTCCTTACTCATATGAGCTAAGAATACTTGCATGCTAGGTTTTCGCTTTAACCGAGCTAATGTCCAAGCAGCATCTACATTGGACAAATGCCCACGATTGCTCTTAATGCGCCGCTTTAAATGCCAAGGATAAGATCCATTTTCCAGCATGTCTAAATCATGGTTACACTCTAAGACCAATACATCACTTAAAGCAATGGCGTCTTTCACCGCATCAGTAACAAAACCAATGTCAGTAACTACGCTACATTTATTACTTCCATTATAAAACCGAAATCCTACTGGATCAGCTGCATCATGAGAAATACTAAACGGTTCCACTTTCACTTGACCAATGGTAAGACTTTCCGATAAATTCTGGCAACAAAGATCTGGTATAACATCACGGCAATACATGGCCCGCCAAGTGTATGGACTAGCATATACAGGTACATTATACTTCTTTGTCATCGTCGGTAAACCGCTAACATGGTCTCTATGTTCATGAGTAATGAATACCCCATCCAATTCTTCTATATTTGTGCCCAATGCAGCCAGGCTGTTTTTAATTCGTCTTGTGCTTATACCTGCATCTACCAGTATTTTAGTATGTTTAAAATCTAAAAAAATTGCATTCCCTGTACTGCCACTCGCTAAAACATGAACTTGCATAAATTCTCCTTTAGTTATACTCTATTAATAAACTCTAGATTCCCATCGCAACACTTGTAAATTAGCATTAAAGACTATATAGTATTATATCAGAAAAGGTCTTATGGTTTAAACATTAATTCTATATAAAGAGGGATTCTACATAATGAATGATCAACATAAAACGAAAACCCAGTTGATTGAGGAATTGATTTTATTACGACAGCAACTAGCAAAATGGGATGCTGTTCCAACTACCCCTTGCCCTCATCTCGCCTTGAATGAACTACAATATGATTTGTCCATTTCAAATAAACAACATATCTGCTTATGGGAAGGGGAATTTAAATCCTTAGTGGAAAATTCGCCTGATGCTATTATTCGATTAGATAAAGATCTGCGATTTTTATATACAAATTCGATAACTCGCAAAGTGATCGGAATATCCTTAACAACATGCTTAGAAAAAACGATCACCCAATTAAATTTACATAGAAAATACTATAAGTTATGGAAATTCCACATTGAAACCATCTTTAAAACAAAGCAACCATCCATGTTTGAAGCTGAGTTTACCAATTATGAGGGACGGCATTTTTATTACCACGCTCGTCTTGTTCCTGAATTTTCTACAGATGGCTCCGTAATCTCTGTATTATGCACCCTGCGTAATATTAGTGCGCTAAAAAAAGTAGAGTTAGACTTAAGGGCTAGTGAAATGCGTAATCACAAGCTTCTGTTCTCTCTACCTGATCTTTTGTTTTTTCTTACGAATGAGGGAGTATACTTAGATTATCATGTAGCCAACCCTCATTTATTATATAAACCCCATAGCAGCCGCATCGGCAAACATGTAACAGAAGTACTCCCTACCAAACAAGCCCAACAAATCATGTTTGAAATTAAACAAGCCATAAAGAGCGGTAGAATGCAATCTCTAGAATACCAGATACCTATTAATGATACAGTCTGTTCTATGGAGGCCCGTATCATGACTTATGATAAAGATAGTGTATTGGCTATCGTTAGAGACATTACTGAGCTCAAACATTTACGACAAGAACTTACCCGTCTTGATCAGTTAAATCTGGTTGGAGAAATGGCGGCTACCATTGGACATGAAGTAAGAAACCCAATGACTACAGTCCGAGGCTTCTTACAGTTTCTTAGTAATAAGGAAGAATGCAATAGTTTCAATGGTTACTTTCAGCTCATGATTGAAGAATTAGACCGCGCCAATGCTATTATTAGTGATTTTTTATCTTTGGCCAAAAATAAACAAGTCACTCTAGAAAACCAGAATCTTAATATTATTATTATGACTATTGCCCCTTTATTGCAATCCAATGCCACCATATCCAATAAAATTCTTCATCTAGACTTAAATCCCATACCCAATTTACCTCTTGACTCTAAGGAAATCCGTCAACTCATCCTGAACCTAGTGCATAATGCTTTAGATGCGATGCCACCATGTAGTAATATCACCATTAAAACTTTTTTGGAAAAGGATCAAGTAATACTAGCTGTCCAGGATGAAGGCACAGGCATCTCGCCAGAATTGATTGAAAAGTTGGGAACGCCGTTTTTAACTACCAAAGAGAAAGGAACTGGATTAGGGTTAGCTGTTTGTTATCGCATTGTAGCCAGACATAAGGCGACTATTGAATTTGATACGAGTCCTAATGGCACTACCTTCTTTATAAAATTTAATCAGTAACTACTTATCCGATGACCAAGTTGCTCTAAGACTCCCATCTTCTATCTCGTTAACAGCCTGTAGTACCCTGTCCATGGTGGTCAGGGAAACAGGCTGTAGAACTCGAACTAAGTTCGCTCTAAGGGTTTCCGGACCCAAGGATCACTTATATAATTGGGAGTTCTAGAGCGACTAAGTCCTAAGGATAAGTGCGACTAAGATTCAGATGGAGTTAAAACTCCACCTGAATCAAGTCTTCTTTATATTGTGTTGGTAATGAATTCATTACCAACCTTTTTATATTTTCCGGTAATGCACTTACTAACGTATCGATAATTTCTTGTAAACGCTCTATTGACTTTGCCTCAAAGCGCAATGTAAATAAAGGCTCTGTTACCGAGGCACGAATCATCCCCCAACCATCTTCAAACTCAATACGTACACCATCAATGCGGTTTGGTCGATAGACCATCAGTTTTTGGGCCACATCATCCAAAACAGCTTCTTTATCTGTTCCCTTATAGGTAATGCGGATATCAGGAGTTAGAATATAATTGGGGATTTCATCTACTAGTGCTGCTAAGGAACCATGGGCAGCAACAAATTCACACACTTTTAGTCCAGCAAACATTCCGTCATCATAACCAAGTTCACGAAAGAAGAAATGACCGCTGATTTCTCCTGCAAATAGAGCCTTTTCTTGTATAAAAGCAGCCTTGCTAAAAGTATGCCCAGCTCTTGCCATAATAGGCTTGCCACCGGCTTTAATGATTTCTTCCGGCGCAACCATGGAGCATTTTGCATCATAAATAATCGTTCCTGATTGTTTTTCAAGATAATACTGAGCAATGAGCACGATAATATCATCATTATCAACAGGGCGCCCATTTTCATCAACAAAAGCTACACGATCCCCATCACCATCAAAGGCTACACCTAAGTTGGCACGACTTTCTCGTACCTTTTCCCCAAGCCCTTGTAAATTTTCGGCTAATGCAGGATTAGGCGAACGATTGAGGAAATTGCCATCCGGCTCACAATACAATTCAATTACGTCATAACCTAGCTGTTTAAACAATTGGGGAGCAATATGAGATGTAGCTCCATTACCAGCATCAACTACCACTCTTAATTTGCTTCTCTGGGCCAATAAAGCAGTAGAAGCTATATACTCTTCCACAATCGGCAATGTGACTACTGTACCCTCACCCGAAACGCTCACGCCATCCTCTACCATCTTTTTAATTTCTAAAATATCGTCTTCAGTTACAGGCTGGTCACCAAATACCAACTTAAAACCATTATAAGGAGCAGGATTATGAGAAGCAGTAACCATGACCCCCCCCACTGCTTTAGTGGCCTTTAAAGCATAATAAAAAACGGGGGTCGCCACCGTTCCAATATCAATGACTTCACATCCTGATTGCCCCAGTGCTTTGATTATAATACTCTTTAAAGCTGGAGTAGATAAGCGAACATCTCCACCCACTATAATCTTTTTACCAGTTAGCTTAACACCCACTGCCAATCCGATTTTATGTGCTATTTCCTCTGTAAGTTCTGTACCAGCAATTCCTCGGATATCGCAAGCATGAAAAATTTTCATAAAATAAAGCATTCTCCCTTCACCATATTAATATGGCTATTGTAGCATTTAAGAGCCAGTAAGTACATTCTACAGTCACTTTTTGCTTTTTTTAACATAAGATATACAAAACGCTTTACAAATAAAATATTAGGGGGAATCAAATTGGCTAGTCCTGAAAAAATGATCAAAATGTTATTTGAAGAAATTCATCAAATTACAGCATCATTAGCTACGATTGTAAAAAATCAGGAGATTCTTATTATTCAAAACAAACAATCCCTTGAATTATTAGAACAAATTCGTATCTCCCGCTCAGAAGAAAAATATGAAGAAGAAGAGGAAGAGGAATAATCCCCATAAACTCTCTTATTGAAAATGATAGTAAAGCACTCTTTTTTTGGGTTCAGTGACTCTATATTATTATTTACAGTAACATTTATCCTTTTTGACTTAATTGCTCTATAAACCTCCTCGCTAACACTATAAATAGAAAAATAGCAAGAGATATCTTTAGAAAATATCTCTTGCTATTTTTCTGCGTTCGTATTCATATGCAGGATAGCCCATTGCTGCCAAGAACTTGCAAAGGCAGTATAATCTAAGCCCAGATTCTTACTTATGGCCTTCTCCAAGCTATTTCCATCCTTTAGACTAGTAACAACTTTGAGCAAATTATCTTCTCCATATACCTCAGCAATATAGCGAACAGCAGCTAGCGATTGGCGATATGCCAAAGACTGATTTGGTAGTTCATCAAACTGTTCATCTAACTCTAGCATGGTATACATCTTGCTATCTAATGTATTGCCAGTAGTGATCCATTCATAATGGTTTACACGATACTCTACATATTGGGCCAAGCCTTCTGTAAACCAACGAGGATAATTTCCATTGGTTATATAATCAAAAACTAAATGTGTGTATTCGTGTACCATAGGGCCTGAATGAATAAACTCTTCTACTGACTCGCCATCATTTAACCATACATGAGGTGATAACAATTGAATAGTTCCGCCCCAGTATACACCCATAGCACTTTCATTACCAGACCAACCAAAGGCCTGGCGCAATTCACTTTTGTTCGGATGAACGAGAATCAATGTTTTCCCGTGAGGTGTATATTGCAATGTTCCAACCACAGGCTCATAGGCAGCTTCAGCCGCTTGGCCGATCATGCTTACCATATCAGCATCTACTGGAGTATATTTAACAATAAAATGCTCTGTTTCATAAGTTGCCATATAACTCGTTTGAAAATTAACCTTAATCTGTACCGCCTGACGCATCAAAGGATAGAGCCATAAGCGTGTTCTTGAGGGCATAATGAAAGCTATCAATAGAATACTTATTAATCCGATAGCCACTATTAATGTGCCAGTTTCACCCATTGCTACTTTACGCATAAGGCACCCTCCTCTCCTTCTAAGAGCTACAAGTGCTTATTATAGCATAGGTTCAACCTACTAACTATCGGTATTTTATGTAAACTAACTTATTATCGTTACTCCTTTACTTGTTCCTATACGTGTGGCTCCAGCAGCAATCATGGCTGTAGCCTCCTCGAAAGTGCGAATACCACCTGATGCTTTGATACCAACTTTGTCACCTACGATAGACTTAAATAATGTTATATCCGCTACTGTAGCACCACCAGGTACAAATCCTGTTGATGTCTTTATATACTGCGCTCCACTCTTTAAAACAATGTGACAGACACGCTCTTTCTCTTCTTCTGTCAATAACCCTGTTTCAACAATGATTTTTACAGTACGGCCCTGTGCTTCTACAAGAACTTGCTGTATATCATATAATATACCGTCCCAAAGCCCTAACTTTGCAGCCCCAATATTGATTACCATATCTAATTCATCAGCACCATGCAAAATAGCTTGCTTCGCTTCAAAAGCCTTTACTATAGACAAATTTGCTCCTAAGGGAAAACCAATCACCGTAGCTACCTTCACCTGGGAATTTGCTAATAGACTTACTGCCAGGTCTACATAACAAGGGTTGACACATACAGCAGCAAATTTATATTCTGCTGCTTCTCTGCATAAACAACGAATATCATGAGGAGTTGCTTCTGGTTTTAAAAGAGTGTGATCAATATATTTAGCCAAATCCATTTCCCATTTCCCCTTTTTAAATGAATGCTATCTACTTCTTATAATAAACATTCGTACTACATCGCTAAATACCTTTAAGTTGCAAAAATGAACTGGAACTATTTACATCCAGAATACTAAACGCCGATAAGTACATAGGAAAAGCACTATGCATCTTTGCGAACTTAGATATTAAATATTTTGAAACGCGAAGATGGGAAGACTAGGAGGAATAGGAGATAAGTATAAAATTCTATTGTTATCAAAAAAACATATACTTTCTAGCATAATAAGAAAAGACCTGGCCCATGCCAAGTCTTAATATTCATTTTTACAATTACAATTTAATTGTTTTTTTGGGGTTGACAAGCAGGACAAATTCCATGAAAGTAGAATTGCTGTCCTACAATTTGATATTTCGTACCTTGAGATACTTCATTTACAAATGCATCAATATTAACATCAGGAACATCTTCAACCTGGCAGCATTCAGTGCATCTAACATGGGGATGATTCGTCATAACAGCATCATAACGAAAACTATCTTCACCAGCGTTCAACACTTGTACCAAGCCAATTTCTTTAAGAATTTCCATGGTCTTATAAACAGTAGCTAAACTCATCGTTGGATACATCGCCTGCAACTCATTAAAAATCATTTCTGCATTAGGATGAGACTTCGTAGAAGATAACATATTATAAATAGCTAATCGTTGGGGGGTAACCTTAAATCCTTTATCTCTGAGCAAAGAAGTTATACAAATTTCCATACGCTCACCACCAATCCTACTTTATTTTTTACGGAAAATAATTATTGAATAGTTCCTTCTATATTTTAATATACATTAAAAACTATTGTCAAGGAAAATCTATCCCTTTTAATATAGACCAAAGGTCTCCTGCAACGTATCACAGGAGACCTTTGGTCTATATTAAAAGGACATTAATTACTAATCTTACTTTGTGCTTTTGTGATCTGCTGAACAGTGGCATTTTCCACATTGTAAAAGCCTTTCTGCTGCATAACATCAAATATTTGTTTTTGTTGCATATATACATCGCCAAGAACAGTCATATAATCCTTACGAAGTTGCTCATTGGTAGCTTCCAAAATGTATGTGTTGATTGCTTCTGCAGTATGTTTACTTTCATTTAACACTAACTGCAATATATCCTGATCAGCAAACTGAGTGCCTTGTCCATTCATTTGCCCTTGCTGATTCTGTTGATTCTGTTGACCTGTTTGTGCCATAATATCACCCCTATCTCATTATTGTAATGTTTGGCTTACGTTCAAATGTTTACTAAGAGTTTGAAAATGTTGTTGATTCTTTTGTGCCATTTGTTGAAAAAGTTGTTTCGTCTGGTTGCACTGAATGGAGTTAGCAAAATGATTCAAACATTTAACTGAGTTTTGCTCCATTCCTAGAAAATCTTCTAATTGCATCACTTCTTTGGATGATAACATGACCATCTCTCCTTTCTCATATGTAAATTGGCTATTGGTAAAATGTATGGATTTCACCTCGCTGACTATAGCATGCACCATAAAAATATCAACTATGCAGATATGCAAAAAACCGCCTGACAAAATGAACTGGCCTCAAAAAGTCAGACGGTCTTTTGAATATCTTTACTAAAATTTCCTTCAATAGGTGTAATCCCAACTTTTCTATCTAATCTTTATCCATGTACGTAAAACATCACTAATAACAAAGATCACTAAAACAATCCTAATGGCACTAGCCGCAGTCAAAAGATCTTTTTCCCCATAATAAACAGAAAATGAGTAAAGTCTCATAACTTTACCCATTACTTTAATCCTAATATATCTTTTATATCTCTAACCCGACTTTTACTAATTGGGATTTCAACATCGCCTTCTACTTTTAACCAATAGGTTCCCTTAAACCAAGGAACCACTTCTTTGACCTTATCCATATTTACCATATAACTTTTGTGCACTCTTACCAAATTCGTATTTGTCAGACGTTCCTCTAATTCTGTCAGAGTACTGGCATAGCCAAATTCTCCATAAATAGTCACAACGGTAACTATACCTTTTTGGGTATAAACATAAATAAGGTCATTATAATGTACCATAATAATCTTGCCGTTTTTTTCCAATGGAAGTTTTTGTACAACAATTTTAGCTTTATGCAAAGCAATATCTACACGACCAACAGCTGAACGCCACTCATCACCATGATAATTTTTCAGACGCTCTACTGTCGCATGAACTCGTTCCCGCTCAAAAGGCTTCAAAATATAATCCACAGCACCCACTTTAAAAGCCTCCACTGCATATTCGTCATAGGCAGTGGCAAAGACAAGTAGGGTTTCGGGAACTATATAACGAAGTATTGCAACTGTTTCTAAACCATTCATACCTCGCATTTGCACATCCATAAAAATGACATCAGGCTTTAACTGGGCTGCAAATCCAATGGCAGCAGCTCCACTATCCGCCTCACCCACTATTTCCACTTCATTTTCTAAGGACAATAAATATTTCAATTCGTCCCGGGCTGGACTCTCATCATCTACAATTACAATACTAAGCACATTCTTCCCCCTCATCAGACAAACGCTTTGGAATACGCAATGCTACAGTAGTGCCACTACCTGGAGCACTCAAAATGGATAAGCCATATCCTATGCCATATTGCCCCCGTAAACGTTCATGGACATTTGATAGGCCAATACACTCTGGAGAAGGCGCTGAAAGCGGGCACCGCCCATTTACATCCATGCCAATTCCATCATCACTAATCGTAATCAGAATATCCTGATTCTCTTCTTTAGCCCCTATAATAATGCACCCACCATTTTCCTTGGGCTGTAATCCATGTTTTATCGCATTTTCTACCAAGGGCTGAATCGTTAATGTGGGAATTAAATATTTTTCCACTTCATTGGAAATCTCTTCTTGAATGACCAATTTCTCACCATGTCTAGCCTGCTCAATGGCTAAATAAGCGTGCACTTGAGCCAATTCTTCTTTAATCGTAATATTGCGTCCTGTTTTATGCAAGGTATAACGAAACATGGCACTTAACTTCAGTAACAGTTCTCTAGCTAAATCAGGTTTTGTACGTACCAAAGAAGTAATGGTATTGAGTGTATTAAATAAAAAATGAGGATTAATTTGAGCATGAAGCGCTTTAAGCTCAGCTCGAGACACTAACTTAGCCTGACGATCAATCTCTGTTAATTCTAATTGGGTAGAAAATAAATGTGCTATTCCAGAGGCAAAGACCATGTCAGCATGTCCCACGGCATTGATCCGAGTATAATATAATTTTAAAGAACCGATGACACGATTGGCACGCTTTAAAGGCATAACAATGGCGCTGGCTAGTTTGCAATTTTTGCAAGAACAGCCAATGCCCAGAGCATCTTGTGCAATATACATTTCTCCGCTAGCAATCACCTGACGTGTAGCAACTGTTAGTTCTAGATTATCCGCGGAATGATGAGCAGCCTCCACTCCTACAAATGCCAATACCTTCTCTGTATCTGTAATGGCGACTGCTTCATAGCTCCCTGCATTAAAAATAATTTGAGCTGTTGCCTGAGCAGAGCTATGATCTAGACCATGCCTTAAATAAGGTAATGTTTTTGTTGCAATATCCAGAGCTTTATGGGACTGCTCTGCTCCCACTTGTTCTTGTGTATACATAGCTGTCTTAATGATTAACATAAAAATAGCCACTCCTAAAGAATTGACTAATACCATAGGCATGCCAATAGCATCTACCAGCTCTCTAGCCATAGGATAAGGATGGGCAGTAAGTAAAATAATAAGCATTTGCATTACTTCCCCTACAAAACCAGCAACAAGAGCAATCCACCAGGGAATCAGTTTTTCTCGATAATAATGATGAACTAAACCTGCCAATAACCCTTCACAAACACTAGAGATGCCACAAGAAAATGCTGTAAAACCACCTAATAAATATCTATGACCACCAGCAATAATTCCCGCTGATGTCCCCATTATCGGGCCGCCGATCAGTCCTGCTGCCATTATACCAATAACCCTGGAATTCGCTAAAGCATCACCTACAGGAATACCAGCATAAGTACCTATAATTCCTATAAAACCAAAAATAATTGTAATCGCAGCTTTTTCACCGAAATTTCCTTGCCGATAAATCATCCGGCGAAATACTGAAAATTGGGATAATAAAAAAGCTAAGGTAGCAGCTACACTCATTCTCTCAATCATTTCCCACAACAACAATTCAGGCATATTTATCACCTCATATAATACCTATCTTGGATATTCCCGATCTATAGCATAAAATCCTACTGGCAAGTCCGCTTGAAAGGAATATTTTTACTTATAGTAAACAACAACTGTTAGCCTTTTCACTATTTTTAGACGATTCATTTCTTAGTTTATCACTTCAAGGTCTATAGTCCCATATTAATAGGACTATAGCGCCTTATTCCCTTTTAGAAAATCCTTTACAATAGTACAGAAATGTTTTTACTGGGGGTTATTTCCATGATCATTGACTATGCTGAACCAGGAATGATACTAGGGCAAGATGTTACAGACGAGTCTGGTAAACTTCTACTTGAAAAAGGAATGGCCTTAACAGAACGTTATATTCACCGCTTAAAAAAGCTTGGTGTAAATACAATTTGCATTTTCGACCATGAAGCAACCTTATTAAAACAACAGCAAGTTATCTCTCTTGAACTTCGCAATGAACTATCTCTTTGTTTTCAGGCCTTGTCCTCACTTCAAACTAGTTTTCTTTCAAATGAAAAATTAACAGCTTTATATTTAGAACAAATCGGAAGAATCATTACTACCATTATTCATCAAGTAGCACAACAACAAGAAACAATGATCAATACACAATTCTATTATCCAACACAACAAGAACTAGCACATTCTATTAATGTCTGCTTACTATCTTTAATCACAGGTTTTCATCTGAAATTGTCTAAGGAAGATCTTTATGAACTAGCTTTAGGGGCTTTATTGCATGACATCGGCAAAGCTACTCTTCCCCGCATTAATGGATTATTATTTGACAGTACCAAATTACATACATTATATGGACGCAACTTGCTATTACGAAGCAAACTTTCTCCTAGAATCGCGCAAATTGTAGCGGAGCACCATGAAGCCTTAGATGGATCAGGATTGCCCTTAGGTCTTACCAATCATAAAATTCACGTTCTCTCAAAAGTTGTAGCCATCGCTAATTATTTTGACAAGGCTATCACCAAAGCCGCCCTTGAAAACACATCCCAGCTGGCAGTAATCGAAAAGATGTTAACAAAAGGCAATACACTCTTTGACATGCATATTCTTAAAACCTTCATCCATGGTGTACCGATTTACCCCGTGGGCAGCTTAGTACTCTTAAATACAAACCAACTCGCCTATGTCACAAAAAATCATCCAAATCATCTATTACATCCCGAAATTAAAATCAATACAAAGAATGGCAGGACTGTTGTAAATTTACTCCAAGAACCTACCCTAGCCATTAGTAAAGTCATTGAATACTAGCATTAATATTTTTTTTTATGGTATAATAAAATCCATCTAAAAATCATAAAGTTGGTGCATTATGTTACAAACTGATATTCCTATACTCATCGCTAAGGAGCTCAATGTTAAGGTTCCTCAGGTAATATCTACTATTCATCTATTAGACGAAGGAAACACCGTTCCTTTTATTGCTCGCTATCGTAAAGAGGCTACTGGTGAATTGGATGAAGAGCAGCTTCGTACTACAGAAGAACGCCTGCAGTACTTGCGTAACCTAGTAAAAAGACAAGAAGACATCCTTGCCAACATTGAAGAGCAAGGTAAGCTAACACCCGAATTAAGCGCAGCCATTATCGCTACTACCAAATTGCAAGAATTAGAAGACTTATACTTACCTTTCAAACAAAAAAAACGTACTCGTGCCCAAGTTGCGCGAGAAAAAGGTCTAGGACCTTTAGCGGACGTTATTTTGGCCCAGGAACTTACAACTGGCACACCTCTTAACATTGCTGCAGCCTTTGTCTCAGCAGAAAAAGAAGTTAACACCCCTGAAGAAGCCCTAGCAGGTGCTCTTGATATTATTGCAGAATCAGTCAGTGAAAGGGCTGATATTAGAGCTAGCATGCGAAAACAGTTATGGAGAACATCTGAGATCCGCACGGAACTAGCAGTAGCTGAGGAAATGGGCAAAGAAGTTCTTACCTATAAAGAATATAAGGAACCAGTCAACCGTATTCCCTCCCACCGTATTTTAGCGGTCAATCGAGGAGAAGATAAAAAATTACTCAAAGTAACTTTAGAAACACCACATGATACTAACGTAGAACTAATCAATCGTCAAATCAATCTAAAAACTTCTATTTTTACCGATTGTATCTTTTCTGCAATCGCCGATGGCTATAAGCGCCTATTATTCCCGGCTCTTGAGCGTGAAATTCGTTCCCTCTTAACTGAAAATGCAGAAAAGCAAGCCATCCGCGTCTTCAGTCTCAACTTACGCCAACTACTTCTCCAACCACCTTTTGCCGGTCATACAGTCATGGGTCTCGATCCCGGTTACCGTACAGGCTGTAAAATGACCGTTGTCAGTCCTACAGGCTCTGTCCTTACCACCAACGTCCTCTATGTAACTATGGGAGAGGGGCAAAAAGAAAAATCTGCTCATATTGTTTTAGAAGCGATCAAAAAGCATGGTGTAACACTCATTGCCATTGGTAATGGCACAGCCTCTTATGAAACAGAAGAATTCACAGCTGGACTGATTAATACCCATCAACTGCCAGTACATTATCTGATTACCAATGAAGCAGGAGCTTCTATCTATTCTGCTTCCAAATTGGCAAAAGAGGAATTACCTGATCTAGATGTTACACTGCGAGGTGCTGTGTCCATTGCCCGTCGGGTACAAGATCCCTTAGCCGAATTAGTAAAAATAGATCCTAAGTCCATTGGCGTTGGCCAGTATCAGCATGACGTAAACCAAAAAGAGTTAGGCGCTACCTTATCTAATGTAATAGAATCTGCTGTTAACCATGTTGGAGTTGAGTTAAATACGGCTTCTATTGAATTGCTCAAGCATGTTTCGGGTATTAATGCTACAGTAGCCAAAAATATTGTAGCATTCAGAGAGGCAAACGGTTCTTTTAAAAGTCGGGCTCAATTGCTGAAAGTAGCCCGCTTGGGACAATCTACCTTTGTTCAGTGTGCAGGATTCTTACGCATTCAAGACGGGGATACACCTCTAGATAATACTCCTGTGCATCCTGAATCTTATAAGCTAGCTGCGGCAATCTTAGGGAAACTGGGCTTTTCACCAAAAGATTTAAAAGATAAAGCCACTTTACAAATTATTCAAGAAGAAGTGCAAAAAACCAACGCCGCTACTCTCGCAGCTGAATTGGAAGCGGGTGAGCCTACTGTTCGTGACATTTTGGGAGCACTGGCTAAACCAGGCCGTGATCCTAGAGAAGATTTGCCAGCCCCTATGACCCGCAAAAACATCGTCAAATTATCAGAATTAACCCCTGGTGCCATTGTCAAAGGCACCGTGCATAATGTAACTGATTTTGGTGTTTTTGTGGATATTGGCATTAAAATAAATGGCCTGATTCATCGCTCTGAACTCAGTAATAAGCCTTTCCGCCATCCATTGGATGTTATCTCAGTGGGAGATATTGTAGATGTTATGATTCTCAATGTAGACGAAAATCGTAACCGCATTGGTCTCAGTCTAAAACAAGTGGAAGCTGCTGGGAATAAATAGACGGTAGATTACATCATCACACAGATAATAAAAAGCCGATTGCAAACGCTGAACTGAACCCTAGATAACGGACAATGACAAAAAGCCCCCAATCGTAGGATAA